>NZ_KB889607.1 GCF_000372745.1 Embleya scabrispora DSM 41855 | reverse complement strand
CTCGAAGAGGCCGGACTTCCGGCCGGCGTGATCAACCTGGTCACCGGCGACGGGATCGCGGTCTCCGAGGTCGCGCTCGAGCACCCCGCGCTCGCGGGCATCCACTTCACCGGCTCCACCGCCACCTTCCAGCACCTGTGGCGCACGGTGGGCGAGAACATCGCCGGCTACCGCACCTACCCGCGGATCGTCGGCGAGACCGGCGGCAAGGACTTCGTGGTCGCGCACCCCAGCGCCGACCACGACGTGCTGCGGACCGCGCTGGTGCGCGGCGCGTTCGAGTACCAGGGCCAGAAGTGCTCCGCCGCCTCGCGCGCCTACATCCCGCGCTCGATCTGGGAGAGCGGCTTCAAGGACGACTTCCTGGCCACCGTCGACGGCCTGTCGATGGGCGATCCCACCGACCTGAGCCACTTCCTGGGCGCGGTCATCGACGAGCGCGCGTTCGCCAAGAACAAGGCCGCGATCGACCGCGCGCACGCCGACGACACGGTCGAGGTCGTCGCGGGCGGCAGCTACGACGACAGCGTCGGCTGGTTCGTCCGGCCCACCGTGCTGGTCTCGGCGAACCCCGACCACGAGATCTTCAAGGACGAGTACTTCGGCCCGATCCTGGCCGTGCACGTCTACGAGGACGACGCGTACGAGGCGATGCTCACCCAGATGGAGTCGGTGTCCGCGTACGGCCTGACCGGGGCGATCATCGCGCAGGACCGTGAGGTGATCGCCCACACGGCGCACGTGCTGCGGTTCGCGGCGGGCAACTTCTACATCAACGACCGACCCACCGGCGCGGTGGTGGGCCAGCAGCCGTTCGGCGGCGGGCGCGCGTCCGGCACCAACGACAAGGCCGGCGCGATGCAGAACCTGATGCGCTGGACCAGCTCGCGCTCGATCAAGGAGACGTTCGTCCCGGCGACGGACCACCGCTACCCGCACATGGGCTGACCCACCCTCACCCCACCGGTACTTCGGGAGAAGAACATGCTCCGCAGCCCCATCCTCGCGGCGGCCCGCTCGCCGCGGACCCGCTCGCTGGTCGAGCATCTGCCGCCGACCCGGGCGATCGTGGACCGCTTCGTGGCGGGCGACGTGCTCGCGGACGCGATCCGGGTGACGCGCGAACTCGTCGAGTCCGGGCGCAAGGTGACGCTCGATCACCTCGGCGAGGACACCGCGGACCGGTCCCAGGCCGACGCGACGGTGGACGCGTACGAGGCGCTGCTCGACACGCTCGGCGAGACCGGGCTCGCGCGCAGCGCCGAGGTGTCGGTCAAGCTCTCCGCCGTCGGGCAGTTCCTGCCCGGCGACGGCGAGCGGATCGCGCTGGACAACGCCCGGCGGATCTGCGCGGCCGCCGCGCGGGTGGGCACCACGGTCACCCTGGACATGGAGGACCACACCACGACCGACTCGACCCTGGGCATCCTGCGCGAGCTGCGCGCGGACTTCCCGTGGGTGGGCGCGGTGCTTCAGGCGTATCTGCGCCGCACCGAGCAGGACTGCCGGGACCTGGCCCACGAGGGCTCGCGGGTGCGGCTGTGCAAGGGCGCGTACCAGGAGCCGGAGTCGGTCGCGTTCCAGGACAAGGGCGACGTGGACCGCTCGTACGTGCGATGCCTGCGGATCCTGATGGGGGGCGCGGGCTACCCCATGGTGGCCTCGCACGACCCGCGCCTGATCGCCATCGCGCGACACCTCGCGGACCTGGCCGGGCGGGCGCCGGGCAGCTTCGAGTTCCAGATGTTGTACGGGATCCGCCCGGAGGAGCAGGCGCGAATCGTCGAGCGCGGCGACCTGATGCGGATCTACCTCCCGTACGGCGCCGAGTGGTACGGCTACTTCATGCGCAGGCTGGCCGAACGCCCGGCCAACCTGACCTTCTTCCTGCGGGCGATGGCGACGAAGGGGTAGGCGGGGCCGGGTTGTCCTCAAACGCCGGACGGGCTGACCACTGCCCGTCCGGCGCTTGCGCGTTACGGGCCGTGGCGCGTGGGTCGGATCGGCTCGTCCGCACCGTCGGCATCGCGCCTTCGAGTGAACGATGCTCTTCTTCGGGCAAACACGTGGACGACCTGCTTTGCTCACCTACTGTGAACTTCTCGATACGGGGAACTCGCGTGAACATCCACGGCCCCCTCACTTCATGGACGGCGAGTGCCCAATCCGTTTGGTGAAGCAGGTAGGTCTGAGCGAGGACGACGCACTGAAGGCGGTGGGCGCGAAATGAGCGGACTCTTCCACCTGATCATTCGGGATACCCAGACCGGCTTCTACGCGACGTCACCGCAGGCACCCGGCTTCATGCTGGGCCGACCGACGCTCGACGAATTGCGCGCGGACCTGCTCGACGCCTTGGCGTTCCACTTCGAGGAAGCCCGCCCGCTCGAAATCGTGGAGCACCACGAACGTCTCCACGACCTCGAAGCCGGCGAACTCGTCACGCGCTTGGCGGCGGACAGACACCACGACGAGCGGTTGGAGGTCTACACCCGCCTCGCCACCGCTCTTCGGGTCCCCGAGCAGGTCCCCGAGCTTCTGGGCGGGATCTGCAACAGGGTGGGCGAGGTCGTCTACGTCTGTGGCGTTCCCTCGGACACGCTCGGCTGGCTGTTCGCCCAGCTGGATGACCAGGGTGACGCGTTTTCCGTCGCGGTTGCCATCTCGGAACCGTTCCTGATGACATTTCCCCTCACCGTCGGACCGGAAGACGAGACCGACAGCGCCCGGGAGTCCGTCACCATCGGCTCTCGTGGCTACACCAAGGACACGACGTTGGCCGAGATTATGAAGCGCACGGCGATTGTGAGCCCGGTGAAATCCGTAGCCAGGGTGGCTTGCTGAGCGAGCACGGACCATGAATGCCCCTGCCGCCAACGGCGGCAGGGGCATTCATGGTCCACGAGACACCCGAAGCAATCTGCGCGGGCGACGCCGACAGGCTCGAAGGCATCGAGTCGGCCGAGCGGATCACGGAGGAGTTACCGGAGGCGGGCTCCCTCGCCTTGCTGCGCGACGCCGTGGGAGGGACGAAGTGGCTTTGTGGGTGCCGGCGGTCAGATCGGGCGGTTGATGGGGCCTGCCTTGTACATCTCGTCGGCGGGTGCGGTGACGGTTTCGCGTGTGCGGACGCCGTGTTCGTATTCGACCATCCACCGGGTGCCGTCGTGCCAGATTTTGGTGATGGTGCCGAGGTGGTGGTTGCGGGGGCCGAGTTTGCGCCACAGGTGGTCGCCGATCGACCACGGGGGTGAGGTGGACATGGTCTCTCCTCGGATGCGGAAGGGGCCGGCGGGCAGCAGGCCCACCGTCAACGCTGCCGCGCGGCCGGCGCCGCACTGCGCGCCGCTGTCGCCGACGCGCACCGCGCCGGCATACCCGACGGGATGGGGGCCCGGTCCCGCAGCCGTTCCGGAGACTGCGGGACCGGGTGCCGCCCGCCGGAAGAACGGTCGGGGCGGGCGGCGTCGGGCGGGGCTCAGCCGCCCGAGTCCGGGATCCCGCCGACAATCGGCGGGGTCGGGAACGTACGCATCAGACGCATCCGCCCCTCGTGCACCAAGGTCATCAGTTCGGCGCGCGTCACGTCGAGGGGATCGCGACCTGGTGCGGTGATCCGGATCGGGTGGTCAGGGTCACCGGAGGAGTGGACGGTGATTTTCGGTGTCTCGATGCTCATCACGCGTGCTCCCACCTGGTATTGCGATCCGGACGTGACGATCATCGCGAGAAGCGCGATGCAGACCGATGTCGCTGTCGATGGCAATCCGATGGCATTTCCACGCCGATCCCGCGATCACTGCCCGCCGGGGTGGATAGCGTGGTGCTACCGCCGCCGCACATCTGGGGACCGCCATGGCGATCAATCGCTCACCAAACGTTTGCCTGCGCGCGGTCCGTGAGGACCAGTGGAAGCAGTCTCGCGCCGAGTTCGCCCGGGAACTCCAGGCCAAGGCAGACGAGATGGGCGAACGGCAGCTCTCCGTCGATGCCCGACTGATCGCCCGCTGGGAAGACGGCGACACCACGCGGCCCCGACCGATCTACCGGCGCGTCCTCGTCGCATTGACAGGACTGACCGAAGCCGAGCTCGGCATCGGCCCCAAACTCCCCAAAGCGCCACCGCAATGCCCGTTGCCGCTCCTTAGCGTGGAGGCCGTGGATCGAAGGCAATTCCTCGCCGTCACAACTCTTCCCCTCGCCACCTTCGGCGCCGGGCCATCCGGTCGATGCGTGGATCCCGCGATAGTCGACTACTTCCACGAGCAGTTGGACGGGCACTATCGCGCCGACGTCATGCTGGGTCCGCATCACTTGGTCCCCACGGTGATCGTCCAGTACCAGCTCATCGTCAAGCTTTTGGACCAGGCGAGCGGAGATGTAAGGCGACGCCTCCTCCAGGTCGCTGCAGCCTACTGTGGCCTGGTGACCTGGCTGTATCAGGACACCGGTGACCTCGGGCAGGCGACCGTGTGGGCGAACCAGACCCTGGAGCTCGCCCATCGCGCCGGAGACACGCAACTCGTGAGCCACGCCCTGACCAACAAGGCGATGGTTGCGATGGACGCGGGCGACGGGCGTGCCACGGTGGAGTTGTCGTCGTCGGCTCTCCGAGATGGCCGACTGCTGTGTCCGAAAGTGCGAGTACAGGCCATGCAGCAGGCTGCCCACGGCCACGCAATGCTCGGCGACCGAGCAGAAGCCGACGCCTTCCTCGATGGCGCGGCAAAGCTCCTCGGGCGTGTGGACGACGACTACCCCTGGGGGAACGCGTGCCGCCGCACGGAAGATTACGTCGAAATCCAGCGCGCGACCTGCTATAGCCGGCTCCATATGGGTGCGGAGGCGACCGTTCTTTGGGAGCAGGTGTTGCGTGTCCTGCCGCCGACATCACGCCGTGATGGCGGGGTCTTCCTCGCTCGCCAGGCAACCGCGCTCGCGGATCAGCAGCGCCTGCCGGAGAGTGTCGATGCTCTCGTCGGCGCCGTCCGGGTCGCCCACGAGACCGGGTCCGCACGCTTGCACGGCGAAGTCGAAGCCGCGTGGCGGCAACTGGCCCCCTGGCATCACGAGCCGGAGGTAAGGCAGGCTGAGCAGCTCGTGGCCGACTTGGGCGGCCGGCCGGCAAACGGCTGAGGAGAACTTCATGGGCGAGCGCACACCCCTCGACGCAGCCGAGGTGGCGGCCAAACTCGCGGCCCGGGAGGGCTGGTCCGGAGACACCACGCGCATCGCGAAGGACTACACCGTCGACTATCACGACGGTGTGCGGCTGATCGCCGAGGTCGCCGAGGTCGCCAAGGAACTGGAGCATCACCCCGACGTCGAACTGCACTGGCAGGAAGTGCGCTTCAGTATGACCACCTACTCCGCAGGTGGCGTGGTGACCGAACTCGACTTCAAGCTCGCCGACGCCATCGACGCGATAGTCAAGGGGTAGTGTGGCTGGCGTCCCGGTCCTTTGCGGCACCTGCTCAGCGCGGAGCCGTCCAAGCGCGCCCCCAATCCGGCTCGCGTGGATGAGGCCATACCCGGACGGTACCCGT
Organism: Embleya scabrispora DSM 41855; assembly: GCF_000372745.1. Classification (GTDB taxonomy): domain Bacteria; phylum Actinomycetota; class Actinomycetes; order Streptomycetales; family Streptomycetaceae; genus Embleya; species Embleya scabrispora. The sequence continues at coordinate 203,610 of NZ_KB889607.1, read as the reverse complement.
GCCCGCGCGATCGGGATGGCGATTCGTGCGACTACCGCCCGATCAAGTCCGCCAATTCGGACAGCGAGTCGACTGTCCAATCCGCGCGATTCACCTCGGGATCGCCCGCCCACAGGTAGCCCCACGGGCCACGACGCACCAGCGCGGTTCGCAACCCTGCCCGGGCCGCCGGGACGTGGTCGTTCGCCGGGTGGTCGCCGACATACAGGATCTCGTGGGGCTCACCGGGCGCCCACTCGATGAGCCGCCGGAAGAAGGCGTCGTCGGGCTTGGCGACGCCCCACTCCTCGGATACCGCCAACGCGTCCGCCGGTAGTCGCAGGGCGCGCAGCATCTCGCCCGCCCGCCGGGTCTGGTTGCCCGCAATACCCACCCATACGCCTGCGGCACGCAGCCCGGCCAGGGCCGGCCGCACGTCCGGATACAGGTCGGACTCCTCAAGAACCTCGCGAACACCGGCCGCCTCGCTCGCGGCCCGCTCCGCAGCCAGGTCGAAGCCGGGCCGGATCCGACGAAGCGCCTCGGCGTTGTCCATCCCGAGCGCCGTCACCGCCCCGACCAGCGCCGACATGGTGTGCGCCGGGACACCGACCCACTCGGCCCAACGCCCCCAGAATCGGGCGTCGTTGGTCAGGGTCTCGCCGACGTCGAAAACGACACTCTCGATCATGCAGGTCAGGCTAAGGGGCGATCACCCCGGGGGATCCGAAGGCGCGGGGCCGTTGCGCCGCCGCCGAAGGAGGTGCCGGACCTGATCGCGCGTGGGGAGGTCCGCTCGGCGAACGCGGTGGGCGCGTTGCTCATGCTGCATCGGCTGCGTGGGTTGTGACCTGTGGCGACTCCAGGAGTTGCGGGGGCGCACGCCGGATCGCGGGCTCCGCTCGTGTGCGCCGGCTGTCGATCGCGAACGGAGCGATGCCATCCTGGAAAGCCACCGTGAACGGGAGGCTGCCCATGCCCAGAACCACCGTCGTCCGTGGCGAGCGCATCGAGCTGCCGAACACACTCGCCGAGATCCGGGCCGCTCTCCCCGAGGACCGCCGCGAGGAGTTCGACAAGGTCATGTACGAGACCCCGCTCGATCGGCTCGAACGGGACGCCATCCTGCACTGGGCGCTTCCTCCGGAGGCTCAGGAGGACGATGAGGCCGTGCACGAGCGCCTCAAGGCCGGCGACTTCAGCGACTGCGTGGACCGGGACGGTAACGCGATCACATGAGCTACCGCGTGCAATATACGAATGAGGCCGAAGACGGCCTCAAACCCCTGTCCTCCGGGCAGGTCCGGGCCTTCAAGAACGCCGTGGACTCGTCCATCGGCCGCGACCCCTACGGGTCCGGCTCCGTGCAGGTCGGCAGCGATCGAGACCGCAGGGAAACTACGATCTCAGGGGTGTTCGTCCGCTACACGATCAGCGCCGGGGTCCTCGTCGTCACCGTCACTCGCACCGTCGCGCTGTGAAACCGGTTCGTCCGCTCCGGGTAACGACGCCGACCGGCCGGGACGACGCGCGTCTGCGCTCGTCGGCCCTGATGTTCCACCGTGGTCCTGCCGCAACTGCTTGTGCGGGCCTTTGGGCCGCGATTCTTCACCCGGACGGGATGCGACTCGGTTCGGGTGATGCCCCGGGCGTCGGTCAGTGGGGGATGTCCACCGGGGGCAGTACCTCGGCTGTGGGGGTAAAGCGGGTGGGGATGGCGAAGGTGCTCTTGGTGGGCGGGGGTTCCTGATGATCGGCGGTGGAGTCGGTGCGGCGGAGGACGACCAGGCCGGCGATCGGTGGGGCAGGGGCGTCGGGGGTCAGGAAGGGCTCGTCGGCGACGCCGGCGAAGGCTTCGCGGGCGGTGGTCGCCGGGTCGGGCGCGGCGAACTCCAGGATGTCGGCGCCCAATCGGCGGCCGGTGTTGCGCAGGTGCAGGTAGGCCGTCGTGCAATCCTCGCGCGCCGCGGTGCCGCCGGCCTCGGCCAGGGCCCGTTCGTAGGCGGCGTGCACCTCGGGCGGGGTGGCCGCCGGGGTGATCCCGAGGACGTCGTAGGGCGATCGCTCCGATGCGGGCATGTTCCGTGCTCCGAGGTGCGCGTGGTTGGGGTGATCGGTCGATCGATCAGTAGTAGCCGTGGATTCGGGCTCGGATCTCGTCCAGGATCTCCCGGGTGCCGTCTGTGGGGTGGTATTCGTTCGCGCGCTCCAGATGTACGAGCGCCGTGTGGTTGTGGCCCATGTTCGCCTGCCGAACCCCCTCGTTGTGCAGCGCCAGCGCCAGCAGCACGGTGTTCACGGGGGTCAACGGGACGGCCTCCAGAGTTCGGATCGCGTCCTGGTAGCGCTCCTCGCGCATGTACACCGCCACCAACGCGTCCCGCAGCCTCGGCTCCTCGTACTCCCCGAGTGCCCGAATGAGCACCTCGATCGCCTCGTAGGCGCCGCCCTTGGCGAGCAGGTCGTAGGACCGGTCCACGACCACCACGATCCACGCCTCGCGCAGCGACTCGATCTCCAGGCCGTCGGCGATCTCCCGACGCAACATCTCCTCGGCGACCTCGTAGTGCCGTGCGTAGTAGTGGTTGAACGCCAACGCCCGGCGCGTGGGCGGGTCGTCGCCGTAGTGCCGGGCCTCCTCCAGGAGATCGATGGCCCGGTCGAAGTCCTCGTCCCGCTCGCGCGCCTGCGCCGCCTCCACCAACAGCGCGGCCACCCGGCGACGCGCCTCGGCGGCGACCGAAGAGCCCGCTACCGAGGATTCGGGGACTGCTGGTCCCGCGAGGGTCGTTCCCACGATCGGTGCATCCGCGACCTCCGATTCCACGGCCGAAGGTCCTGTGGCCGAAGGCCCCTCCCCGCCGCCCGCGTCCGCGAGTTCCAGCGCCTCGCGCATCGCCGCCACCGCCTGCTCGCGCGCGCCGCCGCGCAACGCGAGCCGCTCGGCGCTCAGGAACAGCGCGTTGGTGAGCCCGATCCGACCCGCCTCACCGGGATCGAGCGCGTACGCCTCGCGCATCGCCAGGACCGCCTCCGCGACGGCCGCGTCGGTGTTGCCGGCCAACAACTCCATCACCAGCCCACGCAGCGCTCCGGCGGCCAGCGCCCGGACCGGCTCTTCGTCCGGAGTCAGCTCCAGTGCCCGGCGGGCCAGCGCGATCGCGTCGCGGTACAGCCTGCGTTCGTGTGCCTGCCGGGCGAGTTGCGCGTACGCCTCGGCCAACGCCTCGCGCAGGCCCGGCCCGTCCGGGGCCAGCGTCCAGGCGCGTTGCAACAGCTCCGCCGCTGCGCTGTGTTCGTCCCGATCGGCGAGCAACACGGCCTGCGCCGCCCGGACTCCGACCTCGGCCGCCAGGTCCGTCGCATCGGCCGGGAGCGGCGCGGCCTGCTCCAGACACGCCAGCGCCTGTGCCCATTCCCCGCGCTCGCCCAGATCCCGGGCCCGGGCCAGATGCGCCCGAGCGAGCAGCGCGGCCACCCCGGGCGTCGCGGCCGGCCCGGCCAGACCGGCCAGTGCGGTCAGGCCGGTGATCGCCTCGTCGAATCGGCCCGCGTCGATCAGGTGGTGATACAGGCCCAACGGGCCGAGCAGCTCGGCGGTGTGCGGATCCACCCCGGCCAGGACCGCGGCGGCGAGTTCGCGGCCCGCCGGCGAGCCGTGCTCGGGATCGGTGACCCGCGCCAGGAACAGCGGACCGCAGGCGATCGAGGCCGGCGTCGGCTCGGTGCGCGCGACACGTTCGGTCGCGGCCACTTCCAGCGACCAGCGCTGCGCGAGTTCGCGGTACAGCGCGGCCACCGCGCCCTCGCTGTGCCCGGCGCGCTCGCGCAACTCGCGGTGCACCCGCTCGATCTGCTCGGTACGCGCGTTTTGGATCCGCTCGGCGGAGATCTCCCGCCCGGTACGCGCTTCCAGGTCGATCCAGAACCCCGGGCTGTACAGCACCGCGGCCCACGTACCACACACCAGTTGCCACATCGCGGTGGTGTGTCCCGCGTCGCCGGCGGATCCGGCGCGCAGCGCGGAGAGCGCCAGACACTGGAGGTTGCGCACATCGGTGGGCAGCGCGCGTTCCAGTTCGAGCCGGATCGCGATCGAGGCGTCGTGCCGATCCGCACGCGCGTGCGCGAGCGCCTGCCACGAGCGCAGCAGCGGCCGGGCCCGACGCACCTGCGGCAACTCCGGCACCAGCCGCGCGGCCCGCTCCACGTCCGCCGCCGCGGCGACCAGGTCGGCGCTGTGCACGGCGGCCCGGCGCACGTACACCCGAGCCGCGATCAACCTGCCTTCGTCGGTCGCTCCGGGGCCGGCCAACACCTGTTCCAGACCCGCCAACGCCGCGTCGTGGTCTCCGCGTTGGGCGCGCAGCAGGGCCAGCAGATGGTGCGCCGAGGCGCGGTCGTCGCCGCGGGCCCACCGGATCAGCTCGGCCTCCGCCGCATCGCCCGCCCCGGCCCGATGGGCGCACGCGGTCAACGCGGCCAACATCGAGTCCACGCAACCACCACAACGGGCCGGAAGTCCGCCACCGGAGGCACCGGAGGCACCGGAGGCACCGGAGGCACCGGAGGCACCGGAGGCACCGGAGGCATCGGAGGCATCGGAGGCATCGGAGGCACCGGAGGCACCGGAGGCACCGAACGCGCTGGGTTCGTCAACCCCCCTGACGTCACCAAGCCCCCCGGCGGCGCCGCCGCCGACCCCACCGCCCAGCACCCCGTGATCCCCGCAATAGGCCCGCCCGCACTGCCCGCACGCCGCCCGCGCCGCGGCCGCACACCCGGCCGTCTCGCACATCGCCGCGCGCGGTTCCGGTTCCACCGGCCCCGGCACCACCAGAGCCTGCCGGTACGCCCGGGCCGCGTCCCCCCACCGGCGGCCCCGCGCAGCATGCATCCCGCGCACCGCCCACGCGGCCGGTTCGGCCTCCACCAGTGCGCCCAGTGGCACCGTGCCCGCGCCGAGCGCGAGCCGGGCCAGCGGCGCCAAGTGCCCCACCCGCGGATCGGCCACCGGATCGAGCGCCGCCGACAACCGCACGGCGAGCGCGGGTTCGCCCGCGTACAGCGCCGCGATCGCCAGATGCACCCGGATCCGCCGATCCCCCGGTACCAACGCGACCGCCGCGCCGAGCCGATCCCGTGCGGCCGTCAGCGGCGCGCCTCGATCGCGGCCGAACCGCAACAACTCGGCGCCCTCGCGAAACAGCGTTTCGGCCAGTGCGACCCGGTAGCCCTCGTGGTCGGGAAACGCATCCCGACACGCCTGCCAGTGCTCGCGCGCGAGCGCATGGTCGCCGGCGGCGAGCGCGGCGCGGGCCAGCAGATCCCTTGCGGTGGCCACATTGTGTGCGCGGATCGCGTCGTTGACCCCGCCCGGCGCCGCCCACAACTCGTCCGCCCGCTCCACCCGGCCCAATCGGGCATAACCCAGGCCCAGATGGAAGCGCGCCGCGCCGGTCGGCTCGGTACGCACCGGCGCCAGCACCTCGATCCCGTCCGCGAACCGGCCCGCCGCGATCCGGGCCGCGCCCAGCCGCACCACGCCCGGTGTCCAGTCCGGCCGGGCCGCCAGCCCGCTCTCGTACGCCTCGGCGGCACCGGTGTGCTCGCCGGCGTGCTCGCGGACCAGGCCCAGCCCGAAGCGGGCCGGCGCGTACCCCGGGTCGACCCGGACGGCGGTCTCGAACTCGCGCTGCGCCAGCGTCCATTCGTCTTCCAGGACGGCCAATCGGCCGCGCGCGTAGTGGGCCCGCGCATCGCCCGGCGCGGCGGCCACCGCGGCCTCCGCGTCGGCCCGTGCCGCGCCCAGGTCGCCCTCGTCCCGATAGGCGATGCCCCGGAACAACAACGCCTCGGCGGCCAACGGCGAATCGTCGTCCACCCGATCCAACACCCGCCAGAACGAGGCGATGGCATCCTGCCGCCGCTCGCGCCGCAACCGAACGCACGCCTGTCGGTGGTGCGCGAGCGCGCTGTCGTCGCCCGCCTCGATCGCCGCCGAGAACGCCGCGTCGGCCGACTCCAGTTCGCCGGACGCGCTGTAGGCGCGGGCGAGCAGGTGGTGCTGCGCCGCGTCGCGTTCGCGGACCTCGGCCAGGTGCACCACCGCGCGCGCCGCGTCGCCCTGCTCGAACAGCGCGCGGCCCAGGCCGAACCGGGCCCGTTCGTGGTCGGGTTCGGCGGCCACCACCCGCTCGAAGCAGGGCGCCGCCGCCGCGAAGTCGTCGTCCTGGTCGTGCAGCGTGCCCAGGGTCAGGTTGGCCGCGAGGTGGCGGGGTTGTTTCGCCAACACCCGCCGCAAGACCGGAAAGGCCGCCGCCCGTTCTCCACGGGCCAGAGTGAGCGTGACGAACTCCATCTGGACGTCCGCGTGGTCGGGCAACAGGTCGGCTGCCCGGCGCAGCGGCTCCAGCGCGACCTCGTCCCGGCCGAGGGCGTGCTGGGCGCGGCCCAGCCCGAGCCATGCCTGCGCATGGCTCGGGGCCAGTGTGCAGGTGCGGGTGAGCAGCCCCACGGCGGCTTCGAGCGCCGCGTCTCGGGAGACCTTGTCGGCCGGCTTGCGACGCAGGTGGGTCAGCGCCATCGCGTACAGCACCTCGGGCCGCTCCGGCTCGATGGTCAGCGAGCGCTCGAACGCCGCGAGCGCCTCGTCCGGACGGCCGGCGTCGCGGTACAGCCTGCCCAGTTCGTAGCCGGTGGCCGCGCGTGGCACGAGCCGGTCGGCGCGCTCGAACGCGGCGATCGCCTCGGCCGCCCGACCGAGGTCGCGCAGCGCGCAGGCGCGGGCGTACACCGCCCATTCCAGCCGCGGCGCGCCCGCCTCGATCCGGCCCGCGAGTTCCTCGACCGCGACCAGTTCGCTCTTCGGCAGGCCGGCGGCGACCACGCACCTGGCCTCCAGGAAGTCGTACGCGACATGGTCGGGGTCGGTGTCGGTGCGGGTGACCAACTCCACGCAGATCGCGACGTCCGGCGGCCCCGGTTCGGCCCGCCGGGTCGCTTCGGCGGCGGTCAACTCCAGCGCGGCGGCGGGCAGCGCGGTCAGCGCGAACGCGGTGCGGAACGCGGTGATCGCGTCGGCCGGGCGGCCCTGCCGGCCGGCCACCTCGCCGAGTCCGATCAGCGCGCGCCCGCGGGTGTCGGCGAGCGTATCCGGGGTGCCGGGCCTGACCAGGGCGTCCGCGACGCGTCGATAGCCGCGCTCGGCCGCGGCGAGCCGGCCCGCCCGGTGCGCGGCCTCGGCCTGGGTCAACAACGTCTCGGCCCGGGTCGCGATCGAGGCGGGTCTGCGGCGGAAACCGAACCACATCAGAGCGGCCACCAAAGCGATGAGGGCCGCGACGGCGGCGAGAAGCGGGACCGTCATCGGGCGGCCCACGGGGTATGCCGAACTTCGTCGATCAACGGATCCCCCGACCGTTCATCCCAACACCGTTCACGCAGATATCGAGCGCTCATGCTAGAACACCGACTATCCGACTTTCAGGTGCTCGGCGGGCCCGGGTTGGGCAAAATCGCGCCGCACGCGGATATGGCGGCGCCGGTGCGGAGAGCGGCGCCGACTACGCTCGGTGGCCATGACCACCACACCGCCCTCGGGTCGACCGACCGAGCAGGATTTTCGTCGGCTGTTGGCGTGCACCGGCGCCGACATTACTCCCGGACTGACCGCGGACGAGTTCGATTCGGTGGAAAAGCACTTCGGTTTCCGGTTCGCCGCCGATCACCGTCTGTTGTTGTCGCTCGGTCTGCCGCTCGGAAAGGGTTGGCCGAATTGGCGCGACGGGAACGCGCGTGGCCTCAAGGCCCAACTGGGCTGGCCGGGCGAGGGGGTGTTGTACGACGTGGAGCACAACGCGTTCTGGCCTGCGGCGTGGGACGCGCGCCCGGCGCAGCTTCGGCACGCGCTCAAGTCGGCGCGCTACCACCTGGCGCGGGTGCCGACGATGGTGCCGGTGTTCGGTCACCGCTACCTGCCCGGCACCGAGGGCCAGTGGGACCATCCGGTGTTGTCCATGACGCAGACCGACATCGTGGTGTACGGGGCGAACCTGGCGAACTACCTCGCGGCCGAGTTCGACGACGGGAGGATCGAACCCGCGCCGGTGACCGTGCCGTTCTGGCGCGACCTGGTCTCCTGAGCGGGTACGGCCGACGCGCTCCGGCGTGGTGAACGGGGATCAGTCCGCGAGTCGGGCGTGGTCCGCGTCCGGCAGCCAGTCCCGGGTCGGGTCGTGATCGAGCCAGCGTTCGCGCGCGCCGATCCGGCCGAACTCGCGGAGCAGGTCGGCCAGCCGCGGATGCGGCCGATCCGCGTTCCACAACAGGGACCACGCGTACAGCGGAGTAGGCCCGACCAGCGGGATGCAGCGCACGTCGCGGGCGTCGGCGGGCAGCGGGCGGTCGGCGGGCAGCAGCGCGAAGCACGTGGGGTCGATTCGCAGGTGGTCGACGAAGTGCTCCAGCCCCAGGTTGGGTCCGGTGGCCCACTCGGTGATCCCGAACGCGTCGGCGAATCGTTTGAGGAAGTCGAGCCGATCCACCGCCGCCGGGCACCACAACACGCTGCCGCGCAGTTCGCTCGGACGCAGTTCGTCGGCGCCGGCGAGCGGATGGTCGGCCCCGACCACGGCGTCCACCGGTTCGAGCCGGACCAGCCGATGGGTCAACCCGCGCGGCGCGTCGGCGGGCAGCGGGTGCACCCGGCCGAAGCCCGCGTCCACATCGCCGCGGGCGATCGCGGCGGCGACCGTCGGCAGATCGCGGCCCGCGCCCGGCTCCAGGTCCAGACCCGGCGCGGCGTCGATCACCCGCGCGAGCGTGCGCATCGGCGCGTACAGGTGCCCCCACACGTCCAGCCGCAATGTGGGCCGCGTCCCCCGAAGCGCGTCGACCGCGAGGTCGGCGGCGGTAAGTGCCCGGCGGGCCGGCTCCAGGAAGCGGGCGCCGGCCTCGGTGAGACCCACGCCGTGGCCGCCCTTGCCGCCACGGTCCACCAGTGCGACGCCGAGTTCGTCCTCCAGTCGGGCCAGCCGCTTGGACAGTGCCTGCTGGCTGATCGCCAACTGCTCGGCGGCCCGGCCGAAGTGCCGCAGTTCGGCCACCGCGACGAAGGAACGTACCCGGGCGAGGTCCAGATCCATGCCGCTCACCATAGGGCGCCGCTCACCATGGGCGACAACCGATGGTTGTCGGGAGCGCCGATCGGTTGTTGGACCCGGACCCGGCCGCCGACGTCTTCTTGATCCCGACACGGACGCCGAGCGGCGCACCCGGCCGACGCACTCCGCCGGCGCACCCGGCCGACGCGCCTGCCCCGACGAGCCCGCCCGACGAGCCCGAACGGGCGGACCCGAGAACGCGAGCACCCGATCCAGGAGCACACCGAAATGAAGGCGTTGACACCGACCGGAGCGATCGACACGTGGGTCGCCCACGAAGAGGTACCGCAGCCGCGCTCGCGTCCGGACGAGGCGCTGGTCAAGGTCGAGGCGTTCGCGGTCAACCGAGGCGAGACCTTCCTGCTGGAGCGCCCGCGCCCGGGACACCGACCGGGCAAGGACGTGGCGGGCCTGGTGGTCCAGGCGGCGGCGGACGGGTCGGGGCCCGCGGTGTGCACGCGCGTCGTCGGGCACCCGATGTCCGGCGGCTGGGCCGAGTACGTCGCGGTCCCCACGTCCGCGCTCACGCCGATCCCCGAGTCGACGCCCGCGGCCCGGGCCGCGGCGCTGCCACTGGCCGGATTGACCGCACTGCGGCTGCTGCGCACGGCAGGACCGGTCGCGGGCCGCCGGCTGCTGCTCACCGGGGCGTCGGGTGGGGTCGGCCACTACTTCACCGAACTCGCGGCCGGCGCCGGTGCCGAGGTCACCGCGGTGACCCGGTCGCCGGAGCGGGGCCGGCGACTGGTCGAACTGGGCGCGACCGAGGTCGTGCACGACCTCGCCGACGCGGTCGGCCCGTACGACGTCGTGCTCGAATCGACCGGAGGCACCGAACTGCCCAGAGCACTCGACCGGTTGCGTCGGCGCGGGCTGCTGATCTGGTTCGGTCAGGCCAGTCGTACGCCGATCACGCTCGACTTCTTCGACCTGTTCGGCGGACCCGAATCGGCCACGCTGCGGCACTTCCACTACACGGACTTCGACACCCCCTACGCAACCGACCTTGCCACGCTGGTCCGCCTGGTCGTCGAGGAGCGGCTGCACCCGGAGGTCGACCGGATCGCCGACTGGTCCGAAACCGGCTCGATCCTCACCGCCCTGCGCGAACGCCGCGTGCGCGGCAAGGCCGTACTGACCATCTCCTGACCCGCCACCGATCCGGGCCGCCCGGCGGACAACCAACCCGACCCAACCCACGGAGTACGCGATGAGCACCGCCACCACCGCCGCCGCCAAGGACGTCGTCACCCGCTACGTCGAGGCCGTCGCCGAAGGCGATCTCCCGACCATCCGGGCGAGCTTCGCCGAGGACGCCACCTGGACCTACCCGGGTGAACTCCCGATCTCCCGCACCTGGGTCGGCCGGGACACGATCGTCGACGACTTCCTCGGCAACGTCGGCGCGTTGCTGCGGCCGGAGACCGTGGTGATCAGCCTGGTGTCGGTACACGCCGACGGCGACCGGGTGTTCGCCGAGTGGACGTCGGACGCGGTGACGGTCACGGGCGTCGAGTACCACAACCGCTGCCTCGGCATCTTCGTGGTGGCCGACGGGCGGATCACGTCCGTGCACGAGTACGCGGACACCGGGCACACGGCGCGTGTGCTCTTCCCGGACCACGTGGTGGCCTGACCGGCCGACCTCTCCCCCACGAGTACTTCGCACACGCCGGACCCCGCCCGGGCGGGCCCGCCCGAGCAGACCCGCCCGAGCGGGCCCGCCCGAGCAGACCCGCCCGAGCGAGCGACCCCGCCGACCGGCCCCACCGAGCAAGAGAGCGCACCCGTCACCATGACCTCACCTTCTCCCGCCGTCACCACCGTTTTCGAACCACCCGCATTCGTACCGCAGTTCGTCGCCGGCAATCGCTCCCGGGCGATCGTGTGCGGACTCGACCCCCACGAGTACGACCGGGTCACCGTCGGCCTCGACACGCTCCACGACTGGCTGCCCGCGTTCCGACGGGTCGGCGAGACGTACCGCGCGGCGGGTGAGCGGTACGCGGCGGGCGGGCACGGGGTGTCCGCGGGTGACGCGTTTCGTACCGCCGCCCGCTGGCTGCACTGCGCGACGTTCCCGCCGCTCGCCGACCACGCGCGCACCGTCGCGGTGGCGCGGGAGGCGGACGCGGCGATGGGACGGGCCTTCGGTTACCTGGACCCGGGCGCGGTGCGCATCGAGGGGCAAGGGTTCGCCGGATGGCTGCGCCGGCCGGTCGGAACGGCGCGGCCGGACCGGGTGGTGGTCGTGGTGCCCGGCCTCAACTCCGGCAAGGAGGAGTTCCACGCGGTCGACGAGGCCCTGCTGCGTCGCGGCGTCGCGACATTCTCCTTCGACGGGCCCGGCCAGGGAGTCCTGGTGGACACCGCGCCGCGCGCCGACTATCACCACGTGGTCGGCCGGGTGATCGATGCCTTGGCGACCCGCGACGACGTCGACACGACCGCCGGCGTCGGCCTGGTCGGGATGAGCCTGGGCGGCTTCTACGCGATCCTGACCGCCGCGCACGAACCCCGGGTGGTCGCCACCGTCGCGGTGAGCGGCCCGTACCGCCTCGACTGGGCCGAACTCCCGCTGTTCGTGCGGGAGACGCTCACGGTGCGTACGGGAAGCGCGGGCGCCGCCGAGGAGTTCGCGCGCGGCGTCGATCTGGCCGACATCGCCTCGGGTATCGGCACGCCGCTGCGGGTGGTCGAGGGCGGCGACGACATCACCCCCGGGGTCCTTGCCGCCGAACGCGCCGGTCACGAGGCGCCGTTGGGCGAGGTGCTCGTGCGGGCGCACGGTGATCACCTGCTGTGCAACGCGCAATCCGGGTGGCTTCCCGACACCGCCGACTGGCTCACCGACCGGCTCGGGTAGCCGACGGCTTCAACCGGTCAGGCCCGCGTCGTGGGCGATCAGGCCGGCCTGGGTGCGGTTGGTGCAGTCGAGTTTGGTCAGGGTGCGGGACACATACGCCTTGACGGTCGCTTCGGTGAGGTGGAGGCGGCCGGCGATCTGCGAGTTGGACAGGCCCTCGCCGAGGCAGCCCAGGATCTCGGTCTCCCGGTCGCTGAGATCACGGATCGTGTGCCGGGCCGCCCGGCGCGCGCTGTCCCGGGCCGCGCTCGCGCCGATCAGATTGCGGGCGGCGGCCGGCGACAACACCGTGTGGCCGTCGGCGGCCACCCGCAGCAGCGCGATCAGGTCCTCGGGCGGGGTGTCCTTGAGGAGGAAGCCGACCGCGCCCGTGTGCAGCGCGCGGAGCACGTGGTCGTCGGTGTCGATCGTGGTCAGCACGACGACCCTGGGCGGTGTGTCGAGTCGGACCATCCGGCGCAGCGCGGAGAGCCCGTCCACGCCGGGCATGTGCAGGTCGAGCAGGACCACGTCGGGGTGGTGTCGAACCACCTGCTCCAGCGCCTCGGCGCCGTCGTACGCCTCGCCGACGATCTCGATGTCCGGGGCACCGCCGAGGATCGTGCGCAGGTGCGCGCAGACCATACGTTCGTCGTCCACGAGCAGGAGTCGGATCATGCTGCACCTTCGTCGAGGTCGCGGTGGGTGGTGACGGGCGTGGCGATCGGGACGAGTGCGTCCACGACGAAGCCGCCGGCCTCGTCGGGCCCGGCGCGCAGTCGGCCGCCCAGGAGTTCGACGCGTTCGCGCAGGCCGAGCAGACCGGTACCGCCGTTGCCGAGGTCGACGTCCGGGGGCCGTGCTCCAGCGGTGTTCGTGACGGTGACGCCGATGCCCGAGGGCTCGTGCCGGATCGCCACCTCGACGTGTGCGCCGGGCGCGTGCTTGTGCACGTTGGTGAGCGCCTCCTGCACGACACGACGCACCGTACGTACAGCGGCGGGCGCGTCGGTTGTGGCCGGGGCGCCGGTCACGGTCGACTCGATGGGCACGCCGGCCGCCCGCGAGTCGGCGATCAGATCGGATACGTCCAGCCCGGTCGGCCCGCCGCCGCGCACGCTCGCGCCGGTCGGCGCAGGGTCGTCCGGGTCTCGCAGTACCGCCACCAACTCGCGTAGCTCGGCCAGCGCCTGACAGCCCGTCAGGCGCAACTCCTCGGCGGCCGAGCGCACGTTCTCGCGTTCGGCGATCGTGCGCAGGGCACCCGCCTGGAGCACCATCAGCGACACCCGGTGGGTGATCATGTCGTGCATCTCGCCCGCCAACCGGCGACGTTCCTCGACGCGCGCCTGCCGGTCGCGTTCGACCTGTTCGCGCTCGACCCGCTCGGCACGCTCGGCCAACGCGAGCAGCAGACCCCGGCGGGAGGCCAGGTACATCCCGAGCAGCAGCGGGGTGCCGACGGCGAGGAACGCGACGAACAGGTCCGAGCCCGACTGTGCCCGCCACGGTTCGCACATGGTCAGCGCGAGCCCGGCGGCGAGCGCCCAGCCCGCGCGCCGGGTCGGGGCGTACGCGCCGAGCGCGTACACCGAGAAGGGTCCGGCCAGGACCGGGTCGCCGAGCGAGAGGGCGAACACGATGCCGGCCGAGACGAGCGGCCGGCGCCGCCGCAGCACCAGGACCAGGCCGGCAACGACCTGGACGAGCACCCCCCACCACGGCACATGCGGGGGTGTCTGCCACCTGTCGCCGTCGAACGGGCCGAGCGCACGCAGCAGGCCGGCCAGGCCGGCGACCGATGCCGCGAGCACGACGTCGAACACGACGGCGCGGGGGATCGAGGCGGAGGGTGGACGACGCACGTTCTGCACGTGCGCCAAGGTACCGGCCGCGGTCCACCCGTCCGGCCAGTCGCCGGGCAGCATGACCGCGAGCCGGCCGCCTTGCCGCATTTCAGTCGGTACCGAGTGCGCCGAGCACCGACATGCGCGCCGCCCGCCGAGCCGGCCAGGCCGCCGCGAGCACTCCGACGCCGATCGCGCCGAGCACGAACAGGGCGATCCGCAGCCAGGGGATCGTCGCGCCGAGCGACACGTTGCCCAGGTCGATGCCGCGCACCGCCAGTACGCCCACCGCGACGCCCAGACCGACCCCGAGCAGGGCCCCGAACAGCGAGATCAGCGCCGCCTCCAGACGGATCAGGTCGCGCACCCGGCGGGCGTCCAGGCCGATCGCGCGCAACAGCCCGATTTCGCGGGTGCGTTCGAGCACGGACATCGCGAGCGTGTTGACGATGCCGATGACCGCGATCAGGACGGCCATGCCGAGCAGGCCGTAGACGATGTTCAGGAGCAGGTCGATGCCGGCCGCCAGACCCTGGCGCAACTCGTTCTTGGACTGCACCCGCAGGGCCGGGTCGGCTCCGAACGCGTCGATCAGGGTGTCGTGCAGGGCCTTGACCTCGCCCGGTGCGGCTCGGACGAACACCTGTCGGCCGACCGGGCGTTCCAGGTGCGGGTCGAGCGTGCGGGTGGAGACCAGGTAGGGGAGCATGATCGGGTTGGCCCGGTAGATACCGCCGACGCGCAACGTGCCCGCGACTCCGTCGGGGAATGTCACGGCCACGGTCGAGCCGACCTTCAGTCCGCGCGCCTCGGCCTCGATCCGCTCCACGAACAGGTCGGTGCCCAGCGCCTCGGGGCCGCCCTCGACGAAGTCGAACCGCATCACCCGAGGGCCCGCGACCGGGTCCAGGGCGGCCAGTTCGCGTTCGCCGCCGGCGATCTCCGCGGTGGCCGTGCGGTACACACTCGCGGCGGCGACATGCGGAAGGCGGCTGATCCGCTCCACCGTCGCGGGCGCGATCGGGTCGCGCAGCGTGGTGGACACCGCGTAGTCGGCGGTCAGCCCACGAGCCGCCGCGTGGTCCAGGCTGTCCCGCAGCGACGCGCCGATCACGGTCAGCCCGGTGACCAGGAACAGGCCGATCATCAGGGCCGACGCGGTCGCGGCGGTGCGGCGCGGATCGCGCAGCGCGTTGCGGGTCGCAAGCCGGCCGGTCACGCCGAACACCCGGGTGAGCGGGCGGGCGAGCGTGCCGATGACGGCCACGGACAGCAGTGGGATCAGCATCAGCACACCGGTCACGGCCACCACCCCGCACACCACGATCAGCACCGGCTCGGCGTCGCCGGTGGGCGCGGTCCGCACGGTCGCGTATCCGCCGCCCACGCCCAGCCCGATCAGGACCAGGCCGATCAGATTGCGCCGCAGCAGCCCGGCCGGGCCTGGCTGGTCGGCCCGCAGCGCGGCCATCGGGGGAATCCGGGCCACCTTGCGGGTGGGCAGCCACGCGGCGGCGACGGTGACGCCCACGCCCACGACGAGCGACCACAGGACCGTGCCGGGCCGCACCACCAGCGGGCCGCGCGGCGGTTCGGCGTCGGTGCCGCGCAGCAGGACGAGCAGCCCGGCGGCCAGCGCGATGCCCAGGAGGAGGCCGAGCAGTGCGCCGACCAGGCCGGTGGCCAGCGCCTCGAAGCGCACCGAGCGGGTGACCTGGCCACGGGTGGCGCCGACCGCACGCAGCAGCGCGAGTTCGCGGGTGCGCCGGCCGATGAGCATCGTGAAGGTGTTGGTGATGATGAACGTGCCGACGAACAGCGCGATACCGGCGAACACGAGCAGCCCGGTGGCCAGCCCGGCGGTGCCGGCGGCGGCCAGGTCGCGGCGTTCGCTGGTGAGTTGGGCGCCGCTGACCGTCTCGGCGCCCGGGGGCACCAGGGCGCGGACGGCCTGGGTCAGGGCGGCGCCGGGCGTCGTCGGCGGGGTGGAGACGGTGATCAGGTCGTAGGCGCCGGGGGCGGCGAACAGGCGCTGCGCGGTGGCGGTGTCGAACAGGGTGAGGGTGGCGCCGAGCCGAATCCGGGCGTCGTCGGCGTGCACGGTGCCGACCAGGGTGGCGTCCAGGGTGCCGCCGCCGGCGACCACGCGCAGCCGGTCGCCGACCCGGTAGCCGGCCGAGCGGGCGCCCGCGTCGTCGAGGGCGACCTCACCCGCGGCGGTCGGCGCGCGACCCGAGGTCACCCGGTACAGCGGATCGGCACCGTCCGGCCCGGGCGCGTGGTTCGTACCCACCGCCTCCTCGACCCGGCCGACCAGGTGCCCGGCCCGGTCGACCACGACGGCGGGCCCGGAGACCGAGCCGCGTACGTCCTCGGCGCCGGGCAACGCACGAAGCCGATCCACCAGCCGAGCGTCCAGCGCGGGCCGGTCGGGCGTGTCCCGCTCGGGGTCGGCCCGAACGCCGACGGCAACACCCGCGAAGTCGTCGGCCGCAGCCGACGCGGAGGCTTCGGTGATGCTGTCCTTGAGGGTGAGCACGCCGGCCACGAACGCGACGCCGAAGACGATCGCGAGCACGGTCAGGGCCAGGCGCGTCCGCTGCGCGGCGAGGGTACGAAGGGCGTTCTTGAGCATGGGCGACGTCCTGAAGGCGGGTGGTTTCCGCGGCCGCTACCGGCCCGGCCCCGCCACCCTCGCGCGGCGGCGCACCCCGTCGATACGGCCGGGGGAGGGCCGCCGCCGTCGCCGATCGCCACCCTGGCGGTCCGATCGGACCGGCGAAATCAACTAAGGCATTGCCTCCGGCGGCCGGCCGAGTCCGTGCCCTCACCGGAACGTCCTCCCGGCCGAATACCGCGCCGTCGTCCGCGCTGACCGGACAAGAGCGCCGACCGCGATGCGGGGCGCGAGTTCGTGACGTCGTCGTGAACATGCAGCCCGCCACAACGCGGCGCACCGGTACACCCGCCGGGCTCCCGGCGGCGGCGGACGCGCTGTTCGGCCGATGCCGCCTGCGCCTCGGCCGGTCTGTGCGGTCTCATGAGGTGGCCGACTTCATGGCCGATGTGTGGAACACACCCTTGGACCAACTCGAACGTCGCATGTCCCCGGGCTGGGCGATCGGCCCGGCGGCCCGCGCCGCCGACGAGGCAGCGGCCGAGCGCGTGCAGACCGGTGAGTTCGTCGGCTTCGACGACATCAATGGGGATCCGGTGAGGCGATGCGGTGAGCCGATACCGCGCTCGGTGCGATAGGCGGCTCGCAAACGGCGAAGTTACCCACCGGACCCGGTGCTTCGGGCGTGCATTGGCTGCAAGTGCGTCGTACGGACAGGTGACGTTTGCGCGGACACGTTGAGAAGGTGTCGGTCGATCCACGTGGACCGGCCGACACTCGTGCACCCGGGTCAGCGACCCTGGATGCTGTCTACCAGGGTCTTCCACGATCCGGCGGGTATCGCAATGTGCTCGATGGTGTGGTCTTTGGTGTCTCGGACTCCGACCCGGCCTATCAGCCCGGCCGCCTCGACACATTCGCTGTTGCCTCCGCTGTGGGTGGATTTCCGCCAGCGTGGGGTAGCGGCAGCGTGAGAATGGATCACTTGTGGCCTTCCTTGAGATTGCTGATGCGTTGCAGGGACTCTTCGAAGGGTAGGGCTGCCGCCTGGAGGCGTGAGAATGCACCCCGGTACGGATCCACGTCTTCTTCGATGTAGAGGCTGGTCGTCAGGTTTTCCAGCAAAACCACGTCCATGTCCTGCTGTTCCGGGAACGCCAGCATTGCGAATCCTCCGCTGACGCCCGGATGAGGTGTCGCATCGAGGGGCATCAACTGCACGTTGATGTTGGGAAGTTCACTCAGATCCAGGAGACGTTGGCACTGGTCGCGCATGATCGGCTCCGGAAGTTTCATGCGAAGTGCGGCCTCTGGTACCACGGCCCAAACTTCGAGCGGCGTGTCTCGGGTGAGGACGGACTGACGACCCATACGCACTTCCACGAGGCGATTGACCGTGGCCTGGGGCGAGGTCATGTTGATCGCGCCGATCATTGCTCTTGCGTATGCGGGCGTCTGGAGCAAACCCGGGACGAGTAGCGGGTAGTACGCGCGCCACTCGGAGGCATCCGCTTCGAGACTGATCAAGTCCGCGTAGACGGCCGACAGGACATCGCGGTAGGGCTCCCACCAGCCCCGCTTGCTGCCTTCACGGGCCAGTGCGGTCAACGCCTGTGCCATGCCCTCGTCCTCCAAGGAGTAACAGCGCAGGAGTTGCTCGACATCGACTGGTTTCGTTGCGACGCGCGCGGTTTCGATTCGGCTGAGCTTCGCCGTGGTGAACCCAGTGGATCGTTCGACGTCCTCCAGGGTCATGTCCGCAGCCTCGCGCAGGCCACGCAGAACCTTGCCGAGACGGCGCCTACGGACAGTGGGTGCACTCATGGGAGTTCCTCTCAGGTGCCGGCTGGAGTTCGGCGTCGACGATGCCGGGCTGCCCAGCGCCCGACGGCCGGACGCTACCGGGCCGAGAGCGCCCCTGGGATGGTTTCTGCATCTTGGCGTGCAAAATTACATCTTTCGTGGTTCTGCTTGCGCGTAGCAGTACCTCTGTGGAATCAATGGATCACGGAACGAATCCCGCCCAGCTGGTCAAGGCGAGTGTTCGCTTCGAGTACGGCTGCCCTGCGATTGCGACGACCCCGATGCGGAGTTCGCATGCTTTGCCTGCCCTTTTTGCCGGCCGGTTCCGCTCCTTCCGACACTGCTCCACGGATACGACGCCCCAGCCTCGGCCTCCACGTTCGGCATGCTTCGCCATTGGTGTTGCTGACGATTGGGTCGGAGCCTGAGGGGGTTGCCGTGGCACGCCGAGTTGTCGGCAACGTCCTTACTGCCTGGGGCGCCTCTGTTGAGGTGTGCGATTGGGCGACGCTTGTGGTCAGTGAACTCGTGACCAACGCGATCACCCACACCGCGTGCCGTCGGATCGTTGTCCTAGTGATCGAATCGGCATCGAAAGAACTAGTGGTTGCCGTCGTGAACCGTTCCCCGGACCGCAGTTGGCGGCGAGAACCCTCGCGCCCGGCTTCGGATTCGGCTGAGTCCGGTCGAGGGCTGGTCATCGTTCGTGCCCTGAGCACGCGCATGGGAGCGGCACGCCGATGCGGACACACGATCGTGTGGGCCCGTCGGTCGCCGGCCCGAGTGTCCGGAACCAGGGGCGGTTAGCGTCAAGGGCACACCACACCACCTCGCCACTACGGCGACCTTGAAACCAAGTCTCGCCGAGGGTTGGTGATCAGGCCGTGCGGCGGCCATGTTGCCGCCATTTCAACCGGCAGCGGCCGGGCGTCTCGATTCCAGGCGTGAGCCCGGCCGCTGTCTCCATCTATCCACTGTGAGGCAGTGATGGAGATTCAAGAATATCCGGCGATCCGTCTCGGTTCGCGTGTTCGGCACGTTGACGGGCATGCGGATCTGCCGGAGGGGACGGTGATTGCGCTTCCTCCGGCTTCGGAGCGGGTTGCCGTGGTGCAGCCGCATCCGGCTGGGAGGTCGCCCTATCTGTGCCCGGTCGGTCATCTGGTTGAGGTCGACTTGGACACGGAACTCGTCCGGGTTGTCCGGGAGTTGCGGCGCGTTGATCAGTTCGGGTGTGCGGTGGAGGCGCCGCTTTCGGTGCCGATCGCGTTCGGCTGCGAGTCGGTTCGGGAGGCGATGTGACCAGGCGTTACGTGTGGCGGGAACTGCCCCACCAGGTAACCGAGTTCGTGGAAAAGGCCGTCGGGTCCGCCCTGGAGGTCGCATCCGTGGCCGGACCCCACACCAGTTCCTTCGCCGCGATCGTCACCACCCCCACCGGCCTCGTGTTCGTCAAAGCCGCCGAGGAGGCCACCGCACCGCTTTCCGCCCGCGCGCAGACCAGCGAGATCGCGGCGAGCACCGTTACCGGCATCCTGTCTCCGCGCCTGTTGCACCACGGGGCGGTCGACGGGTGGCGGGTCATGGTGTTCGAGCATGTCGAGGGCCGGCCGGTTCGGCTGTGTCTCGGCTCGCCCGACATGGCCCAGGTGGTCGGGGTCATGGACCGCATCGGGCGTATTCAACCGGGTCGCAGCGCCGGGTTGCCCACGCTCGTCGCCCGCCTCCGGGAGCACCTCCCGCCCGCCCGGATCAGCCCGCTGTGCGGCAACCGCCTCCTGCACACCGATCTGACCTCGGCCAACATGATCATCCGGCCCGACGGCCGACTCTCCGTCGTGGACTGGGGGCAGGTGGCGCTGGGCCCACGCTGGGCGGAGGTCGGCTACCTTGGTGCGGCGTTGCTGGGTGAGGGCCACAATCTCGGCGAGGTCCGTCGCTGGATGTGGCGCTTCCCCGACTGGCGCCGCACGCCCCTCACCGCACGCCGCGCCCTCGCGGAGGCGATGATCGGCCACACCTCGGGCCGCGCCACCTGGTGGATCAGCCTGGTCGACCCACCCATCGCGGGCTGACGCGCGTTCCGGTCTCTCGGCCGCAGACGGCGCTCCGTGGAGACGGCATTCCGTCGCGACTCATCGCCGGGTCCGGGACGGCTGCGGCATGCACCGCGCCGTCCCGGACCGTGAGGCAAGAGATCGCGGCTACTCGGCGTAGGGCTGGTCGGATCCCGAGGCGCTGTAGCCGAGACTCCAGACATAGCCTTCCGGGTCGGCGAAGGTGCCGCCGTACCCGCCCCACGGCAGAGCACCGGCGGGCTTGAGGGTCGTGGCGCCGGCCTTCTCGGCCTCCGCCATGATCTCCTCGACCTGTGCCTCACTGCGGACGACGTAGGTCAGAACCAGCCCGCTGAAGCCGCTGCCTTCCGGGTCCGTGTCCACCTGGCCGGCCAGACCCTCGCGAGCGTAGAAGCGGACCGGCGAGGCGCCGTCCGAGTCGAAGAACACCGAGATGCCGTAGTCGTTCTTGATCTTCCAGCCGAGCCCCTCGGTGTAGAACCGCTTGGCCCGGTCCATGTCCCGGACACCGAGGAGGATGGAGCTGACGTGCGCTTTCATGCCTTACTTCTTGCACTGTGGATGTATGCGTGCCGGACATCCGGCCAGGGCCCGGCTGTCATGTCGGCGCGTGTTCGCCGGTCGATCGGTATGTCAGGACCGGATGGAGGAATGTGACCGATGCAGGCAACCCCCGAAGACGAGACGCTGCCGGCCGATTCGGTCGCTGCCGCGCCGCGGGAGTGGGCCGGGAGTCAGGACGGCGTGGGGGCGAGCGACGCGGCAGCCTCCCAGGCGAACCCGTCCGGATCGGTGAAGGCGTCGGCGGCGCCGCCGAGGACGATGCGGTGCGAGCCGGTGCCGTCGGCGGGGACGCCGAGGTCCTTGGCAAGGGCACGGCGCTTGTACAGCGCCAGCTTGACGGGGCTGGACTGACCGGGGGCGAACTCGGCGTACTTGCCACCGAAGCTCTTGGCCACGGTCAGGCTCCGGTCGACGTAGAACTGCCTGGTGGCCTTCACGCTCTCGACGCCGAGCAGCAGGACGACCTCGTCGATCTCGCGGGTGGCGGGGCCGGTGTCCTTCTTCGCCGAGGTCGCGATCTTCCAGATCGTCCCGTCCGGGGCCTGGACGACCCCGCCGTAGCCCCACAGCGACTTCGCGGCGGGCTTCAGCACCGTGGCGCCGGCGTCCACGGCGGCGCCGACGAAGCCGTCGACGGTGGCCGGTCCGGACACCGTGAGCGCCAGAGTGAAGCCGCGGAATCCGGTGGAGTGCGCCTCGGACGCCCGCAGGCGGATGTACGCGTCCACGCCGAAGGCGCTGTAGAAGCGGCGAGCGGCTTCGAGGTCGGCCACCTCGAGGGTGACGGATGCGAGGGACGTGTTGGCTGCGGTGGAAGTGGTGGTCGCCATGACCATCACGCTAGGGGCTGCGCGGCGGCCGGGCTTCTCGATTCCTGATCGGTCTTGAGACTTGCTTCGCCACGCACGCCGGCATCCCCTCCACCTTGATCGCCGACCCCGCATCGCCGGCCGTACCCACATGAAGCGGCCTGGTTCAGCCCGGTGATGAACTCGCTGAACAGACGGTTCGCCGAGTCGGACTCGAACAGACGCTCCAGTTCCGCCCGTGCGATCCGGCGACGGAACTCACCTTGATACGAGGCGTCTCCGGCGTTGTGCATCAGGTCGGTGAACCACGCTGCGAATGCCTGGTAGTTCCACACGTGACGAAGGCATGTCGACGAGTAGCCGTCGAGCAGGCTCGAATCGTGCCCCTCGGTCTGGTGGTGCGTTACGGCCTTCGCGAACACCTCCGCGTCGTGCAGCGCCAGGTTCATTCCCTGCGCGCTCATCGGAGGAACAATGTGCGCGGCGTCCCCGAGCCCCACTGTGATGTGGAGCTGTCGAGAGGGCACTGTAGGGGCGAGGCCACCGCCGTGCGCTACCTCGGAAAGTGCCGGTGAGACCGATCCCGGCAAGGCGTTCGCAACGTTGATGGCCACCCTGGTGTCGACCGGCGCCACCAAAATGACCCTCATGGATCTGCTGCCCACCGACGGCGGGTTCAGCCGGCCGGTCGACGCGGCGGTCGAAGGCTTCCGCGATGCTGTCCGCCTGGTTCTCGAACGCGCCCAGGCCGCCGGGGCCGCTCGCCCGGACGCCACAGTTCGCGAAGTGTTCATGCTGGTCCGAGCCCTCAGCCACGTGGCGACACCCGACGAGGGTGAAGCTGTCGACCGGGTCGTGGGAATCGTCCTCGACGGCCTCGGCGTACAGCGCTGACGCGCAAAAGGTCAGGCGGGATACCGAGGGTTCTTTCGGTGTCCCGCCTGACCGATGTCGTGTCCGTACTGCTTGACGGCCCGCTCGACGAGCATGAACGCCGCCCACGGCAACGCCCGACTACCGGCTTTCGGCGCCGGACGACTGTGCCGCCGCGTGGGAGGCAAGGCCGTCGGCCATCCGGCGCATGACGTCGCGCATGGTGCGATCCATCAGCCAACCCATTCCCCAACGGGCGTTGTACGTGCCGTGCCAGTGGATGACCGTGCCTCCGTCGGGCGCGGGTGTGAGGTCGACGATCGCCCGGTAGTCGTGGATGGCCCAGTTGAAGGCGTCCGCGTAGGTGAGTTGCTTCTCCTCGTCGAGTCCGGTCAGCCGCTCTCCGGTCACCGTTCGCCCGGTACGGAACGCGCGGATCGCGCCGACGGGATCCCGGCCGTTCGGATCGAGCCCGCTGGAGCGTTCGGTGTCCAGGCTGTCGACGGCCGACCAGACGGGCCAGGTACGGGCGTCGACCAGCAGGCGCCAGACGGCGGCCGGAGAGGCTGTCGTGGTCGCGGTTGCGTCGTAGCTGCGCAAGATTCGAATCCTTTCGTTCGCCGCCGCTCCGTCCGAAACTAGGCGACGCGGCAGGCCCGGGGACATGCGCCGGATTGCCGAACATCGATCAGATCTTGCGGTACACCGAGGGCCGTACGCCGACCTGGCTCAGGAAGGCCGAAGACAGTGCGCCGGGGCTCGCGAAACCGCATCGGTCGGCGATTTGTCCGATGGTGAGGGTGCTGTCGGCCAGCAGTCGCTGTGCCCGCTCGATCCGCAGCCGGGTGAGGAACCGATGGGGCGTCTCGCCGGTCGCCGCCCGGAAGACGCGGATGAAGTGGTAGACGCTCAGGTGTGCTTCGGCGGCGATCTCGGCCAGCGTCAGTGGCTCGGCCAGCCGCTCGCGCATGACGGCGACGCCCACGCGGACCGCCGCGTGTTCGGGACCCGGCAGGCGGCCGTGCCGACCGTGGACCAGCAGGTGCGCCGCGAGAAATGCCGCGGCGGATTCCGCGTACATCTCGTCCGCGCCACCGGCACCGGGCAGCGCGCGAACGAGATGCTCGACAACCGGATCGCCCGCGCCTGCCGCAGCCGACAGGGCTTCGAAGTCCGGCTCCGAACCGCCCAGATGAGCCGCGGCTCGATCGACGGTCGCCGACGGAACATGCACCTGAACGGTGCGCAGCGCGGAGGTCGTCCGGTAGGCGAGCACGCTCGATCGGCCGGGAACCATGAGTTCCAGACTGCCGGGAAGCCAGCGGCGCCGGATCGCTCGCCCGTCGGTGTGCGTCCGGATGACCACGTCCCCGGCCGCACAGAGCACGAGATGCAGGTCGGCGACTCCGGGGAGCCGAAAGTGGTCGACCTCGGCCGCGTGGTCGAAGCACTGCACGAGCAGCGAACGCCAGCCCGACTCACTCCAACTGCAATAGGTGCGCTGCACAGCGGACATGTCGGAGTCCGCATACGGTGTCAGATCGAAGTCAGGCGAATCGAACACGGCCCAAGCCTAGGACCCTGTGCACAGGCGCGCGGGTGCACGGTGCGGCGTCGGGGTGAGCCCCGCAGCACCCGCCGGCATGCCCTCGTGATCGGGCCCGGGCCCGGCCCGTCGGGCCTTCGACCGCGTGGGGACGTGCCTCCCGGCGCGGAGGCGGGCCCGACCGCGGCCGGGGAGGAACCGGTCCGGCGCGCCCACGACGAAGTCCGCCGCCCGGGACCGACACGACCTGGCAGCCTGCTCATCCATATCGAATCTGCGAGGCATGTGGCCAAAATGCCTTGTACCTGCGAGGATAACGGCCCGCATGCGGCGGCTTTTGCCGGCGTCTGCGGGTATCGGCTTCGCGCTGTGGGGGAGTCGCTCGTGGTTAGGATCCCGGCCGTGAACATGTTCGGGATCGGCGACGCGGCGGCTTTGCTCGGAGTGAGTGCGGACACGGTGCGGCGGTGGGTGGACTCCGGGCGGCTCGACGCGCGGCGGGACGAGAACGGTCGGCGGGTGGTGGAGGGTGCGGCGCTCGCCGCGTTCGCCCGCTCGGTGGCGGCCGGTGACGCCCGCGCGGACAGCGAGCGGCTCGGTTGGTCGTCGGCGCGCAACCGCTTCCGCGGCATCGTCACCGACGTCCGCAAGGACACGGTGATGGCCCAGGTCGAGATCCAGGCCGGGCCGTACCGGGTGGTCTCGCTGATGAGCG
This sequence comes from Embleya scabrispora DSM 41855, assembly GCF_000372745.1. Classification (GTDB taxonomy): domain Bacteria; phylum Actinomycetota; class Actinomycetes; order Streptomycetales; family Streptomycetaceae; genus Embleya; species Embleya scabrispora. The sequence continues at coordinate 178,770 of NZ_KB889607.1, read as the reverse complement.
CCGAGGCCGCGGACGAACTCGGCCTGGAGGTCGGGGTGCTCGCCACGGCAGTGGTGAAGTCGACGAATGTCATGGTGGAGCGGACCGAGGGCGCGCGCGAGCACTCCCTCGAATAGTGGGGAGCGAACACACGATGGGTGCGGTGGGCACGGTACGGGCCGGACGTGCGGTCTCGGCCGCGCTGCTCGCGGGGGCGTTGATCACCCTCGCCGGATGCGGCAGCGACGACGACAAGGACGACAAGAAGGTCGGCGGGGCCACGCCGCCGGCCGGCGCCAACGCGTCCGCGCCCGCCGCCGACGCCAAGCAACTCAAGGGCACCGTCAACGTGTTCGCCGCGGCCTCGCTGACCGAGACGTTCAGCGCGCTGGGCAGGCAGTTCGAGGCCGCGCACCCGGGCGTGACGGTCAAGTTCAACTACCTCGGCAGCTCGGCGCTGGCCGCGAGCATCAACCAGGGCGCACCCGCCGACGTGTTCGCCTCGGCCGACGAGAAGAACATGAAGCTCGTCACCGATGCCAAGAACGCCGACGGTACGCCCACCGCGTTTGCCAAGAACACGTTGCAGATCGCGGTGGCGCCGGGCAATCCCAAGAACATCAAGTCGCTCGCCGACCTCAAGCAGAACGGCCTCAAGGTCGCCCAATGCGCCCCGCAGGTCCCATGCGGCGCCGCGGCCAAGACCGCTCTCGACGCGTCCGGCGTCAAGTTCACCCCCGCGACGCTCGAACAGGACGTCAAGGCCGCGCTCACCAAGCTCACTCTCGGCGAGGTGGACGCCGCACTCGTCTACCGCACCGACGTCAAGGCGGCGGGCGCCAAGGCGGTCGGCGTGGACTTCCCCGAATCCGCGCAGGCGGTCAACACGTACCCGATCGTCCCGCTCGCCAAGGCGCCCAACGCCGACGCGGCCAAGGCGTTCGTGGCCTTCGTGTTGTCCGAGCCCGGCCGCACGGCCCTGACGGCGGCAGGCTTCCAGGCACCGTGATCGAACCTCCCCGGGTCCCCCACAAGGAGCGAGCTGTAGTACGCAAGCGCGCCGTCCGCCCGTGGGCCCGGCGCACGCCGGCCGTACGCAAGCGGGCCGCCGAACGCTCTCGCCGCGGCGGCGCACCGTTGGCACTGCTCGTGCCCGGCCTGATCGGCCTGGTGTTTCTGGTGCTGCCGCTGGTCGGGCTGCTGATCCGGGCACCGTGGAGCGACCTGGGGAGTCAGCTCGGCAGTACCGAGGTCCGCGAGGCGCTCAAGCTTTCGCTGTTCACCGCGACCGTGGCCACCGGCATCGTGCTGGTCCTGGGTGTCCCGCTGGCGTGGCTGCTGGCGCGGACCGACTTTCCCGGCCGCCGGCTGGTCCGTGCGCTGGTCACACTGCCGCTGGTGCTGCCGCCCGTGGTGGGCGGTGTCGCGCTGCTCCTGGTGCTCGGCCGCAAGGGCATCGTCGGCGAGTGGCTGGACGACACCTTCGGGTACACGCTGCCGTTCACCACGACCGGCGTGATCGTGGCCGAGGCGTTCGTGGCGATGCCCTTCCTGGTGATCAGCGTCGAGGGCGCGCTGCGGGCGGCCGACCCGCGCTACGAGGAGGCCGCCGCGACGCTGGGCGCGTCCCGCTGGACCGCGTTCCGCCGGGTGACCCTGCCGCTGATCGCGCCGGGCGTGGCGGCGGGCGCGGTGCTCGCGTGGGCCCGCGCGCTCGGCGAGTTCGGCGCGACCATCACCTTCGCCGGCAACTTCCCGGGCAAGACCCAGACCATGCCGCTGGCCGTCTACCTGGCCCTGGAAACCGACCCGGAGGCGGCGATCGTGCTCTCCCTCGTGTTGCTGGCGGTGTCCGTGCTGATCCTGGCCGGCCTGCGCGAGCGCTGGATGACCACCTCGTGACCGGCGCGGCCGAGACGAGCGGCGCGAACAAGCAAGCCGCCTCCGACCCGGGCCCGGACCGGACCCCCGACCACCCCGCCGGCCTGGACGCCCACCTGGTGGTCACCCGCGGCGCCTTCCGCCTGGACGTGCACCTCACCGCCGCGCCCGGCGAAGTGGTCGCCCTGCTCGGCCCCAACGGCGCCGGCAAGAGCACCGCGCTGCGTGCCCTGGCCGGCCTCACCCCGCTCGGCGCCGGCCACACCCGGCTGGCCGGTGTCGACCTGGAGGACCCGAGACAGCGGCTGTACACGCCGCCCGAGCGGCGCCCGGTGGGCGTGGTCTTCCAGGACTACCTGCTCTTCCCGCACCTGTCCGCGCTGGAGAACGTCGCCTTCGGGCTGCGCTGCCAGGGGGTCGCCCGGCGCGACGCCCGAAGCCTGGCGGCGCACTGGCTGGACCGGGTCGACCTGGCCGAACACGCGGGCGTCAAACCGGGCCGGCTCTCCGGTGGGCAGGCCCAGCGGGTCGCGCTCGCCCGCGCGCTGGCCACCCACCCGCGACTGCTGCTCCTGGACGAGCCGTTGGCCGCGCTGGACGCGCGTACCCGGGTGGCCGTGCGGGCGACGCTGCGCCGGCATCTGGCCGACTTCGACGGGGTCGCGGTGGTGATCACCCACGACCCGCTGGACGCCATGGTGCTGGCCGATCGGCTCACCGTGATCGAGGCGGGCCACGCGGTGCAGACCGGCACGCCGGCCGAGGTGGCCCGCCATCCGCGCACCGACTACGTGGCGCGTCTGGTGGGCCTGAACCTCTACCGCGGCACCATCTCGGCCGGCGGTGTCGACCTGGCCGCCGGCCGGCGCCTGGTCGTGGCCGAACTCCCGGACGCAGACGAGGTGTTCGTAGCCTTCCCGCCGGCCGCGGTGACGCTGTACCGGACCCGCCCGGACGGCAGCCCGCGCAACCTGTGGCAGGTCGAGGTGGACGGCATGGAACTGCACGGCGACACCGTCCGGGTCGAACTGACCGGCCCGGTACCGCTGCTCGCCGACGTCACACCACTCGCGGTCGCCGAGCTCGAACTCGCGCCCGGCAAGCCGGTATGGGCGGCGGTCAAGGCGACGGAGGCGCGAGCGTACCCGGCCTGAGCGGTGCGCGCCGCCGGTCGAAGCCCCCGTCCCGGGGCGCGATGACAGTTGTCGGGCACAACGACCATGGCACGGCACGACGACGGTCCCAGGCACGCCGACGGTCCTTGGGCGCGATGACAGTGCGACCGTGCACCATGGTGTCCGTGACGAGCCTGACCACCACGGAAGCGACCCGCGCGCGGATGAGTCGCCAACGCAGCAAGGACACCGACGTCGAGGTCGCGTTGCGGCGCCTGCTGCACGCCATGGGCCTGCGCTACCGCGTGCACCGCCGCCCGCTCAAGGGCATCCGCCGCGAGGCGGATGTCGTCTTCGGCCCGACCAAGGTCGCCGTCTACGTCGACGGCTGCTTCTGGCACGGGTGCCCGGAGCACGCGACCTGGCCCAAGCGCAACGCGGAGTTCTGGAAGACCAAGATCGAGGGAAACCGCGCCCGCGACGCGGACACCGACCGACGCATGGCCGAGGCCGGCTGGCTGGTCGTACGCGTCTGGGAACACGAGGACGCGGCCACCGCGGCGGCCAGGGTCCGGGATGCCGTGATCGCCAGGCGCATGGCCGGCTAACCTGTCCGCATGGCACGACCCATCACCATGATCGACCTGTTCGCGGGCTGCGGTGGAATGACGTCCGGATTCGCCGCCGCGAAGGGCTTTCGACCGGTCATGGCGGTCGAGTGGAACCTGCACGCGGCCGCGACCTACGCCGCCAATTTCGGCGAGGCACACATGCGCTGGGGCGACATCGCGGAGATCCCGGACAAGGACATCCCGCGTGCCGACCTGATCATCGGCGGCCCGCCCTGCCAGGGCTTCTCCAACCTGGGCAGCCGCAACGTCGAGGACCCGCGCAACAAGCTCTGGAAGGAATACCTGCGCTTCGTGCGTCGGGCCAGGCCCAAGGTCTTCGTGATCGAGAACGTGGACCGCTTCCAGAAGTCCGCCGAATTCGCCCTGCTGCTCGCCGAGGCGCAGCCCGGGGGCCTCCTGGAGGGGTATGTGCTGACCGACGCGCTGCTTCCGGCGGTGGACTACGGCGTCCCGCAGCGCCGCAAGCGGGCGATCGTGATCGGCTCCCGGATCGGCGAGATCACCGTCCCGGAACCGACCCACGGCCCCGGCCGGCCGCAGCGCTGGAAGACGGTCCGGGACGCGATCGAGCACCTGCCGCGCGTGCCCGGGACGACCAGCCTGCCCGTCTCGAAGACGGAGTTCTTCGGCCGCGCCGTGCCCGGCGTGTTCAAGGAGGCGGACCTGCATCTGGCCCGCACGCCGATCGAGCGCTCGCTGCTGCGCTACGACTGCGTCCCGCCGGGTGGCGGCCGCTTCGACCTGCCGGACCACCTGCTGCCGGACTGCTGGCGGAACAAGAAGACCGGTACGACGGACGTGATGGGCCGGATGCGCTGGGACCACCCGTCGCTGACCATCCGGACCGAGTTCTACAAGCCGGAGAAGGGCCAGTACCTGCACCCGCAGTGGAACCCGGACGACCCGACCGACCGGGTCAACCGCCCGATCACGCACCGCGAGGCGGCCCGGCTCCAGTCGTTCCCGGAGACCTTCGTGTGGTGCGGCTCCAAGACCGAGATCGCCCGGCAGATCGGCAACGCGGTACCACCGCGCCTCGCGGAGGCGATCGCTCGGCATCTGAAGCCACACCTGCGGGCCGCACGGTAAGGCGGGAGCCGGCGCGGCCCGACGAGGCCCGGCGAGGCAAGGCCAGGGCAGGCCGAGGCAGGGACGCCGCAGCGCGAGAGCCGGAGCGACCGCCCCTGCCCCGGCCGCGGCTCAGGCGCTCGGGGAGCCTGCGGCGTCGCTCGACTCCGTGTCCAGGCCGTACATCCGCGGTGGCAACTGCTGCTCCGCCCAGTCGAGGTCGGCGTCCAGGTCGAGCCAGATCCGGTCCCGGCGGTCGGCCGGGGCGTCGAGGTGGATCGCGACCCACGTGAAGATGCCGCACACGGTGGTGCGGGCCCGTTCCGGCGCGGCGATCCGGGCGGCGAACCAGACGGCCACGCCGGCGCGGGTGGGGATCAGGTACTGCTCGTCGTCCGGGGCCGGTCGGCCGGTGGTGGCGCAGCGCGGCGGTTCGAGGATCTTCATCCAGGTCAGCGTGGCACCGGGAGCCTGGTCCTCGAAGCATTCGGTGACCGACTCGCGGATCGCGCCTACCGGGTCGTCGCCGAGCCAGCCGAACCACGCGTCGTTCTCGACCAGCTTGGCGAAGTCGTCCTGCGGCGGCCCGTGCCGCGGGTTCTCCCGGTACTCGCCGGTCAGCAGGCCGTCGGGCCCGACCACCCACGCGCCGCGGATCGCCTCACCGGGGACATAGCCGTTGGGGTCGTCGGCGAACGCCGGGTCGATCTCGGCGACCGACCCGCCCGGGCTCTGCGCGGCTGCGGCGAGCAGTCCCGGATCGTCCGGGACCTGGCGATGCGTTACGGATTCGCTCGCCGAGGACTCGCCCATGTGTGTCTCCCGTGTCGTCGCCGGCTTCCCGGGTCGATCGGCTCGACTCGGGACGAGTGCGCAATTCTCGCGCATGCGGCCCGGGCGCGACCGGCCGGCCCACCGCGGGGCCACGCCCTCGCCGCACCCTGTCGAGGCACCCGCTCCGCCCCGCCGAAACCCGCCGGTCCCGGCAGGTCAGCGGCCCCACGCGACGGTGATCGCGGCGGTGTGCTCCGCGGCACGCTCGCGGGCGTCGGCGGCTTCCGCGGGTCGGCCCACGGCGTCGGCCAGGCGCGCCCGGCCGAGCCAGTTGTACGGGCTCGTCGGGCGTACGTTGACCCGTTCGCTGAGCAGCGTCCGGGCCAGGTCGTGCCGGTCGGTCCGCAGCGCCGCCTCGACCAGGGTCTGCTGGATCGCGTCGCGCTGGGCGTGGCTGCCGCCGTAGGTGTTCAGCCGGTGCCGGATCGGGACGAGGGTGTCGATGGTGTCCGCGTATCGCCCCCGCTCGAAGGCCACCAGCGCGCGGCAGACCGGCAGGCCGACCTCCGCGGTCATCGCGTGGTTGGCCACGCCCGGGTGCGGATCGGCGAGCCAGGTCTCGCGGTCGTCGACCACCGCCTGCGCGTCGGCGATCCGGCCGGCGCCGAGGTAGGCCATCACCGCGTGGGTGTCGTTGAACGCGTAGTACGGACCGTCCGCTCGGGCCGCCCACGCGTCGGCGAGCCGGTTCCAGCGCTCGGCCTGCGGGTTGCCCGCGAGATGGATGCGCCACAACAGGGCCGAGGCGTCCAGGAGTTCCATCGCCGGCCCCGCCGACTTGTCGTGATGCAGCACCGCGTCGTAGACGGCCAGCGCGCGGTCGATCGCACCGGCCTCGATCGAGAACAGGCCGTAGTGCCACCAGTTGTGCACGTTCAGGTAGTTGCCGCCGGTCCAGTCGGCGGTGCGGGCGTCGAGGTAGCGGATGCCCTCGGCGAACCGACCCTGCATCTCGTACGTGTGCGCGACCGCGTGGATCGCCCACACATCGCGCGGATTCGCCGCCACTGCGGCCGGCCCGGCCTGTTCGGAGCGGGCGTAGTGCCCGGCCTCCTCCAGACCGAACGCGGCCATGCCCAACACCGGCCCGTAGTGCGGATCTTCTTGATCCCACGCACTCAGCGCGCCGCCGACCCGGTCGCGCAGCCGGACCGCGTCGCCGGTGAGGAAGTCGATCTGATGGCCGACCAGCAGCGCGAGCGCGTCCCGGGGGTACCCCACGGCGACCTCGTGCAGGATGTCGCCGGCCCGGTGGATGTCGCCCGCCAACCACGCGTCGGCCGCCCGCATGTGCGCGATCTCGCGCGCGCCGACCCTGGTCGGGGTGGGCACGAAGGCGGCGTAGCGCTCGCGCGCGGCCGCTGCGTCGACCCACTCGGTGCCCAACAGGCCGAGGTAGGCCGCGAACACGTTGGCCATCGGCGCGCCCGGGTCGGCCGCCAGTGCCGCCTCGACCTCGGTGCTCACCTCCGGCCGGAAGAACAACAGTGCGTCGAGCGCGCGTTCGTAGTGCCGGATCGCCTCCGGGCCCATGCCCGACAGGTCGAGCCCGTGCCGATCCACCGTGCTCATCGCGGGGGTCCTTCCGTCGCGCCGATCGCCATCGACCAACCATGGCACGGCACGATGCGCCGGCGTCGATCATCCGTGTGGCGCTCCGCGGGTCCGCCCGGCCGCGTCGCCGAAACGCCGGCCGGCGCCGACACCCGTGAGCGGGTGTCGGCGCCGGTGGTGGCAAAAACGGTGTGGAAAGACGTCAGCCCTTGCGGGTCGCCTTGGTCCGCGTCTCGGCCGGCTGGTTCGGCACGTTCCCGCCGGGGGTGCGCTCGGCCGTCGTGCCGAAGGACGCGGCGGCGGGTGCGGACCGGGCGGCACGGCTCAGGCTGTCGCTCGCGGCAGCGGTGTCGCCGTTCGAGTACTCGATCGTGCCGGGCAGCCCGATCGCGTTTCCGGCACTCTCGGCGACGTCGGCCGACAGGGCCACCTCGCCGCCGAGGATCGCGACGAGCCCGACCGCCGGGCTGTTCCGCGTCAGGTAGTCCTCCGTCGGGTCGCTCAGCCGGGTCGGGTCGCTCAGCAGGATCGGTCCGTGGACCGCGGCCAGCAGCGCGCCACCGGACATCGCGTCGTGGAACGAGGCCATGGTGGCCACGCCGACGACGCGGGTCGGGTAGAAGAAGGTCCTCGCCGCGATGGACGCGGTCTCCACCGCGTCGTAGCCCTCGACCCGGTAGAAGTCGCGGTCGCCGTCCTCGTACAAAGCGGTCGCGGCCGGTGTGCCGACACCCCAGACGTCGGCGGAGGGATGTTGCGCGAGGTAGGTCCGCACCGACGCGGGAAGGCTCCCGCCGTCGGTGAGCAGTACCACGGCGTCCAGGTTGGCCGCCGCGGGACCCGCGGAGAGCGCGTCGTAGTATTCGCGACCGGTCGCGAACAACACGTTCTTCGGGTTCGGGTTGGTCTCGTTCGCGATCGCGATGGCGGTCTCGTACTGGGAGTTCCCGGCCAATCGCTTCACGGTGTAACCCAGATCCCGCACCTTCTGCTCGACGGCGGTGTCGATCGCGAGCGGGCCGCCCAACATGTAGACGGTCGATCCGCGCGGAAGGATGCGGGCGATCTCCGCCGCCGTGGCGGCCGGCAACCGGTCGGGCTCGGACAGCAGCAGCGGCCCACCCTTGGCCGCCGCCAACGGCACGCCGACCAGACCGTCGCCGAAGTGGTCGTTGCGCGTGATCACCGCGGACTTGGCCTGCCGATAGCCCGGCTTGGCGACGCCGTTGTCGGCCCACAGCGCCTGCGAGGCGGCGGTCGCGGTCTCCACCGAACTCGCGCCGCCCAAACGGTTCACGTAGTTCTTGCGCACCGACTGCCAGGACGCGCTTCGGATGCAGTTGCCCGCGCCGCCGGCGAGCACCTGCTCCGGGGCGGCGGACCGCCGCACCGCGAGGACGTCGCAGCCGAGATCGGGCAGCCGCTTGGTGTACGCCAGGTCGACGCCGTCGGGCGAGGGCGACAGGTGTCCGTAGTTCGTGCCCGGGTCGATCCCGGACAGGTCCGCGGCAGTGCCGTCGAGTCTCATCGCGGCGGGTCGCCACTCCGACTCGGGCCGGCCCGCCGCCGTCGGCGCACGGTAGATGACGACCTGGCCCGATGCGTCGAACTCGGCGTCCCTCGCGTCGTCCCGAAGCTTGCGCAGTGTGCCGTCCGTCGTGAACAGCCATAGACGCTGGGCGTTGCCCACGCCGGACGATTTCGTGGCGACCACGACCGATCCGTCCCCGGCGATGGACATCGAGGTGATGCCGGGAGTGCCGGTCGGCTCCGTGGCGGCGAGCCGAATGTACGGCTCCGCTCGGCCGCCGTCCGCGGACACGGTGAAGACGTCGTAGTTGGTCTGCGGACCGGTACCGTGGGTGAACAGCAGCCAGTTGCCCCCGGGCCACCACACGATCGGGCCCGCGGTTTCGTTGGTCGCGTTCGGGCCGGTGTCCACGGCCCGGATGTCCGAGCCGTCCGCCCGGGCCGTGAACAGCTTCCAGCCGTATTCGGCCTGACCGTGTCGAATGGCCCAGTAGGCGACTCGGGAGCCGTCGGGCGAGAACACCGCGTCCTTGGCGGAGCCCATCCCGTTCGGCAGCGGCAACAACCGCGACTGTCCGGTGACGGGGTCCACGACGCCGACGCGGTACTGGTCCGTCTGTTCGTAAGGGGCGTCGTTGAAGCGGGTGTAGACGATCACCCCGTTGTCCCCGGCCGACGTGGCGCCGGCCGGGGCGGCACCGAGCATCACCAGACCGGTGGCGGTGATGGCTCCGGCGGACAGGGCGGACAGGAACTTCCTACGTATGGGAGTCATCCATGTCTTCCGAAAAGGGCGCCCCCGACAGAGGGTCTCCGTTCCGCGAAAGTGCGCGCATACGATCGGTTCCCCCACCCGCCGGTTGCGCGATCAAGTACAACCGGCCGGATGCTAGCGCGGCCCGCCGACACATCGCCATGGAGTTCCGGCACGGGTGTCGAAACCCTCGCGTGGCGGTTGCCGGCTCCTCGGCCGACCCGTTGCCGGCGCTCCCCACACCTGCTCAGGCGGCCTCGGGCCGTGTCGCGGCCAGTTCCGGCAACACCGTGTCGAGGGGCGCTGCCGTCACGTCCAGGATCTTCGTCGTCAGTGTCGCGTCGAGGATGGAGTCGTTCTCGGTGAGGTAGAGCATCTCCTCGACCTCGGCGATGATCGGGTTCTCCTTGCCGATCGCGCGCACCTCCTCGGCCGTCATCCGGGTCAGCCGGGGGACGGGCGAGCCGGTGAGTTCGGCGAGGCGGGCGGTGACGGCGCGGGCGGACCGGGTCGACGACGGTACGTGCCACGCCCGGCCCCAGGACTCGGTGGAGCGCGCCGCCGCGACCAGGGTGCGGGCCACGTCGCCGATGTAGGACCAACTCCGCGGTGCGTCCGGGTCGCCGGGCAGTGCGGCGGGGGTGCCGGCGAGTACGTGCGGGACGACCAGGAAGTTGTACAGCGAGGCCGCACCGGCCCCCACGAAGTCGCTCGCGCGCACCTCGGTGACCCGGACCCGGCCCGCGACGTGCGCGGCGAGCGCGTCCGTCCACATCGCCGCGCGTACGCGGCCCTTGACGGTGCTCGGCGCCATCGGCAGGTCCTCGGTCATCGGCCCGTCGACCGGGCCGTAGCCGTACACGTTGCCGAGCATCACGTAGTGCGCCCCCGAGCGCTCCGCCGCCGTGAGCAGCGCCGCGGCCAGTGGCGGCCAATCGGTGGGCCAGCGGTCGTAGGCCGGCATCGCGCAGTTGAACAATGTCCGTGCGCCGCACGTGAGTTCGACCAGGCGGGCGGCATCGGTCGCGTCGGCGGCGACGCGTTCGATCAGCGGATGCTCGGGGCCGGTGCCGCGGCGGGTGACGATCCGGACCCGCTCGCCGGACTCGGCGAGCAGCAGCGCGGTGGCCGAACCGGTGGCGCCGGCACCGACCACGACGTGGAAGACGGAGGACGAGGACATGTTCGCTCCGGGTGGGAGAGGGGAGGAAGGGGTGTCCGAAGGGACGTGATCACCCTCTCGCCCGCGCCTGGTCGTACGGTAGTGGCCGGAATGCCAAACATCCGGAGGTTCGGGCCATGCATCGAGTAGCCGTCGTGGCCGTGCCACCGGTGACCACCTTCGACCTGTCCATCCCGGAACTGGTGCTCGGCGCGGTCGACGTGGTCGACGGCGTGGCCGGCTACCGGGTCCGGGTGTGTACCGCCGAGCCCGGCGCCGTGGTCGGCACCGGCAGCCTGGACATCGTGGTGCCGCACGGCCTGGACGCGATGGACGACGCCGACACGGTGATCGTCACCGGTACCGGCGCGCGAGCGGACGCGGACCCGCGCATCCTGGCCGCGCTGCGTACCGCCGCGGCGGCGGGAAAGCGGGTGGCGTCGATCTGCACGGGGGCGTTCGTGTTGGCGCAGGCGGGTCTGCTGGACGGGCGGGCGGCCACCACGTACTGGACGATGACCGAGGAGTTCCGCCGCCGTTTCCCGGCCGTGGACCTGCGGCCGGACGTACTGTACGTCGAGGACGGGCCGATTCTGACCTCCGCCGGCCTGTCCGCCGGGATCGACCTGTGCCTGCACCTGATCCGCACCGACTACGGCGCCGCCACCGCCAACATCGTCGCGCGCCTGGTCGTCGCGGCACCGGTACGCCCGGGCGGCCAGGCCCAGTTCATCGAGTCGCCGCTCCCCCCGGAAAGCGGCGTATCGCTCGCCGACACCCGTGCCTGGGCGCTGGCCCGCCTCGACGAACCACTCACCCTGGCCGACCTCGCCGCGCACGCGAACACCAGCGTGCGCACCCTGACCCGACGCTTCCACGCCGAGACGAGCCTCAGCCCGTTGCAGTGGCTGCTTCACCAACGGGTGGACCGGGCACGGGAGTTGCTGGAGACCACCGACCTGTCGATGGAACTGGTCGCCCACCACAGCGGCATCGGCACCACCGACTCGCTGCGCAAACACCTCGCGCGCAGCACCGGTCTGACCCCGAGCGGCTACCGCGCGGCGTTCACCCGGATCCCGGCCGACTCCGGCGGCGCATCGGGTGCCTCATCGGGTGCCTCCCGCGCCGGGGGCTGAACGCCGTCGACGGGGAGGTGCCCCGACTGCTCGTCAGCCGGCCGCAGTCACCTCGATCTCGACCGGATCGTTCCGGGCCGATCGTCGTGCCGCACTCGGATTGCCGACGCAGAGTCTGTGAACCGGCTGTTCGGCGTTGGGCCGGCTGTGGAACAGTCGCGGGATGAACGATTTTGTTCTTCCGAACCGTTGCGAGGATGTGGTGCAGGATTTCGATCACGACGAAACGCCGCACACGTGCCACGGCCACGGGAACGCCGAGGTCGGACTGACGTTTCCGGTGCCGGGGAGCCCGGCGCTGCTCCAGGTGGTCAAGGAGGCGGGGACCAGTCTTCAGCTGTGGTCCGTACGAGAGGCCGGCTGGCCGTTCGGCGAGTGGATGTACACGGCGCCCCAACAGGGCGAAGAAGGCAGCCTGTTGGTCTACGACACCGGCCCGGGCGCGCTGCCCATGCTCAGGGTCACCAGTGACGGTGCGTGGACGCTTCAACTGAAGGAGCCGAGTGCGGCGCGCGAGCTTACGGAGACGCTCGCGGGTCACGGCCCGGAGGTCGTGCGCTACGACGGCCCGCCGTGCGTGGCCACGCTGACCAGTGGCGTCCCCCGATCCGGCAACGTGCAGATCCGGGTGCTGCCCGAATCCGGGGCAGCGGAAGCGTCGGCCGTGGATCCCGAGGACGCGTCAGCCGAGCCGGCGGAACGGCCGGCCGAGGTCGTGTACGTGGGCGAGGGGCAATATTGCATCACCCTGGACGGCCCACGACTCGTGGTCGTCCAGACCGCGGATACCTGGGAGTTGTCGATGCCTGCGGCTCCCTTGGACGACGAGGTTCGCCCGCCCGCCGAGCCCTCGGCCCATCGCGGGATGGGCTCGCGCACCCTCGCGGTCACTCTGCCCGACCCGGATGCCCCGGCCATCCTCGAGGTGGTCGCGTTCGCGAACGTGGGTGTGGATGTGCCGGAGTGGCCCCTCCAGGAAGGCGTGTTCCATACATACAGGGTGGGACCGGGAAACCCGACGCAGCGCTACCTGCTGTTCCCGAAGCCGAAGCGCGACGCTCCGATCGAGATCGAACTGGACGCGCCGGGCGGTGAATGGGAGCTACGGGTCACCGAGTTGGCGGGCGCGCGGCCGTTGGATCGGCGCATCAAGGGCTTCGGGAGCGACGTGCTGCGCTACGACGGGCCGCCGGCGCGCCTGGTTCTGCACGATCCGGTGGAGCCGCCGACAATCCGCCGATGGGCACGAAATCCACAGGGGGAGTGGACGTTCATCCGCCTCATTGTCGATCCGAAGGACGTGCAATCGGTCATCGGAGTCGGCCCCGAACCCGACATGATCAGTGTGTCGGGACAGGGCGCCTGGGAGATCTCGGCGCTTCCCGTCGACGACATTCGTGACTTCGATCGCTCGATCTCCGGACGCGGCCCGGAACTCGTTCGCTACACAGGGCCTGATGCCACGCTCGATATTCGTGCGGGAGCGGTGCGGCTGGGCCGGGTGTTCGTCGGTGTTCCGGCATTCGAACTGGCGCGAAGCAGGTATTACCGGGCACTTGCCCATGGCGGACGTCGGATGCTCTCCCGGCGAGTCCGTTTCCCGGTGACCGCCGGCTACTTGACCGTCAGCGCAGACGAGGGGCAGTCCTGGCGGATCGACGCGTACCCGGAGGATTGATCGCAGCGTGTGACCGGGCCCGAGCGTCGGACGGAGCCCGGCCCCGGCTCGCGGCGGTCGGTTCGGGGAAGGAGGGAGCTCCGGCTTACCCGACTCGCGCCCACGTGGGATCGTCGGACGATGTACGAACCTGGTCGGGGCAACAGTGCGGTCCCCGGGCCGATCCCGGGGCACGGGCAGGACGACACGCCCTTCACCCATCGGGGCATTGGCGACGCCGACGTGGTCTTCGATGTTCCGGTGCCGGGTCGGGTCGCCCTGATGCAGATCGAGAGTGCACCGGGTGAACACCTGCGCCTGTGGCGGATCGACCGGCCGGGTGGACCGGTCGGGCGGTGTGTCTACGCCGGGCCTCCCGAGGGCTCCGATGCGAGCATCCTGACATTGGACGAGAGGTTGCGGGCGGTGACGGCCGTGCGTGTGCGGTGTGCCGGCGCGTGGTCGTTGCAGCTCAAGCACCCGGACGCGGCGCGGGAGTTCGAGCGCTCGGTCGAGGGATTCGGCAGCGAGGTGCTCTGGTACACCGGGCCGCTCGGGGTGGGCCGGCTCACCGGCGCGCGATCGGACGGGCCGGTCGACGTGCGGTTGGCGTCGCCGTCGGTGGGGGCAGTTGCCGGCGTGTGGCAACGGATCGAGCTGTGTTCGGAACGTCCTTGGCAGTCGGGGGAGTTCCAGGTGGCGGGACCCCGGATGGTGGTTGTCGCCGCGCGCGGGGCGTGGTCGATCGATGTCGAGCCGACGCCGCCGATTCGGCCCGATCTGCCCGCAGGGACGTTCGTGCTGCACGGCGTGGGCGACCTCGCGGCGATCGTGCCGATCACGCGGGCTTCCGAGCTCTCGGTGCTCGAGGTGGTCTGGGTATCCGGGGCCGAATTCACCGTGGAGTGCGGCGAGTACGGCAGCCGACGGGCGTACCGCCATCGGATCGGGCCGGATCGGCAGTGCCTGCGGTTTCGGCTCGGCGTCGAACTTTGGGCACGCGGGGTGCCGGTCCGGATCGTCGGGCGGGGCAGCGAGTGGGAGGTGCGGACGACCTCGGCCGGCGGTGCGCGTTCGGGCACCGGTCTGGGCGTGGGCGACTTCGACGCGGCCGATGCGGCCGGGTTTCGGCTCCTGCCGATGCGCCGACCGCTGGGCCCGGAGGAACTCGTCGCGGATCGGGTGCCGACGGCCGAGGAGTGGCTGCGGCCGGTGTGGACGCCCGAAGCCGAGGCCGCCGCGGAGACACACGGCGACCCGCAGCATGCACCGGAGCCGGCCGGCAGGAAGGATTCGCGGGCCCGTCGCCTGCTTCGTCGGCTGGGATTCGGATCCCGGTCCGGCGGATGCCGCCGCACCGGCTGAGCGACGAGCCACCCGAGGCACCCCCGCCGCCCATATCGCAGGCTGAGCCGTGCCGCGGTGTCGCCGCGCCGTCCTGCCGCGCCGTCGTGCCGCAGCTCCCGCCGCCGTGCCGAGCCGCCGTGCCGAGCCGCCGTGCCGCGGCTCCGCGTCCCCGTGCAGTCGTACCTTCGCGCCGCGGTGCCGCCGTGCCGTCAGCGCGTGGGCTCGTGCCGCCGACCGCCGACCCCGCGGCGGATGCCGCCCCCTCAACGGTGTCCCGGCCCGAGCCGTGCCGGAGCGCCGACCGGCACCTGACCTGACCGGACCGTCCGGCGGGGTCCCGCATCACGCCACCTCGAACTCCGCCTCCCGCATCCCCAACAACCGTCCCAGCTCGGCGCGCCCCACGTCGGTGGCCCGGACCGCGCGGCCCGTGCCGACGCGCTCCGTCCAGTCGCGGGCTCGGAACAGGCGGCACAGTTCGGCGCCGGCGGTGCCCGCCAGGTGGTGGCGACGTTCGGTCCAGTCCAGGCACGGGCGGGCCAACGGGCGTTTGCGCGAGGTGCTCAGGTCGGCGCCCAGGTCGGTGAGCCAGTCGATGCCGGTGTCGGTGAGCGCGAAGCCGGTGTCCTGGCGGAGCAGGCCGCGGGCGGTGAGCGCGTCGGTGATGGCCACGCCGAGCCGGCCGGCCAGGTGGTCGTAGCAGGTGCGACCCCGGGCCAGGGCCGCACCGGCCGAGTGCGCGCGCAGCGAGTTCGCCGGCCGAGGGGTTACGGGTGTCGCGTAGGCGGCCAGGTCCTCGACCATCCGGGCCACTCCCGCGTCGGCGAGCCGGACGTAGCGGTGCCGGCCCTGCCGTTCCTCGACCAGCAGGCCGCCCTCGACCAGCCTGGTCAGGTGCTCGCTGATCGTGGACGGCGCGACCCCGCAGTGCCGGGCCAGCTCACCGCCGGTCCAGGCGCGCCGATCCAGCAGGGCCAGGCACACCGCCGCGCGCGTCTGGTCGGCGAGGAGCGCGGCGAGGGCCGCGAGTCGCGGGACCGAATCCGGGTCGGTGGCGCGTGCGATCGAGTCCATGCCGCCATCATCGGCCGGCCACCCTTCGGCGTGCGCCGAAGGGTGGGCCGAACCCCGGCCCACCGCGCGCTACGTACGGCGGCCCATTCGGTTCGAACCCGCAAGCCCGCAAGCCCGCCGACCCACCCGGCTCGCCCCCGACGCCCCGTCCCCCTCCTGACGCTCTGTCAAGATGGACGCGTGCTCCTACCTCTCGCGGGCGTCACCGTCGTCTCCCTGGAACAGGCCATCGCGGCGCCGTACGCGACCCGGCAACTGGCCGATCTCGGCGCGCGCGTGATCAAGATCGAGCGGCCCGGCGCGGGTGATTTCGCTCGTGCCTACGACGAAACCGTCGAGGGATTGTCGAGCCATTTCGTCTGGGCCAATCGAGGCAAGGAAAGCCTCGCGCTCGACCTCAAGGACGAGCGGGCGGCGGAAATTTTGGACCGGCTGCTCGCGCGCGCGGACGTTTTCGTGCAGAATCTGGCGCCCGGCGCGGCGGATCGCCTGGGGCTCGGCGCGGCGGATTTGCGGGCCAGATTTCCGCGGCTGATCGTCTGTGGAATATCGGGTTATGGGACTTCCGGCCCCTATCGCGACAAGAAGGCGTACGACCTGCTCGTGCAGTGCGAGGCCGGGTTGTTGTCGGTCACCGGCACGCCGGACGCGCCCGCCAAGGCGGGCATCCCGATCGCCGACATCGCCGCCGCGATGTACGCCTTCACCGGCATGCTGACCGCCCTGTACGAGCGCCGAGTCACCGGCGAGGGCAGCGCGTTCGAGGTGTCCATGCTGGATGCGCTCGGCGAGTGGATGGGCTTCCCGTACTACTTCGCGACCTACGGCGGGACGCCACCACCGCGCACCGGGGCCCGGCACGCGGCGATCGCGCCGTACGGCCCGTATCGCGCCGGCGACGGCGGCCAAGTGTTCGTCGGCGTGCAGAACGACCGCGAATGGGCCGCGCTGTGCGAGCGGGTGCTGGGTCGGCCGGACCTGGTCCGGGACCCGAGGTTTCGCACCAATTCGCTGCGGGTGGCCGGCAACGAGCGGCTCACCGAGCTGATCGAGGCGGTCTTCGCGGACCGCACCGTCGCCGAGATCGAGGCGAGCCTGGACGAGGTCGGCATCGCCAACGCCCGGATGCGCACCATCGCCGAGTTCGCCGAGCACCCGCAACACGCCGCGCGGGACCGATTGCGGCTGATCGACTCGCCCGCCGGTCCGCTGCGCGCGCTGCTGCCGCCGGTCACGGTGACCGGCCGCGAGGCGGCGATGGGCCCCATCCCGGCGGCCGGCGAGCATACGGCGGCGATCCTGGCCGAGCTCGGCATCGCGCCGAAGTGAGCGATCGGCCCGCTCGACCGGGCGCGGGGGGCAGGGCGTACGAGGGGGTGGCGGGGGCCGCCGGGGCGCGCCGGGGAAAGAAATACTTCCCCGCTCCCGGGGTCGACGACTTTTCCGTGCTAGCCTCGAGGCAGTTGCAGTAGTGGTTCCCATGAATTTCGTGAGCGCCTTACGGTCGTGACCGTCGGGCGCTTTTTGTTTATGTCGAACCAAGTTCATGTGAAAAATGGATTGCTGTTGCGACTTGGTCTTGTGCATGTGCACATTTCCATTTGGCACCACGAAGGAGACTTGTATGGCTACTGGAACCGTGAAGTGGTTCAACGCGGAAAAGGGCTTCGGCTTCATCCAGGCGGACGACGGCGGCCCGGATGTTTTCGCGCACTACTCGGCGATCCAGTCGCAGGGCTACCGTGAGCTTGTCGAGGGCCAGAAGGTCTCCTACGACGCTGTTCAGGGCCAGAAGGGCCCGCAGGCGGAGAACATCACCGTCTGACGGCACACATCTTCGACAGGCACGGCCCGCATCGATTCGGTGCGGGCCGTGCCTGCGTGCGCGGTACCCCGCCCGCGCGCCGGCGTCTCCCTGCCGGCTCGCGCGCCGGCTCGCCCGTCTGCCCGCCCGCCCTCGGTGGATGATGCGTGCATGGGATACATCGGAAACGACGAACGCCTCGGTCTGCTGCGCGTGATCCGCGCATGCGACCGGATCCTGTCCGGGGTACGACCCACCACGGTCACCGAACGGCTGGCCCGGCTGTCCGCGTACGCGCAGGACGAGGTCGACCCGGACGAATGGCCCGACATGTACGGCGACGGCGGCGCGGTCGCCCGCCTGGAGGCCCGTACGGCCGAGCTGCTCGGCACCGAGGCGGCGCTGCTGTTCCCCACCGGCACCATGGCCCAGCAGGTGGCGCTGCGTTGTCACGCCGGGGCGACCGGTTCGAACGTGGTCGGCATGCACCCGAGGGCCCATCCGGTGACCTACGAGCGCGACGCGGTGTCGATCCTCTCCGGACTTCGGCCGCTGCCGCTCACCCAGGGTCCCGGTCAGATCACCGCCGAGGACATCCGCACCGCCGGTGAGCCCTTCGGCACCCTCTTCTACGAACTCCCGCTGCGTGATCACGGGTTCGTATTGCCCTCGTGGGAGGAGCTGATCGCGACCGTGCAGGCCGCACGGGACCGCGACGCCGCGCTGCACCTGGACGGCGCGCGGTTGTGGGAGAGCACCACGCACTTCGGGCGCGGGCTCGGCGAGATCGTCGACCTGTTCGACTCGGTCTACGTCTCCTACTACAAGGGCCTGGGCGCGAGCGCCGGTGCGGCCCTGGCCGGCACCGCCGAGCTGATCGAGGAGGCGCACGCGTGGCGTCACCGCTACGGTGGGCGCCCGTTCCAGACCTGGCCGATGGCGCTGGAGGCGCTCGCCGCCCTGGATCGCACGCTGCCTCGGTTGGGCGCCCATGTCGCGCACGCCGCGACCGTGGCCGCCGGCCTGGCCCGGGTACCCGGCGCGATCGTCCACCCGGCCGTCCCACACACCCACCAGTTCCAGGTGTGGCTGCCGTACCCGGCCGAACTGCTCACCCGGGTCGCCATCGAATACGCCGGCGAGCGCGGGGTGTGGCTGGCCGGCAGGTGGACCGCGCCGGGCCCGCCGGGCCTGTCGTACACCGAGATCACCGTCGCCGAGCCCGCGCTGGAATGGACCGCCGACGAGGTCGCCGCCGAGTTCGGCGCGTTCGTGGAGCGGGTGCGCGAGAGTCGCTGACCGACGGCGCCCGGGCGCGGGCCGGATCGCGGGCCGGTTTCGGCGGTGACATGTGTCACCACCGGCGCCGACGCCGATCCGGGCATGTTGCGTCAAGGCGGGCCACTGAGCGATGCTGGCCCCGCGCCGGCCCTACCGGCGCGGGGAGGGCGTGGCAGGAACCCGGTGTGATCCCGGGACGGTCCCGCCACTGTGACCGGCTCCGCCGTACGACGTCATCCGACGGCTGCGACGTGACCGGGAGTCAGGAACTGCGCGTCTCACCCCGAGTCCGATGGGGCGAGGACCCCGGAGAGGCGCTCCAGGTGACGATTTCGTCCTGCCGGCGTTCTTGCGTACGCAGCCTCGACTGCGACACCCACTTCAGCGACATCACCGCGCGCTGCCGCGGCGCGTTCGACCACGACATCCACCACGTGGTTCGCCACGCCGGCATCGGCGGAGGCGCCCGGTGATTCTGCTCCTGTCGACATCCGACACCGACCTGCTCAGCGCCAAGGCGAGCGAGGGCGAGTGGCGCCTGGCCAACCCGGCCCGCGTCGACGTCGCCGACCTGCCCGCGCTCCTGGACGGCACCGACCTGGTCGTGGTCCGCCTGCTCGGCGGGCGACGCGCGTGGGAGGCGGGCCTGGACGCGCTGCTGGCCGGCCCGCGCCCGGTCGTCGTACTCAGCGGAGAACTCGCCGCCGACGCCGCGCTGATGGAACTGGCGACCGTACCCGCCGGGGTGAGCGCGCAGGCGCACGCCTACCTCGCCCAGGGCGGCCCGGCCAACCTGACCCAGCTGCACCGCTTCCTCTCCGACACGCTGCTGCTCACCGGACACGGCTTCGAGCCGCCCGTCGAGGTGCCCTCCTGGGGTCGGCTGGATCGGTCGGCCCGCGAGGTCGAGGGCCCGGCCGTGGGCGTGCTCTACTACCGCGCCCACCACCTCGCCGGGAACACCGCCTTCGTGGACGACCTGTGCGCGGCGATCGAGGAGGCGGGCGGGCGGCCCGTACCGATCTGGTGCGCGTCGCTGCGCGGCGCGGACGAGTCGTTGTTCGCGGCGCTGGGCGAACTCGACGCGCTGCTGGTGACCGTGCTCGCGGCGGGCGGCGCCGGCGGGGCCAAGCCCGCCGAGGTCTCCGCCGGCGGCGACGACGAGCAGTGGGACGTCGGCGCGCTCGCGGGACTGGACATCACCATCCTCCAGGCGCTGAACCTGACCACCAGCCGGGCCGAGTGGGAGGCGGGCGACGCGGGCCTGTCACCGCTGGACGCGGCCACCCAGGTCGCGGTGCCCGAGTTCGACGGGCGGCTGATCACCGTCCCGTTCTCGTTCAAGGAGACCGGCTCCGACGGGCTCACCCACTACGCGGCCGACCCCGAGCGGGCCGCGCGCGTGGCCGGGATCGCGGTGCGGCACGCCCGACTTCGGCACATTCCGGTCGGCGAGCGCAAGATCGGCATGGTGCTGTCCGCGTACCCGACCAAGCACTCCCGGATCGGCAACGCGGTCGGCCTGGACACCCCGGCCTCGGCGGTCGCGCTGCTGCGCGCGATGCGCGCGGCCGGCTACGACGTCGGCGCACCGGAGGGAGCCGACGCACTGCCCGGGCTCGAACCGCCGGACGGCGACAAGCTGATCCACGCGCTGATCGCGGCGGGCGGCCAGGACCCGGAGTGGCTGACGGAGGGTCAACTCGAAGGCAACCCGGTTCGCATCTCGGCGGCCGAGTACCGCGAGCGCTACGCCAGGCTTCCGCTCGGGCTGCGCGCGAACATCGAGGAGCACTGGGGTCCGCCGCCCGGCGAGCTGTACGTCGACCACTCGCGCGATCCCGAGGGCGAGATCGTGCTCGCGGCGTTGCGCGCGGGCAACGTGATCCTGATCATCCAACCGCCGCGCGGCTTCGGCGAGAACCCGGTGGCCATCTACCACGACCCGGACCTGCCGCCGAGTCACCACTACCTGGCCGCCTACTGGTGGCTGGACGCGCCCGCCGGCCCGGGCGGGTTCGGTGCGCACGCGCTCGTCCACCTGGGCAAGCACGGCACGTTGGAGTGGCTGCCGGGCAAGAACCTGGGCCTGTCCGCGGAATGCGGTCCGGACGCGGTGCTCGGCGATCTGCCGCTGGTGTACCCGTTCCTGGTCAACGACCCGGGCGAGGGCGCGCAGGCCAAGCGGCGCGCGCACGCGATCATCGTGGACCACCTGGTGCCGCCGATGGCGCGGGCCGAGACGTACGGCGACCTGACCCGGCTGGAGCAACTGCTCGACGAGTACGCCAACGTGCAGGCGCTCGACCCGGCCAAGGGCCCGGCGCTCCAGGCACAGATCTGGACGCTGATCCAGGCCACCAGGCTCGACCACGACCTGGGCATCACCGACCGGCCGCACGAGGCCGAGTTCGACGACCTGATCCTGCACCTGGACGGGTGGTTGTGCGAGGTCAAGGACGCGCAGATCCGCGAGGGTCTGCACATCCTGGGCAGCGCGCCCACCGGCGAGGGCCGGATCAACCTGGTCACCGCGATGTTGCGGGCGCGTCAGGTGTGGGGCGGCAAGGCCGCCGCGCTGCCCGGGCTGCGCGAATCGCTCGGCCTGGTCGAGGGCGGCAGCGCCTCGCGCACCGAGACCGACGACGCCGAGGACCGCGCGCACCGCCTGGTCGCGGCGATGGAGGCGGGCGGGTGGGACCCGGACCGGGCCCTGGCCGTCACGCACGAGGTGCTGGGCGCCGAATCGGCGGCGGTCGCCGACGTGTTGGCGTTCGCCGCGAGCGAGATCGTGCCGCGCCTGGACCGCACCAGCGACGAGATCGGCGCGGTGCTGCACGCGCTGGAGGGCGGCTACGTCGCGGCCGGCCCGAGCGGTTCGCCGCTGCGCGGGCTGGTCAACGTGCTGCCGACCGGCCGCAACTTCTACACCGTGGACCCGAAGGCGATCCCGAGCCGGTTGGCCTGGGAGACCGGACAGGCGCTCGCCGACTCGCTGTTGGCCCGCTACCGCGCCGACAACGACGGCGACTGGCCGCGCTCGGTGGGCCTTTCGGTGTGGGGCACCAGCGCGATGCGCACCAGCGGCGACGACATCGCCGAGGTGCTCGCGCTGCTGGGCGTGCGCCCGGTGTGGGACGACGCGTCGCGCCGGGTGACCGGGATCGAGGCGATCTCGCTCGCCGAGCTGGGCCGGCCGCGCGTGGACGTCACCGTGCGCATCTCCGGCTTCTTCCGGGACGCCTTCCCGCACGTGGTGCTGCTGCTCGACGACGCGGTGCGGCTGGTCGCGGAGTCGGCCGAGCCGGACGAGGACAACTACGTCCGGGCGCACGTGCGGGCGGACACCGCCCGACACGGCGACGCACGCCGCGCGACCACGCGCGTGTTCGGCTCCCGGCCCGGCGCGTACGGCGCGGGGCTGCTGCCGCTGATCGACGCGCGCACGTGGCGCGACGACGCGGACCTGGCCGAGGTGTACGCGACCTGGGGCGGCTACGCCTACGGCCGGGGCCTGGACGGGGTGTTCGCGCGCGAGGACATGGAGGACGCGTACCGCAGGATCGCGGTCGCGGCCAAGAACACCGACACGCGCGAGCACGACATCGCCGACTCGGACGACTACTTCCAGTACCACGGCGGCATGGTCGCCGCCGTGCGCGCGCTGACCGGCACCGCGCCGGCGGCCTACATCGGCGACTCGACCATGCCGGACGCGGTCCGCACCAGGACGCTCCAGCAGGAGACCGCACGGGTCTTCCGGGCCCGGGTGGTCAACCCGCGCTGGATCGAGGCGATGCGCAAGCACGGCTACAAGGGCGCGTTCGAACTGGCCGCCACGGTGGACTACCTGTTCGGCTACGACGCCACCACCGGTGTGGTCGCGGACTGGATGTACGAGAAGCTCGCGAGCGAGTACGTCCTGGACGAGACGAACCGGGAGTTCATGCGCACCTCCAACCCGTGGGCGCTGCGCGGAATCGCCGAACGACTGCTCGAAGCCGCCGACCGAGGCATGTGGGAGAAGCCGGAGGCGGCCACGCTGGACGGGCTGCGCGAGGTGTACCTGGATGTCGAGGGGGACCTCGAAGGCGGCGAGGACGCGGGGGATGGCTGAGGGCGCTTCCGAAGCCGGGCCCGAGGCCGAGGCCGAGACCGGGTCCGGGTCCGCGTCTGGGCCCGGACCGGTGTCGAGGTCGGTGTCGGGGGCGCCGTTCTCCGGCACCGGCCCGGTCTGCGTGGTCGGGATCGGGGACGACGGCTGGGTCGGGCTCTCCGAGGCGGCGCGGGCGTTGGTGGGCGCTGCCGACGTGTTGGTCGGCGGCGCCCGGCATTTGGCCATGGTGGAGGGTGGCGCGGCCGAGCGGGTCCAGTGGCCGTCGCCGTTCTCGGTGGCCTTCGTCGCCGACCTGGCCGTGTCCCGGAAGGTGTGCGTGCTGGCCAGCGGGGACCCGATGTTCTACGGCGTCGGGGCCGCGCTGGTGCGCAGGTTGGGCGCCGACCGGGTCACCGTGCTGCCGGTTTCCTCGTCGGCATCGTTGGCCTGCGCGCGGCTGGGTTGGGCGGCGCAGACCGTCGCGGTGGTCAGCGCGGTGGGTCGCCCGCTCGATACCTTGGCGGCCGAACTGTCCACGGATGCGAGGGTGTTGGTCCTGAGCGCGGATGGGCTGACGCCGGGGCGCGCGGCCGTGCTGCTGTGCGAACGCGGGTTCGGGACGAGCACGGTCACCGTACTGGAGCACCTGGGTGGTCCGGCGGAGTCGGTGTGGCAGGGCAGCGCCGACGCGCTCGCGGCGGCCCCCGAGCGGCGGTTCGCGGACCTGAACGTGGTGGCCGTCCGGTGCGAGGGGGGTCCGGGGCTGAGTCGGTTGGCGGGCCTTCCGGACGATGTCTACGAGCACGACGGCCAGTTGACCAAGCGCGAGGTCCGCGCGATGACGTTGGCCGCGCTCGGACCGCGTCGGGGCGAGCTGTTGTGGGATGTCGGCGCGGGTAGCGGAAGCATCGGGATCGAGTGGATGCGGACGCACCCGACCTGCCGGGCCGTCGGCTTCGAGACGCGCGCGGAACGGGCCGAGCGGGCCGCGGCGAACGCGATCAGACTCGGCGTGCCGGACCTGCGGATCGTGGTCGGCCGAGCGCCGGACGTGCTCTTCGGCCCGGCCCCGGACGCGATCTTCATCGGCGGCGGGCTGACCGTGCCCGGTGTGGTGGAGCGTTGCTGGGCCGCGCTGCGCCCGGGCGGGCGGTTGGTGGCGAATGCCGTCGTCGCCGAGACCGAGGCCGAGTTGTTGCGGCATCGTGCCGTGTTCGGCGGGGAGTTGACCCGCATCCAGGTCACCCGGTCCGCGCCCGTGGGCCGGTTCACCGGGTGGCGGCCGGCGATGCCGGTCACCCAGTGGGTGGCGGTCAAGCCCCGCTTCGAGTCTGTTACCCAGCCTGATTCCCGCGAGGAGTAGTGCAGCCATGACCGTCCACTTCATCGGCGCCGGCCCCGGCGCGGCCGACCTGATCACGGTGCGGGGGCTGCGGATCATCGCCGCGTCGCCGGTGTGCCTGTACGCGGGTGCGCTCGTGCCGCGCGAACTGGTCGACGCGGCGCCGCCCGGGGCCCGTCTCGTGGACACCGCCGAGCTGAACCTGGATCAGATCGTCGAGGAACTGCGCGCCGCACACGCGGCCGGGCACGATGTGGCCCGCCTCCAGTCGGGGGACACCTCGTTCTTCAGCGCGGTGGCCGAGCAGCAGCGCCGGCTCGACGCGCTGGGCATTCCGTGGGACATCACCCCGGGTGTACCGGCGTTCGCCGCCGCCGCGGCGGCGATGGGTCGCGAGCTGACGCTGCCCACGGTGGGCCAGACGGTGATCCTGACCCGAGTGGCCGGCAACGCGACGGCAATGCCGCCGGGCGAGGACCTGGCCACGCTGGGCCGCTCCGGCGCGCTGCTGGTGCTGCACCTGGCGGTGGGTCAGGTCGAGCGGGTGGTCGCCGAGTTGACCCCGCTGTACGGAGCCGAATGCCCGGTTTCGGTGGTCGCGCGCGCGTCCCGCCCGGACGAATTGATCGTGCGCGGCGAACTGGCCGATCTGGTGTCCCTGGTGCGCGACAACGGGATCAAGGCGGTGGCGATCATCATGGTCGGCCGGGTGCTGGGTGAACCGGGTTTCTGCGACAGCCACTTGTACAGCGAGATCCGCGATCGCACCGAGCCGAGGCCGGTCGGGTGAGCGGGGCGGGTCCGGATCGGGCGCCGGTCGGCGATCCGAACGGGTCGGGGCATGGAGCGGAGCTCGGTTCGAGGCCGAGTCGGGGACGCGGGTTCGGCCTAGGCTTTGTTCGGTGCGGCGCGGCCGATGATGGTGCCCGTGCGATTGATTGCGATCACGTCTACGGTGATCGGCAGTTCGCTGCCGCGCAGCAGGGCTCGGGCGGCGTCGCGGGCGGCTTCCGCGACGGCGTCGCCGAGCGGGACGTCGGCCGCGCGGGCCAGTTCGAGCGCGTGCAGGGCGGTGTTCGCGGCCCGGATGTGCGCGGCCAACTCGGCGTTGCCGCCGACCGCCGTGGCCCGGTCGGCGAGGGCGTCCAGGTTCACCTGCGAGCGGCCCGAGTGCAGGTCGAGGTGACCGTCGGCGAGCTTGGAGAACTTGGCGAAGCCGCCGGCGATGGTCAGGCGCGGAATCGGGTGCCGGCGCAGGTACTTGAGCAGCGCGCCGGCGAAGTCGCCCATGTCCAACAATGCCGTGCCGGACAGGCCGTACACCTCGGCGCCCACCCGCTCCGAGGTGGTGCCGGTCGCGCCGAGCACGTGCGTCTCGCCGGTGGCCAGCGCGACGTCGATGCCACGGCGGATGGAGTCGATCCAGGCCGAGCACGAGTACGGGATGACGACGCCGGTGGTGCCCAGGATGGACAGGCCGCCGAGGATGCCCAGGCGCGGATTCCAGGTCTGTTCGGCGATCCGGGCGCCGTCGTCCACCGACAACTCGACCGTGACGTCACCGGAACCGCCGTGCGCGGCGGCCACTCGGGCCACCGCTTCCCGGATCAGCCTGCGCGGGACGGGATTGACGGCGGGTTCGCCGACCGCGAGTGGCAGGCCGGGCAGGGTCACCGTGCCGACGCCGGGGCCGGCACGGAAGGTCACGCCGGTGCCGGGCGCCGCGTGCCGCACGGTGGCCCGGATCAGCGCACCGTGCGTGACATCGGGGTCGTCGCCGGCGTCCTTGACCACACCCGCCATGGCGGCTTCGGCCGCGCGGTCGTCGGTCGAGGGGCGAACGGTGGTCGCCGGCTCGTTGGCGGAAAGCCCGCCGGTCGTCGGCCGCGCCGTCGTGAGTTGCTCGACGGCGAGTGCGAACGCGGGTGTCTGGCCGCCCGGCAGCCACACGGTCACCGGGTCGGGGAATTCGCCGGTCAGCAGGGCCTGGTAGGCGGCGGTCGCCGCGGCGGTCGCGCATGCTCCGGTGGTCCAGCCCCGGCGCAGGCTATCGGGGCGGGTCATCGGTCGAGGAGCCAATCGTGAGCGGATCGAAGGAAGCACGCACCGACGCGCCCGGCGACGGGTCGCCGAGCGGCGGGCCGACCGGCGGCCGCGTGGTGCTGCTGCTGGGAGGTACCGCGGAGGCTCGGGTGCTTGCCGCGCGGCTGGCGGCCGTACCGGGGCTGCGGGTCGTGTCGTCGCTGGCCGGGCGTACCAGCGCGCCCGTGTTGCCGGTCGGCGAGACCCGGGTGGGTGGCTTCGGCGGCGTGCCCGGCCTGGTCGCGTGGTTGCGGGCACGGGCCGCGGTGGCGGTCGTCGACGCCACCCACCCGTTCGCCGCCCGGATCTCGGCGAACGCGGTCACCGCGTGTGCCGAGGCGGGCGTCCCGCTGCTGCGCCTGCAACGGCCGGGGTGGACCGCCGTACCGGGTGACCGCTGGTATCCGGTCGACTCCGCGGACGAGGCCGCCCGTGTACTGCCCGGCCTGGCCCGGCGGGTGTTCCTGACCACGGGCCGTCTGGAGACCGCGCCGTACGCACACCTGGACGACCTGTGGTTCCTGCTGCGCAGCGTCGAGCCGCCGACCGGGGCACTGCCGCGGGCCTGCGAAGTCCTGTTGTCCCGAGGGCCGTTCACGGTCGAGGACGAGATCGCGCTGCTGCGCGACCGGCGCATCGACGCGATCGTGACCAAGGACAGCGGCGGCGCCCCGACCGCGGCCAAGCTCACCGCCGCCCGCGAGCTGGGCCTGCCGGTGGTGCTGATCCGCCGCCCCGAGGTACGCGCGCCGCAGCAGGTCACCGACGCGGCGGCCGCCGCGCGGTGGGTCCTGAGCGGGTCGGCCGCGGCGGCCGGAACGTGAGTCGCGCACGCCACTCACTGTGACACACGGCCGCCGCGGGTCGATCTTGGCGCCCCGGTCGGGCAGTGGGCCGCTCGCGCCGAGCCACCGCCCCGGTCGGGGCGGGCCGACCCGACCCAGGATCGTCGACACGGGTGCCCCGGGTCGTCAGGCCGGGTAGCGCCGCGGCGTGTACACGCCGGTGCCGCCGTCCGGCCGGCGGTAGGTGCGGGTCTGCGACGAGCCGATGATCAGCAGCGTACGCATGTCGACCACCTCCGGATCCAGATCGGCCAACCGGACCACGTGCACCGCCTCGGTCGGACCGCCGACGTCGCGGCCCACCACCACCGGGGTGTCCGGCGCGCGGTGCTTGAGGAACAGGTCGCGGGCCTCGGCGACCTGGGTGCGCCGGGTCTTGGAGGCCGGGTTGTAGATCGCGACCGCGAGGTCCGCCTCGGCGGCGGCGGTCAGCCGACGCTCGATCACGTCCCACGGCTTGAGGATCGCGGACAGGCTGATCACGCAGAAGTCGTGGCCCAGCGGCGCCCCCGCACGAGACGCCACGGCCTGCATCGCGGACAACCCGGCGACCACCCGGACCGGGACCTCGGTCGCCGTCTCGTGCGCGGCCTCCAGCACGGCGGACGCCATCGCGAACACGCCCGCGTCGCCGGAGGAGACCACCGCGACTCGGCCTCCCGCCTCGGCCAATCCGATGGCGTGGCGCGCACGTTCGGCCTCGACCCGGTTGTCGGTGCGATGCCGCTTCTGGCCGGGACGGGGCTGGACGCGATCCACGTACGGGCCGTAGCCGACCACGTGGTCCGCGGCGGCGAGCGCGGCGTGCGCGTCGGGGGTGAGCCACTCCGGACCGGCCGGCCCGAGACCGACCACGTCGATCGAGCCGAGTTCGCCGGTGGGTTCGGGCAGCACGTACGCCGGCTCGGGCACCCGCGGGGTGCGGTTGGTCGCGAACTCGCCGCCGGGGGAGGCGGATGGAGTGATCACGAGGGAGAAGTACGGGACGTCGTCCGGCACCACGTCGGCGAGCGGGCGCACCTGCTGCCGATCGGTGGTCGCGCGCTCCACGTACCACGTGCGATCGGCCAGCCCGGCCTGCTCGAACGCGCCGCGTACGGCCGGGAAATGCCGCTTGCCGAGCTTGATCACCGCGGCCGAGTCGGTGGTTCGCAACCGCGCCGCGAGCACGTCGGCCGGGAGCGTGCCGGGCAGGATCGTGAGCACCTCGTCGTGTTGTACGAGGGGCCGGCCCAGTACGGCCGCGGCGCCGCTGACCGAGGTCACCCCGGGGACGACCTCGACCGGGTAGCGGTCGGCGAGGCGTTCGTGCCAGTACATGTACGAGCCGTAGAAGAACGGGTCGCCCTCGCACAACACCGCGACGTCGCGACCGGCGTCCAGATGCGCGGCGATCTCGGCGGCGGTCGAGTCGTAGTAGTCGGCGAGCGCGCCGTCGTACCCGCCGGGGTGATCGGTGCTCTCGGTGGTCACCGGGTATTCGAGCGGGAGGCGAAGCTGAGTGTCGTTCAGATACGGCTCGGCGATGGTGATCGCGACGCCGCGTGCACCCTTTTTGACCGGATAGGCGACCACGTCGGCCGAGGTGATCAGGCGATGGGCCTTGAGGGTGATCAGCTCGGGGTCGCCCGGGCCGAGGCCGATGCCGTACAGGCGGCCGGTGGTGGTCACGCTGTGCTCCTGGGGTGGGTGGGTGTGCAGGTGGTGTCGGGCGGTGGTGCGGTGGTGCGGGGTGGTCGGGTTCGTCGGTGGGCTCGGGTCCGGCTTCGGCGCCCCGCTGCCGGCGCGCTGCCCCGGATCCGCGGCTGCGGACTCCGGTCCGATGCCTATTCTTGTTCGCTCGCCAGTGCGTTCAGCGCGGCGGCGGTCATCGCGCTGCCGCCGCGGCGACCGTGTACGACGAGGTAGGGGATGCCGGCCGGGTGCTCGGCCAGGGCCTGCTTGGACTCGGCCGCGCCGATGAAGCCGACCGGGATCCCGATGATCGCGGCGGGGTGCGGGGCGCCCCGGTCGATCAGTTCGAGCAATCGGAACAGCGCGGTGGGCGCGTTGCCGACCGCGACCACGGCACCGGCGAGGTCGTCTACCCACAGGTCCACGGCGGCGGCGCTGCGGGTGGTGCGCTGCTCGGCGGCCAGGACCGGCGTACGCGGGTCGGCGAGCAGGCAACGCACGTCGTTGTCCTTGGGCAGCCGCTTGCGGGTCACTCCGGACGCGACCATGTTGGCATCGCACAGGATCGGCGCACCGGCCCGCAACGCCTCGGCCCCGACCCGCGCCACCTCGGGATGGAAGCCGACATCCCGCGGCAGGTCGGTCATGCCGCACGCGTGGATCATCCGGACGACGACGCGCGAGACGTCCTCGGGGAAGCGGGTCAGGTCCGCCTCGGCCCGGATGGTCGCGAACGAACGCCGGTAGATCTCGGCTCCGTCCTTGATCCAGTCGTCCACGTCGGCTGCTCCTTTGTCCGAGGGGGTGGTGATGGTCGTCATCGGTATGGGTGGGTCGCGGTCGTGGTCGCGCGGACGGACGGGAGCCGCGCCCGATGCACACGCCGGGCGAAGGCGTCGACCGTCATCCAGGGGTGGACGGTGTGGGTGGGCCCGGAACGGGCGGGTGCACCGAGGGTGGCGGTGTCGCCGCCCGGCCGGGCGGGACGGTTTCGTACGTGCCGTCCTCGCGGGCGACCAGGAGCGTCGCGCCGGCGGGCTTGCCGCATGCCCGGGAACAGCCGACCCAGTGGGTGTCCGCGCGGTCGACGGCTCGGGGAACATCGGCGGGCGGATGACCTGTCGCCCGGTGGTCCCTCGCACGACGACCCGCCGGAAGGGGAGCCATTGTCGGGGCGCCCGAACGATCCGTGCCCACGAGCGTGGCGTCGGGGGACGAGCGGCCCAGCGCGTGTCGAGCGGCCTCCGAGCGGACGTCGGCCAGTGCTCGGCGGCACGCGCCCAGGCCGCTGCACGCGGTCACGCCGCGCCACGGGGAAGCGGGGTCGCACGGCAGGCCGGCTGCTTCGAGGGCGGCCACGGTCGCGGCGGGGTCGGTCACGTCACGGACCACGACGCCTCGGGCACTGGTGATCCGCAACTCGGTCCGCAAGCCGACCAGGGCGGCCAGATGATGCCGCGTCAAGCGTCCGAGTGGCACCAGGGCCCCGACGGCGAAGCGGCCGTCGGATTGCGCGAGCACCCCGATCGGTGGCCGGCTGCCGCCGCGGTGACGGGGCGGCGCGGCGCTCGCGGTGGTCGGCGCGTGGTCGCGGCTGGGCGCGGAGCCCTCGGACGGGGCGGGCTCGGCCGCGAGGGCGGCAGCGAAATGGGCTGCCCCGCCGGGGAGTTCGCGGATGTGCCAGGCGCCGGTGTGGGCGCGGGCGGTCAGGAACGCGCGGGCCGCGTGCACGATGGCCGCCGGGGCGTCGGCGGGGCCGAGGCGCAGGGTGGTGTCGTGGCCGGCCACGTGCAGCGCCAAGGTGTGCTCGGTGAGTGCGACGAGGTCCAGGTCGTGGCGGGACGAGGCGATCGGGAGCCCGCCGTCGTCGATGCCGATCAGGAAGCGGCCGGAGAGGGCGGCCAGGTCCGGGGCCGCGCACAGGGCATGGTCGACGGCGGTGAGTACGGCGTCGGCATCCAGCAGGGCGCTCGGATCGCGGCCGGCGAGTGGGCTCGCGAGGATGTTGCGCACGCGGTCGTGGCTGCGGGAGGGCATCAGGCCGGCCGCGGCGATGGCGTCGGCCAGGGCGGGCAGGTCGGCTTCGGCGAGGCCACGCAGTTGCATGTTGGCGCGTGCCGTCAGGTCGACCGAGCCCGTACCGAATCGCCGTGCCAGGACGGCGAGTTCGCGTAGCTGCGCGGGGACCAGCCGGCCGCCGGGGAGGCGTACGCGCGCGATCAGGCCGTCGTCGGCCGGGGACGCGTCCACGACTCCGGGGCAGGCGTCGTCGCGCTCCCGGACCACCACCGCATCCACCGCCCTTCGTCGCGCCTCGATGTCTCGTATCGGTACGCCCGGCCCGTCACCCCATGCCGGTTGCCGACCGGCCAGATGCGACACTGTTGCATATGGACGACGGCGTGCAGCACCCCACCCCCGACCCGGTCGTCGAGGCGGTGCGGCAGATCCGCGCGCACGGCGAGCGGGTCACGGTGGCGCGCACCGCGGTGCTTCGGGTACTCGCGGACGCCGACGAGCATCTGAGCGCCGACGCGATCTTCGCCGCGGTGTCCCGCGCGGCGCCGGGCGTGCACCGGACCACCATCTACCGCGCGTTGGACGCCCTCGAACGCCTCGACCTGGTCGCCTTCACCCGCCTGCGCCACGACGCGGCCACCTATCACCTGGCGGGCCACCTGGTGGGCGGCACCCACGTCCTCGTACGTTGCCGCCTCTGCGGAACGGTCAGCCACGCGCCGGGCGACCTGCTGGACGAGGTCGCCTCCCGGCTGGCCGCCGAACAGGGCTTCGCCCTCGACCCGACGGCTGTCGCGCTGACCGGCCGCTGCGAGACGTGTACGAAGCACGTAGGCCCCCTCGACCACACCCACGTGAACAAACCCCCCAGGCACCCCTGAACCGGGCGTCAGCCGGCGAAGGACGCGGTCTCGGCGGCCGATCCGGCAGCGCGGCGACGCCTCGCCGCCCGACAAGCCTCGCCGACGGCGCGGCCGACTTCCACCCGTCGGGGCACGCCGACGCCCGCCGCGCCCGGCCCCGCCTGCGCCGTCGGCCCGCTTTGGGTACGCGGGGCCGGCGGGCGCGGAGTTCGGGCCGAGTGGGATCAGGTGGGTTGGACGAAGCGGTAGCCGGCTGCCAGGAGCCGGGGGAGCCACTGTTCGAGTGCGGCGACGGTTTGGGAGCGGTCGCCGCCCGCGTCGTGGTTGAGGATGATCGAGCCGGTCGTGGTCGCGGCCAGGACGCGCTCGACGATCTCGCTGGTGCCCGGCTGCTCCCAGTCGCGCGGATCGACCGACCAGCCCAGTGGACGAAGGCCGTTCGCGCTCAGTGTGCCCATCACCTCGGGTGACCAGCGGTTGTACGGCGCGCGGAACCAGCCGACCCGAAGGCCCGGCAGCACACGGTCGATCGCGATCAGGTTGCGTTCCACCTCCTCCGCGACGCCGGCCGGCGGGAGTTGTTGCAGATTGGCGTGCGACCACGAGTGGCCGGCGATCGTGTGGCCCTCGTCGTGGACCGCGCGGAGCAGTTCGGGGTGGAGCTCGACCTCCGTGCCCACGACGCAGAACGTCGCGCGGACCCGGAATCGCCGCAACACACGCAGCACCTGCGGGGTGTACTCGGGATGTGGTCCGTCGTCGAAGGTCACCGCGATCCGCTGCGGTCCGGCCTTGACCTCGCGCACCGGTTCCTGGGCGAAGGCGGGGCGGGGGGTGGGCTGTCCGTCGGTGGCGACGGCGGACGGGGTGGCGACGGAGAGAAGACCGAGGGTGGCGGCGGCGCTCATCAGCAACGTACGGCGCGACGTGGCGGAGGTGGTGTCCATGTCGAGTGTCTTGCACATGTCCGGGACCGCGATCGCGAGGACACGCACGACTCGGCCGGACTTCACTGTTTCGGCGCAACAAGGTTCGAGCGGGCCCGGATCCGACCTCGGCGGTACGCCGCACCCCGCGCTCATCCCCGCGGTCGACCCGGACCTGATCCGTCCGTCGATGTCCCGCGCCTACCCCTGCTGCCAATATTCGGTACATGATCACATCACGGGGGACCACCGCTTCGTCTTCGTCCTTGCCCGATCCCGTCGTTCCGCCCGCCCCGCGCTGGGCGATCCTGGCCGCGCACGCGGCGGCATTGACTCCGTTGCCGTCGGCGATCTGGCGGTTCGGGCTCGTGTTCGGCAACCACGGCGGATACACCGAGCAGGGCTACGCGAACATGCACATGACGGGATGGGGCGCGCCTTGGGTGATCTTCCTCAGTCTGAGTACCGAACTGGCCGCCCTTCTCACCCTCGGGCTGGTTCGCCCGTGGGGTGAACGTCCGCCGCGCTGGGTCCCGTTCGTGGGTGGGCGAAGGATGGATCCGGTGGTCGTCACCCGGGTTGCCTACATCGGAGTGGCGGTTCTCGTCCTGTTGTGGGCCCAGTTCCTGTTCTGGTGGCTCGTCCCGCACGACGACATGACCGAATCCGGCGCCGACCTGCTCGGCGTGCTGTATCTGCCGCTGGTGCTGTGGGCGCCGCTCCTGGCGATCGTGACCCGTTCGTACCACCGGCGCCACCTCGGCGAACCCGCCCCGGACGGCGCCGCGTAGTGTCCGGAGCGGCGCCTTTCGGTAGTCTTTCCGATAATGGAAAAGCTACGTTGCGTTCAAGAATCCTTCGAAACGGCTATTGCACGTAGGTGTCATCTACTCGGCTCAGCGCCAGACGACGTTGCAACCATGCCATTATCATTGCAACGAATGTCGCGTTGATGCGTTGCAATGAATGAAAAGTGAACGCTAGGCTGGGGCGCCAGGGAAGCGCGAAGGGAGATCGTGATGCCGGGAGGCAGACTCACCCAGCAGGAACGCCGGCAGATCGCATCGGGGTTGGCCGACAGCCTCGCCTACGCGGAGATCGCCCGAGGTCTCGACCGCCCGACCTCGACGATCACGCGCGAGGTGACGCGCAACGGCGGCCCCACCGCCTACCGTGCCGACCTGGCCCACCGCGCCACCGAACGCCGCGCCCACCGGCGCAAGCACACGCCGCCCCGGGGACAGGAGGCGCCGACGCAGGGCCACGGGCGCGACGACGAGGCCCTGCGCGAGTACGAGGAGACGTTCACCACCCTGTTCATGCAACAGGGCCTGCCCAAAATGACGTCCCGGGTGCTGACCTGCCTTTTCACCACCAACGCGGGCAGTCTCACCGCGTCCGAACTCGTCCGGCGCCTCCAGGTCAGCCCGGCGTCCGTCTCCAAGGCGGTCGCCTTCCTCGAAAGCCAGGGCCTCATCCGCCGGGAACGCGACGAACGCCGCCGCGAGCGCTACCTCGTCGACAACGACGCCTGGTACCAGTCGACGATCGCCGGCGCCCGCGGCGTGGCCCAACTCGCCGAGACCGCGCGGCAGGGCGTCGGCGTCCTCGGTCGCGACTCCCCGGCCGCCGCCCGCCTGGAGAACCTCGCCCGCTTCAGCGACTTCATCAGCGAGAGCATCATCCGCGCCGCGGAGCAGGCCCGCGAGGTCCTGCACACGAAAGCCGAAGCGACCCCGGGCGACACCGCCGAGTCGGGTTCGGAGCGCGCGTAGGCAGCCGTCTCGACCGGCCGGGTGGCGGCCCGACCCCGCGGCCCGGGCGGGCGCCCGGCGCCGAGGCGGTGTCACCCATTCGGCGCCGCTGCTACTCGCGGCCGGCGTGGTGTCGTTCGGTGGCCACGCCGACCACGATGCCGAGCAGGGCCGCCATGCCCATCAGGCCCGCCTGGATCTCGAAGGCTCGGCTGAAGCCGTCCACCGTGGCCTGCCCGGCGAGGACGCCGGAGGCCATCCGGTCCTTGGTGTGATTCGTCGCGACCGTGACCAGGACCGCGATGCCGACCGCCGCGCCGAGCTGCTGACAGGTCGTCACCATGGCCGAGGCGACGCCGCCCTCGCCCTCGCCCGCACCGCCGGTCGCGGTGTGGATGATCGCGACGAAGGCCACGCCCAGCCCCAGGCCGGTGACCACCAACGCGGGCAGCAGATGCCCGGTGTACGAACTGTGCTCGTCCAGGCGGCTCATCAGCCACATGCCGCCCGCGGCGATCGCCGGGCCCACGCTGACCGGCAACAACGGTCCACGGTTGGCGATCAGTTTGGTGGACACCGCAGCTCCCAGGCCCATGCCGACGCTGAACGGCAGGAACGCCAGGCCGGTGTCCATCGGCGACCACCCCTGGATCCGCTGCATGTACAGGGTCAGGAAGAAGAACATCGCGAACAGGCCGCCGGCCGCGACCAGGACCAGGACGTCCGCGAGCACCAGGTGCCGCATCCGCAACAGCGCGCGAGGCAAAAGGGGTTCGGCCGCCGAACGCTGGCGCAGGGCGAAGCCGAGGGCGAGCACCGCCGCGACGGCCAGGCCGAGCAGGGTCCGGGTCGAGCTCCACGGGTGGGTGGGGGTCTCCACGACGGTGTACACCAGCGTCAGCACGGCGGCGGTCCCGATCGCCGCACCGGCGAAGTCCGGTACCCGGCGCGCCGCTTCGCGATCGTCCGGTCCGATCACTCGGGGCAGCGCGAGCAGCGTCAGGGCGCCGATGGGCAAATTGATCAAAAAGATCCAGCGCCAGTGCGCCCACTCGACGAGCGCGCCGCCGAGCAACAGTCCGGTGGCTGCGCCGAGTCCGGTGAGCGCGGCCCATGTGCCGAGCGCGCGGGCCCGTTCGGCCGGTTGGCGGAACGTCGCCAGCAGGATGGCCAGCGCGGCGGGGGAGAGCAGCGCACCGGCGATGCCCTGTGCGGCGCGCGCGCCGATCAGCACGCCCGAATCGGGTGCGATCCCGCACACGGCCGAGGCCAGTACGAACAGCACCAGGCTGATGCCGAACAGGCGGCGCCGACCCAGCAGATCGGCCAACCCGCCGCCGATCAACAGAAAGCCGCCGAAGGTCAGGAAGTACGCGTTGGTGACCCAGGACAGCGAACTCTCGGTGAAGTCGAGATCGTCGCCGATGGTCGGCAGCGCGACGTTGACGATCGTGTCGTCGACGAGCAGCACGAACTGGGCGACGCATACGAGCAGCAGGACGAGCTTCGGGTTCACCGAGCGACCGGGGGAGACGGCTGCGGCGACTGCGTCGGACGCGCCGGAGGAGGCGGAGCCGGCCCCGATCGTGGACTCGGTGGCGGGTATCCCTGAGGAAGCCATCGGATATTCCTACGTTCGTAGAAGTAAGTTCTATAGTTGTAGAGAAAATTTCTACGAGCGTCAAGCTCGGGGATAATGGACACATGCCGCACGTCAACGACCCCGACAGCACGCCCGAGCCCCCCGCCGCGCCCTCCGTCCCACCGGAGGCAGCCGTAACTCCCGTCACCGCCGACGCGCGCGGTTCCGCCGCCGGCTCGTCCGCCGGTTCGGGGCGGGTGGACCGGCGCGCACTGATGCTGGACGCGTCGATCCGGGTGCTTGCCACCAACGGCCTGCGCGGGCTGACCCACCGTGCGGTGCAGGAGGAAGCGGGGCTGCCCAATGGCTCGGTCACGTACTACTTCAAGACCCGGGACCAGCTGATCCTGGCGGTGGTCGAGCGGATGGCCACGCTGGACAGGGCATACGCCGGCGAGGTCACCCACAAGCTGATGCGGATGACGGCGG
Source organism: Embleya scabrispora DSM 41855 (assembly GCF_000372745.1). Lineage (GTDB taxonomy): Bacteria > Actinomycetota > Actinomycetes > Streptomycetales > Streptomycetaceae > Embleya > Embleya scabrispora. The sequence continues at coordinate 142,287 of NZ_KB889607.1, read as the reverse complement.
TTCGGCCGATCGCGATCGACTACGCGGAACTGGCCCACTTCATCCGCACGTGGTGGGACGCGACCCGCGAAGTGCAGTTGGCTCGCCTGGAACTGGAACTGGCGGGCGCGCGCGAGCCGTTGGTGCGCGAGACGATGATCCGTTGCCAGGCCGAGTTCCGCGGTTTCGCGGAGCTGGTCGCGCTGGCGTTGGGGTCCACGAACGCGCGCCTGGACGGGCACATCATGCTCGCGCTGCTTCAGGGAGTGCTGTTCGACCACGTCACGCGCGACTGGGACGACCCGCGGATTCTGGAGATCGGTCTGCGCCGGGTGATCGAGTCGGTGATGCTTTGACCCGGATCCGCCGTGAGCCGTGGCTCGACCTGGGCGGCCAGGGGCTCGGCTCGGCCCGAGCGCGCGGGAGTGGGCGGCCGGGCCGGCCGTCGGAGTGATGCGACGGCGGGTTCGGCCTGCGGGGCGGCACGCATGCGCCGCCGGTCAGCGCTTGTGGACGGGCGTGTCCGAGTCGTGGACCACGTTCGTGATCCGGCTGACTCCGTCGACGCGCGCGGACAACGACGGCAGGATGCCGAGCGAAGGCCCGACGGCCAAGGCCACGATCATCAGCGCGCCCATCGCGGCGGCCTGCGTGGTGCGCCGGGTCCACCAGCGCACGCCCGACGGCCGATCGCCTCGGATGCGCGCCGCCGGCGCCCGGTCGTGGGTCCCTCGGTCGGGTACGCGGTGCACGTGCGTGAAAACCGCTCGACGAACAGACATCTGCTCCGACTCCCCATCCATCGCACGCCACTCTTCGACGGTCGTGGCGTAGCACCGCCGATCCCCTGCCGTGCTCCATACACTGTCGTGCTTTTCGGCCCCGACGTCACTGGGAATCCGGCCGCCTCACAGGGTTCTCACAAAGTTGTGACACTTCGCTGTTCGCAGGGGCGCGAGGACGGGAGCGATGCGGGGAATCGGCGCATACCGATCCCGAGGACAGGCAGCGTGGCGGCCGGCCCGATTCGGGGGACCGGTCAGTTGCCGAGTTCCACCGGCAGGGTGCTCAGGCCGCGGACTCGGACCGACGGCTGCCAGGAAATCGGCGCGTGGCGGCGGGCCTTCGGGAAGCGGGTCAGGACGGTGCGGACCGCGAGTTCGGCCTCCAGGCGGGCCAGCGGTGCGCCGATGCAGTAGTGGATGCCCTGGCCGAAGCTCAGGTGGCGGGCCGGATCGGGGCGGTCCAACTGGATCCGGTCCGGGCGCGCGTAGCGGCGCGGGTCGCGGTTGGCCGAGGCGATGGACAGGAAGACCGTGTCGCCGGCCGGGATGGTGACACCGCCGAGTTCGATGTCTTCGAGCGGGAAGCGGCGAATCGCGAGCAGGGCCGGCGACATGTGCCGGGCCACCTCCTCGACCAACACCGGAACCGCCGCCGGATCGGCGCGCAGCGCTTCGCGCAACGCCGCGTCCTCGATCGTCGCGTACAGGGCGCCGGCCATCAGGTTGGCCGAGTTCTCGTAGCCCGCGAAGAGCAACAGGAACGCCAGGGAGGTCAGTTCGTCCTCACTGAGCCGGTCTTCGGCGTCCCGGGCGGCGATCAGCGCGGACAGCAGATCGGGTCCGGGGTCGGCGCGCTTGGCGGCGAGCAGCGCGACGAAGAACGCGTACATCTCGCGCACCGTCGAGCGGATGCCCTCGCGGGTGGCGTCCGCGCCCAGTACGGCGTTGGTCCAGGTGCGGAAGTCGGACCGGGACTCGGCCGGGACGCCGAGCAGTTCGCAGATCACCCCGACCGCGAAGGGCGATGCGAAGTCCGCGACCAGGTCGACCCGTTCGCGGCCGGCGAGGTCGTCGGCCAGGGATTCGACGGTACGTTCGAGGCGGGGACGCAGGTCGGCGGTGTGCCGCGGGGTGAATGCCTGGCCGGCGAGGCGGCGCAGGCGGGTGTGGTCGGGCGGGTCCATGTTGAGCAGGTTGGCGTCCAGGGCGGGCGGGAGTTCGAATCCTTGGTAACCGCCGGGCTTGGCATGCCTCTTGTCCAGCGAGAACCGCGGGTCGCCGAGTGCCGCCTGGACATCCGCGTTCCTGGTGACCAACCACGCGGGGCTGCCGTCCGGCGCGACGATCGCGTGTACGGGGCCGGCTTCACGCATCCGGGCGAAGACGCCGTGTGGGTCGTGGGCCATGGCGCGGGCGACATCCACCGGAAACCGCTTTCGTTCGGCAACAACGTATTTGTCAACCTAGCGCTCAGCCGACTCGCGAGGCGAACGCGCGCACCCGACTCGGGAGCGGGAACGTTCATGTACGGGCCGGCTCGGGGTCGCGGGCCCCGCTGCCAGGACACCGGCCGTGACGGCGGCGGCCCGGTCGCTCCGGCCGGCGGCCGGATCCGCCACCGGTCGGAGCCACCGGATGGTGTCGGGAGATCGGCGGTCGACTGCACCGTTACAGGCGGTTCAGGAAGCCCGCGCCCGGCGGGGTGATCAACCGCCGTTCCAAGTGCGGGTCAGGAAGTCCGCGATCAGGGGCGCGATTTCCGGGAGTTTGTCCTCCAGGGCGAAGTGGCCGGTGTCCAGGATGTGCAATTCGGCGTCCGGCACGTCGGCGAGGTAGGCGTGTGCGCCGGGTTCCGGGAAGAAGATGTCGTTGCGGCCCCAGACGATGAGCGTCGCCGGGCGGTGCTCGGCCAGCCACGCCTGCCACTGCGGGTACAGCGCGACGTTGGTGTGGTAGTTCAGCGCCAGATCGACCTGGGCCTCCTTGCGCCCCGGCCGGTCCAGGAAGTGCTGGTCCAGGGTCCAGCCGTCGGGGGCCACCAGGGTGGGGTCGGTCGTGCCGCCCTCGTACTGGCTCCGGGTGACCGGCAGCACCAGGAGTTCGGCGGCCTTCTCCCGAGCGCCCGGCACGTCGGGGGTGAGCGCGATGAAGTCACGGGCCATCTCGGACAGGCCCTCGGCGTACGCGTTGGCGTTCTGCACGATCAGCCCGGCCACCGCCGCCGGTCGCCGCTCGGCCAGCCGCAGGCCGATCGGGCCGCCGAAGTCGAAGGTGTAGAGCACGTACCGATCCAGGCCGAGTGTGTCCACGAATCCCTCGACCACGTCGGCGAGGCGGTCGAACGAATAGGTGAACCCGACCGGCACCTCGGTGTGCCCGAACCCGGGGTAGTCCGGCGCGATCAGCCGAAAGTCGTTGCCCAGCGCGTCCATGAGCCGCCGGAACTGATGCGAGGCCGACGGAAACCCGTGCAACAGAAGCATCGTGGGCGCATCCGCGGGCCCGGCCTCCCGATAGAACACCCGAGCCCCGTCGACGTCCACGAACCGGTGTGCAACCTGGGGAATGGCGGCGATGCCCATGATTTCTACCTTCGTCGGCGTGCTGATGCGTCAGTTGTACCGCCGAACGAACTAATGGGTCAAGCACTTTCAAAGCGTTAGATGTATCTCCGCTGGAGGGGTCGTCCGGCGAAAGATCCCCTTCCCGGCAGGCGGCCTACCGCATGGACTGGGTGACGTTGGCCTCCGTGTGATCCCAGTTGTCCGCGGCCTTGCGAACCCGGGTCACCCGCTCCTGCATGTCTTCGAGCAGGTGGGCCAGTTTCTCCGTCCAACGGTCGTGCACGTACTGGACGGCTTTGGTGACCTCCAGATTCCGACCCACGACGGCGTGATCGGTGCCTCGGAGCGAGTTCTGCACGCCGCCCTGGACCTCGCCGCGCAGTTGCTCCAGTCGCGTCGCCGAGGTGCTGAGCACGCCCGCGTCGACCCGGACCGATCCACCGCCGCCGGGGTCGATCGTCGACTGGAGTCTGGTCTCCACCGGGCCGGCGGGCTTGGCTTCGGGCGGCGCGGGCGGCGCGGAACCCTGGTATCGCCATGGGTTGATAATCATGTCCATGCTCTCGCCGTCGGCCATCGGAACCCTTTTCGTGCTGCGGGAAATTAATCGGCCCGACCGGGCCGCGAAGTGTGACCGAGCATACTTGCGGCCGAGGCCCGGAAGCGGATTCATCCGTACGGGATGAAAGTGGAAAATAGCATTCCGCTTGCGTTTCGATGTTCGGCGCGGAGACCCATTTGCCGGATGATCCGGACCTTTCGCATGAAACGCGGCCGGTATCACCGAGTCGACACATCTTGCGCCGGAAGTGGGTGGGCTCGGCTGCTAATCTCGTCGCCATTCCGGGCGGCCGGCGCGGATCGAGTGGCTTTATGAAGTCGGGGGATTGTTTTCGTGACGTTGACCGTCGAGGACCTTGAAGCCTGTTCACCGGACGCGCTCGATGCCGTCGCCGCTTCCTGGGAACAACTGAGCGCGGCGATGAGCGGTCGGCGGGAGTCCGTGGAGCACGACGTGATCGGGCCCTTGCGCGGCGGCGGTTGGGACAGCAAGGACGGCCGTCGGGCGGTGGAGCTCATCGGCTACGTCGGTGCCCAACTGGAGGCCATCCGCGCCGAGTCCGGCGCTATGGCATCGATCGCTCGGGAGGCCGCGGGCGAATTGCGGGCGGCGCAGAACGCGGTGCGGGAGGCGCTCGAAGCAGCTCGCCGAAGCAGGATCACCCGGCGCCCGGACGGCCGCCTCACCTGGCAGGCCGACACCGACAGCGAGCACGCCTCGCTCGAATCCCAGGCCAAGGACATAGCCGCCCGCATTGCCGCAGCGCTGCAGAAGGCGACCGACGCGGACGTCGTCGCCGCCAATACGATGCGCAAGAATGTGGATTTCGGCCCAAAGGACGACTTCAACGTCCGCGCGCTCGGAGGAGACTCGACCGCCGACGCGATGCGCGCCACCGAACTCCTGGCCAAGCTCGACACCGGGAAGGTGAATGCGCAGGATCTCGCGCTCCTGGAAACCCTGCTCAAACAGAACGGCGCGAACCCGGGCTTCGATGCCGAGTTGATGAGAATGCTCGGTCCAGGACGTCTGCTCGACGCCACCGAAAAACTGGAAGCCTTGGGCGGCGCGGCCGGGCCGAAGGCGACGCGCGAAACGGCCAAGCTGATCGAGGGGCGGGTCAGGGGCGCGTTGTCCACCGCCAGTGCGGAACTGGCGGGCGACGCCGAGTGGATGCGGCGTCTCAAGGAGGCCGGGCGCGAGGTCGAGCAGACGACCGGCGGACCGGGCGCCGCGTCGATTTTCGGATATCAAAAACTTGATCGGCTGCTCCGGGAAGGTACGTACGACACCAAGTTCCTGGGTGCGGTGGGCGAGGATCTGTTGGCGTTCGACAAGTCCATGAACAACGGTCAGGGCTGGGGCCCGGATCCTGCCCGTGACCCGGTCAACGGGTTCCTGGTCACCCTTTCCCACAACCCCGACGCGTCGACGGACTTCTTCACCGGCCCCAAGGGCAAGGAACACGTCGAGCAGATCGGCTTCGCACACGCCCTCGTGGATCCGCTGAACCCGGTCAGCCGGGAACGACCCCACCTCGATGCGTTCGGCGATGCCCTTGTTGCGGCCACCACGGGCCGACTGACCACGCCTGCCATGGCCGGTGCGGTGGAGAACGTGATGAATACGCTCGGTGCGAAGGGCGCTCCCGCGATCCTGAGCGAGTCCGGCGCCCTGCGTGGGAGTGTGACCGAGGTTCTGGCAAAGAATTCGGAATCCTTGCATCTTGCGCTGACCCAGGAAAGTGCGGTGGGTCGGCGCAGGCATCAACGGGGTATCCGCCGGTGCGATCTTCAAGGCTGCGGCGGCAGTCAATACCCATCCCATCCTCGCCCCTGTCGCGGCCATCGCGACCGCAGGCGTTAACGGGATCGTCGGGGAGTTCTTTCAAGCGTATCCGCCCGACGCAAGTGAGCACGCGAGGGAGCAAGTACACGGCGCGTATGTCAGCGGACGGGTACAGGTGGAAGGTGTCATGAAAACCTGGATGGCGGAAAATCCGAGCTATAAGAACGTGGAACTCGGCAACGAGGCCGGTCGTGCCTACAGCGCTGTCATCCCGTCGGAAATCGTGATGAAGTGAAAGCGTTTCGGGGTCGGCGCGGTGTCGTTGTGCTCGTCGGCGTGGTGGCCCTCGGGCTGGTCGTGGCGCTGATCGTGTTCTTGTCGACACGGAGCACGTCGGATCGACCGCGGAGCTATTGCTGGGGGTTGCTGCCCGCCGACGAGTTGGCGGCGTTGCTGCCGCCGGGAGAGTACGGGGAGGCAGCGGGGAAGGGGGCGCTTCGTTATCCGGCCGCGAACAGCGACGGGTGCATGGTGTACACGAAGATTCGGGGGCGGCCGCAGCTCGCGTTCCGGTACGTCCTTGACAAGGACTACCGGTCGACCGACCAGCACTACGGCATCGGCGGCCGCCTGCCGATTTCGACGCCGCTGGGTGATGGGCTGCTCGGCATGGCCTCGGATCTCGACGGCTGGCTACGGGTTCCGCCGTGCATGGCCGATGGGGAGACATCGTTCGCCCGAGTGACCGCCGAGGATCTGCGCATCCCCGAGCGGAATCATCCATTTTCCCGACTCGGGCTTCCCGGGAGAGCCGGGAACCGGGAGCGCATCGCGGCGACGATGGTGGCGTTGACCAACTCGGCGCGGCGGAAAGCGGGTTGCACGATGCCGGAGTTGCCCGCGCCTGCTCGACGGGGCGAGGTCGTGGCGACCGCGTTTGCGCAGGGGGCGACGCTGTGCGGAGTGCCGATCGCCGGGGTCGCACTTGGTGCGCATCCCACGTGGGTCGAGCGCTGGTCGGGACGCGATTCCGGGTGGGAGGACTGCATCGTTTCGGATGAGGCGAAGCCCGAAGAGGTGTCGGCGCTTCGGTTGGAAGTGCGTCGTGGCGTACTCGCCGACCTCGAATACGCGCGAGCGCCCACTCCCGAGACTGTGGGAAGGGTTGCCGAGTCGTATGTGCTCGACGGCAAGGGCTCGGAATACTTCGCCAGGTGTTCGGCGGGCAGTGTGAACTACCTGCTGACGATCAGGGCGGGGGTGCCGTTGCCGGCCTCGGATGCCATCCTGCGCGCCGTGCTCGCCGCCAACGCCGCGCGCGATGGTTGCGAGCCGCCGGCCTGAGGGTTCTGGACGGCTTTGGTGATCCGGCCGCCGACCCCAGGTCATACCGAAAGCGGCATGTAGTGCGGTCCAAAGAGTATTGGACGGGCATGTCGTCGCCGGGGGAAGCTCCCTGTGATGGGGCTCGCGGCGAAGGGAATGGCGATGGCACGGTCGGCGGCCGGGGAGGGTGTGCTGCCCGCACACTACGTGGCGGGGGAGTTCACCCGGGCGGGTAGCGGAGCGTTTGCGCTGGTGAACCCGGTGGACGGGGCCGTCGCGGGGGAGGTTCCCGAGGCCGATCGAGCGGTCGTGGATGCCGCGGTCGTGGCCGCGCGTGGTGCGCTCGGCGAGTGGGGCTCGGCCGGTGTCGAGGTGCGGGCCGAGGCGATGCGGCGGATCGCGGACGGGATCCAGGCCCGGTTCGACGAATTCGTGGACGCCGAGGTCGCCGACACCGGCAAGCCGCGCGAGCTCGCGGCCGGCGTCGACATCCCGCGCGCGATCGGCAACTTTCGCGCCTACGCCGATCTGCTCTACGGGCGGCCCGAGCGCGCCCACTCGACCGCCGTGCCCGGGTGGAGCGGCGGCGTCGGCCGGGCGCTCAACTACACCGTGCGCCGTCCGCTGGGCGTGGTCGCGATCATCTCGCCGTGGAACCTCCCGCTCCTGCTGCTGACCTGGAAGGTGGCGCCCGCCCTCGCGGCCGGCAACACCGTGGTCGCCAAGCCGTCCGAGGAGACGCCGTCCACCGCGACGCTGCTCGCCGAAGTGATCCACGAAGCCGGTCTGCCGGCCGGTACGTTCAATCTGATCCACGGTCACGGCGCGGGTGCCGCCGGGGAGTTCCTCACCGCGCATGCGGGTGTGGACGCGATCGCGTTCACCGGCGAGTCGGCCACCGGCAGCGCGATCATGCGCAAGGCCGCCGAGCACATCACCCCGGTGTCCTTCGAACTCGGCGGCAAGAACCCGGCGATCGTGTTCGCCGACGCGGACTTCGAGGAGGCCGTGGCGGGCACCGTACGGTCCGCCTTCACCCACTCCGGGCAGATCTGCCTGTGTACCGAGCGGGTCTACGTCGAGCGCTCGATCTTCGCCGCCTTCGTGGCCGAGCTCGGGGCAGGGGCCCGGGCGTTGACCGGCTACGGGCCGATGATCTCGGCCGCGCACCGGGACAAGGTGCTGTCGTACTACCGGCTTGCGGTCGAGGAGGGCGCCACGGTCGTCGCGGGCGGCGGTGTGCCGAGCTTCGGTGACGAGCGCGACCGGGGGTTCCACGTCGAGCCGACCGTGCTCACCGGTCTGGCGCAGAGCGCGCGCACCGTGCGGGAGGAGGTCTTCGGGCCGATCTGCCACGTGCTGCCGTTCGACACCGAGGACGAGGCGATCGCGCTCGCCAACGACAGCCGGTACGGCCTGGCCGCGACCGTATGGACCCGCGACCTGTCCCGCGCGCACCGGGTCGCCCCGCGCGTCGAGGCCGGGATCGTGTGGGTCAACTGCTGGAATCTGCGGGACCTGCGCACGCCGTTCGGCGGGATCAAGGCATCCGGGATCGGCCGGGAGGGCGGCGAGTACTCGTTGGACTTCTTCTCCGAGCCGGTCAACATCTGCATCAAGATCTGAAGGACCGGTTCGTGACAGTGACGGAGACAGAGACAGCGATGAATGCCATCGATGCCGCCGCGGCGCGGCTGCTCGACGCGGAGCGGAGCGGTGTGCCGTGTGCGCCGATCCGCGACCTGATCACCGGCGTCGAGGACGCGTACGCGGTCCAGGAGCGGCTGACCCTGGGCCGGCTCGCCGAGGGCCGCCGGCTGGTCGGGCGCAAGATCGGCCTGACCTCCGCCGCCGTACAGCGCCAACTCGGGGTGCGGGAACCGGACTTCGGCATGCTGTACGCGGACATGGCGGTGCCGGACGGCGCCGAGGTGCCGGTCGGCGCCGTGCTCCAGCCCAGGGCCGAGGCCGAGGTCGCGCTCGTGCTGGAGGCCGACCTGACGCACGAGCGGCACACCGTCGCCGACCTGATCCGGGCCACCGCCTTCGCACTGCCCGCGATCGAGGTGTGCGGCAGCCGGGTGCGGGACTGGGACATCACCCTTGCGGACACCGTCGCGGACAACGCCTCCTCCGGGATGTACGTGCTCGGCACCCGGCCGGTGGCGCTCGGCGGCCTGGACCTGCGCCTCGCCGGCATGGTTCTGGAGCGGCGCGGCGAACCGGTCTCCACCGGCACCGGCGCGGCTTGCCTGGGTCACCCGTTGAACGCGGCGCTCTGGCTCGCGGACACCCTCGTCCGGCTCGGCCGACCGCTGCGCGCCGGGGACACCGTGCTCACCGGCGCGCTCGGCCCGATGGTGGCGGTCGCCCCGGGCGACGTGCTGGAGGCCCGGATCGACGGGCTCGGCGACGTCCGGGTCGCATTCGCGGCGACGAACTCGGAGGAGGAGACCTCATGAACGCCCCTCAGGCAGCCGACCCCCAGGCAGCCGACCCCCAGGCAGCCGACCCCCGAGCTGTCGACCCCCAGCCGGTAACCCCTCAACTCGTCGCCCATCTGGCCGCGACCCTCGACGAGGCCGCCCTCGCCCACCGGACCGTGGCCCGCCTCACCGACACCACCGACCTCGATCTGGCCGCCGCGTACCGGGTGCAGCGTGCCGTGATCGACCGCCGGCTGGCCCGGGGCGAGGCGCTGATCGGCGTCAAGATGGGCTTCACCAGCCGCGCCAAGATGATGCAAATGGGCGTGGACGACGTGATCTGGGGCCTGCTCACCGACGCGATGCTGGTCGAGGAGGGCGGTGTGCTCGACCCGGCCGAGCTGATCCATCCCCGGATCGAGCCGGAGATCGCGTTCCTGATCGGCAGCCCGCTGTCCGGCACGGTCACCCCCGCCGAGGCGGTGCGCGCGATCGCCGGCGTCGCGGTCGCCTACGAGGTGCTGGACTCGCGCTACGCCGACTTCGATTTCACACTTCCCGACGTGATCGCGGACAACGCGTCGGCGGCCGGCTTCGGGTTCGGTACCTGGCACGATCCGGCCGGGCTGGACCTGAGCAACCTGGGCCTGCTCGTCGAGATCGACGGGCGGGTCGTGACGAGCGGCTCCTCGGCGGCGATCCTGGGCAACCCGCTGCGTTCGCTGATCGCGGCGGCCCGACTGGCCGCCGAGGCCGGCCTCGAACTCCGGCCCGGATGGGTCGTGCTCGCGGGGGCTGCCACCGCCGCGATGCCACTGCCCGGGGGCGTGCACGTGCGCGTGTCCGCGGCCGGCCTCGGCCGCGCGGAGGTGACCACCCGATGAGCGCCGACGACGGCATCCTGGTCGCCGGCAAGGCCACCCCGCGCGGCCGGTTCCCACACGTCAAGCGGGCCGGTGACTTCGTCTACGTGTCCGGCACCAGCTCCCGGCGGCCGGACGGCACCTTCGTCGGTGCGAGCGCCGACGCGATGGGTACCACGGACCTCGACATCCGGGCGCAGACCCGGGCGGTGATCGAGAACATCGCCGACCTGCTGGCGGCGGTCGGCGGCGGCCTGGCCGATGCGGTCTCGCTCACCACCTACCTGGTCGGCATGAACGATTTCGGCGGCTACAACGAGGTCTACGCCGAGTACTTCGACGAGACCGGCCCCACCCGCACGACCGTCGCGGTGCACCAACTCCCGCATCCGCACCTGCTGATCGAGATCTCCTGCGTCGCGTACCTGCCGCAGCCGAACCGATCCGCCCCGTCGAACCCCACCGGCGCCGTCGAGTCCTGAAGCGACAGCCACGGCGAGAGAAAGGGACCGCAGATGAGCCTGCCGAAACTGACCAATGGCCTGCCGTTCAACTTCAACAGGTGGATCGACGAACACCGGGACCTGCTGAAGCCGCCGGTCGGCAACATCCAGATCTGGACCGAGGCCGACCTTGTGGTCACCGTGGTCGGCGGGCCCAACCAGCGCACCGACTTCCACGACGACCCGATCGAGGAGTTCTTCTACCAGCTCCAGGGCAACATGGTGCTCCGGGTGATGGAGGAAGAGGGCAAGCCGCCGGTCGACATCCAGATCAACGAGGGCGACGTCTTCCTCCTGCCACCGCACGTGCGGCACTCGCCGCAGCGACCGGAGGCGGGCAGCATCGGCCTGGTGGTCGAGTTCGGCCGGGCCGAGGGTCTGATCGACGCGTTCGAGTGGTACTGCGTCGAGTGTCACCGGCTGGTGAACCGCCTTCCGGTGCAACTGCGCTCGATCGTCGACGACCTACCGCCGCTGTTCGAGGCGTTCTACGACGGCGACCGGACCTGCCCGCACTGCGGCGCGGTTCACCCGGGCCGGCAATGGCCGGACGCGCTGCGCCCACGGACCGTGCCGCGAGGCGACGCCTCAGCGTGACCCCGGCGCCCCGTATCGGACCCCGCCACCCGATCTCCACCACTGCCCCGACCGTCGGCCGAGCCCGGCGGTGAACCACGGAGGTTCCGTGACTGTCATCGACGTTCACTCGCACGTCTTCCCGAGGATCTCGCAGGCCGAGAGCCGCATTCTGACGGGCGCGGGCGAGCCGTGGCTGCGGGTCCACGGTGACGGCACCGGGATGATGATGAGCGGCGAGGACGAGTACCGACCGGTGATCGCGCCGCTGTGGGACCCCGAGCGCCGGTTGGCCGACATGGACGCGCTCGGCGTGGACGTGCAGGCGATCTCCTCGACGCCGCTGATGTTCGGCTACGCGGCCGAGACCGCCCGTGCGGTCGAGTGGTGCGATCTGGTCAACGACCGCATCCTGGACTACTGCTCGCTCGACCCGGAACGGTTGTTGCCGCTGAGTCAGGTCCCGCTCCAGGACATCGGCGCGGCCTGCGAGACCGCGTCCCGGGCGGCGGCGGCCGGGCATCGCGGTGTGCACATCGGCAATCACGTCGGCGAGCGATACCTCGGCGACGACGGGATCGTGGAGTTCCTCGCGCACTGTGCCGCCGAGGAGATCCCGGTGCTCGTGCACCCGTGGGACATGCTCGGCGGCGAGCGCATGCGCGGGCACATGTTGCCGTGGCTGGTCGGGATGCCCGCGGAGACCCAGCTGAGCATCCTCGGGATGATCCTCCAGGGTGCGTTCGAGAAGTTGCCCGAGTCGCTGAAGTTGTGCTTCTGCCACGGCGGCGGCAGCTTCGCGTTCCTGCTCGGCCGAGCCGACAACGCCTGGCACAACCGGGATCTGGTCCGGGCCGATTCGCCCAGGCCGCCGTCGGAGTACGTACGCCGGTTCTACGTCGACTCGGCCGTGTTCGACCCGCGCGCGCTGCGGCTGCTGGTCGAGGTGATGGGGCCGGACCGGGTCATGCTCGGTACCGACTTCCCGTTCCCGCTGGGCGAGTCGGACCCCGGTGGGGTGGTCCGGGACTGCCCGGAACTGACCGCGAAACAGCGTGAGTTGATTCTCGGCGGCAACGCGACACGGTTCTTCGGACTCGATGGGCGGCGAGCCGATGCCACCGGGCCCGCAGGCACCGCGGGGGAGTCGGCGCGAGAGCCGGCGCGGGGCGCGACGCGGGACACGACACCGGATGCGACGCGGGACACCGCGCAGAACACGACGCGGGGCGCGGCGTCGGAGCCGGCGCCAGGGCCGGAGTCGGCGCGACAGTTGGCGGAACTCACGAAGGGGCTGAAGCGATGACCGACCGGACCAAGGTCGCCATCATCGGGTCGGGCAACATCGGCAGCGACCTGATGATCAAGATTCTCCGGGTGTCCCAAACGCTCGAACTCGCCGCGATGGTGGGCATCGACCCCGCATCGGAGGGCCTGGCCAGGGCGACCCGGCTCGGCGTGCCGACCACGGACGAGGGCGTCGAGGGTCTGATCGCGCTGCCCGGGTTCGCGGACATCGAGATCGTCTTCGACGCGACCTCGGCGGGCGCGCACCGGCACAACGCGAAGGTGCTCGCGCCGTACGGGAAGCGGCTGATCGACCTGACGCCGGCCGCGCTCGGCCCGTATGTGATTCCGCCGGTCAACCTGGACGAGCACCTGGACGCGGCCGACCTGAACATGGTCACCTGCGGCGGCCAGGCAACGGTGCCGATCGTCGCCGCGGTGTCGCGGACAACGCCGGTGCGCTACGCGGAGATCGTCGCGTCCATCTCCTCCCGCTCGGCCGGCCCCGGCACCCGGGCCAACATCGACGAGTTCACCGAGACCACCTCGCACGCCCTGGAACAGGTCGGCGGCGCGGCCCGCGGCAAGGCGATCATCGTGCTGAACCCGGCCGAACCGCCGATGATCATGCGGGACACGGTGTACTGCGTGGTCGGCGAGGACGCCGACGAGGCGGCGGTGACCACGTCCATCCTGACCATGGTCGCCGAGGTCGCCGAGTACGTGCCGGGTTACCGGCTCAAGCAGGACGTGCAGTTCCGAGCCATCGGCCCGGACGACCCGTTGGCCGAGCTCGCGGGCGGAGCAGGCCGGTTGGTCTCGGTCTTCCTGGAGGTCGAGGGCGCGGCCCACTATCTGCCGGCCTACGCCGGAAACCTGGACATCATGACGTCGGCCGCGCTGCGCGTGGCGGAGAGGTCGGCCACCCGATGACGTACGAGATCTACGTTCAGGACGTGACCCTGCGGGACGGCATGCACGCCATCCGGCACCGGTACACCACCGACCAGGTCCGCGAGATCGCCGCCGCGCTGGACGCGGCCGGCGTGGATGCGATCGAGGTCGCGCACGGCGACGGGCTGGCCGGGTCGAGCGTCAACTACGGGCCGGGCGCGCACTCCGACGACGAGTGGATCGCGGCGGCGGCCGAGGTGGTCACCCGGGCCAAGCTCACCACGCTGCTGCTGCCGGGCATCGGCACCCTGGCCGAACTGCGCCGGGCCTACGACCTGGGCGTGCGCTCGGTCCGGGTGGCCACGCACTGCACCGAGGCGGACATCTCCGCCCAGCACATCGCCGCGGCGCGCGAGCTGGGCATGGACGTGGCCGGTTTCCTGATGATGAGCCATCTCGCACCGGCGGACGAACTGGCGCGCCAGGCCCGGCTGATGGAGTCGTACGGCGCGCACTGCGTGTACGTCACCGACTCGGGCGGCCGGCTCACCATGGACGGCGTTCGCGACCGGGTGCGGGCGTACCGCGAGGTGCTGGCGCCGGAGACCGAGATCGGCATCCACGCACACCACAACCTCGGTCTGGGCGTGGCCAATTCGGTCGTCGCGGTCGAGCACGGCGTGCGCCGGGTGGATGCCTCGCTGGCCGGGATGGGCGCGGGTGCGGGCAACTGTCCGTTGGAGGCGTTCGTCGCGGTCGCGGACCTGATGGGCTGGCGGCACGGCTGCGAGGTCTTCCGGCTGATGGACGCGGCGGACGACATCGTGCGCCCGTTGCAGGACCGTCCGGTCCAGGTCGACCGGGAGACCCTGACCCTCGGCTATGCGGGCGTGTACAGCAGCTTCCTGCGCCACGCCGAGGACGCGGCCGTCCGCTACGGCCTGGACACCCGGGACATCCTGGTCGAGGTCGGCCGGCGCGGCATGGTCGGGGGCCAGGAGGACATGATCGTCGACATCGCGCTGGACCTGGTGAACGCCGCGACGTAGCGGGCGGGCAAGGGGAGGAATCGGTGCCGCCGAGGGGGCGGCGCCGGCTCCTCCCTTCGTCCTTTGTGCGACGAATACCGACCCAGACCTTGACTGGTATAGACCATTCGTATTGAGTGAGCCCCGCAACACCCCGTCCAGGGGCCTCGATCGAGGCAAGCGCCGGTCCCGGAACGGCCATTGGAGTACGTGTATCGGTACTTCCGTCGATCACGCGCAGTGCGTCCTCCTGCGCGAGGGAGTGGGCTTTCCATGTCGAGAAAACGGATCGTGGCGTTCCTGTTGGCCATCGCGGTCGTCGGGGCGTTGGCGGCAGTCCTGCCGTTCGCCTCGACCGCGTCCGCGGCGAGTTGTGCGACCGGATGGAACTCGTCGGCCGTCTACACGGGCGGTGCGACCGCCTCGTACAACGGCCACAACTGGGGCGCCAAGTGGTGGACTCAGGGAGAAGTGCCCGGCACCGCGGACGTCTGGGCGGATCAGGGCTCGTGCGGCGGTGGCGGCGGCACGACCACGGGTGGCTCCACCGGTGGCTCGACCGGGGGTGGCGGAGGCACCTGTACGTACCCGAACTGGGTCGCGGGCACGTCGTATTCGGTCGGTGACGTGGTGCGCTACACCAACGGCAACCTCTACCGGGCGAAGAACGCGAACCCGGGCTACGACCCGGTGATCAGTACGTGGTTCTGGGAGCCGTTCACGTGCGGCGGGTCGGCCACCGGCGGTACGACCACCGGTGGCGGCACGGGCGGCAACGGTGGCAACCCCGGCGACTTCGTGGTGAGCGAGGCGCAGTTCAACCAGATGTTCCCGAGCCGGAACCCGTTCTACACCTACGCCGGTCTGACCGCCGCGCTGAGCGCCTACCCGGGCTTCGCCAACACCGGCAGCGACACGGTGAAGAAGCAGGAGGCGGCGGCGTTCCTGGCCAACGTCAGCCACGAGACCGGCGGACTGGTGTACATCGTCGAGCAGAATACGGCGAACTACCCGCACTACTGCGACGCCAATCAGCCGTACGGCTGCCCGGCCGGGCAGGCCGCCTACTACGGACGAGGCCCGATCCAGCTGAGCTGGAACTTCAACTACAAGGCGGCGGGGGACGCGCTGGGCATCAACCTGCTCAACAACCCCAACCTCGTCCAGACCGATCCGGCCGTCGCCTGGAAGACCGGCCTCTGGTACTGGAACACCCAGAACGGCCCCGGCACGATGACCGCGCACAACGCGATGGTCAACGGGGCGGGCTTCGGCGAGACGATCCGCAGCATCAATGGCGCGTTGGAGTGCAACGGCGGCAATCCCGCGCAGGTGCAGAGCCGGATCAACCGCTACCAGTCGTTCGTTGCGATCCTGGGCACGACTGCCGGCAACAACCTGAGCTGCTGAGTCCGGGCGCGGGGCGGGCGGGCCCGAGGACCTGCCTCGGACGCCCGTCCCGCGGCCGTCGCGGTGTGCGCGAGCGTGCGGCGTCGTGGATCAGGCCGGCGGTGCCGGCGGTTCGCCCTCGACGGTGACCCGGGCGACGGTGTCGTAGAAGCACAGGTGCCCGGCGATGTCCGGGACCGCGTCGATCGGATCGGGGTAGGCCCAGGCCACGTCCGTCCGCAGAGCGGTGTCGCCATTGCCGAGGTAGCTCCAGTAGGACGCCTGGCCCTTGAACGGACACGTGGTGTGCGTGTCGGTGGGCTTGAAACGGGTCAGGTCCACGTCGTCCGGCGGCAGGTAGTACCGGATCGGCAACCCGGTCTCGTACAGCACGACCGGGCGCTCGGAACGGGCGACGACCTCGCCGTCGATCTCGACCGTCACGGTCTGTGTGCTGTGCACGGTCGTCACGTGGTGGCCCCGCAGGGGTGTCGGCATGCGCGTCTCCTCCGGTATCGCCGGCGGTCGTGGTATCGCCGGCCGTCCTTCGGTCAACGATCGCGGTCGGCGAACCATTCCGGCGCGGCGCGCGGCGGCATGGGTCGAGCCGGCCGCGGAACGTGTGAGAAACGTGTGGATCGATTCGATTGGTATAGACCTATTGCCCGGCTCTCGGTCACCGGCTAGCGTCTCCAACGTGCGCGCCGGCACCACAGCAGGGCCCGAATTACCGTTCCAGCGAACCGAGTTGCACTCGGGACGAGAAATGGAGTCGAGCACATGCGCAAGGCTATGGCGGGTGTCGCGTTGACCGCGGCGTTGTTGGGCGTGGGGGCTGCCGCGCAGCCCGCGATGGCGGATCCGGCACCGGGCGGCAGCTTCATCTTCTACGGCTACCACCCGTCGCAGGCGTCCTGTGACGCGGCCGGCCGCGCGGCCGCACCGGCGCACGGCCCGGTGTACCTCTGTCTCAACAACGGCGGCACCCTCTGGTCGCTCTGGGTGCACTAGAACCACGATCCGAGGGCCGGGCCCGGCCCTCGGGCGAGGCCATGAAAGGGGCGGCGCCACCGCGAGGTGGGCCGCCCCGTTCGGCGCGCCGGGCGCCGGTCAGGCCGGTGCCGCCACGATGGCGGAGGCGGCTCGGGAGGAGTCCTTGGCTCGGAAGGCGACGAGGCGGCGATCGGGGGAGATCGCGCTGCTGGGCGGGACCAGGGCGAAGGCCATCACGAGTTCGTTCCGGTCCGGCTCCATGGTCGGGTAGACCAGGAGGCAGCCACGACGCGGCGCGGCCAGGCCGTCGGCGATCGGGTCGCCGATCGAAGGGCCGCTACCGGCGATTCGCCGGGCTGCGTAACGATGCTGTGGAGGACTGACCTTGTTGAACAACGTGCCCGTGCGTCGGTTCCGGCTGACCACCGCCAGCGGGCCGAAGCCGTGCAAAGTCACCGAGGCACGATCGGGATCCTGGAGCTGCGGGACGATCACAACCCAATCCTCGATGTGACCGGCGATCCTGGGGTTCTCCAGGTACACCAGGTCCGGACCGAACTGACTCGGATCCGACCAGCGCAGCTCGCGCAACACGGGCAGCAGCCGCGAGTTCGTGATCCGGCCGAGGTATGCCGGGTACCGACGCAGTCGATCCTCGACCGGAAAGGCCAGCTCGACCTGCTCCTGGCCCAGTGCGCCGATCACCGGGCCGAACTGCCCGACATTGTGCCGGAGGTCGGCCGCCTTCGTCGGATATCCCGAACGCTCCACCCACAACCCCGGCGACCGGGTCTCCACCAACTCCGCGTTGAACATCTTGTTGCGTGCCGTCGGCTTGAGCCACGGCAGCCGTTGAGTGACCAGTGGTGGGATCTGAGCCGGGGTCACCTGCGGTGCGCCGTCGACGAGTTCGGCGTACAGCCGGAGTTGGTCGCGAAACTCCTCCTCGTCGCGACAGATGGCCTCGAACGCCTCGTACAGGTCGCCGTTGCGACCGCCCTCGTCCCGGCCGATGTACAGCCGGACCAGGTCGCGATAGTTCTTCCGGAACCCGAACCAGCGCCCCATCTGCATGAGCGTGTCGGCGGCGAGCGTCTTGCGCCGGTAGTAGGAGACGGTCAGGCCTTCGATGGTGAAGCCGCGGGAGAGCTTGGCGCCGCCGACCAGGATCCGCCAGACCTTCTGTCGGTCGAAGTCCGCGGTGCGCTGCTCGATCTCCTTGTCGCCGTTGATCACCACGACCGGACTGCCGATCGAGTCCTCGATCCGCATCGCGGCGATGCCGATGTACGGTGCGATGTCGGTGTACGACGCGGGGATCGCCGCGCCCGCCGCGTGCGCCTCGCTGACCGGCCGCACGTCCTGCTCGTACAACTGCCGCAGCCGTGCCTGCGCGCCCGAGCCGAGGTAGCCCGCGCGGCGCCAGATCGCGTTGATCAACTCGGCCTGGTCCCGGTGTACATGCGTCTTCACCGACTCGTGCACGAGCATGGTGTGATGCCGGAAGTGGTCGGCGCCGAGGCCGTGGTCCTCGCGGAACAACTTGATCGCGCCGGTCAACACGAACATGTCGATCGCGGTGCACAGGTCGCTGTCGTCGTCATCGTGCAGCGGCCGGACCGAGCGCACGTGGGCCAGACCGGCCGAGTTGGCCACCGTGCGCTCGTCGGCGGGAATCGTGGAATCGATGTCGTGGAAGTCGGCGACGCCCATATAGCCGTCCGGGCGATCCAGCGAGATGACGAAGTCCTTGGGAAAGATGTCCTCGGCGTCGGCCGGATCGATGAACACGTTGGCGAACGGCGTCGCCGTGTAACCGACGTACTGGGCGCGCGGCAACATCCCGAGCAGTTCCGAGATGATCCCGTTGATCGCGGTGCGCTGAACCTGGTCCTGCGCCCACTTCCTGGGGTCCGAGGTGTTCACCGACGCCTGATCGGACTCGTCGTCGATGATCAGCGTCGGGATCTCGCCGCGCTCGGTCTTGATCCGGCCGAGGTCCTTGACCAGCTTCTTGAGCACCGAGGCGTTCTTCTTGACCACCATCAACCGGGCCGAACTTCGGTGCAGGTTCTCCGGCGCGTGCAGCGGAGTGAACCGGTCGGCCTTCTCGAACTCCATTGCGCTGAGCCCCTGGCGCAGTGCCTGGTAGTCGTCCTGATGCCGGGTCAGCCGAACGATGTCGAAGCCGCCCAGCCGAGACGGCAGCGCACCATGGCGCAGGAACTTGCCGTCCAGCCGGTCCCGGTCGTCCAGGTAGTCGTAGTCGCGAAACGCGAGGGTTCCCGAGTCCGGATCCTGGCCGTAGTAGATGTTCTCGACGCCGACCAGTTCCATGTCCAACCGGCGCTGGGTCTGCGCACGCAACGCCTCGATGGTGCCGGTGAGCACGATCACCAGGCGGTATCCCGCGTCGATCGCCTTGGCGATGACACCGGTGAAGTTCGCGGTCTTGCCGCTCTGCACGTAGCCGACCACCAGGCCCTTGGACTGGTAGGGCTGCTCACAGGTCGGGTCGGCGAGCCGTTCGACCACGCGGGTGGTGTTGCGATCGAGCGCGGCGACGGCCTCCGGGGCCCATTTCTTGCCGAGCAGGGTGGCGCGATAGGCGTCCCAGTAGTGGCTGTGGTGTTGCGCCACGTCCTGGGTGTACCAGGGATCCCAGCTCTCGTCGGTGATCACCACGGCGCCGCTGCCGCGGGCGAACGGCGAGCGCCGGTCCAGGAGGTCGCGGGTCGCCGGATCCAGGCCCAGGGCCTGGTACGTCGCGGCGCGGCGTTCCCCGGTGTTCGGCACGGTCTCGCCGTCGGCGAAGTCCCAGCGGCTGAGCCGGTCGCGCCACAGGATCAGCAACGGGTCGTCCGGGTGCGCGTGGTGCAGTCGGCGGCGCAGTGCCCGCTCGCCGAGGTCGGGGAGCGGCCCGCCGTGTTCCTCGGCCTGGTAGGCCAACGCCTTCGCCAGGTTTCTGGGGCCGGTGACCATGCCGCCGAAGGCGGCTCGATGCAGTGCGAGCAGCGCGAGGTCGTCGGTCACCGGGGCTCGTCCTTAGCGGAGTTCGACTCGGACAGGTCGGACGCGACGTCAGGCGGGAGCGTGCGCAGGTCGACGGTGTGGTCGAGTCCGTCGGGGGAGGGCGCGATCGAGGGGATCAGATCGGCGACGTCGATGCGGTAGTCGATGTCCACGATGCGCACCATGAGGGACTCGGGGAGCGGTGCGAGGATGCTTTCGGTCAGTCGAGGAAAGTCCGCATCCACCGGGAACGCGAGCGTGGCTTCGACCGGTGCCCAACGATGCTCGCGCGGGATCGCGTGTCCTCCCGCGGTGACCAGCAGACGTCGGGCGTCGAAGTCGTCGAGGACACCAGGTGCCTGTACTCGGATAATCGAGCGGATGCCCTCGATCAGGCCGAGCACCGTGCGTCCGGCGTCGCTCTCCTCGACCATGTGCGAGACGAACCACAGCGGTCGATCGCGATGCGGCTCGAGCTGGGTCAGCCCGTGGATCGTGTGCACGCGGGCCCGCCCGCCAACGGTCTTGACCTCGATGTCGTAAGGGCCGACCGTGAAGTCGTGGTCGGCGCACTTCGGGCTTTGCCACGCGTCGACAGCCGCGTGCCAACCCCGGGCCGCCGCCAGGCCGATCAGCGTGAGCAGTTCGCCGAAGAGGCCGATTTCCTCTTCGAGTGACATCTGCCGACCTCGGGCCAACAGCTTGCGCCAAGCCATCACCGTCGTCTGCACCGCCGCCACCGGCGCGACGCCCTCCATCTGGATGCGATCCGCGATCTCGCAACACACGATGTGGAACTCACGGAGCAGCTTGGTCTGTTCGATGAAAACGTGCAGGAACTGCTCACCCCCGTCCAACACACACACCGCCCGAATCCCCTGCATCCCCAGGCGCGGCGCCTTCGTGCCGGGCGGGACCGGGATCCGCAGCGCCGGTCGCAGGCCGCCCGCTTCCAGGTGCCAGTACAGCGGTGGGTCGCCCTCGACCGGGATCAGCATCGGCATCCGGTTGTCGAGGTGGTCGCGCAGCGCGTCGCAGCTCAGATGCCTGCTGCGATGGTCGGCGCTCACGAGGTGCCCTCGGAGCCGTACTTGGCGGTCTCGCTCTTGACCGCGGCCAGCAGCAGCGACTGCCATAGGTCCAGGTTGTCCTTGACCCGTGGGCCGATCCGCTCACCCGTGAACGCCTCGTTCATCAGCAGGTACAGCAGCGTCTTGAGCACCGGCACGTCGTTGAGGCCGCCACGTCGGCCGCCGAGCAGCGCGGCGCGGAACTGCTTGTTCAGCAGCAGCCGGCGCTCCTCACGCTCGATCGCGAAGAACACGTCGCCGCCGAGTGGCACCCAGCGCACCTCGATCGGCTCCTCGCCGGGCAGGAACGGGAGTTCCTCCTCGATCGCGGCGCGCAGCTCCGGAGCGAAGCCCCTCCCGGGCGGCAGCACCGCCTTGCGCTCGCGGGTGGTGGTGCGTGCCTGCCGGTACGCCCCCTCGGCGTCCTTCAGGAAGTCCAGGAACGAGCGCCCGTCGGCGTCGGTGGCACGTTCGACCGCGTCCACGAAGCCCGGAATCGGCTGCAGTTCGGCCTTCTTGACGGTGAGTCCGAACGCGTGTTCCGACTCGGCGGGCAGGTCGAATTCGATCCGGGCCAGCGACAGGTGCTGCTCGCCCTGGCGCAGTCCGTGCCAGCCGCCGGCCTGCACCAGTCGGTCGTTGCGGTAGGCGTACAGGCCCTGGCGGGCCAGGATGCCGCCGGGGAGGCGGAATTGCTCGGCGTTGGAGCGCGGCGTCCACACATGGGCGGTCAGCTCCAGCGGGCCCACCCCGTCCAGGGCGGTGCTGAACGTACGCGGATAGCCGGGGAGGCCGGAGATCGGGTAGCCGAACGGGTCCACGCCCTGGACCTGCCAGGTCATCGGCGGCGTGGCGTCGTCGGTGCCGGAGACCGCGATGGTGATCCGGATTCGCCCGTCGGAGAGAAAGCGGTGCAGGTGCAGCCCGAGGTGGTCGGCCAGCGAACGCATGGTCTTGGTGAGGTAGATGTCGGTCTGTCCGGCGTCGCCGCGTGCGGGGAAGTCGCGGACGCCGTCCCAGCGCACCGCGGTGCCGTTCCACATCACGTATTCGTCGTACAGGTCCAGGAAACGCTTGGCGAACTCCAACTCGACGATGTCGCACTGGAAGCTCTCCTGCGCCTGCTCGGTACGCCAGCGCCGGCCCACCGTGCCGGCCCGCTTGGCCCGGCTGATCACGGTGACGCTCTCCGCGTGGCTGAAGGACGCCGCCTTCAGGCCCATCCCGAACATGCCGAGCGCCTTGTCGCCGTACGCGCGCCGCTTGCCCACGGTCATCGCGGTGTCCAACTCGGCCTCGGTCATCCCGCGTCCGTTGTCCACGATGACCAGCGAGGTCAGCAGGTCGCCGCTGCGCTGGAAGTGCACGACGACATCCGAGGCGCCGGCGTCGATCGAGTTGTCCACCAGGTCGGCCACGGCCTCCTCGAAGCGGTAGCCCTGACTGGCCAGTCCCTTGATGTACCCGGGATCCGGGGGCAGGTGCTTGCTGCCGCTCGTAGGTACGTCGAAACGCCAGTCGTCCATGCCCACCCCTGCATCCCACACCCTCGGTGCGCGCATTCGCGCGCCCGCCCCATGCGCTGGACCGACCGTAGCGGTTGGGCCGGCAACCCAAAAGCGGAACGCCCGACTCGTGACCGCGCCGCACTCGGATCGAGGCCGCGGACAGGGGTGTTCGGCTACAGCCCCCGGCGCAACCGGGGGCGGGCGAAGTCGTGCCAGTGGCTCGGGAATTCCGTCTCGACGCGCTGTGCGAACACGACTTCCTCGCCGTAGAGCAGCCCCCACGTGAAGGCGCTCTCGCCCGCGGCGTGGGCCGCGATGGCCAGTCGGCGCAGGGCCTTGCGGGTCTGCACGCTGTCCTGGTGCGTGCCCAGCAGTTCCTGCATCTCCTTGGCCCGCGTGGTCAGCTGCTTGGCGGGTTTGCCCAGCGCCGGGCGGGTGGCCTCGCCGGCGTAGCGGACCCGCTTGGCCGCCTTGCGCACCTCGTGCAGGGCCGTGTCGCGGGCCCGCCCGGCGGGGGAGCGCAGCGCGACCCGGGCCCGCCTGGAGATCCGCCGGTCGCTGCGACGCAGGGCCGCCGCGGCCGGGCGGCGGGCCGGTTGGCCGGCCCGGGCGGTGAACGGCGGGCGGGCGACCAGGGTGTCCAGCGCGTCCAGGAGGGCGAAGTAGCGCGCGCCGTCGAGTTCGGAGAGGACGCGGGTCCGGGCCTCGGCGGTGCGCCGCGCGTCCCAGGCGGTCAGCCGGGCCTCCACCGGTCCGAGTACCGCCTCCGCGGGCAGCGCGGCGATGCGTTCGCGCAGTCGTTCGACAAGCACCTCCTGATCCCGAACCCGACCCAACTCGGCGGCCAGCCACTTGAGTTCGGCGCCCAGGATGCCGGTCACCCGCTCGTCGAGCACCTTCGAGAAGACCCGGAACGCGCTGCGCAGCCGCCGGGTGGCGACCCGCATCTTGTGCACCGCGTCGGGCTCGTCGAGCCGAACCCGGGGGTCGTACGCGAGCAGCGTGTCGACCTGTTCGAGAACGTAGTCCAGGGCCAGCGCGCCGGCGCTTCCGGCACGCGGCTTCGCCACCCGGCGCTCGGCCCGCCGGCCCGCCTCGGCCAGCGCGTGCCCGAGCTTGGACGCGGTCTCCGCGCGCCGCCAACCCCCCTTGACCAGCCGCCGATCCAGCACGTCCAGCAGCCCCGGCTCACCCTCCACCAGTTCGACCTCGACCTCGGTCCAGGACATCGTGGTCACGCCCGACCCGGCGAACACCTCGGCGGTCACCGCGTCGTGCGCGATCTCGGCCAGGGTCGGCCCGCCCGCCCGCACGAGCCGCACCTCGCGCACGGTCCGCAGCCGCACCGTCGGCACCGGCTCGCCGTCGCGCGTGTACGCCCGGATCCGCACCGCGAGCTCGGCCGGCACCTCCCGCTCGGACGCGCCCAGCGGCACCCGCACCTCGTCCCGCGCGTCCACCCCGGCGGGCAGCTTCAGATGCCACCCGGCATCCGCGCCCCCGGTCCGCCGGCGCAACGTGATTCCGCGCGCGGCCAGCGCCAGACCCGGGGTGTCGAAGTACATCGCGTCCAACTCGACGGTCTTGCCGGCCTCGACCCGCACCCCGCCCGACATCCCGGCGAAGTCGGGCACACCGACCCCGCCCGGCGCGACATACTTGCGCTCGACCTCACGCACGACCTCGGCCATGGCACGCACCTGCTTCCTGCGGCGTCGGGAGGGGCTCGACCGGGTCGTCGGGCGCCCTGCGGGGGGTGATGGCCGACGCGTCCGGAGCCGGAGCCCGCCGACCGGGCTCGCGGATATCTGTGCCCGATTCGGCCGACCCGACACGGGTGGGCGCCGGTCAGGTGTCGAAGGTCCAGGCGAACATGGCGTGGTCGGATTCGGTGTCGGCCGCGGCGGCGCGGTAGGTCGCGAGGGCGGCCTCGTTGTCGCGTTCGGTGAGTACCCACATGCCGTAGCAGCCGCGCTTGCGGGCCAGCTCGGCCAGCGCCTCGGTGAGGGCGCGGCCGATGCCGTGGCGCCGGTGGTCGTCGGCGACGGCCAGTTCGTACAGGAACATCTCGGTGCCCTTGTCCGGATGTGTCGTCTCCACGCCGGTGACCATCCCGACCGGGGTGGCGCCCACGTAGGCGAGCAGGATGTGATGCCCCGCCTCGCCCAGGAAGCGGGCCGCCCAGTCCGGACGTACCGGGTCGTCGAAGAGGTCCCCGGCCGCGATCACGTCCGCCACCGTCGTCACACGCCGAATCGTCGCCACATTCGTATCCACGACGACATTCAACGAGATTCGGCCCCATTCCAGAAGCCACTGTAGGTAATGGACACCCCATGGTTGGCGTGGGTTCCGGGACTCTTCGGCGGTAAATACACGGCTATTGGTGCAGGTCGGGTGTGCGCTCTCGTGGCCGCGGCGGCAGGCCGCACGGCTATTTGTCGGACGACCTCATGCCGAACGACAGTGCGCGGCGCACGTCGCGGCCGGCCTGGCGGGATTGGGCCCAGACGGTGCGCGAGATCGCGCCGATCGGGCCGAGTGTCGCGTGCCAACCGTGGGCGATCGCGCGCGTGGTGGGTGTCAGGACCGACGTCCTCGCCCATGTCAGCGGTCGCCCGATCAGTACGCGCAGCGTCCGAGCGGTCGCGCCGCCCAGGTGCACGGTGCGGCGCCCGATCCGGATCGCCGGTCGGACCGTCGTGAAGCGCAGCCCGCGGGCGATCGACCGGGTGGCCGATATGGTCTTGCGGCCGGCCCATCGGCCCAGGCGCATGGTTTCGCGGCCGGCCCAGCGCGCCGGCACCACGGTCAGCAAGCGCAGCGCCCGACCGATCAGCCGGGCCAGGAGCACGGTCTTGCGGCCGGCCCAGCGCAGCGGCAGCACGATCAGGAAGTGCAGCGCCCGGCCGAGTGCGCGGACGAGGCGGACGACCCGATGCCAGGCCCAGACCACCGGTCGGGCGACAGCCACCTCGAACACGATCGCGATGCCGCGCCCGGCGAGCCGCAGCGCGCGCACGGTGCCTCGACCGGCCCAGCGGATCGGGACGACGAGGCCGAGGTACAGCGCGTGTGCGCCGAAGCGGGCGCCCAGGCGCAGGCCGCGCCCGATCAGGTCGGCTCCGCGGGCCAGGCTGCGCCATACCCATCCGGCCGGCGTCAGCACCACGTGCCGGAGTACGAAGCCCACGCCCCGCCCGAGCACGACCAGGCCACGTCGGCCGACCCGGGCGCCGGCCACGACTCCGCGCCACAGCCACTTCAGCGGCACGAGCAGTACGTAGTGGAGCCACCGCCCGAAGCCGCGACCGAGCACCCTGGCGGCCCGCCAACCCCACCGGGCGGGCACCACGAGAAGGAAGTACAGGGCGCGTGCGGTCGCGGTGCCCAGCAGGTGGGCGGCGCGGATCACGAATCGGGAGAGCGCAACCAGCGCGGCGCCGAGCGGAGGCAGCAGCGCGGTCCGGACCCACCGCAGCGGCAGCACGACGGCATAGCGGCCGAACAGCCGCAGCCCGCGCCACAACACGCCGACGGCCAGCCACCGCAACCCCCGGCCCACCGCGAACACACCGACCCGCACGCCCTTCGCGAGCGGGACCAGGATCAGCCCCCACACCCATATGTCGAGCCGGCGCCCGATGGCCAGGATCGCCCGCACGCTCGGGATCAGGAACCAGTTCCGCACCGCGAACCTGAGCGCGCGTCCCAGCACCACCAGAAGCCGACCTGCCGGGAACAGGATCCGGTCCCGGGTGCCCCGGCCGAGCACCTTGAGCAGTTCCCAGGCCAATCGGATCGGCAACAACACGATCACCGCGAGGATGCGGATCGGCCAGCGGATCAGGTCGTAGATCAGGCCGGTCGGTTCCGGTGCGCGCGCGGGGGCCTGACGACCTGTCGTCGGTTGGTCGGTCGCGCGACGGTCCGTCTTCCGAAGGTCCGTCACTTCTCGGTCCGTCGGGTGATCGAGCGGCACCCGGGCAACCGTCGTCCGTCCGTCGTGGGCCGGGAGTTCGTCGTCGTGCCGCGCGGCCGAAGGGCTCTTGCGCAGATCAACCGGAACATGACCGTCCGGTTGATCGTGGTCGTGTGCCATTTCCTGCATGCGTCCCCCCGAGGTGGGCCCGGCACCCCGCCGGATCCCGCCTCCTTGGGACACCGTGGCCGGTGAATCCTCACGCTTCGCGCTCGAACAATCTTCCGGGCGGAGATCGACGCGGGGATCGACGCGGAGTCCATGCGGAGTCGATGCGGACGAACGCCCCGGCCCCCGCCTCCCGCCCTCCGGCGACGCCGCCGGCGCGCAGGCCCGGTCCGCGTGTCGCCGAGGCGTTCGCGGGCCGGGCCCCGGGCCGGTCAGACCTCTTGGCGGGCCGGTTCGGGAAGCAGCCTGCCCTCCGCCGGCAACGCGTCCGCGTCCGGCTCGGCGGGCGTGGACGCGGCCGGTGCTCGGCGCAGCAGCAGGCCGACCGCGCCGACCACCACCGCGATGGCGATCAGGTAGCCGAAGGTGCCTTGGAAGGCGGGAACCACGGCGTGGCTCTCGGTGCGGTTCTGCAGGACCAGTGCGGTGATCGCGATGCCGAGGGTGCCGCCGATCTGGTTGCCGAGGTAGACCGCCGCTGTCGCGCTGGGTACCGACTCCGGGGCCACCGAGCCGAAGACGGAGGACATCGCGGGCGCGCCGACGAAGCCCAGGCCCGCGCCGGTCACCAGCGAATAGCCCACCAGGATCGGGGCGTTCGGGCGGCCCCGACCAACGGATGCGGACGGCACCGACCGCCGTGTCCGGGTGGGGCCGGCGGGCACGCCTCGGGCCGAGCCCCACCCGATCGGCTCAGTCCCGGCGGGCCACCGCGATCGTGGTCAGGGCGATGCCCGCGTCGACCTGCCAGCGCCCGGCGAACCCGTCCAGCGGGCGGTCCTCGATCAACAGCCGGGCGGCGAACGTGCCGGCCGCCGGGTCGAACTCGATCTCCGCCTCGGCGAAGTCCAACCAGCGTTCGGTGAGCGGGAACCACGCCTTGTAGACCGACTCCTTGGCGCTGAACAGCAGCCGGTCCCAGGCGATTTCGGGTCGGCCCGCGGCCAGGTCGGCCAGGTGCTTGCGCTCGGTCTCCGAGGAGACGGTCGTCAATACCCCTTCGGGCAGCGGCAACGCGGGTTCGGCGTCGATGCCCAGAGTCAGCAGCACGGCCCGGTCCGCGACGGCCGCGGCACGGTATCCGGCGCAGTGCGTCATGCTGCCGACCACGCCGGCAGGCCAGCCGGGCGCTCCGCGCAGCCCCGGCAGCAGCGGCGCGGCCGGCACCCCCATCCGGGCCAACGCGCGTCGCGCGCACCTGCGTACGGTGGTGAACTCGCGGCGTCGCTTGTCCACCGCCTTGGTCAGCAGCGCCTCCTCGGCCGGGAACAGCGGCGGCCCGTCGGGGTCGTCGAAGCTTTCCTCGGCGAAGACCTCGGGCGGCAGCACACGGGCGATCATCGAACCTCCGGCGTCGGCTTTCGAGGTGGTCATCGGGCGCCCGCCTGCCGGCCCGGGCGGGCGGTCCCGGCGGACCCGTCGGTCTCGGGGGGCACGATCCGGCGCGGGATCGGCCGCCGCAGCCCGTTCTTGCGCTCGCGCGGGTATCCGAGGGAGACCTCCTCGAAGCGCACCCCGTCGTACCACGTGGTCCGCGGGATGTGCAGGTGGCCGTACACCACGGCGGCGGTGGGGAAGCGGCGATGCCAGTCCGCGGTGAGGTCGGTGCCGCACCACTGGACGAACTCCGGGTACCACATCACGTCCGTGGGCTGCCGGACCAGCGGGAAGTGGTTGACCATCAGCAACGGTGCGGCCGGATCGACGGCCGCCGCGAGCCGGCCCTCGCTGTACGCCACCCGTGCCCGGCACCACTCGCCGCGGCTCGAATAGGGGTCGGGGTGCAGCATGAACTCGTCGCTGCACACCACGCCGGCCTCGTATGCGGCGTCCAGCGCCTCCTGCTGGGTGGCCGCGCCCGGTGGGCGCCAGCTGTAGTCGTAGAGCACGAACAGCGGTGCCACGGTGACCCAACCGCCCGGCCCGTCCCAGACCGCGAACGGATCCTCGGGGGTGAGCACGCCCAACTCCCGGCACATCGCCACCAGATGCCGGTACCTGCGCTCGCCGCGCAGTTGCACCGGGTCGTCCGGCGCCGACCACAACTCGTGGTTGCCGGGCACCCACACCACCTGCGCGAAGCGGTCGGCGAGCATCCGAAGGGTAGCCCGGGTGTCCTCGACGTGCTCGGCCACGTCACCCGCGACGATGATCCAGTCGTCGTCGGTGCCGGGCCGGATGCCGTCGACGAGTGCGCGGTTGGACGGGATCGCGGCGTGGAGGTCGCTGACGGCGTACAACGCGCGCTCGGGCGAACGGGCAGTGCTCATCGATCGACCATAAGCGCGTCGAGGGGTGCTGGGAAGGCAGACGCGGCCGAGAGCGGTTACCGCGTAATTCCCGTGCAAGGTCACGTAGGGGTTGGTGAGGGGTACGCGACGCGCTCGCCATATGCCACCGTCGTCAGTGAGCAAGACCGGACTGCCGGTGAGCATGACCCCGACTGCCAGAGAGAGGGAAGAGCCGTTGCGGTACGAGATTCTCGGCCCCGTGCGGATCGTCGACGGCGCCGAGCCGCGGACGATCGCGGCGCCCAAGCCGGAGACCCTCCTGGCCGCCCTGCTCGCGCGCCGGGGCCAGTTGTTGACGGTCGACCAGATCGTCGCCGAGATCTGGCCCGGTGCCCGACCGCAGCGGGCCAAGTCCACGGTGCACGTGTACGTGTCCCGCCTGCGGGCGATGCTCGGTGCCTCGGGGCCCGCGCGCAGCGGCCCGTTGGCCACGTGTGCCGGCGGGTACGTCCTGCACACGGGACCGGACCGGTTGGACGCGGACGCCTTCCACGGCTTGGTCGACCGGGGCCGGGCCGGTCTGCGGGCCGGGCGTCAGCACGAGGCGGCGGAGACCCTCACGAGCGCGCTGGACCTGTGGCGGGGGCCTGCCTACGCGGGTGTCGCGCACGGCCCGATCGTGCGGGCGCACGCCGCGCGCCTGGAGGCGTCCCGGCTGGAGTGTCTGGAACTGGTGGTCGAGGCCGACCTCGCCCTGGGCCGCTATCGGGAGAGCGTCGCCCGGCTGTACGCGCTGACCGCCGAGTATCCGCTGCACGAGAACTTCGCCCGGCACCTGATGGTCGCGCTGTACCACTGCGGCCGCCGCGGCGACGCGCTCGCGGTGTACCACGGCACCCGCGGCGCACTCCGCGAACTGCTCGGCCTGGAACCCTCCCGGGCGCTGCGCGAGGTCCAGCACGCGGTGCTCACCGGCGTGGAACCACTGGGCGCGCGTACGGACTCGCTGGCCGGCTGAGCACGGTCGCTTCGCCGGCGACGACAGCGGCGACGACAGCGCCGACCAGGACAGCGACCACAGCCACGACCACGGCAGCCACGACCACGGCAGCCACGACCACGGCAGCCAAGATCAAGAAGGGCTCGTCATGACGACCGTCTCCGCCGTATCGGACGCCTGGATCCGCCGATTCCACCCGGCGCCCGATCCGCTCCCGCGCCTGGTCGCCCTGCCGCACGCGGGCGGCTCGGCGAGCTTCTGGTTCCCGCTGTCGGCGGCGCTCAGGGGACGGGCCGAGGTGCTGGGTGTGCAGTATCCCGGCCGCCAGGATCGACGCGCCGAACCGCTGATCGACGACATCGGCACGCTCGCGGACCACATCACCGCCGCCCTGGACCCATGGCTGGACGAGGAGCGCCCGCTGGTCCTGTTCGGTCACAGCATGGGCGCGATCATCGGCTTCGAGGTGGCCCGTCGGCTGCGTGTGCGGCCGGCCGCGCTGATTGCCTCCGGCCGGCGGGCCCCCGACCGGCGGCGCGACGAGCGGCTGCACCTGCTGGACGACGCGGGGCTGGCCGCGGAGCTGCGCTCGATGAGCGGCACGGACGCGAGCCTGCTCGGGAACGAGGAGGTGTTGCAGATGGTGCTGCCCGCGCTGCGTGCCGACTACCGCGCGATCGAGACGTACACCTGCACGCCCGCCGCGCCGTTGCAGTGCCCGATCACCGTCCTGACCGGCGACACCGATCCGAAGGTCACCCTGGACGAGGCGATGTCCTGGCGCGACCACACGAACGGCACGTTCGCCCTGCACAGCTTTTCCGGTGGCCACTTCTATCTGACCGACCACCAGGCGGCGGTCACGGCACGCATCGCCGAGGTGATCTCGGCGACCGCGGACCGGCCGCGGACCCGCTGAGCGGCCGGGCGCCGGGTACGACGGCGCCGCGCTCGCTCGAATGGCTCCCGGCGTCGGCGGGGCGTCGGTCCGGGACGAGCGGGTCGCGAGCTTCGGATCGAACAGGCGTACGAATCCCGGCGGGGGCTCCGCCGGCGGCTCCGGGATGCCCCGCCGATGATCGAGGCATGGCCGGTCAGGATCAAGTTCACGCGGTGTTGCCCGAGATCGAGCCGATGCTGGCCACCGAGGCGCCGTTGCCGGGCGAGGGATACGACCTCGACTGGGGTTTCGAGATCCAGTGGGACGGCGCCCGTACCGTGGCGTACTGTGCGGGCGACCGGACCGTACGGCTGGTGTCCGGCGAGGGTACCGACGTCACCCGCACCTACCCCGAGCTGGCCGGGCTGGGCGAACAGCACGGGCAGCGGCAGGCGGTGCTCGACGGCGAGCTCGTGGTCCTCGACGACCGGGGACGGCCCGACGGCGAACTGCTCCGGCAGCGGATGGGCGTGGTCAACCCGCGCAAGGTGGCCCGGCTGACCATGGACGCGCCGGTACACCTGATGCTCTTCGACGTGATGTATCTGGACGGCCGGTCGCTGCTGTCGACCCCCTACCGCGAGCGCCGGATGTTGCTGGCCGGCCTCGACCTCGCCGGTCCCCGGTGGTCGACGCCCGAGTGGACCGATGGCGACATGCAACTCGCCTGGGCGACGAGCCTGCGCAACGGCTACGAGGGCATCGTCGCCAAGCGCCTGTCCTCGGACTATCAGCCCGGACGGCGCTCACCGGACTGGATCAAGGCCAAGCACATCGAGACGCACGACGTGGTCATCGGCGGCTGGGTCGAGGGCCGAGGCGAGTTGCGCGGTCTCCCGGGCAGCCTGCTCGTGGGTGTCGACGCACCGGACGGGCTGCGCTTCGCCGGCACCGTGGAGTACGGCCTGACCGCCGCCGAACGCGGCGAACTCGGCGAATACCTGGGCGCGCTCTCCCGTCCCGACACACCCTTCGCCGACTTCGTGGACGTCCCCGGCGCCCAGTGGGTCCACCCCCGCCTGGTCGCCGAGGTCACCGTCTCCGGCCGGACCACGACCGGACGACTCCGCAACCCCACCTGGCAACGCCTGCGCCCGGACCTGACGCGCCGCTGAGCAGCCCCGCGGCCGGGTCGCCGCAGGGGTTCGACGGACCGTGGAAGTAGTGGCCCTCGTCGAGGTCGTCGACCAGGCCGGGGCCGGTCGGCCGCCGGTTCGGCGGTTCGCGGGTGAGCGCGCTGGAAGTGGGGACGTCGGCCGCGAAGAAGGCGCTCAGCCGGCCGAAGTGCTCGGCGGCCCGCTCGGGCGCGATGGCCGCCGTCGGGACGTCGAGGTGTCGGCCGATCAGCTCGGCGATGCGCCGGATCGGGACACCCCCCTCGGCGACCCCGTGCAGGATCGAGCCCGCCGGGGCCTGTTCCGGCGCCGATCCGGCGAGCGCGACCCGGCGGCGGTCGTCCGGGAGTCGCTCGCCGAACTCAAGGCCGTGATCGCGGGCGGGTGATCGTCCGCCGCCAGGCTGAAACCCGCCTATACAGCGGTGATTCGGGCGCGGGACGATGAGTCTCCACATCGAGTGCCAAGGGCGACGACTGCGGAAGAGCCGGACGTCCAACGGGCGTTCCGCCTCGTGCGGTTCGACGGGTCAACGGATTCGGGTGCAGCAGCGCAATGCCCGTCGACGCCTCCGACGACGTCCCCACGTCCGCCGAGGAGACCATTCGTGTTCTCGCTGCCCCGCACCCTGTCCGCGACAGCCGTCGCCGTCACCGTCATCGCCGGCACCGCGCTCGTCGCGCCGACCGCCCGCGCCGCCTCCGCCACGAACTACGCGGCGCTGGGCGACTCGTACAGCGCCGGCGTCGGCGCCGGCAACTACCTCTCCGACAGCGGCGCCTGCAAGCGCAGCGCCAACGCCTATCCGGCCCTGTGGAACCGCAGCCACCCCGGCGGCTTCGCCTTCGTGGCCTGTTCCGGAGCCAAGACCGCCGACGTGCGCGCCGGCCAACTCTCCGTGCTGAACTCCGCGACCTCGCTGGTGACCATCAGCATCGGCGGCAACGACGCCGGTTTCGTCGACACCATCAAGACCTGCGTACTCGCCTCCGACAACGACTGCTCGATCGCCGTCGCCAAGGCCAAGACCTACGCCACCGACAAACTTCCCGCCGACCTCGACGCCACCTACACGCAGATCCGCAACCGCGCGCCCAACGCCCGCCTGGTCGTGCTCGGTTACCCACGCCTGTTCGAACTCGGCTCGTGCTTCCTGGGCCTGAGCAAGTTCAAGCGCACCATCCTCGACCAGGCCGCCGACACGCTGGCCGACATCACCAGGCAGCGCGCCGGCGCCGCGCACGCCGACTTCGCCGACGTCCGCACCCGCTTCGCCGGACACGGCGTCTGCGCGTCCAACGCCTGGATCCACGGCGTCACGCTGCCCGTGGACGAGTCGTACCACCCCACGAGCAGCGGACAGAGCCAGGGCTACCTCCCCGAACTCCAAGCCGTCACCGGGATCCGGGTCGGCTGACCGGAAGTCCTCAGGACCGCCGCGACCTCCCCCGATCGTCGATGCGATCGGGGGAGGCTTGCGCCCGAAAGCGGGCGGCGCACACCCGGTCGCGTACGCCGCCCGTGTGCGCCGGCTACCGGTCGCCGGTGCCGTGGTGCCACGCTGTCGGCATGGACGACGACCTTCGCGACCCCGACCGGCCCACGATCACGACCACGATCGACGGCCGACCTGCCGAGCTCCCCGGCACTCTCAACGACATCCGCGCCGCCCTCCCCGAGGACCAGCGCGCCGAGTTCGATCGCGAGATCGGCGACGCGCCCCTGCGACTGGTCGCCGCCATCGCCGTGCACTGGGCAATCCCTCCCGAGGAGCGCGCCCGTATCGAAGCCGACGCCGACCGCATCCGGTCCGGCGACCTCACCGGCGTCGTGGACGTTCACGGAAACCCGGTGCAGCCATGAGCAGCTACTACGTGCAGTACTCCGACCGCGCCCGCAACGAGTACAACGCCATGCCCGCCGCGCTACGTCGTAGCTTCGATGCCGCCGTCAACGACATGGCCCGCGACCCCTATGCCCACGGCGCCCCCATCCGAGGCGACAAGGACCGCCGCTCGGCGAGCCTCGCGGGCGTGATCACCGAATACGAGGTCAGCAGCGGCGTGTTGGTGGTGACCATGCTCAAAGTCGTCGCGCTCTGACCCGGACCACGTGATCGCCGGCCGCGCCCGGTGACCCGCAGACTCCGCTCAGCGAGCGAACTGGCGGGCGATCACCATGCGTTGGATCTGGTTGGTGCCCTCGAAGATCTGCATGACCTTGGCCTCGCGCATGTAGCGCTCGACCGGGAATTCACGGGTGTAGCCGCAACCGCCGAAGACCTGGACCGCGTCCGTGGTGACCTTCATCGCCGCATCGGTGGCGATCAACTTCGCCACGCTGGCCTGCCGGCTGTACGGCCGGCCCAGGTCGCGGCGGCGGGCCGCGTCCAGGTAGGTGGCGCGTGCGGAGTCGACGGCGGCGGCCATGTCCGCCAACAGGAAGCCCAGGCCCTGGTGGTCCACGATCCGGCGGCCGAACGCGGTGCGTTCGTTCGCGTACTCCACCGCCGCGTCCAACGCGGCCTGGGCCAGGCCCGTCGCACACGCCGCGATGCCCAGCCGGCCCGAGTCCAGCGCGCTCAACGCGATGGCCAGACCCTGCCCCTCCGCGCCGATCAGCCGATCCTGCTCCAGGACCGCGCCGTCCCAGAACGCGCTGGTCGTGGGCACCGCGTTGAGGCCCATCTTCTCCTCGGGCCGGCCGAAGGCCAGCCCCTCGGCAGCACCGGGCGCCAGGAAGCACGAGATGCCCCGACTGCCCTCGCCGGTACGGGCGAACAGGGCGTAGAAGTCCGCCTTGCCGCCGTGCGTGATCCACGCCTTGGTGCCGTTGATCCGGTAGCCGTCGGCGACCGGGCGCGCCTTGCAGATGATCGCCGCCGCGTCCGAGCCCGCGTGCGGTTCGGACAGGCTGTAGCCGCCGATCAGCCGACCCTCCAGCATCCGCGGCAACCACCGCTCGCGCTGGGCGGGCGAACCGTAGGTGGCCACCGGGAAGCAGGCCAGCGTGTGCACGCTGGTGGCGACCGCCACCGCCGCCCAGCGCGCCGCGAGTTCCTCCAGCACCTGGAGGTAGACCTCGTACGGCTGACCGCCGCCGCCGTCCTCCTCCGGATACGGCAGACCCAGCAGGCCCACCTCGCCCAGGACGCCGAACAACCCTTCCGGGTAGGACTCCGCGCGTTCGTGTCGGGCGGCCACGGGCGCGAGTTCGCGGTCGGCGACGGTACGGGTGAGATCGAGCAGGTCCTCGGCGTCCCGAGTGGGCAGGAGGCGGTCGACGGTCACGGCTGCTCCGGAGGTCGGGGGCGGCGGGGGGATGAGGGGGTGTGAGAAGTCGGCCGGCCCGGCCCGGATCGGGCGGGCCGGCCGGAGCGAACGAGCCGGCGGGTCAGCCGGCCGCGACGAGCTCGGTGTCCGAGGCGTCCGAGGAGCCCGAGGTGTCCGCGACCGCCGCGGGTGCGGTCAACGCGGCCAGCGCGGTCCGCGCCGCCGTGCGGTATTCGGCGACCCGGGCGAGCTTGATCTCCTCGTAGCCGCGGATCGTCTCCGGCAGCGCCACCAATTCGACCACCGCGTCGACGTTGGTCGCGGACAGCTCGCGCAGCGCCGTGCGGACCAGGCCCCGGTACTGCGGCACCAGTTCGCGCTCCACCCGACGCACCTCGGCGTAGCCGAACAGGTCCCAGCGGGTCCCGCGCAGGCCGCGCGCCGCGCGCAGCGCCCGAAAGGCCGGACCGGCCGTGCGGCGCAGTCGGATCTTGCGGTTCACTCCCAGGTAGCGCAGCACCGGCGGGTGCAGCAGCACCGAGACCGCCGCGTCCGGACCGAACTCCGCGTCTCGCCGGGCCTGTTCCACCGGGTCCAGGTGCAGGCGGGCCACCTCGTACTCGTCCTTGTACGCCATCAGGTGGTGCAGCGCCTTCGCATAGGCCACCGCGACCCGCTCGCCGGCCGCCGCGCCCGCCCGCTCGACCGCCAGGGTCCGGATGGCGCGCACGTCGTCGGCGTACCGGCGGGCGTAGGTCGTGTCCTGGTAGCCGGTCAGGTCGGCGATCCGAGTGCCCAGCACCTCGCGCAGCTCCGCGTCGCCGCCCGTGCCGTCGGCCAGCGCGATCGAGGCCGCGTCGACCTCGACCACCGCGCGCGGCGGCGCCGCGACGGCGGCGGCCAGTACCGCGGCCGGGTCCACGGCCATCGCCCGACCCCAGCGGAACGCCGCCAGGTTCTTGGCCACGGCCGCGCCGTTGAGGGTGATCGCCTGCTCGATCGCGTCCGCGCTCAGCGGCAGGCAGCCGTGCTGGAACGCGGCGCCGATCAGGATCATGTTGGCCGGCATGTGGTCGGCGAACAGCGCCTCGGACAGGCCCAGGGCGTCCAGGTACAGGTTGTCGGCCCGCCGGGTGGCCGCGTCGATCCGCTCCAGCGTCTCGGTCGGCGAACCGGGCAGCGCGATCTGGTTGGTGACCATCGCGGCGGTCGGCACGATCGCGGTGTTGACCACGGCGATCGTGCGCTCCGGGTCGGCGGTGGCCAGGTTGCTCGCCGCCGCGGTGCCGAGCAGGTCGAAGCCGATCAGCACGTCGGCGCCGGCCCGCGAGGCGCGCAGGGCGCCGTCGATCGGCCGGTTCGAGATGCGCAGGTCGGACACCACCGGGCCGCCCTTCTGGGCCAGACCGGTCTGCTCCAGGCCGGCCGCGTGCAGCCCGTCCAGGTGCGCGGCCATCTGGAGGATCGAGGACACCGTCACCACGCCGGTGCCGCCGATGCCGGGCATCCGCACAAGCAGGTCGGCGTCGGCGAACCGGGGTTGCGGCAGGCCCGGTTCGAGGGGCAGGTCGGGTATCTCCCGGGCCTTGCGGGTGCCCGGCTCGACCAGCAGGAAGGACGGGCAGTCACCCTTCAGGCAGCTGAAGTCCGAGTTGCACGAGCCCTGGTGGATGTGCGTCTTGCGGCCGAACTCGGTGTCCACGGGCTGCACCGACAGGCACGTGGACTTGTCGCCGCAGTCCCCGCAGCCCTCGCAGACCCGCTCGTTGATCACCACCTTCTCGGCCGGCGTCGGCAACTGCCCACGCTTGCGCAGTCGGCGCTCCTCGGCCGCGCAGCGGTCGTCGTGGATCAGCACGGTGACCCCGTCGAGCGCGGCCAACTCGACCTCGGCCGCCGAGAGTTCGTCGCGGTGTCGGACACTGGCGATCGGGTCGAGCCGAACCCCGCGGTAGCTGCGCGGGTCGTCGGTGGTGACCACCACCCGGCGCACCCCCTCGACCGCGAGCAAGCGGGTCAACGCCGGTACGTCCAGGCGCCCTTCGGCCTTTTGGCCGCCGGTCATCGCGACCGCGTCGTTGTACAGCAGCTTGTAGGTCATCTTGGCGCCGGCCGCGACGGCGGCCCGGATCGCCAGCGAGCCCGAGTGATGGAAGGTGCCGTCGCCGAGGTTCTGTACGAAGTGTTTGTCGTCGGTGAACGGCATCAGGCCGATCCACTGCGCGCCCTCGCCGCCCATCTGGGTCAGTCCGAGCTGATGCCCTCGGCCCTTGCCGTCCAGTGCGATCATCACGTGGCAGCCGATGCCGACGCCGACCAGGGTGTCGTCGGCGGTGCGGGTGGACGCGTTGTGCGGACAGCCGGAACAAAAGTACGGGGTCCGCGAGGCCAGCATCGGCAGCGCGATCCGCGACGGGCGCTTGGGCGCGAGCGTGGCCAGGTACGCGGTCGCGGACGCGGGCAGGTTGTCGGTGCCGATCCGGGCGGCGACGGCGCGGGCCACGTCGTCCGCGCCGAGTGTGCCGCGCGCGGTGAGCAGCGGGCGGCCGGTGTCGTCACGGCGACCGACGACGCGCGGCGCGTCCGGCCGGCGGTACAGCGCCTCCTTGAGGCGGGCCTCCAGGAACGGAACCTTGTCCTCGACCACCAGGACCTCGTCCAAGCCGGCGGTGAGTTCGGCCAGTTCGGCGTCGTCCAGCGGGAACGGCATGCCGATGCGGATCAACCGCACGCCGAGCGCGTCGTCGGAGTCCAGGCCGAGGTCGGCGAGTGCGCGGCGGACCACCGAGAACGACACGCCCGCGGCGAGGATGCCCAGGCGGGCGCCCGGGGCGTCGTGCACGATCCGGTTGAGGCGGTGCTCGCGGGCGTACGCGCGGGCCAGGTCGAGCCGCCGGGTGATCAGGTCGTGCTCGGCGTCGAGCGCCGCCGGGCCGACCAGCGTGGGCAGCGTGCCGCGCTTGGTCGCCACCGGGACCGGGATGTCCTTGCCCCACTCGGACACGTCCACCGTGGTCGACGCGTCGGCGATGTCGGCGACGATCTTCAGGCCGGTCCACAGGCCGCAGGCGCGAGACATGGCGACCGCGTGCAGGCCGAACTCGACGATCTCGCCGACCGTTCCGGGCGCGAGCAGCGGCATCGACAGGCTTTCCATCATCGGCTCGCACGAGCTGGGCACGGTCGACGACTTGCTGCCCGGGTCGTCGCCGATCCACGCGACCGCGCCGCCGAGCGGGGCGGTACCGGCCATCGTCGCGTGCCGGATGGCGTCCGCGGCCCGGTCCAGGCCCGGGTTCTTGCCGTACCAGAAGCCGGTCACCCCGGCGTACCGCGCGCCCGGGGTCTGGTCCACCAACTGGGTCCCGGCGACGGCGGTCGCGGCCAGTTCCTCGTTCAGCCCCGCCTGGAACACCACACCGGCCGGGTCCAGGAATCGCTTGGCGCGGCCCATCTCCAGGTCCACACCACCGAGCGGCGAACCCTGGTACCCGCTGACGAAGATTCGGGTGTTCAGTCCGCGCTCGGTGTCCAGCCGGCGCTGCTCCAGGGTCAGCCGGATCAGCGCCTGCACACCCGAGATCAGCACGCGGCCCTGCTCGGCGGCGTACTTGTCGTCCAAGGACACGGAGGCCGCGGCGGGCGATGCGGGGGGCGGCGATGCGGGAGCCGGAAGCGAAGGCGAAGCCTGATCTGTGCGCACGGAAGCCTCCGTCGAAGCCCCATGGGGTGGGGGCGGATGGGTGGGGGCGGGGTTCGGCAAGCACACCAACGGCGCCGTCAGGACGCAAGTACCTTGCGAGATATCGGGGAAAAGACGCAAAGATCTTGCTGATGCACGCGACAGAGGTGACTTAGTTTGCGCGCAAAGTGGTTACCGATGAGTTGTGTATCGGTGCGCGTCGTTCGGACCGGGTGCTCTCGGGGTAGCCGAGGCCCCGGTGGGCCCGGCGAGAATCGCACACATCGTGGGGCGGGCCGAGTGAAGGGCGGTGCGGACGAAATGGACGATTCGAAGGCACGAGGGCGGGGCGACACGCAGGCACGGGCGCGGACCACGCGGCCGCAGCCGGATACCCAGCCGGAGACGCAGCCGGATACGCAGACACCCGCGCGGGCACGCGCGCAGGACGTGGAGGTGCGGGAACTGCGTACGCTCGGCGAGTTTCGCGACGTCGAGCACCTGTACGGCGGTATCTGGCCACCCGTGCCGGGCCAGGGGCCGCCGGTGGGCATCGAACTGCTGCGGGCCTTCGCGCATGCCGGGAACTACGTCGCCGGGGCCTATCGGGACGGCGTGCTGGTCGGCGCGGCGGTCGCGTTCTTCGGCGCGCCGATCGGCGAGACGTTGCACTCGCATGTCACCGGTGCGCTGACCGGGAGCGGGGTGGGCTTCGCGCTCAAGACGCACCAGCGGGAGTGGGCGCTCGCACGCGGGCTGCGCCGGATCACCTGGACGTACGATCCGCTGGTCCGCCGCAACGCCCACTTCAACCTGGCCAAGCTGGGCGCGCGACCCGTGGAGTACCTGCCGAATTTCTACGGCGACATGGTGGACACCGTCAACAGCGGGGATGCGAGTGACCGGGTCCTGGTGGTCTGGGAGTTGAACGACCCGAGGGTACGGGCGGCCGTGCGGCGCGAGTGGATGCCGATCGAGCCGCCCGCGGATGCCGTGTCGGCGCTGACGGTGCGGGACGGGTGGCCGGTGGTCGGGGACACCCGGGCCGACGTCGTGCTGGTCGCGGTGCCGGCTGACATCGAGGCCATGCGCCGTACGGACCCCGAGGCGGCCCGATCCTGGCGGGCGGCAGCGCGCGAGGTGCTGGGCGGTCTGCTCGACGAGGGCGCCACGGTCCTGGGCTTCGACCGGGAGGCGGGATACCTGGTGTCGCGGGGGTGGGTCGGGTGAGGCCACCGCGAACCCTCGTCGTTCGGAGCGTGCGGGCCACCGATCTCGACGCGTGCGCGGCGTTGCTCGCGCTGCACGACGGTGGTCCCGCGGGCGCCGAACCCGACCTTCGGGCGCGCGTCAGGGCATGGTTCGACCGTCCGGACGGCTGCTTTCTGGTCGCGACGCAGACCTCGGACCCCGCCGACCCGGTGGTCGGCTACGCCCGCGCGGTACACCTCGATCCGTCACCGACGGCCCCCATCGGCTACTACCTGGCCGGAATAGTGGTCGCCCCCACCGCCCGCCGCACCGGCCTGGGCCTGTGCCTGACCCGGGCCCGCCTCGCCTGGATCGCCGAACGTGCGGATTCCGCCTGGTACTTCACCAACGCCCACAACACCGCCTCGCTGCGCCTGCACGAATCCCTGGGCTTCCACGAGGAATCCCGCGACTTCGCCATCCCGGGCGTCACCTTCGCCGGCGGTCGAGGCGTCCTGGCTCACCTCACCCTCGACGACTCCACGTGCCCGACCGCGAACCGACGGTAGCCCGCGCGTCATGCGCCGGGTGCGGGTCCGAGGACCGGGGCGAAGGTCCAGGCCGGGTGTTGTTTGGTGAGGTAGGGGAGGTGGGTGGTCCAGTCGGTGGGGGTGAGGGGTCGGGCCGGGGGTATGGCGACGGTCTCGGTGCGGTCGATGGAGAAGCCCCAGGAGAAGCCGACGAGTGGGATGACGTGCGGTTCGATGCTCTCGGCCATCGGAGTCCAGGCCAGGAAGGTGTGGGCGAGCCAGGTCATCGGGACGCGGGTGTGCCGGGCCGGCGAGTCGAAGAGGGTTGGTGTGACGCCGAAGTAGCAGTAGGGCGACCCGGTGTCGGTGAAGAGCGAGAAGGGGTCCATCTCGAACTCCGCGCCCGCCGACGCGCCGTCGGTGGAGCGGACCAGTTGCACCCACCCGAACAGCGCGCCGTAGCCGCGGGCGGGGTAGTCGATCCGCGCGGTGAGACACGGGAAGTCCCGGGCCTCGGCGGTCTGTCCGATCGCCGACGGGTCTTCGACGCGCTCGACGATCACCTGGATCGAACCGGTCTTACCTTCGCGTACGAACGGGAGGATCATCCCCTCAACCTGCCCGCGCGCCCGCCCCGCGACAAGGTCGGAAGTGGCCGGCGTGTGGCCGTGGCGCTCAGCGTGTGAGCGTGACGGCGATCGTCTCCGCGAGGGGAGTGGTCGGGCGGCCGAGCAGGCGGGACAAGTGGCCTGTGGTGGTGCCGAGTTCGCCGCGTCCGATGGCTGCCTCGGTGTCCTCGAATACGGGGACCATGAACTCGGGCAGGCCGCCGGCGAGGAGGGCTCGGCCGTACTCGGCG
This sequence comes from Embleya scabrispora DSM 41855, assembly GCF_000372745.1. Taxonomy (GTDB): domain Bacteria; phylum Actinomycetota; class Actinomycetes; order Streptomycetales; family Streptomycetaceae; genus Embleya; species Embleya scabrispora. The sequence goes on along the minus strand of NZ_KB889607.1, from coordinate 100,764 downwards.
GCGGGCAGCCGTCGGTAGGTGATGGGCGTGCCGGATTGCCGGGTCACCTCGTCGGCGTACTCGGCCGGGGTCCAGGCGGTGTCGCCGGCGAGTTCCCAGGTCGTGTGTTCGTGGCCCGTGCTGGCCGGCACGATTGCGGCGGCCTCGGCGTAGTCCGCGCGCGGGGCGGTGGCGAGTGGGCTGTCCGGGGCAGCGCTGCCCAGGATCGTGCCGGTGGCCAGGACGCCGGGGAGTTGGGCCGATCGTCCGTCTGAGTGTTGTCCGGCCGGAATCTGCCCGAAATCGGGCAGATTCTTGCCGTCGGTACGAGGTGGAGGTCAGGATCGTGGGGTGGCTGACGGCGAGTTGGTGGAGCGGATCGCGGCGACGACCGGCCTGGCGCCTGCCGAGGCCGAGCGGATCGTCGAGGACGTGCTGGCGTGGTACCGCGAGCCGGTCGAGGAGTACGTCCGGCGGCGGCATCGGCACCACAAGGTCTACGGCAAGCGCAACGCGCAGATCTATCGCCTGATCGCCGCCGAACTGAACGAACGCCTCGTCGCGCCACCGAAGTTGACCGAACGCCAACTGCGGCGCGTCATCTACGGCTGAGCCGATCGGGCCGGCCCGTGGCCGGTTGCGGTCGGCGGGCCGCGATCGAGGTGGCCGGCTGCGCGCGTCGAGGCGGTGCCCATCGAACCGCGTCGGTCGAAGTCGTGCCCGCCGGACCGGCCGCGGAAGCCGTCGGCGCGAGTGAACATGTCGACCCGCCAGGAGCAAGGAGCGCAGCATCATGTGCGGAATCGTGGGCTACATCGGCGCGCAGCAGGCCGCCCCCATCCTGCTCGAAGGTCTGAGCCGACTGGAGTACCGAGGCTACGACTCGGCCGGCATCGCGGTGTCGGGCGCGCGCGGTGCGGCCAAGGTGTTCCGGCGGGTGGGCCGGGTGCAGGCGCTGGCCGCCGCCGTGCCGGCCAAGACCTCGGGGCGGGTCGGCATCGGGCACACCCGTTGGGCCACCCACGGCGCACCCTCGGAGGCCAACGCGCATCCGCACGCGTCGTCGGACGGCCGGATCCAGGTCGTCCACAACGGCATCATCGACAACGCGGCCGCGCTGCGGGCCAGGCTCACGGCCGAGGGGGTCGAACTGGCCTCGGAGACCGACACCGAGGCGCTCGCACACCTGATCGCCCGCTCGACGGAGGACACGCTCGAGGCCGCGGTGGTGTCCACGCTCGCCCAGGTGACCGGTACGTACGCGATCGCCGTCGTGGACGCGGCGAATCCGGACCGGATCGTGGTGGCCCGGCACGGGTCGCCGCTGGTGATCGGGGTCGGCGAGCGGGAGATGTTCGTCGCGAGCGACGTCTCGGCGCTGGTGCGGCACACCAGTTCGGTCGTGCACCTGGAGGACGGTGAGCTGGCCACGGTCACCGCGACCGGCTTTCGTACCTTCACCCGGGAGCACCAGGACGTCACCAAGACGCCGACCACCGTCGAACTCACCGTCGAGGAACTCGAACTCGCGGGCCACGAGCACTTCATGCACAAGGAGATCCACGAACAGCCCTCCTCCGTCGAGCGCATGCTGGGCGGGCGCCTCGACGACCGGTTCGGTTCGGCTCGGCTGGACGGTCTTCGGATGGAGCTGCGCGAGCTGCGCGGGTTCCGTCGGGTGAAGATCCTCGGGTGTGGATCGGCGTACTACGTGGGCCAGTTGGGGGCCGGGCTGATCGAGGACCTGGCCCGGGTGCCGGCCGACGCCGAACCGGCCTCGGAGTTTCGCTATCGCAATCCGGTGATCGAGCCGGACACGTTGTACGTCGCGGTCAGCCAGTCCGGCGAGACCGCCGACACGCTGTTCGCGGTGCGCGAGATCCAGCGCAAGGGCGGTCGGGTGGTCGGCCTGGTCAACGTGGTCGGCTCGTCCATCGCTCGCCAGTGCGACGGTGGCATCTACCTGCACGCGGGACCGGAGGTCTCGGTCGCCTCGACCAAGGCGTTGACCCACATGTCGGTGGGCTTCGCGCTGCTGGCGCTGGCGCTGGGCCGGGTGCACGACCTGTCGCACGCGGACGGCGCGCGGATCCTGGCCGGCCTCCAGGCGCTGCCGGGTCGGATCGCCGAGATCCTGGCGGACGAGCAGTTGATCGCCGACGCGGGTCGGCGGCTCGCGGACGCGCGCAGCCTGTTCTTCATCGGCCGGGTACGGGGCTATCCGGTCGCGCGGGAGGCGGCGCAGAAGTTCAAGGAGATCACCTACCGGCACGCCGAGGCGTACCCCAGCAGCGAACTCAAGCACGGTCCGCTCGCGCTGATCGACGCGGACCTGCCGACGGTGGCGATCATTCCGGACGACGACCTGGTCGGCCGCAACCTCGCGGCGGCACACGAGATCCGGGCGCGGGGCGGTCGGCTGACCGTGATCACCCACAAGGGTGTGGACCTGGGCGACCTCGACGCCGACCGCATCGACGTCCCGCGCAGCGAACCCGAACTCGACCCGATCCTCCTCACCATCCCCACCCAACTCCTCGCCTACCACGCGGCCCGCACTCTCGGCGAAGACATCGACCGCCCCCGAAACCTCGCCAAGTCGGTGACGGTCGAGTAGTGCGAACGCGGGCCCGCGCTCGGGTCCGCACATGGGTCGAGCCCGTCTCCAGGGCAGTCGGAGACGGGCTCGACCCATGTCCGGTGCACGTCGGCGACTCGCCCGAGGAGAACCCCACCCGGCCGTCCCCGCGCTGCATCCCCCGAGGTCGCCGCGCCGTGTTTGCGTGGATTGTAGGTATCCCGGGCATGCGCACGGGGTTGTTGCCCGTAAATCTATCGCGTTACATTGACTGTCGTCAGGATTGGTAGATACTGGCTCCGCGACTCCCGCTGACACCAGGATGAGGTGCGCGCACATGGAGCTGTTTCCTTCTGCTCACGTCGACACGTTTTGTCGTGATCGACTGCCACCGGCCGAGTTGTGGCCCGAACTGCGTTTTGAACTACCGGAATTGCGTTATCCGACTCGGCTCAACTGTGCTCGGGTCCTGTTGGACGACACCGTGGCGCGGCTCGGACCCGATCGGCGGTGTCTGGTCACGCTGGACGACCAGTGGACCTACGGTGACCTGCTGCTTCGGGCGAATCAGGTGGCCCGGGTGCTGACCGAGGACCTCGGAGTGGTCCCCGGCAACCGGGTCCTGTTGCGCGGCCCCAACAACCCGTGGCTGGTCGCCTGCTGGTTCGGCGTGCTCAAGGCGGGCGGCGTCGTGGTCACCACGATGCCGCTGCTGCGCGCGCACGAGCTGACCACGCTGTGCGAGATCGGCACACCCACGGTCGCGCTGTGCGACCACCGGTTCATGGACGAGTTGGCGGCGGCCCGAGTGCCCGGGTTGACCACCGTGGCCTACGGCGGCGACGCGGCGACCGACCTGACCGGCCGCTGTGCGCAAAAGAGCGGCGAGTTCGAGGCGGTGGACACCTCGGCCGACGACGTCGCGCTGATCGCGTTCACGTCCGGGACCACCGGTCGGCCCAAGGCCACCATGCACTTCCATCGGGACGTGCTGGCCAACTCCGACACCTTCGCCCGGCACATCCTCAAGCCCACTGCGGACGACCTGTTCGCGGGCACGCCGCCGCTGGGCTTCACCTTCGGCCTCGGCGGCCTCGTGGTCTTCCCGCTGCACGTGGGCGCGGCCAGCCTGCTGCTCGAACACGCCACGCCGGAGCGGCTGGCCCGGATCGTCGCCGAGTACGGCGTCACCGTGCTGTTCACCGCGCCCACCGCGTACCGGGCGATCATGGGGGCCGGCCTCGCCGACCTGCTCAAGGGCGTCCGGCGGTGCGTGTCGGCGGGTGAGGCCCTGCCCGCGCAGACCTGGCACGACCTGCACGCGGCGACCGGGATCGAGCTGATCGACGGAATCGGCGCGACCGAGTTGCTGCACGTCTTCGTCTCCGCCGCCGACCAGGACATCCGTCCCGGCGCGACCGGTCGCGCGGTACCCGGCTTCGAGGCCGTGGTGCTCGACGCCGACGGCCGGCGGGTCCCGGACGGTACGCCCGGGCAACTCGCGGTCAAGGGCCCGACCGGCTGCCGATACCTCGACGACCCGCGCCAGGCCAGCTATGTGCGGGACGGCTGGAACATCACGGGCGACACCTACATCCGCGACGCCGACGGCTACCTCTGGTACCAGGCCCGCAGCGACGACATGATCGTCTCGTCCGGCTACAACATTGCCGGCCCCGAGGTCGAACTCGCCCTGGCCGCACACCCGGACGTCGCCGAGTGCGGCGTGGTCGGCGCGCCCGACCCCAGACGCGGCCTGATCGTCAAGGCGTACGTGGTGCTGCGCGAGGGGGTGCCCGCCGACGCGGACACCGCCGGCCGCATCCAGACCTTCGTCAAGCAGGCCATCGCGCCGTACAAGTACCCGCGCGCCGTCGAGTTCGTGGCCGCCCTCCCGCGTACCGGCAACGGCAAGCTGCGGCGCGGTGAACTGCGCGCCTGGGCCCAGGCCGGCGCGCCACCGGCTCCGGCCGGGCCGATACCGCCGGCCGCAACCTCGAACTCCCTTGCCCCGGAGCCCTCGTGAAAGGCAACGAGATGCAGGAATCCCGCCCGACCCGAACCGACCCGGTCGACCCGGCCGAGGACTCGGCGGATGCGGCGACGCTGCCCTCCGTGGTGATCGAGCGCCGGGTCGAATGGCAGGACACCGACGCCGCCGGCCACTACCACTACTCGTCCGTGCAGCGCTGGGTCGAGGCGGCCGAGGCGGTGCTGCTGCGCCGGCTGGGTGTGGCCGAACTGTTCGGCCGGATCCCGCGGGTGCACTTCGAGGCGGACTACCGCGAGCGCCTGTGGTTCGGCGAATCCGTGCACGCCGCGCTGCGGGTCGTCCGGGTGGGCGCAAGCTCGCTGCACTACGCGTTCGAGGTGCGCGGCACCCAGGGCGTGGCCGCGACCGGGCGGCTGTCCGTGGTGCACTGCCCGCCGGACGCGAAGGGCGCCTCGCCCTGGCCGGACGAGATCCGGGCCGCGCTGTCCCGGGGCGGCCCGCAACGGCCGGAGTCGTACGCCTGACCGCACGCCGGTACGAGGGCTCGGGCGCCGCGCCGGCGACCTCGGTGCGCCGGCGGATATCGCGCCCTGTTGACGATCGTGGAATTTATTACATACGCTCGGGTAGGCCGGGAACATTGGAGGACGCTGTGCGCATCGCAGTCATCGGTGGTGGGCCGGGTGGGTTGTACTTCGCCGCCCTCGCCAAGCAGCTCTCGCCGGCCGCGGAGATCACCCTGTGGGAGCGCAACGCCCCGGACGACGTGTTCGGCTTCGGTGTGGTGTTCTCCGACGAGACCCTGGATGGCATCGCCCAGGCCGACCCGGAGATCTTCGCCGCGATGTCGGAGGGGTTCGCCCGCTGGACCGACATCGACATCCGCTACGGCGGTCGCACCCTCACCTCCGGGGGGCACGGGTTCGCCGCCCTGGGCCGGGAGCGACTGCTGCGCATCCTCCAGGAGCGGTGCGCCGCGCTGGGCGTGGACCTGCGCTACCGCACCGAGGCGCCGGACGTGGCCGAACTCGCGCGCACCCATGATCTGGTGGTGGCCTCGGACGGCGTGCGCTCCACGGTGCGCGAGCGCTACGCCGACACCTTTCGGCCCAGCCTGGACGAGCGCGGCTGCCGCTACATGTGGCTGGGTACCGACAAGGTCTTCGACGCGTTCACCTTCATCGTGGACAAGCACGACTTCGGCGTGGTGCAGGTGCACGCCTACCCGTTCGACGACCGGCGCAGTACCTTCATCGTCGAACTGGCCGAGGACGCCTGGCGGCGCGGCGGATTCGCCGAGTTCGCCGGGCGCGACCTGCCACGCGGTGCCAGTGACGACGCGGGCATCGCGCGCTGCGAGGCGCTGCTGGCCGAACACCTGGACGGCCACCGGCTGATCCCGAACAACTCGCGCTGGATCAGGTTCAGCACGGTGCGCAACGCCACCTGGCACCACGAGAACGTGGTGCTGCTCGGCGACGCCGCGCACACCGCGCACTTCTCCATCGGTTCGGGCACCAAGCTGGCGATGGAGGACGCGCTCGCGCTGGCCGCCTGCCTGAACGAGCACGCCGGCATCCCGGCCGCGCTGACCGCCTACGAGGCCGAACGCAAGCCGGTGGTGAGCTCCACCCAGCGCGCCGCGCAGGCCAGCCTGGAATGGTTCGAGAACATCGACCGCGCGGTCGGCCAGGCCCCCGAGCAGTTCGCCTTCAACCTGCTCACCCGCAGCCGTCGAGTCACCCACGCCAACCTGCTGGAGCGCGACCCCGAGTTCGTCGCGCGGGTGGACGCGGCGTTCACCGCCGGCCGGCCGGACCGGATGGACGCGGCGCCGATGTTCCAGCCCTTCCGGCTCGGCTCGGCCCGACTGCGCAACCGCGTGGTGGTGCCGCCGATGGCCACGTACGCGGCCCGCGACGGCGTCCCGGGCCCGTTCGAGTCCGCGCATCTGGGCGCGCTCGCGCTCGGCGGCGCGAGCCTGGTCTTCGCGGGCATGACGGCCGTACTGCCCAACGGCCGGGCCACCGAGGCGTGTCCGGGCCTGTGGTCGGACGCGCACGAGGCCGCATGGCGCGACGTGGTCACCCGGGTCAAGGAACAGGCGCCGGACGGACCGCTGTTGGGCATCCAGCTCAGCCACGCCGGGCGCCGCGCGGCGACCACCGTGCCGGACGCCGACGGCCGGAGCGTGCCGCTGGGCCCGAGCGGCTGGCCGACGGTGGCCGCGTCGGCGATCTCCTGGGACGCGGACAGCGACTTTCGGCCGCGCGAGGCGGACCGGGCGGACCTGGACGCGATCACCGCCGGGTATGCCGCCGCCGCCGCGCGGGCCGACCGGGCCGGTTTCGACGCGCTCGAACTCCAATACGGACACGGCCACTTGCTGTCCGGCTTCCTGTCCCCGCTGACCAACCTGCGCGAGGACGAGTACGGCGGCTCGCTCGCCGGCCGGCTGCGCTTCCCGATCGAGGTGCTGTCCGCGGTGCGCGCGGTGTGGCCGACGAACAAGCCGCTGGTTGTGCGGATCTCGGCGAGCGACTGGGCCGAGGGCGGCACCACCGAGGACGACGCGGTCGCGATCGCCCGGGCGCTGGCGGCGGCAGGCGCGGACGCGATGGACGTGTCCTCCGGCGAGGTCGTGCCGCACGAGCGGCCCGCCTACGGGCGCGGCTACCAGACCCCGTTCGCCGATCTGATCCGCAACGCGACCGGGGTGCCGACCATCGCGGTCGGCGCGATCTCCACCTACGACGATGTCAACTCGATCCTGCTCGCGGGCCGCGCCGACCTGTGCGCGGTCGGCCGCGCGCACCTGTACGACCCGATGTGGACGCTGCACGCCGCTGCCGAACAGGGCTACACCGGAAGCGCCGCTCCGTGGCCGAACGCGTGGCGCCCGGGCAGCCGCAAGCCGCCCGGCGCGGGCAGCGACCGCGTGCCGCCCCGACTGCACCTGCTGCGCGAAAGCGTCGAAGCGGTGCCGCGGCGCTGGCGACCGAAGTGCGATTCCCCTTTGGTGACCGTACCCGGCCGGCGCTGACCCGGACCACGAGGAGCCCGACATGGACAGTCCCACCCCGCCGATCGTGTTGACCAGCGAACAGCGCGACAACCCGCCGAGGTTCAAGGCCGCCGCCGTGCAGGCTTCGCCGGTCTACCTGGACGCGGCCGCCACCGTGGCCAAGGCGGTCGACCTGATCCGCGAAGCCGCCGCCAACGGCGCCGAGCTGGTCGTCTTCCCCGAGGTGTTCGTGCCCGGGTACCCGTACTGGAACTGGACGATGAACCCGGTCCAGGGCTCGCCCTGGTTCGAACGCCTGTACCGCTCCTCGGTCGACGTGCCCGGCCCGCACGTGGAGGCGCTGCGCGCCGCCGCCCGGGCGGCCGGCGCGGTGGTGGTGATCGGCGTCAACGAGCGCGGCCCGCACAGCATGGGCGTGCTCTACAACACGATGTTGACCATCGACGCGGACGGCGAACTGATCGGGGTGCATCGCAAGCTGGTGCCCACCTGGGCGGAGAAGCTGACCTGGACCGGCGGGGACGGCAGCTCGCTGCGCGTGCACCCGACCGGGATCGGCCCGCTCGGCGTGCTCGCGTGCGGCGAGAACACCAACACGCTGGCCCGCTTCACCCTGCTGGCCCAGGGCGAACTCGTGCACGCGGCGAGCTACATCGCGCTCCCGGTCGCGCCCGCCGACTACGACATGGCGGACGCCATCGCGGTACGCACCGCCGCGCACAGCTTCGAGGGCAAGGTGTTCTCCGTCGTCGCGTGCTCGACCATCTCGCCCGAGATCGTCGACGCCATCGCCGGCGACGACGCGGAGGTGCGCAAACAGCTCGGCCGCGAACGCAGCGCGCTGTCCGGCATCTTCGGCCCGGACGGCCGCCCGGTCACCGAGCCGCTGATCGACGACGAGGGCATCGTCTACGCCGACATCGACCTCGCCAAGTGCATCCAGCCCAAGCAGATGCACGACATCGTCGGCCACTACAACCGCTTCGACATCTTCCGGCTGAACGTCGACAACCGGCCCAGATCGCCGATCACGTTCACCCACGAGGACGCCCGCACGCCCGTCGCACCCGCCCCCGAGGAGGAGAAATGACCACCCAGGACGACAACATGCTCGGCCGGGCCCGAGTCGCCGACACCCCGGAACTGAGCGCCTACTACGCCGAGTTGGCCGCGCGCGAGGCCGGTGCACTGTGGACCGTGGCGAATGAGATCGAGCCGTGGTATCCGCAGCCCAAGTCGGTGCCCACGCTGTGGCGCTACGCCGAACTGCGCCCACTGGTACGCAAGGCGCTCGACCTGGTCAAGGCCGACGACGCGGGCCGCCGGGTGGTGATGCTGGTCAACCCCGGGCGACGCGACGTCAGTGCGGCGGCGGGTCTGCTGTACACGGGTCTACAGATCATGGGACCGGGCGAGTCGATGACCGCACACCGACACCAGGCCGCCGCACTGCGGTTCGTGCTGGAGGGCACCGGTGCCTGGACCATCGTGGACGGCGAGAAGCTGAAGGTCGGCGCCCGCGACTTCGCGATCACCCCGAACGGGACCTGGCACGAGCACGGCAACGAGGCGGACGACGCGCCGGTGATCTGGCAGGACGGCCTGGACATCCCGCTGGTCAACGCGCTGGACGCGGGCTTCTATGAGGTGCACCCCGACGTGTACCAGGTGCCCGGCAAGGTGGTGAACAACTCGGTCCTGACCTACGGCGGCAACCTGGTGCCGTACGGCACGGAGCGGTGGACCCGGCCCTACTCACCGCTGCTGGCCTGGCCGTGGGAGCCCACCTACCAGGCCCTGCTCGACCTGGCGAAGGCGAGCGAGGGCTCGCCCTACGACGGCGTGATCATGGAGTACACCAACCCCGCCACCGGCGGCTCGGTGATGCCGACGATGAGCGCGCACATCCAACTCCTGCGCGCCGGACAGGCGACCAAGGCACACCGGCACACCGGCTCGGTCCTCTACACGGCGGCCAAGGGCCACGGCGTGTCGATCGTCGGCGGGCAGCGCTTCGAGTGGCGCGAGGGCGACGTCTTCGCGGTCCCGGCCTGGGCCTGGCACGAACACGCCAACCTGGAGGCGTCCGATGACGCGGTGCTGTTCTCGTTCAACGACTTCCCGGTGATGCGCTCGCTCGGCTTCCACCGGGAAGAGGCGTACGTCGACAACGACGGCCACCAGCCGACCCCGTGATCCCCGGTCGGCCCGCGCGAGCGCCGATCGTCGACCCAAGATTCCCGACCCCCATGACGACCCGGGCGCCGCGAGTGCGCCGCCCGGGCGCAAGGACAGTGAGGACACCCCCATGCGCCTGGTCACCTACACCGTCGACGGTTCGTCGTCCCGCCTGGGCGCCGAGGACGGCGCCCACGTGATCGACCTCGTCGCGCTTGCCGCCGCCTCGGGCAGCGAACTCCCCGGCGATCTGCTGTCGTTCATCCGTGCCGGTGCCGAGGCGTTCGACACCGCGCGGGACCTGCTGAGCGGCGACCCGGCGGGCCGACCCGCCGACGCCGTGCACGCGAGCACCGACGTTCGGCTGCTGGCGCCGCTGCGGCCCGGGAAGGTGATCGGCATCGGGCTCAACTACGTCGAGCACGTGGCCGAATCCAACCGCACCCTGGACACGGCGAAGGAACTCCCGGAACGCCCTGTCCTGTTCGGCAAGCCCGCCACCGCCGTGACCGGCCCCGGCGCGCCCATCCTGCACAACGGCAACCTGACCCGGCAGCTCGACTGGGAGTGCGAACTCGCCGTCGTGATCGGGCGGACCGCCTACAAGGTGAGCGAGGCCGACGCGTGGGACCACGTGTTCGGGTACAGCATCATGAACGACATCAGCGCCCGCGACCAGCGCCGCTCCGGGCAGTGGTTCTTCTCCAAGGGCCAGGACTCCTACGCCCCGTTCGGCCCCGCGGTGGTCACCGCCGACGACATCCCGGACGCGCACGCGCTCGACCTGTCGCTGCGGGTCAACGGCGACGTCAAGCAGAAGTCCAACACGCGGCACATGCTCTTCGACATCCCGCGCCTGATCGCCGACATCTCCTCCGGAATGACCCTGGAGCCGGGCGATGTGATCTCCACCGGCTCGCCGTCCGGCGTCGGCGCGGCCCAGGTCCCGCCGCAGTATCTCCAGCCCGGCGACGTGGTCGAGGCGACCGTGGAGCGGATCGGCACCCTGTCCAACCCGGTGATCGACGCCCGCTGACGCGCGGCTCGTCCCCACTCTCGTTTCCGGTATTCAGCAGGAGGACCTCCGTGCGCCAACACCCCTACCGCATCGGCCAGATCGTGCCGAGCTCGAACGTCACGATGGAAACCGAGGTACCCGCGATCCTGCGGGCGCGCGAGACGGTCGCGCCGGAGCGCTTCACGTTCCACTCCAGCAGGATGCGGATGACACACGTCACCCCCGAGCAACTCAAGGCGATGGACGCCGACTCCGACCGCTGCGCCGTCGAACTCTCCGACGCGCGCGTGGACGTGCTCGGCTACGCGTGCCTCGTGGCGATCATGAGCATGGGCCTGGGCTACCACCGGGTCTCTGAGGAACGACTGCACAGCCGCACCGTCGAGAACGGCGCGCCGGCGCCGGTGGTCACCAGCGCCGGCGCGCTCGTGCACGGGCTGCACACGATCGGCGCGCGCAAGGTCGCCCTGGTCGCGCCGTACATGCTGCCGCTGACCCGCACCGTCGTGGAGTACCTGGGCCACGAAGGGATCGAGGTGCTCGACTTCGAGGCGCTGGAGATCCCGGACAACCTCGATGTGGCCGCGCACGACCCGCTGCGCCTGCCGGGCATCGCCGAGCGGCTCGAACACGCGGACGCGGACGCGGTGGTGCTCTCCGCGTGCGTGCAGATGCCATCGCTGGCCGCGATCGAGGAGGCCGAGCAGCGGCTGGGCAAGCCGGTCGTCTCGGCCGCGGTGTGCACCGTGCACCAGATGCTCCGCGCGCTGGACCTGCCGGCCTTCGCGCCGGGCGCCGGACACCTGCTGTCCGGGAAGTTCGCGGACGCGCCCCTGGCCGCATTCCCGGACGGCGCCTCGGCCGACCAGGGCTCGGTGACGTGACCCCGGGCCGGGGCGACCGCGATCCCGTGGTGAAGCCGACCGCCGGCACGCTGCGCGGTCGCACCGAGAACGGCCTCGCGGTCTTTCGCGGCATCCCGTACGCGGCTGCCCCGGTCGGCGACCTGCGCCGGCGACCGGCCCGGCCGCATCCGGGTCGGCACGGCGTGCGGGACGCGGCCCGGTACGGACCGAGCGCGCCGCAGATCGGGCGCGCCGACGCGGTCCTCGGCGGCCACGGCGCACCGCCGTTCGACGAGGACTGCCTCACGCTCAACGTCTGGACGCCGGGCCGGACGACGCCCGACGCCCGGTCCTGGTCTGGATCCACGGCGGCGGCTTCGTCAGCGGCTCCGGCACGCTGCCGATCTACGCGGGAGACACCTTCGCGCGCGACGGCGACCTGGTCGTGGTGAGCATCTCCTACCGGATCGGCGCGCTGGGCTACCTCTGCGTCGGCGCCGAGGAGGAGTGCGGCAACTTCTGGCCGACCGATCAGCTCGCCGCGTTGCGCTGGGTCAGGGAGAACATCGCGGCCTTCGGCGGCGACCCGGACGACGTCACCGTCGCCGGCCAATCGGGCGGTGCCTTCTCCACGGCGGCGCCGGCCGTGCACCCCGAAGGACGCGGCCTCTTTCGGCGCGCGATCCTGCAGAGCCCACCGTTCGGCGTGGCCACACCCGATCGGGCGCAGTCGCTGCGCACCACGGCCGCGCTGCTGGACGTGGCCGGCGTCGCCGACATCGCGCAACTGCGCGCGCTGCCGTGGGAGCGGCTGGTCGAGGCCACGATCGCGATGTTCGGCGTGCAGGCCCGCTGGGGCCGGTGGCCGGTGCCGTTCGTACCGCTGATCGACGGCTCGACCATGACCCGGCATGCGCTGGCGGCGCTGATCGACGGGGCGGCCGACCGAGCGGAGGCCGATCGGCGGGGGATGGAGAGCCGGACATCCTGCTGGGCTGGACGGCCGACGAGGCCGGCTTCGCGTTCGGCGCCGACGACATGTACGCGAACGCCACCGCCGACCAGGTCCAGGCGCGCTTCGCCGAGTCGTTCGGCGCGCGAGCCGGCGAGGCGTACGAGGGCGACCATGCGCTTCGCGGCGACGAGCACGGCGGGGACGGACCCGGTCGGGGCGGCCAAGCGTGGACTGTACGGGGATGGCGCGGGGGACGGCGGGGGCTGAGCGGCTGGGCCGGTTGCCACCGGGGGCCGGCGCGTCGGGGCCGATGCCGAGCGGGATCCGGCGCGTCGGTGGTGGTCGATTCGCCCGCTTCGACCAATGATCGTCGCGGTGGAATACTGGCACGCCGTTCTCCATGGAAGGAGGCCCTGGATGGGCTTCGTGCCCAAGTCCATGGCCACGCTCGGCAAGGCGATCACCGGTCGTGATCTGCCCGCCACGGATTCCGCGGGAGCATTCGGGTCGTCCCGTGCGCGTCGGGTCTTCCGGGGCCGCAATCGGGCGGACGTCCTGGTCGTGCTCGTGGCGATGGCCGTCGACCTGCTCGGCTACGCGGTCACCGTCCGCGGTCCCGGCCCCGGCGAGACCGCGGGCAACATCGCGTTCCTGGTCGCGTCGGCACTGTGCCTGATCGCGCGTCGGCGCGCCCCGGTCCGGGTGCTGCTGCTGGTGCTCGTCCTCCAGGTGGGATTGAACCTGTCCAGCGACATCGGGCAGCGTTTCGGCTTCACGTTGGCGATCGCGCTGTACACCGTCGGGCTGTCCTGTCGGCCCAGGACGATCGCCGCGGCCGCGGTGCTCACCATGGCCGCCCAGACCTCCGGCTACCGCGACGCGGACGTGCCGCTCTTCTACAGCATCAGCGGCGACCTCGTGGCGACCGCGTTGGTCGTGGGCGCGAGCGCGGCGGTGCGGCACTGGCAGGACCAGGTCGAGGTCAACCGGGAGCTGCTGGCCGAGCGGGCGCTGACCGAGGAGCGCCGGCGGATCGCCCGCGAGCTGCACGACATCGTGGCGCACCACATCACCACGATGCATTTGATGTCCGGCGGCGCCCGGGCCAGTCTCGAACGCGACCTCGACGGCGCGCGCGGCGCGCTGCTCACGTTGGAGGCATCGGGCCGGCTCGCGCTCGACGAGATGCGCCAGCTGCTCGGCGTACTGCGCAGCGACAAGGATCCGGAAACCGCGCCGTCGGCTCCGCAGCCCGGCGTCGACGACCTCGACCGGCTGATCGCCGAATCCTGCCTGGCCGGCCTCCCGACCGAGCTCCAGGTGGCCGGCACGCGCCGCGAGTTGTCGCTGCCGGTCGGGCTCGCGCTGTACCGGATCACCCAGGAGGCACTCACCAACGCCCGCAAACACGCCGGCAGCGCGGCCATGGCGCTGGTGCGGCTGGAGTACCTGCCGGATGCGGTCGCCATCGAGATCCGCGACGACGGCGGCGGCGACCGGGTCGGCTCCGGCTACGCGATGACCGGCGGCGGGCACGGGCTGCTCGGGATGCGCGAGCGGGTGGCCGTGCACGGCGGGGCGTTCGAGGCCGGGCATGTCGCGGGCGGCGGATTCCGGGTCGCGGCGAGCATTCCGGTGACGAGCCGCCCGGTGTCGACGGTGGAGTCGGCCGTGGAGCCGATCGCGGGGGCGGACGCCGGGTCGGCGGGGGAGCCGGTGGGCAGGTCGGTGGCGGAGTCGGTCGGGAAGCCGGTGGTCGGGGCCGTTCCCGCCGCTCTCACCCGCCTGAGCCCGGTCGAGATCGAGGTGCTGCGCCTGGTTGCCGCGGGCAAGGCGACCGGCGAGATCGCCCACGCGATGCGGGTGGACGGCGCGGCGGTCGAGCGGTACGAGAGCGAGCTGCTGGGCAAGCTGGCGCTTCGGGATCGCGCCCAGGCCGTGGTGATGGCCTACGAAACCGGCCTGGTGCGGGTCGGCCACACCACCGCGGCGCGCTGACGCCGACGGGTTGGTGGCGGTGTGCCCGTGGTTGTGCGGCCACTTGTGCGTTCGCACCAAGGGTGGCTCCGGGGTTCGTCGTCACGGCCATGAGCCGGAGCGCCCGGTCGGCGTAGCGTGCCGGTACACCCGCCCGGCCCACCTGCGAAAGAGGTCCCATGACCGCAATCGTCGAACCCGCGTACTGGAATGCCCGCCTCGCCGAGCTGATCGCCGAATACGAGGTGCCGGGCGCGAGCCTGGCTTTCCTGCACGAGGGTGAGGTGCACTCCTTCGCCGCCGGAGTGCTCAACAAGGACACCGGGACGCCGGTCTCCACCGACTCACTGTTCCAGATCGGCTCGGTGTCCAAGGTCTGGACGGCGACCCAGCTGATGCTGCTCGCCGAACAGGGCCGGCTCACGCTGGACACGCCGGTCGTCGACCTGCTGCCCGAGTTCAAGGTCGCCGATGCCGAGGTGACCAAGACGGTGACCGTGCGGCACCTGCTGACGCACACCTCCGGCATCGACGGCGACCTGTTCCTGGACACCGGACGCGGCGACGACTGTCTGGAGAAGTACGTCGCGGCCTGTGCCGAGCTGACCCAGAACCACCCGATCGGCGAGTCGTTCTCGTACTGCAACTCCGGCTTCGTGATCGCGGGGCGGATCATCGAGCGGCTCACCGGCAAGTCCTGGGACGAGGCGCTGCGCGAGCAGATATGCGAACCCCTGGGCCTGACCCACACCTGGACGCTGCCGGAGGACGTGCTGCGCTTCAGCGCGGCGACGGGGCATGTCGAGGACGGCAACCCGACCCCGGTGTGGGGCCTGCCGCGGGCGATGGGGCCGGCCGGGCTGATCTGCGCGCGGGCGAGCGACGTGGTGGCGTTCGGCCGGGCCCACCTGGGCACCGAACTGCTGGCCGCCCCGGGCGCGATGACCGCGCCGCAGGTGCGTCTGCCGAACCCGTACACGCTCGCGCCGGAGTGGGGGATCGGCTGGATCCTCGACGAGTGGGCCGGGCACCGGGTGATCATGCACGCGGGCAACACCATCGGCCAGTCCGCGATGCTCTGGGTCATGCCGGACACCGGCACGGTGATCTGCCTGCTGGTCAACGGCGGCGAGTCCGGCGCGATTCAGCGCGATCTGGGCCGCGAGCTGTTCGCCGCGCTCGCGGACGTCGAGATGCCGGAGCTGCTCGGCCCGCCCGAGACGCCGGTGGACGTGGACGTCGCGGGGCACGTCGGGACGTACGAGCGCGTGGGCTGCCTCTCCACGGTGAGCGTCAACGACGACGGCAAGCTGCACCTGCACATCGAGGTCACCGGCGCGCTGGCCGACATCTCGCCGCCGATGGACTGGGACCTGATACCCGTCGACGCGACCACGTTCGTGGGTCGCCGCGAGGGCAGCCCGCTGTGGGACAGCGTGGTCTTCTACGAACTCGCCGACGGCTCGCGGTACGTTCACATGGGCGTACGCGCCACACCGAAGACGGCCTGACCCGCGACCGAGCCGCCTGCGGATCGCCTTCGTAAGCCCGGACCCGACCGCGTCCTTCGGCGCGTGGGACCAGCGCCCGAGTGGTACCGGCTCCGGTCCGGGCTTACGGTCGAACGAGTGAGCGGACTCGCCCGGCCGGGCGCGCCACCGCCCAACCGCCGGGGACCGCTTGCGCACGCCGGATCGTCGGGGACCGCCGAACCGCACCGGATCGGCCCGGCACCGTCGATTTCCGCCGGACGGCGCCACGTGGCGTGGCTCTCGGCAACCGCGGGACCCATCATGGCGAATCCTCACGCGACACCCTCGCAGACCGCCGACGGACCGAAAAGCAGCGGCGGGAACGCCGCCGCGCTCGCGGTGATCGCCTCGTGTCAGCTGATGGTGGTTCTGGACATCACCATCGTGAACATCGCGCTGCCACACATCCAGCGCTCGTTGGAG
Organism: Embleya scabrispora DSM 41855; assembly: GCF_000372745.1. Lineage (GTDB taxonomy): Bacteria > Actinomycetota > Actinomycetes > Streptomycetales > Streptomycetaceae > Embleya > Embleya scabrispora. The sequence continues at coordinate 84,261 of NZ_KB889607.1, read as the reverse complement.
TTCTCCACCACCAGCCTGTCCTGGGTGCTCAACGCGTACACGCTCACCTTCGGTGGTCTGCTGCTGCTCGGCGGGCGGGTGGGAGACATCCTGGGCCGCAGGCGGGTGTTCATCTTCGGCGTGTTGCTGTTCGTGATCGCCTCTCTACTCGGCGGACTCGCCCAGAGCGCGCCGCAACTGCTCGCCGCCCGGGCGCTGCAAGGCGTCGGTGGCGCCATCGCCTCCCCGACCGCACTCGCCCTGATCACCACGACCTTCGCCGAGGGCCCGGCCCGCAACCGGGCCTTCGGCGTCTTCGCGGCGGTTTCCGCCGGCGGCGGGGCGATCGGGCTGCTGGCCGGCGGCATCCTGGTCGAATGGCTCGACTGGCGGTGGGTGTTCTTCGTCAACGTGCCCATCGGCGTGCTCATCGCGCTGGCCACGCCGCGCTACATCAGGGAGTCCGAGCGCCATCCCGGCCACTTCGACCTGCTCGGCGCACTCACCTCCACGCTGGGCATCGGCTCGCTCGTGTACGGCTTCATCCGGGCCGCCCAGGAGGGCTGGCGGGACAGCCTGACCATCGCCGCGTTCGCGACGGCCATCGTCCTGCTGGCGGTGTTCCTCTCCATCGAGCGCAAATCCAGGCAGCCGATCACTCCGCTGGCGATGTTCGCGGACCGCAACCGAGCGGGCACGTACGGCATCATGTTGTGCCTGGCCGCGGCGATCTTCGGGATGTTCTTCTTCCTGACCCTGTTCGTTCAGGACGTCCTCGGCTTCAGTCCGATCGAGGCCGGTCTGGCCTTCCTCCCGATCAGCGCGGTGATCGCGCTCGGCGCCGGTGCCACATCGCAACTGCTGCCGCGCTACGGACCCAAACCCTTCATGGTCGTCGGCGCCCTCCTCGCGGCGGCCGGCCTCGCCTGGCTGACGCGTACCGACGTGCACAGCACGTACGCCGGCAGCATCCTGGGCCCGACGCTGGTCTTCGGCGTCGGCATGGGCATGCAATTCGTGTCGTTGACCCTGATGGCCGTCTCCGGCGTCGCCGTCCACGAAACGGGTGCCGCCTCGGGCCTGCTCAACGCCACCCAACAGGTGGGCGGTTCCCTCGGCCTGTCCATCCTGGTCACCGTCTTCGGCACCGCCAATCGCAACGAGGCCAAGGACCAGGTCCCCGCCTTCCTCGCCCAGGCCACCCCGGCGGAGCGGGCCGCCTTCGAACGCACCGGCGACCTACCTGCCCCTTGGAGCCACCAGATCCTGACCACCGGGATCTCCGCTGCCTTCGTGACGGCCGCCGTCTTCGCGGTGATCGCCGCGGTGATCGCCCTGTTCGTCATCCAGGTACGTGCCTCGGACCTGGAACGGCTACGCGGCGGAGCGCCCGCGCCGCTCGGCTGATCCGCCGCCGGGCCATGAGGGTCACGGTGTCTCTTCCTTCTCCGCGGTGGTCGGCTCCTCGTGGAAGCCGATCGCCCGGTGGGTTCCGTCGCACAACGGTTTGCCGGAGGAGTGGCCGCATCGGCACAGGGTCATCCGGTTACGGGGCTCCAGGGGCCTTTCGTCCGCGCGGTGCACCTCGCGAGGGCGCACAGGTACGGCGGCAGGGTCGCGTGCTCCAACTCGATTGCCCATTGGAGGTGTTCGCGCAGATCTTCGAGCGTGCCGATCCGCGCCGCCGCGATGGGAACGCCTTCGGGTCGCTGTTGTGCCGAATGATTCACAGCTGCTCTCGTTTCACCGATCGAAGGGCTGGTTCTCACCGGCGCGGACGGCCGGGACGTCGGCCGACCGTGCACGCCGTCCACATCTCGGACCGCGCCGACCGGAACTCGGCTCCCGTCGCCACGGCGGTCATGGCGGACCCTTCCCCGGGTCTGCGGCGCCGTGTCCTCGGCGGTCGGACGCCGATTCGAAGCCGTGCGCCGACGCGACGCGCAAGAGGTCGACGCCGGGGGATGCGGCGCGTGGACGGCTCCGCCGCATCCCCCGGCGTCGGCACGGGTGTCCCGGGCCCTAGGCGCCGGACGCCTGCAGCCAGTCCTTGTAGGTGATCTCGCCGAGGACGGCGCCGTCACCCGGCACGAGCGTGGACTCGTCGGGTTCGGCACCGAAGTAGTGCGCGTGCGGGTCGGTGACCACCCGGCGCGCATCGCCCCAGGTCGCGAGGGCCTCCCGGAAGAACTCGTCCATCCGGTACCGGGTGGGGCCGGCGATCTCGATCGTCCGGTTCAGCGGCGTGCCCACCGCGGTCCTGCCCACGTACCGCGCGACGTCGTCGCCCGCGATCGGCTGGAAGGCGACCGGGGCGATGTGGACCTCGTCGCCCGTCGTCGCCTCGTCGGCGATCCGCCGGGCGAACTCGAAGAACTGCGTCGCGTGCACGATCGAGAACGGGATGGACGACTCCCTGATCAGCTGCTCCTGGGCGATCTTCGCCCGGAAGTAGCCGATGTCGGGACGCCGCTCGCTGCCCACCACCGACAGCGCGACGTGGTGGCCCACACCGGCCTCCCTCCCGGCGGCCAGCAGGTTGCGGGTGGAGGTGGTGAAGAACTCCAGCACCGCGGCGTCCTCGAAGGACGGGGAGTTCGACACGTCGACGACCACGGACGCGCCCTGCATCACCTCGGCCAGCCCCTCGCCGGTGAGGGTGTTCACGCCGGTGTTCGGCGCGGCCGCGACCGCCTCGTGTCCGTGCTCGCCCAGCTTCGTCACGAGCTTCGAGCCGATCAGCCCGGTACCCCCGATGACCACGATCCTCATGCCAGGTCCTTCCGATTGCCGGGACTTCGTCGTCGCCCGGTCGACAGCTAAGACCGCACACCCCGAGCGGCTGTGACAGCTCCGCCGAAATTTCTTGCCGCGGATCGAAATGTCCGGTCTTCTTCGCCGTGTGGTGGGCGTGGATGAACTTCACCTGGTTCGCCTCGTCGTACGACACCGACGATGTCGCCTACCGGCTGCTGACGATGGTGCAGATGGCGGGTGTGCTGGTGCTTGCCGCCGGCGTGCCGGCCACCGCCGCCGACTCCGACTACCGGCTCATCACCACCGGCTACCTGGTCATGCGCGTCGCGCTCGTCGCGCAATGGCTGCGGGCCGCCGCCGAGCACCCGGCGGGCCGCCGCACCGCCCTGCGGTACGCCGCGGGCATCGCGCTCCTGGAGGCGGGCTGGATCCTGCGTCTGGTCCTGGCCGAAGCGGACGCCCTGCCGTCCCCGGCCCAACTCCCGTCCTTTGGGGATACGGCCACTACGGCCTCTTCGCGGGGCTCGCTGCCCTCGGCGCCGGCCTGGAGGTCGCGGTCGAGCAGGCCGGAACGACGTCGCGGCCGCGCCGCTCGCGATCTGTTACGCCGTGGCCGTCCCGCACGCCGTCTTCGTCGTGCTGCTGCGGCTGATCCACACAGCCGTCCTGGCCGGGCACGTCATCCGTCCCCTCGCGGCGCTGTGCGGCGCGGCGGCCGTCCTGCTCCTGCCGCCGGCCGCGCCGTACATCGGGGTGGCCGCCGTCATCGCCGCGCTCGCGACCATAGGTGTCCTGATGGTTGTCATCACCTTCCCCGCCGCGGCCCGACGCCACTGAACGCCCCCGCAGTCCCGGCTCCACAGGTACCGACATGTTGCCTGACCTGCACGGATGGATTATTCGGTACCCACGGTCCGGAGCAGGCGCCCTACTCGGGCACCGGCGCCGGACGCGCCGGCGGGGGATGCGGCGTGATGGCTCAGCCACCGAGCCCGTCGGTCACCAGTTTGAAGACGGTGTCGGCCAAGGCGCAGGTGTCCAGCGTGGCGCCGCCCTTGTTCGACTCCTGGTTGACGTCCACGCTGATGAGTTGGGCGTCCCACGCCGTGCCGGATGTCTCGCGGACGTAGGTCAGCGACGCGATGCAGAACGACGTCTTTCCAGCGTCGGACAGTTCGATGCCGTTCATGCCGCGCACCGAGATCGGCTTGGCGTCCGCGGCCACCTGCTCGGCGTCGCGCTTGTAGCTGATCGCGACGGTGTAGGTCGAGTCGCCGTTCACCAGTTTGACCGAGCAGCGGTAGGGCAGGTTGCGGCTGATGCCGTGGTATGTCCAACCCTGGACCCTGGGCGCCGACGCGTCGATCGCGTTGCACGGGTCCTTGCCGATGAGCGTGTGTCCGGTCGGGGCCGTCGCGCGCGGTGCCGGCTTGGTGACCTTCGGGGCGATGAGGACCGCGTACGACTTGGCCGTTGCGCAGCCCTCGGTCCACGGTGCCTGGTCCGACCCCTTGTTGGGGTAGTGCTGGTTGACCTGCACCGCCGCCCCGAACCCGGTGTTCCCGAAGGGGAGGGTGACCGTGCAGGTGTTGGCCGACGCGGACACCTGATCCTGGAAGAGTGCGACGCCGTCCACCGTGACGGGCGTCAGCTTGGCGCGTTCCTCGGCCGTGAGCAGGACGCCCAACTCCACCCGGAACCGCACACTGAGGTCGGTCGCACCGCCGTTGCTCGCCACGATCTGGCACTCGGTGAACTTCTGGGCCTGGCGTGCCGTCTCGACGACGACCGGGCCGAAACGCTTCGGGAACTCACGGTCGAGCATCGCGCAGGGGTCGGTCGCCCGGATCTGCGACATGAGCGGGACGGTCGCCTCGCGGGCCTCGGCTTCCTTGAAGGTGGCAGGGACCGCGTCGGCTTTCGCCCCGGATCCGCCGGCGGGCGGGGCAGCGGGTGAGGTCGAGTCCTGTTTCGCGTTCGGGTCGGCACCGGGGTTCGTACTCGAGCCCGACCGGCTGCCTGCGGCGCCCTTGCCTTTGTTCCCCGAGCCGTCGCCGTCCGTCCACCGGACGGCGAGGGCGATCGCAAGTGCCAGCGCGACAACGGCCGCGACAGCGCCGATGACGAACGTGCGGCGCCGGGCTGCCGGCTCGGGCGCGGGCGCCGAGCCGGGCAAGACAGGGGCCGGCGGCATCATCGGAGGCACGCGCGGAGGTGCCGGGATACCGCCAGGGGCACCACCCCCGGCACTGCTGTCGGCCCCGATGGCGGCCAGGCGTTCGCGTACCTCCACCGCGCTCTGCGGCCGGTCCTCGGGCGCCTTGGCCAGCAACGCGAGAATCAGCTGCCGCAAGTCCTCCGGCAGCTCCCGACGTTCCAGACCCGGCGGGCGGGGCGGCGCGGTAAGGTGCTGCATGGCGATGCCGTACATGGACTCGGCGTGGAACGGCGGCTGCCCGTCGACCAGGGCGTACAGCAGGCAGCCCAGTGAGTACAGGTCGCTGCGGTGGTCCGCCTTCTCGCCGCCCGCCTGCTCCGGGGACATGTAGTGCGGGGTGCCCAGGATCGCGCCGGTGACCGTCATCGGCGTGTGCCCGGCGTCCGGTTCGACGATCCGGGCGATGCCGAAGTCGAGCACCTTGACCGACCCGTCGGCGCACAGGAAGACGTTGGCGGGTTTGATGTCGCGGTGGACCACGCCGCGCGCGTGCGCGTGTTCGAGCGCGATGCACACCGCGCTGCCCCAGGCCACCACGTCGGCGACCGGCACCGGAACTCCGGTCATGAGACGGGCATTCAGCGCGGTGCCGGCGAGCAGTTCCATCACCAGGTATGGCGTCATCCGCCCGCCGACCTCGGCCCGTCCGAAATCGTGCACGGTCACGATCGCCGGGCTGCCCAGCGCACCCACGATGCGCGCCTCGCGCTCGAAGCGGTCGGGTGCGCCGCCGGAGTTCGCGGCGTACGACAGCAGCTTGACCGCGACATCCCGCCCGATGCGCTCGTCGCGGCAACGCCACACATCGCCCATCCCGCCGCTGCCGATACACACGACGCAGCGGTAGCGGCCGTCGAGGAGCAGACCTTCCACGTGAATCCCCCGGTAGTGGTTTGGGCACGCCCGTCGCGGCCGCGCCGCGATCAGGGTACGGGCACCGCGGGAAGCCCTCTCGGGCACTGGGACGCACCGTCTCAGGAGCCCACGCCTGCGGCGAAACCCGCGCTGTCCGCCTCGGTCGATCCCGCGCGGGCCGCCGCCTCGATGCGGGTCACGTCGCCGCGTTCCCCCTCCGGGAGCGGCGCGCCGACGGATGCGCGCAGAGCGGTTGCCCGGCCCAACAGGTGGGCGGCCCGCGTCGCGTCGCCCGCCGGGGCCTCCGCGCCGGCGAGGCCCTCGGGCGCCAGAGTCTTCGCCCGGGGGTCGGCACCCGCCTCCGCCGCCGTCAGGCCCACGTGCGAGGTCGAAGTCGCCGCACAACAGGGCGATCCGGTGCCGAGCGCCGCCGCGATGCCCTACGCATCGTCGGATGCGCGGAACCCGTGCAGCGCGCGATCGGACCAGTTCGCCGCCGGTCGTGGTGTCGCCCATGTGCAGGTGGGCCAAGCCCGGGAACCACAACGCCCGGTCACGGTACGGCTCGGTGACGTCGATCGTTTCCGGAGCGTCGATGGGCCGAGCGCGACTTCCTCAAGCCCCTCGACCGCTGGATCGCCGCCTTCGCCCCCGACCGCCTGGCCGACACCATCGACCGGATGTACGCCTCGCAGCCCACCCCCGACACATCGCCCGCACCCGCGTGGTCAACGACCGTCGCCGCCTGGACAAGGAAGAGATCGAAGTCCTCGTGAAGGACATCGGGAACATCAAAAAGGCACTCGGTGAGGCCGAGCCGCAGCCCAGGGCCGACACCTACAGCGCACTCGGACTGAAACCCACCTACGAGCCCGAAAACCAAAAAGTGCGAGTCGAGGCAATCCTCGACCCGCACACGTTGGGGTTATGGTCTGTGTCCGAGGGGGGACTTGAACCCCCAAGCCCTTTCGGGCACTAGCACCTCAAGCTAGCGCGTCTGCCAATTCCGCCACCCGGACTGGGTGGTCTCCGCTGGTGTTCCGTGCGGCGACGTGGAGAACCATATCAAAGATCCAGGTGGGGGCTTACCCGGGCAGGGGCAGGGGTGGGCGCAGGTCGCAACCGGTGACGGACTTGGCTTGGCTGTGGAGGGCTCGGAGGATTTGGATTCGGGTGAGGCGGCCGGAGAGGACGTCCATCTGGCGGCCGTCCTCGAGGGCGACGAAGTTTTCCGCGAGTAGGCGGGCGCTGTCGGTCAGGTGGAAGTGGCCCTGGGCCTCGCCGAGGACGAAGACGCCGTAGTAGACCGCGATCTGGCGTTCGGTGAGGGTGTTGTCGAGGGCAGCCACCCGGGGATCGCGCAGGGTCATCGGCCAGAACTCGAAGAGAAGGCGGGGGAGGGTGTCCTCGGGGCCGGTGGCGACGCCGGTGGAGATGACCGTGCGCAGGCGGTCGCGGGCGTCCCCGAGTTGCTCGACGGCCTGTTCGCGCTGGTGGCAGAAGCGGTCGATGGCGTTGCGGTAGGTCTCCTGGAGGAGGTCCTCGACCGCCTCGTAGTAGTACAGGACCGCGCCCGAGGTGAGGCCGGCCTCATCGGCGATGTCGCGCAGGCGGAGATCGGCGAGGCCTCGATTGAGGACGGCGCGTTCGGCGGCTGCGGCGATCTGGGCCCGGCGGCCCTCCTGGTCCTTGCGTCTGGCCATGAGGTCGATTCTTCCCTGTCCTGGGAGGACGGGTTCCTTGGTGGTTCCTTGAAGATTCTTTGAAGGTTCTTCAGATTACTACAGAGGGTGCTGCGTCGGTCCAGGAAACGGGTCTTGACCGGGTGGATGTGAGTTATTTGAATGTGCGTTCAAAGAAACCGGTCGCTGCGACACGGCCCGCGACACGCGTCGCGGCGCGCCCTTCGACTCCGTCCCATCACGTCCCCGGCACCCTGGAGTACGCATGAGCACGGCCCAAGCGCCCGGAGCGCCCGGAGCATCCGGAGCGGCCGAACCCCCGGGAACACCCGTGGCGCCGGAAGCCTCCGCCAAGGGTCTGCGGTCCGGATCGGTCGGCCTGCTCGGCACCGTCGCGCTCGGCCTGGCGTCGGTCGCGCCCGCCTACAGCATCGCCGTCACCCTCGGCTTCGTGACCCTGGTCGCCGGAGACCTCGCCCCCGCCGCCCTGCTGGTCGGCTTCGTACCGATCCTGCTCACCGCGTTCGCCTTCCGGGAGCTCAATCGGTCGATGCCGGACTGCGGCACGACGTTCGTGTGGGGGACACGCGCGTTCAGTCCCTACCTGGGCTGGCTGTCCGGCGGCTGGGTCGTGCAGGTCTGCACGGTGATCGCGATGACCGCGCTTGCCCAGGTCGCCTCGGCCTATCTGCTCGACGTGGTCGGACTGGACGCGTTCACCGACGACACGTGGGCGGTGGCCGGCACCGGCGTACTGATCCTGGCGCTGGTCACCGTCATCGCCTATCGCGGCATCTCGATCGCCGCCGGCATCCAGTACTTCCTGCTCGGCCTGCAACTGGCGGCGCTGCTCACCTTCGGCATCGCGGCGTTCGCGCAGCACGGCGAGGCGACCGGCGCGCTGTCGCCGTCGTTGTCCTGGCTCAATCCGCTCGGGTTCGACGGTTGGGGTGTGTTCGCGCAGGCGGTACTCCTGTGCCTGTACATCTATTGGGGCTGGGACGCGCTGATCACGGTCAACGAGGAGACCAAGGACAGCGCGAACACGCCTGGCAAGGCCGCCGTCATCTCCACCGTTGTACTGCTCGCGACCTACCTGTTCACCGCGTACGCCGCGATCTCGTACGCCGGCGTCGGCACCGACGCGCTGGGGCTGGGCAACGAGGACAACGCGGCCGACGTGGTCGCGACACTCGCGCCGGGGCTGGTCGGCTCCGGTCTCGCCGCCGTACTGAAGCTGTCCGTGGCGATCTCGGCCGTCGCCGCGCTGCTCACCTGCGGCGTCTCCACGTCGCGCGGGACGTTGTCGATGGCCGCGCACGGGGCCGCGCCGGCGCGGTTCGGCCGGATCCACCCTCGGTACGCCACACCCGGGTTCGGCACCGCGTTCTTCGGTATCGCCGCCGCGCTCGCGCTGGTGGTGCTGTCGGCGCTGTCCGGGCACTTCCTCGGCGACGCGATCGGCTCGGTCGGCCTGCTGATCGCGTTCTACTACGCGATCACCGGCTACGCCTGTGTCTGGTACTTCCGGCGCGACCTGCGCGACGGGCCGCGCGAACTGCTCTTCAAGGGCGTGCTGCCGCTGATCGGCGCGACCATGATGCTCGCCGCGTTCGGGCGCAGCGCGTACGACATGTGGCAGCCGGACTATGGGCACACCTCGATGTTCGGGGTGGGCGGGGTGTTCCTGCTCGGGATCGGCTCGATCCTGCTCGGTGTGGTGGTGATGCTCGCCTACCGGCCCAGGGCTCGGCGCTTCTTCGCGTCCGGCCGGACGGAGGTCGCCCGGGTGACGGTGACCGAAGACGCGCTCGCGGGCTGAGCCCGACGCGACGCCCCCAGCCGAGTACTCGACTCGCCGCCCGGCCCACGACCCGATTCACGAGGCGGTCGGTGTGCCGTTCGATCAGTGAACGAAGTGCCGACCGCCCATCCGTCGACGCCCCTTCTCCCACAGCATCAGGGAACCTCATGCGCATTCTGAACATCGCCGCGATCCAGACCACGGCCGTGCCCCTCGACGTCGAAGCGACCTGGACCCGCTTCGCCGAGCAGGTACGCACCGTGCGGAAGCTCTTTCCACACGTGCAACTCGTGCTCGCGCCGGAGCTGTTGCTCGCCGCCCCCGGGTCGATGTGGGACACGCCCGCGTCCTGGATGACCGACACCGCCGAGCCGATCGACGGACCGACGGTGCGCCGGGTTCGGGAGCTGGCCCGGGAGACCGGCCTGTGGCTGGTGCCGGGCTCGTTCTTCGAACGTGCCGAGGACGAACGGATCTTCAACACCGCGATCGCGGTCTCGCCGACGGGTGAGGTGGTCGCCGCGTATCGCAAGGTCTTCACCTGGCAGCCCTACGAGGACGCCGAACCGGGCGACTGCTTCGAGGTGTTCGACATCCCGGACGTGGGCCGGATCGGGCTGGCGATCTGCTACGACGGCTCGTTCCCGGAGACCGTGCGGCAGTTGGCGTGGATGGGGGCCGAGGTGATCCTGCAACCGGTGCTCACCACGACGCGCGACCGGGAGATGGAACGGGTCTGCGCGCGGGCCAACGCGTTCAGCAACCAGGTGTACGTGGTCAACCTGAACATCGCCGATCCGGCCGGAGTCGGGGAGAGCCTGATCGTCGACCCCGAGGGGATGGTTCGGCAACAGGCGGGCGGTGGCGAGGAGGTGTTGGTGGACGCGCTCGACCTGGACGCGGTCACGCGGGTACGCCGGTTCGGCTCGGCGGGCCTCAACCGGCCGTGGACCCAGATCGCGAAGGACGGCGCGAAGCTGCGACTGCCGGCGTACGGCGGCGGCGGGATGGTCGCGCCGGAGTGGGTGGCGCGGGACTGATCGGCGCGGGACGCCCGGGACGCCCGGTGCCGGAGGGAACTCCGGTGCCGGGTGGTCCTGTTACCGTCTCCGTTCCGGTCCCCGTCCACGGCCGCGGGAGCGCGGCTCACGCCTCGACCGCACGAGCACGGCTCACGCCTCGACCGCGCGGAGCGCGGCTCACGCCTCCTCGATCAACCGGGCCTCCTCCTTCGCCGACAGTCCGACGGACAAGGGTGGTTCGCCCCGAGCGCGGTCCCAGGCGAGTACGTCGGCGGCGGTGACCGACAGCGGCGTGGCCGGCATTCCGGCGGCGCGGGCGCGCCCGGCGTCCCGTTGCCGGGCGGGCCACTGGTTCTCGGGGCAGACCAGTGGGAACGGGCCGGGTACCGCGTCGGGCGGGACCGGGACGATCTCCACCTCGGTGCCCGCCACCTGCGCGCAGACGCCGATCAGGCCGGCGAGCGTGGTCGGTTCGGCCGGGCCCACCGCGTGGAACGCGCCCGGTCGGTCGTCCATCAGCAGTCGGGTGACCAGGCGGGCCAGGTCGCGCGAGTCGACCACCTGGATCGGCTGTTCGGGCCGACCCGGCAGCGCCACCCGTCCGCCGCGCGCGGCTCGGCGGGACCAGTACGTGAAGGTGTCCTGCACGTCGTGCGGCCCGGCCACCTTGCCCGGCCGGACGATCGTCGCGCGGTCGCCGTACCGGGCGAGCACGTCGTCCTCGCAGGCGACCTTGCACGGTCCGTAGGTGTCGTCGTCGAGCACCTCGGTGTCGCGAACCGGTGCGCGTCGGGGGGTGTCCTCGTCCGAGCCGGGGTCGATCCCGGACCGGACGTAGACCGCGTGGCTGGAGAGGAACAGATACCGACCGATCCGGTCGCCGAGTACCGCCATCGCCTGTCCGACGTGGCGCGGTACGTATCCGCTGACGTCCACCACCGCGTCCCACTCGCCCTCGCGCAGCGCCGTGTAGTCGCCGGTGTCGCGATCGCCGATCCGTCGGGTCGCGTCCGGGAAGAGATCGGTGCCGGTCCTGCCTCGGCCGAACAGGGTGACGTCGGCGCCCTCGCGCAGCGCGTCCTCGACGATCGCTCGACCCACGAATGCGGTGCCTCCGAGTACAAGAATTCGCATGGTTCGCGACCGTACCGGGTCGGACGGCGGCGCCGCGGGGGTCCGGGCGCGCCATGGGGTCCGAGTGTCTGTCAATCACAGTTGACAGGCAGGCTTGCGTCAACGTAGGTTGACAGTCATGACCGAAGCAACGGACCTCGCCAGTCGGGCGGGGGATCGCGATCCACGGGTGGGCCTACGGGCCGTGGCCGCGCTGCGCCGGCTGCTCGAACAGCTCGAGGCCGTGCAGGTGCGTAGTGCGCGCGTGCAGGGCTGGTCGTGGCAGGAGATCGCCGCGGAGCTCGGGGTGAGCCGGCAGGCAGTGCACAAGAAGCACGGGAGGAACTGATGTTCGAGAGGTTCACGGACAGTGCCCGAGGCGTGGTCTACGGGTCCATCGAGCAATCGCGGCGCGCCGGGGACGCCTGCGTGGAGGAGAGGCACATGCTTGCGGCGCTGTTGGACGCGGAGGGTACGCGGACCTCGGTCGCGCTCGCCACGATCGGCTTCGTGGCGAGCCGCGACGAGATCGAACGCGGGTTGGCCCGGGCCCGGCGCCGCGGCGGCATCTCGCAGGCCGACGAGGCCGCGCTCGCCGACCTCGGGATCGACGTGGGCGAGATCGTCGCGCGCGTCGAACAGACGCACGGCGAGGGCGCGTTGGCGCCGGCTCGGCGGACCCGGCGGTTGTGGCCTTTCGGCGGTCGGACGGGGCACGTACCGTTCACGCCGGGCGCCAAGAAGGTGCTGGAGCAGTCGCTGCGCGAGTCGGTCGCGCGCGGTCAGCGGCACATCGGCGACGAGCACATCCTGCTCGCGCTGACGGCCCGGCCGGGGGTGGTCGCGGACCTGCTCGCGGAGTACGGCGTCACCCACACGGCGGTACTGGGTGCGCTGGCGCCCAGGGCCCAGGCGGGCTGACCAGGCACCCTCGTCCGGCGGCCGGCCGGGGCCGCTTCACGCTCGCGCCCGCCGGGTGTGCCGGGGTCACGTCGGCGGAGCGGCCGGGCCGACGTCCGCGCAGTACCGACCGCGCCGCCGCCCCGGCCACATCGGATTCACCCGCTCCGGCCGGACCAGGCCATGGACCGCGCCTTCGCCCGATCCCCGACCCGCCCGGTGCACTCGCACCCCGCACCGGTACCCCGCACCGGCACCCCGCGCCCACGACGCCCGGCCGCTCCGTGAACCCACCCCTCACGCGACCGCGACCACCGACCTCACTCCACCAGCCCGGCCCGCCGCAGCGCGTCCGCGATCGCCCCGCCGCCCCCGGCCGGCCCCTGCGGACCCCGGGACTGCTTCGGCGGCGTGGCGGCCCGTCGTCCCTGGCCACCGCCACCCCCGGCCCCCGCGCCACCGTTGCCGCCCTGGCGCGCACCGCCCTGGCGCCTGTCTCCCGACCGGCCGTCTCCCGACCGGCCGTCACCCCGCCGCCCGTCGCCCTGCGGCCGGCCCTCGCGCGACCCGCGTTCCGGACGCGGGCCCCGGTCGGCGCGGTCCCCGCGGTCGGGACGCGCCCCGCGCTGTTCCGCCTCGTCCTCCAGCCGCAGCGTCAGCGAGATCCGCTTGCGCGGGATGTCCACGTCGAGCACCTTGACCCGGACCACATCGCCCGACTTGACCACGTCGTGCGGGTCGCTCACGAACGTCTTCGACATCGCCGAGACGTGCACGAGGCCGTCCTGGTGCACGCCGACGTCCACGAACGCGCCGAACGCGGCCACGTTGGTGACCACACCCTCCAGGAGCATCCCGGGCTGCAGGTCGGACAACTTTTCGACGCCCTCCTTGAAGGTCGCCGTCTTGAACGCCGGTCGCGGGTCGCGTCCCGGCTTTTCCAACTCGCGCAGGATGTCCGTCACCGTCGGCAGGCCGAACTTCTCGTCGGTGAACGCCTTCGGGTCCAGCGCGCGCAGCCTGGGCGCCGCGCCGATCAGGGTCCGCACGTCACCACCCGCCGCCGCGGCGATCTTGCGCACCACCGGGTACGCCTCCGGGTGCACGGAGGACGAGTCCAGCGGGTCGTCGCCCGCCGGGATCCGCAGGAAGCCCGCCGCCTGCTCGAACGCCTTCGGACCCAGCCGCGCGACGTTCCTCAGATCGCGCCTGGTCTTGAACGGGCCGTTGGCGTCCCGGTGTTGCACGATGTTCTCGGCCAGCGTCGCGCCGATCCCGGATACCCGGGTGAGCAGCGGCGCGGACGCCGTGTTGACGTCGACGCCGACCGCGTTCACGCAGTCCTCGACCACCGCGTCCAGCGAGCGGGACAACTTCAGTTCGGAGAGGTCGTGCTGGTACTGGCCGACGCCGATCGACTTCGGGTCGATCTTGACCAACTCGGCCAACGGGTCCTGGAGTCGGCGGGCGATGGAGACTGCACCTCGCAACGACACGTCCAGGTCCGGGAGTTCCTGTGAAGCGAAGGCCGAGGCGCTGTACACCGACGCGCCCGCCTCGGACACCATCACCTTGGTCAGGCCCAGTTCCGGGTGCTTGGCGATCAGTTCGGCGGCCAGCTTGTCGGTCTCGCGCGAGGCGGTGCCGTTGCCGATCGCGATCAGGTCCACCCGATGCGCGGCGGCCAGCTTCGCGAGCGTGGCGATCGACTCGTCCCACCGGCGGCGCGGCTCGTGCGGGTAGATCGTCTCGGTGGCGACCACCTTGCCGGTGTCGTCGGTCACCGCGACCTTGACCCCGGTACGCAGACCCGGGTCCAAGCCCATCGTGGCCCGGGTGCCGGCCGGCGCCGCGAGCAGCAGGTCGCGCAGGTTGGCCGCGAACACCCGGACCGCCTCGTCCTCGGCCTCCTGCCGCAGCCGACCGCGCAGGTCGATGCCCAGGTGCACCAGGATCCGGGTACGCCAGGCCCAACGCACCGTGTCCGCGAGCCACTTGTCGGCCGGGCGGTCGCGGTTGACGATGCCGAAAGTGTGCGCGATCGAGCGCTCGTACTCGGTCGGGCCGTCGACCTCCTCGTCCGCCGAGGGGGCGAGGGTGAGGTCGAGCACGTCCTCCTTCTCGCCGCGGAACATGGCCAGGATCCGGTGCGAGGGGAGTCGGGTGAACGGCTCGGCGAAGTCGAAGTAGTCGGCGAACTTGGCGCCCGCCTCCTCCTTGCCCCCGCGCACCTTGGCCACGATCCGTCCGCGGGTCCACATCTTCTCGCGCAGTGCGCCGATCAGGTCGGCGTCCTCGGCGAACTTCTCGACCAGGATGGAGCGCGCGCCGTCCAGTGCCGCCTGGGCGTCGGCGACGCCCTTGTCCGCGTCGACGAACGCCTCGGCCGCGGCGACCGGGTCGCGTGAGGGGTCGCCCAGCAGGCCGAGCGCGAGCGGTTCCAGACCGGCCTCGCGGGCGATCTGCGCCTTGGTCCGCCGCTTCGTCTTGTACGGGAGGTAGATGTCCTCCAGTCGGGCCTTGGAGTCGGCCGCCAGGATCTGCGCCCGCAGCGGGTCGTCCAACTTGCCCTGCGCCTCGATTGCGGCGAGCACGGCGGTGCGGCGCTCCTCCAGCTCCCGCAGGTAGCGCAGGCGCTCCTCCAGATTACGCAGCTGCGTGTCGTCCAGGGTCCCGGTGACCTCCTTGCGGTACCGGGCGATGAACGGCACGGTCGCCCCACCGTCGAGCAACTCGACCGCGGCCCTGACCTGCCCCTCCCGAACCCCCAGCTCCTCGGCGATCCGCCGATGCACGTCCCACTGCGCGACCTGCTCCGAACCCTGCTGCCCAGACACCGACATCGTCACGTCCCGATCCACCTCATCACCAACCATGCCCCGGCATTCTCCCGGGCTCGCCCACGTTTGTCGTGCAGCAGGGGCGCGTGGTGCGGGAATGCCCGCGTGGGCTTCTGATCCGAGTCGGGCGATGCCGTGCGTGCGCACAGGTGCCGGAATCGGGCTATCGGTGGATGAACCGCACCGATGCCGCACGTGCCGGCCGCTACGCCGGGTCCTCGCGCAAGGCCGGGACGCGGCTGGGGCGGGGGCGTTTTTGGGCTTCGAGGAGGGGGAGGGTACGCATCGGGACGACCTCGGACAGGACGATCACGCTGGTGGAGCGGACCACCTCGGGGATGCGGTTGATGTCGATCAGGATCTGTTGCAGGTCCTGGTTGGAGGTGGCGGCGATGCGGCAGTGCACGTCGCCGATGCCGGTGGTGCCGTAGGCCTCCAGCACCTGGGGGACCGCGCTCAGGGCCGTGGCCACGCCGGACAGACCGCCCTGGGCGATCTCCAGTGTGACGAAGGCCAGAACCGGGTATCCGGCGGCCACCAGGTCGACCTCGGGGCCGTAGCCGGTGATCACTCCGGCGGCCTCCATGCGCTCCAGGCGTGCCTGGACCGTGGCGCGGGACACCCCGATCACCCGGGACAGTTCCAACATGCCCGCGCGTGGGTGTTGCCGGCCCGCTCGGATGAGACGCACGTCCAGTTCGTCGAGCGTGCTGCGCGAATCCTGAAGATCGTCCCGCATATGGCCGCCTCACCTAGGCAATCTGTACAGCTCCCGAGCTTGATGTTGTCAGATGTTGCATTCGCAAGTGTACTTCCGGCATCCGTTCCTTTCCGAGGGGATCGCGCGTCATGAGCACCTTCACCACCCTTGAGGACACCGACGCCCTCGTCGGCGCCGTCGAGCACGACCCGGCGGGAGACCCCTTCCCGGTCGTCGCGATGGACCATGTCCGTTTCTTCGTCGGCAACGCCAAGCAGGCCGCGCACTACTATTCGACGGCGTTCGGGATGACCTGTGTCGCCTACCGCGGGCCCGAGACCGGGTGCCGCGACGTCGCCGAGTACGTGCTCGTGTCCGGCAAGGCACGTTTCCGCATCACCGGCGAGGTTCACGCCGGCACCGAGGTCGGCGTCGCGACCGCCGCCCACGGTGACGGCGTTTCCGACATCGCCATCGAGGTCCCCGACGTCGACAAGGCGATCGCCTTCGCCCGGGAGAACGGCGCGACCGTGCTGGTCGAGCCGCACGACGACACCGACGAGCACGGCACGGTGCGTACCGCGGTGCTGGCCACCTACGGCGAGACCCGACACACCCTGGTGGACCGGTCCGGTTACAAGGGCCCGTTCCTGCCCGGCTTCGTCGCCGCCGAGCCGCTGTTCCGGGGCAAGCCGGCCGACCACCCCAAGCGCTATTTCCAGGCCATCGACCACTGCGTGGGCAATGTCGAGTTGGGCCGCATGGACGAGTGGGTCTCCTTCTACAACCGCGTCATGGGTTTCACCAACATGAAGGAGTTCATCGGCGACGACATCGCCACCGAGTACTCCGCGCTCATGTCCAAGGTGGTCACCAGTGGCAACCACCGAGTGAAGTTCCCGCTCAACGAGCCCGCGGTCAGCCGCAAGAAGTCGCAGATCGACGAGTACCTCGAGTTCTACGGCGGCCCGGGCGTGCAGCACATCGCGCTGGCCACCGGCGACATCGTGGCCTCGGTGCGCGCGATGGCCGAGATGGGCGTCGAGTTCCTGTCCACTCCGGACAGTTACTACGACACGCTCGGGGAATGGGCCGGCGAGACCCGGGTACCCGTCGAGACGTTGCGCGAACTGAAGATCCTGGTCGACCGCGACGAGGACGGCTACCTGTTGCAGATCTTCACCAAGCCCGTCCAGGACCGGCCGACCGTGTTCTTCGAGCTGATCGAGCGGCACGGTTCGCTCGGCTTCGGCAAGGGGAACTTCAAGGCGCTGTTCGAGGCGATCGAGCGCGAGCAGGAGCGGCGCGGCAACCTCTAGGTCCCGTCCGGGAGGACAGGATCCAGGTCGCGGGCCGGCCGTCGCGCGCGGCGGCCCGCGGACGGCGGGCCGGCAGGGCGGCACGGGGAGCAGACGGAGGAGTCGGGCAGTCATGGCGTACTACCGCAGCGTGGGCGAGGTGCCGCCGAAGCGGCATACCCAGCACCGCCGCCCGGACGGCGGCTTGTACTACGAGGAGCTGATGGGGGAGGAGGGCTTCTCCTCCGACTCCTCGCTGCTCTATCACCGGGCGATCCCGTCGGCCATCGCCGACGCGAGCGTGTGGGAGGTCCCCGACCAGAGCGTCACCGCCAACCATCCGCTCAAGCCGCGCCATCTCAAGCTGCACGAGCTGTTCGCGGACAACGAGTGGAAGGCGGTCGACGCGGTCACCGGCCGCCGGCTGGTGCTGGGCAACGGCGACGTACGGATCTCCTACGTGGTCGCGGGCAGCCCCTCCCCGCTGTACCGCAACGCGCTCGGCGACGAGTGTGCGTACATCGAGTCCGGCTCCGGGACGGTGGAGACCGTGTTCGGCGCGCTCACCGTCGGCCCGGGCGACTACGTGATCCTGCCGCGTGCCACCACCCACCGGTGGGTCCCCGGCACCGAGGAGCCGCTGCGCGCGTACTGCATCGAGGCCAACTCGCACATCACGCCCGCCAAGCGCTACATGTCCCGGTTCGGCCAACTTCTCGAACACGCGCCGTTTTGCGAACGCGACCTGTGCGGGCCGGTCCAGCCGCTGCTGGCCGAGGGCACCGACGTCGAGGTGCTGGTCAAGCACCGCGGCCTGGGCGGCGAGATCGCCGGCACCCGCTACGTGTACCCCACCCACCCGTTCGACGTGGTCGGCTGGGACGGGTGCCTGTATCCGTACGTGTTCAACATCTCCGACTTCGAGCCGATCACCGGCCGAGTCCACCAGCCGCCGCCCGCGCACCAGGTGTTCGAGGGGCAGGGCTTCGTGATCTGCAACTTCGTGCCGCGCAAGGTGGACTATCACCCGCTGTCGATCCCGGTGCCGTACTACCACTCCAACGTGGACTCGGACGAGGTCATGTTCTACTGCGGCGGCAACTACGAGGCCCGCAAGGGGTCCGGGATCGGCCAGGGCTCGATCTCGCTGCACCCGGGCGGGCATTCGCACGGACCGCAGCCCGGTGCCTACGAGCGCAGCATCGGCATCGAGTTCTTCGACGAGCTCGCGGTCATGGTGGACACCTTCCGACCGCTGGGCGTCGGCGAGGGCGGCCTCGCGAGCGAGGACCCGGGTTACGCGTGGACCTGGGCCGGGAAGGCGCCTCGACCATGAACGCAGCCACCGACGCCCCCGAGACCCTGTACCAAGCGCTGTTCACCGGACTGTGGGACGACGCGGCGTTGTTCCCGCCCGGCAACGCGCCGATGGCCGAGGCGGTGCCCGCGCACCGGCTGTACCGCGCCGAGTGGTTCGCGCCGTTCGTGCGCAACTTCCTGGTCGGCGCGGCACACGTGCCCGACCTGCTCGCCCTGGCCGATCCCGACGCGCCGTTGCGGATCGTGCTCGTGGCTCCCGGCGGCCCCGCCACCGTGGGGACCGCCGTACGCACCATCCTGGACACCCCCGGGTTGTTCCTGGAGGGCATCGAGGTCGCCGGCGACGGCGAGATCGGCAAGGCGGTCGCGGCGCTGCACGAACACCTGCCGGAGATGACGGCGGGCTACGTCGAGGTCCTCAAAGGCGCGGGCCTCGACGCAGACCTGGACAATCTCGCCGGCACGTACGGGCGGCCCAAGTTCCGCACCGGCGGGACCGCCGCGCACGCGTTCCCCGACGAGGCCGAGCTGGCCGCGTTCGTGTACGCGTGCCGGATCCGCGAACTGCCGTTCAAGGTCACGGCCGGGCTGCACAACGCCGTGCGGCACACCGACCCGACCACGGGTTTCGAGCACCACGGTTACCTCAACCTGATGCTCGCCACCCACCACGCCGTCGCCGGCGCCGAACCCGACGCGATCGCGGACGTACTCGCGCTCCGCGACAGCGCGGAACTCACCCGGATGGCGCACGATCTGACCCTGACCGAGCGCACCCGCCTGCGCGGCTACCTGACCTCGTACGGCACCTGTAGCGTCGCCGAGCCGCTCCAGGACGCGCTCACGCTTGGTCTGCTCGGCGAACCCCCGCATCACCGCGACTGATCCGATCGAGGAGCCCCACGCCATGCCCACCACCTGGGTCCCGCTGCCGACCGACACGGTGTACGGCGTCGACAACCTGCCGTACGGCGTGTTCACCACCGACCGCGAGCCGGATCGGCCGCGCGTGGGGGTGGCGATCGGCGACTTCGTGCTGGACGCCGGCGCGGCGGCGCACGCGGTGGGCGCACCGGTCGACGTGCTGGACGCGCCGAGCCTGACCGGGCTGATGGCGGCCGGCCGGGCGACGTGGAGCGCGGTGCGCGCCTCGCTCACCACCTGGCTGACCGACCCGGACCTGCGGGCGAGCGTCGAACCGCACCTGATCCCGCGTCGGGAAGTGGTGCTGCGACTGCCGTTCGAGGTCGCCGACTACGTCGACTTCTACGCCTCCGAGCACCACGCGAGCAACCTGGGCAAGATCTTCCGGCCAGGCTCCGAGCCGCTGACGCCCAACTGGAAGCACCTGCCCATCGGCTACCACGGCCGCGCCGGCACCGTGGTCGTCTCGCACACGCCGATCGTGCGACCCAGCGGGCAGCGCAAGGCGCCCACCGACGCGGCACCCTCGTTCGGGCCCACCCGCCGACTGGACATCGAGGCCGAGGTCGGCTTCGTGGTCGGCGCCGGCTCCGAACTCGGCACGCCGGTGGGCCTGGGCGACTTCGCCGAGCACGTGTTCGGCGTCTGCCTGCTCAACGACTGGTCCGCCCGGGACATCCAGGCTTGGGAGTACGTCCCGCTCGGCCCGTTCCTGGGCAAGTCCTTCGCCACGTCGGTGTCGCCGTGGATCGTCCCTCTCGAAGCACTCGGCGTCGCGCGCGTGGCACCCCCCGCGCGCGACGTCGAGCCACTGCCCTACCTGGACGACCGCGCCGGCGAACCGTGGGGCCTGGACCTGGCCCTGGAGGTCCGGCTCAACGGACACCTGATCTCCCGGCCGCCGTTTTCGGCGATGTACTGGACCGCCGCACAGCAGCTCGCACACATGACCGTCAACGGCGCGGCGCTGCGCCCGGGCGACCTGTTCGCCTCCGGCACGGTCAGCGGCCCCGAGGCCGACCAGCGCGGCGCGCTGATCGAGATCACCTGGAACGGCGAGAACCCCCTCAAGCTCCCGGACGGGTCCATCCGGACCTATCTGGAGGACGGCGACGAGGTCACGATCACCGCTACCGCCCCCGGTCCGAACGGCACTCGTATCGGATTCGGCGAGGTAAGCGGGCGAATCCTGACGGCGCGCTGACTCGATGCCGGCTCCCGCAACTTGCGGGAGCCGGCATTGCGCCGTGCCGCGACCGCGCTTCGGCCCCACGTCACGCGGAGCGCCCGCGCCGATCCGAGTCATCCCTTTCGGGTCGTTCGTCCAAGATCATCTGTTTCGGGTCATCCGGCCTGGATCGCCCGATGCGCACCGCTTTTGTCGTAGTAGCCGGGACCGGCCACCAGCGCGGTGCGGAAGTACAGGCCCTCGCCGACCACGCCGTTGTTGTTGCCGTGGCCGGGCACGAACGGTTGCCACAGGGCCACCAGCAGGTCAGGGGCCACCAGCGACGCGCCCTCGGTCTCCACCCGCACGGGTGTCAGTTCACCGAGCAGTCGGGTGACGTCGACGGCCGGCGTACCGAAGACGTCGACGCCCAGACACAACACCGTGTCCGCGAAGTCGTCCTCGGACCGGTGCACCTCGATCGCCTCGACCAGCCCGTCCTTGTCGCTCACCACATGAATCGAGAGGTCCGCACCGAAGTGGGCGAACCCACGAGTGCGTCCCGACAGATCTCCTCCGAGTTCGCGCAGAGCCGCCTCTGCCTCGTCCATGGACATGCCGATCTTGATCGGCCCTACGCCGTAAGGCGGATCCAACTCAAGCTGCACGTGATCTCCCTCGCCTCGAACAACCGAGTATGGCGCACCGTCAACGAGGCCCCTCGCACCCGGTTGCCGGTTCGGCGCGGCTGGGTGGCCCGGTACCCGTAGCCGAACGACAACATTCCGGTCGGCGTCGGCGCCGGGTTCGCTTTTGTACCCATTCGGGCCAATTCTAGCCGACCGCCGACTGCCGCTACCGGCTCCGGGGGCGTCAGCGCGGGGTGCCGAAGACCTGGGTCCACGAGGTGCCGTAGGTGCCCCCGGTGACATACCCGACACCGATCTCGGTGAACTCCGGGGTGAGGATGTTCTTGCGATGGCCGGGGGAGTCCATCCAGCCCTGCACCACCTCGGCCGGGCTCTGCTGGCCGCAGGCGATGTTCTCCCCGATCCGGCTGTACAGGTAGCCCGCCGCGATCGCCCGGTCCCACGGTTCGCGGCCGTCCGGATCGGTGTGCGAGAAGAACGCCCGACTGATCATGTCCGCGCTGAACGCCTGTGCACACGCGGTCAGTTGTGGCTGCGAGGTCAGCGGGCGCAGGCCGTGCCGGACCCGTTCGACGTTGGTCAGCTCGACCACCCCGCGCTGGAACTCGGTGAGCCCCGACGGGGTTTGCGTCTCCTCCTCGACCTCGACGCCGAAGTCCCGAGCGATCCCGGCCAGCCCGTCCGCATAGCCCTGACCCAGCGCGCGTACCTTCCAGGCCGCGCCGCGCCGGTAGATCTCCGCCAACAACAGCACCGTCTCGGTGCGCGGTCGCGGCGGGGTGAACCGCGCCAGCAGCGTGCCGCCGGCGCCGGTGAGCGTCATTGCCGGCGGCGGCAACTCGCCCAGGGTGTGCGTGGTGTCGGCCGGACTGATCACCACCGTCACGCGCGTGGCGCCCGCCCGCAGGCCGCTCGGGTCCACCGTGACGGTGTCCCCGCCCAAGTGCACCCCGGGGGCGCGGAGCTGGTTGAAGAAGACGAAGTCCGCGTCGCCCGACACCCGTCGATCCTCACCCGTGATCAACGCGGAGATGTCGAACGGTCCGGGCACACGCACGCGCACGACGCCGCCCGGCAAGGATTGATTGGCGCCCGGCGGCAATTCGTTCATGACCTCGGATTCTAACGACGGATCAGACCTCGGTGACCCGGCCGTCCACGACTTGGATCCGCCGGGTGGTGCGCACCGCGTCCAGCATCCGCCGGTCGTGGGTGACCAGCAACAGAGTGCCCTCGTAGGACTCCAGGGCCGACTCCAACTGCTCGATCGCCGGCAGGTCCAGGTGGTTCGTCGGCTCGTCCAGGACCAACAGGTTGACTCCCTCGGCCTGAAGCAAAGCCAGCGCCGCACGGGTGCGCTCGCCCGGGGACAACGTCGCCGCCGGGCGCAGCACGTGCGCCGCCTTGAGCCCGAACTTGGCCAACAGCGTGCGTACATCGGCCGGAAGCAGGTCCGGCACCACCGCGCAGAACGCGTCCAGCAGCGGCAGCTCGCCCAGGAACAGTCCGCGCGCCTGATCCACCTCGCCGACCACGACGCCCGAACCCAGCGCGCCCTGACCGGCCGTCAACTCGGCCCGCCCGAGCAACGCCGCGAGCAGCGTGGACTTGCCCGCGCCGTTCGCGCCGGTGATCGCGACCCGATCCGCCCAGTCGACCTGCAGCGTCACCGGACCCAGCGTGAAGCCGCCGCGCTCGACCACCGCGCCGTTGAGCGTGGCCACCACCGCGCCCGCCCGCGGGGCCGCGGCGATCTCCATCCGCAGCTCCCACTCCTTGCGCGGCTCCTCGACCACCTCCAGGCGCTCGATCATCCGCTCGGTCTGCCGCGCCTTGGACGCCTGCTTCTCGCTCGCCTCGGATCGGGTCTTGCGGCTGATCTTGTCGTTGTCGGTGGACTTGCGGCGCGCGTTGCGGGTGCCCTTGTCCATCCACCCGCGCTGCATCCGGGCCCGGGCCTCCAGGTCGCCGCGCTTGTCGGCGTACTCGTCGAACTCCTCGCGCGCGTGCCGGCGGGCCACCTCGCGCTCGGTCAGATACGCGTCGTAGCCGCCGCCGTAGCTGTGGATCTGCTGCTGGACCAGATCCAGCTCGACCACCCGGTCCACCGTGCGGGCCAGGAACTCGCGGTCGTGGCTGATCACCACCGTGCCCGCCCGCAGACCGGTGACGAACTTCTCCAACCGGTCCAGACCGTCCAGGTCCAGGTCGTTGGTCGGCTCGTCGAGCAGGAACACGTCGTAGCGGCTCAACAGCAGCGACATCAGACCCGCGCGCGCGGCCTGACCGCCCGACAGCGCGGTCATCTCGCGATCCAGGTCCACCGCCAGGCCCAGATCGGCGGCGACCTCCTCGGCCCGCTCCTCCAGGTCCGCGCCGCCCAGGTCCAGCCAACGATCCAACGCGACGCTGTACTCGTCGTCGGCGCCCGCGCGGCCCTCGACCAGGCCCTCGGTCGCGGTGTCGAGCGCGGCCTGCGCGGCGGCGACACCGGTACGCCGGGCCAGGAACGCCCGGACCGTCTCGCCCGGCCGCCGCTCCGGCTCCTGCGGCAGGTGGCCCACCGACGCGGTCGGCGGGCTCAGTTGGATCGACCCCGCCTCCGGCTCGGCCAGGCCGGCGAGCAGCCTCAACAAGGTGGACTTGCCCGCGCCGTTCACCCCCACCAGGCCCACCACATCGCCCGGGGCGATCACCAGGTCCAATCCGGAGAACAGGACACGGTCCCCGTGTCCGGCGGCAAGGTCTTTGACGACGATCGTGGCGCTCATGAGGATACGAATCCTATCGGCCGCTGAAAGGATGACCACGTCCGCGTAGCACCGGCCCGTGCGGCCACCTGGGAAGGACCATGCAATGACCACCGAAGCCCGGCCCGAACCGTACGAGGCGCTGCCCGAGGACTGGGAGCGCGCCGTCGCCATCGTCGCGCATCCGGACGACCTCGAGTACGGCGCCGCCGCCGCGATCGCCCGCTGGACCCGGCAGGGCAAGCACATCACGTACGTCATGGTCACCAGCGGCGAAGCCGGCATCGACGGGCTCGATCCGGACGAGTGTCGCCCGCTACGCGAGGCCGAGCAGATCGAGTCGGCGCGGATCGTCGGCGTGGACACGGTCGAATTCCTCGGCTACCCGGACGGCGTGCTCGAATACGGGCTGCCGCTGCGCCGCGACCTTTCCCGCGTGGTCCGCAGGCACCGGCCCGAGATCGTGATCACCGGCAACTTCCGCGACACCTGGGGCGGCGTGATGCTGAACCAGGCCGACCACATCGCGGTCGGCCGGGCGGTCGTGGACGCGGTGCGCGACGCTGGCAACCGATGGGTGTTCCGCGACCTGCTCGCCGAGGGGCACGAGCCGTGGGGCGGAGTGCGCGCCGTGTGGGCGGGCGGCTCGCCGCAGGCGCGGCACGCGGTGGACACCACCGAGGACTTCGCGCTCGGCGTCGCCTCGCTCGAGGCGCACGCGGCCTACCTGGCCGGGCTGGGTCAGACGCAGATGGCGGACGCGGGGGAGTTCCTGGAGGGCATGGGCCGCGCGGACGGCGCGCGCCTGGGCACCCGGTTCGCGGCCTCATTCGAAGTCTTTCCCATGGCATGACGATCAGCTGACGAACGCTCGGTACGCTGCGCGAATGAGCCGTAGGCAGCATCCTTGTGGCCGGGTCCTCGCCGTATGCGCGGCGGGGGCGCTGGCCGTCACCGCAATCGTCGCGTGCAGCGGCGACGGTGACGACGTCGTCCCTCGGTCGTCGAAGCGGTTGAACATCGAGAAGTTCCGGCAGGCGGTCCGGCCGATCGGCGAGAGCGGTTCGCAGTGCCCGCTGCCGTTCGACGTCGCCGCGGCCGCCGCGACGATCCACCTCGACGGGGCCGTCGCCCCGGGCGATCCGGCCGCGGACGGCAGCGAGGGTTGGTCCGACGACGACGCGAAGGCGCGCGACCTGTACTCGGACCTCACCGCGATGCAGCGATCCAACGGCGTCGAGGTCACCTGTCGCTACAAGGTCGGCACCGTCGAGATCCACGTGGACACCTGGGCCGCGCGCCGCGGCCCCGCGATCAATCCGGCGCTGCCACTGATCCAGCGTGATGCCGGCGTGAGCGTGGACACGCTGAGCGAGTTCGCCACCCGGATGACCAAGATCGCGCCCCAACAGGTGGTCCCGGTCGGTGAGGGCGGGGTCGCGGTCGTCCGGCTGAACGTGGACGGCCCCGGCGAGGCGGTGCTGTTCGTCTCCGCCGAGACGCTGGCGCCCGATCGAATAGCCACGCTAGCGAGTACGTTCGCCAAGCAACTCGACTGAGCCGCAGACGGCGTCGCCTCGGCTCAGCCCGACCCGCCCCGGGTCGCGTTGAGCACCTCCACCGCACCCGCCGCGTCCCCGATCGTGGCGTAGTCCACGGCGACGAAGTTCACCGGCCGCCCGCGTTGCGCCTCGCACGCGCGGGCCCGGTCCAGCACGTACTGCCGAGCGTTGACCCGACCCGCGTCCAACCGGCTGCCGCCCAGGTTGGTGACGAAGTGGTTCAGCAGGAACAGCCGCTTGTCGGTGCCGCCGCGGTTGGGCACGCACGACATCTCGGCGGGCGAGGCGAACGCGAACGGCGTCTCCATGCCGTACTCGTAGAAATTGCGGTACCACGGCGCGGGACCGCCGCCCTGCTCGGCGAACACCACCAGGCGTTTGTCCTCGCGGACCATCTCGCCCAGCTTGGGCCACTTCGCCGCCGGATCCGGGGACGGCGTGTACAGCAGCCGCTCCACGCCCGCCTCGCGGAACGCCTGCTCGGTCTGCTCGCCGGTGATGTCGTTCTGCAGGATCAGCGTCACCACCTCCCCGGGATTCTTCTCCAGCCAGGTGCCGATCCTGTGCAGCGTCGGGGCCAGCGCGAGCGCACCCGCGCGGCACAGCGCGTGGCACAACCACAGGCCCGGACGCGGCGGATTGGCCAGGTCGATCAGGTGCAGGATCTCCGCCTGCATGTCCGGCGCGAAACTGGAGACACTCAGTCGCGGCTGGACCTGCTCCGGCAACTCCCATGTATAGGTGTCCAGTTGCAGCCCGCGTACGCCCGCGTTGAGCTGCCCGACGATGTCCGGGTCCTGGAGCGGGCCGATGAACCGATCGGCGGTGCTGGCCATCGCGTTGTGTGTGGTCAGGTAGGCGACCTCGTCGTAGCGGCGATCGCACAGCTCGATCGAGCCCAGACAGTGCCGCGCCTCGGTCTTGCCCGCCGCGACCGGGACCACGGTCGCGCCCAGCACCACGGCCGCCACCGCGAATGCGCCCACCGTCGCGGCGATCGCGATCCGGTGCCGCGGCGGCAGGTTCAGCGCGCGGCGCGCGGCCGCCCGCCGCCAACTCCACGCGCCCGAGACCAGGGCCAGACCCAGCACGAGCGGGACCAGTGCGGCGAACAAACCGACACCGGTCAGCGAGGAGATCGCGGCGTGCTGGACGTCGCCCACCAGCGCGTTGACCGAGTGCGGCCAACTCGGGGCGGGCTGGGCCAACATGCTCGGCAGGCGCGAGCGGATGAGCAGCACGAGCGCCCCGGAGAGCACCCCGCCGACCACGAGCGACCAGGCGATCGCGGGCACCCGACGCGACCAGGAGCGCGGCCCGGTGAACCACAGCAGGAGCACCGCGGCGATGCCGAGCACGGTGGCCAGTGTCTGGACCGGGCCCAGCGCCAGTTTGGTGAAGGTGCGCGCGGTCGAGAGGCTGTTCAGGTTCAGGCCGGCGTGCTTCAGCTCGGGGAGCAGGTCCCACTGTCCGTCGTCGGTACGGGCGGCCAGGTCGGAACGGGCCGAACCGGAGCTGCCGCCCAATACATGGGGCCCCACCACCGCGAGCGCACCCGCGATGTCGCCGGTGGCCAGCGCGGCGGTGACCTGGGCACGCACCTGTGCTCTGGCGTCCACGGGCACGATCGCCACCAGTGCGTCGGTGGTCGTGGCGATGCTCGGGCCGTCCAACGCGAAGGTCGGGAAGTCGGCCGGGCGGCGCCCGGCGGCCAGGTCGTCGAGGGTGGCGTCCAGACCGGACCGAAACGCGGCGAAGTCGGCCGACGGGCGGCCCTGCACGTTGGCGATCAGATCACCGAGGTAGAGCTCGGCGAGGTCGCCGACGTTGGCCAGCACCGGGCGCAAATCCACGGTCAGCCGCAGCGTCGATTGCTCGCCGCGCAGATAGCCGATGGTGTTGGCGATCTGCTGGTCCACGATGCCGCGCAGGGTCGCGGGCGGCAGCACGCTCTTGAGGTTGGCGGTGACCACGGACGGCGGCACCGGGATTCGGGCCAGCAGATCCCGGGTGACCTGCTCGGCCGCCGGGTCGACCAGGACCTCGTCGTACATCCGGGTGTAGGCGCGCTCGTCGTCCAGGGCCGCCTGATAGAAGGCCCGGTTGAGCACGGTGCTCCGGGCGGTGCCCGCTGCTGTGAGTACCACCACCGCGAGCACGACCACGGCACCTGCGGCCGCGCGCAGCGCGATCAGCCATCGGCCTGAAACCATCTCCCGACGGTCGCCCCGCTCCGGGGGCCTCAAACGCCGGCCGGGCCGAATTCACACCGGCCGGCGCCCAGGCGTGCCCGGCGGCGCGGACCCCCCGGATCCGCCGGGACACGCCCTGTAGGCGAGCCTGCTAGGCCGAGGCCGCCCGTACCTCGCCGGCGTGCTCGTGCACCCGTACCACCGCGTCCGCGACCCGGCGGATCGTCGGCTCGTCCATGTGCGACCACAGCGGCAGCGTCAACACCCGCGACGACACGTCGTCGGTGATCGGCAGCGGCCGCGAAGGCAGGTGTGCGTACGCCTTCTGCCGGTTCACCGGCGGGTGGAAGTAGCGGCGCGAGTCGATCCCGTCCGCCTTGAGCGCGCCGGCCAGCGTCGGCACGTCCAGGCCGAAGGCGTCGGGGTCCACGATCAGGGTCAGGTCCTTCCAGGTGGACACGTCGCCCTCGGCGAGCGCCGGCAGCCGCAGCCCCGGTACGTCGCGCACCGCCTTCGCGAACACCCCCACCAGGTGCGAGCGGGTGGCCACCCGCTCGGGCAGGCCCCGGAGCGAGACCAGCGCGAGCGCCGCGTGCAACTCGGACATCCGCGCGTTGAGCCCCGGGAACAGGCAGTCGTAGTCGCCCGGATTGCCGTACCCGCGGCCCAGCCGGCAGGCCTGCGCCAGCCCCTCGTCACGGGTGGCGATCAACCCGCCCTCACCCGCGATCACCACCTTCGTCGGGCTCAGCGAGAACACCTCCGCCGCGCCGAAGCCGCCGATCGGCGTGCCCGCGCGCCGGCTGCCCAGCGCGTGCGCCGCGTCATAGACGATCGGTACGTTCGCGTCGGCCGCGACCTTCGCCAAATCCTCGACCCGACACGGCGTCCCGTACACGTGCGTGGCCATCAACGCGGACGCGCCCGACTCGGCCAGCAGCGCCGCCGCGTCGGTCGGGTCCAGGGTCAGGCTGTCCGGGTCCACCTCGGCGAACACCGGAGTCGCCCCCGCCCAGTGCGCCGCGTGCGCGGTGGCCGAGAAGGTGAACCCCGGCATCGCCACCGCACCGCTCACCCCCAGCGCCTGCAGCGCGAGCATCAGCCCGCTCGTGCAATTCGACACCGCCACCACGTACGGCACCTCCAACTGCGCCGCCGCGGCCTCCTCCAGCTCGCGCACCGTGGACCCGTCGGTCAATTGACCGCCGGTCAGGATCGCGTCCAGCCGCCGAGCCAACTCCTCACGCTCGGGCACCCGCACGCGTGTCAGCGGCAGGCCCTCCGCGAACATCGCGTCCCCACCGAGCACCGCCGGCTTGCCGGTCACCGCCATACCCCATCCCCCCTGGATTCACCGGGATACCCCGGACTGGTCGAACTCACTTCTCCACTCATGGCATCGGCCGCGGGGGACGGCGTATGCCGCCCCATCGTCCGCCGCCGCCTGCGCTCCGAACTCCCACCCTTGTCGGTATCGGTGCGATCCGGCTTCGACACCGCGAGCAACACCAGCACGAAGGGGAACACCTGGACCCGTTCGCGGGTGAGGATGCCGAAGTTGCGGATGTTCGCGAACGCGAGCGCGAACACCAGCGTGTAGACGATCACGAAGGCCACGTAGGGTCTTCGGATCAGCAGACCCGGAATGCGTTTCAACCGGGGCAGCGCGACCACGAACAGGCCCATCAGCACGACGCCTTCGAGTGACGCCACCAGGGCCTGGATGTTGTGCGCCTCGAAGGGGAACGGCCGGAACAGCACGGTCACCAGCGATTGCGGCAGCGCGGCCGGCGAGATGGACAGCGCCGCCGAATCGTCCACCGCCTGCGCCGAACCGCCCTGCGCGGTCTGGGTCTGTGTCTTGGCGATCACCTGGTTGGCCTGCGCGGCCCCGATGCCCGGTGTCCCGAAGAAGGTGCCGACCTGCTGGAGCGCGAGCACACAGCCCACGCCGAGCACCAGGATCCCGAACCCGGCCCGCAACGGGCCCAACGCGGACGCCTGTTGCGGTCGATTGCGCAGCAGGTAGCCGACGCACAGCCCGCACAGCAGCAGCACCGTCACATGCGGGCGCACCATCGTGGTGCCCACCGCGCCCAGGATCAGGAACACGAACGCCCCGCGCCGGCGCACCAGGAGCAGCGCCACACCGTAGGCCGCCATGCCCAGCGTGAACATCATCCAGGTGTCCTTGCCGATTCCGGACGGCCAGAACAGCAGCGACGGCAGGAAGAACAGCAGCTTGCCGTAGCGGCGCCGGTCACCGTCCGGATAGGCCACGTTGAACGCGCGCCAGAACAGGTACAGGCCCCAGAACCCCAGCCACGAATAGACCAGGTAGCCGGCCAGCAGCGACTGCCCGACGATCGCGTACACGATCCCGGTGACGATCATGATGAAGCCGGTGCCGATCACCTTGCGGCCGATGTCCACGGTGAAGTCGCCGTCCCGAAAGTGCGGCGCGATGGCCCGCCCGACCAGGTCGTAGGTGGCCGCGTCGGCTCGGCCCTCGTAGAGCACGAAGGACATCCAGTACCGGGCGAAGCACGCGAGCAGCTTGGCCACCAGCGCGCCGATCACGAGCCGGCGTACCCACGGCGGCTCGTCCCGAGAGAACCGGGACAACAGCGGCACACTGATCGTCAGCAGCAGCGGGAAGACGATCAGCGCGCCCCATGTGTCGTACGGGCGGTACTCCATCGCCCACGCGAACACCGAGACGTAGCAGCCCACCGCGGTGAGCGCGAGCAGGGAACCCCACGGCAGCCGCGACGGAGGCACCCACCGGGTGTACGGCGCAAGACGGGACGACAACGGAGCTCCTTGCGGGGACGGCGTACCTGTGCGGCGTCGGGCGGGCGGCGGTGGGAACCGGCTCGGGGCCGGCCGGCGGCTGCCCGCCGGATGGCTAGAAGACCTCCAAATCCCCCAGGGAGAGCTGCCACGAGCGCAGGTCGTGGACGTCGATCGGCTGCGGATGCACGGTCCGGGCGACCAGCAGCATGCCGGTGCGCGGAGGCGTCGCGTATCCCGCGTAGCGGGCCGCCCGCGCCGCCTCGGAGCCGCGTGCCAGATGCGTGGCGACGTGGTCGCAACCGGACATGGCCACCCCGGAGAACAGCTTGCGCGCGGTGTCCCGGTCGCCGGGGCGCACCACCATCTGGGACAGCGTGAATTCGACCAGCGGACCGCGCAGCCGCGGGCGGCCGAACACCACGCCGGTCAACTCGCCGTTCTTGTACGAGGCCACCACCCGATAGTCCAGACCCGGCGCGTCGCCGTAGCGCCAGCGCAGGAAGTCGCCGGTGAGCGCGGTACGCAGCTTGTCGTGCCCGATCGCCGCGTCGCCCGCGTCCGCCTCGGCGACCAACTCGTCGAAGCCCACCGCGGCCTTGGGGTCGGAGAAGAACTGACGAGCGGTCGGGAAGCGGCAACGAGCGGCCGGATCGACCGAGTTCCAGGCTTGCGAGGTGCCGGACAGATCGCCGGTGGCGCGCAACTCCTTGAGCCCGCGGGCGAACGCGATCGGCCGGATCGGGTGCAGCGACACCGGCACCTTGCCGACCTCGTGCCAGCCCATCTTCAGATAGCCCGGCAGGCTGTTTCCGTTCGGGGTGTTGAACACCAGCGAGGTGTCCGCCTCGATGTGCTCCAGCAGTTCGGTGGTCAACCGGCGGAACAGGCCGCGGCCCTGGACGTCCGGGTGGGTCGCGGTGTCCACCGCCCGCACCGCCCGGATCACCTCACCGCCGAGCACGAACTCCCAGCGCAGGAACAGCCGTACCGCCACCACCCGGCCGGCCGCCTCGGCGACCAGACCCGGGCTGGCGCCGAACGGGTTGTCCCGATGCTTCCACCGAAAGAACTCCGAGGTGCGCTCACCGGTCGGCCCGCCCGACAACGCGTCGCCGAGCAGCGCCAACACCCGGGGCTCGTCGTGCTTACCCAACTCGCGCACGGTGAACGGCGAACCGCCTGCCTGTGGCCCACTCACCGCGATCCCTCCAGCACTGACGCGTACACGTCCTCGATCCGCCGCTGCGCGCCCGCGACGTCGAACGCGTCGGCGCGTTCGGCCGCGGCCTCGCCGCACGCCCGCCGGCGCGACGAATCGCCGGCGAACGCGGTCAACGCGTCGGCGAACGCCGCCGGATCACCGGCGGGCACCACCGTGCCCTCGACCCCGTCGGTGACGATCTCCGGCATACCGCCCACGGCGGTCACCACCGAGGGCAGGCCGACCGTCATCGCCTCCATCAGTGAGACCGGCAGACCCTCCTGGCGCGAACTCAGCGCGAACACGTCGAACGCCGGCAACAGCGTCGGCACGTCGCCGCGCGAACCGGCGAAGACCACCGCGCCCTTGAGGTCGGGACGACTCGCCCGCTCGCGCAGCGTCGCCTCCAGCGGCCCTGAGCCGATCAGCACCAGGACCGCGTCCGGATGCCGGGCCCGCAGCAGGGCATGTGCGTCGAGCAGACCCAACTGGTCCTTCTTCGGCGTGAAGTTGGCCACCGTGCCGACCGTGAACGCGTCCTGGTCCAGGTCCAGCGCCTGCCGGGCCCGCTCCCGCGCACCCGGGCCGGCGAACGCGTCGCCCAGGTCCGGGCCGTGGTGGATCACCGTCGGCGCGATTCCGCGCCGCAGCCGGGCCGGCTCGATGCTTTCGGCCACCGCGCCGGAGACCGCGATCACCCCGCTGTTGCGCCGGTAGGTCAAGGCGTTGGCGATCCGGGTGGGGCGCCGATAGCGCGGCCACATGTTGTGCTCGGTGTGCACGATCGGCACGCCGCGCGAGAGCACCCGCGCGGCGACCGCCGGGACCGGCATGTGTGTGTGGATCAGGCCGTATTCGCGCGCCCGCAACAGCGCGCGCAGCCGCAGCGGCCAGGTCCGGCCACCGCCCAGGCAGTGCACCGTGATGCCCAGCGCGCGCAGGTTCGGCACCAACGCGTCCTTCCACGGCAATACGTAGGCCACCTCGACCTCGTAGCGTTCGCCGTCCAGGTGCCGCGCGCAGTTGACCAACAACTGCTCTGCGCCACCGCGTCCCAGACCCTTGGCGAGCCACAGGACGCGAACGCGGTCACCCATCAGCGATCCTCCGAGCCGAGTTCGACGGTGGACCACGTGTCGAAGTGCGGCCCCAGATGCGCTCCGTCACCGGCGCCGTTGCGCAGCGCCCGCTCCGACGCGGACTGCACCCGGAAGCCGGGATCGGCCGAGTCCTCGGCCGAGGGGAGAGAGTCGGCACGGTGTGTACCCCGACCGCTTTGCGGCGATTCGTGTTCGCCCTCGCCGAGTTCGCGGCGCTTGGCCCAGCTCGGCGCGGGCCGCTCGGCGTCCTCGTCCTCGACGGGGCTCGCCTCGGCCGAGCGGCCGCGCAGCACCAGGCCCGCGGTCGAGCCGATCCGGCCCACCGGGCCGGTGCGAGGTCCGCGCTTGAGTCCGCCGCCCATCGAGCGCTGCGGGTCCACCCCGAGCAGCACGACCCCGGCGATCGGCACCCCGGTACGGGTCAACAGCTCGCCCACCCGTGATGCCTGATCGGCAGTCAGGTTGCCGCTGCGGGCCACCACCAGCATCGCGTCGGCGTGCTGGACCAGGTCGTTGGTGTCGTTGGCGTACAGCAGCGGCGCACTGTCCACCAGCACCACGTCCGCGTGGTGTCGGGCGCGTTGCACCACCTCGCCGGCGCGCAGCAGCAGCGCGGCCGGGTAGGCGGCCGGTGCGCCCGCGGTGATCACCCGCACGTTCGAGATGTCGGTGCCGCGCACCACGTCCTGAAGGTCTATCTCCTGCTCGGCGAGCAGCACCTCGGACATGCCCTTGCCGGGCTTGGCGCCCAGGTAGAGGTGGGTGGCCGGATTGCGGAAGTCGCAGTCCAGGACCAGCACCGAGCGGCCCGCCTCGGCCAGCGCCGCGGCCAGGTTCGCCACCGTGCTGGTGCGCCCGTCGCCCGGCCGCGGTGACACCACCAGGATCACCGGTGCCGGGTCGCTGATCCGGCGGACCGGCATCGCGGTGGCCCTGGTCTGGCGTGGATCGGTGCCGCTGAGCCGATAGGCCAGCCCGGGCGGCCCGGACAACAGCAGCGCCGACCGCAGCGTGCGATACGCCTCCGCGACCGGGCTGTCCGGGCGACCGGCGACCAGCACCGCATGCCCCGCGCGCTGACGCCGGGTCGCTCGCGGCACCTCGGCGATCACCGGGAGGCCGAACGCGTCCTCCAACTGGATCCGCCCGCGCAGCCGCACGTCCATCCGATCCACCATCAGCGCCGCGATCAACCCGAGCGCGAGCCCGAGCGCCGCCGCGAGACCGATCCGCAGCGGACGCGAGGTCGGCGCCAGAATGCTCGTGGTCGAGTCGGGCGTGCTCTTGAGGCCGTCCATCACCTCGACCTTGGGGTCGT
The DNA here is from genome assembly GCF_000372745.1 of Embleya scabrispora DSM 41855. GTDB lineage: Bacteria > Actinomycetota > Actinomycetes > Streptomycetales > Streptomycetaceae > Embleya > Embleya scabrispora. The sequence continues at coordinate 50,112 of NZ_KB889607.1, read as the reverse complement.
TCAGCGGATTGACCAGCTCCTGCTGTTGACCCACCAGCGTGGTGTACTGCCCGCGCTTGGCGTCGAACTCCGCCTGGAGCGTGGCCTTCTTGCCCACCGGCGCGTTGGTGGTGCTCTTCTCCAGACCGTCGATGTCGGTCTTGAGCTTGTCCAACTGGCCGGTCATGCTGTCCGCTTGACCCTGACGGGTCTTGCGCTGCGAATCGCCGAACGCGGCGACGGTCTCCTGCGCCCACGCGGTGGCCAGATCCTCGGCCGCCTTGCGACTGGGCGCCTTGGCCGCGATCTGGACCAGACCCAGGTCCGGGTTCAGTTGCGAGGTGACCTTGGACGCCAGGACGGCCGGATCCGGGTTGTTCAGTCGCTTCGCCACCCGGCGGGCCACCTCACCGCCGTCCGTCATCAGTTGTACGGGCGCCAGATTGAACTCCTTCGCCGAGTTCGGCGCCGGGACCACGTTGACCGAACTGGTCCACTGATTGCCCGTGCCCTTGGGGTCCGACGGGGTCAGGATCAACCCCGCGAGCAGTCCGATCGCAAGACAGGCGAGTACCAGCGGCCAACGGCGCTGGAGAACGGAGAAGTAGCTAGAGGTTTCCACCGGTCCCCCTCCGGTTCGAGTTGCCGCCCTGCGCACAGACCGCGGGGCAGGCCAAACGTAGAGCACTCGCGGTCCCGATCGGTCCCGGGACTGTGCCGGAAGTGTGGAGATTCCGTCGAGATCCAACCGGATGTGTTCGCGTGGCCGTCACCGCACCGGACCTGACGACACGTCACGGCCGGCTCGTGGGTCGATGGCCCGGGCATAGAACGCGACCATCCGGTCGCAAACGCTGTCGATCGTGTACTCCTCGCCGAAACGTCGATACGCCGCTTCCGTGCGCATCGCGGTCTTCTCCCGCTCCGTCAGGGCCGCAACCAGCGCCGTCGCCAGCGCTTCGGGCGAGTCCGGCGGCACCAGCGCCGCGCAGTCGCCCGCTCCGGTGATCTCGCGCACCGGAGGCAGGTCACTGGTGACGATCGGCGTCCCCACCCCCATCGCCTCGATCAGCACGCTGCCCAGCCCCTCCCAGCGCGAGGGCAGCACGAACACATCGGCCGCGCCCATCAGATCGGGCACGTCATCGCGATGTCCCAAGAACCGTACGGGCTCGGCGCGGCCGGCGGAATCCCCGATTCCGCCGGTTTCGGCGGCCAGTCGGCGCAGCGACTCGGTCCGGCTCCCGTCCGGCCCGGCCAACAGCAGGACCGCGTCCGGGACCTCGCGGCGCACCCGGGCGAACGCGGTGATCAGCACGTCCAGACCCTTCTGGTACTCCTGCCGGGCGGCCGTGACCAGGACCGGGACGTCCGCCCCGATGCCCAACGCGGCCCGGGTGAGTTCGCGGCGATCCCGGGCGGCGGCCAGCAGTTCACGGTCGCGCCCGCGCGGCACCACCTCGATGCGCGAGCGGCGCACACCGAGCCGGCGGGACATCACGCCGGCCACATGCTCGGTCAACGCGTGGAAGCGGCGCACCCCGCGCGCGCTGGCCGCGTCCAGGCCCTGGGCGGCACGCAGCTTCCACGGCCGGATCCCGGGCTGGGCCCGCATCTCCGCGCCGTAGGAGGTGTTCACCAGGCTGGACACCACCGGAACACCGGTCGCCAGGGCGGCGATTCGCCCGGCGATGTCCGCCTCGTACAGGGTCGTGTGCACCAGGTCCGGTCGGCGATCGCGGATCACCCGCGCCAGCCCGCGCGCCGAGCCGGCCCGCGAGCCGTGATGCACGCCGAACAACGACACGCCGGCCTCGGCCAACTCCGGTTGAAATCCGTCCAGATCCAAGAGATACGCGATGTCCAGCGTGATCCCCCTGCGGATCAACTGCGGGGCCATCGCCACCGCCGCCCGCTCGGCCCCACCGACTCGATCCACGCTGTCGATCACCTGGAGCACGTGCACTGCATCACCTCTGCCATCCCCGCCGTCTCCCCGGCAAGCCGCCGCCCACAGGGCGCCCCCACCCCACACGGCTGAGCATGTCATCGATACGCCCCCGACGGGGCGGGATTCGTGACAACCTGTCACCTCATGGGGACACCGACGGACCGGCGTGCGGTCCTGCACGTCGTGACCGACCCCCGACGCCGGGGCTCACAGGCGTTCGCCCACGATCTGGACACGGCGCTGCGCGAGCGGGGCCGGGCCTCGTCGATCGTCGCGCTCGCGGGCACCGGCGAGATGGACATCCCGATCCTGGGGCCGGGCCGGCTGCACCCGCGCACGCTGCGCGCACTGCGCCGGCGCGCGGTGGCAGCGGGCCTGGTCGTCGCCCACGGCTCGACCACGCTGGACGCCTGCGGGATCGCACTCGCGGGCGCCGGGACGCCGTTCGTCTACGTCAACATCGGCGATCCCCGACACTGGGCCAGGGACGCGCTGCGGCGGGCCCGGGTCGCACTGATGCTGCGTCGTGCGGCGGCGATCGCGTCGGTGTCGCCGATGGGGCGCGAACTTCTGCTGGACACCTACCGGTTGGCGCCGGAGCGGGTGCGGGCGATTCCCAACGGCCGCCGACCGGAACGCTTCCTGCCCCCGGACGAGAGCGATCGGGCCAAGGCCCGGGCCGAGTTCGGGCTGCCGGCGGAGGCGACGGTGCTCGCGGTGGTCGGCGCGTTGGCCGACGAGAAGCGGGTCGCGCTGGCGATCGAGGCGTTCGGGCTGCTCGCGGACGCCGAGCCCGCGACCGGAGCGGGCCATCGCCAAGTCCCGACCCACCGCCTGCTCGTGGCCGGAGAGGGCCCCGAACGGGCGGCCCTGGAGGCGCTCGCCGAGCGGCGGGTGCCGGGCCGGGTCACCTTCACCGGCAACCTCGCCGACCCGGGCCCGGTGTACCGGGCCGCCGACATGCTCGTATTGTCCAGCACCAGCGAGGGCGTCCCGGGCGTGCTCGTCGAGGCGGCCCTGAGCGGAGTCCCGGCCGCGGCCACCGATGTCGGCTTCGTGCGCGACGTGGTCGTGGACGGGGTCACCGGCGCGCTCGCCGACGTCGGCCCCGGCCCCGGGGATCCGCGGGCGCTGGTCGGCGCGATCCGCCGGGTGTTGGGCGATCGGGACGCGATGGGGCGTGCGGCCAGAGCTCATTGCCTGGAACGGCACGCCATGGAGACCGTGGTGGACGCGTGGATCGCGCTGCTCGACGAGCAAAGCCGATGACGCTGCGGGGCCGCGTGGAGGGGAAGAGGTAGAGCGGGAGCGCCGATTCCCGTACGGCCGAATGCGACTCGTGGGGAGATCGCATGTGCCAAGGTTGTTGTCGAACCAGGGAGGGGGAGTCCGTGGGGGAGTATGTGGGGGGTGCCGTCGGCATGCCCGGCGACGGCATGGGCCGGGTCGACGATGTCGGCCGGGTGGGCCGGCACGCGCGGCCGGGCGGCAGTGTCGACGAACCCGCCGACCACCGAACACACGTCAACGGAGCGCCCATCGCGGGCCACGGGGGAGCGACCACGCCGACCATCGACAGTCGCACCGGCACCGGACGACACGCGGCGCCCATGGCGGGCGTCGGCAGCGGAACCGGCCGGATCGCCGCAGCACAGGCACCCGACCCCGAGATCAAGGGACCACCACCGGAACTCAAGTTCAAGCGCCGCACCAGCCTGATCCGAGGCATCCGCGAACTGTGGCACTCGCGCGAACTCGTGCGCACCCTGGCCGAGCGCGACCTCAAGGCCCGCTACAAACAAGCCGTTCTCGGCTTCGCGTGGGCGGTCATCACGCCCGTGTTGCTGATGCTGGTGTTCACCGTCGTCTTCCAGCGCGTGGGCAACCTCAGCGAGACCGCGCACAAGTACGACGTGCCCTATCCGCTGTTCAGCTACCTCGGATTGCTCCCCTGGACGTTCTTCATGTCCTCGGTGACCCAGGGCTCCTCGTCCCTGGTGTCCAACGGACCGCTGTTGAACAAGGTCTACTGTCCGCGGGAGGTCTTCCCGTTCGCCACCGTGATCGTGGCCACCGTGGACATGCTGATCGCCTCCTCCGTACTGGTCGTGCTCTTCGCGGTGTACACCACGCCACCCGCGGCGACCGCCTGGGCGCTGCCGATCCTGCTGCTCATCCAGTTCGAGGTCACCCTGGGCGTCGTGCTCGTGCTGTCCGCTGCGGTGGTCTACTTCCGCGACATCCGACACGTGCTGCCCCTGCTCATGCAGATGGGCATGTTCGCCACCCCGGTCGCCTACGGGATGGACCAGATCACCAAGGACTGGCTGCTTCCGTACGTGATCTTCAACCCGCTCGCCGCCGTGATCGACGGCTACCGACGGTCGATCCTGTACGGACAACAACCCGACTGGGAACTCACCGGCGCCGCCGCCGGATCGGCGACCGTGCTCCTGATCGTCGGATACAAGATCTTCAAGAAGCTCGAAGCGGGGATCGCCGATGTCGCCTAGCCCGACGACGACCAAGGCGCCGGCCAAGCCGGGCACCCTTCCGCTGGGCACCATCCGGGCCGAGCACCTGTGGAAACGATTTCGCGCGGACAGTCAGCGCATGCTCCTGCGGGACAACCTGGGCCGCATCGCGCGCAAGATCTCCGGTCGCGACCAGGCCGACTGGCGCTGGGCGTTGCGCGACATCGACATCCACATCGACCCCGGCGAAGCGGTCGGCCTGATCGGCTCCAACGGGTCGGGCAAGTCGACGCTGCTCAAGATGCTCACCGGGGTGATGTACCCCTACGCCGGCCGACTCCAGGTGCGCGGGCGGGTCGGCGCCCTGATCGAGGTCCGCGCGGGCATCCACCCGGACCTGACGGGGCGTGAGAACGCCTTCCTGTACGGCTCGCTGCTCGGCCTCAAACGGGCCGAGGTGGCCAACCGGTTCGACGACATCGTGGATTTCGCCGAGTTGGGCACCGCGATCGACCGGCAGGTCAAGTGGTACAGCTCCGGCATGCAGATGCGACTCGGCTTCGCGGTCGCCGCGTTCCTGGAACCGGACGTGCTCCTGGTCGACGAGGTACTCGCGGTCGGCGACGCGCTGTTCCAGCAAAAGTGCCTGGACCGGATGCGGGTGGTGCTGGAACAGGGCACCACGCTCGTCCTGGTCTCGCACGACCTCGCGTCGGTGGAGTCGATCTGCACCCGCGGAATCTGGCTCGAACAGGGCGAGATCCGCACCGACGGCCCGATCCGGCAGGCGCTGCGCGGGTATCGCGACAGCGTCGAGGAGGAGACCGAGGCGCGCACCCGCACCGACGAGGCCATCCGCACCAGCTACGTGGACGTGCGCGGCGTGGACACGGCCGGCCCCACCACGAACCGGTCGATGGTGGTCGAGGCGGAGTTCACGGGCGACCACCGCGGACCCGCCACGGTGCACATCGGCGTCACCGAGGGCACCGCGAGCCCGGTCTTCACCACCCGCCGGGAGGTGCAGTTCGGCCGATCGGGCAACCGGGTCAGGTGCACTCTGGACCGACTGCCGCTGCCGCGTGGGCGATACGCCCTGTGGATCGGGGTGTACGACCAAGACGGCCACCCGCTGACCACGTGGCATCCGGCGAAACAGTTCGACGTGGCCGGGCCCGAGCTGGACACTCCGCCGCGCGCGGTGGTGCTGGCCGCGCCGGTCTACGTCGACCACACCTGGGAGGGGTGACCGGCCGTGCGCATCCTGGTGTGTCCGCACGACATGCAACTCGGCGGCAGCTCGATCAACGCCGTGGACCTGGCCCGCGCGGTTCGCGACCTCGGCCACGAGGTGTGGGTGATGGGCCGTCAGGGCCCGCTCCGGCAACGGGTCGCCGCTGCCGGGCTGCCGCTGCTCGCACTGCCCGAGCGGGCGCGCGTGCGGCCCTCGCCCGCGGTCTCCCGCACGATCGCCGCGGCGGTGCGCCGGCACCGGATCGACGTCGTGCACACCTATGAGTACTGGCCGCTGGTCGAGGCGTTCCTGGGCGCGTTCGTGCCGCGCGGCACCCCGGTGCTGGGCACCATCATGTCGATGGGCAGCCTGCCGCCGTACTTCCCGCGCACCGGCGTGCCGCTGACCGTGGGCTACGGCGAGTTGTACGAGGAGACCGGGGAGCTGCGCGGCCTGGAGGGCGCTCGGGTGCATCTGCTGGAGCCGCCGGTGGACACCGCGATCGACCATCCGATCGGGTCGGCGACCGCCGACGGCGAGCCGGAGGTGGACGTCGACGCGTTCGCCGCCGAACACGGCCTGCTCAAACCGGCACCCACCGTGGTGGTGGTGTCACGGCTGGCCAGGCACCTCAAGCAGGAGCACCTGGAGCGCACCATGGACGCCGTCGCCCGGCTGGCCCCGGAGGTGCCCGGGCTGCGGCTGGTGATGGTCGGCGGCGGCTCGATCGAAGGCGAACTCCAGGCTCGGGCCGCCGCACTGAACGGCGACCTGGGTCGGCGCGCGATCGTGCTGACCGGTGAGATGGCCGATCCGCGCCCGGCCTACGCGCTGGCGGACGTCGTGGTGGGGATGGGCAGTTCCGCGTTGCGCGGGATGGCCTTCGGCAAGCCCACCGTCGTGGTCGGCGAGCAGGGCTTCAGCAAGGCGGTGGCACCGGAGACGATCGGCGACTTCGACGCGCTCGGCTTCTACGGCCTGGGCGCGGGCCGGGTGCCGGTCGAGCAGGACCCGCTGCTCGGTCACCTCATCGCGTTGCTGCGGGACGAGGCTGAACGCGAGCGGATCGGCACGTGGTCGCTGGACCTGGTGCGCCGGCGGTTCGCGCTGGACGGTCAGGCCACCCGGTTGGTCGAATGGTACGAACAGGCCCGGGCGGAGCGTCCGGTGGCTCGGGGCCGGGTGGGCGAGGCGGTCCGGGTCGGCGGGCGGCTGGTGGGCTTCAAGGCGACCCAGCGCGGCCAGGCCCTGCGCCGGCGCACCCGCGGCCCGCGCCGGGCCACGACCGGATGAGCGAGCCGACCGGCCTGACCATGTTGCACGTCGGGGCCTTCTCCGGCTCGGCGCCGGCGCTGCGCCGGGCGCTGGCGGACCGCACGGCGGTCGAGGCGCACGACCTGATGCCGCTGGCCCGCGCGCCGGGCCTGGCCGGCGCGCGGTTGCGGGCGGTGCGCGAGGCGCGCCGGGCCGGGCCCGGGACGCCGTGGACCAAGACCGACGCCTGGACGGCGGCACTGGACCGAAGGGCGCGCGCGCGCGGACTGCTCGGCCCGCGCCGCCCGGTGCTGATCGTGCAGACGCTGCCCGCGTTGGTGCCGCCGGCGGGGGTGCGCTACGGCGTGTACACCGACCGAGTGGGCCTGGAGGGCGCGGCGGTCGGCGGCGTACACCGATCCCGGTACACCGACGGGTGGTTGGCCCGCGAGCGGCGTCTGTTGCTGGGCGCGCACCGGGTGTTCGTGATGGGACCGAGCACGGCGGACGTCCTGGTCACCGAGTACGGCTTGGCCGCGGACCGGGTGCACGTGGTGGGTGCGGGTACCAACGTGGAGCCGGCGACGGCGGATCCCGGCCCGCGCGCGGCTGATCCGCCCCGGTTGTTGTTCGTCGGCACGCAGTGGGAACTCAAGGGTGGCCCGACCCTGCTCGAAGCCTTCGCCCGCCTGCGCGCACGCGACCCGCGGGCGACGCTGACCCTGGTCGGCAGCCGCCCGGAGGGTCCGCTGCCGCCCGGCGTGCGCGCGCTGGGCCGGGTGCCGCACGCCGCGATGGGCGCCGCTTACGACGAGGCGGACGCGGTGGTGATCCCCACGCACATGGAGGCGTTCGGGATCGCCCTGGTCGAGGGCCTGACCCGCGGCCTGCCGTGCGTGGCCTCCACGGTCGGCAACCAACCGTGGATCGTCGGCGACGCGGGGCTGACCGTACCCCCGGGGGACGTGCACGCCTTGGTCGCGGCACTCCACCGACTGAGCCGCGACTACGCCGACTTCCGTAGCCGAGCACTCGCACGCGGGGCGGGGCTGCGCGCGACGATGACGTGGCCGGCGGTCGCCGACCGCATTCTGGCCGAGTTGTGTGGTGGTTGACAGCAGCCTCGTCCGCGTCTGAGATGTGGGGGCATGGAGACGCTTTTCGAGCACGCGGGCGGACACGAGGGTCTGCGCCGGTTCATCGACATCTTCTACCGCAGCGTCCTGGCCGACCCGGTGCTCCAACCGCTGTTCGGTGCGGGGCGCCCGGAACACGTGGACCACCTGACCGCCTTCACCGCCGAAACGTTCGGCGGTCCGGACGATTTCACCCGGGACATGGGCGGCTTCCTGCATCTGATCGAGGTCCACCGGGGCCTGAAGATCACCGAGGAACAGCGCCAACGCTTCGTCGATCTGTACCTGGCCGCCGCCGACGCGGCCGAACTGCCGTCCGACGCACCATTTCGGGAGGCGCTGCGCTCGCACGTGGAGTTCGGCACCCACGTGGCCAAGCAGAACTCGCACGCCGAAACCGACGACGAACTGCACCCGCTCCGCGAAGTTCCGCAATGGAACTGGCCGTCGACCGAATAGCACCGCTCTTTCTCCGACCGCGGTCCGGCCGGGTACGAGCCGGACCGCGGACGAGCGGGCGATGGTGCCCGCACTCGCTCGTCCGCAGCGATCCCTCGTGGTCACGCCCTAGCGGCGCCGAAGTGCCGCGCGTTCGTAGACCTGGGCGAACCCGTCGAGCATGTGCCGGCGGGTGAACCGGGCCAGGGCCCGCTCCCGGCTCGCCGCGCCCATTCGGGCCCGCAGCGCGTCGTCGGTCAGCAGTTCGCGGCACGCCGTCACCAGGCCGCCCCGATCGCCCGCGCGCAGCAGGCGTCCGGTGACTCCGTCCGCGACCACGTCGGTCACCCCGCCCACCGCCGTGCCGACCACCGGTACGCCCGCCATCATCGCCTCGGCGACCGCCAGCCCGAAGCCCTCGTAGTGCGACGTGGACAAGAACAGGTCGGCCGCGTCGAAGGCGTCGCTCAGCCGCGCCAGCGGCGGAACCACCCGAACGTGCTTGCCGACACCCAACTCCTCGATCAGCGCCGGGACCTCCGGCTCCTGACGGCCGATCACCAAGAACACCACCGGCGGCCCCGCGTCGCCGAGTTCGCGCACCACGTCCGCACCGACCCGCACCATCAGCGGGATGTTCTTCTGCGCCGCCCGGCCGACCCCGACCACGACCAGCGCGTCGCGCGCGATGCCCAGCTCGGCGCGCAACGCCAGGCCCGCCGCCGGGTCGGGCTCATGCACCGGAACGCCCAACGGCACCAACGGGATCCGGTCCGGTCGCCATCCCACGATCGCCGCCGTCGCGTCGCGCACATGACTCGAGTGCGCGAACGGGCGGAATCCGGCCGCCTTGACCATGCCGACCTCGATGCCGTTGGTCAACCGCGAGTGCAGGCCGTCCTTGAGCGGCTCGTGCACCTCCAGGACCCGCGGCGTTCCGGGGGAGCCGAGGGCGGAGGGCAGCGAGAGGCGGGCGGTTCCGCTGTGCGCGTGCAGCACGTCCGGACGCAACCTGCGCACCCGGGAGGCGATGCGCAGTCCGAGCCGGATCTCGTCCTGGGGTCGGGCGGGTCCCTCGTGGTCGAGTGCGTGCACCGTTACATTCGGCCCCAACTCGTCGAGTCGGTCCTCCGCCCAGGCCGGCCTGGCGATGATCGCGTGGCAGTCGAAGCGTTCCGGGTCGAGCCCGGCCAGCACCTGCCGACTCACCTGCGGGATTCCACCGCCGACGCTGAGCCGCCACACCACGTGCACGAGCCTGATGCGATCCTTCACGCTTCCCCCCGAACCGGCCGCAGCCGGCGATCCCTGACCCGGCGAGCGGCGGACTTCGCGCCCAACAGCGCGCCGCCCGCTCCCCGGGCCACCAGCCATGTCGTGTCGTATCGATCGATGGCACCGAATCGGTGCTTGAACTCCTCGGCCCCGCGCAGGAAGTCGAAGGTGCGTACGTCGCGGGCGGCCAGCGCGGTGAGCGTCTCGTGGAAGAGCACGGTGCCCAGACTCGCCTTCGCATAGGCCGGATCCCAGCCCAACTGGTAATAGGCGAAGGTGTCCTGCCACAGGAACCCGTACAGGATCCCCACCGCGTGGCCGGCCGGATCGCGCGCGATCAGCGCGCACGGCCCGCGATCGGCCTCGGCGCGCGCGGCGAGCGCCGCGTGCAACGGACGCCGCGTGGCGTCGAACGCGCTCGACCCGCCGATCGCCTCCCGACGCAATCGGTGCAGCCGCAGCAGGTCGTCGAAGAGTTGCGGGGTCATCGCGTCGGGTGTCACCCAGTCGAAGGTGATCCCGTCCTCGGCCAGCTTGCGCGCCTTGCGCCGTACCCCCTGCCGATGCCGGGCCGAGCCGAGTGCGGCCGGGTCGGCGGGCATCACCGGGCAGGCGGTGCGCTCGATCTCGCGCGCGCCCGGCGGCAGGAACGGATCGCCGGTGGTGGCATCCAGGTGCGGGAAGACCATGCTGCGCCGCCGGGCGAGCGAGGCCAGCCACGCGCGTACGTCCTGGTGTCGGCGCGGATCGACGGCGAACCCGCAGTGGTCCGCGGCGCCCGGCCCGGTGCCCAGCAACGTCCAACTCAGCACGCCGCCGGGCAGCCGCGGATGCAACCGCTCACGGGTGCGCAGCAGCGGTACGACCGCCTCCGCGGCACCGTCCCGGCCGCGCCAGACCGCCACCACCGCGCGACCGGCCTGCTCGCGGCCCAGCGACTCGGTCCAGCCCAACACCCAGTCGGGCGTGGTGAAGTACGACGTCCCGGGCGTCGCGGCCACCAGCGCGCGCCAGGACGGGACAAGGGCCGTCAACTCGCCGGGCGAGCGCAACAGCGTGGGCAGAGCAAGCACGATGATCCCCCCGGATCTGTCCGTCGACCGGATCCGCGCAGTGAGTGCCGATCCGAACGACGCGCCGATTCAAGCAGGTCAACGCCCGCCGCGCAGCGAGTGCAGGGCCGGGTGCAGTCCGGACAGGATGGTCGCGAAGCGATCCGGGCGGGTGTTCGACCCCACGCGCAGGCGGGAGATCCGCAACGCGTGGTTCGGCAGCCGCGGCCCGAGCCGGTGATCGAACAGGAACGCGGTGCGGTAGCCGAGCTCGACCAACAACCGCTCGGCCCGCACGTCCCAGTTCCCGTTCGGATACGCGAACGAACTCGGGGCGCGACCGAGCAGTTCGGTCAACCGCTCGTGTGCCCGCAGCACTTCCGAGCGTACGTCGGCGTCGGAACACCGGTCCAGGAGCGGGTGGGTGAGCGAGTGGTTCTCCACCCGCACGCCGCCCGACTCCAGGATGCCCAGATCCGCGCCGGTCAACTGCGGGGTCCGGACCGGCTCGTGGTGCTCGCGCAGCGCCGCGAGCAGACTCAGACGTCGCTCCTGCGGCACCGTCTTCAGGTACGCCACCCATTCGCTCGGCGAACGCTCCGGCTCACCCGCCACCCGCGCCCCGGCGGCGACCAACCGGTCCGCCTCATGCCACCAGAAGGGCGTGCGGGAGTCGATCGCCGAGGCCACCACGTACGCCACACCCGGGATGCCGCGCTCGCGCAGGAGTGGCAAACCGTGTTCCACGATGCTGCGTTCACCGTCGTCGAAGGTGAGCAACACCGCCTTCGCGGGCAACGCGCGTCGCGTCGCCAGCGCCGTCTCCACCTCGTCCAGGGACACCGGCCGAGCGATTCGGCGCAGCCGGTCCAACTGCCCCGCGAACGTGGTCGGATCCGAGATCCCGTGATATCCGAGCACCGCGAGCCGCAACCGGGCACGATGCGCGAACCACACCTGCGCCGGAGACCGGCGCAGCAACGCGTCGCCCCCGGACCGTACCGAGCCCACCATCGAACCGCCCACCCAAGCCTCCCCAGCCCCGCGGCTCCCGTAGCCGGAACCGTAACAGCGGGCACACGTCCCGTCAGCCGGTCGCCGAACGCGCGCCCACGGCCGGTCACCCGACGTCCATCCACCGGTCACATCGGGGCAAGCCGGTGCCGCGTCCCCGAACCCCGGATATCGGGGAACATCACTGACGACTCGTGGACGGATTGCGAAACACCCTTCACGCGTGACCCATCCGGCCTAATCTGGTCGGCGGGCGACTCGCGTCCCGGCCGTGTGGGGGCGGGGGACGCGGTCGGGCACAAACGTTCCGATGCTGCTCACATCGGGACCGCGAGGTGGGGGCCGGGCGATGGTCAATCGTGCATCGACCCTGCGCGCCGAGGAGATCGATGCCGATCTGGCTCGCGCGTGGGACGAATTGGTGGGGGGACGGGGGGTCCAGGCAGACGTCTTCGATACGCACGCGTGGATGTCCTCGTGGGTGGCGAGTCGTCCCGAACGCGCCGAACATGTACGCATACCAGGCGTATTCGCCGCCGGTCGCCCGCTGGCCCTGCTCCCGCTGGAACTCGACTCGGCCGGCCGCGCACACGAACTCGGCCGCGGCCAACGCGAACGGACACGTGTCGTGCTGGGCACCCCCGAGCCGCAGCCCGCCGTACTGCGCCAACTCGTCGGGGAACTGCTCCGGATCGGCATTCGGGAACTGACCCTGTATCGCATGCCCAGCCGAGACCCGGCCACGCACGCCCTGCTGGCCGCGCTGCGCGAGGCGGGCTACGCGGTGGACGTCCGCGAACGCATGACCGACATGATCGAGGCCACCCCCGACGGCTGGGCCGGCTACCGGGCCCGACACCGAGGCTTCGACAGCGCGATCGGGCAGACCACCCGGCGGGCCGGACAACTGTGGAAACTGCGGGTGACGGCCTTCGGCGCGCCGGGCACCGCGCCGCTCGCGGCCGGTCTGGCCGACCACGAGGAACTGTTCGACCTGAGCTGGAAGGGCCGACTCGGCGCCTCGCCCGAGCGCCGCAGGCTGCTCACCCAGGCCCTCGACGCACGTGGCATGGCTCGGCTGTACGTGCTCTACGCCGACGACCGCGCCATCGCGTCCTGCCTGGGCGTGCGCATCGGCCCGGTCGTGCACTGGCACACCGTCGCCTACGACCCGGCCGCCGCACTGCTGTCCCCGGGCAACGTGGTGCACTGGCGGGCCCAGGAACTGGCCTTCGCCGAAGGTGGGTTGGCGTTGATCGACCTGCTGCCCGGAGAGAGCCCGCTCAAGGACCGGATCAGCACCGAACGACCCGCGCTGCTGGACGTGTGCGCCGCCCGGGTGCCCCGCCGGGTGCTGCCGCTGCTGCGCGGCGCCCGCGAGGTACAGCGCGCGGTCCCCATCGCCACCCGAGCCCGGGTCCGCAGCCTGCGTGCGCGGGTGAGCACCGCCGACGCCGGCACCTCCGGCACCGCCCGCCGGTTCGAGGCCAGACCCGCGACCGACGTCCCGACCCGGGCCGGCGTCGAGCTGACCATGGACCAACCCACGCTGCGCCTGCTCACCGTGGCCTGCGCGCGCAAGGGACCGCGGGAGATGCGGGCCGACTGGGGACCGGACGACCGCTGGTACCGGATCGGCGCCGGCCCGCTGGCGGTGGCCCGTGTCGATCACCACGAACCCGTACCCACCCTGCGCGAGGTCGTGCGCTACGACCCGACCTACACCCTGGAGGCGATCGCGCTGATGCTGGCCGACCTGCTCGCGTCGCCCGTCCGCTACCTGGACGAGGTGCCCGTGCGCGACCCGCGCCTGCGCTGGCCCCGCGGGTGGAGCCCGCCCACCGCCGGTCCCGCCTCGACGGGAGCCGGCCCGCTCGCCAAGGTGCCCGCCGGGTCCGCCGCCGGGGCGAAAGCGCGCGGTGCGCTCAGCCGCGTCGAGGGGGTCTGATGCGGGCCCGCCCGATGCATCCGCTGGAGATCGATTCCACGTTCGCCGCGTCCTGGGACCGGCTGGTGGCCGCCCGGGGCGTGCACGCCGACCCGTTCGACACCCACGCGTGGTTCGCCTCCACCCTGCACGGCCACCACGACCCGCTCGACGACATCCGCGTGGTGTCCGTGCTCGACGACGCCGACCAGCCGCGCGCGCTGCTGCCGCTGGAGCGGATCGGCGCCGAACGCTGGGGGGTCTTCTCGGCACACCGCAGACCCCGCAGCCACGTGGTCGTGCACCCCGACGAACCGCACGGCGCCGACTCGATCGCCGACGCCCTCGCCCGCACCGGCATCCGCGAACTGCGCCTGCACCGGATGCCCAGCCGGGACCCGGAGACCCACCGCCTGATCGCCGGACTACGCGCGTGCGGCTACACCGTCTCGGCCCGGGAGAAGGCATGCGACATGCTGGCCGGCGTCGAAGGCGGCTGGGCCGGCCACAAGGCCCGGTTCCGCAGCTTCGACCGCTACGCGCACCGCTTCGCCACCCGGGTACGCGCGCACTGGGACCTGACCGTCGAGGAGACAGCCGGCTTCGGCGCCGCGCACGGAAGCGACCCGGACGCCGCATTCGCCATCTACACCGACCTGTTCGCACGCAGTTGGAAGGGCCCGCTGCAACCCGCCGCCGCCGAGGCCCGCCGCGAACTGATCGCCCGCGCCGCCCGACACGACTGGGCCCGGCTGTACATCCTGCGCGTGGACGGCATACCCGCGGCGATGCACCTGTGGTTCCGCCTCGGCGACGTGGCCACCTGGCACTCCACCGCCTACGACGAACGCTTCGCCGCGCTCGGCATCGGCACCGTGGTGCAATGGCAGGCCCAGGAACGGGTGTTGACCGAACCCTGGCCGACCGGCAGCAGCCCGCGGCTGGTCGATCTGATGCCCACCCGAACCCCGCAGAAGTTGCGACTGGCCCCCGAACGCCCCGCGCTGTGGGACATCGAGGCGATCCGCGACCGACGCCTGCTGGCCGCCACCCTGCCCGTGCGCGGCTTCGCCCGGGCCACCCGGATGTCGATCGAGCAACACCTGCGGGTACGCCGCGCCAAGGCCACCGCCGAAGCAGCCACCCCGGTCGCCGAGACGGTGATCCCGCCCGCGATAAACCCGCACGGCGAAAGCGGCCACAAACTCGACCCGGTCCACGAAGCCGGCGTCGAGGACAACCGGCCCATCGCGCTGGCCTGTGGCTATCGGGGCACCGACGCGGTCGACGGCGGCCGGACCCGCGGCGAGACGTGGTGGCTGGTCGGCGAGGAGCCGCACACCCTCGTGCACCTGGGCGCGGACCGCATCGTGCACACGGTCGCCGCGCTGGGCGCCGACCGCGAGCGACCACGCGCGTGGCAGCCCGACGAGGCGGTACGCAGCGTGGCCACCGCCCTCGGCGAGACCCTGCGCCTGAACCTGCCCGACCCCGCCGGCGGCGCCGGCACCCCGCTCCGTCAGGAATCCGAACCGGTCCCGTGGCCCCTCGCCCGCACCGGTCCCACCCGGCTCACCTCGAAGGGCACCACCCGATGACCGCCATCAGCGGCGACCGCGTGCGCGCCACGCTCAAGCGCGGCCTGGCCGCCACCGCCCTCGACCGCGACCCCGCACCCGGCGCGACGCTGCTCATCTACCACCGGGTCGGCGGCGGCAGCCGCGACGAACTCGACCTGCCCGCAGACGCGTTCCGCGCCCAGCTCGACCTGCTCCCACGCGCGCACGTGGTCTCCCTCGACACCGCCGTGGACCGGCTCGCGGCCGGCGACCCGACGCCGTCGATCGTGCTCACCTTCGACGACGGCTTCGCCGACGTGTACGCCAACGCCTGGCCCGAACTGCGGGCCCGAGCGCTGCCGTTCACCCTCTACCTGGCCACCGGATGCATCGGCGAACAGATGCGCTGGGAGGGATCCACCGGCACCAGCGGCGGATCCGCCGCGCTGAGCTGGGACCAGGTCGCCGAACTGGCCGACTCGGGCCTGGCCACGATCGGCAACCACACCCGGAGCCACGCCCGCCCCGAGGCACTGACCGCGACCGAACTCGACGACGCCTCCGACGACATCGAGCGCCGACTCGGGCTGCGCCCGGCGCACTTCGCCTATCCGTGGGGGATCGCCGTCTCGGACATGGAGCACGCGCTGCGCTGCCGGTTCCGCAGCGCCGCCACCGGCGTGCTCGGCCGCAACCTCCCGGGCTGCGATCCGATCCGGCTGCGCCGGGTCCCGGTCCGGCGCACCGACCCTCCCGCGTTCTTCCGCGCCAAACTCGGCGGCCGGCTCGTGCAGGAACGCGCCTACGCGGCCGTGGTCAGCCTGGGCAAGAGGGCCGGTGCGCATGCGTGAGCCGCGCGGGCCGGGCGGTCGACCCCTGCGGGTCGCCCACCTGACCACGATAGACATGAGCCTGGCTCTGCTCCTGCGCACCGAACTGGAGGAGGACGTCGCGGCGGGCTTCGAGACCTACGGGATCAGCGCCGCCGGCCCCTACGTTCCCGAGATCGAGGCGCTGGGCGTCACACACGTGCCGCTGAACTCGCTGACCCGTGCCTGGAGCCTGCGCAGCGACGCGGTGGCCGCCGGAGAACTGGTGCGCACATTGCGCCGATTGCGCCTGGACGTGCTGCACACACACAACCCCAAGACCGGGGTGCTGGGTCGGATTCTGGGCCGCGCCACGGGCGTTCCGGTGGTGGTCAACACCTGCCACGGCCTGTGGATCCGACCGGGTGACCCGTGGGCCCGCCGGGCGTTCGTGCTCGGCACCGAGGGCCTGGCCGCCCGCGCCTCGCACGCCGAGCTGTACCAGAACGCCACCGACCACACGACGCTGCGCCGGGCCGTGCCCGGGTGGCGCTCGCGCGTGGTCGGCAACGGTACCGATCTGACCCGCTTTCGACCCGACCCCGCCGCTCGTGCGGCCGTTCGGCGGGCACTGAACGTGGCCGAAGACGAACTGCTCGTGGGCGGAGTCGGGCGGCAGGTCGCGGAAAAGGGCATCCTCGAATACGTGGAGGCAGCCGGACTGCTCGCGGGCAAGGCCCGATTCGTCTGGATCGGACCGGAGGACCCGGACAAGGCCGACGCGGTGACCCGTGCCGTGCACGGCTCCCGGGTCGAATTCATCGGTGCGCGCTCGGACATGCCCGCCGTGTACAACGCGCTCGACGTGTTCGTGCTGCCCTCGCACCGCGAGGGCTTCTCACGATCGGCCATGGAAGCCGCGTCCTGCGCGCTGCCCATGGTGCTCAGCGACATCCGGGGCTGCCGGGAGATCGGCACCCACGGTGAACATCTGCTCCTCGCGCCACCCGGCGAGCCCCGGTTGTTGGCCGCCGCGATCGACCGCCTGATCACCGAACCGGACCTGCGCGCCGAACTCGGCGCCGCGGCCCGGCGGCGCGCACTGGCCGAATTCGACCAGCGCAGGGTGGCGGGCATCTCGATCGACACCTATCGGGCCGTGGCCGGGCGCCGCGGCCTGGGCTGGACTTGACGCACAGCGGGCGACGGCCGGTGAGGGAGACACCGCCGGCGCCCGAAGGACGCCACACCGAACGCCACACCAGGGGAGGGGCATGGCATGCGACGACTGTTCGACATCACCGTGGCCGTGCTGGCATTGGTTCTGTTGGGACCGGTCCTGCTCGCGATCCACGTGATGATACGCGCGAGTATGGGCGGACCCGTACTGTTCCGCCAGACACGCAGCGGCCTGCACGGCCGCGACTTCGAGATCCTCAAGTTCCGCACCATGCACGACCCGCGCCATCCGGACGAACCCGATGCCACCCGGATCACCCGTACCGGGCAACTGCTGCGCACCACGAGCCTGGACGAACTGCCGCAGTTGATCAACGTGTTGCGCGGGCACATGGCGATCATCGGGCCGCGGCCGACGCTGCCCGAGCAGGTCGTGCACTACACGCAACGCCAGCGCGGCCGGCTCGACGTGCGACCGGGACTGACCGGCTGGGCACAGGTGCAGGGGCGTAACGCGCTGAGCTGGCCGGTGCGGATCGAATACGACCTCTGGTACGTGCGCAACCGCAGCACTCGGGTCGACCTGGTCATCCTGTGGCGCACGATCGGCGTGCTGCTGCGGCCGACCGGGATCACCGCCGCCGGTGGGGTCAATCCCGGCTTCCCGGTACCGGTCGCGACGCTGCCCCAGGAGGATCCGGGACGCGAGTCGGCGGCCCGAGGCGGCACGGTCCGCCAGGACCGCGGTGAGACGTTCCCGCTGCCCAGGCCCATCGTCTGGTCCGCGCCGATCACCCACTCCCCGGTCGACCCGACCCGGATGTTGCCACCACAGCGGCCGGCGGGCGACTCGTTGGCCGAAGAGGTCTCCTGAGGCCGAGCGGCTCGACGTGCGCATGTCCGTGCCCGATCGTGGGGATCGAGCACGGACATCACGCCGTCAGGGGCCGGTGAGCCCCGTGAGCCCCAGCCCCGTGAGCCCGGCGAGCCCGGTGCGTTCGGTGGGCCCGGGCCACCCGGTCAGCCCGTGCAACTCGCCTGTACCTGGCCCGCCGCCAGATGCGCTCCGGTGGTGCCGCCCCAGTCCACGCCCCGCGTGACCAGCTTGACGGCGATCCTGCCGTTGCTCACCGGGAAGGTACCGGCGCTCACCCAACGGCCCTTGTCGGCCACCTGGTCGACGGTGAACTTGTCGTACCAGGCGCCCGTCTTGTCCTCCTCCTTGCCGCGCAACACGTAGTACTGCGCGGGATTGCCGCCCACGTCCCGGCCGCTGCCGGCGGGTACGTACACGCTGAGCCGGCAGCTCCGGGTGGCCGCACCGACGTCGAACCACCACAACACCCGGGCGCTGGCGTCGTCCTTGTTCTTGTCGCCGGACATCGGCACCGCGACGAACTTTCCGTTGCAGCCGTCCTTGGTCCACCCGCCGCTGCCGACCGTGTACCAGCCCTTGGAGCCGTCGCTGTAGCGGCCGACCTCGGCGAAGCCGCTCGTGCCGCTGTTCGCGCAGCCGTACCCCGAGGTCCCGGTAAAGGTCTGCTTGGGCGCCAACGAGCCGGGTTGGGCGGGCGGCGCGACCGGTGGCTTCGCGGTGGAGCCGCCCGGTGTGCCGCCGGGCGCCGGCGCGGTGCCACCACCGGGGGCTCCGCCGCCGGGAGTACGCGCCCCGGGCGAGGAACCGCCGCCACCGAACGTGCCGTTGGAACCGGCCGCCGAGCCGCCGGACCGACCTCCCGCCGAGCCGGAACCGCCCGAGGCGCCGCCGGAGGAACCATTGCCCCCGGTGGAGTAGTCCGGCGGATACGCCGAGCCACCACCCGGCGTTCCGCCGCCCGGGCCGGGCTCGCCGGGCGGGGCATCGGTGCTGTTCCCGGTGGTGGAGCCGTTCGACGGCGTCGCCGAGGCGCCGGGCGCGACCACCTGGACCGGCTTGTCCTGCATGGGCGCCGCCTGGGCCACCGGCTTGCGGTGACCTCCGTCGTCGTCACCGCCGAACTCGATCGCGGAGGCGATGGTCACCGCGGCCAGACCGGCCGCCGCGAGAGCGGGCATGCCCAGGCCCACGGTCCACACCCGGCGGCCGGGTCGGAGCGGCCGCCGAGGGGTGCGCACCGAGCGCGCGAACGCCTGCCCGAAGTCGGGGTCCTGGTTGTGGGGTTCGGCCATGTCGTGCCTTTCGGGTCGGTTCGGCCGCTCACGCCTGATCGGGGGCGGCCGGAACGAGATCGGGAAGGTCGGGGGCTCGCAGCGAGACCAGATCCTCCGGCGCCACCTCGGCCGACCCGGAGATCCGCCGGGCGTGCCGCTCGGTCATCTCCTGGAACGCCTGCCTCGCGGAACGCCCGTTGCCGAAGCGCCGATCGCGCGGGACCGACTCGAAGTAGGCGAACAGACCCGCGCGTGCGGACTCGTCCAGGGTGTACTCGTAGGCCGCCGCCTGGTGTTCGACGATGCGGACCAGGTCGGTGGAGGTGTAGTCCTCGAACACGACGGTGCGGTTGAAGCGCGAGTCCAAGCCGGGGTTGGAGTCGATGAAGCGGTGCATCTCGTCCGGGTAGCCGGCGACGATCACCACCACGTCGTCGCGGTGATCCTCCATCAACTTGACCAGCGTGGCGATCGCCTCCTGACCGAAGTCGCCGCCGCCGGCCGAGGTGAGCGAATATGCCTCGTCGATGAACAACACGCCGCCGAGCGCCTTGCGGAACACCGCCGTGGTGCGCGGCGCGGTGTGCCCGACGTACTCGCCGACCAGAGCGCCGCGATCGGCCTCCACGAGGTGACCGCGCGTCACCATTCCGAGCGCGGCCAGGATCCGGCCGTACAGCCGGGCCACCGTGGTCTTGCCGGTGCCCGGGTTGCCCGCGAAGACCAGGTGCCGGCTCAGCGGGGGCGGGGTCAGCCCGGCCTCCTCGCGGCGCCGGACCAACTGCATCAACTGCACCAGCGTGGCCACGTCGTGCTTGACCCGGGCCAGCCCGACCAGATCGTCGAGTTCGGCCAGCAGCGTGGTCAGGTCCGCGGGCGACTCGCCCGGGTCGGCCGGCTCGGCGGGTTCGGTGCCCGGCGGCGTCGACGCGGTTCGCCCCGAAACCACGGTGTCCCCGACCCCGCGCGCCACACAGTCCGCGAACACCGCCGCCGTGTCGTCCGGATCCTCCAGCGTCGCGTCGCTCGGACAGTCCCGGAAGGCACAGTCCCGCAGCGTCGGCGCCGCCCCGGCGGCCACGTACACCGCCGGATAGGCCGAGCCGCCCACCACACAATCGGTGAACTCGCCCTTGGCGCCACCCTTGAGGTAGATGCCGTTCTTGCCCGCGCCGGTGAGGATCCCGCCGCGGACCACCGGCGCCGCGTCCGTCCACACCACCAGCGCCGAACCCGCGCTGTCGGTCACCGTACAGTCCTCGAACCCGGGCGCCGCGCCCTCGTGCACGACCATCCCGGCGGTCCCGGCCCGGGCCACCCGGACCCGGCGCAGCGTGGGTCGGGCACCGGGGCCCACCTCGATCCCGGCTCGTCCGGTGGTGCCGAACGCGCAGTCCTCGACCTCGGCGTCCAGGTCACGCTCCAGCCGCAGTCCGGTGCCGCAACGGTGCGCCGCGGACCCGGCCAGTCGCGCGCTGCCGGTGCCGCCGAGGTGGATGCCGGTCATCTCGGCGCCGCGCACCAGCAACCCGTCCGCCGCCACGACGGCCGCGCCCGCCAGGCACAGGCCGTGTTCGGGCGTGGGGCCCAGGACGATCGCGGCGAGTTCGCCGTGCGCGTGCTCGTCCAGGTGCACCGCGGTGAACGCGGTGTCCGCGATGGCTACCCCGTCCAGGCCGACCCGGGCCGACCCGCGCGCGAAGACGCCGTTGGCGCCGGTGGAGCGGATCACCCCGCCCAGTACGTCCAGGCGGGACTCCTCGTCGGCGACCAGGCCGCTGAGCGTGGCCGCGACGATTCGGCAGTCCGACACGCTCGCCGCGGCCCGGCCGAGCACGGCCAGCCCGGAGGCGCCCGCGCGCTCGATCGCGCTGCCGCGCACGGTCAGCTTGGCGGCGCCGCGCACCAGCACCGCGTCCTCGCCGCTGTCGGCGCAGCGGCACCCGTCCAGAACGACCGCCGATTCGTCCTCGGCGAGCACCGCGTTGTGCGCACAGCCCAGGAACGCGCTACCGCGCACCCGGACGCTCGCCGAGTCCCGCACGCCCAACCCGACCACGGCCTCGGTGATCACCGAATCCGCGAGGGTGACCGTGGCCGAGCCGGCCGACAGCACGCCCGGTCCGTCCACGGCGAGCACCCGGCAGCCGGTCATCGACAGCCGTGCCTCGCCGGCCACCGACACACCGGCCACCGCGGCACCGGATACGCGGCAGCCGGTCAACCGCACCCGGGCGGCGTCGACGATCTCCAGGCGGCCACCGACGATCCGGCACTCGTCGAAGGCGACCTCGCTCGCGCCGGTGACCCGGACGGCGGGCGCGTCCGCGTCCGCGGCGATCAGGACGACGCCCTCCACGCCGGCCCCGACAGCGCCGGCCACGGTCAGCGCGACATCCTGAGTCCCCGTCAGACGCACGCTGCCGGGCCCGTGTTCGGCGACCAGCACGACGGGCCGATCGAGCACGACGTGTTCGCGGTACTCACCGGGAGCCAGCAGCACGCGTCCGCCGTCCGGCGCGGCGCGGACCAGGTCGGCGATCGTGTGGCGCGTGTTCGCGCCCCGATTGGCGCGGTCGCCGCGATTTCCGCGGGCGCCACCGCGGTTGCCGAACACACTCACGGCTGTCGTCCGTTCTCGGGTGTGGGGTGGTAGAGGTACTTGTCGTTCAACCCGAGCCAGTTCTGGAAGAACTTGTTGATCTGCGCGTCGATGAGCTTCTCGCCGAACTTGATGCCCAGGTCCAGGAGTCCGGCCTTGCGCCAGAAGCGGCCCGCCAGGTAGGAGTCGAGGCCGAACTTCAACGCGCCCGGACCGAACGCGCCGGTGGCCAGCGAGCCCAGCGCCGCGACGCCGCCGAACTTGAGGGCGTCCAAGCCGTAGTGCTTGACACCGTTCTTGTCGCCGAACACCGCGGCGTTGATCGAGCCGTTGACGAACGCCACGATCGGGTTGACCGCCAGGCCCAGGCCGAATTTGTACAGGCCCGAGCGCCAGCGCAGCGCGGTGTCGAAGTTGGACCAGTCCGTCTTCCAGTTGTCGCCGAAGTACGGGTTGGTGTTGAACGGCTTGCCGAAGTCGTTCGCGGTGAGCCCGTCCTTGAACTGCTTGGGGGAGAACGAGCCCGGGTGGAACTTGAGTTCGTGCAGGCGGGCCATCAGGCCGGCGAAGCTCGCGGATACCGCCGAGTTGAGGAAGATCCGTCCCCAGTCGGAGCCGGAGATCTCCTTGTCGTTGATCAGCTCGGTGATCATGCCGGCGAGCACCGAGAAGCCGAAGTCCTGCATGAACTCCATGCCGACCTTGGTCCAGACCTTCTGCTCGAAGGTCCATTCCCGGGTGCCGTTCAGTGCGTCGGGTGCACCCCAGTGCCGTCGGTTGGTGTCCGCGAGGCCGCGGTTGTAGCCGCGGAACTCGGTCAACGCACCGTGGTGGTCCACGGCGCGGCCGACGAGTTTGAACCGCGAGTCGACGCCGGCCGCGCCGAGCTTGTCCGGATGTGCCCAGGACTTGATGCGGTTGAGCACGCCCGATTCGGCGGTCGGCAGCTTCTCGAAGATCTTGGTGGAGAAGCCCTGGTGGACCACGATGTCGCCGTCCGCGTCGTACAGACGCTGCTGGAGGTAGGCGAGGTCCTTCTCCAGATAGCCGACCACGTCTCCCTGGTGGGTGATCGGCTCGAACGAGCGGATCTTCGTGCCGTTGCGGAAGTCGTCCCAGTGTCGGGTGTTCGGGATGCCGTTCGCGTCGACCCGGTATTCACGGATCGCGTCGCCGCGACCCTCGCGGATGGTGTGCGTGTCGCCGTTCACGTGGATCTCGTCGCGCCAGTACTTGCCGTCCGCACCGACGTGGCTCACCCGGTGCTCGCCGGGATGCGGGTCGGGGGCGCCCGCGCGGTTCCTGACCGTGGTCGTGTAGTTGCCCGCGGCATCGCGTTCGATCACCGCGACCCGGCCGTCACCGAGCATCTTGTGCTCGTACACCAGGACGTCCTGGCCGTTGATCCGGCGGAAATCCTTGAACCCGTCGTCGAATCCCTCGCCCCACATCCGGGCACCGCCGCGGTTGGTGGTGCGGTGACCGGTGTTCTCGACACCGGGGAGGCCGACGCCGTCGGGGCCCTGCCGGTGCCACGTGAAGGGGCCGTCGGGCTTGTGGTCCATCCTCGCGTGCCGGAAGCCGCCGCCTTCCAGCGCGTCGCGGCGTTCGACGATCTGGCCGAATCGGTTGCGGTCCACCCACGGTCCGTTCGCCCCCGGATCACCGGCGTACTCGCGCACCGTGCCCTTGCCGTCCACGACTTCGCGGACCACGATGCGCTGCTCCGAACCGGGGACGGTCCGAAAGTCGGTCCAGCGGTGGTCGGCCCCGAATTCGCGGACCCCGGTCCCGGTGCCACCGACCTCTCGCCAGGTTCCGTTTCCACCCGGAGTGGTGGCGGTGAATTCGATCTTGCGACCGTCCAGGAGCACTCGGCTCTCGCGAAGCAGTCGGCCGTTCGCGTCGAAGTCCTGCCACGTGCCGTCCAGCCGCTGGAAGCGCACCGAACGCTCGATCGTCTCCGTGCCGCCGACGCCGCCCTTCTTCGAGACCTCCCAGTGCCGGAAGAGTCGGTCGTCGCCGGTGAAGAAGGCCCCGGGGAAGTCCGGCTTGCCGGGGAAGAACGGGACGTCGAAGCGCTGTTGCCAGATCCGGCGCGCCTTGAACTCGTCGTCGCCGAACTTCGAGAAGGTCGCGACCTCCTCGTTGACGTAGTTGCGCTCGATGTAGTGCTTGAACTGGTTCGCGGGCTGCGCGGTCGGCTCGAACGTGTACTGCCTGGTGCCCCGGGCCTTGTCGGGTGCCGAGAAGAACTTCCTTCCCAGCCCGCCGCGAATCGGTGCGAATTTCTCGAAGGCGACGAGCCCGCTGTCGCCGACGTCCCGCAATGCCGCGTCGGTACCGTCCTTGACATGGGTGACCCGGGCCTTGAACCCGAAGTCCAGGCTGAACCGGAAGTCGAGCCTGCCCTTGGCCTGAAGCGCGCCGTCCGACCCCCATTTCTGCCAGTTCCAGCCCCCGAGAGGGGACTTCTCGCTGATCAGGACGCCACCGTCCAGTTGCGGGAAGAAGTCGCGTACCTTCCCACCGAACAGGTGCCGGGCGTTGAGCTCGAAGACGCCGTCGATCACGTCGTACGAGGTGTTGTCCCAGCGGACGTAGCGGCTGCCGGATGCGATCGGGCGACTGTGGGTGGTCTTCTCGACCCATGTCCACTTGCCCCGGTGATCCCGGGAACCCTCGATCCAGCCGCCGCCCTCGATGCTCGACGGGTCTCGGGTGTAGACGGGAGTTCCGTCGCCGTCGACCAGTCGGCGGATCCCGTTGTCCGCGCCGTCGGGGCCGGCCGGCCACTTCTCCACCACGCCCTTGCGGAACGACATGTGTTCCCAACCCACGTTGTGGCCGACCACGGTGCCCGGGGGGCGCTTGTCGTGCCAGGTGAGGGTCTCGTGATCGATCCGGCGGGTGACACCGGCGATCGGGCCGTCGAGGGGGTACTCGACGAGCCGGTGCCGGACCGGGTCGGGGCTGTCCCACTGCTCCCACGTGTTGCGCATCCGGTCGCTCACCTTGAACTCGCCGCTCAACGGCTGGTATTCGCCGATCTGGGTGACCCGCCTACCGTGCACGCCACCATTGCGGTCGAACTTGAAGGCGTCGTCCGCCCACACCTCGAAGTTGCGTTCCGTGGCCCAGGGCGCGTTGTCGAAGACCTGATACCGGCCGTCGCCCAGTCGGCGGGCGTCGGCGAGCACGGCCTGGGGGTTCCCCTCCCGGGGTCCCCAGATCTGGAAGCCCTCGACCTGGTCGTCGACACCGGTGACCCGGAAGCGCTCACTGCCCGGGATCCGGGTGCCGTTCTTGATCGGGACACCGTCGTGGTTCCAGATCTGAAAGTCCTGCGCCGGGCCGGTGCGCGGCCGGGAGTAGACCTGGTGGCTGCCGTCCGGAAGCGCGCGGGCGTCGTTGAGCACCGGGTGGGGGCTGCCGTCCGCGGGGCGTGGTCCCCAGATCTCGTAGTCGGCGTTGCCGGGCTCGGCGACTTTGAAGTCATCGGTGTGGGGCCGGTATTCGGCGTGTTTGAGGACCGTGCCCTCGCCGTTCCGGATCTGAAAGTCCTGAGTCGGTCCGGTCCGTGGCGCCTCGACCACCCGATAGGTGCCGTCGCCGAGGGACTCGGCCACCTCGAGTACCGGGTGGGTGCCCCCTTCGGCCGGTGGACCCCAGATCTCGAAGTCGCGCCCGCCGGGCACGGTGACCTTGAAGTCGCCGCTGAGGGGCCGGTATTCGCCGGCCTTGAGCACGGTGCCGGTCCCGTCCTGGATGCGGAAGTCCTGAGTGGGTCCGGTGGGCGCTCCGTCGACCACCCGGTAGGTGCCGTCGCCGAGGGATCGGGCGTCGCCGAGTACCGGGTGCGCGCCGTGCGCGTCTGCCGGTCCCCAGATCTGGAAGTCGTCGCCGGTGGCGCCGGTGACCTTGAAGGTGTCGGTGCCGGGGAGGTGCTCGCCGGTCTTGAGGACGGATCCGGTGGTGTCCCAGACCTGGAAGTGCCGGTCCCCGACGTTGGTGACCATGAAGTCCGCGGTCTCGGCCCGATACCTGCCCGCTCCGGTGATGTTGCCCTGGGCGTCCCGGATCCGGAAGTCCTGGGTGGGGCCGAGCCGGGGCCCGTCGTAGACCTGGAAGATGCCGTCGCCGCGTGTGTACACGTCCTGGAGCACCGGGTGCGCGCCGTCGGCGCCGCGTGGTCCCCAGACCTGGAAGTCGTCGGGTGCGCGCCCCGGCAGGCCCCGGATCTCCCAGGTGCGATCGGGGAGTCGGTGGGCATCGCCGAGCACGGGGTGGATGCCGTCGGCCCCTTCCGGCCCCCAGACCCTGAAGTCGTCCGAATGCCCGGCGGGGCCGTAGTGCACGTGGAAGGTGCCGTTCGGGCCGGGGTGGGCGCTCAGGATGGAGGTGCCGTACGGGTCCCGCCAGATCTGGAATCCCGTGCCGGGTCGTTCCGGGCCGTCGAAGACCTTGAAGTGCCTGTTGTCGAGGCGCCGGGCATCGGCGAGGACGCGGTGGTCGCCGTGGGCGTCGCGCGCGCTCCAGAGCTGGAAATTGCCGCCCTCGACATCGGTGACCCGGAAGGTGTGCCCGTCGGCCCGCAGTTCACCGCGCCTGAGGATGGTGCCGTCGGTGTCCGCCCAGACCTGGAACGCGCTGTCGGCACGCGCGGGACCGTCGAAGACCTGGTGGGTGCCGTCGGGCAGGCGATATCCGTCGTGCAGGAGGGCACGTGTGCCGGTCGGGCCCATCGGGCCGTGGATCTCGAAGTGGTCCATGCCGTCCGGGCCGTCGAACCGGACGATGACGGACTCGTCGGTGCGGGCGGCCCGTTCGGGGT
Source organism: Embleya scabrispora DSM 41855 (assembly GCF_000372745.1). Lineage (GTDB taxonomy): Bacteria > Actinomycetota > Actinomycetes > Streptomycetales > Streptomycetaceae > Embleya > Embleya scabrispora. The sequence goes on along the minus strand of NZ_KB889607.1, from coordinate 23,244 downwards.
GGCGCCAGGAGTCGGTTGTGCGCGGTCGGACGTCGGGGCCGCCCCCCACCGGGCGCGTCCCGCCGCGCAGGCCCGGCAGCTTGGCCAGCGCTTCGGCGATCGCCGGGGCGGCGACCGCGGGGTCCACGCCCCACGCCTTCAACGCGGTTGTGGCATCCGCCAGCGCGAGCCCGGCATTGGCCCGGCTCGCGGTGGCGATCATCAGCTCGGCCCGCACCGTGCCGCTGCTGGTATCGCCGGTGAACTGCCCGACCCGCAGCGCCTGCTCTGCCGCGGCCGCCCGCTCGAAGGTGTGCTTGGCCCGGGTGTAGTCGTGCCACGCCTCGATCCGTGAACCGGGCAGCGGGATCGTGGACTTGGCACCGGGGCCGGGTCCGTCGGCCAGGTCGTCGAGCACCTTGGTCACGAGATTGCGCTGTTCGGCCCCGAAGTCGGCCAGTGCGTTCGGCGGCGGCGACGGATGCCCCACGCCGACGGTGGAAGGGGGCGAGGCGGGCGGTACGGGCGTGGGATCGACCCGGGGCGGGTCGGCGCGCAGCGGGATCTTCTCGCCGACGAGTGCCGACACGGTGTCCGTCGCGCCCCGACCACCCGCCAGGTCCGGGCGCGGGGCGGCGGTGTTGCCGCCCGCCAGGTCGACCGGGGTGAACCGGGCGGACACGGCCGGGACCTGGTCCGCGCCCCGGGATCCGCCCGCCAACAGGTCGAACGCCTTGTCCTGGTGCAGGGCGGACACTCCCGCGCCGCCCGGACCCGCGGGCGGGACCGGCGGCGGCGTCGACCCGACCCGGCCCGGTGCGGGCGCCAGCATGTCGAACACGTCCACCTTGGCCGCAGCCCCGCCGGTCGGCGCCGTGGAGAACGAGGTGCCGACCGTCGGCCGCGTGCCCGCCCCCTCGGTCAGTGGCGTCGGCGTGTGTACCGAGGTCGGCGTGCCGGGCGAGGACACGGAGTGGGACAGGCTCGGGGTGTGCGTGGAGGTCGGCGGCGGCATCTTGTTCGCGAGCGGGTCGGGGGCCGCGGCCACGAAGCGCTCCGTACCGACGCTGGTCAGCGTGGTGTCGCCGTGGGTCAGCCGGCGGATCTCCGGGAGCGGGGTCATCCGTACGTCGTCGCCCAGTGCGATCGCACTCTTGGTGAACGACTGGCTGCCCTCCACGGCGCTGCCGATCGTGTGCGGCGAGACGGCGCCCGTCAGTCCGTGCAGCGCGGACATGCCGCCGGTCGCCTGGTTGAGCACGTCGTGCAGCGAGTTCCAGTGCGTATTCGGGCCGGCCGCGTGGCCGACCGTGCTGCCCAGCGATTGCAGCCCCTCGTGCCCGAGCAGGGTGTGGTCGAAGGTGTACACGCCGAGCCCGTAGTGCGGGGTGTACAGGCCACTGGCGGCCGGGACGAACACGGCGGTGTCGAAGGAACTCCCGGCCCGGGCGATGCCGCCCGGGTCGAAGGCCCCGATGGACAGGTTGGGATGGCCGTTGAACGCGGCGAGATCCTTGCCGGTCAGGCCGGGCACCCGGTCCAGGTTGTGACCGCCGAACTTGCCCGCGCCGCCCGCCGCCGCCGGCGGCACACCCAGCGACGCGCGGATGAAGTCCTTCTGGCTGCCCAGGACACCGCGCTCCCAGAACCCGATCCTGAGTGCCCGGGCCAACCCCAGCTTGGCGATCTCGTCACCGGCGACCGGCAGGAAGACGCCCAGCGAGCCCCAGCCCTTGAGTTCGCCGAAGCCCTTCTTGCCCACCGCCCAAGCGGTCTTGCCCATCCAGACGATCGCCTTGAACGGCAGGGTGAGCAGCTTGCCGACCAGCGCGCCGCCCTTGAAGACCAGCGTGCCGGTCAGCAGGCTCGCGTAGGCCAACGCGAACTTCCAGCCGGCCAGGTTGAATCCCTTGAGCCCGGTGCTCAGCAGCGACAACAGGTCGCCGGCGCCCTTGAACAGGTTGACCGCGCCCTTGCCGAGGCCCACCAGGAGGTTCTTCAGGCCGCTGAGCAGCGCGGGCAACAGCGCCTTGGTGGAGGGGAACAGCACGCCCAGGATGTTCAGGAACAACTCCAGGCCACTGGCCTTGCCCCGGGCGAAGTCGGCGATGGTCTTGCCCAGCACGACCAGGTTGGCGCCGAACGCCAACAGGCCCAGCGGGCCGCCGAACAGCACACCGAGCACGGTCAGCACGATGGTGAAGATCTTGAAGAAGTCCCAGAACTCCTCGGCCACCGTCTTGGGACTCGTCTTGAGCGCGGTGGCCGACGCCAGCGACTTGCGTGCCTTCTCCACCGCGTCCAGATACATCGTGCGCGCCGTGGCCATGGTGGCCTTGGCCGCGGCCAGACCCGGGTCGTTCTCGGGCAGTGGGGCCGCGGCGTTCAGCGCCTCCCCGGCCCTTTGCTGAGCGGCCAGCAGATCCGTCGAGTACGTGGACAGCGCCGTGCTCGCGAGCTGGGTCGCCTGGGCCAGCTTGTCCACGAACAACTTGAGCTGGTCCTTGACGTGCGCGCGCAGCTCGCCGGCCGCCTCGCCCATCAGCGGCGCTTTCGGGCCCTCCTGGAGCAGCCCGGCGAGTTTCGTGGAGGCGTCGCCGGCTTTCTTGGTCAACGCGGCCAGATATAGCGAGGCATCCGTGATCGAGGTCGGATCACCCGGCGTAGGGTCCGTCGTGTATCCCAGCTTTTTCAACGTCGTGGCATCGACATTGCGTGGCATGGGGCCTCCGGGCGGCAGTTCGTACGCGTCGGGTGTCGCTCCTCGCGTGGCGGATGTCGCACTCGCGCGGCACGGATATCGGGACCGTTGTGGGTGCGGCTCTTTATTCTCCGGCAATCTTGGCCGATGATGAGACGCGGCGCCAGTGTTCGGGCCGCGCAGCTCGCGAAGAGCCGTCGAATGGAGTTCCCTTTGCCCGATATCTCCCTGGATTACACCGAGCTTCGCAAAATGGCCGGCGCGTTGACGGCGCTCGCCAATACCTTCAAGGACGACGCGTCGAAGTTTCGCACCTATGGTTCCGGAGTGCCCGGGCAGCACGGTACCGTTCCGGCCGGGGACATCGGTGGAGTGGCCGCTCCGCTCGGCTCCTTCTACACGGCCTGGTCGTTTCCGATGGGTAAGGCAGTCGAGGGTCTGGAGGCGCTTTCCAAACTCCTCGGCTATGTCGCGGACGGTGCCGAGGCATGGGACGACGGTGTCGCCGCGCAATTCGCCGCGACACCCGGCCGTAATCCACTGAATCGCTGGCTGGAACAGAAGAAGACCTGGGAGGAATGGCTCAGGACCCACCCGGACGGAAAGCCCAAGGAAGGCGAGACGGCGCCCCCGCAACCGAGCGCCGAACCACCCCTGCACTACACGAGCACCGACAAGTACGGCGTGACCACCGACGTCACCGTCAAGGTCGACGGCGACTACAACGTCACCGAGCAGACGGTGACCATCACCGACCACGGCACCACCTACACCGAGCACACCACATACGGTGCCCATGGCGCCTACGACACCGTCACCACCGGCCGCGACGGCTCGGTGACCACGGAAAAGGTCACGGTCGACGGCTCGGGCCGGGGCACCAAGACGGTCACCGACAAGGACGGCACGACGGTCTACACCACCCCCAACGTCAACGACCCGAAGGCCGAGTGGACCAAGGTCGTCAAGGAACCGCCCAACCGCCCACCGACCGGCGGCGGCGGGCGCGACCGGAGGTAGCGCCCGCGGATCGTTTCCCGAAGCAGCACCACCCGCCCGCGAAGGAGTTCTCGTGCCCAGCGATTTCAAGATTACCTATGACCAGGTCCATACCGCCCAGCTCGAAATGAAGCGGGTATCCGAGACGGCCACCCTGGACATCAACCGACTCCAGGCCAAGGTGGACGGATTGCTGAAGCCCGGATCCGGCCTGTGGCTCAAGCTCAGCAGCGAGGAACTCAACACCAAGTACAAGACGCTGAGCGAGGACCTGAAAAAGGCGATCCTTACCATCGCCACTTTCTCCGGCCAATTCGACAAGATTGTCGAAGCGGCGCAAAAGCTCGACGAATCGATGAAGGCGGCACTCCAGAAGTCCGCGTGATCGATTCCGGCACATCACCCCCCACCCCGAAACGGATTGACATGACCACACCCCTGGGTACGGATGTCGACGTCAATATCGCGGAGGTCCAACTGGTCTCCGACGACATGGTGCTGAGCGCGGCGAACACGCAGACTTCCCTGAAGACACTGCGCACCACCGTGACGGCGTTGCTGAACCCCGATGGTGGCCTTTATCTGCGGAAGACGAGCCCGCAGATGACCCAGTCCTATGACGAGCTGACCAACTCGCTCGACAAGGCGATGGTTTCGATCAAGCAGTTCAGCGACACCTTCCAGGTGGTCGTGAACAATTTGCGGAGCCTGGACGGCGAGGATGTCAAGCCGCCGGCTCCGCACAACATCTGAGCCGACCCGCGAATCCCGATTTTCCGCAGTGCCCCCGGCAACCGCGGAACCGCCCGCACCACGCCCCATCACGATCACCGCGCGGTGGGGCGCAGGTGCGTCTCGGGCACGAGCACCGGAGCCAGGAAGCCCTTGCGGTCCCGGATCCAGGCATGCCCGATGCGCAGCGGCTGACGGACCCGCTCGGTGGGCAGCCGGGCGCCGATCAGATCACCCTCGCCACCGAGTTGCGGCGACAGCAGGATGCCCTGCCGGTTGCGTCGTACGTCGCCCAGCCAACCGCTGAGCGACTGCAACAACGTCTCCGCGGTCGCCGCGTACGCCAGCCCGATGCCCCGGTCCCGGCCCGAGCCGATCACATCGCGCAGCGCGTACCCGACCATCGACCCCATGTCGGAGAGCAGATCCGCATCGTCGATCAACACCACCGCCGGACCGGCCAGATCCTCGACCGCCGCCGAGGTACGCGAGCCGTCCGAGTCGGCACCCTCGACCAACGTCACCAACGGATGCGCACGCAACAACCGCAGCGGCGAATCACGCGGTGTGATCGCCACCACCCGCGTCCCGCTCGCCAACAACGACACCGCCATCGTCGCCAGCGTGTTGCTGCGCCCACTGCCGGGCGGACCGACCACCGCGAAGGTGTGCTGCGCGTCGCCGAAGTCCGCCCCCACCGCGCCGACGGCGTCGCCGCCGATGCCCAACAACGCCCACAGCGGCCGTCGTTGCTCCTGGGTCACCGCCTCGTACGCCTGCGCGAAGGCGATCGTGGTGGGCAACGCGGCCAGCTCGAACGGCCGGCGCGCCGCATCCACGCCCGCGTCCCGCTCGCGCGCGTTCGCCGCGATCCGGCGCAGCGCCTCGACCTGCTCGCGCCCGCTCTCGCCCGGACCGAGCAGGCACACCTGCGCCTCGGTCCACGAGCCCGACAGCAGGATCCGCCCGGGCGGCATCGAACCGGGAATCGCGGTCCGCGGCACGCCCGCGCCCGCGTACTCGCTGCGATCGGCCAACCGCAGCAGCACCATGTCGTCGTTGACCGAGGACAACCGCCCGTTGATCAAAGCCCGTTCCGAGGTCATCACCAGATGCACACCCGCCGCCGCCCCCTCGCGCAGCAGCCGGATCACCTCGTTCATCACCCGGCCGTCGTCGTACTCGTACAGCGTCGGTGCCAGCGGATCCCACCCGTCGATCAGCAGGAACACATGCGCCGGACACGCCTGCGCGTCACCCGCGCGCAGCTCGGCCAGATTCGCGCACGCGTGCCGGGACAACAGCTCCTGACGCACGCTCAGCTCCTCGCCGAGCCGGGAGATGAGCCGGTCGATCCGACTCAGGTCGTTGCGCGGCACCACCGTGCCGCAGTGCGGCAGATCGGCCAACGCGGCCAACGCGCCGCCACCCGCGTCGATCGCCTGGATGTGCACGACCCCGCAGGAATGCCGGCCGGCCAGCGCCGCCGCCATCGTGCGCAACAACTGGCTGCGGCCCGTCCGCGGCGCGCCGACCACGAACAGGTGGCCGAACGTGCTCGGATCCAGCAGCACCGCCTTGCGCGCCTGCAGGTGCGGCACGTCCTCCATCGCCCACGCGACCGGCTCCAGCTCACCCGGCTGCCGATCGGCGGCCGGCGCCCACTCAGGCAGGTCCTCGGTCGGCACCCGATGCGGCAGCGGGGCCAGCCACGGGCTCGGCGGCTTGGTGAAATCCGGGAGCACCGCGGCCGCCGCCGAGATCGCGGTGACCAACTCCTGGAGATCGGTGGTCGGTTCCGCGTCGCCGACCTGCGGCAGCGGCTCCACCTCGCGCTCGGCCACGGGCGGGCGGGGCCGACCCAACCGGCTCCAGGACAACACCGAGGTCTGTGGCCGGGCCGGCTCCGGCGCGGCCGCGAGCGCGCGCACCGGCTCCGGCGCGGCCTTGGCATCCACCCGCTCGGTCCCCGCGTACGCGGTCTGGAACGGGATCACCGTGTGATGCGAGGTCCGCGCCAACGCCCGGCCGGGAGTCGCCGAGGAGATGGCCACCGCGTCCTTGGTGTCGATCACGTCCGAGCTCTCCCCGGCGTCGGTCACCCGCAGCGCGATCCGCAGATTCGTATTGGCCCGGATGTCCGCCGTGATCACCCCGGCCGGACGCTGCGTGGCGAGCACCATGTGGATGCCCAGCGAACGCCCACGCTGGGCGATGCCCACCAGGCCCGGAATGAAGTCCGGAACCTCCCGGACCAGCGTCGCGAACTCGTCCACGATCAACACCAGTCGCGGCAGCGCGGGCAGCTGGGCATCGCGCAGCCGCTTGCTCCGATACTCCGCGTGATCCTTCGCGCCGACCATCGCCAACATCAGCTCGCGCCTGGTCAGTTCGGCCCCCAGCGAGGCCATCGCGCGATGCACCGACTGGGTGTCCAGGTCGGTCACCATGCCGAGCGTATGCGGGAGTTCGACACAGTCCTTGAACGCACTGCCGCCCTTGTAGTCCACCAGGACGAAGGTCAGCTCGTCCGGCCGGTTCGCCGCCGCCAGGGCGGCCACGAACGACTGCAACAGCTCCGACTTGCCCGACCCCGTGGTGCCCGCGATCAACGCGTGCGGACCGTCCAGGACCAGGTCGAAGGACACCGGCCCGTCGTAGCCGACGCCGAGCAACACCCGGGTCGACGCGGGCCTGCGCCGCCAGCGCTCGCCGATGACGGCCGGATCCGGCGGATCCAGCGTCAACAGCTCCGGCAACAACACCCGATCCGGCAACGCGCCCTCGTCCGGCGAGGTGACATCGCGTACCGGCGCCAGCGCGCGGGCGATGGCGTCGCACCACGCGACGGTGGGCAGATCCGGCCGTACATCGGTCACGGTCGGCGTACCGTGCCGGCGCACCGTCGCCACCGGTCCGCCGCCGGCCGACGCATCGTTCAGCCCGATCACCGCCGTGCACTCCTGCGGCAGGAACCGCTCCTCGGTATCCACGCAGATCGAGAACACCCGCACCTGCGGGCCCTCCTGCAACACCTGGGTCATGCCCGGGATCTCACGCAGCCGGCGAGCACCGTCCACGACCAGGACGACATCCGGCTCGGCGAACACCGCGTTGCGCAGCAGCGTTTCGGACGCGGCCTTGCGGGACCGCACCACCTGGACCAACTCGGCGACCCGGGCCGCGATGGTCTCCGGATCGCTGCCGATCAACACCTCCGGCCCACCACGCACCGTGCCGCGAGCATGCGGCAACCAGGCCAACCAGCCCCACGCCTCGGCACCGGCCGCGCCGGTGAGCAAACGCACCTGGACATCCCGGGGACTGTGCAGGATCGCCGCCTGCGCCACCAACCAGCCCGCCATCCGCAACGCGACCCCGGTCGGGCCCGCCACGCCGAGCACCCCCTGCTGCGGCAGATCCACCGCGGTGGGCACATCCGGCACGGTCCAGTGCGCACGCCGATCCATCGACTCCGAGTCGGCGTCCTCGACCTCGTTCAACGACGTGTGCGCCGAGGTGCCCACGCGCAACACCAGATGGTCCGGATCGACCCGCCGCCGCTCCCACAACCGTTGGCCCGGGCCGGTCGCGAACAGCCCGGTCACCGACGGATCCGGGATCGCGTCGACCCGGCCCTGCCGCTCCACCTCGGTGCTCGCGGCGACATCCGCGAGCACCTCCGCCTTGCGGATCCGGTACGTCGCCAGGTCCTTGACGAACTGCTTGCGGCCGCTGCGCCGTGCGGAGATCCAGTTGGCCAACGCCATGATCGGGCTGAAGACCGCGAAGATCAGGAAGAAGTAGGAGTCGAAGATCTTGACCATGACCAGGCCGAGCAACATCGGCGCGAGCGTGATCAGCAGCGGGAACGGCTGCCGGAAGTTGCCGCGCGGGCGGGTCGGGATCCGGAACCGGCCGCCCTTGACCGGCTCGACGATCCGCGGCGGTCGGTTGAAGTCGAGCCCGGCACCATCCGCCGAGGGCACGATGTCCGCGCCCGCGTCGAACGGCGCGGCCGGCCGAAGCAGCACCGGGCCCACGGTCAGACCGAGGCCGAGCTCCCACGCCACCTCGCCGACGATCGGCTGCTCGGGGTCCGGCGGCGGCTCGTCCGCGAACTTCTTGTCCTTCGGGTCGATCGGCCGCTCGGGCGTGTCATCCCGGGTGCGATACACCCGACCGAGCCGTACCTCGCTGCCGGGCGGCACCGCGACCCGTACCGCGCCCGCAGGTCCGACCGTCACCCGAATCCCGTGCGCGGGTACGCCGGGCTCGTCGATGTGGATCGCACACTCGGCATCCGAGCCGATGTCGTAAGTGCCCATCGACAGCGGCCAGATCCGCCCGGCGCCGGGCCCCGCCGCGAGGTGCAACTCGACGAGTGGCGGGCCGGGACGCTCGCCATCGGGGGCGGCGGGAACCGAGCCGAGCGTGAGCTCGCTGCCCTCGCGGATGCCGCACGCCGACAGCACGTCGCCGTGGACGAGCGCGGTGTCGGTGTTCGCGAGGCGACACGGTATGCCGGGCGCGCCCAAGTCGTGCGTGTCGGCGAGATGTTCGAGCAGTTCACGAACGGTGGTGCCGGCCTCGGCCTCGATCACGATCGAGTCCCGCCGATCCCGCGCCGGTTCGGACACGGTGATGGTCAGTCGCATGCGGTCACCTCCAGGAAGACGCGGCGGGCACTCACGACCGGCGGGGTCCGGTCGGCTCGGCGGGACGGAGGGGGATGGCGGGGTCGTCGGGATGGTCCCGGGCGGCCGGGTCGCCGGGGCCGGCCGGGTCGACCGGCGGGGTCGGGTCGTCGGGCCCGTCGCGCTCGGCCTGCTCGGCCCGGTTCCCCGCGTTCCCCGCGTTCCCCGCGTTCGATGGGTCGACAGGGCCCGCCGGGGAAGGGGGGTCGACCTCGTCCGGAGCCGGCGCCCGACGCGCCGAAGCGAACGCGGCCGGCCGGCGCGGGGCGTTGCCCGCGGTCGCGGGCACCGGTGCCGCGGCGGCGGGAGCCGGGCGAGCGGGCTCGAACGCGGGTACGGTCGCCGGTGGCGAGGGTTCGGCGGCGGGCGTCGTGATCGGTGGGCTCGACACGGCCGAGGGCGCGTCGTCGGGCCGGGACGAGGCCGGAACTCGGGACCGGGACGGGACGGACGCGGCGGATGCGCTCGCGGACGACGCCCGACCCGAGTCGGACGTGCGTACGCTCCCGCCGGCCGCGGCCGACACACCGGCCCCGGAGCCGGGTGATCCGGACACCGCGGCTGCGGCCGCACCCGCAGCCGAGTCGCCCGCGCTCGCCACGCCCGAAGCCGAGGTGTGCGCGGCCCCCGCCCCGGCAACCGCCGTGCCGACCGCCGGGCCCCGCGTGGTCGGCGCCTCGGCAACCACCGCCGAGGCCCGGGCACTCGCCGCGCCCGCGGTTTCCGGTCCAAGAGCCGAGCCACCCCCGGTCGCCGTACCGGCGGTCGATGCCGCCTCAGCCGAGTTGCGCGCTGTGCCGTGCACGCCGGCCGCGGGCGCGCCCGAGCCGCGCGCAGTCGCCGGATCGGCATGGCCGGCCCCCGCCCGTGCCGCCTCCGGGCTCGGCGGCACCGGCTCCGGTGGGCGCAGTCGGCCGGAGCGCACCGCCTTTGCCACCGCGCGGGCCAGGCCGGCCGTTTCGACCGGTCCCAGGCCGTCCGCGGCGGGCAGTACCCCGAACACGTTCGGCCGCAGCGCCAGCCGGCGTCCACGCACGTCGCCCAGCACGAGCACCCGGCCGGCCCGGTCCCGGGTGAACGCGGCCAGTGCGCGCTCCGGTTCGGGACCGGACTCCGGGCAAACGCAGGCCAGGACGCGTACCGCCGGATCGGCGCACAACTCGGCGGCCGGGCGGCCGGCGAAGGCGGGATGTACCCCTCGGGCCACGCCGACCGCTCCCTCGGGCAATCGCCGTGCGAGCTGCGCGATCAGCGCGTGACCGAGATCCCGTCCGGCCGCCGGGTCCCCGGCCACCGCGAGCACCGGCGCCACCGCCGCCAGATCGAGCAGCACGACATCGGCGTCGAGCAAGCCGACCACGACCGGCAATGCCGCCCGCGCATCCGCCGCGGGCGCGCCCAGATCGGCCACCGCGGCCGACCACAGCAGGGGATCGTCCGCATCCGCCGACCACGGCCCCGTGACCTCCGGCACCTTGGCCGCCGCGAGCCGTACCGACACCCGATCGTCCGCCAGGACCACCGCCCAGGGTTCGGCGCCCGCCGAGCGCGCCTGGGCCACCCCGCGGATCGCGCGCTCGAACGTCTCGGGCGCGCCCAGGTGCCGGGTCAGTGTCGCCACCCCGCGGCGATCCCGCCGCCACGCGACGAACGGCGCCGCGAACGCCCGCCCGGTCGCCACCACCTGCTGCCACAACCCTCGGAACAACCCGCGCGGTCCCGCTCGTCGGACCAGTACCCGTACCAACACCAGGACGAGCACCACGAGTTCGAGCAGTGCCAGCCACGCGACGCCCCGGTTGCCGCTCCAGAAGTCCGCACCGAAAGGATTCGCGGCCGTTGTGCTGCTGATCGTGCCCTCCCACGGAACAGGTGAGGCCGAGGCCACCCGAAGATCAGTGAGCATTGAAGCAGTCGCACAGCGTATTCGAAAGACCTGAGGCGATATTGCGGAAAGGGCTTTCCGAGATCATCCGACACCGTTTCGGGGGTATGGCTGGACATCGGCGCACCGCGTCGACCTCATGGTCGACCGGCCCCGCGCCCACCCGGTGTAAGGGCTTGACCTGCACGTACGACGGGATGCGCAGGGCTCGTACACACCTGCGCGGCAGCGGCCCCCCGGACCGCCCGTCCCGCTTTCACTCATTCTCTGGAAAATCCCGCAACGAACTCGAAACGGGATTCCGGCAATCCTGCACGCGGATCGACAAACCTGCGAATCGACGTGACATTCCCCTTGCCTGGGAAATATGTGCGCCGTGTTGCGGCGATTCCACAAAATAGACGCGGAGTCGCCCGCGCGACACGGATCTGAGCATCATCTGAGGTTTCGCGTGCTCAGACGCGGGTGAACCCGGCATCGCGCCCGAACACCCCAAGGCCGCCACCCGGGACAATCCCACGCCACGCACCGGCCGACCCGCAGCCGTCCCGAACCCCGCCTCCGCCGAACCCCGCCCGCAGCCGAGCCCGACCCGCCGCACCCCTCGGGACCGCCCGCGACGCCCCCGCGCTACGACCCCCCGCGCGCCAACCGTGCCCGCAGCCCCGGATCAGGACCTGCCGTCGCCGCCCCCGTCAGCAGCCCGACCGCGACCAACACCACCGGGAACTCGGCCACATAGTCGATCGACGCCTGCACCACGAACGCGGTGAACGTCGCCGAACCGACCACCACCACCGCAACCGGCTGCGACGAGCGCCACAACCGCACGTACACCCACCCCACCAGCGCGACCAGACACAGCGCGCCCGGCACCCCCTGCTCGGCACTGTGCCGCAGCCACAGCGAGTGCGCCGAGTGCACATCCGCGTCCGAACTCGCGGTCGGACTGTTCGTCACGAACATCCCCGGACCCGTTCCGCGCAGCGGATAACTCTTCGTCAGATGCACGCCGTCGCCCCACAGTTGCACCCGCCGCTCGGTCAGCCCCGCCTCGGCGGCGCCCTCCACGCCGCCTGTGCGAGTACCGAGCGCCCCGAGCACCACGGTGCCCAGCGCCACGCCGACCACACACACCGCCGACACCAGTACGACCGTGCCCTTGCGATACACCGACGCCGACAACAACCCGGCCACCAACACCAAAAGCGCGCCCACCGCCGCGGCCACCGAACGCGTCGCGAATGCCGCGAGCACCAACAACCCGGCCAATAGCAGCACTTCACCCCGGCGCCGATCGGACGTGGCGAACAGGGCGACCAGACACGCACCACCCACCGCCTGCGCCACCAACGCGCCGTTCGCGTTCCCGTAGTGCAACGGCGGCGCGGTCGCGTCCCCGCTCAACGCACCCGGCCACAACACCGACATCCCCGCAACCGCGCCGGCGACCATCGCCGGCGCGAGTAACGCGGAACGCGAGCCGAGCAACCGCCCCGACACATACCCGCCGACCGCGGCCAACAGCGCGAGCAGGAACGCCTCCGGCTCACCGGCCCGATTCGCCGCCGCCACCAGCGCCCACAGCGCGGTCGCCGCGACCACGGCCGTACCCAGCAGATCGAGCCGGGACAGATACCGCGCCGAACTCCGGACCCGCTGGTCCCCTTCCCGGTCAGTCCCCACCGCACAACCCGCTTCCGCTCGACGATCCGGACCCACCCGTACCGCGCCCTCGTGCGCGTGCGCTCATCCCGGCCGCCCGGCGATGCCAGGATGTCCCTCATGCCGCTCTACATCTGCGGGGCCGGCGGCGTCGGCCGCGAAGCCCTCGACGCCGCGCTCGCCACCACGCTCACCGTCACCGCGTTCCTCGACGACGCCCGCGCCGGCGAGAAGGTGCGCGGCCTGCCGGTGCTGCGACCGAGCGAGGTCGACTCCGGTGACTACCTGGTCGGTATCGCCGCCCCGGCCGCCCGCGCCCGACTGGCCCTCCTGCTCGACGAACGCGGCCTGCGCGCGGTCACCCTCGTGCACCCGCGCGCGGTGATCTCGCCGGAGACCACGATCGCCGCCGGCTGCCTGATCCAGGCCAACGCGCACGTCTCCAGCAGTGTCACCCTGGGCCCGCACACGCAGGTCCACTACAACGCCACCATCGGACACGACGCGGTGCTCGATGCCCGCAGCACCGTGTACCCGGGCGCGAACATCTCCGGCAACGTGCACCTGTGCAAGGACGCCACCGTCGGCAGCAACGCCGTGGTCCTGCAAGGGCTGACCGTCGGCGCCGGCGCCTTCGTCGGCGCGGGCGCCGTGGTCACCCGCGACGTACCGGCGGGCACCACCGTGGTGGGCTCACCCGCTCGACCACTACGCCCGCGCGAGGAGCGGCTCAGCTGAGCCGAGACCGAAACCACGCGACCGTCTGCGCGAGCCCGTCCCGCAACTCGACCGGCTCCGCGGTCGGGAACAGTGCGCGCAGCCGCGATCCGTCGGCCTGCGAGTCGCGCACGTCGCCGGGACGCGGCGGCACGTGTTCGACCTCGACCGAATGCTCAAGCACCTGCGTCAACAAGTCGATCAGCGCGTTCAGCGAAGTCCGCGACCCGAACGCCAGGTTGACCGGGATGTCCGAGACCACCCGGCGCAGCACCGCGTCGGTGAGCACCGCACAGACGCTTCCGATGTTGGTGAAGTCGCGCGTCTGCTCGCCGTCGCCCTGCACGGACAGCGGCCGACCGGCCAACGCCGCGTCCACGAACCGCGGAATCACCGCCGCATAGGCGTGATCGGCCGGCTGACCCGGCCCGAAGACGTTGAAGAAGCGGAACGGCAACACCGGCAGGCCGTAGCAGTTGCCGTACGCGAGCAGATACGACTCGGTGGCCAACTTGCTGACCGCGTACGGGCTCAGCGGCGCGGTGCGCATGTCCTCCCGCTTGGGCAGCTCGCGATTGGCGCCGTACACCGACGACGAGGACGCGGCCACCACGTGGATGTTCCCGGCCCGCCGAGCCGCCTCCAGCACCTCCAGGGTGCCGGTCGCGTTGGCGTGATGGCTGGCCAGCGGCGCCTCGACCGAGCGCGGCACCGACGGCAACGCCGCCAGATGCACCACCGCATCCGCGCCCGCGAACGCGTGGTCGAGCAACTCCGGCTCCAGGATCGATCCCTGATGGAACGTCACCTTCAGGCCGGCCAGACTCTCCAGCGACCCCGTGGACAGATCGTCGACCACGTGCACGTCGCGCACGACGTCGTGGTCCTGCAACGCGGCGGCCAGATTCGAGCCGATGAAACCGGCACCGCCGGTGATCACTACCTTCACAAAGTCCCCCCGGACCATCATGCGGAACCATCCACGCCAGAGCCTGTGTTTCGAACTCCCCCAAGTCCGCCCCGAGGCCGGCCCGCCCCGGTTCCCGCACTGTACCCACGGCCCGCTTCACGAGAGGGCAAAACCCGGACAACAGGCCGGAACGTGCGCCACACTTTCCCCTATCTCGGACCCGGGACACCGCCCCGGTACCGAAGTTGGGGTGGGGGACACTCATGAACATGCCCAGGCTGCGGCTGCGCAGAGCAACGATTCCGACGCTGATCGCGTTGTTGCTCGCGCTGACGGTCGCGGCACCGAACACACCGAAGGCATCCGCGGGACCGTGTGACGCGCCGGTCACGAACGCGGTCGTCTGTGAGAACAGCAAGACCGGCAACCCGCGGACGGAATGGGACGTCAGTGGCGCCGGCAGCAGTTCGATCCAGGGCTTCTCCACCGATATCAGCGTCAACGCCGGTGGCCAGATCAAGTTCCGGATCGACACCACCGCGAGTTCCTACCGCGTCGACATCTACCGGCTCGGTTGGTACAACGGCAGCGGCGCCCGCAAGGTCTACACGATCCCGGCATCGGCGGTGACCCCGCGTCAGCAGTCGAACTGCGACACCGACAACCTGGTGACCGGACTGATCGACTGCTCGAACTGGACCGACTCCGCCTCCTGGACCGTACCCGCCGACGCGGCTTCGGGTTACTACATCGCCAAACCCACGCGCACGGACGGCTCTTCGGGCGCGAGCCACATCCCGTTCGTGGTCCGCAACGACGCATCGCACTCGGCGCTGCTGATGCAGGCATCCGACACCACCTGGCAGGCGTACAACGCGTACGGCGGCAACGACCTCTACACCGGACAGCCGGTGGGTCGGGCGTACAAGGTCAGCTACAACCGGCCTTTCACCACACGCGCCGACAACCCCGCGGACTCGCTGTTCAACGCCGAGTTCGCGATGTTGCGCTTCCTGGAGCGCAACGGCTACGACGTCACGTACTCGACCGGCGTCGACACCGATCGACGCGGCCAACTGATCAAGAACCATCAGGTGTTCCTGTCGGTGGGCCATGACGAATACTGGTCCGGCCCGCAACGGGCCAACGTCGAGGCGGCCCGCGACGCGGGCGTCAACCTCGCCTTCTTCTCCGGCAACGAGGTGTTCTGGAAGACCCGTTGGGAGAACGGCGGAATCAACGGCAACGGCCCCGACCACCGCAACCTGGTGGCGTACAAGGACACCCACGCCAACCAGTCGATCGACCCGCTCGGCCCGTCCGTGTGGACCGGCACCTGGCGCGACCCGCGCTTCTCGCCGCCCGGTGACGGCGGTCGGCCGGAGAACAACCTCACCGGCACCATCTTCACCGTCAACTGCTGCACGACCGACATGAACGCCAACGGCGCCGACGGCCGGCTGCGACTGTGGCGGAACACCCGCCTGGCCACCCTCGGCCTCACCGCACAGACGACGCTCGGAAGCGGAACCCTCGGCTACGAATGGGACTCCGACCTGGACAACGGCGCGCGACCCGCGGGCCTGATCCGGCTCTCGACCACGGTCAAGTCCGGCATGTCCGTGCTCCAGGACCAGGGGTCCACCTATGCCGACGGCAGCTCGAAGCACAGCCTGACCCTGTACCGCGCACCCAGCGGCGCCCTCGTCTTCGGCGCGGGCACCGTGCAATGGGCCTGGGGCCTGGACGTCTACCGCGTCGGCGCCAACGGCACCGTGGACACCGCGATGCAGCAGGCCACCATCAACCTCTTCGCCGACATGGGCGTGCAACCCGGCACGCTGATGGCCGGCATGGTCGCGGCCGTCAAGAGCACCGACACCACGCCGCCCACCTCGACCATCACCGCGCCCACCAACGGCGGCAGCCTGCCCGCCAACGCCAACGTGACGATCACCGGCACCGCGACCGATACCGGCGGCAAAGTCGGCGGCGTCGAGGTCTCGGTCGACAACGGCGCCACCTGGCACCCGGCCACCACCGGCCGGGAGAGCTGGACCTACGTGTTCACCACCGGCCCGGGCGGCTCGCTCACCATCAAGACCCGGGCCACCGACGACAGCGCCCGCATCGAGAGCCCGTCCGCCGGCGTCACCGTCACCATCGGCGGCCCGCCGCAACCGGTCGTGTGCCCGTGCACCCTGTGGACGCCGACCGACCAACCCTCCTCCGGGCCCGACCCGGACACCGCCGCCACCGAACTCGGCGTCAAATTCCAGCCCGACCGGGCCGGCTTCATCACCGGAATCCGCTTCTGGAAGGACGCCGCGAACACCGGCACGCACACCGGGACGCTGTGGTCCTCGACCGGCACCCAACTGGCCACCGCCCCCTTCATCGGCGAAACCGCGTCCGGCTGGCAACAGGTAAGCTTCGGTCAGCCCGTACCGGTCACCGCCGGCACCACCTACGTGGCGTCCTACCAAGCGCCCAACGGCAGATACAGCGCCGACCAGGGCGGCCTGACCAACGCGTACATCCGCGGGCCGCTCACCGCGCCGGCGAGCAACACCGCCGGCGGCAACGGGGTCTACCGATACGGCACCGGATTCCCGACCTCGACCTGGAACGACGCCAACTTCTGGGTCGATCCGGTGTTCACCACCTCCAACACCACACCGACCGGTCCCGCGCCGGTGGTCACCGTGACCGTCCCGGCGAACGCGGCGATCTCGGCCCCGGTCGGCGGCAACATCACCGCGACCTTCGACCCGGCGGTCCAGCCCGCGACGATCGTGTGGTCGGTCACCAGGTCGGACAACGCCACCGTCGCCGGCACCGCGAGCTACAACGCCGCGACCAGGATCGCGACCTTCGATCCGAGCACCGACCTGACGCCGGGCGCCTCGTACTCGGTCACCCTCAGCGGCGCGCAAACCGCCGAGGGCACCGCGATGGCCCCCAGAACGTGGTCGTTCACCACGGCCGGCAGCACCCCGCCGCCGACCTGCAACCCGTCCTGCACGATCTGGCCCGCCTCCGCGACGCCGGCCGTGCTCTCCGACACCGACACCACCGGCATCCAACTCGGCGTCAAATTCAGCAGCACCGTGCCCGGCACGATCACCGGACTGCGGTTCTACAAGGGTCCCGGCAACACCGGCACACACACCGGGACGATCTGGTCCACTCAGGGCAACATCCTGACCAGCGCGGTCTTCGGCAGCGAAACCGCCTCGGGCTGGCAACAGGTGAACTTCACCCAACCGGTCCAGATCGCCGCCAACACCACCTACGTGGCCTCGTACTACGCCCCCCAGGGCCGGTACTCCTCCACGGAAGGCGGATTGACCTCGGCGGGCGGCACCGGGCCGATCAAGGCATCCGCGTCCGGGAGTGTCGGCGGCAACGGCGTGTACGTCTACGGGACCGGCTTCCCGACCAGCACCTGGAACGACAGCAACTACTGGGTGGACGTCGTCTTCACCACCAACTAGCCGACAGCGGTGCCGGATCACCCGATGGACCCGGCACCGAGCCCCGAACCGACCGACGCACAGCGGTGCCGGGTCACCCCCCAGCGACCCGGCACCGGGTGCGGCACCGGCACCGATCCGTCGGCTGCCGGCCTCGGGAAGCGCACGGCGACCCGACTTCGGCGCGCCGTACGCCCACCCGAACCCACGAACCGACCGTCATGCCATTGAGGAGCACCAACTCGATGAAGGCTGCCCGCGCCAGGACCAGATCGGGTCACCGACAACGCAGAGGGACGTGGACGAGCATCGCGTTCGCCGCGATCGGCGCGTTGCTGTTCACTTTGTTCGCGCCGATCACCGCGGCGCAGGCCGCACCATGCAGTCCGTGCTCGCTGTTCGCCGGCGCCACCCCGAGCGGCGCCGTGACCGACACCGACGCGGTGGCCGTCGAGGTCGGGGTGCGCTTCAAGCCCACCGGCAACGGCACGATCACCCAGATCAAATTCTGGAAGGACGCCGGCAACACCGGTACCCACACCGGCCGGATCTGGGACACCGCGACCGGCACCGCGACCTCGGTGACCTTCATCGCCGAGAGCGCGTCCGGCTGGCAGACCGCGAACTTCGCGCCCCCGATCCCGGTCGCGGCCGGATCCACCTACATCGCCTCCTACGTCGCGCCGGTCGGCCGCTACACGGTCACCGACAACTTCTTCGCGACCGACCACACCGTGGAACAACTCGTCGCCCCGGCGAGCAACGGCAACCAGGGCAACGGCGTCTACACCTACAACCCCGGCGGCGGCATGCCGACCGACTCCTACCAGGCCGGCAACTACTGGGTGGACGTCTCCTTCGTCCCCGGCGCCGACACCACGCCGCCCACGGTCACCCAGACCACTCCGGCCGCGGGTGCCACCGGAGTGGCCACCGCCGCCCCGCTGTCCGCGACCTTCAGCGAGCCGGTACAGCCCGCCACCGTGCAGTGGGCGGTCACCCAAACCGGCGGCCCGGCCGTGGCCGGCACCGCGACGTACAGCGGCAACACGGCGACCTTCCAGCCCACCGCGGCGCTCGCCGTGTCCACCGGCTACACCGTCACGCTCACCGGCGCCAAGGACGCCGCCGGCAACACCATGGCCACCAAGTCCTGGTCCTTCACCACCGGCACCGGCAGCAGCCAGTCCGTGGAGACCAGCATCTGGACCGGCCCGGTCAGCCCGAGCACGCCCAACCAGACCGACAACAACAGCGTCGAGGTCGGGGTCAAGTTCCGCACCGCCACCGACGGCCAGATCAAGTCGATCAAGTTCTGGAAGCTCACCGCAAGCACGGGCGCCTACGCGGTCAGCCTCTGGGACAAGAACACCCAGACCCGCCTGGCCACCGTGCCCAACGTGAACCGGACCGGCAGCGGCTGGCAGACCGTCGACCTGCCCAGTCCGATCACCGTGCACGCCGGCGTCACCTACGTCGCGTCCTACTTCGCCCCCAACGGCAACTACCCGGCCAACACCGGCTCGTTCTCCCAGCCCGTCGGCAACTCGATGATCACGGCCCTGGCCGACGGCGTCGACGGCGGCAACGGCGTGTACAAGTACAACGCCGGCAGCGTCTACCCGACGGACAGTTGGAACGGCAGCAACTACTGGGTGGACGTGGTCTTCAGCACCAATGCCGAGGACACCGTCGCCCCCGCGGTCACCGACATGACACCGACGCCGAATGCCAACGGCGTGCTCTCCGGCATCCAGCCCTCGGTGACCTTCAGCGAACCGCTCAAGCCCACCGACCTGAACTTCGTACTCAAGCGCAACGGCGCGGTCGTGCCCGGCGAACTCGAACTCGACAACCCGACCACACCGACCCAGCTCACCCTCAAGCCGAACGCCGAACTGGCCTACGGCACGCCGTACACACTCACCGTGAGCGGCGTCAAGGACCGCTCCGACAATGCGATGCCGGACGCCACCTGGACCTTCACCACCGGCCAGGCCCCGCCGACGCCGCCGTGCGACGCGCCCAACACCGGCCCGATTCTGGTGATCAAGGCCGACTCCAATCCGTTCAGCTGCTACTACACGGAGATCCTGCGCAGCGAGGGCCTCAACTCGTTCGCGGTCAAGGACGCGAGCGCGGTCACCGCGACCGTACTCAACGGTTACACCACCGTCGTACTCGGCGACTTCGCGCCCTCGGCGCAACTGGTCACCGACCTCACCACATGGGTCAACGCGGGCGGCAACCTGATCGCCATGCACCCGCGCGCCGCCCTGGCCGGCCTGCTCGGCCTCGGCACCTCCGGCGGCTTCCAGGCCAACCAGTACATGAAGGTCGACAGCGGCACCGCCGCCGGCGCCGGCATCTACAGCCAACTGAGCATGCAGTACCACGGACCCGCCGACGTCTGGACGGTCCCCGGCGGCGTCGGCACGGTCCGGGTCGCGGACCTGTACACCCGCACCGGCACCACCCCGCTGGGCCCGGCCGTGACCACCCGCACCGTGGGCAGCGGCACCGCGTCCGCGTTCACCTACGACCTGGCCCGCTCGATCGTGCAGACCCGCCAGGGCAACCCGGCCCAGGCCGGCGTCGAGAACGACAACTTCTCCGACAGCGGCGGCCCGCTGATGCGCGCCGACGACATGTTCTACCCGGACTGGATCGACCTCAGCCGGGTCCACGTCCCGCAGGCCGACGAGCAGCAACGCCTGTTCGCCAACCTGATCGAACTCGGCAACCGCGCCAAGGCCCCGATCCCGCGAACCTGGTACCTGCCCGGCAACGCCGCCACGGCCGCGCCCGACCTGCTCAAGGTCGTGATGGTCTCCACCGGCGACAACCACGGTCAGAACCTCAGCGACATGCAGGGCAGAGTGACCCGCTACAACAACAACAGCTCCGACCCGGCCTGCGCGAGCCCGATCGCCGCGCTGCGCGACGCGGCGGTGCGCAACTGGAAGTGCATGCGCGGCACCATCTACGTCTGGGGTCCGGGGCCCCAGGGCACCCAGGCGCCCTCGGTGTCCGACGTGCAGAACTGGACCGCACAGGGTTTTGAGATCGCCCGCCACGTGGACGAGAACGGCAGCTGCCCGCAGCTGCGCGCCGGCGCGTCCCAAACGGACATCAACGCCGAACTCGGCGCGGTGTACGAGAACAGCCTGAGCGACTTCACCCGCTATGCGCCCCTGAAGCCGACCACCAACCGGACACACTGTCTGACCTGGCCCGACTGGAGTTCGAACGCCACGATCGCCCGGGCCAAGGGAATCCGGCTCGACACGAACTACTACTACATGCCGGATTACTGGAAGAACACGTGGGGCGGCCCGCTGATGAAGGCGAGCCCCGGTTTCTTCACCGGTTCCGGGTTCCCGATGCGATTCACCGACCCCAGCGGTCAGCTGATCGACATCTACCAGGGCACCACGCAGATCAACGACGAATTCCAGCAGGTCTACCCGGACACCTTCGACCAGCTCGTCAACGGCGCGAACAACGACGGCTTCTACGGCGCTTTCGTGATGAACAACCACACGGACTCGGCGAACGCCAACGGCGGAGTGGGCAACGTGGGCCAGCTCGACATCGAGCAGGCACTGATCGCCTCGGCCAAGGCGAAGAACGTCCCGATCGTTTCCGCCAAACAATTGCTGGACTGGACCGACGCCCGAAACGCCTCCACGATCACCGGCCTCAACCGGGTCGGCAACTCGGTCACCTTCACGGTCAACCAGAACGCGGCCGCGATCAACCTGATGACGATGTTGCCGACCACCGGCTCGGACGGCACCACCCTCACCGCGCTCTCCCGCGGCGGCTCCGCGGTCACCTTCCAGAAGACCACCGTCAAGGGCATCGAGTACGCCGTCTTCGACGGGACCTCCGGCGCGTACACGGCGACCTACGCCAACCCGGTCGCGCCGCAGATCGCCCAGGCCAAGGCGGCCCCGGCGGCGGACGGCTCGGGCACGCTGAGCTGGACCACCGACGTACCGGCGACCACCGAGATGCAGCTGGGCACCAAGCCGGGCGAGCTGCCGATCACCCAGAAGAGCGTGGAGACCGCGGGCGAGCACAAGATCGCCCTGGGCGCGCTCAAGCCCGACACCACCTATTACTACCGACTCACCTCGGAGAACGCGAAGGGCGAGCGCACGGTCTGGCCCGCCCGGAACGCCAAGCCGGCGGAATTCCGCACGCCCAAGGCCGACCGCAAGGCACCGGTGATCAGCGACGTCTCGGTCAAGACCTGGCCGGACGGCAGCGCCGACCTGTCCTGGAAGACGGACAAGCCGACGACCACGTCGGTGCTTCTGGGTGACAACCCGACGTCGGTTCGACCGGTGTACGCGGACCGGAAGCAGTCGACCACCGAGCACCACGCCAAGCTCGGCCACCTCGGCTCGGGCAGGACGTACGCCTTCGCCCTCGCGGGCGTCGACGCGGCCGGGAACGAAGGGACCTGGACGGGCGGCGGCGGAAAGAAGAAGGACACCGCGCGGCTGGTGATGCCCAGGCCGGGTGTCGCCGAGACCGGTGCCTTCGACTTCACCAACGGCACCGTGTCCGGGGGAGCGGTGAGCGGTGATCGGCCGGATGCGCTGACCCTGGACAAGGCCGCGACCGGTACGTATGTGTCGAAGCCGCTGGACGCCGGGCGAATGGTGACGTGGTTGACCGGTGACTGGCAGGCCGAGATTCCCAAGGGCGCCACGCTGCGGGTATCGGTGCGGACCGGAACGACGGCCGTCCCGGACGCGAGCTGGACGCAATGGAAGGACCTGTCCCGACCGGGCGACACGGTCGGCGGCGCGTCGCGTTTCCTGCAATACCGGGTGGAGCTCACCGGCGCCGGCCGCGCGCTTCCCATGCTCAAGGGCATCGGCTTCACCAACGACGGCACGGTCACGACCACACCTCCGGTGACCGAGGCCGGACCGAACACGGTGCCGGGCCCGAAACCCCCGACGGGGAAGGGGCGTTGACCCTCGGCTGAGCCCGCGGGGACGGTACGGGCGGCCGGGCCCGGAGCGATTTGGCGCTCCGGGCCCGGCCGTGTACTGTTGCGAAGTCCGCCCGGGAGGCGAGCCAATCCATGATCACCGATTAGGCGATCGGGAATGCGCTCCGCTAAAGTCTGCGGGCGCCGCCAAATGCCTCGAAGAATGTAAATTCCCGATGGCCGAAGCGGTGGGCGAAGCAGACCGCAAGGACTGCTAAGCTCGAAGAGCCGGAAGCCAAGGAAACGAGAGTTTCGAAGGCGGAAAGCAACGGACGAAAAGCGGGTCGCAGGATCTGCTAGAGTCCGGAAGGCGGAAAACGCGGAAACGCGGTGGAAGCCGAAAGCGAGGAAAGCGAAGCCGCCGAAACGGTGTGCTAAGCTGGAGAC
This sequence comes from Embleya scabrispora DSM 41855, assembly GCF_000372745.1. Taxonomy (GTDB): domain Bacteria; phylum Actinomycetota; class Actinomycetes; order Streptomycetales; family Streptomycetaceae; genus Embleya; species Embleya scabrispora. The sequence goes on along the minus strand of NZ_KB889607.1, from coordinate 85 downwards.
GCGAAAGCGAAACAAAAGAAACACAACGAAACACCTGAACGTTAAACGCCCGGAGGGCGCGGTTGACTCCGCACCAAAGGAAGCG
>NZ_KB889606.1 GCF_000372745.1 Embleya scabrispora DSM 41855 | reverse complement strand
GGTCGCTCGCGAGCTGCTTGAACGAGGCGGCGAAGAAGCCGATGATCGATGCTTCGAAGACGATGTACGCCAGGACCGCCAGCAGGCCCGAGGCCATGCCCGCGACGCGGCCGAGGCCGTGGGAGATGAAGCCGTAGAACGCGCCGGCGGCGGTGATGTGCTTGGCCATCGCGACGTACCCGACCGAGAAGATGGTCAGGACCAGGGTCGCGAAGATGTAGGCGGCGGGGGCACCGACGCCGTTGCCCGACCCGGCGATGATCGGCAGGTTGCCGGTCATCGCGGTGATCGGCGCGGCGGTGGCGACCGCCATGAACACGACGCCGACCAACCCGACGGAGTTCGCCTTGAGTCGGTGGACCTGTTCGCCGGGGATCGGCAGGGCCACGTCGCCCTCGACACGATCGAGGGGCTGCTGCTGGGTGGACATCCCACCTCCAGGAGAGGTACGGCCGAAATGGGTACGGCGTGTGTGACGGACGCCTGATCCACGGCTGATCGTCGAACGGTGCGTGATCCGACAGGCCGCAAGCGTCCCTCCGGACCCGAAAGCCTCGCAACGGGCAATGCGTCAGGAGAAGCCCCGAGACATCGACACGTGATCGTTGCCACAGACCACCGCCGGCCCCGGGGGCGAGTATCCCGGCTTGTTTACAAGCCTCGGGTTTCCACGGTTTCGCATCACGGGCAGGACGCTGTCGGCCGAGGCGACGGCGTCATCGACATCGAAAGGGCGCCGGACGATCCGTTGCTTCGGCGAGTGCGGCTCGCCGACCCGGGCCGGTGTCGTCGGCGATGGATGCCTGGTTCGAGGAAGACGACGAGGCCGACACCCTGGTGGACACCGCGCGGCGCCCGCTCCCTCGCGTCGGGCGGGGTCGGCTCGACGCGTGTCCGAATCACACGAGGCGCAGGGTGGCGTGTGTGGTGTGGCGGCGCGGTTCCTCTCGGATGTCGATGCTTTCGGCGAGGTGTTCCACGATGGCCAGGCCTCGGCCGTGTTCGTCGTCGGCGCATGGGGGGTGGGGGTGCCCGTTCGGCTCGCCGGAGTCGACGATCTCGACGCTCAGGACGCGGTCGGTCAGGACCAGGGCGAGGGCCATGTCGGCGTGGCCGTGCCGGGCGGCGTTGGCGGCCAGTTCGCCGACGATCAGGACGGCGGAGTCCAGGTCGTCTCCGGTCACACCCCAGGAGGCCAGGAGGGCGCGGGTGAAACGACGGACGCCGGGGACTCGGCACTCCTGGGCCGGCAGGGCGGTGGTGGCGCATCGGGGAGTGTCGGGTGGCGACGTTGCCCGTGTCCGGCGGCGAAGCCCTCCGGTCTGGGCCGGCGGTGTTGCGTTCGGTGAGATGAACATGGCGAGGCTCGTGATCCTATCGGTCCCGACCCCCGAGGAGAACGATCGTTCTCAAATCTTGCTGCTAGTGTAGGAGAACGATGGTTCTCTGTGCAAGAGGGCAAGAGGGCAAGAGGGAGAAGGTGGGAGAAATGATCGACTCCGAGACCGCCGAGCTGCGGGTCCTGGACGCTGCCGAGTCCCTGTTCTACGCCCGGGGCATCCAGGCCGTTGGCATGGACGAGATCCGTACCGCGTCCGGCGTCTCCCTCAAGCGGCTCTACCGGCTCCACCCGTCCAAGGCGGACCTGGTGGAGGCGTACCTGCGGCGACGCGACGTGCGGTGGCGCCGAAGCCTGGCCGCGTACGTCGACGCCCGGACCGACCCGCAAGAACGGATCCTGGCGGTCTTCGACTGGCTCCACGACTGGTTCGCCGAGCCCGATTTCCGCGGCTGCGCCTTCGTCAACTCCTTTGGGGAACTCGGCGCTACCGAATCCGCCGTCGCCGAGGCCGCCCGGGCACACAAGGAGGAATTCTTCCGGTACCTCGCCGACCTGGCGACGGCCGCCGACGCGCCGACCCCGCTGGCCGACCACCTGGCCCTGCTGGCCGAAGGCGCCATGACCACGGCCGCGATCATCGGCAGCCCCGAACCCGCACACCAGGCCCGCGACGCCGCCCGCCTCCTCCTCGACGCCACCGCGAACGGCGACGCCCGCTCCGCCTGAGCAGCGCGCGGCCCGGAGGCTGCCCGGCAACGGCGACGGGTGGTCTGTCGCGACCGCCTCGTCCTTCATGAAGTCCACATCGGCCCGCCCCCGCGGAAGAGCCACCACGCTCGGCTCCGCGAGTTCCCCCGACGCATCGACGACGCGAGCACCGACCGCATCGGCTTCGCGATCCCGGTGCGCCCGGTCGGCGAGGAGCGTGACCCCGACACGGCGACGTCGGGGTCGGGGGGATCGGACCGACGCCGAGACCCGCGACCCGCCACACCGGAACCCGCGACCCGCCACACCGGAACCCGCCTCAAGACCTTCGCCGCCACCGAATCCACGTCGATCGGAGACGCTTTCCTCCAGTCGAGCCTGCCGGCCGCGAACCGCCGCACCCCCCACCGTGCGGGTCGGCACCGGGGCCACGGCGGCCCCACGGATGCCTCGATGTGCGACGGGCGAGCGGCGGCTCGGACCACCCACGGTCTCGTAGAGCAGCCGGTACGGCGTCGGGCCAGTCGGGGCGCCGATGGACACATCAGCGCTCATGTACCCGGCGGTATCTCCGCTGGTGTGGCTGGGAACCTGTCCAGGAGCCTGATCAGTTGGCGCTCGGGCCCTGCCCTGTGCGGGATGCGGGGTATCGGCCGGGCCGCGGTGAAACGCAGCGGGTTGTCGGGGCTCGGCTACGCGCGAAGGCCCCGACAAAAGGTGCCCGGCTCCGCGGAGAGTTCGCGATGCTGCATGCAGGATCGGGCCACCACGGCAACCGTCGAGGGAGGAGGTCGGAGCAGGCGCTCGTGCACTGTGCAGGGTCGGTGGAAGCTGACGTTCGCCCGTACGGCTCTGTCGAGGGAGGCACCACGGCCGCCGCCCGGGCGGCGGCCATGGCGTCGTCGGCGGCACGAATCCTTGGGGCGGTCGGCGGGCGCTCGCGCGCCCGGTGGACGGACGGGCGACCGCCGACGGTCGGGGGAGGCCTCGGGCCGCGGCGGCGAGCCGTCACAGACCGAGGTCGCTCAGGCCGGGATGGTCGTCGGGGCGGCGTCCGAGCGGCCAGTGGTACTTGCGTTCCGATTCCTGGATGGGAAGGTCGTTGATGCACGCGTATCGGTGGTGCATCAGTCCGTTGTCGTCGAATTCCCAGTTCTCGTTGCCGTAGGAGCGGAACCAGTTGCCCGAGTCGTCGTGCCATTCGTAGGCGAAGCGCACGGCGATGCGGTTGCCGTCGAAGGCCCACAGTTCCTTGATGAGCCGGTACTCCAGTTCCCGCTTCCACTTGCGGGTGAGGAGGGCGACGATCTCGTCGCGGCCTTCGGAGAACTCGGCGCGGTTCCGCCAATGCGAGTCCGGGGTGTAGGCCAGTGAGACCTTCTCCGGGTCGCGGGAGTTCCAACCGTCTTCCGCCAGGCGGACCTTCTCGACGGCGGTCTCCCGAGTGAACGGCGGGAATGGGGGGCGCAATTCGTCCGTCATGTCGTCTCCTTTCGGGTGTGCCGTGTCCCCACGGCACGGTGTTCGTGCGTGCGATTACGCAGTGACACCGGGGTCGGCCGGGCAGCCGCCCCACGGGCAGAGAACGATCGTTCTCTGAGTGCCACTATAGGAGAACGATCGTTCCCTTGCAATGTGGGGCGAGTTGGTAGATCGTGCGAGTCGCGTTGACCTGCGGTGCGGCCATCTTCTGAGACAGTGCTGCGTTCTCGTTGAGGCGACGACACTTTGTCGAACCTCGCACCCGCCCCACGCGTTGCCCGCGCCCAGCGAACGGCCCGTCGCGTCGGGTGTCGCCTGGGCAGCGCCGGCGCGCGGCGGGTGTGGGCGAGGTGGCAGGCGCGTCCGACGTGGAGCAGGGCCGTGGTCTTCCCGGCCGCGGCGGGGCCGGTGACGATCAAAGCCGGGCGGGTGGTGGTCTGTTGCCGGCGGTCCCGGGATCATCAGTGTGCGCACGCTGGTGGCTACGATGTCTTGGCCGGGGTGCGGACGCCCGCGAACGCGCAGTGGTGGGCCGGACGTTCTTCCCGGCTGCGTGGCGGGGCGCCGGGCTCGGGTGGTGCCGGGGCGGTGTGGTCGTGAAGTGCTGCCGGCCCTGCCGGGTGGTCACCGGCCGGGGCTGTTCCGTCGTGTCCGCATGGGGGTGCCGGTCGAGGGTGGAGCGGGATTCACCGTTTTCGGGGCCTCCGCCTGTGCGTCGGAGAACCCGAACCCTTCGTTCGAGGTGGCCGTGCCGGGGTCGTCACCCTCGCCGGTGTCCTGGTTGTCGGGACTGTCGCCGTCCTCCCCATCGGGCGGGCCGCCGATTCGTTGCCCGGGTTGCCGAGCCGGGGGCGGTGATGTCTGCGCCAGGCCTGGGCCTCCAGCATGCGGGAGTGGTAGGCGATCATGGTGTCGAGGTCGTCGTCGGCGGCGGCGCGCAGGACGGCGGTCTGCAGCGCGACCAGGCGCGCGGCCCGGTACTGCTCGACCTCGTCGATGCTGCGCCGGTCGAGGGCCTCGGTTGAGTTCGCTGCCGGTGGCCGCCGCCGGCTCCTGGGCCTCCGGATCGGTGATCTCGACGACCACCACCCTCGGCCGGGCGATCAGGCCCATACGGGCGCAGCGGCGAGTTCCAGGCGGTGGACGACGGGGCCGTAGATCGCCTCGTCGTCCATCGATGCGACCGCACGCGCCGACAGTGCCGAGTGCACGGGCCGCCCGCTCCGAACGCGAACAGGCCGATCGTTGTCCCTGCCTTCGTTGTCCCACTCCTCGGTCTCACCCCCGCCGGCCCAGTCGGTGGTGGGGTCCTCCCACGCGTGGTGGGGTGTGGTGCGTACGCGCCGTGCCCCGTGTGCCTCGGCGATGTCGGCCAGGGCGATCAGGATGGTTCCCGGGGTCCGGCCGACCACAGGTGAGGCGCCGACGATGAACGCGCCGTCCCGGGCGAGCGGACGGACACCAGGCCAAGGTCGCCTGAAACGCCCGTGATGAGGGCCCGCGGCCCGGGCGGCTGGGATATCGGCAGGTCGACCATGTGTGTCACTCCTTCGGCATCGGATGCGGCGACTCGGGCAGGGGCCGCCTGATCGGCGCTATTCGGCGGTGGGCAGGGTGATCGGAACACCGACCAGGGAGCCGTACTCGGCCCACGATCCGTCGTAGTTCCTGACGCCTGGCAGACCGAGGATCTCGCTCAGGACGAACCAGGTGTGCGCGCTGCGCTCGCCGATGCGGCAGTACACGATGGTGTCGCGCTCGGTGTCCACCGCTGCGTACAGGGCGGCAAGTTCCTCGTCGGACTTGAACGTGCCGTCGTCGTTGGCCGCCTTGGACCACGGAAGGTTGACCGCCGTGGGGATGTGACCGCGCTGGAGGGCCGCCTCCTGGATCAGGTGGGCCGGGGCGCTGAGCGCACCGGAGAACTCCTCGGGGGAGCGGACATCGACCAGGTTCTGCGAACCGATCGACTTGAGCACCTCGTCGCGCAGGGCGCGCAACGAATGGTCCGGGGCCGAGGCGGTGTAGACGGTGGCTGGGCGGGAGACGGCCTCGGAGACGAGCTCACGGCCGTCGAGCTCCCACTTCTTGCGTCCGCCGTCGAGAAGCCGCACGTCCTGGTGGCCGTAGACCTTGAAGTACCAGTACGCGAAGGCGGCGAACCAGTTGTTGTTGCCGCCGTACAGCACAACGGTGTCCTCGCGTGCGATGCCGTTGGCCGAGAGCAGCGCCTCGAAGCCGGCCTGGTCCACGAAGTCGCGGCGGACCGGGTCCTGGAGGTCCTGGCGCCAGTCGATGCGCAAGGCGCCGCGGATGTGGTTCTTGTCGTAGGCGGCGGTGTCCTCGTCGACCTCGACGAGAACGACGCCGGGCTCGTCGAGGCTGGCTTCGACCCAGTCGGCGTCGACGAGTATGCGGGTTCGGCTCACGGCAGGTTCTCCTAAGCGGTAGGCGTCGGGCAGGCGAAGGGAGCCATCGAGACGGAGCACACCACTGGAGCCCGACGGTGAGGGGCGACGCCCCGGCCGTACCCGGAGGGCGGCGTGTCCTGACCAGATATAGGCGGGCGCCTGCCTCATGGTCAAATGATTTGCCTATCAGGCAATATCGGGCGACAGCGTGATGGCAGCGGAACTGCCGTCGGGGAGGAACGTTGTTGAACAACGACGCGCCGTCGATATCTTGGCCCAGCGGTATTTCGGCCGAGCGGCGGGTACTCGACCACCAGCTCAAGCTGCACCGATGGGCAAGGAGCGAACGGGATTGCCGGTTCGATGATGTATTCAACTTGATCTGTGATCAGGCCACGTTGTCGGTGGCCTGGGAGCGGGTGTCCGGCAACCGGGGTGCCAGGACGGCGGGCGTGGATGGGGTGACCCGTTTTCACGTCGAGGAACGCCATGGGGTGTTTCCGTTCCTGGAGGAGCTTCGCTCTTCGCTCAAGGACGGGTCCTTCAGGGCGCTTCCGGTCAAGCGGGCGGTGATTCCCAAGAAGAACGGCAAGGTTCGTTACCTGGGTATCCCGGCTCTGCGCGACCGGGTTGCGCAGATGGCCCTCAAGCTGGTCCCGGAGCCGATTTTCGAGGTCGATTTCCACCCGTCCAGTTACGGGTATCGGCCTGGTCGTCGGGCTCAGGATGCCATTGCCGAAATCCACCACCTCACCAGCAGGCCGTCGAACTACGAGTGGGTCGTCGAGGGCGACATCAAGGCTTGCTTCGACAACGTCGATCACCACGTCCTGATGGATCTGGTGGCCGAGCGCGTCAAGGATCGCAAGGTTCTGCGGCTGGTCAGCGCGTTTCTGCGGGCCGGAGTTGTCGAATTGCAGGGGTGGATTCGCGGAGTCCCTCACCGGAACTCCGCAAGGGGGAGTCGTATCACCACTGTTGGCCAACGTCCATCTCTCCGTCCTGGACCGGCATTTCTCGCGGATCTGGGACACCGGGATGACCCCGGCCTGGCGTCGACGGCATCGGCGTCGCAAGGGGCTGCCGAACTTCCGAAGACACCTCGAACTGATTCGGCCTTCGGAACAGCCCGAGCATGCCCGATGATCAGGTGGCACGCACGGCCGGGCATCTGCTTGTCGGCCTGGTCGACGAGGACTGGGGGCGCCGCTACGGCCGTCCGGTCCGTCTGGGCAAGAACCCACCCGGCCCAAGACCAGGATCCTCGCCACCGGCGACGACGCCCACCGGCT
>NZ_KB889605.1 GCF_000372745.1 Embleya scabrispora DSM 41855 | reverse complement strand
CGCTACCTATGTCGCCCTCGTCGGCCTGGCGCTCGTCGTCCATTGACCAGTCGGCGGGATCGATCCACTCCGCGAATGCCAGACAGACACTGTCGGCGGCGCGGTACAGCCCGACCTGGGCCAACTCCAGCGCGTCGGCGTCGGGGTGTGCGTGCACGACCAACCGCTCGACCGTGACCCTGAGTGTGGACATGAGGCGCCCCTTCCCCCGTGCTCGCTTCGGGGTGAATCCCCGTCCACGCCACGGTCCCAAGCACCCGGGCGGGGCAGCCAACGATTTACCGGCACCCTGGGACAGGATGGGGCACATGCCGAACTTCATCGAGAAGCCGACGGTCGTCGAGGCCGCCGGCAACATCCCCAAGACCATTCGCGAGTTCGTCGGCCGGGTCAACACCGGCGACGAGGCGCTCAGCATCGCGCACATGACCAGCCCGGGCGGCTGGGAGGAGCCGGGCCAGCGCCCCGACTTCGACGAGTACACCGTCGTCCTGCGCGGCGTGCTGACCGTCGAGTTCGAGGGCGGCGTCCAGGACGTCGCGGCCGGCCAGGGCATCCACACCGCCGCCGGCGAATGGGTGCGCTACAGCACCAGGGGCGCCGAGGGCGCCGACTACATCGCCGTCTGCCTCCCCGGCTTCACCCCGCACACGGTCCACCGCGACGAGTAGGTCCGGCGACAACTCGTCACCACCACACCAAGGCCACGTAAAAAACAATAGATAGCACCCGGCCACGCATTCACCGGCGTGGCCGGGTGAAAGCCCATTTGTTTTGACTATCCATTGATAACTTCCCCTTCGCATCACCTAGGCACACAACAGGTCTGGTTGGCACTCTCACGGAGATCGCCAGGCCCTGCAAGAGGGCCGAGACACCGCCCGTGAGCGGATCGGGTTCAACGAAGGCCGTGCACTGCCTGGCGAATGGATGGATTCTCCTCGCAGATCCGAAGCACCCCGAAGATTGTGCCGTGAGGACAGCGCCGCCATCGATTCACGCTCGGCGGACACGCGGGGTGGGCGGCAGTAGGGGTACAGACGCCAAGCGGTCGACCCTGCCTTTCTCGCATCGACGGGCAAGTAGCTGATTCGCTTCTACCCCAGCCGTCGGCAGCTCGATGCAGCAGGCCCGCACCCCGAACGAACCACTGCAGTCCTCGATAATGCAATGAATTCGGCAAGTCAGCATTTGTCACGATCCTTGAACTAATACAACCGATACCCCTTATCTTGACATTGCAAGACGTATTCGATTCCCAAAGGAGTTGGAAGGGTTGGTTTCATTTAATTGTCGGACATAGGATGACTCCGGAAGGAAAAGTGCGCATCAGAGTGTCAAAATCATGCCAGGGAACGAAAGTCAAGCCTTGCAGAGAAGCTTGATACTGCCTAGTTTTGCACTGCTCGAATGCTGATCCAATATTTGATCATGAAGAACGAAAGGCTACGAGAATGCAGCGAATATTCAAGATCAAGACTGCCACAACCGGCGCCCTGCTTGCCACGATCGCTTCGGGAATCGTGGCGTTCGCACCTACGGCGCATGCCTCGGACTGCAGTGACATGCTGGGGAGCGCGAGGTACTACAACACCCAGACGGCCGAAGCGGTCAGCGGCGGCTCTTTTAGTGATGGCATAAACTACAACAATGCTACTCAGAGCATTCTTATAGATGCCCAATCCGCTTGCTACTACTCTACGGAATCCCTACAAGCCATCCAGTCGGCTCGGGGCGGAATAGACAGCATTCGTTGGGGGCTGGACCATGGCGACGCTGGGCAAGTATACGCGGGCGTGGATTCGGTGGGTGCAGATATTGAACGGGCCATCTACTATTCCTGAAGCACGACTCGGAAAGAAGAACCGAAGAAAGGGTCGGTCCATCTTCGGAGGGGCAGAGAACCGACCTGTTCTTTTCTATCGGATGATGGTCAACGCGCACTGAGCTGATTAGGATGCGGCATCCTCAATGCGCCGCGTGTTGGCAGTTCATTTCCCTCGACCAGAAGTTACGTCTTGCAGATAGGTCTCGCGCGAGAAATTGACTCGCCCCCGAACGTAGGGCTGACCATGTCACCTTCGACACCTCCAGCGTGTCACCGAGTCAGATCTTGGCGGTGATGGTCGCGACGAACTTCGGCAACAGCTCGCCCTGCCACCCGCTCCAGGGCCGGTCGGTGCCCTCCTTGGTGAGGCTGCCGGTGGCGTCGACCTGAAGGTAGTACTGCCCCTTGCGCAGCGACACTTGCGAATTCGCGTAGTAGGCGTCGTCCGCGCCGGTGCCGCTGAGGGCCTTGAAGTCGGGCTGGACCCGCTGGGCGGTGGTCTTGGACAGGTTCCAGTTGTAGTCGAGCTCCTTGGGAGCGTCGATGTTCCTGATCTGGATGGTCAGCTTGAGCACATTGCTGTAACCGAAGCCGCGGTTGGTGTTCACCGTGTAGAGGCAGGTCGTGCTGCGCAGCGCCGGGCCCCGGGACTTGTAGGAACCGGCGGCCTCGGCGGTGCCCTGTTCCTCCTGCGTCGTCACCTCGGGGATGACCTTGGCGATCTCGTCCGGCCTGATCAGGTCGCACACGTCAGGCCAGGTGGACATGTCGGTGGCCACCGGCGCGAACTTGCCGCCGCTCTTGGGTGCGGGCGGCGCCTCGGGGCGCGAGGCGGCCTTGGACGCCGCCACACTCGGCGTGCCGGCGACCGCGTTCGGGTCGAAGCTCTCCAGTTTGCGGACGCTCTCCGTGGGCGGCAGCTTGACCGCTTCGTTCTTCTTGCCGTCCGTGCCGTTGATCAGCAGCGCCGCGATCACCGTCGCCGCCGTGCCGCCCGCGAGCACGGCCAGCCAACTGAAGACCTGCTTGCGGCGATTGGGCCGCGGCGGCTCGGGCGGGTACGGCTGCGGATAACCGGTCGGACCGTAGCCCGGCGGCGGCCCGTACTGCCCCGGCCCACCGTACTGGCCGGGCGGCGGCTGTTGGCCGTAGCCGCCCTGCGGCGGGTAGCCGGGCCCCTGGCCGGGGTATTGGCCGGAGTTCGGCTGGTTGTACTGGCCGGTCATCGAGTGCTCCCGTGGTGACGAACCGTCGAGGGACGACGGCGAATCAGTCGTCCGTCATCTTGATGTTGAGGACGCGCACCAGGGCCGGTCCGGCCTTCTTCGTCCAGGTATCGCGCGCCTCGTCGGCACCCGCGGAGTCCTTGGTATCCGCGCTGACTTCAAGGACCACGTAGTAGCCGGGCGAGTCCGGCTTGGCGCCCTGCTTGTACAGGTTCAGCTTGCCGTTCTGGCGGAACGCGTCCTGTACGAACAGCTTGTTCGCGAGGTCCTCGAAGCCGGTGTAGGGGGCCGCGTCCGCCTTGGCCTTCTCGTACACGTCCTTGACCGGTCCGGCGTCGCCGATCGCCTTGATGGTCATGGTGATTTTGCCCGGTTCGGTGGCGTTCTTGAGATTGGGCAGCTTGACCTGCACGGTGCACTCGGAGTTCCGGAGCGTCTTCGCGCCCTTGCGGCCCTGCCGCGAGCCCACGATGCTCGCGTCCGGGACGGCGTTCTGGATCTCCCTGTCGGAGAGCATCGTGCACGCGTCAGGCCACGTGCCGGAGTCCCCGGTCGCCCGGAACTTGGCGCCGTCGGTGAACGCCACACCGGGCGGCGGGGTGTAGCCGTCGGGGAACGCGACGCCGTTCTCCGCCACCGGCTTGTCGCCCTTGTCGTTCTTCTTGTTGATCTCGTCGACGATGTACGAGGCCGCGACCGTGGCCAGCACGCCGCCGACCACCACGCCGATCCAGCCCAGAATCGGCTTCAGCTTGCTCCGGCGCGGCGGCTGGTGGGGCGGCATCGGGCCGCCGGGGTACGGCTGTTGGTACATCCCGGGCTGACCGTACGGCGGCTGCTGCTGTGGCGGCCCGCCGTAGTGGTTCCCCCCTGGGTTGCCGATTCGTACCATCCCCGTACTCCTCCTGATGCCTGATCCGATGCGCTGTTCCGATGCGCTGTCGCTGCTGCCCTACCGCGCGAACCGCGGGTTACATCCGTGCCACGAGGTAGCCGATGAGCGTCGGCCCGTACTGCTTGGCCGCGTCGTCGCTCGGCAGCTTCGCTCCACCCGGACCGCTCAGCCCGCTGGACATGTACAACTCCACGAAGTACGGGCCCTTGTTGAAGTAGATGTAGTTGTCGTCGCGGAACGCGTCGTCGGTGCCGAGCTTCGTGCCCAACTCCTCGAACGTGCCGAACGGCTTGCGTCCGTGATTCTTCTTGGTGTCGCCGTAGTGGCCCTTCGCGATCGCCGGCGTGCTCACCTCGTGGAGTGTGAGTTCGATCTTGGCGTACGTCGGATACTTCGGATTGTTCGGGTCGGGTACGGCGAGATCGAAGTCGCACTGGTTGTCGGCCGCGCCCGGGAAGTCGTACTTGACCGAGACGGTCGTGTCCGGCTTCCTGGTCTTGACCGTGGCGCCCTTGACGACCTTGCCGATCTGCGCGTCCGAGAACATCTCGCACGCCTTCGGCCAGGTCTTGCCGTCGTTGGTCGCGTTGAATTTTGACCCGGCGTCGGCGGGCGGCGCTGCGGGGAAAACCATCGGGCGATCGAGCGGCTCGGGACTCGGGCCGGTCTGACCGCTCTTGCCCCCGCCGGAGGCTCCGGGCGCGGTGGGGCCGGCCGAGGTGGGGCCGGGCTTGGCGGTGTCCGCGTCGTCGTCCTTGTTCAGCAGCACGAAGCCACCGACGCCGGCGCCGACCAGGACGACCGCGACCGCGGCCCACAGTGCGATCCGGTTGTTCCGGCGCGGCGGCGGGGTGGGCTGCCCGTACGGGTGGCCGGGCGGTCCGTACGGACCCGGCGGCGGGTAGCCGGGCTGTTGCGGTGGATAGCCCTGCTGCTGCGGATAACCCTGTTGCGGTGGGAAGGCCGGCTGCTGCTGCGGGTGTTGCGGGTACTGCCCGGGTTGGCCGTAGCCGCCGCCGTGCTGCTCCGGGCCCTGCGGCCAACCCCCGCTCACAGCTTCTGCCCGACGACAGCGGCCACGGTCGGACCGTACTGACGCGACATGGTGTTCCCCTTGAGCGGGTTGCCCTGCGAGTCCTCGACCTGGGCCTGGAGGAGGATCCACACCCGGAAGCCGTTCTTGGAGATCTGGATCGTGGTGTTGTCGCGGAACGCCGAGTCCACCCCGATCTTGGCGGCCGGGATGTCGTCGTACTGGTCGGGGTAGGCCTTGGTGGCCGTCTCCGCCTGCGTCTTCTCCTTGGCGAAGGAGGTCTTCTCGTCGGCCAACGGCTTGTAGCCGTACGTGGTGATGTTGATCTTCGCGGGATAGTCCGAGGACTGCAGGTTCGGCAGGTCGAGCATGATGTCGCACTCGTTGTCGTTCACGGCCTTGCCGAACATGTTCGAGTACCGACCCATGAAGCTCTTGCGCTCACGGATGGTCGCCTCGGGGATGACCGTCTTGATCTCTTCGTCGGTCAGCAGGTCGCACGCCTTGGGCCAGGACTTCGGGTCGACCGAGAAGTTGCCGAACTTCGGCCCGCTGATCGCGGGCAGCGCGTCCGGGATCTTCAGCGTGTTGGTGATGTCGGCCTTCTTGGGGCCGGTCGCGGCGGTGTTCTCCGGGGCAGCGGTCTTGCCGAGGACGATCGGCGCGGACGTGGTCTTCTGCGCGGCCGGGTCCTTCTTGTCGGTCGGGTCGTCGAACCCGACCAGCGCGACCACGACGGACGCCACGACCGCGCCGGTGACACCGGCGATCCAGGTGCCGATCACCTTCTTGCTGCGGCCCCCGCGCGGCGGCCGGCCGTTCGGGTCCAGCTGGACCGGGTTCTGCGCGTACTGCTGGTAGTGCCCGTACTGGCTGTACTGCGGGTACGGATAGCCGCCGGACTCCTGGAAACCGCCCGGCTGCTGTTGCTGCTGCTGTTGTTGTTGCTGCTGCGGAAAGCCGCCGGGCTGCGGGTATCCCCCCTGCTGCGGATAGCCACCCTGGGGCGGGCCCGGCTGTCCCTGCTGTCCCGGTTGTCCCGGCGGGCCGGGTGGCATCGGCGGCACAGGCGGATAGCCCTGACCATCGCTCATCGGGAGGTCCCCCTCGGATCTCGGGTTTCACCTGGCGTTTGTGTGCAGGCATCAGGCGCGGAGACATGCTGCCATGTGCATGGAGAGGCCGCAGAGGTCAAGGGTGACGTTTGTGGCGACATTCACCTAAATAAGTCTCCGGAGGCGCACAACGTTTCGATGACGTCAAGCGTCCCGGCCGACAGGACCACCGATCCGAGACCCCCCTCACAGCGCGCGAGGCACTAAAGTTGAGTCAGGAATACTCAAGCGATTTGACCGGTTGCATCCGACGGCTCATCCTTGAGCGACAAACACTCAACTCTTTCCGTGGAGGAAGCGAATCATGGCACGTGCGGTCGGTATCGACCTCGGTACGACGAACTCCGTCGTCAGCGTTCTGGAAGGCGGCGAGTCGACCGTCATCACCAACGCGGAGGGGTCGCGGACCACACCGTCCGTGGTTGCCTTCGCAAAGAACGGTGAGGTGCTGGTCGGCGAGGTGGCCAAGCGTCAGGCCGTCACCAACGTCGACCGGACCATCCGGTCCGTCAAGCGCCACATGGGGACCACCTGGTCCGTGGCGATCGACGACAAGAAGTACACCGCGCAGGAGATCAGCTCCCGCATCCTGATGAAGCTCAAGCGCGACGCCGAGGCATACCTCGGCGAGAAGGTCACCGACGCGGTCATCACCGTGCCGGCGTACTTCAACGACGCCGAGCGGCAGGCCACCAAGGAGGCCGGCGAGATCGCCGGTCTGAACGTGCTGCGCATCGTCAACGAGCCCACCGCGGCGGCGCTGGCGTACGGCCTGGACAAGGCCGACGAGCAGACCATCCTCGTCTTCGACCTCGGCGGCGGCACGTTCGACGTGTCGCTCCTGGAGATCGGCGACGGCGTGGTCGAGGTCAAGGCCACCAACGGTGACAACCACCTCGGCGGCGACGACTGGGACCAGCGGGTCATGGACCACCTGGTCAAGCAGTTCCAGAACGCGCACGGCGTGGACCTGTCCAAGGACAAGATGGCCCTCCAGCGCCTGCGCGAGGCCGCGGAGAAGGCCAAGATCGAGCTGTCCTCCTCGATGGAGACCTCGATCAACCTGCCCTACATCACGGCCTCGGCCGAGGGCCCGCTGCACCTGGACGAGAAGCTCACCCGCGCCCAGTTCCAGCAGCTGACGCAGGACCTGCTCGACCGCACCAAGGTGCCGTTCCAGAAGGTCATCGAGGACGCGGGCATCCCGCTCTCGGCGATCGACCACATCGTCCTGGTCGGCGGCTCGACCCGGATGCCGGCCGTGGCCGACGTGGTGCGCGAGCTCACCGGTGGCAAGGAGCCGAACAAGGGCGTCAACCCGGACGAGGTCGTCGCCGTCGGCGCCGCGCTGCAGGCCGGTGTGCTCAAGGGTGAGGTCAAGGACGTCCTGCTGCTGGACGTGACGCCGCTGTCGCTTGGTATCGAGACCAAGGGCGGCATCATGACCAAGCTGATCGAGCGCAACACCACGATCCCGACCAAGCGTTCGGAGATCTTCACCACGGCCGAGGACAACCAGCCGTCGGTGCAGATCCAGGTGTTCCAGGGCGAGCGCGAGATCGCCGCCTACAACAAGNNGCTCGGCATGTTCGAGCTGACCGGCCTGCCGCCGGCCCCGCGCGGGCTGCCGCAGATCGAGGTCACCTTCGACATCGACGCCAACGGCATCGTGCACGTGTCCGCGAAGGACCTGGGCACGGGCAAGGAGCAGTCGATGACCATCAC
>NZ_KB889604.1 GCF_000372745.1 Embleya scabrispora DSM 41855 | reverse complement strand
AAGTGTTGGTTGGAAGTGACTCCGTCACTTCCAACCAACACCAATCGCTACGCGATTGCCCGCGGCACCGGACGTCTCCGGCTGCCGACCGCATCGCTCGGGAACTGCGCTGGCAGCAGCAGGGGTTGGCGTCCGGAGCCGCGATCATCCCGGGGTCGACAAGCCGAAGCACCGACCCGTGGGGCAAACCAATACCCCACAACATCATGTGACTTGGAACCGTCATCGCCAACCATCATTGGAAACTGGCGACTTCATCACCGAGCCGGCCGCTTCCAATATAGGTGCGCGCCACACCACGGGACAAGGTCTGCATCAAAACCTGTTCCGGGTACGATCCAGGGAAATCCACGGACCCCACCCGGACACCGGACCCCACCCGGACACCGGACCCCGGCCCGCTCCGCGGCCCCACCACCACATCAGCGAGCGAACCGGCACCAACCCGCACGCACACCGAACCAGCCCTCCACAGCTACCACAAGCCCACCCCGGCAACCACCAGGAATCCCCGACAGGGCACCCGAACGCGTCCTACGGCCCTCACACCCGGACCCGCCACCATGCACCCAACAGGTCGGCCAACGCCGCACAACGCCACCGACAAGCCCGACACCCGAACAACAACCCGACCCGAAAGTCGTAAGGAAAATCGGACAGGAAACCGAGACGCGCCGCAGGAACCACCGCGCCAGCGGCGCCAGTTCGGCTCAGCTACGCCAGGGCCCATCGACCGGGCGTTCTGGCACCGTGGTCGGGTCGCCCATGTTCGCATCTCCGTGTGGGGCGTGGCTCGGCGCTGCCGTGTTGTAAGGAAAGCCACGCAGGGTTCCCGTGCCGCGGACAACATCGGTGGATCCGTGGAGTGGCGGAGCACCTCGGGGATCGGCCGGTTCGAGGCGGGTGCCGGCTTCCGATCATCGACCTCGTGGTGTCACGCTGGAGCCGTCGGATCGTGGCGAGGAAGAAACGGACTTGGCCAAGCCGAGCCTGAAAGTTGTAAGGAAATCCGGGCAGGAAAATCGGGGGACCCGCACCCAGATCGCTGAATTCGACACGCCGAGCATGGTCTGGGACGCCTGCGAACAGGGCTGGCGGGGCGCCCCCGCCCGCGAATACGCCCGACTCCTCAGCGACCCGGCCGCGCCGGTCGACGCGATCATCGAGGGCTTCCCCATCGGGCGGCAACTGCAGAAATGGCGCCAGGGCAACGGTGAAACGCCACCCGGCACGCGCGGAGCAGCTCGCCGCCATCGACCCCGAGTAAAACCCCCGGCACTGGTCGATCGATTGGCAGCGCCACCTCAACCACCTCCGCGGCCGGCAACAGGCCCACAACCCGCCCACAACCCCCGAGGGCGGCGACGGCGCAGCGGCGGGNGGGGGNGAGCCGAATGTCGGGGTGGGCGCCGATGGGTCGTACGGCGCAGCGGCGAGTGGGCGTGGGGGGGGCCGACGCGGCGGCGGTTCGAGAGGGCGGGGTCGGGGGCGCGGCGGCGGGTGGGCGTGGGTCGGGTGGTGAGGTGGGCGTGGTCTGGTCGCGTGGCGCGGCGGCGGGTGTGGCAGACGGAGTCGGGGCGGGTGGCGTGGGGGCCGGTGATGACGTGGGGGTCGACGGCGGCGGTGCGGTGGTGGCGGTGCGGGAGGTGGTCGTTCCCGGGCCTGGGACGGTGTATCGCGGGGTGGCGATCGGGCGGTGGGTCGAGCGTCGGGTCGCGGGATGGGAGCGGCTGAACCCGGCGCAGCGGGAGGTGCTGCTCGCCGTTGGCGTCGCGACGCCGGCCGTCGGGGCGGTGGCGGAGCGGCCTGGGGGGTCGGGTGGTCCGAGGGCGGGGCGCAGCAGGGATGAGGCGTTCGCGGTCGGGTTGGTTGCGGTCGGGGTGTTCTTCGCGCGGGAGGGGCATCTGGAGGTCCCGCGTGGGTGCGTCGAGGCCGTCGACGTGCCCGGGGGTGGCGGGGTCGAGGGGGTGCGGTTGGGGGTGTGGGTCATCAACACCCGGGCGTGGCGCGGGAAGTTGACGGGTGAGCGGGTCGCCGCGTTGGACGCGGTCGGGATGCGGTGGACGTGAGGTCGGGTGTGAGGTTCGGTGTGAGATTCGGGTGGGGGTTCGTGGTGTTCGGCTGTGTTTGGGGCGGGTTTTTGATTCCGATGGGTGACTCTTCGGCGCTTTGGAGCGGTTGGTTCGGCTGCGCGGGTGCCGGGCGGTGGCGTCTCTGATCGGGGGTGGGCGGCGTGTGGGGGCGGGGCGGGGTCTGGTGCGGCACGGCTTTTATCACGAGCTCGGTGTGTGCGTGGGTTGTTCGTGTGGGGTGCACTCGTTCGGGTGGCGGTGGGGTTCTCTGTCTTTCTGAGGGTTTCTCGCGTACTTGACTACGGGCGTGAATGAGCGATTGGCGGTGGGCGGGGCGGGTGTTCGGGCTTCGGCGGTTGCGGAAGTGGCCGGTGTCGAGGCGGAGTTCGCCGACGCGGTGGGGTGCGTTGCGCAGCGGTCGTGGGTGGAGGCGGCGGGGTCGACGCGGTTCGAGGAGTTGTCGCCGGTGTCGGCGTTCCCGGTGGTGCCTGGACGGCGGTGGGGGCCGGGATGGTGGTGGTCGGCGACCACCGGCGGTCATGTGGTGCACGGGTCGGCTGCGATGCGCGACCGGTTGATGGTCCTGGATCGTGATCCGCGGGTGGTGGGTTTGGCGGGGCGGCCGGTGCGGTTGTTGTGGCGCGATGCGGTGGACGGGCGGACGCGGTCGTGGGTGCCGCAGGTGTTCGCCCGGTACGCGGACGGCACCGCGTTGTTGGCCGACTGTCCGAGCCGTGCCGGGGCGGGTGGCGAGCGGGCGTTGAGAGCCGCGGCGGTGGTGACGGCGGCGTGTGATGCGGTCGGCTGGTCGTATCGGCGGCTCGGGCCGCTGGATGCGGTTCTCGCGGCGAACCTTCGGTGGCTGGCCGGTTACCGGCATCCCCGGTATCAGGGGCCGCCCGAGCTTCGGGCCTTGCTGGGTCGGGCGTTTGCCGCGCCGCGGCCGCTGGCCGAGGGGGCGGTGTCGGTGGGTGATCCGCTGCGGGTTCTGCCCGCCGTGTATCACGCGTTGTGGTCGGGGCGGCTGGGGGCGGATCTCGGCCGGCCGCTGCACGAGCGGGTGCTGGTCGGCCCGGGTGGGCGGGGGGACGCGCGGGCCGGTGGGCGGTCCGGGGCCGCCGGACTCGAGAGGGGTTGAGTGCGGTGGGCGAGGTACGGGGCGGGCGGCCGGTGATGGAGGTCGGCGCGTTCGTCGTCTATCGGGGGCGGACCTGGCAGGTGGTCGCTGTGCAGGGGCAGCGGGTCTACCTGTTGCAGGAGGACGGGCAGGAGATGACGCTGCTGGTCGGGCGGTTGTTCGCCGACCCGGGTTTCGAGGTCGTCGGCGGGCGGGCGCCGGCGCGCGTGCCGGAGTGGGGCTTGTTCGAGACGGTGCCGGTCGCGGCGCAGCGGCGGGCGTTGGCGTGGTTGCCGCATATCCGTGAGGTGGAGACGGGTCTGCCGTGTCTGCCCGGTGAGGCGGAGGGTGTGGTGGTGCGGGCGGAATACGACCCCGCGCGGTGGACGTTGGCGCAGAGGGACGCGGCGAAGGCGCGGGAGATGTCGGCGCTGGGTTTCGGTCCGGTGACGCGTACGACGGTGGAGCGGATGCGTCATGCGTATCGCCGGCAGGGGTTGTGGGGGTTGGTCGACAAGCGCTCGGCTCGTCCTTCGAGCGCGACCGGGCGCGCGGATGAGCGTGTGGTGGCCGCGGTGCTCGAGGCGATGCGGCGCCAGCGTGGTCGGTCGAAGGGCACGGTGAAGGGGCTTCGGGTGCTGGCCGGGCAGATTCTGGAGGAGACGCACGGGCGGGATGTGGTGGCGTTGCCGTCGCCCGCGACGTTCTACCGGCTGGTGAACGCGTTGGCCGATCCTGGTGAGCGGCCCGGGCGGCCGGCGAGGACGGCCACCGGTGCGGGCCGGTCGGTTGCTCCGTTGGGGGTGGTGCGGCCGGGGGAACAGGTGCAGATCGACACCACGCGCCTGGATGTGATGGCCGTCCTTGAGGACGGCGGCCTCGGGCGTCCTGAACTGACGATCGCGGTCGATGTGGCGACGCGGTCGATCCTGGCGGCGGTGTTGTGTCCGGCGGGTACCAAGGCGGTGGACGCGGCGTTGTTGCTGGCGGAGATGGCGGTGCCGCACCCCGCCCGGCCCACGTGGCCCGCGGCGTTGGAGCTGTCGGTGGCGGCGGTGCCGTATGAGCGGTTGCTGTCGTTGGACGAACGTCTGGAGGGTGCGGCGGCGCGGCCGGTCGTGGTACCCGAGACGATCGTCGTCGACCGGGGGAAGGTGTTCGTCTCGGAGAGTTTCGTGGCCGCCTGTGAGACGTTGGGGATCAGTGTGCAGCCCGCGCCGCCGCGCAGGCCGACCGCGAAGGCCGTGGTGGAGCGGACGTTCGGCGCGATCAACACGCTGTTCTGCCAACACGTGGCCGGGTATACCGGGTCGAACGTGACCCGACGCGGGCGGGATGTGGCGGACGAGGCGTGTTGGACGGTTCCGCAGTTGCAGGACTTCCTCGACGAGTGGATCGTCTGCGGGTGGCAGAGGCAGCCGCACGAGGGTTTGCGTAATCCGGTGTTGCCCCGTGCCCCGTTGTCGCCGAATCAGGCGTGGGCGGCGCTGATCGCGATGTGTGGGTACGTGCCGCTGCCGTTGACCGGGCGGGACTATCTCGAGTTGTTGCCGGTGCGGTGGCATCGCATCACCGAACGCGGGATCCGGATCGACCACCGCACCTACGACCACGAGGTCCTGGACCCTGTTCGGGGGCAGTCCTCCGGGGTCGGCGGCCGGCAGGGCAGGTGGGAGGTCCACCACAATCCCCACGACGGCCGCCAGGTGTGGATCCGCCTGCCCGACGGGGAGCTGACGGAGATTCCCTGGATCCACCGTGATCATGTCCATCGGCCGTTCGACGACTGCATGTGGCGCCAGGTGAGGGCGGGCGTCGACGGACACGGGGATCGGGAGCGCCACGAGGCGGAACTCGCCGACGCCCTCGACCAGCTCATGCGCCGCACGCGGAACACCGCGGGGACGTTGCCGAAAAAGAGGGGCCGAAGGAGCCCCATCACGGCCCCCGACACCGCAGCCGTGCTCCCGGGGGCCTGACCACCGGGCTGCCGACGCCTGGCCGGCCGGACGACGTGTATGGGAACGGGAACGGCACGGGAATGCCCTCCGGGGTTGCGCCGGGCAGCGGCCCGGGCGCCACATCGGAGCCGGCCGAGGCTGCGCAGACCTCGGGGACCTGCTCTGTCTCGGACTGGGAGTGGGGCGACAGCCTCGACGCTCTCGCCCACACCGACCCCGGCGGCGAGAACGCGGACGAGAGCGAAGAGGCGAACGGGCAGGGTCGGGGCGAGGACGTCGGGCTGTCGTCGGACGCGCCGAGGGGCGGGTTCGGGCTGTATGACGCGCAGGCCGAGGCGGAGTCGTGGTGAACTCCCCGGCCGGCGCGGCCCGTTCCACGACACCTGTGGCGGGGACGGCGAAGACGGCGCGTGTGTCCGGCGGGGCCGGGTGCCTCGCCGCGGAGGCGGGCGCTCGGGCGAGGCCGCGGTCGGTGACCACGTGGGAGGGCTGGCGGGACTTCGTCGGCGCGCCCGTTCCCGTCCCTCCCGCCCCCGGCGCCGAACCGCGGGGCCCGGAGGAACGCCTCGTCTATCACTCCCGGTTCGTCGTCGTGCGCACCCCCGCCATCGACGCGCTCGCGAAGAACGTGCGCACCCTGATGATCCTGGGCCGGCACCAGGACGTCACCGCACGTCCCGGCCTGATCGTCACCGGGCCTGCCGCCGCGGGAAAGACCACGGCCCTGTTGCAGGTCGGGCGCGCCTGCCACCTCGCCCACACCGCGCGAGGCGGCGCGGGCGGCGGTGAGGACGGCGGTGAGGGGGTACCGGTCGCGTACGTGCTCGTGCCGCCGGCGGCGACCGCGAAGGCCCTGGCGGCCGAGTTCGCTCGCTATCTCGGCGTGCCGATCACCGACCGGATGACCCAGGCGCAGATCACCAACGCCGTCTGCCATGTGTACGGCGAGGCGGGGGTGCGGTTGGTGATGATCGACGAGATCCACCGGCTCAACCCGCGTACCACCGCCGGCGCGGAGACGGCCGACCTGTTGAAGGACCTGACCGAGCGCATCGGGGCGACGTTCGTGTACGCGGGCATCGACGTGGCCGCCACGCCGTTGTTCGCGGGTGTGCGCGGGGCGCAACTCGCCGGGCGGGCCTGTCTGGTCGAGTGTGGGGCGTTCCCCGCGCGTGTGGGTGGGGCGGAGCCGTTCGGGGACCTGGTCGCCGCGATGGAGAACGCTTTGGATCTGCGCGCCCATCGGGCGGG
Organism: Embleya scabrispora DSM 41855; assembly: GCF_000372745.1. GTDB lineage: Bacteria > Actinomycetota > Actinomycetes > Streptomycetales > Streptomycetaceae > Embleya > Embleya scabrispora. The sequence continues at coordinate 1,495 of NZ_KB889604.1, read as the reverse complement.
GACGCTGCCCCGGTTGGTGTCGTATCTCCACGCCCGCACCGCCGGGCGGATCGGGAGCCTGGCCCGGCTGGTCCGCCAGGCCGCGATCGGCGCGATCCTCGACGGCACCGAACGCATCACCCGAGGCGGCCTGGACGCCGTGCGCATCGACCACCTCGCCGAGGAGCACCACCGGCCTCGCAACCCCACTCGGGCGCGCGCAACGCCCGCGCGCGCAACGGCGCGACGCGTCCCGTGAACGCGAACGGAAAGGCACGCGGGAGCGGGAAGGCACGCAGCGGGAGCAGACACGAAGGCGACGGGAGCGGCGGGGAACACCTCGGCCCGGGCCCGACGCGGCGATGCCGGCAGCTCCCGCCCTCGGGCGCCCTGCGGGTCGCGCCCGTGGCGTTCGAGTCGACCGCCTCGTACCTGGGGCGCCTCGCGGGCACCTACCGCATGGGGGTGCCCCGGTTGCCGGCGGCCTCGGTATCGAACTCCACGGCCCGGGAGAGCGAACGGGACCGGGACCGGCGGCGCCGCGCATCGAGATCCATCTCGACCCCGCGGCGCTACACCGCTTGGCCGCGTTCACCCGGGTCCCCCACCACCACCTGACGCAGGCTCTGCCGCGTCCGACCACTGCGGCCGAATCCGGCCCGCGCCCGCCCCGCCGGACACAGCCGGCCGGCATCGACGACACGGTGGGGCCGACCCGCGTCGGCGAGGAGGACACGGCGCGGAGACGGACGGCCCGCGCGCGGGTACGCGTCCTGGACACCGACGAGCAAGGCGCCCGGGCCTGCCCGGTGTGCGTACGACGGCGCACCCGCGGGGCCGGCGATGTGGCGTGGACGTACCCGCCCGCGCACCGCGTGTGGTGCCCCCGCCACCGGTATTGGGCAAGCGAGCCCCGCCTGCCGGGCCCACTCGACACGGGCGCGCTCCCCGAGATCGACCTCGCGTATCGGTCCCACCGGCGCCTCGCACGACACCGCGACAACGCGGCCGCGTACACCTGGGCCGGGGCGGTCACCACCCGCCGGCAACGACCGCGGACACCACATGGCACGACGCCGGCAGGAGCGGCTGGGCCGGCTCACCGCGGGCAACCCCGCCCCGGCCGCGACCGGTGGGGGTGCCTCGGCGGTTCTCCTGGCCCGTGCCGTGGTGACCCATCCCGAAACCGTCGCCCTCGCCCGCGCGTTCACCACACTCCCCCGCCCCCTCTCGCGGGACTGAGGTGCTCTATTTCTTCCGGACAGCGACCCGCGTAGGGTTGTCGAGATTCGGAAATGAGAGAGAACGTGCCACCTAGATATCCGCAGAAGTTCAGGGAAGAGGCCGTCCGCCTGGTGATCGAGGGCCCGCGCCCGATCGCCCGCGTCGCCACCGAGCTCGGAGTCAACGAAACGACGCTCAGGGGCTGGGTGAAGCAATATCGCCTCTCCCACGAGGGCAACGCGGAATCCGACGACAGCCCGAAATCGGACCGCGAGCGGCAGCTGGAACATGA
>NZ_KB889603.1 GCF_000372745.1 Embleya scabrispora DSM 41855 | reverse complement strand
TCCCGACGCGACGGCGCTCCTCGGTGATCGGCGCATGGACGCGCTCGTGCCCGGCACGGTCGACTGTCTTGCGTCCGTACCGCCGGCGGGTCCCGGTCCTGCGGTTGATCCCCACCTCGCGGCACGCCGCCGAGTTGCTCATCCCTTGCGCCATCAGGCGAAGGTATTGATCACGCTTGTCCGCCAACGGAGCAGGTCCGCGCTTCTTCGATGTTCGCCGCGGCTTGGCCATCGCAACACCCCGCAGGGTCAGGTGTTGCAACCACCTTTAGAACCCAAGACGCATAGCCAGTCACGGTCACCGCGATCGGCGACCGCTGGGCACTGGTGACCTCGGAGCGGATCGTCCACGTCTACCCGGTGCGGATCCCGTGAGCGGCCTCCCACGCCGTCCGGATGCCCGGCCCGTCGCCGGTGGCGACTGCGGGGTGACGCGACGACTACGAACGCGTGCCGGGCCCACCGGGCGGAGAGTTCAAGTGGACGGTCAATGCATGGGCCTCTTCGAGATGCCGATGGGGCTCAGGCCCGGGTGGTGCCGACAATCTCCGGAGGGGCGAGCTCGCTGTAACGAGGCCTTGGACTGGCAGGGCGTCGGGAACCGTGTGCGGAGAGGCGGCCCGGTGTCGATGGGTCGGAACCGGGATGCAGTGGTCGAAGAGGGCTTTGTGCGCCGAGGCTTCCGATGGACGTGTAGACCTGTGCCGCGCTTCGCGCTCGTTGCTCCGGGAGTACATGGTTCAGCTCCGGGGTGCGCAGCAGCTCGAGGATGCTCGGTGCATCGGCGGAGAGGATGTCCGCCCCCGGCGCGGTGGCCTGGCGGAGCATTGATTGGCACACGTCGGCGAAGGGTTGCTCGCGGATGGTCAGAACCACCGACGCCATCGCGTCGCTGCGCCTGCGGCCGTCCTCCCACCCCTGCAAGGACAGGTCGACAACCCGTCGAGCTTGGCGACCACGGGTCGGCAACGGGCGGTTGAGACCGCAAACGGCGATCGTGGTGACGCCCTCGGGAGTCAGCGGGTGGTATTCGCCGAGGGCGAGAGTGAGAAGAAGATGGTCGAACGGGTCCTCGGCGGTCGGGTCGATGAGCAACGGGCGACCCGCGTCGTCGATCGGATACCGGCCACGTGGCAACGGGTCGGATTGGATCGGAGGCAATCAATGATAACTACAGTTATAATAAATGTTCTCATCATTGCCGACGTCCGGATGGGATCGTGCACAAGCCGTCCGACATGTTCGACCGCGACTTCGAGTGGTCCGAGCTCGTGCGCTTCGCCGCCTATCCCGGGCGCGAGGCCACGCTCGGCGTGGTCTCCGGGCGGCGTCGCCAGGGCAAGACGTTCCTCCTGGACGCGCTGTGCCGCGAGACCGGCGGGTTCTACTTCTCCGCCACCGAGGCCACCGAGGCCGAGTCGCTGCGCCAGTTCGGAGCGGCCCTCGCGCGGCACACCGGCCAGCCGATCCCGTACCGGTTCGTGCACTGGGAGGAGGCCGTCGAGACCCTGATGGCCATCCCCGTACCCGATGGCAGGCCCATGACCGTCGTCATCGACGAGTTCCCCTTCCTCGCGAAGGCGTCCCCCGAACTGCCCTCGCTCCTGCAACGCGCGCTCGGGCCGAACGCGCGCCGCGGCGGCGCCCCGATCCGGCTGCTGTTGTGCGGCTCCGCCCTGTCGTTCATGGGCAACCTGCTCGCCGGGACGGCGCCGTTGCGCGGGCGCGCGAGCCTGGAACTGGTCGTGCCCACCCTCGACTACCGACTCGCCGCGCGCTTCTGGGGGATCGACGATCCCACGCTGGCCCTCCTCGTCAACGCCGTCGTCGGCGGGACCCCCGCCTACGCCCGCGAGTTCACCCTCGGCGACAGCCCCGCCGATCTCGACGACTTCGGCCCCTGGGTACAACGCAACGTCCTCAACCCGGGACGCCCGCTCTTCCGCGAGGCCCGCTTCCTGCTCGCCGAGGAACCGAACCTGCGCAACACCGCCCTCTACCACGGCGTCCTGTCCGCGATCGCCGACGGCAACCACACCCGAGGCGGCATCGCGAGCTACCTCGCCCGCAAGTCCACCGACCTCGGCCACGCCCTCGCGGTGCTCGAGGACACCGGCATGATCATCCGCGACCCCGACGCCTTCCACGGCAAACGCTCCGCGTACCGCATCGCCGAACCCATCGTGTCCTTCCACCACGCGGTCATGCGCCCGGAATGGAGCGACCTCGAGCGCCCCGGGCACGCCGCAGACGTCTGGGCCCGTTCCCAGGCCACCTTCCTCAGCAAGGTCGTCGGCCCGCACTTCGAACAGGTCTGCCGCGCCTGGACCCGCTGGTACGCCTCCCCCGAAACCCTCGGCGGCCGGCGCATCCGCGTGCAATCGGGCACCATCCCCGACCCCGCCGCCAAGAACGGCCTCGAGGTCGACGTCGCCGTCTTCGGCCGCGACGACCACGGCCGCGAAACCCTCCTGGCCATCGGCGAGGCCAAATGGAAGGCACGCATGGGCCGAGCCCACCTGGCCCACCTCGAACGCATCCGCGAACTCCTCGCCGCCCGCACCGGCGTCGACGCCACCCACACCCGGCTGCTCTGCTTCAGCGGCGACGGCTTCACCGACGACCTCCACACCGCCGCCACCGACAACCCCGACCTCCAACTCGTCGACCTGGAACGCCTCTACAACGGATCGTGACCCCGGGCGGAACCGCGCTCGCACCCCCTTCATCCCGCCCCGCGCACGCGCGACTTCGCGAAGACCGAGCCGCTGCGGCACGAAGCATGGGCGGCTCGGGAGAACCGAGAGAACACAGGGCGCCCGGCGGAGCTCGGCGCGCCTCGTCACTCAGGACGCCCCGCGGTACGGATCGGTGAGCGGTTCGGTGAGTCGGCGCACCGACTCGTGCACGGATCGCATCGCCGGACCGGCCACGTAGTAGCGACCTCGGGCCCCACCCTGCGGAGCCGGCGGCCCAGCCGACCCGGCTCCCGAATGCCCCGCGCCGATGTCCGGGTCCTCGATCCGACCGAAATCCCCGAACGCCTGCCCGAGACACGGCGTCGGCGCTACGTTCGGCGTGCTGCCGGAGTCGGGGGGATGCGGTGGGTGACGGTACGGGGCGCGTTCGGGACGGATTACCGGAAAACGCCCGCAAAGAGCACTTCAGTCTGGGCTTCGTCCAGGTCATAGCGGCCGCGGCGGGGTGTGGCGTGAAGTTTCACGCGGCGGACTACGACGGCGTCGACATGACTATTGCGTCGTCGTGCGACTACGGTAAGTATCATGGTCCCGAGTTCGAGCTGCAGGTGAAGTGCACGGACCACGCCGACCTGTTGAAGGACGAGGCGCTGGCGTGGGACATGGACGCGGGACCGTACCGGCATCTGGCGAATCCGAAGCGGTTCAACCGGGCGTATCTGGCGGTGTTGCTTGTGCCGAAGGACGTGGAGACGTGGCTCGACCAGAGCGAGGAGCGGATCCTGTCCGCGAGTTGCATGTACTGGGCGGATCCGGCGGAGTGGCCGCCGCTCGCCGAGGGGCAATTGACGAAGCGCGTCAAATTACCGAGAAGTAACATCTTCAAGCCGGCGACGGTGCTTGAGATGATGAAGGACATCGGCGAGGGGGGCTGGCGATGAGCGCCTCGACCATCGGCCGCTACGGCGACCTCGACCGGGTCCTCTCCCCCGCCGTCGTCTCCGGACACCTCGCCGCCCACGGCTGGACCCTCGAGGCCCGTCAGGCCCACGTCAGGGAACTCTGGCGGCTCGAGGACGACAACGGTGGCCTCACCGCCCGGATCCTCCTTCCCCTCGCCACCGACTACGAGGACTTTCGCCGACGCTTCGACGAGGCCCTTTACGGCATCGGACGCGTCTACGACTGGGATCCCGAGACACTCCTCGAACACGTATCCGCGACCCGCGCCGACCTGTTCTACATCCGCCTGGACCAGAGTCTCCGCGACGGAACGATCTCGTTCGAACAGGCCGACGAAACCCTCCGAGGCATCCACAAGATGCTCGGCGCCGCCGCGATGACCGCCGCCGGCCCCGAACACCCCCGCTCCGGCGGCCGACGACCCACCGTCGTGCGCGAGTTCCTCGCCGACGACGTCCGCCTCGGCCACACCAAACGCGGCAGTTTCATCTTCACCATCGTCACCAGACTCGGGGAACCGGATCCCGATCCCACCGGTGCTCGCACGGCCGAGGCCCCGTTCCCGCGACGCGTCATGGAAACCCTCGCCCACGGACTCGAAACCACCCGCGACGCCGCCCTGTCGAGCGTCCGCGGCGACGCGCCCGGCATGAGTCTGGGCCTCGTCGAATCCCTGGAGGACCTGACCAGGGCTCCCGGGCTGCGCGCCCTCGACCTCTCCTTCGAATGGTCCCCGGTACTACCCTCGCCGCCCACGATCCACCACGTCCTCATGGGCCGCGACGTCATCGGCGAACTGCCCCGCGTCCGCGAGGGCTTGGCCCGCCGCGAGGAACCGCCCACTCGACAGACCGTCGTGGGCCCGGTCAAATCACTCACCCGCGAGAACGCGGGCACGGCCACCGAGGAACGCGGAACCGTCGTACTGCTCGCGGACATCCCGGACAAGGGCATCCGCAACGTCCACGTGACGTTGACCGGCGAGAACTACGACTGGGCCATACGGGCACACCGGGCCAAGCTCCCCCTCACGGTCACCGGAGACCTGACCCGCGACCGCCGCACCTGGCGTCTGCTGGGCGACATCCTCCTCGACACCACGTTCCTCGCACACGTACTTGACCGCCCGGCGACCGAAGGCTGACACCGGAACCGGCGGAACCGGCGGGCGGGTTCGGGCACAGGGGCCACCGGACGACACGGCGAGCCGTCCCACCGCCCGAGCAACGCGGCATTTCCGGCCGGACGACGGACGGGCGCTCCGCGGAGCGGCCGTCCAGATCGCCGAGCCGGCTCGGCCCGGAACGCGTAGTGCCAATCCGTCCGTAGCGCCTCCGTGAGGCGGTTCTCGACGACCCCGGGGTCGTCTAGCAGCATCGCTGACCACCTGGCGCCCGGCCAGCCGTCCGAGGGGGCGTCGAAGGCACGCCCGGCGCATTGCCGGCACCGACCGCCTCGCAGTGGACCGGTGGCCTTCCGCGTTCCCCAACTCGGTTGGCGATCGCCTCGGCCCATGCGGTGTGGGAGGACATCGCCCACTTCCTCGGCACCGACGTGGCCGAAGCGCGAGCGCTTCACCCCGCCGTCGAGCGGTGGGAGCGTGGGTTCGAGGAGCCGTGCCGGCTGGACGAGCGGCCGCAAGCGCGTGCCCCGGCTCCCACCGCAGCCTACGATCCCAAGGCCGAATGCCGGCAATTCGACTTCTCCGTACGTCTCCGCGTGTACTTCGACGACCCGCACTCCGTCAGTGGGGTGCTCCGCCCCGACCCTCCGGCCGACGGAACGCCGCCCCCGGACTACGCCATGGGCGGTCGGATCCGCGCCGAAGCCTCGGCCCGTTCAAGCGCCTGCTCGCCCACTTCACGAACGCCGACTTCACCCCGACCGACCGGGACGCCGCCGCGGCGCGTGCGGAGCACCGACGAGGACGACCTCGACACGTGGGACACCCACGCGGTGGAGGGCACGTTCGGCTCGCTCCGCGTTCGCGTCGCGAACGTCACCCGTGACGACGATCTTGTCGAGCTCGTCGTCACGGGGGCGCCGGACGCCAAAGTGCGGTTGCGCGTCGACACACCGTTCGAGGCCCTGGGGCCGGTCGTATAGGGCCCGGTCCTCCTGGCCGAGAAGGACCGGCGCCGGAGCGGCTACGCCGTGAACGGCCCTCCGGCGCCGGCCTCTCTCGGGCGGGGAAGGGTGCCCGGCGCCGGGCACCCTTCCCCGCCCGAGAGAGGCCGGCGGTCGCGAGGACGCCGTCGGGCATATCGGCGGCGCCGACGTGGTGAGCGGACACCGGAAGCAGGCAGGCGTTTATCATAACTGCAGTTATCATAAATGGATCCATCTCTGGAGATCATGTGTCGAAGCTGCCCAGGCCGGACGAGATGTTCGACCGCGACTACGAATGGTCGGCGCTGGAGAACTTCGCCACCGATCCGAAGCCGGGCGCCACCCTCGGAGTGGTCTCCGGCCGCCGCAGGCAGGGCAAGACGTTCCTGCTCCGCGCCCTGTGCCAGGCGACCGGGGGCCTGTACTTCGCGGCGGATGAAGGCACCGACGGCGAGTCCCTGCACCGGATCGGGAAGGTCCTCGCCGAGTACGTCCGGGCGCCCGCCCCTTTCGTCTTCGACGACTGGCACGCCGTCGTGGACGCGTTGCTGGCGCTGGGCCGGGAACACGCCGTGCCGGTGGTCATTGACGAGTTCCCCTACCTCGTCAAGGCGAACCCGCGCCTGCCGTCCATCATTCAGAACGCGCTCGCACCGCTGCGCGAGGAACGCGACGCCAGCCGCACCAGGCTGTTGCTCTGCGGGTCGGCGATGTCGTTCATGGGCCGCCTCCTCAGCGGCAACGCGCCCCTGCGCGGTCGCGCGGGACTCGAACTGCTCGTGCCCACGCTCGACCACCGACTGGCCGCCGAGTTCTGGGGGATCAACGACCCCCGGACCGCCTTGAAGGTCAACGCCATCGTGGGCGGAACCCCCGCCTACCGCAGGGAGTTCGCCCGCGACGACACTCCGTCGAGCCCGGACGACTTCGACGCCTGGGTGATCCGCACGGTGCTCTCCGCGTCCAGTCCGCTCTTCCGCGAGGCTCGCTACCTCCTCGCGGACGAACCCGACCTGCACGACACTGGCCTGTACCACTCGGTCCTCGCCGGTATCGCCGCGGGCAACCACAACCGCGGCGGCATCGCCTCCTACATGGGCCGCAAGTCCGGCGACCTCGCCCACTCGCTGACGGTCCTCGAGGACTGCGGACTGATCACCCGCGAACCCGACGTCTTCAAGGACAACCGCACCACGTTCCGCATCGCGGAGCCCCTGGTCACCTTCTACCACGCCGTCATGCGCCCGCTGTGGTCCGATCTCGAACACACCCGTGACGCGACCGCGCTGTGGCAACGCAGTCAACGCCGCTTCGTCGGCAACGTCCTGGGCCCCCACTACGAACACATCGGCCGCCACTGGACCCGCCACCACGCGGGCCCCGAGCTCCTCGGGGACCACCCGTACCGGGTCGGCTCCGGAACGGTCAACGATCCAGCGCGCAAGACGAGCCACGAACTCGACGTCGTCGCCTTCGGCCTCGATGACGACAACCGCCAACCCCTGCTGGCGATCGGCGAGGCGAAATGGGGCGAGACGATGGGCCTGCCCCACTTGGAACGACTTCGACACATCCGGGCCCTGCTCACCGCGCAGGGCCGCCACGGCGCACAGGCCGCGAAACTCGTCTGCTACGGCGGCGCCGGATTCACTACCGATCTCCACGGCCGCGCCGCAGAAGACGACGACGTACTCCTCGTGGGCGTCGACGATCTCTACCACTGAGCAGTCGTGACAAAGTCATGCTCGCGGCTCGGCAACGAGTGGAACTTGACGCGACAACCGGATGCGGGCATCGGGTACGAACCACCGGACCGGTCCTCGAACTGGTACTGAGCTTGACTCTGTCGGTGATCTTGGATGGTCGAGGTCAGGTGCCAAGGGTTCGCCAGGACTTCGATCGGGGAATCGCCTGCTGGTCCAGGAAGGTCTGGAAGGCGGTCGGCGGTCTCGGTGAGCAGGTCTTCTCGGCCCCCGACCGGCCGCTGAGTCGTTCGATGTTCACGGCGATGGCTGTGAGTACGTGTTGCAGGTGGGCTTTCGGTTGTCCTCGGTGGCGGCAGTGGCGCATGCCGTGTCCGTGGGCGAACTCGTTGATGGTGCCCTCGACTCCGGAGCGGACCGCGTAGCGTGCCTTCCATTCGGGTGTCTGTTGCTCGGCGCGGACGCGGACTTGCAGGTCGCGGGGCTCCCGCGAGGGAAAGCCCACGTTGCGGGTGCTCTCGCGGGAGTTGGTGCACCGGG
>NZ_KB889602.1:4284-8465 GCF_000372745.1 Embleya scabrispora DSM 41855 | reverse complement strand
AGTGCCCGTTCCTGCGCGGCGATCGCCCGGTAGACGTCGCGTCCGCCGTTGTTGTTGACTTCACGGCTGATCGTCGACACCGCACGCCCCAGGAAGCCGGCGATTGTCCGGTAGGACTCACCGGNACAAAGCCCGCGCGATATCTCCTCCCGCTCGCCCATGGTCAAGCTTCCAGCCCGTGCCTTGCGGGATCCGGGCGCGATCCCTCCGTGGTGCTTGAGGACAGTGAACACCGAGCCGGGCGGCTTGCCGATCTGCCTCGAGATGACACTGATCGACTCCCCGGCCCTCCACCGCCGCCACAAGTCGGCCTTCATCTCGTCCGACATCCCCGGCCGACCCAGTCTCGCCACGTATACCNTCCTCAACCAGCACTGTTGCTCTGACCGGTTGAATCTAAGGAGGCGGCCTTCAAGATCTCGTTCGCCCGCCTGAGCTCGGCGTTCTCCCGCCGCAGCCGCTTGATCTCCGCAGACTCCTCCGTCGTGGTGCCCGGCCGCTGCCCGCCGTCGACCTGGTCCTGACGGACCCATTTGCGCAGTGTTTCGTAGGAGCCGATGCCCAGCTTCTCGCAGACCGCGTGCATCGCCGTGGACTCGGTCGGGTAGTCGCCGCGGACCTCGGCGACCATGCGCACAGCGCGCTTGCGCAGCTCAGGCGGGTAGGTGGAGGGACGTGCCATGACTCGATCCCTACACGTAATCGAGTCCCCATCTCACCCGGGGCGGTTCATCTGCCTTGATCGCGTTGACAGGTTCCGGTCGGCGCGAACTCTTCTCGGCGCACGGTTGGTTGGGGATGATTGCCGGATGTCCGTTGACGGGGGATCTTCGCGGCGAGGGCCCGGCGGGTCGGCGCTTTCGGTGGTGAGTACGGATGCCGTGCCGGCGCCGGAACGGTTCGGCTGGTGGGCGGAGTTGATGGGCCGGCAGGTCATGCCGGTGTCCATCTGCCCTTACCGGGCCGCGTTCCGCGGTCGTGTCGAGGCCGTGGAGACGCCGGACACCCAGGTGGCCGACTTCGGGTTCTCGCCGATGACGGCCCGGCGTTCCGCCGTGCAGATCCGCCGGCACGACCCCGAGTTCTACTACCTGGTGCTGGTGCGCGGCGCCCCGATGACGTTGACGCAGGGACGCCGGACCGCGTGTCTGGAGGCGGGTGGGATGGCGCTGTTCTCCACCTCCCATCCGCTGGAATGCGACTTCGTCGACATCGGCCGACAGAGTCGACTGACTCTGATGCGCCTGTCGCGCGCGACGCTCCCGCTGCCCGGCGGCCGTGCCGACCTCCTGCTCGGCGAACCCCTGCCGGCACGCACCGGGCCGGGCCGACTCCTCGCCTCCTACCTCGCGCAACTCTCCGAAGCCGGGCACGACAGCACCCCCGCGGACCTGGCCCGACTGGGGGCCGTCGGCGTCGACCTCGCCGCGACCGTCCTCGCCGCCCGCCTCGACGGCCACCACGTCCTGCCCGACACCACGCGAAAGGCCACACTCCTGGCCCGCGTCCACGCGTTCATCGAACGCCACCTGCACGACCCGGACCTGCGGCCGGCCGCGATCGCGGCCCACCACCACATATCCGTACGCAGCCTGCACGAACTCTTCCGCGACGAAACGGAATCGGTGGCCGCGTCGATCCGACGGCGCCGCCTGGCACGCTGCCACGCCGACCTGACCGACCCGACACTGCGGCACCGCACCATCGCCGAGACCGCCACCCGCTGGGCGCTGCGCCCCGGCGACCTCGGCCGCGTCTTCCGCAACGTCTACGGAGCCACGCCCCACGAGATTCGGGAGCAGGCCCGGGACGCGGACGGCCCTCCCGCCGCATGCTGACGGCCGACACGGCCCGGGCTTCACGGGCCGGCGGGGCTGTGTGGGGGGAACAACACGCGAACGGACCGTGCGCCCCTTTTCCCACTGCCGCCGTGCGCGCAATGCGGAGGAACGCTGCGCTGCGTGCGGATGACCGCAGCTCCCGGCCCCGTCAGAGTGAGGGGGCGCCACGAGGTACTGCGAAGTGAAGTCCCGGGAGGAGACGCCGTCTATCGAGCCGTACGAACAGCAGGTTTCGATCTGCGGCCCTGCCGCGCGGCGCCCGCGATCCGACGACGGTCGAAATCAGGGAAACAACCGGAATCTCTGTGTTGGTCATACCCCACACCAACGACAGCGTCCCAGGGGTCGACGACCCGCTCCGGCGGGTCCAGCGAGGAAGATTCATGAGGCACGCGATTCCGAAACTCATCGTCGCCGCCGTGGCAAGCGTGGTGGTGTTCGCCCTGCCCGCGAGCGCGGGGACCGCAACGAGCCCGCCACTTACTCGGCGCCGCCTCCGCCGCTGTTGCCGCACCCGCCGGGGGCGGCGGCGTGATCGGCTGGGACTTGTACCACACGGTCTTCACCGGAACCCCTGTCATCGGAGGGGACTTCGCAGCCGCCGACGACAAGCACGTCATCGGCTGGGGCTGACACCACGTGCGGGTGATCCGCGCTTCGCTGTGCCGCACGGTGTCGGGACGGGCTCCGCTGGGGCAGTCCCGCCTCATCCACGACCTGCTCTGGGCGCACGCGACCCCGGCTGAGGGCCTGGAGCACATCCGGCCCCGCCCCACCGAAAACGGCCTGGACCTCTTCCTCTTCGTCCGCGCCCACTGCAACGCATCAGCCCTTGAGCAGATGCGCACCCTGCTCACCCGGCTGAACACGGAGATCGCCGTGCATGGCTACACCGTCGCCGACTTCTGAACTGCCGGCCTCACACCGACCGTGCGGCCGGCCGTTTTGCCGCCGCGCCTGATCAGCGGTGCCCCCGCACCTGCATCGCAGGCCTGCGGCCTTCCTCGCATCACCCACCTGTCTGGAGCCTTCCATGTCCCGATCCTTGCGGCGTTCCTCCGCCGCCCTGCTCACCGCGGGCCTCGCCTCCGTCATGCTGGCCACCACGATTCCGGCGCAGGCCACCACGGCTCCCGCGATGCCCGCCGACGGGCAGTCCGTCCAGGCTGACACAGGTACGATCACGCCGTTCACCCCGACCGTGCCCAACCCGACCACCGCCACGCAGGCCGAGCTGGACGCGGCCGCCGCCAAGACGGCGAAGACCGGCCGGATGCTGCCGGGCCCCCAGGCCCAGGCTGCAGCCGACTCGGGTGTGGGCGGCCAGATCAGCCGGAGTGAGGTCATAGCGCGGGCCAGGACCTGGGTGGCGGCGGGTGTCCCGTACAGCATGACCAGCTACCGCTCCGACGCGAACGGCCGCTACCGAACCGACTGTTCGGGCTTCGTCTCCATGGCCTGGCACCTCGCCTCCTCCTCGGCCAACAACTACGGGGAGACGACGGGCACCCTGGTGAACTTCACCTTCTCCATCGCCAAGGAGTCCCTCAAGCCGGGCGACGTCCTGCTCAACCCGGATCCGGGTGCCGCCGGCCACGTGGTCATCTTCAACGGCTGGGTCAACGCCGAGCACACCCGGTACGACGCCTACGAACAGGCAGGCAGCGTAGGCGCGGTCCACCGCGAGGTCCCCTACCCGTACTTCTCCGGGCACGGCACCTTCAGCCCGCGCCGCTACAACAAGATCGTCGATGACGCGCCGGCTCGTCGTACGTTCGATGTCACGGGGGACGGCCGGGCGGAGATCATCACCCAGGAGTCCGACGGCGGCGTCGCGATGGGCGTGGGTGACGGCAACGGGTTCGGCGACTACCACCGCATCACCGGCACCGGCTGGGCCGACTACCTCAACAACGGGCGCATGCACTTCGCCGACGTGACCGGTGACGGCAAGGCCGACATCATCACCCAGGAAGCCGACGGCGGCATCACCATGGGCGTCGGTGGNCTTCGCCGACGTGACCGGTGACGGCAAGGCCGACATCATCACCCAGGAAGCCGACGGCGGCATCACCATGGGCGTCGGTGGTGGAAACGGGTTCGACAACTACCACCGCATCACCGGGACGGGGTTCGCCGACTACATCAACGGCGGCAACATGCACTTCGCCGACGTGACCGGTGACGGCAAGGCGGACATGCTCGTCCAGGAGTCCGACGGCGGCGTCACGATGGGCGTCGGCAACGGCAACGGCTTCGACGACTACCACCGCATCACCGGCACCGGGTTCGCCGACTACCTCAACAACGGGCGCATGCACTTCGCCGACGTCACCGGCG
>NZ_KB889602.1:0-4144 GCF_000372745.1 Embleya scabrispora DSM 41855 | reverse complement strand
CGGCAACGGCTTCGACGACTACCACCGCATCACCGGCACCGGGTTCGCCGACTACCTCAACAACGGGCGCATGCACTTCGCCGACGTCACCGGCGACGGGAAGGCCGACATCATCACCCAGGAAGCCGACGGCGGGGTGTCGATGGGTGTCAACGTCGGCAACGGCTTCGACAACTACCACCGCATCACCGGCACCGGCTGGGGCGACTACCTCAACACCAAGAACATCCACTTCGTTGGCTGACAAAACCACCGCGCGCATATCGGGGAGCCTGTTCCCCCAAGGACATACGGCGCCGGTCCCTACACTCCACCCGGCTGGCTCGCTGGTTCTCTCCTCAAAATCCGAGCCCCCATCCTCTGAGGAACGATGAGGATGGGGGCTCGGATTGTTCGGTGAGGCATACAAAGTCGACCGGAAGAAGCTCCCGGCAGACCTCGGGCCTGTGCTGAAGAAGTTGCACGAGTACCGGAACGAGACCTGCCACCGCGACCAGCACCGGATTGAAGTGATCCGCCCAGCGGCCCTGATCTACTTCGATGCCGCCTGCACGGTCCTCGCCGACTACGTTCCAGGTTCTCTGATTGACAGTCACCTGACGGGCCCGGAGCTGAGGTTCCGAGTTGCCCAGTCGACCCGAAGCAACTGCGGGCGGAAGTGGGCCTCGACCTGGAGCGCCGACGGCGCGGCAGGTCGCCCGATGGCTCACTCGGCATCCCGACTCACTGGCCGCCGAGGAATCGCTGCAGCTCAAGCGCGTGCTGGCCCGCAGTCCCGAGCTCCGGCACGTGTCCGAGTCGGTCTGCGGGTACTCCGAGGCGGGCTACTTCGAACGGGACGTCCGCACCATCGAGGTCCTGGATCGTGGCGTTGGCCAGTCCCGAACCTGAGTCGATCGAGATCACGTTCGCACCACGGCGGTGGGGTCGTGACGTCAACTCCCTTACGTAGAGGGCGATATGGGACCGGTTCGCCGTGACCGGGTCGATGCGTTCCCGCTCGCACATCAGCAGATACTCGGCCAGTCCGCGACCGTAGGCGTCGATCGTGCGCGGTGCACGTCCGAGATCCGTCCAGACCGACAGCCAGGCCGCTGCCTGCTCGTGCCGGACGGACACCGGCCACTTCTCCGTCAGCACTATCGTGGCGTTCAAGCGATCTCCCAAGTCCGTGGTTACACCAGGGAGACATGATCACCCCGGTAGATTCCGCGTAACTTTCAAGAAGATCAATAGGCAGTTCTATGGCCGAGCCGGATTCGAACTGCTCCGCAAGATGATCCTGCTTCAGTGACCCTCTGCGACGGAGCCCCAAGATCTGTGCCAGAAGCGAGATTCAAGTACGCATGACACTCCAACGTTGTGACGGAAGTACCCGCCGATGCCGCGCACGACCAGCACCGGTACGCCGAGATCGGCCAACCAGGAACTGAACATCCGTCGCAGGGAGTCCTTTTCCGCCGCGACGTACACGGCGACGTCCCGGCCGCGGCTGCGGTCCAGCCGGAACCAGTCGGGCGCCTGCCCGAGGAACGCCGCGTTGTCGGTCCAGGCCGGGGGGACGTGGACCTCGCACAGGGTGTCGACCAGGTCGGGGAAGCGCCCCTCCCGCCGGGCTTGGGCCAGACGGGAGGACAGCCGGCGGTACATCGACGGCGTGTTCGGCACCAGGTGCTCGGAGATCGCCCGGTACCAGAGCTGCCTCAACGTCACGCCGGCGTCGTACTCGGCGACGATCCGTCGGGCCCGGTCGACCACGAGGGGCCAGTGGACGCGTTCCATGCGGTACATGTACCCATCGCCCGAGCGCGGGCCCGTGCGACGCGCGGTACGGAGCCGCCCGCCGGGCCGACTCGATCGAGCCATCATGGCCACCGACACCGCGACGGCGAGGAAACCCCGGCCGGGGGCGCCGCGCACTACCACCCGACCATGCACCCTTCGTGCACTCTCGATGCACCTTCGATGCAAGGGCCGTACCGACGGCCCCTTCGTGTTCCTCGCATCCGTTTGTGTTCGCCCGCATTTTCCGAAGGAGTTGATTCCCCATGGCCGGTGACGAAGTGGCGTGGTCGATACGTGACGCGCTGGCGCGGCGGCTGGAGGAACGCGACCGCCTGATCCTGCGCACCCTGGCCACCCACCGCCTGCTCACCACCCACCAGATCACGGAACTCGCGTTCGACAGCACCGTCACCGCCCGGCACCGCATGCAGATCCTGCGCGGCCTCGAGGCCGTCGACCGGTTCCGCCCCCGCGCCGACCGCGGCTCCCATCCCGGACACTTCCTACTCGCCCCCGCCGGCGCCGCGCTGATGGCCGAGGAAACTGGCGAGGACACCCGACCGGCGATCCGCCGCGCCCGCCGCGACCGCGCCCTGGCCACCATGCCCCCCACCAAGCTCGCCCACCTCCTCGGCGTCAACGGCATCCACACCGCCCTGATCGCACACTCCCGCGCCCACCCCGACACGGAGGTGCTGCGGTGGTCGACCGAACGCGACCTGTTCGTCCTCGGCGAACCCGACGACACCGACCCCTACCCCCGCCCGGACGCGATCGTCACCTGGCACGAGGGCGCCCACCGCGTCACCGCCACGATCGAGTACGACACCGGCACCGAACGCCTCCAACGCCTGACCGACAAACTCGCCCTCTACACCAAACTCTTCTCCCCCCGACAGCGACACCTGCGCACCCTGATCCACGTCCACGACGACCCGATCCTGCTGTTCGCCTTCACCACACCCGGCCGCGAAACCACCGCCCGCACCGCACTCACCCGCGCCCACCCCGACATCTCCGTCGCCACCGGCGTGTGGAAACAGGGCATCTCGCCGGCCGGACCCTTGTGGCTGCCCCTGAACGCACGACCACCCCGGGTGCGCCTGGCACAGCTCGGCGCGGCCGTGCCGAGCGCACCTTCGCCGATCGAGACCGGGGCGACCCGCCTGCCCGGCCGGGCCCGGCCTGATGCGCCGTCGGTGGCGGATGCCTGGTTCGACGACGACGAATCCGACCCCTGGTAGATGTTGTTGTGCGCACTCGGGAACCTGGTCGCGCGGGTGCGACACGGCCGCCGCGACGTCTCGCATCGGGTGGCCGCTGCGATCGTCCGAGGTGCTTGACCTCGTCGACGCGGGTCGGACTCGGTCGTGTGCGGCGTCCGGTTGCCGTCGTGTCCGGGTGGGTTCTAGGGCCTGTTTCAGAAGTGGATCTTGGTTACAGCCATTCGCCGATGGCTGCGATGGTGATGGTGGCTTCGAATCGGACGGCGAGTTTGTCGTACCTGGTTGCGACGGCACGGTTTCGCTTGAGGCGGTTGATGCCGCATTCGACCGCGTGGCGGGCCTTGTAGTCCTCGCGGTCGAACGCGGGCGGCCGGCCGCCCTTGTGGCCGCGTTTGCGGCGGTTGCGGGCCTGGTCGACCTTCTCCGGGATGGTGCAGGCGATGCGGCGCCTTCGCAGGAGCGCGCGGTTGGCTCGGGAGCTGTAGGCCTTGTCGCCGCGCACCCGGTCGGGCCGGGTGCGCGGGCGGCCCGGCCCGATCCGGGGCACCCGGATCCCGTCCAGGACCGCCGCGAACTGCGGCGAGTCGCCCCGCTGTCCGGCCGTGACCAGCACCGACAAGGGTTTCTGGCCCTGTTCGCAGGCCAGGTGGATCTTCGTCGTCAGCCCGCCGCGCGAGCGCCCGAGCGCGTGGTCGTCGGGCTCGACGGCGACACCACCGGGCGGCTCCCTCTGGAGTGCCCCTTTTTACGGGCTCCGGCGGCGTGTTGGTGCGCGCGGCAGATCGTGGAGTCGATGTTGACGTCCCAGGTGATCAGGCCTCGCGCGTCGGCGTCGGCCTGGAGTCGCTCCAGGATGCGTTTCCAGGTGCCGTCGCGCTGCCACCGACGGAACAGGCCGTAGACCGTCTGCCACGGCCCGTACCGCTCCGGCACGTCACGCCAGGGCACCCCGGCCCGCGTCCGCCACCGGATCCCGTCGATCAGCTGCCGTTTCGTCCATATCGGTGGTCGTCCGGACTTGACGCCGACCGGCAACAGCGGTTCCAGGCGCGCCCATTGACCATCCGTCAGATCTCCCCGTCCCACACGATGATCATGGCAGATCAAGATCAACTTCTGAAACAGGCCCTAGC
>NZ_KB889601.1 GCF_000372745.1 Embleya scabrispora DSM 41855 | reverse complement strand
TGGGCCGGGAACGCGGTCGCGGTCGCCGCGATCGTCTCCGGGATCGGCGCGCTGGGCGGCTGGACGATGATCTGCGCCGAGATGCCCTACGCCGCCGCCCGCGAGGGCCTGTTCCCCAAGGCGTTCGCCCGCAAGCGCGGCGACACCCCCGTCTTCGGCATCCTCGCCGCCACCGTCCTGGCCTCACTGATCACGGTGGCCGCCTACAGCAGCTTCGACCACGTCTTCACCACCATCGTGCTGCTCAGCGTCCTGACGGCGGCCATCCCCTACCTGTTCTCCGCCGCCGCGCAGTTGTACTGGCTGCTCACCCACGCGCCCCAGGCCAGTCGAGGCCGGTTCGTCCGCGACGTGGCGGTTGCCGGTACCGCCCTGGCGTTCTCCTACTGGTCGATCCAGGGCAGCGGCTACCAGACCGTCTACTACGGGCTGTTCACCGTACTGCTGGGCATTCCGGTCTACATCTACCTCAAGCGCGACCGTGGCGAATACGGCGAGCAGGCGGCCTCCGCTCCGGCCGTGTCCCCGGAGCTACCGGCACCGTCGAGCCCGGCCCCGAAGCCCCGGGGGCGCGCCGCTTGACCACCCGGCAGGTGCGCGGTCGCCCATACGTCGCCGAGCCCGGGCGGGACCTTCGGCCCCGCCCGGGAGCCATCCGCCTCTGGGCACCGTCCGCGACTCCCGATGGACTGGTCACGCAACCGCCCCGGCGGATCCGACAGCCAGGAAGCGAGGCGCTTCGTGATCACCATCGCGACGACCCCGGCCGAACCCCACAACACGGCGTCAGCCGGTAGGCACGTCACTGTGGAACTGCGCGGCGAACTGGATATGGACAGCGCGGCGATCATCGAACCGACCCTGTCCGCCCTTGCCCGAACCGGGCCCGTCGAGCTCGGACTGGACCTGGGCGCGCTGGCCTTCTGCGACACCTCCGGTATCAACCTGTTCCTGCGACTGCAGCGCCGATGCGCCCGCGCCCACACCACGCTCGTCCTGACCGGAGTCCGCGGTCAACCGGCCCGCGTCGTGCGACTGGTGCGACTCCACCACACGATCACCTGCCGCTTCGCGACGCCTTCCGGGTCGCGACCCACGGAAGTCGATCCCGCCGCCCTGTTCGAGCCGCCCTTCGTCCCGGCGCGGGTGGGGGCCACTCGGCCCTGAGCGTCCCGGGTCCACCGGCCCTGTTCCGTGACTTCCCACGCCCGGAGACTGATCTTCGCGTCGACCCGATCGGGCGAGCGCGTCCGTCACCCTCGGGGAGCACACCATGGAAGCCGGGATCACCACCGAAGCCGTCGCCGGAGCCCGCCTGCCCCGCGCCACCGGGGCCACGCGCACGTTCGCGACATCGACGGCGACCACAAATCCTCCCGCCCCGATCAGAGTGTTCCTCCTCGACGATCACGAGATCGTCCGCCGTGGCCTGGCCGACCTGCTCGGCGCCGAAGCAGACATCGAGATCGTCGGCGAATCGGCGTCCGCGGTCGAAGCCATGCGACGAATACCCGCACTTCGCCCCGACGTCGCCATCCTGGACGGGCGGTTGCCGGACGGCAGCGGAGTGGACGTCTGCCGCGCGGTGCGGTCGTCCCACCCGGAGATCAACGCCCTGATCCTGACCTCGTACGACGACGAGGACGCGCTGTTCGCCGCGATCATGGCCGGCGCCGCCGGGTATGTCCTCAAGCAGATCCGAGGCGGTGAACTGGTGCGCGCCGTCCGGGAGATCGCCGCGGGACGGTCGCTCCTGGATCCGGCGGTGACCGCGAAGGTCCTGGAACGGGTGCGCACCGGAACACACGAGGACCCGCGGATGGCCTCCCTCTCCGACCAGGAGCGCCGGATCTTCGATCTGGTCGCCGAGGGCCTGACGAACCGCCAGATCGCCGAGCGCCTGTACCTCGCGGAGAAGACCGTCAAGAACTACGTCTCCACCATGCTCCACAAACTCGGCTTCGAACGCCGCGTGCAAGCGGCCGTCTTCGCCGGAACACTGTCGCCGCGCACGGGCGGTTGACGGTTTCCGCCGTGCCCGCACCACCCGTTGGC
Source organism: Embleya scabrispora DSM 41855 (assembly GCF_000372745.1). Taxonomy (GTDB): domain Bacteria; phylum Actinomycetota; class Actinomycetes; order Streptomycetales; family Streptomycetaceae; genus Embleya; species Embleya scabrispora. The sequence continues at coordinate 6,185 of NZ_KB889601.1, read as the reverse complement.
CGCACGCGTGGACGAGAGCGTGCGCCGGGAATCCGCTCGTCCACCAGGCCCGCTCGGCCGTGGTGACAGCGAACGCCTCGTCGAGCGCTCGATCCACGCGTGCGCGGTGTCGCCCATGGCGAATCCCGCTGTGGAGTACGCGTCGACGCGGGTGCGTCCAATACGACGGCGACCTCGGGCGGGCAGTTGGCGAGGGCGAGGTCGCCGCGGTCGAGGCGACGGGGGCACCGACCGCGCGGTGATCCGCCGATCACGACCGCCGTCGGAGGGGCGTGACCGCCATCACGACACCGTCGATTCGACGACCGGCGGGGACACCCGGAATTTCGAGTACGTCTTCCCCGCCACAGGTAAGACCCGGGCAGCCGCAGCCACGTGACACGGTCCGTGTCGCTCGGCCCCCGCCGATCGGGCCACTCGGCCCTACGGCATGTCCCGCCCCCGGGAGGACGCTGAGAGCGAAAGCACTCACCGCTCCCCTCCGAAAAGGCGGACGGCCATGAAAGCCCTGACGTACCACGGCGCCGGACGGCACCAGTGGAAGGACGTACCCGTCCCCCGGACGGGCCGCCCAGTCAGTGCTCGACGCACCCCGCAAGGACCTGCGGCGGGCCCGCTCGGCCGCGTTGAGCCGATTCCCACCAGCACGGGCGCGGCCCGCTCGGTCGGTCTCGTCCTGCCCCAACCGGCCGGCGCCCTGGACGGCATCTCCGTCCGCGTTCCCGTCGAGAACGGCTCGCTCACCGACCTGACGCTGGTCCCGCGCCGCGAGACGGACGTCGCAGGCATCAACGCCGCCTTCGACGCGGCGGCCGAGGGCCCGCTGCGCGGCATCCCGCGGGTCTCGCGCACGCCGATCGTCTCCCGGGACGTGATCGGCGACCCGCACTCATGCGTGATCGACGCCGAACTCACCCAGGTCAACGGCGACTTGGTCAAGGACTTCGGCTGGTACGACAACGAATGGGGCTACACCAACCGCCTGCTCGACCCGACCGAGTACGTCGCCACCCGTCTGTGACCAGCCACGGCACACGACCCGCAGGAAGGCCGACCATGACCAGCGCGTACGTGTACGACTTCACCGAGGGCTCCCGCGAACAGGCCGGGCTGCTCGGCGGCAAGGGCGCCAACCTCGCCGAGATGACCCGCCTCGGACTCCCGGTACCGCCGGGCTTCACGGTCGGCACGGACGCGTGCCGGGCGTTCCTGCGCACCGGGAGCGTGCCCGAGGGCCTGGAGGACGAGATCGCCGCCCACCTGGGCCGCCTGGAGCAGATCACCGGGCGCCGCCTGGGCCGGGCCGACGACCCGCTGCTGGTGTCGGTGCGCTCGGGCGCCCGTTTCTCCATGCCCGGGATGATGGACACGATCCTCGACGTCGGACTCAACGACGCATCGGTGCTCGGCCTCGCCAAGAGCACCGGCCGCGAGCGCTTCGCCTGGGACTCCTACCGGCGCCTGGTCCAGATGTACGGAGCCACCGTCCTGGGCATCGACGCCGCCCGTTTCGAGGACGTGTTGACCCGCCGCCGGCGGCGACTCGGCGCGACCGACGACCTGGGCTTGGACACACGCCAACTCACCGGGATCGTGGAAGAATTCAAGGCACTCGTCCACGACGCGACGGGCGAGGAGTTCCCGCAGGACCCGCGCGAGCAACTGCGACGCGCCGTGGTGGCCGTGTTCGAGTCGTGGAACGGCGAACGCGCCGCAGTCTATCGCCGACGCGAACACATCCCCGACGATCTCGGCACCGCGGTGAACATCCAGGCCATGGTCTTCGGCAACCTCGGGCCGGACTCGGGTTCGGGCGTCGCCTTCACCCGGGACCCGGGCAGCGGGCGACCCGGCGTCTACGGCGACTACCTGCCCGACGCCCAAGGCGAGGACGTCGTCTCGGGTGTGCGCGACGCCCTCGCGCTCGACGCACTCGAACGCCTGGACCCCGACTCCTACACCCGGCTGCGCGCACACCTGCGCCTGCTGGAGGCCCACTACCGCGATCTGTGCGACGTCGAGTTCACCATCGAACGCGGCCGGCTGTGGATACTCCAGACCAGGGTCGGCAAACGCACCCCGGAGGCCGCGTTCCGGATCGCCTGCGCACTCGTCGACGAAGGTGTCATCGACTGGCCCCAAGCCCTGTCGCGCGTCGAAGCCCGGCAGCTCGACCACCTCACCTTCCCCCGCTTCGACGCGGACCCCGACACCCCGATCCTGGCGCACGGCATACCGGCCTCGCCCGGAGCCGCGGTCGGCGCCGTCGTCTTCGACGTCGCCGAGGCGGTCCGCCGAGCCGGGACCGGCGAGCACGTGGTCCTGGTCCGCCACGAGACCAGTCCCGACGACCTGCCCGGCATGATCGCCGCCGAGGCCGTCCTCACCGGCCGCGGCGGCAAGACCAGCCACGCGGCGGTGGTCGCCCGCGGCATGGGCAAGGTGTGCGTGTGCGGCGCCGCCGAACTCGACATCGACCCCGAACGGCGCCGCTTCACCACCGCCGACAGCACCGTGATCGAGGAGGGCACCGTCGTCTCCGTCGACGGCACCGCCGGCACCGTGCACCTCGGCGCCCTGCCCCTGATCGCCTCCCCGGTCACCCGCTACCTGGAAACCGGCACCCGATCGCCCGGCATCGTCGAAGCCGTCGCCCGCTGCCTGGAACACGCCGACGAGATCCGCAGACTGGACGTACTGGCCAACGCGGACACCCCCGAGGACGCGGCCCGCGCCCGACGCTACGGAGCCCACGGCATCGGCCTGTGCCGCACCGAACACATGTTCCTGGGCGACCGCCGCCGACTGGTCGAGGACATGATCCTCGCCCGCACCGACGCCGAACGCGACGCCGCACTCCAGGCCCTGCTCCCGCTCCAACGCGAGGACTTCGTCCGCATCCTGACCGCGATGGACGGCCTGCCGGTCACCATCCGCCTGATCGACCCGCCCCTGCACGAATTCCTGCCCGACCACACCGAATCGGCCGTCCGGATCGCCCGCGCACGTGCCGAGGGCCGAACGCCGGACCCCAGGGACCTGCGCCTGCACGAGGCCGGCGAAACCCTGCGCGAACAGAACCCGATGCTGGGTCTGCGCGGCGTACGCCTCGCGCTCGCGGTACCGGGACTGATCGCCACCCAGGCCCGCGCCATCGCCGAGGCCGTCGTCGCCCGCGTGCGCGCCGGCGGCGACCCACGCGCGGAGATCATGATTCCGCTCGTGGCCACCGAGGCGGAACTGCGCATCGTCCGCACCGAGGTCGAACGCGTGCTCGCCGAGACTGGCGAACGCACCGGCGTCGCCGTGCACTGCCCGATCGGCACCATGATCGAACTCCCCAGGGCCGCGTTGACCGCGGACGAGATCGCCCGCTCGGCGGACTTCTTCTCCTTCGGCACCAACGACCTGACCCAGACCACCTGGGGCCTGTCCCGCGACGACGCCGAGGCGTCCTTCCTCGCCGCCTACCTCGAACGCGGCATCCTGCCCGTCTCCCCGTTCGAGACCATCGACCGCGACGGCGTCGGACGACTGATCCACACCGGCGTCGACCGCGGCCGCACCACCAAACCGGACCTGCGCATCGGCGTATGCGGCGAACACGCGGGCGATCCCGACTCGATCCGTTTCTTCCACGACAGCGGCGTCGACTACGTCTCCTGCTCGCCCTACCGACTTCCGGGCGCCCGCCTGGAGGCCGCCAGGGCCGCGATCGACCGGACCGAGCCCGGAAACACCCAACCCGACCCCAACTGACCGAGGACCGTTCGCGTCGACACGACGGCCCCGTCGCGAAGGAGAACCCGATGGACAACGAGACGGCCGGCACCCGCCTTCCCGACATGGTCGACATACCCCGCAACATTCGTGCCCGACGTGAGCAACTGGGCCTGACCCGGGCGGACGTCTGCGCCCGAGCCGGACTGCCCCTGAAGCGGCTCGTGGAACTCGAGATCGGAGACGCCCCGTTGTCCCGCGCGGTCCTCGGCGGCCTGGCGGCGGCGCTGGAAACCAAGGTCAGCGCCCTCATGTCCGGTGCGTTCGACGTGCCGGACCCCAGTTCCCCCGACACCCGCAGCCTGATCGCGATGAGTGAAAAGGAGTGCTACGCCCGCCTCGCCACCCACGAGGTCGGCCGGCTCGCCGGGGGATTGGACCACACCCCGTGGGTGCTTCCCGTCAACTACGTGGCCGATGGGAAGGACATCGTCTTCACCACCCGCCCCGACTCCCCGCTCGCCCACGTCCGGGGAACGACGGCCTTCGAGGTGGACGACGTGGACCGCTACGCCCGACTGGGCTGGAGCGTACTGGTCGTCGGGGTGGTCGAACCCGTGACCGACCCCGTCGAGATCGCCAGGCTCGCCGAAACCGGTGGCGGTGCCTGGCTCGCCCGCCGCGGCGAACTGTGGTTCCGCGTCCGCCCCGGCCGCGTGACCGGACGCCGGTTGCGCCCCCGCCGGTACGGCGGTGAATCCCGCCGCCGGGCACCGAACCACGGGGCGGCCGGTCGACGCGAAACCACGTCGTCGTAACGAACCCGCCGAAAGGCCGACCGCCCGAGCCTGGAGATCAGGCTCGGGCGGTCGGCTGGTGTGCGAGGTCGGGCGTCCGGTGCCGGGACGAACACCTCCGGGGTGACGCTGTGGCGCGGGCAGTACACACCGGTGGGACCCGGGATCGGGGAGCAATCGATGCCGCTGGTGCCCAACACGAGGATGGGGACCGGGCCGAAGGGCCCGGTCCGGCGGTATCGGCCGGCCCTGTGCCCGCCGGCGAAGCGCGCGCACGCTGAGTGTGCGGGGTCGGATGTCGCCGGACCGGCTTCGCGCCCGAGAGGTCGTTCGTCGACGATTGGACAGGTCATGAGCACGCGAAACCATCTCCCCGACCTCGGGGTCCTGGTCGGGTACGACGGCTCGCCCGGTGGCGAACGCGCACTCGTCTGGGGCGCCCGCACCGCTGCCGACGCCAAGTTGCCGCTCTACGTGACGATGGCCGTACCGGCCGCCGCCCTCGGTCGGCACGCTCATGCCGAGGAGGTCCGCGCAGGCGCCCGAGCCCTGCTGGAGCAGGCGACGGACCGCAGCCGCGCGGCCCACCCCCACCTGACCGTCGAGAAATCGCTGGTCGAGGGACCGGCGGCGGAGGTGCTCCTGGAGGCGAGTCGACGCGCCGAGCTGATCGTGGTCGGCACCCGAGGCCACGGCGGCTTCGCCGGGCTGCTGCTCGGATCGGTGTCACTGCGCGTGTGCGCGCACACGACCTGCCCGGTGGTGGTCGTGCCCGAGGCCGCCGACGAGGTGGACACCCCGAGCGTCGTCGTCGGCGTCGCGGATCGCAGCGACACGCCCGCGATCGAGTTCGCCGTGGAGCGGGCCCGCCGGATCGGCGCCAGGGTGGTCCCGGTACACGTGTGGACACTGGCGATGGCGGGCTACTTCCCGGGTGTGGTCGCGCCGTTGCTCGGCGACCCGCTGGACATGGCGGCCACCCACGACCACCTCCTGGCCGAGATCCTGGAGCCGATCCGGACCCAGGCGCCCTTCGGTCGCGAGCCGCCTGGGGGGGCGGCCCCGTGCGCCCGACGGTCCGTCCCCCGAGGCCGTCGGGCCATTCTCTCCCCGAACCCTGGAGCCGGTCTTCGGCGATTGCCACCGGGGGTTCTGTCAGACTGGGGTAATCAGCGCCCCATCCCCGTACTCCCCGGTGACGATGTCGTCGGCCAGCGGGGCCAGCACGGTGAGGATCTCCTGTGTGATCTCGTCCGCTACTCCGGCGGCGGTCAGCGACGCCGCCAGGTGCTCGACGAACCTGGCGAAGTGCCACTGCTCTATTCGGGCGTGCGACTGCCCTATTCGAAACAACCCGCGGCGATGGACGTCCTTCATCGAGGGGGTCTTGTCATACACCACCTCTCCCCAAGGCTGCCTGTACAACGGGCGGCCCCGGTACTCCACCGGCCCGCCCAGAGCGTGACCCAGGAACTCGGCCTGACGCGCCTTGATCCGGTCGAGGTCGCGGTTCGCGAAGAACGGGGCGAGGTCCGCATCGAGCGCGATGCGCCGGTAGAGCCCGTCCAGCACCTCCACCAGGACCGGCTCACCGCCGATGGACTCGTAGATGCTCATGACACTCCTCGGGGCGGGACCGTCCCTCCTATGACAGCCGAGAAAGGCGGG
>NZ_KB889600.1 GCF_000372745.1 Embleya scabrispora DSM 41855 | reverse complement strand
GGTCGCTTTGCCGGATGCCGTGCGCCTCGGGCCGGCGGACGACGCGACCGCCGTCACCGCCGCCCAACTACGAGGCGTCGTCGAGCGGTTGATCCAGGCCCGGCAGTGGCAGGCCGGTGATCCGGNGATCTGGATCGTCATGGACTCCGGCTACGACGTCGCCCACCTCTCCCACGCCCTGGCGGACCTGCCCGTCGTCCGGTCGGACGCCTGCGCTCGGACCGGTCATGCTCCGCGACCCCGGCCCCGCCCGCTCCGGACCCAAGGGCGGCCGCGGTGGCCCTCACCCCGCCGGTACGGACGCGTCCGGGGCCGCGTCCGTGCCGGCGTACTCCAGGGCGCGGACGATCGCGTCCACGGCCTCGCGCTGATGAGGACGCAGTGGCGACACGGGCCGGCGCACGGAAGGTGGCGAGGTCCCGGGCGGGAAAAGCGGAAAGGAATGCTGCACGGTCTCTCTTGGTGTCGCCGCCTCCCCGGATGTGCCCCGCGCTCCGGCGCGCGCCCTACCGGCGCTCACGCACCGGCTCGCCGAGTCGATGGGGTGGCCGCGCCCGGTCAGTCGGTGAGTTCGAGGACGACGCGCAGTGCCGCGGACACGCGGGTCATCACGTCCGGGTCGGCGGTTCCCAGGAAGGTGCCGGAGCGGATGCGTTTGTCGGTGAGGGCGACGAGGTCGACGGCGACGGCGGCGCCCGTCACGGGTTCGCTGATGGGTACCGTGACGACGGTGTCGGGGGCGCCCCCGGTCTGGTCGATCATCATGCACACCAGCGTCCCGGGCAGGGCCCGGATGGCGGCGTCGGACTCGACGATCAGGACCGCCCTGACCTTCGTGGCCAGCGACACCTCCCAGATCTGGCCGCGTGCGAGGTTCACGCGATGTCCTCGCCGAACACGTCCGCGAGTTCCTCGACGTCCTCGCCGTGCCGGCCGCGCCACGCCTCGATCGCCTCGCCTGCCTCACGCAGGGCCTCGGCCCGCAGCGCACGCTCGACATAGGCGGACAGGTTCCCCGCCGACGCGGCCTTGGCGGTGGCCAGCAGGTCCGCGGGAATCGTCACCGTGACCCGTTCCTTGATCGTCATACCTCAAATCATACTCCAAGTATGATCCGAGGTCGTAGTCGTCACCCGGGACGAACGCCGCGAAAGCAGTCCGCCACAAAGCCGAGGAGATCCAGACCCCAGGAGACTCCCCGACAGATACCGAGCCACCCCCGCGGGGCCGCCCGTCTGCGCCGCGCGCAACCGGATTCGCCACTCCTCCGAACCACCCACGAGTTCGCCGACCAACGCGCGCTCCTCGAACCACAGGACCTTGTCGGTGCGGGTCACACCGCCGCGCGTGGCGACGGCCTTGGTGACGACGCCGTCGGTGCCCAGGGTGACCTCGAAGCCGCCGGCGTCGTCCTCCTTGATGGACGGATCGACGCCGGGCTTGGGCAGGGGGACGCCGTAGTCGTCGGTGAACATGATGATCTCGTCGTGCGGGAGTCCGGTGGCCCGCAGGATCGCAACCGTGACCCCCAACCTCGCCGCGGCGGCCGCTCTCCGGGAGCGCGAGAGGCATCCGACGGTCCCGCGCGTGTTCCTGCCCTGGGTGGAGCGCGAGCCGGATCCTCGCGTGGCCTGGGTGCTCACCGCGGGGCTGGTCGATGCCATGGATCCACGGGCCTGCGAAGCGCTTCCCGGGCTCACTCGCCATCTCGATGCCAAGGTCCGACGTGGGCGGTCGGCGGACTGGGTTCCGCGATCGAGACGGCAAGCCCCGAGGCGCTGGTCGCCGCGACGGAGGGCATCGGGGACCCGAACGCGGCGGTCCGCCGGGCGGCCTGCCGGGCCCTCGCCTCCGCCCCACCGGACACTGCGGACGTCTCGGACCTGCTCGCCGCCCGCCTCGTCGACCCGGACCAGGACGTACGAGTGGAGGCGGCAGCACGGCTCGCGCTACGCGACGACCCCCGCAGCGACGAGACCCTGCACGGCCTCGACCCCACCGACGAGGACTCTCCGTACCACTGGCTGCTCGACGACGTGTGCCGACACCGCGCCTCGCGCCGCTGAACACCGACACCCGACATGCCGGCTCCGGCAGATTCTCGAACCGGCTACAGGTGGCGCAACCGCGGACCGGACCGCGCCGCCCGGGGCCTGAGCGGGCGTATGAAGCGTCCGAACCGGGCAGACGCCGGAGTAGACGACATGATCGTGCGCAAGTCGAGGAGGCGCATGGTGTGACCGTTCCCCCACAGGATCTGGTCGGTCCGTTCACCGTCGTGCAGCAGCTCATCGCCGCGCACCTGGTCGGAGGCCGGATGGTCACGGGCGAGGAGATCGCCCTGCGCGTCGACCAGACCCTCACCCAGGACGCCACCGGCACCCTGGTCATGCAGGAGCTCGAAGCCCTGGGCCTGGACCGGGTTCGCACCGAGCTGAGCGTCCAATACGTCGACCACAACATCCTGCAGGCCGACGAGCGGAACGCCGAGGACCACGTCTTCCTGCGCTCCGCCGCCCGGCGATTCGGCCTCTGGTACTCCAAGCCCGGAAACGGCGTCTCCCACCCCACCCACATGCAGCGCTTCGGCATCCCGGGCAAGACGCTGATCGGCTCCGATTCGCACACGTGTGCGGCCGGCGCGCTCGGCATGCTCGCGATCGGCACCGGCGGCCTCGATGTCGCCCTGGCCATGGCCGGCGAGCCGCTGTACTTGCGCATGCCCGAGATCTGGGGCATCCGGCTGGACGGTGAACTCCCCGACTGGGTGAGCGCCAAGGACGTCATCCTCGAACTGCTGCGCCGCCACGGCGTCAAAGGCGGCGTCGGCCGCATCCTCGAATACCACGGTCCCGGACTCGCACAGCTGTCCGCGATGGACCGACATGTCATCGCCAACATGGGCGCCGAACTCGGCGCCACCACCAGCGTGTTCCCCGCGGACGACGCGGTCCTCGCGTTCCTGCGCGCCGAACACCGCGAGGACGACTACACCCCGCTCGCCGCCGACCCGGACTCCCGGTTCGACCTGACCGAGGACATCGACCTCGCTTCCCTCGAGCCGCTGGTCGCCAAGCCCACCTCGCCGGGAAACGTGGTGCCGGTACGGGAGGCCGCCGGGACCCCGGTCGCCCAGGTCGTCATCGGCTCCTCCGCGAACCCGGGCCTGCGCGACTTCGCGGTCGCCGCGGCCATGGTGAAGGGCCGCCAGACGTCCGGCGAGGTCAGCTTCGAGGTCAACCCGACGTCGCGGGAGATCCTCCAGGACCTGACCCGCATGGGTGCGACGTTCGACCTGATCGCGGCCGGCGCGCGCATCCACCAGGCCGGCTGCCTCGGCTGTATCGGCATGGGGCAGGCGCCCGCCGTCGGACAGAACTCCCTGCGGACCTTCCCGCGCAACTTCCCGGGCCGCTCCGGCACCGCCGACGACGCGGTCTGGCTGTGCTCGCCGGAGACCGCGGCGGCCTCCGCGCTCGTCGGCCACCTCACCGATCCGCGCGCCTGGGCGCTCCGCGAGGACGTCGACGCACCGCACCTCAACCTGCCCGAACAGGCGGCGGTCAACACCGGGATGCTCGAACCACCCCTGCCGCCCGACGAGTCCCGCGGCGTCGAGCTGGTCCGCGGCCCGAACATCTCGGCACTCCCCGAACTCGACCCGCTCCCCGGGGAATGGGACGGCCCGGTACTGCTGAAGGTCGGCGACGACGTGTCCACCGACGAGATCTCCCCGGCCGGCGCCAAGGCCCTGCCGTACCGCTCCAACCTGCCCAGGCTCGCCGACTTCACGCTCACCCGCATCGACCCCGACTACCCCGGGCGCGCGCGCCGGGCCGGACCGCACCTGATCGTCGCGGGCGACAACTACGGGCAGGGATCGTCCCGCGAACACGCCGCCATCACCCCGAGGCTGCTCGGACTGCGCGCGGTCATCGCGAAGTCGTACGCCCGCATCCACTGGCAGAACCTCGCCAACTTCGGCGTCCTGGCCCTGGAGTTCACCGACCCGGCGGACTACCACCGCATCGAACAGGGCGACCGGCTGCACCTGGCGGACCTGCACGCCGCGCTCGCCGGCGATGCGGAACCGCGGCTGGTCGTCCACAACGCCGACAAGGACGAGGACTACCAAGTCACCCACCGGCTCTCGGCGCGCCAGCGCGAGAACGTGCCGGCCGGCGGCGTCATCCCGGCACTGGCCGCCCGCCGCGACGGAGGCCCGACATGACCGAGGAGCAGGCCGGCAGCGTTCCCCGCGAGGTCTTCGTCGACTCCGGGCAGGAGCTGACCGAGGCCGTCGCCGAGCTGGGGACGGCCGAGGAGCGCATCGTCGTCAACCTCGGCCCCCAGCACCCGTCCACGCACGGCGTGCTGCGGCTGATCCTGGAACTCGACGCCGAGCGCGTCGTCGAGGCACGACTGGGCATCGGCTACCTGCACACCGGCATCGAGAAGAACTGCGAGTATCGCAACTGGACGCAGGCCGTCATGTTCCTGACGCGCGCCGACTACCTGATGCCGGTGTTCAACGAGGTCGTCTACTGCCTCGGCGTGGAACGGCTCCTGGGACTGACCGGCCCCGACGGGGACCAGGTCCCAGAACGTGCCCGCGTGCTCCGCGTCATGCTCATGGAACTCAACCGGATCTCCTCGCACCTGGTCGCCCTCGCCACCGGCGGCATGGAACTGGGCGCGCTCACCGTGATGACGTTCGGGTTCCGCGACCGCGAACTGGTGCTCGACGTGTTCGAGGCGATCACCGGCCTGCGGATGAACCACGGGTACGTCCGACCGGGCGGCCTGGCCCAGGACCTACCGCCCGGCGCTGAAGCGAGCGTGCGCGAACTGCTGGACGTGTTGCCCGGGCGGATCCACGAGTACGAGCAACTGCTCGACGACAACACGATCTTCCGGTCGCGGACCGTCGGGATCGGCTACCTGGACCTGACCGGCTGCATGGCGCTGGGTGTCACGGGTCCGATCCTGCGGGCCACCGGGCTCCCGCACGATCTGCGCAAGACCCAGCCGTACAGCGGGTACCAGCACTACGAGTTCGACGTGCCGACGCTGGACGGCTGCGACGCGTACGACCGCTACCGGCTCCGGATCGCCGAGATGAAGCAGTCGCTCCGCATCGTCGAGCAGTGCCTGGACCGCCTCGAGCCAGGGCCGGTGATGGTCGAGGACAAGAAGATCGCCTGGCCCGCCCAGCTCGCCCTGGGGCCGGACGGACTCGGCAATTCGGCCGAGTACATCCGTACGATCATGGGCACCTCGATGGAGTCCCTGATCCACCACTTCCGGCTGGTCACCGAGGGCTTCCCGGTCCCGCCCGGCCAGTCGTACACGGCCGTGGAATCCCCGCGCGGCGAACTGGGCTGCCACCTGGTCTCCGTCGGCGGACCGCGACCGTACCGCGTACACCTGCGCGACCCGTCGTTCACCAACCTCCAAGCCGTCGCCGCGATGATCGAAGGCGGCCTGATCGCAGACGTCGTGGCGGCCCTGGCCAGCACCGACCCCGTCCTCGGCGGCGTCGACCGCTGAATCGACGGGATGGCACGTCTCGGAGTCTTTTGCCTGTGCCGCTCGGATACTCATCGTCGCTGGTCACGGAGGGCCCTTCCGGCCGGTTCGGCTGGGATCATGACTGGGTGATCTTGTCGGTGGTGTACGCAGTGGTACGGCGGCTGCTGGAAGTGCCAGGGGTGTTGCTGCGCCGGGACACGTCCAAGGACGCGGAGTTGCTGGTGTTGCGGCACGAGAACGCGGTGCTGCGCCGTCAGGTCGCGCGGGTGCGGTATGAGCCTGCGGACCGGTTGTGGCCGGCGGCCTTGTCGTGCCTGATACCCCGGTGCCGCTGGGTGCGGGTCTTCGCGGTTTCCCCGGCCACGATCCTGGCCTGGCATCGGTCCCTGGTCGCGCGCAAGTGGGACTACGGCACGCGGTCCCGCCGCCCGGGGCGGCCGTCGACCCGCGCGGAGGTCAAGCACCTGGCGCTGCGGCCGGCCCGGGAGAACAGTCGTTGGGGACATCGCCGCATTCAGGGGGAGTTGGCCCGGCTGGGCTACCCGATCGCCGCCTCAACGGTCTGGGAGATCTTGAACGCGGCGGGCATCGAACCCGCGCCGCGGCGCTCCGGCCCGACCCGGCGCCGGTTCCTCCATGCCCAGGCCATCGAGGTGATCGCTTGTGATTTCCTCCACGTGGACTGTGTGATGACTTTGAAACGCATATACATCCTGGTGTTCATCGAGCACGGGACCCGGCGCCTGCATATCGCCGGAGCGAGCGCCCACCCCACCGCGGAATGGGTGACGCAACAGGCCGGGAACCTCTCTGTCGACCTGGACAGCCGGATGGAGGAGACGCGGTTCCTTATCCGGGACCGGGACACGAAGTTCACCCGTTCCTTCGATGCGGTCTTCGAAGCTGAGGACGTCGAGATCCTCAAGTCCCCACCACGAGCTCCCAGAGCGAACGCCGTATGCGAACGGATCATCGGAACTCTCCGCCGGGAACTGTTCGATCATGTCCTGGTCTACAAGGAGACCCACGCCCTGGCGCTGCTACGCGATTACACGGAGCACTACAACGAACACCGACCCCACCAGTCCCGACAGCAGTTACCACCCGGCCGATCGACACAACCCGCCACGGCGACCACCGCGGCCTCCCACCGAATCCGGCGACGCTCCGTCCTGGGCGGCCTCATCAATGAGTACCACCAGGCTGCCTGACACACCGTGACACCCCACCGGACCAGCACCTGACCAGCCATGATGAGTTTTCGAGCGGCACACGCTCCGCGATCCAGGTGCGGGTGTCGGCGAAGGCGCAGGCGAACGCGGCGGTGACGTCGGCCGGCGCTGTGAACGGGCTGGTCCTGGACGGCCGGTGCAGCACCGCGGTGGCGCGGGCGCGTCGCTCGCTCGCCGGGGCGGGCCAGGCGGTCCACATGGCCGCAGCCTGGATCCAGCGTCCGGGCCGGTCGTACTCCAGGGTGGTGCGCGGCGGCCGGGTGACGCGGGCGGTGTAGAGGAGTACGCCGTCCTCGGCGACGGCGTCGGCGAGTGCCGAGATGGTGGCGGGGACCATCGGGGCAGGGAGGAGGGACAGCGGTCCGTCGGTGACGACGATGTCGAACGGGTCCGGCCAGGCGGGGAGGTCGGGTGCCGCAGCGCGGCTGGTCGTCAGGTCCAGGCCGGTGCGGGCGGCATAGGTGTCCGCGAGGTGCAGCGGGGTTGGGCACCGGTCGATCAGGTGGATCTGGAGGCGGTCGCCGCCGAGGAGGTCGGCCAGGGTGGCGGGCATGGCCTCGTCGGAAGCTCCGCAGATCAGGACGTGCAGCCGGGGCCGGCGGATGTGGCCGGTGCGTTCGAGGGCGCTGCGGTAGAAGCCGGCGTGCCGGCCCGGGTGGCCTTTGAGCCCGGTGCGGCGGAAGGCGCGCCAGGTCGCGTGGTAGGGGAAGCAATGCGCGTCGCAGTGGGCGCGGGTGGCGCGCAGTGCCCCGGCTGCGGTGAGCGCGGCCGGGGCCGGTGTGGCGGCGGTCAGGCGGAGGTCCGGCGGGCGACCAGGCGCCACAGGCGGGCGAGGTGTCGGTACGGGTCGCTGGCGCCGGCTTTCCATTCGGCTTCCAGGACCAGGTCCCAGTCGGGGCCGACCGGGGCGTCGCCGAGGTGGTCGGAGAATACGCCCTCACCCCGGCCCCCGCCGGGCACGAGGCGGCGTACCGGGCACACGCACACGAAGGGGACACCATGGCCGAGCAGTTGAGCGTCGACGAGGTCGTGCGGCACCTCACGACCAGCGACGGGGACAACTTCACCGCCGACGACCAGTACGTCGCGGCCGACACCGAACGCCGCGCGCAGATCCGGGCAGCCGTCGCGAAGGTCGTCACCGACCTGCTCGTCGACGGGGCCGACGGCGACCTCGGCAACGGGGCGATCGCGGCCGAGAACATCTGCAACACCATGTGGCACCTCGCCGGCGTGGCCGACCAGGAGGACGAACTCGCCTGCACGCAGGGCGCCGACGCCTGAACCTCCCCGCCCCGTCACCGCCGATTCCGCACCTCGTGCCGGGCGCGATCCGAGGCAGCGAGGGCATGCGCGGGAACGTCGTCGCCCCGGCACCCGGGCACACCCGGCGGCGGTCCGGGTCGCCCGAACGGAGGCACCCGCCGGCGCGAGCGTCACCAAGTCGTCCCCGATTCCCCGGTGGCCCCCGCCGCGCGTGCACGCGCACGCCAGGCGGTCCCGTCGCTCACGAGGGCGGCCCTGCCCCTGCGCACAACGACCGACGGTGGCGGCCGTGGGCGAGCACCGGCGCGGGCAGCCATCGGTGGGAACGGATCGATCAACTCCCGTTCCTCATAGGTCGGTTCACGTTGCGGCAGGGTGGTGGTCCATGCGTTCGTCGGCGACGATGATCGCAACTCCGTACAGGCGCCGAGGGCTTGCCATTCCCCGCCTTTCTCGGCTGTCATAGGAGGGACGGTCCCGCCCCGAGGAGTGTCATGAGCATCTACGAGTCCATCGGCGGTGAGCCGGTCCTGGTGGAGGTGCTGGACGGGCTCTACCGGCGCATCGCGCTCGATGCGGACCTCGCCCCGTTCTTCGCGAACCGCGACCTCGACCGGATCAAGGCGCGTCAGGCCGAGTTCCTGGGTCACGCTCTGGGCGGGCCGGTGGAGTACCGGGGCCGCCCGTTGTACAGGCAGCC
>NZ_KB889599.1 GCF_000372745.1 Embleya scabrispora DSM 41855 | reverse complement strand
GGGGTTGTCGTATGCCGCGCCGTCGATTCCGGTCGTGTCGAACGTGACGGGTGATCTCGCGGACGAGTTGGGTTCACCCGGCTACTGGGTTCGGCACGTACGCGAGGCGGTGCGCTTCGCGGACGGGGTCGGATTCCTGCGGTCGCGCGGGGTTTCCCGGTTTGTGGAACTCGGCCCGGACGGTGTGTTGTCGGCGATGGTGCGCGGGTGTGTGGGCGACGACGATGTCGTGGTGCTGCCGGCGTTGCGCAAGGGTCGTCCCGAGGTCGAGTCGTTGGTTTCCGCGCTGGCCGAGTTGCACGTGAACGGCGTCCTCGTCGACTGGGACGTGTTCTTCGCCGGCCACGGCGCACGCCGGGTCGCGCTGCCGACCTACGCGTTCCAGCGAGAGCGCTACTGGGTCGAGCCCTCGACGCACGGCGGTGATGTCGCCTCCGCCGGTCTGGACTCGCCCGAACACCCCCTCCTGGGCGCGATGGTGCCGCTGCCGGAGTCCGACGCGGTCGTGTTCACCGGTCGGCTGTCGGTGGAGTCGCACCGGTGGTTGGCCGACCACGTGGTCGGCGGATCCGTGTTGTTCCCCGGTACCGGCTATGTGGAACTGGCCGTACGTGCCGGCGACCAGGTCGGTTGTGGGCAGTTGGCGGAGCTGACCCTCCAGGCCCCGCTGGTTCTGCCCGAGCAGGGCCATGTGCAGGTAAGGGTGGTGGTCGATGCCGCCGACCGGTCGGGTGGCCGACCGGTGCATGTGTACTCCCGTCGTACGGACACGTCCGGGTGGACGCGACATGCCGCCGGCGTGCTGGCGGCCGGGACCGGTCGAGGCGAGGAAGCATCCGCACAGTGGCCGCCGGTGGGCGCGGCGGTGGTCGATCTCTCCGACTTCTACCCGGATCTGGCGGCTGCGGGGCTGGCTTACGGTCCGGTATTCCAGGGCCTGCGAGCGGCGTGGCGACTCGGCGACGAGGTGTTCGCCGAGGTGGAGTTGCCCGAGCGGGCGCAGGCCGATGCCGGGCGGTTCGGGTTGCACCCGGCGCTGCTGGACGCCGGGTTGCACGCGATCGCGCTTTCCGGGGCGACGGGCGAGCGGGCGGCGTTGCCCTTCTCGTGGTCCGGTGTGGAGCTGTACGCCTCCGGGGCCTCGGCGCTGCGCGTACGGGTGACCCCGGTTCGCGCGGGTGCGGTGTCCCTGCGGATCGCCGACGCGGCCGGTCGCCCGGTGGCGTCGGTGGACGAACTCGCGTTGCGGGAACTGTCCGAGGACGGCCCGGTCGCGGCCGAGGCTCGCGATGCGTTGTATCGCCTCGACTGGCTCCCCGTTGCCGCCGCAACGCGCGCGGTGACCGCGGCGGCGTGGGACGAGCTCGACTCGGGCGGGGTCGTTCCGGAGGTTGTGGTGCTGCCCGTGCCGGGTGGCTCCGAGCCGGACGCCGTCCGTACGGCTTTGCGCCGGGTGCTGGGCGTGGTGCAGTCGTGGCTGACCGAAGATCGATTCGCCGACGCGAAGTTGGTGGTGTTGACGCGCGGTGCGATGGCGTTGGAGGGGGAGAGCGTCACCGACCTCGCGGGCGCGGCCGTGTGGGGTCTGGTGCGATCGGCCCAGTCCGAGGAGCCGGGTCGGATCGTACTGGTCGACGGCGACCGGGCGGATGTGGGCTCGGCGCTGGACTCGGGCGAGCCGCAGGTCCTGGTGCGTGACGGCGTGGTGCGCGCGGCGCGCCTGGTCCGGGTCGCGGTGCCGGAACAGGCCGAGGTGGTCGACCGGTTCGGCGTGGATGGCGAGGTGTTGGTCACCGGCGGCACCGGTTCGCTGGGTGCCTTGTTCGCGCGTCACCTGGTGACCCGGCACGGTGTGCGCCGTCTGTTGCTCACGAGCCGGCGCGGCCCGGCGGCCGAGGGAGCGGCGGAGTTGGTCGCCGAGCTGGCGGAACTGGGCGCCGAGGTACGGGTCGTGGCGTGCGACGTCGCCGATCGGGACGCGCTGGCAGCGCTGTTGGCGGACCGTACGCTGACCGGTGTCGTGCACGCGGCGGGTGTCCTCGACGACGGCGTGATCTCCTCGCTGACCCCCGAGCGCCTCGACGCGGTCATCCGCCCCAAGGCCGAAGCGGCGTGGAACCTGCACGAGTTGACGCGGCACATGGACCTGTCGGCGTTCGTCCTGTTCTCCTCGGCATCCGGCGTGATGGGTGCCCCCGGTCAGGGCAACTACGCGGCGGCGAACGCCTTCCTGGACGGCCTGGCCGTGCGACGTCACGCCGACGGGCTGCCCGCGCTGTCGCTGGCCTGGGGACTTTGGAACCAGGCGGGCGGCATGAACGGGTCCTTGGCGGAGGCGGATCTGTCCCGGATGGCACAGGCCGGCGTATCGCCGCTGACCGCGGACCACGGACTCGCGCTGTTCGACGCCGCCCTCGGCGAGACCGCCGTGCTCCCGATCGACCTGAATCTCGCCGCGTTGCGCGCCCAGGGCGACTCCCTGGCCGAGTTGTACCGCGGCCTGGTCCCGGTGGCGCGGCGCAGTGCCACGGGAGTTCGGGCCGATGCGGAGACGCTGCGGCGACGGCTGGCGAGTCTGCCCGAGGCCGAGTGGCACGACGCGCTGGTGCTGCTGGTGCGCACACGTGCGGCCATGGTCCTCGGCCACGCCGGACCCGAGGCGATCGCCCCGGATCGGGCCTTTCGGGACCTGGGCTTCGACTCGTTGGCCTCCGTCGAGTTGCGCAACGGGCTGCGCGAGGCGACCGGGCTGCGACTGCCGGCGACGTTGGTGTTCGACTACCCCAACTCGGTCGTACTGGCCGGGTTCCTGCTGGCGGAGGTATCCGGCTCCCTCGACGACGGCCTGATCGCCGCCGCCGGGCCGGCGCTCGACGACGATCCGATCGCCATCGTCGGGATGAGCTGCCGCTACCCGGGCGGCATCGAGTCGCCGGAGGATCTGTGGCGGCTGGTCTTCGAAGGCCGCGACGCCGGCTCGGAGTTCCCGGTGAACCGAGGGTGGGACATCGAGCGCGTCTACGACCCGGAGGGGTTGCGGCCGGACACCAGCTACGTCAACCGGGGTGGATTCCTGCACGACGCGCCCACCTTCGACCCCGGGTTCTTCGGGATCAGCCCGAACGAAGCGCTGATGATGGACCCGCAGCAGCGCCTGCTCCTGGAAACCTCGTGGGAGGCCCTGGAGCACGCCGGCATCGATCCGGCCACCCTGCGCGGCAGCAGCACCGGTGTGTTCGCCGGGATGATGTATCACGACTACACGTACAACAGCAGCACGGGCGCGATCGCCTCCGGACGGGTCTCGTATGTCCTGGGCCTCGAAGGCCCGGCGGTGACGGTGGACACCGCCTGCTCGTCCTCGCTGATCGCCCTGCACTTCGCCGTGCAGGCACTGCGCTCCGGGGAATGCTCCCTCGCGTTGGCCGGCGGGGTCGCGGTGATGGCCACCCCCGAGACCTTCATCGAGTTCAGCCGACAGGGCGGCCTCTCGCGGGACGGCCGCTGCAAGTCGTTCGCGGCCGCGGCCGACGGCACCGGCTGGGGCGAGGGCGCGGGCATGCTGCTCGTCGAGCGGTTGTCGGACGCGCGCCGCAACGGTCACCGGGTGTTGGCCCTGGTCTGCGGTACCGCGATCAACCAGGACGGCGCGAGCAACGGCCTCACCGCGCCCAACGGGCCGGCACAGCGCCGAGTGATCCGACAGGCGTTGGCCAATGCCGGGCTGTCCTACGCCGATGTGGACGCGGTGGAGGCGCACGGCACCGGTACGACGCTGGGCGACCCGATCGAGGCGCAGGCGTTGTTGGCGACGTACGGGCAGGACCGCCCCGAGGACCTGCCGCTGTGGCTGGGCTCGGTGAAGTCGAACATGGGCCACACCCAGGCCGCCGCCGGCGTCGCCGGCATCATCAAGATGATCGAGGCGATGCGGCACGGCGTACTGCCGCGGACGCTGCATGTGGACGAGCCGACGCCACAGGTCGACTGGTCGGCGGGCTACGTACGGTTGCTGACGCAGCCTCAGCCGTGGCCGGAGACCTCGCGGGCCCGGCGGGCGGGCGTCTCGTCGTTCGGCATCAGCGGCACGAACGCGCACGTCATCCTGGAGCAGGCGCCGGAAGAGGCCGAAACGTCGGCGCGGGCCGTACCTGCCGCACTCCCCGTCGTTCCGCTCGTCGTCTCCGGACGCGGCCGCGAGGCGATGCGCGGGCAGGCGGCCCGACTGAGCGCGCACCTGCGCGGGAGCGAGTGGAACCCGGTCGACGTGGGCCATTCGCTGCTGACGTCGCGCGGCGCCTTCGAGCACCGTGGTGCGGTGGTCGGTGCCGATACGGCCGAACTCCTGGCCGCCCTCGATGTGTTGGCGGCGGGAGGCGCGGCCGACAACGTCGTGCACGGTGCGGCGCCGGGCGAAGCCAGGACGGTCTTCGTCTTCCCCGGCCAGGGGTCGCAGTGGTCGGGTATGGCGCTCGACTTGTTGGCGGACGTACCCGCGTTCGCTGCGCGGATGAAGGAATGCGCCGCTGCGCTGGCGTCGTTCGTCGACTGGGATCTGCTCGCGGTTCTTCGCGGTGAGCCGGACGCGCCGACGCTGGAGCACGTGGACGTCGTACAGCCGGTGCTGTGGGCGGTGATGGTCTCGCTGGCCGAGGCGTGGCGGGCCTTCGGAGTCGAACCGGCCGCCGTGGTCGGTCACTCGCAAGGCGAGATCGCGGCGGCCTGTGTCGCGGGCGCGCTGACCCTGGACGAGGGTGCCCGAGTCGTCGCGTTGCGCAGCCGGATCATTCGCCGGAGCCTGGCCGGGCGGGGCGGGATGATGTCGGTCGCGCTGTCCGAGTCGCGGGCGCTGGAGCGGATCGAGGGCCGGGACGACCTACAGCTCGCGGTGGTGAACAGTCCGACCTCGGTGGTCGTCTGCGGGGCGCCGGACGCGCTGGCCGAGTTGCACGCGCAACTGGAGTCGGAGGAGGTTCGGGCCCGGATCATTCCGGTGGACTACGCGTCGCACTCGAAGTACGTCGAGGAGATCCGCGACGAACTCCTGGACACGTTGGCGGACGTGCGTCCGCGGACGGGATCGATCGCCTTCTACTCCACGGTGACCGGCGGGCTCTTGGACACCTCGGAGCTGAACGCCGAGTACTGGTACACCAACCTGCGGCACACCGTCCGCTTCGAGGAGACCACTCGGGCGCTTTTGGCCGACGGCTTCGGGCTGTTCGTCGAGGCGAGTCCGCACCCGGGTCTGCTCGTGGGGCTCGCGGACACCGTCGAGTCGGCCGGCGCGGCGGCGGCGACGGTGGGTTCGCTGCGGCGGGACGAGGGCGGCCTGCGCCGATTCGTCACCTCGCTGTCGGAGGCGTACGTACAGGGCGCCGGCGTGGATTGGCGGCCATTGTTCGCCGAGGCCGCGCCGCGGCCGGTCGAGCTGCCGACGTACGCGTTCCAGCGGGAGAGCTATTGGCTTCGGCCGCCCGCCGATGCCGGCGGGGTCGCCTCCGCCGGACTGGACGCGGCGGATCACCCACTGCTCGGTGCCACCATGTCGGCGGCCGACTCGGACGGCGTGGTCCTGTCCGGACGGCTGTCCCTGGGTACCCAGACCTGGCTCGCCGAGCACGCGGTGGGCGGCACGGTGCTGTTGCCGGGGGCGGCGTTCGTGGAATTCGCCACCCAGGCCGGCGACCGGGTGGGCTACGCGAACGTGGCGGAGCTGACCCTGGAGGCGCCGTTGCTCCTGCCCGAACGGGGCGCGGTCCGCGTACAGGTGGTCCTGGGCGCGGCCGGGGAGTCCGGCGCGCGGCCGCTCGGCGTGTACTCGCGGGACGAGTCGGCCGCCGCGGACCCGGACTGGACGCGGCACGCGACCGGTCTGCTGACGGCGAGCGCGCCACCGCCGGCATTCGACCTCACGGCGTGGCCGCCGGCCGGCGCGACCGCGATCGACCTGGCCGGCTTCTATCCGGAGGCGGCCGAGAGCGGGCTCGGCTACGGCCCGGTGTTCCAGGGCCTGCGGGCGGCCTGGCGGCACGGCGACGACGTGTACGCCGAGGTCGCGCTGCCCGAGTCGGCGCACGAGGACGCGGAACGGTTCGGTCTGCATCCGGCCTTGCTGGACGCCGCGTTGCACGCGATCGGGCTGGCCGACGGCCTGGTGGACGGGCCTTCGCTGCCGTTCGCCTGGTCGCGGGTGGCGCTGTACGCGGCGGGTGCCTCGGCGCTGCGGGTGCGCGTACGGGCGGCGGGCGACGGTGGGGTCGCGCTGGCGATCGCCGACGCGAGCGGTCGGCCGGTGGCCGCCGTCGAGTCGCTGGCACTGCGGCCGGTGCCGGTCGGACCGCTGGACGCGGGGCGATCCGTGCTGCGCGACGCGCTGTTCCGGGTGGAGTGGCCGGTGGTCGCCGGCACGGCCGAGGTGGCCGGGGACTTCGTGGAGTGGGATGCGTTGGCGGCCGACGACGTGGTCCCGGCGTACGTGGTGCTGCGCTGCGACGGTGGGCGCGATGCCGCCGCCGTGCGTGCGCAGACGCATCGGGTGTTGCGGGTCGCGCAAGCGTGGTCGACGGACGAGCGGTACGCGAACGCGACGTTGCTGGTGGTCACGCGTGGTGCGATGGCCCTGCCGGGCGAGGACGTCACCGATCCGGCCGGTGCGGCGGTGTGGGGTCTGATCCGATCGGCCCAGTCGGAGGAGCCGGGGCGGATCGTACTGGCGGACCTGGATGGTCGTGACGACGACCTCCTGGTTGCGTTGGCCTCGGGCGAACCGCAGGTCGTGGTGCGCGAGGGCGTGGCGCACGCGGCGCGGTTGGCGCGGGTGCCGATCGGGGAGACCCAGGACGCGTTCGGGCCGGACGCATCCGTGCTGATCACCGGTGGTACCGGCACGCTGGGCGCCCTGTTCGCGCGGCATCTGGTCACGCGGTACGGCGTGCGCAGGCTGTTGCTGACGAGCCGGCGTGGCTTGGCCGCCGAGGGCGCGGCGGAGTTGGTCGAGGAACTGTCCGGACTGGGCGCCTCGGCCGAGGTGGTGGCGTGTGATGTCGCCGATCGTGAGGCGCTGGCCGAACTGTTGGCGGGTCGTTCGCTGACCGGTGTCGTGCACGCGGCCGGCGTCCTGGACGACGGGCTGCTGGCCTCCCTCACTCCCGAGCGGATGGACACGGTGCTGCGTCCGAAGGTGGACGCGGCGTGGAATCTGCACGAGTCGACGCGGGACATGGACCTGTCGGCGTTCGTCCTGTTCTCGTCCGCCGGCGGCGTCCTCGGCGCCCCCGGCCAGGGCAACTACGCGGCGGCGAACACGTACCTGGACGCCCTGGCAATCCATCGGCGGGCGCACGGGCTGCCCGCCACGTCGCTGGCCTGGGGTCTGTGGGATCAGGCGAGCGGAATGACGGGGACGCTGGACTCGACCGATCGGGCCCGGATCTCCCGGGGCGGCGTGCTGCCGCTCTCGACCGAGGACGGGCTGACGCTGTTCGATGCCGGCGTCGGGCTCCCCGACGCCGCGCTCGTGCCGATCCGGCTGGACCCGCGCGCGCTGGGCGTGGGCGAGGCGGTTCCGCCGATTCTGCGCGGTCTGGTCCGTGGTGTGGTGCGCCGTACGGTCGAGGCCACCGCCCTGTGGGCGGACGGACTCCGGGACCGGCTGGCGCGGTTGCCCCGCTCGGAGCAGGAGGCTCTGCTGCTGGACATGGTGCGCGCGCAGGCCGCGTCGATCCTCGGCCACGCCGGACCCGAGGCGATCGAACCGGAACGGGCCTTCCGCGACCTGGGCTTCGACTCACTGGCCGCGGTCGGCTTCCGGAACAGGCTGAATGAGGCCACCGAACTCCGGCTGCCGGCGACGCTGGTGTTCGACCACCCGACGCCGATCGTGCTCTCGCGTCATCTGGCGGCCGAACTCTCCGGTCGCCTCGATGTACGCGAGGCCGAGCCGGCGGCCGGGCCGGCGCGCGCGAAGGACGACCCGATCGTGATCGTCGGCATGGCCTGCCGCTATCCCGGCGGCGTGCGCTCGCCGGAGGATTTGTGGCAGGTGCTGGCCGAGGGACGGGACACGATCTCCCGGTTCCCGGCGGATCGCGGCTGGGACCTCGACCGGCTCTTCGACCCGCAGGCCGAGCGCGTCGACTCGGTGTATGTGAACGAGGGCGGATTCCTGTACGACGCCGCCGACTTCGACGCCGACTTCTTCGGGATCAGTCCGAACGAAGCGCTGACCATGGACCCGCAGCAGCGGTTGCTGCTGGAAACCTCGTGGGAGGTGTTGGAGCGCGCCGGCATCGATCCCGCCACCCTGCGCGGCAGTAGCACCGGTGTGTTCACCGGGATGATGCACCACGACTACGCCTACAGCAGCAATTCGGGTGCGATCGCCTCCGGCCGCGTCTCGTACGTCCTGGGCCTGGAGGGCCCGGCGGTGACGGTGGATACGGCGTGCTCGTCGTCGCTGGTCGCGCTGCACTGGGCGATTCAGGCACTGCAGTCGGGGGAGTGCACGCTGGCCCTGGTCGGCGGCGTGACGGTGATGGCCTCACCGGACACGTTCGTCTACTTCAGCGCCCAGCAGGGCCTTTCCCGAGCCGGGCGGTGCAAGTCCTTCGCCGGTGGTGCCGACGGTACGGCGCTGGGTGAGGGCGTGGGGATGCTCCTGGTGGAACGGCTGTCGGATGCGCGGCGCAATGGGCATCAGGTGTTGGCCGTGGTGGCCGGCTCGGCGGTGAATCAGGACGGGGCGTCGAATGGGTTGACCGCGCCCAACGGTCCGGCACAGCGTCGGGTGATTCGGCAGGCGTTGCGAAGTGCCGGGTTGGTGTCGGCCGATGTGGACGCGGTGGAGGCGCACGGTACCGGTACGACGCTGGGTGATCCGATCGAGGCGCAGGCGTTGTTGGCGACGTATGGGCAGGATCGTCCGGAGGGTCGGCCGTTGTGGTTGGGGTCGATCAAGTCGAATATCGGGCATGCGCAGGCTGCCGCGGGTGTGGCGGGGGTCATCAAGATGGTGGAGGCGATGCGCCGTGGCGTGTTGCCGATGACGTTGCATGTGGACGAGCCGACGCCTGAGGTGGATTGGTCGGCGGGTGCGGTCGCGTTGTTGACCGAGTCGCGGGTGTGGCCGGAGGTGGGTCGGCCGCGGCGGGCGGCGGTGTCGTCGTTCGGGATCAGCGGGACGAACGCGCA
>NZ_KB889598.1 GCF_000372745.1 Embleya scabrispora DSM 41855 | reverse complement strand
GGGACTATCAAGGACTCGGTGTACACCCTGCGCAAAGGGAGTATCCGATGACCGATGTGGCGATTACGACGACCGGGTCGAGTGCGGTGGAGGGCGTTTCGGGAACGTCCGCGCCGGCTACCGGGCAGGGCGTGGAGACTACGTTGACGGCGGCTGTGGCCGAGCTGGCGGAGAAGGCGGCCGAGCAGGCCAGGGCGGGCGGGGTGCGTCTGCTCGGTGAGGGCGGC
The DNA here is from genome assembly GCF_000372745.1 of Embleya scabrispora DSM 41855. Taxonomy (GTDB): domain Bacteria; phylum Actinomycetota; class Actinomycetes; order Streptomycetales; family Streptomycetaceae; genus Embleya; species Embleya scabrispora. The sequence continues at coordinate 9,420 of NZ_KB889598.1, read as the reverse complement.
CTGTTGCAGGCGCTCGCGAAGCACCTGATGGAGGATGCGCTCGACGCGGAGATGGACGAGCATCTCGCGGCCGAGCAGGCCCGGACCGGTGGGGCAAGCGCGCGCCGGGGCGGGAACGCCCGCAACGGCACCCGCCGCAAGACGGTGAACACGGAGGTCGGACCGGTCACCCTGGACATCCCGCGGGACCGGGCGGGCACGTTCCGCCCGGGCCTGGTCCCCGTCCACGCCCGTCGCACCGGTGCGTTGGACGAGATGGTGATCTCGTTGACCGCGAAGGGCCTCACGGGCGGGGAGATCGTCGCGCACCTGGCCGAGGTCTACGACATCACCACCTCGAAGGAGACCGTCTCCACGATCACCGACCAGGTGTTGGGCGGGATGAACGAGTGGCGCACCCGTCCGCTCGACGCGGTCTATCCGGTGGTCTTCGTCGACGCGATCCACGTGAAGATCCGGGACGGCCAGGTCGCCAACCGCCCCGTCTACGTGGCATTGGGCGTCACCGTCGACGGCTACCGCGACATTCTCGGGCTGTGGATCGGCGACGGCGGCGAGGGCGCCAAGTACTGGGGCCAGGTCCTGGGCGAACTCAAGAACCGGGGCGTCAAGGACTGCTGCGTCCTGGTCTGCGACGGGTTGAACGGCCTGCCCGACGCGGTCGCGTCGGTCTGGCCCGCCACCGTGGTGCAGACCTGCATCGTCCACCTGCTGCGGAACTCGTTCCGCTACGCGTCGAGGAAGGACTGGTCGGCGGTCTCGCGAGATCTCAAGCCCGTCTACACGGCGGCGACCGAGGCCGCCGCGCACGAGCGGCTCGCCGAGTTCGCCGCGACGTGGGAGACGACATATCCGGCGATCGTGCGGTTGTGGGAACGCAGTTGGGCCGAGATGGTGCCCTTTCTCGCGTTCGACCGCGAGATCCGCACCGTCATCTGCACCACGAACGCGATCGAGTCGATCAACGCCCGCTACCGCCGCGCGGCCAACGCCTCCGGGCACTTCCCCAACGAACAGGCCGCCCTCAAACGCCTCTACCTGGCCACCCTCGCCCTCGACCCCACCGGCAAGGGACGCGTGCGCTGGTCCAACAAATGGAAAGCAGCACTGAACGCCTTCGACCTCGCCTTCGACGGCCGCGTCACCGCCGGACGCACCTGAGCCGAACCGGCGACGACCAAACAAACGAAACCGAGTCGAAACCCAGACTCACTCGAACGAGACCCCGTACACCTAATTCCTGATACTCCCTCGAGGGGGACAAGAACCACCCGTCGGTGGTGATCTGGTCACTCGGCAACGAATCCGGCACCGGCCGCGGCCTGACCGCGATGGCCGATTGGATCCGCTCCCGCGACAACTCGCGGCTGCTGCACTACGAAGGCGACTTCGGCTGCCGCGACACCGACATGTACTCGCGCATGTACGCCTTCCAAGACGAGGTCTGCGCCGTCACGACCGGTCCACGCCAGTCCATCAGGCCGGTACCCTGGCCCGCCCGGTGGTTCCGGAGACGCGCTTCAGGGTCGGGACTCGTCCGTGGGCACGTTGTTGTTGCGGGCCCAGGGGCGAAGTCGCTGTGCCGGCGGCGGGTTCCATCCGGTCAACAGGAGTGTGCCGTCGCGGGTTGTCCGATCGGTCTGGGCGATGCCGAAGGCGTTCAGGAGTTCGTCCGCCGGGAGGGCGCCAGTCTGCACGAGTGGCCGGCCCGCGTCGGCGAGGTCGTGGACGAACGCGGTCACGTGCGCGTCGACATGGGCGCAGCTCTGGGTGCTCAGGGGTGTGCGTCGTCCGTTCGGGTTGTCGTGGTCGATGCCCAGCGGGAGCAGGGGGGTGAGGTCGGGGCGGGCCGGTCCGTGGGGGGTGGATGTCCGGGGCTTCGACGAGGGTCGCGGTGACGAGCGCGGGATGATGTCCATGTCGCCCGGGACCGAATAACAACGCAAACCCCTGCGCGCTTGCCTCCGTCGGCGCAACGCCATCGCCCTCGACCACGACGTCCCGAACGCAAGGAACGCGCCCGCATCCGCAGCGAAAAGGCACCCGCCGGGCGGCCGACCCGTTCTCGCCGCATGATCAGGCAACTTCCCCATGCCGACTCTCAGAACGTGTCAGGGTCCGGTTCGAGGCTTTGCTCGGCCCAGATGACTTTGCCATCGGGGGTGTATCGGGTGCCCCACCTACGCGTGAGCCGGGCCACCATGTACAAGCCGCGTCCGCCCTCGTCGGTGACTCGCGCGTGTTTGAGCCGGGGCGAGGTGCTGCCGCCGTCCCATACCTCGCAGATCAGCGTGGCCTGTCGAATCAAACGCAGCCGCACGGGGTCGCAGGCGTAGCGGACGGCATTGGTCACCAGTTCGCTCACCACGAGTTCGGTGGTGAAGACCAGGTCGTCGAGGCCCCAGGTGCGGAGGGTGTCGGCGGCCATCGCGCGCGCGTCCGCAACGACGGCGGGGTCCCGGAGCAGATCCCACGTGGCGATCCGGTCGGGGTCGAGGCCGTGCGGGCGGGCCATGAGCACCGCGACATCGTCGTTCTGTGGGGTGGGGAGCATGGCCGCGACGACGTCGTCGCAGGCCGCCTCCAGATTGGTCGGGGCGGCGGCGAGAACGGCGAGCAGGCGGTCGGTGGATGCGGTGAGGTCGCGACCGTCGTCGAGAAGTAGGCCGTCGGTGAACAGCACGAGCAGGGCGTCTTCGGGCAGTTGCATCGTGATGGCCTCGAACGGCAGTGTGCCGATGCCCAGTGGCGGTCCGGTGGGCAGTTCGGGATAGGTGACCTTCCCGTCGGTCGTGACGACCGCAGGTGGGGGGTGGCCGGCACTGGCCACGGTGCACTCCCTGGTCGCGGGGTCGTACACGGCGTACAGGCACGTCGTTCCCAGCTCGGCGCACAGCGGCCCCTCGTCGTGCTGCAGGGCCACCTGTTCGTCGACCAGGCTGAGGACCAAGTCGTCGAGACGGGCGAGGAGTTCGTCGGGGGGCAGGTCGATGTCAGCGAGGGTGCGTACGGCCGTGCGCAGGCGTCCCATGGTCGCGGCCGAGGTGATGCCGTGCCCGGTGACGTCGCCGACGACCAGGGCCACACGAGCACCGGAGAGAGGAATGACGTCGAACCAATCGCCGCCCACGCCGCCGCGGCCCGTGGCGGGGATGTAGCGGTGGGCGATCTCGAGGGTGGACGTGGCGGGGAGCGCCTGGGGCAGCATGCTGTGCTGCAGAGCCAGGGCTGTGTTGTGTTCACGTGTGTAGCGACGGGCGTTGTCCAGGCAGATGGCCGCGCGGGAGACGAGTTCCTCGGCAAGCGCGAGGTCGTCGGTTTCGAAGGGGTCCGACGTTCGGGAGCGCATCAGCACCACCAGGCCCAGCACCGTACCGCGGGCACGCAGCGGCACCGCGATCAACGAGTGCAGGCCCCAAGCCGCCACCGCCGCTCGACGGTCCGGATCGTCGGCGAGCCAGCCCTTGTCGTCGACGCCGAGGCGAGCCTCCAACACGGGCACACCGTCCCGGAGGCAACGGGCCATGGGAGACATGTCGGTGTACCGGGCGGGCCGCCCGAGGGCGGCGACGACCTCGGGGCTGCCGGGGCGGACCGAGTGATACGCCATGCGGCGCAATCGTGGCCACCCCGACCGTCCGGTGACGGTCGTGGGCTCCTGCCCGTCCAGGACCTCGTCGAACAGGTCGACCGCAGCGAAGTCGGCCAGGTCGGGCACAGCCGTTGCGGCCAGTTCCCGTGCGGTGGTCACGAAATCGAGTGTGGTGCCGATGCGGGCGCCGGACTCGGTCAGCAGGGTGAGGCGTTCGCGGGTCCTGCGCCGCTCGGTGATGTCCACGCCCATGTAGCACACGCCCATTACGCGGCCTTCGTCGTCGTCCAGCCGCAGGAAGGAGGTGGAGAAGGCGTGCCGGCGGGTGGGATCGGCGGGGACGGTTCCCTGGTACTCGAAGTCGAGGACGGGGACGCCGGTGGAGAGCACCGTGCGCATCTGTCGTTCCACGGCAAAGGGCGACAGACCGGGGAGGACTTCGTGCATTCGGCGGCCGATGCGATCCGCGAGGGGCACTCCGGCCATGCGCTCGAGAGTTTCGTTGACCCACACGTACCGAAGCTCGGTGTCGAGAACGGCGATTCCGTACGGAGAACGGTCCAGAAATCGTCTCAGCACGGCGTGGCTGGCGTCCCACCACGAGGCGTGTCCCAGGTCGATGGCAGACAGGTGCCAGTTCCGGTCGCCGGATGCGTGCGCCAGGGGCGTGGCCCGGACACCCAACAGCAGCACGCCGCCGTCGCGGTGGCGGATCCGGACGACGAGGTCGTGATCCTGATCGGGACTGCCGGGCCACGGCGGGCGGGCGTCGTACGGCGTGAAACGATTGACCGGCGAGGCGGCCAACGCGGAGACGGAGCGTCCCAGAATCTCCGCGGCGTCCCAGCCGGTCAGGGCGGCGGCGGCCTTCGACCACCCGACGACAGTCCCCCTCTCATCCAGCACAGCGGTGACAGTGGGCATCAGATCGAAGGGCACGGGCCGGCTTGCTGCGGCTCCGTTCCCTTCGATTCGGCCCCCCTCGTCGCCCGTCGTCGGGTCCATGAGGATCTCCCCGGAACTGTGTGTTCGATTCTCCTACCGCCGGAGTCGACCCGCCATGGGATGGCAGGACGACGGCGTCACCGAGCCACGCGCCGAACCTCGGGGGGAGGCCCGTGCGCATCGCTCGTCCTGCGTCGACCGAGCTCGCGCAACACCGGTGCGATCGCGGTCGTGTCGGAGCACCGAGACGATTCGTGCCGGGAATCGGGACGACAAAGGACGGCAGATTCCTTCCGGGCGGTTCCCCGCGCCGACCGACTCCAGCGCGGGCCCGATTCGGGCACGAGGGTCTGGCGCACTCCCTGACCGACGCCTGGCCGCCCGGCATCGGGCGCCAGATCGACCTCGGAGCGCGTCGACATCCGCACGCTGCGGCCCGGATGACTGCCCCGCCCTGGTCGTCGGGCTCGGTACCGAAGCGATGATCCCACTGGCAGGGTCTCGGCGGCTGCACGAGGCGATCCCGGCAGTCTCCTCCTGGAGATCACCGGCGGAGGACACATGGACCGGTTCGCCCATCCCTCCGGGCTCATCGGGATCTTCGCGAATTCCTCGACGACGCCCCGGCAGCGGCAGTCTGAAGCTTCCCGTGGTGCCGTAGGCCGCGCCGCAGCCGGAACCCGGGACACCAAGGCGGCGGGAACCGACGGCGCGGTGATCGGGTGATCGAAGTCGCCTGCTGCGACACGGTCGGCGTCACGGGCGAGTTCCCCCATGAGGCGGGCGACTCCGCGCCGCAGGACCTCGAAGACCAGACGGCCACGAGCAGAACGGCCGCGGCGATGCCGGAGAGCACCCCGGTGCGCGGTCGGTGCACGCCCGAGAGTTGGAAGGCCGGAGGGGCGGGCCGTTGCGGTGGCCCGGCCACCGCTTCGAATCGGTCAGGTCGGCGATCTCACCGGGACCGGTGACCCGTGAACGGGTGCCGGGGTGCAGCAGGTCGGCGGTGGTCATGGTGCGGGACAAGCGTTGCAGGGGCGACAGCGCGATCCTGAGGATCGCCGCGTTGGCGAGCAGCATTGCGGTGAGTCCGGCGGCGATGACCCGTGCCTGCCCCATCTGTACCGGGGTGGACACGGTCACGGGGCCGAGCAGCAGGATCGCGCCGTTCAGCAGGAAGATGCGCCAGAACAGCGACACGAGTGTGGTCCCCCGGTTTCCGCGGCGTCCGTCGTCGTCCTACGAGGCGCGCTCCTTGGCCGTGTGACCTGCGGAAAGTCCGAGATCCCCGGAGCAGTGTGGCCGATCGCGGCGGCGCGCGTTCATCCGTATCGACACCCATATCCCCGCATGTCCCAAGGGTGGCACGATGTCGGACCGGCGAGGGGACCGTGGCTGACGCGGTCCGCCGCGCCGATGCGCAAACCCCTTGAATCCTTTGAAGCAACGCGAAGAGCGTCCATCGCCCCAAGCGCTTGAAATTGCGTGTGATACATCCGAAGGAGGAGATCCATGCCCGTCCCGCGGATGAGTTCGACTCGCCCGACATCGGTGTCCGCTACGACCTGACCACGCGTGAGCATCGCCGCCTGTCGGTGGTCACGCATCGGGACGGGAGCCGGACGGTCAATGTGTACCGCTCCGACGATCCGGACGCGTGCGCCCAGTCGGTGCGACTGAGCAGCGCGGAGACCGCGTCGCTGATCGACGCGTTGATGCCCGCGCACCACAGCCCGAATATCCTGCACACCACCGATCTGGGGCTGGTCGCCGAACGCGTCGAACTGTCCGCCCACAGCCACTGGAACGGGCGGTTGCTCGGGGACACGCGCATGCGCACCGCCCCCGGCGTGTCGATCGTCGCGGTGCTGCGTCGTGCCGGGGCGATTCCCGCTCCGGCGCCGGACTTTCGTCTCGCCGGCGGCGACACCCTGATCGTGATCGGTACCCGTGAGGGCGTCGAGGCGGCCGTGGCCATCCTGGGCCGGGAGTGACCGTGTGGATTCCGCAGTCTTCCTGATCGAGTTCGGCTCCATCATCCTGGTGCTCGGGCTGTTGGGTCGCGTCGCCGGGTGGTTGAAGTTCTCGCCCATACCGCTGTACCTACTCGCCGGGCTCGCGTTCGGCGGGGGCGGGCTGCTGCCGCTGGGAGCGAGCGAGGAGTTCGTCGCCATCGGCGCCGGGATCGGTGTCATCCTGCTGCTGATGCTGGGCCTGGAATACACTGCGGCCGACCTGGTGACCAACCTCAAGACGCCTACCGCATGGTGCCGGGCTCGGTCACCAACCGGGAGCCGATCCGCCACCTTCCCCACACCGACACCGCCTGCGGCGACACACCCGACCGACGCGCCACCTCCGCCTGCGACACACCCTCCGCGAACCAACCAGCCGCCCGCAACCGGCTCGGCGCGGCGCAGGAGGTCCAACGCCTCATCGCGGGTGAGCGCGTCGCCGAGGTAGCGGAAGTCGACAAGGTCGACAATTTGTTCGGACGTCAGCTCGGCGAGCAGTTGCCACAGCGACTTGCCCGCGCGCTTGGCCTTGAGGTCCCACGCGGCGTTGACCACGGCCGAAATGGCCATGTGCATGACGCCCTTCTCCGGGCCCAGCCAGCGCAGTTGGCTGTCGCCGATCATTGAGTGCGAGAGCACGCCCAGGTCGGCGAGCAACGCGTCCAACGGCAGCCCACGATGTGGTCGCGCAGGGTCTCGATGGCCGCGACCTGGACGTCGTTGCCGCGCCCGATGGTGAACGCGAACCCGTGCCCCTCGTGCCCGTCGCCAGCGTCGGTGTGCAGGACGACGTACGCGGCCGAGTGGTCGGGATCCGGGTTCATCGCGTCGGACCCGTCGAGTTCCCGTGAGGTCGGGAACCGCAGGTCGGTCGTCGTGAGGTCGGTGATGCGGGCCTGGTGCGGCGCGCGGGTCGTTCATGGGAGTCCCGCGGCCGGTCGTGATTCCGGAAACGATCGTCGTGGACCGGGGAAAGGTCTTCTTGTCGAGGGCGTCCACCGCCGCGTGCGAGACGCTCGGAATCAGCGTGCAACCCACCCCGCCGTTCGCGCCCTGGAGCGGGCGGAGGACACCAAACCGCCGCCCGCGACACGCTGGGCCTGCGTCCACAGCTCCAGGCCGAACACGCTTCCCGGCCGGCCTGGACAACCTGTTCGAGCCGTTCCGACGGCCGGCTCAGGACAAGGTGGGCCGCAACAGCGGGCACGGGCTCGGCCTCTTCATCGTCCGCTCCATCGCCGACGCCCACGGCGCGAAAGTCGGCGCCATTCCGGGGACGGAGGGCGGGCCGAGGATCGCGGTCACTGGCCGCTGAGACTCGCCGCATCGAGCGCGGTCGGGGTCTGGTACCCCGGCTGTGATCGCTCCGCAGGGTTCGTCCCGGACGCGCCCACGGAGCAGCCGGTGATCACCGTACTGAACTCGGCCGCGGCCGAGAAACTCCGCAATGATCGTGCGGTACGCCACAGCGGAGCTGCGTCGGGCCAAGGAGGCCCCTGGGCGAGGCGGTGCGCGCGCCCGACACGTCGTGGGGCGCCAAGGAGGTGTTGTGCACACGCGGGGGTTTGTCCTGACCCGACACACACCCTCCCAGGGCCAAGAACCAGACCCGCGATCTCGGTTCGACGATGTCACCGGCACGAGTACGGATGGACCCCGCCCCGAGCCCGGTCGATACGTTCCGTCACGGCGGGGCCGGCGATCCCACGGCTCTCGACCGGCTCCAGGTCAACCCTCGTGCAGGCGACGCGGTGATCGTCGACGGCGCGCTGGTGCCGACCCGGAGTCGGGAAGTGTTGGCGTCCTCGAAGAACCGTCGATTGTCGACTAACCTGCACATCCTCTACGCGGACACGCACCTTGTGCTCGCAGTGGCCCGATCGCTGCCGGGCAACCGCAACCGGACCGCCGGGCATTCCTCGAGTGCGGTGTCGACACCGCCTGCGGCTGCGCAATAGTCCTGGTGGCGTCGGAATCCGGGCATCGGCGCAGGTGGGACTTTGTGCGCCGGCCGGGATACTCGCCGCCGGGCTTCGCGGTGCCCTGTGGCAACGATCACAGTGTCGATGTCTCGGGGCTTCTCCTGACGCATTGCCCGTTGCGGGGTGTTCGGGTCCGGAGGGACGCTTGCGGCCCGTCGGATCACGCACCGTTCGACGATCAGCCGTGGATCAGGCGTCCGTCACACGGGCCGTACCCATTTCGGCCGCACCCCTCCTGGAGGTGGGATGTCCACCCAGCAGCAGCCCCTCGACCGTGTCGAGGGCGACGTGGCCCTGCCAATCCCCGGCGAACAGGTCCACCGACTCAAGGCGAACTCCGTCGGGTTGGTCGGCGTCGTCTTCATGGCGGTCGCCACCGCCGCCCCGATCACCGCGATGACCGGCAACCTGCCGATCATCGCCGGATCGGGCAACGGCGTCGGTGCCCCCGCCGCCTACATCTTCGCGACCCTGGTCCTGACCATCTTCTCGGTCGGGTACGTCGCGATGGCCAAGCACATCACCGCCGCCGGCGCGTTCTACGGCTTCATCTCCCACGGCCTCGGCCGCGTCGCGGGCATGGCCTCGGGCCTGCTGGCGGTCCTGGCGTACATCGTCTTCGAAGCATCGATCATCGGCTTCTTCGCCGCCTCGTTCAAGCAGCTCGCGAGCGACCAGTGGGGGCTCGACCTGCACTGGGGCTACTACGCGATGTTCGGCCTACTGGTCATCGCGGGGATGGCCTTCTTCGACATCCACCTGACGGCCAAGTTCCTCGGCGTCGCGCTGATCCTGGAGATCGCGGTGCTCGCCGCCGTCTCCTTCGCGGTGCTGTTCACCGGCGGCGGCCCGGACGGCCTCGTCGGTGAGGCGGTCGACCCGCTCA
>NZ_KB889597.1 GCF_000372745.1 Embleya scabrispora DSM 41855 | reverse complement strand
CGAGCGCGAGATCGCCGCCTACAACAAGAAGCTCGGCATGTTCGAGCTGACCGGCCTGCCGCCGGCCCCGCGCGGGCTGCCGCAGATCGAGGTCACCTTCGACATCGACGCCAACGGCATCGTGCACGTGTCCGCGAAGGACCTGGGCACGGGCAAGGAGCAGTCGATGACCATCACCGGCGGCTCCGGCCTGCCGAAGGACGACATCGACCGGATGATGCGCGAGGCGGAGGCGCACGCGGAGGAGGACCACCAGCGTCGCGAGGCCGCGGAGACCCGCAACCAGGCCGAGCAACTGGTGTACACCACCGAGAAGTTCATCAAGGACAACGGCGACAAGGTGCCGGCCGACGTGAAGACCGAGGTCGAGACGTCGCTCACCGAGCTCAAGGACGCGCTCAAGGGCGACGACCTGGCCGCGATCCGCGACGCCGCGGAGAAGGTCAGCACCACGAGCCAGAAGCTGGGCACCGCGATGTACGCGAACGCCCAGCCCGGCGCCGAGGGTGCGGCCGGTTCGACCGGCGACGCCGCGGGCAACACTGCCGACGACGACGTCGTGGACGCCGAGATCGTCGACGAGGACCGTAAGGGCGGTGCTGCGTGACCGAAGGGACCGGCTCGAACCACGGCGCCGTCCCGGGCGACGCCCAAGAGACAGAGCCGAAGCCGGAAACCGGGACCGCCGCCTCGGCGGCGGCCCCGGCCCCCGGGGCGGCCGAGGCCGCCGAGCTGCGCAACCAGCTCGGTGAGCGCACGGCCGACCTGCAACGGCTCCAGGCCGAGTACGCGAACTACCGCAAGCGCGTCGAGCGGGACCGCAACGTGGCGGGCGAACTGGCCGCCATCAAGGTGCTGAGCGAACTGCTCCCGGTGCTCGACGACATCGGTCGGGCCCGCGACCACGGCGAACTGGCGGGCGGCTTCAAGTCGGTCGCCGAGTCGCTGGAGTCGATCGTGGCCAAGATGGGGCTGCAGGGCTTCGGCTCCAAGGGCGACCCGTTCGACCCGACGGTGCACGAGGCGCTGCTGCACTCGTACGCGACCGACGTCACCGAGCCCACGTGCGTGGAGATCCTGCAGCCCGGCTACCAGGTCGGCGAACGGATCATCCGGCCGGCGCGGGTGGCGGTCGCGGAGCCCACGGCGGACGCCGAAGGTGGTCCGGAGGAGTCGGGCGAAGCGGCCGGCAGCTGAACCGACACCGGGAACCAGACGACGAGAAGCGGAGAGGAGGGACGCCGATGCGCGGGTGGAGTGAATCCGGAAACGGGCGCTCGGAGCACGAGGGCACCCCGACCCGATCGGCGAGGGGCGCATGAGTACGAAGGACTACCTGGAGAAGGACTACTACAAGGTGCTCGGCGTCCCCAAGGACGCCGGCACCGCCGAGATCAAGAAGGCCTACCGCAAGCTCGCCGTCGAGTTCCACCCGGACAAGAACAAGGGTGACACCAGGGCCGAGGAACGGTTCAAGGAGATCTCGGAAGCCTACGACGTGCTCGCCGACGAGAAGCGGCGCAAGGAGTACGACGAGGCGCGGACCCTGTTCGGCAGCGGGGGCGGCTTCCGCGGCCCCGGCGGCGGGCCGGGCGGCGCCGGCGGTTTCCCCTTCGACCTCGGCGACATCTTCGGTGGCCAGCAGCAGGGCGGCGCGGGCGCGGGCGGCGGCCTGGGCGACATCTTCGGCGGCCTGTTCGGCGGCGGTCGCCAGACCGGACGCCAGCAGCCCCGGCGCGGCTCGGACGTGGAGTCCGAGGTCACCCTCGGCTTCGCGGACGCGGTCGACGGTGCGACCGTGCCGATCCGACTGACCAGCTCCGAGCCGTGTCGGCACTGCAACGGCACGGGCGCAGCCGCGGGCACCACCCCGCGGATGTGTCCGACCTGCGCGGGGTCCGGCAACGTCAGTCGGCCGCAGGGCGGCTTCGGCTTCTCCGAGCCGTGCCGCGACTGCAAGGGTCGCGGGCTGCTGGTGGACGACCCGTGCATCGTGTGCAACGGCAGCGGTCGGGCCAAGAGTTCACGCACGATGCAGGTCCGGATCCCGGCCGGGGTCCAGGACGGCCAGCGGATCCGGCTCAAGGGCAAGGGCGCTCCCGGCGAGCGCGGCGGCCCCTCCGGTGACCTCTACGTCGTGGTGCACGTCAAGGCGCACGCCGTATTCGGCCGCAAGGGCGACAACCTCACCGTCACCGTGCCGGTCACCTTCCCGGAGGCCGCGCTGGGGGCGGAGATCACCGTGCCCACCCTGGGCGGTGTCCCGGTCACGCTCAAGCTCCCCGCGGGCACGGGCAACGGCCGTACGCTGCGCGTCCGCGGGCGCGGTGCGGCACGCAAGGACGGCACTCGGGGCGACCTCCTGGTCACCATCGAGGTGACGGTTCCTCAGCAGCTGAACGACAAGGCGCGCGAGGCGCTGGAGGCGTTCCGCGAGGCGACCGTCGCGCACGATCCCCGAGCCGATCTGTTGGACGCGGCGAAGGGGGCATGACATGCGACCGGGCGGATTGGGCGGCGACGGCGGCATCGGCGGGCGGCGCGGCTACGAGATCGACGAGACCTCTCCGGTCTACGTGATCTCGGTGGCCGCACAGCTGTCCGGTCTGCATCCGCAGACACTGCGCCAGTACGACCGACTCGGCCTGGTCTCGCCCGACCGCACGGCCGGTCGCGGGCGGCGCTACTCCGCCCGCGACATCGTCCAGTTGCGTGAGGTGCAGCGGCTCTCCCAGGAAGCCGGCATCAACCTCGCCGGGATCAAGCGCATCCTGGAGCTGGAGAACCAGGTACTCGCGCTGCGCATGCGCGTGGCCGAGCTGGAACACGCGCTGCACGAGGCGACGGACGCGAGCGCCCGACGCGAGGCGGCCGTGCACGCGTCCTATCGGCGCGACCTGGTCCCGGTCCGGCCGCAGGCGGGCACCGCGCTCGTGGTCTGGAAGCCCAAGCGCGGGCGCACCGACTGACGGGCCGTCGAGCGGCGGCGGCCGGCCTGGAATGCGCAAGGGGCGTGGCTTCGGCCGCGCCCCTCATTCGTGCGGGCGGGCGGCCGCGGGTGGGTCGTGGGCACTCCTTGATGCCGCTCAATACGCGTCAGTAGGGTCACCCGCATGAAGCCGAATCGTCGGGACGTCCTGAAGTACTCGGCCGCTGGCGCGGCACTGCTCGGAGCGGCGGCGTGCACCGACGCCAAGGACGAGCCGGACAAGAAGTCGAGCGATGCGCCCAAGTCCGGCGCCCCGACCGCGGGCGGCCCGGCCGGCATAGCCGGCACCACTCTGGAGCGCACCCTGGTGCTCGGCCCGCCCGGCGCGGGCGGCTACCGCAAGGTGGTCGCCGGCCCCGGCGAACCGCACCTGTTGCGCACCGAGTTGGCCCCCGGCGCCGGGCCCGGCAGCAAGGCGAAGAGCCAACCGCTGGTTGCCTTCACCCAGTTGACGGACATTCACATCCAGGACTCGCAGTCCACCGCGCGGGTGGACTTCCTGGACCGGCACAGCGACAAGGACCAGCCGTTCGCGAAGCTGCTGCCCTTCCAGTCCTCGCATCGCCCGCAGGAGGTGCTGACCGCGCAGATAGCCGAGGCGATGGTGCAGTCGTTGAACCGGATCGGCAAGGGTCCGGCACTCGGCCAACCGCTCGCCTTCACCATCTGCACGGGCGACAACACCGACAACATCCAGTTCAACGAGCTGCGCTGGTACATAGACGTGTTGGACGGCGGCAAGAAGGTCACCCCGGACTCGGGCGACCGGAACCGGTACGAGGGTCCGATGGACGCGGTCGCGTACCACGAGCGCTACTGGCACCCGGACGGCACGCCCCCCGGGCAGAAGGACGACGTGCCCAGGCGCGAGTACGGCTTTCCCACCGTGCCGGGCCTGCTCGACGCCTGCCGGCGTCCGTTCGAGGCGACCGGCCTGAAGACCCCGTGGTACACCGCGTACGGCAACCACGACGGCCTGGTCCAGGGCAACCTGCCGGTCAGTGAGTTGCTGAGCAAGGTCGCGGTCGGCGACGAGAAGGTGCTCGACATCTCGGCGGGTCAGACCATCGTCACGCTCGCGCTCGGCCTGCAGAACGGCAAGCCGGACGCGCTCGCCGCGCTGCTGGCGGGCCCCAAGCGCAAGGTCACCGCCGATCCGGACCGCCGGCTGATCGACCGCGCGGAGACGATCAAGGAGCACTTCAACACGACCGGCCTGCCCAAGGGCCACGGCTTCACCCAGACGAACCTGGACGCCAAGACCGCGTACTACAGCTTCGACCAGGGCCGGGTGCGCTGCCTGGTCCTGGACACGGTGAACCAGTACGGCCTGGACTCCGGCTGCCTGGACCCGACCCAGTTCGCGTGGCTCCAGGACCACCTGGTCAAGGGCAGCTCCAGGTACCTGGACGAGCAGGGCAAGGTGGTCGAGGGCACCGGCAAGGACATGCTGTTCGTGCTGTTCAGCCACCACACGATCGACACGCTGGTGAACAAGACGGTGCCCTCGGGGCAACCCGCGCGGATCCTGGGCCCGCAGGTGCAGGCGCTGCTGCTGCGCTTCCCGAACGTCGTGCTGTGGGTCAACGGGCACACCCACGACAACAACGTGAAGCCCTACCCGCGGCCGGCGGGCAGCGCGGTTCCCGGCGGATTCTGGGAGATCAACACCGCGTCGCACATCGACTGGCCCTCACAGGCGCGGATCGTGGAGATCGGCGACAACAAGAACGGCACGCTCTCCATCTACGGCACCATCGTCGACTCCGCCGGGCCGGAGTCCAACGGCGGCAAGCTGGACGGCCCGGTCGCGCTGGCCGCGCTGGCCCGCGAACTCGCGGGCAACGACTGGCAGGAGCGCGACCGCCCCGACCCCAAGGTGGACGGCCGCCGCGGTCGGTTGGAGGACCGCAACGTGGAACTGCTGGTGCCGTCGCCGGCGTGGCTCACCTAGCCGAAGGCCGCGGGTGCGGGTGCGGGCTCACCACACCACCGTCACCACCCGCGCACAGCGGGATTTGGAGCGCTTGACCAGTTCGCCGTTGGGCCGGTCGCTGCCCGCCACCCAGGCCATCGCCTCGCCGGGGCTGCGACCGCCTCGGCGCTGGCGCCTGGTCAACCGCTCGTCGCGGACCCGGTCCGAGGCGTGCACGTACCAGACCTCGGTCATCAGGCAGTAGGCGTCGGTCCAGCCGGGGGCGTCCAGCGCGAGGTAGTTCCCCTCGGTCACCACGATCCGGGTGCCGGGTCGCACCACGTGCCGCGCGGCCACCGGCTCGTGCAGCGTGCGGTCGTAGTCCGGTACGTACACGTCCCGGTCCACCTCGTGCACCACGCGCGCCAGCGTGCTCGCGTAGCCCCACACGTCGAAGGTGTCCACCGCGCCCTTGCGGTGCAACCGACCGATCCGCTTGAGCTGCGCGTTCGAGAGATGGAAGCCGTCGAGCGGCACGTAGGCGGCGATACCGACGCCGACCCGCTGTTCGATCGCGCGCACCAAGCGGCCGGCGAGCGTGGACTTCCCGGCTCCCGGCGGACCGGCGAGGCCGAGCACGACACGCTCGGCCTCGGGCGCCGTCGGAATGAGCCGGACGGCCGCATCCGCAAGCGCGTCGAGTGTTTCGAGGGCACCGGACACATCTGGCATGTCCGCAGTCTAGGCATCCGGGCGGACGCACGGTTGAGTGGAATAGACTCAACTTAGTTGTGGTTCTCACAGTCAAATAACCGTTCGGGGTGCGGGACGTACGCGGCACGAACGGGATGATGGCCGTGACAGCGCGTGCCCGAAGCGAAGGAGTCGCACACCTCACATGGATGCACAGAAGCTCACCACCAAGGCCCAAGAGGCCCTTTCGGTCGCCATCCGCAAGGCTTCCGCGGCGGGACACCCCCAGGTGGAGCCCGCGCATCTGCTGCTCGCCCTGCTCGAACAGCCCGAGGGCATCGCGGTCCCGCTGCTCGGCGCGGCCGGCGTGGACGTGCCGCTCCTGAAGGTCGCAGCCGCCCAGATCTCGGATCGCCTGCCCAGCGCGTCCGGCTCGACGGTGGCCGCGCCGCAGCTCGCCCGCGAGACGATGCTCGCGCTGGACGAGGCGGAGAAGCAGGCCGACAAGCTCGGCGACACGTTCGTGTCCACCGAGCACGTCCTGGTCGGTCTCGCGTCCGGCCGATCCGGCCCGGTCGCCGACGCGCTGCGTGAGGCGGGCGCCACCCCGCAGGCACTGCTCGACTCCTTCAAGGCGGTGCGCGGCAGCGCCCGGGTCACCTCGCAGGACCCGGAGAGCACCTACCAGGCACTGGAGAAGTACGGCCGCGACCTGACCGAGGAGGCCCGCGACGGCAAGCTCGACCCGGTCATCGGCCGCGACTCGGAGATCCGCCGGGTGGTCCAGGTGTTGTCCCGCCGGACCAAGAACAACCCGGTACTGATCGGTGAACCCGGTGTGGGCAAGACCGCCGTCGTGGAGGGCCTGGCCCGCCGGATCGTGGCCGGCGACGTGCCCGAGTCGCTGCGCGACAAGCGGTTGATCGCACTCGACCTGGGTGCGATGGTCGCGGGCGCGAAGTACCGCGGCGAGTTCGAGGAGCGGCTGAAGGCGGTGCTGAACGAGATCAAGTCCAGCGACGGCCAGGTCGTCACCTTCATCGACGAACTGCACACCGTGGTGGGTGCCGGTGCCACCGGCGACAGTTCGATGGACGCGGGCAACATGCTCAAGCCGATGCTCGCGCGCGGCGAACTGCGCCTGGTCGGCGCGACCACGCTGGACGAGTACCGCAAGCACATCGAGAAGGACCCCGCGCTGGAGCGCCGGTTCCAGCAGGTGTTCGTGGGCGAGCCCAGCGTCGAGGACACCATCGCGATCCTGCGCGGGCTCAAGAGCCGGTACGAGGCACACCACAAGGTGCAGATCGCCGACTCCGCCCTGGTCGCCGCGGCCACCCTCTCCGACCGCTACATCACCGCGCGCTTCCTCCCCGACAAGGCGATCGACCTGGTCGACGAGGCGGCCTCGCGACTGCGGATGGAAATCGACTCCTCCCCCGTCGAGATCGACGAGCTGCAGCGCTCGGTCGACCGGCTGCGGATGGAGGAGATGGCGCTGGACAAGGAGACCGACGCGGCCAGCCGGGACCGCCTGGAGCGGCTGCGCAAGGACCTCGCGGACAAGCAGGAGCAGCTCAGCGGCCTGACCGCGCGGTGGCAGCAGGAGAAGGCCGGCCTGAACCGGGTCGGCGAGCTCAAGGAGCGCCTGGACGCCGCCCGCGGCGAGGCCGAGCGGGCCCAGCGGGACGGCGACTTCGAGACCGCGTCGAAGCTGATGTACGGACAGATCCCGACCCTGGAGCGCGAGTTGGCCGAGGCCGCGGCGACCGAGGGGGACCGGGGCACCGACGGCACCGCGATGGTCAAGGAGGAGGTCGGCCCGGACGACGTGGCCGATGTCGTCTCGTCCTGGACCGGCATCCCCTCGGGCCGACTGCTGGAGGGCGAGCGCGGCAAGCTGCTGCGGATGGAGGACGAGCTGGGTCGCCGGCTGATCGGCCAGAAGACGGCCGTGGCGACGGTGTCCGACGCGGTCCGCCGGGCCCGCTCCGGCATCGCCGACCCGGATCGCCCGACCGGCTCGTTCCTGTTCCTGGGCCCGACCGGCGTGGGCAAGACCGAGCTGGCCAAATCGCTCGCCGACTTCCTCTTCGACGACGAGCGCGCGATGGTGCGGATCGACATGTCGGAGTACGCGGAGAAGCACTCGGTCGCGCGCCTGGTCGGCGCGCCGCCCGGCTACGTGGGGTACGAGGAGGGCGGCCAGCTGACCGAGGCGGTCCGCCGCCGGCCGTACTCGGTCGTGTTGTTGGACGAGGTGGAGAAGGCCCACCCCGAGGTCTTCGACGTCCTGCTCCAAGTGCTCGACGACGGGCGGCTGACCGACGGCCAGGGCCGCACGGTGGACTTCCGCAACGTGGTGCTGATCCTGACCTCGAACCTGGGGTCGCAGTACCTCGTCGACCCGGCACTGTCCCCGGAGCAGCAGCAGGGCATGGTGATGGACGTCGTGCGCAACGCGTTCAAGCCGGAGTTCCTCAACCGGCTCGACGACATCGTGCTCTTCGACGCGCTGGGCACGGCGGAGCTCGCGCACATCGTCGGACTCCAGGTCGACCGGCTCGGCGCTCGGCTCAGCGACCGCAGGATCACCCTCACGGTGACCGACGCGGCCCGCGAGTGGCTCGCGCTGACCGGGTACGACCCGGCGTACGGCGCGCGGCCGCTGCGCCGGCTGATCCAGACCGCGATCGGCGACAAGCTGGCTCGGGCGCTGCTCGCGGGCGATGTCGGCGACGGCGACACGGTCGTGGTCGACCTCGACGAAGCGAGCGACACGCTGGTCGTGCAGCCTCGGAAGCAGGCGGCCGCGAAGACGCTCTGATCGGCGGGCTCGGAGCGAGGGGCGGTCCGGCCCGATCCCGGCCGGCCGGGCCCGAACCGGGCGCACGCTCACCACGGCGCCGGGACCTGTCGCGGGTCCCGGCGCTTCGGCGGTCCCGGCGCCTGGGCGGTCCCGGCGCTTCGGCAGTCCTGGCACTTCGGCAGTCCCGGCAGTTCGGCAACGGGTGCGGTGGGACACGCCTGGTAAGACAAGATCACCCAGGGGCGGCCCGAAGCGGACAAAACCCCCGAAGCCGGTAGCGTCCAGCGTGACGGATATCATCGACGCAGTGGATAAGTTACCAGTGGGTAAGATGCCCGCACGGCCGTACGCTGTCGGCCGATACACGCCCCGGAAGGGACGTCCCACCGGAGGAGCCGAACGCCCATGCAGCTCGCAGCGATCGTGATCTCGCTGGTCACCTTGGTGGTCGGCGCCGCGCTCGCGGCGCGCGCCGTCGCGCACATCTACCGTTTCGTCCAAGTCGGCCAGCCTGACGGCAGCCGAACCGGACAGCCCGCGCAGCGCACCGCGACCCTCGGCCGGGAGTTCCTCGGCCACACCCGAATGCTCAAGTGGGGCGTCGTCGGCGTGGCCCACTGGTTCGTGGCCGTCGGCTTCCTGACCCTCGGCCTGACCATCGTCACCGCGATCGTCCAGCTCTTCGACGCGCACTGGGTGTTCCCACTCATCGGCGACTGGCTGCCGTACGAACTCTTCACCGAGTTCATCGCCCTGGCCACGTTCGTCGGCATCGTGGTCCTGATGGTCATCCGGCAGCTGAGCCTGCCCTCCCGCCCGGGCCGCAAGTCGCGGTTCGCCGGCTCGGTGTCGTGGCAGGCGTACTACGTCGAGTGGACGATCCTGGTGATCGGCCTCGCGATCCTGACGCTGCGCGCCCTGGAGGCCGCCCTGCTGGGGGTGGACCACTACGAGGCGGGATTCTTCGCGTCGTACCCGCTGAGCCTGGCGTTCCAGGACCTGGGCGAGTCCACGCTGGAGAACCTGGTCTACCTGACCGCGATGATCAAGCTCACCGCCACCGGCGCGTGGGCGGTGACGATCGGTCTGAACCCGAGCATGGGTGTCGCGTGGCATCGGTTCCTGGCGTTCTTCAACATCTACTTCAAGCGTGAGGCGGATGGTGGGGTCGCGTTGGGTGCGTTGCAGCCGATGCGTTCGGGTGGTGAGGTGATCGATTTCGAGGACCCGGCGGACGATGCGGTGTTCGGGGTCTCGCAGGTGGAGCATTTCACCTGGAAGGGTCTGCTGGACTTCTCCACGTGTACCGAGTGTGGTCGNTGTCAGTCGCAGTGTCCGGCGTGGAACACGGGCAAGCCGTTGTCGCCGAAGTTGTTGATCATGTCGCTGCGTGAGCACGCGTTCGCGAAGGCCCCGTACCTGTTGGCGGGTGGCGGCAGGGACGAGGAGGGCAACGAGAGGGCCACTCCCGAGCAGTTGGCGAGGGTCCCGGCGTCGGCTCTGGCGGAGGCC
>NZ_KB889596.1 GCF_000372745.1 Embleya scabrispora DSM 41855 | reverse complement strand
GGGGTTGTCGTATGCCGCGCCGTCGATTCCGGTCGTGTCGAACGTGACGGGTGATCTCGCGGACGAGTTGGGTTCACCCGGCTACTGGGTTCGGCACGTACGCGAGGCGGTGCGCTTCGCGGACGGGGTCGGATTCCTGCGGTCGCGCGGGGTTTCCCGGTTTGTGGAACTCGGCCCGGACGGCGTGTTGTCGGCGATGGTGCGCGGGTGTGTGGGCGACGACGATGTCGTGGTGCTGCCGGCGTTGCGCAAGGGTCGTCCCGAGGTCGAGTCGTTGGTTTCCGCGCTGGCCGAGTTGCACGTGAACGGCGTCCTCGTCGACTGGGACGTGTTCTTCGCCGGCCACGGCGCCCGCCGGGTCACGCTGCCGACCTACGCGTTCCAGCGAGAGCGCTACTGGTTGGACGCCCCGACCGGAGGCGACCCCGCGTCCATGGGCCTGGATTCGCCCGAACACCCGCTCCTGGGCGCGATGGTGCCGCTGCCGGAGTCCGACGGCGTCGCGTTCACGGCTCGGCTGTCGGCGCGTACTCACGCCTGGGTGGCCGATCATCGGATGCAGGGTCGCGTCGTGCTCTCCACCTCGGCCCTGGTGGACCTGGCGATTCGCGCGGGCGACGAGGTCGGCTGCGGCGTCCTGGCGGAGCTGAACCCGGACACCCCGCTGATCCTCCCCGAGGACGACTCCGTACAGCTGCACCTGGTGGTCGGCGGCGCCGACGAGACGGGACGACGCGCGTTCTCCGTGCACTCGCGCTCCGATACCGAGCCGGACGCGCCTTGGGCACGGCACGCGAGCGGCCTGCTGGACCGAGGGACACCGCAGGCGGCCGCCGCGACCGACCCGGACCCGTGGCCGCCCGTGGGCGCGTCGGTGACCGAAGTCGACGAGATATACGCGGAGTTGACCGATCGCGGGTACATCCTCGGGTCGACCCATCGGGGCCTTCGGGCGGCCTGGCGGCGCGGAGACGAAGTGTTCGCCGAGGTCGCGTTGCCCGAGTCGGCACAGGCCGAGGCCGGTCGGTACGGGCTGCATCCCGCTCTCCTGGACGCCGCGTTGCACGTCGGTGTGGTCGCGTTCGGCACCGAGGCACCGCTGGTTGCCGCCGCGTGGAACGGAGTTCGCCTGCACGCGGCCGGATCCGGCGTCCTGCGCGTCCGGTTGACTCCGGGTACGGGCGGCGACACGACCGTGACGATGGCGGACGAGGCCGGCCGGCCGGTGGCGACCGTGACGTCGCTGCGCTGGGAGCCCGTCTCCCCGGACGCGCTCGAGGTCGACGCGGGTGGGTTCCGCGAGGGACTTTTCCAGATGACCTGGACGCCGCTCGCCGAGCACGCGGGCCATCCCGTACCGCAGGACCTTCCGGAGCTGTCCGCCGTATCACCGGACCGGGTGCCGGACCTGGTGCTGTTCACCTGCCCCGTGTTCACCGGCGACGATCCGATGGCGGACGCTCGTGCGCTCCTCGGCGAGGTGCTCCAGGCGGTGCAACTCTGGTCGGCCGAGGACCGGTTCGCCGCCGCGCGGCTGGTGGTCGTCACCGAGGGCGTCTCCACCGGCGCCGACCCACGGCATGCCCCGGTGTGGGGGCTGGTACGGGCGGCGGAGGCGGAGAACCCCGGCCGGTTCGTGCTGATCGACCTGGACGGCTCGGCCGAGTCGCGGCGTGCGCTGCCCGCGGCGGTGGCGTCGGGCGAACCGGAATCGGCGATTTGCGCGGGCGAGCCGTTCGTGCCCCGGCTGGCCCGGGTTCCGCTCGTGGGCTCGGCGGGCGACGCGCCGAGGTGGGATGCCGAGGGGACGGTCCTGGTCACCGCCGACGACCGGGCGCTCGGCATGCTGGTGGCCCGGCATCTGGTGACGGAACGCGGCGCCGGACATGTGCTGTTGGCGGTCGAAGCCGGATCGGCCGGACCCGACGTACCCGAGCCCGATCCCCGGGTGCGCGTCGTCGAGTGCGCGCTGACCGACTTCGACGCCCTGTCCGCGCTGGCGGCCACCATCCCCACCGACCATCCGCTGACCGCGGTGGTGCACACGGCGGGCGCGGCGGAGGACGGGATGGTCGCCACGTCGGCCTCCGATCGGTTCGCCGCGGCCCTGCGTTCGCGAGCCGACGTCGCCTGGCATCTGCACCGCCTGACCCGCGACCTCGACCTGACCGCGTTCGTACTGTTCTCGTCGGCCGTCGGCATGCTGTTCCCGGCCGGTCAGGCCGCCGACGCGGCGGCGAACGCGGCGCTGGACGCGCTGGCCGTGCACCGGCGGGCCCTGGGGCTGCCGGCGGTGTCCGTGGCCTTCGGGCCGTGGGCGGCTCGCGACCGGGCAGCCGAGGTCGACCGGGCCCGGCTGCGCCGGCACGGACTCGACTCGATGTCCGTACCGGAAGGGCTGGCCCGCCTCGACGAGGCGCTGTCCGGCGCCGCGCCGTCGGTGGTCGCGGCCCGACTGGACACCGGTGTGGTGCGCTCGCAGGGCCGAGTGGAGGGCATCCCGGTGTTGTTGCGCGGCCTGGTCCGCGCCCCGATGCGGCAACTCGTCCGCGCCGACGGTGACTCGGTCGCCGGCGCGTTCGAGCGACGGGTGGCCCAACTGTTCGGCGAGGCACGCGATCGCATGCTCCTGGATCTGGTGCGGACGCACGTCGCCGCCGTGCTGGGACACGACTCGGCCGAGACGGTCGAGCCGGAACGGGCGTTCCAGGAGCTGGGGTTCGATTCGCTCGCGGCGGTGGAGCTGCGCAACCGCCTGGGGGTGGTCACCGGTCGTCGGCTCTCCACCACGCTGGCCTTCGACCACCCGACCTCGCGGGCCGTCGCCGACTACCTGGACGGGCTGATCAGCCCCGCCGCCGCAGCCGAGAGCGGAGCGCTGCTCGCCGAGCTCGATCGCCTGGAGGCGGCGCTGGCCGGAGCCGGGGCCGGAGCGGGGGCCCACCCCCGGGTCACCGCGCGCCTGGACGCCCTGGTGCGCAAGTGGCACGCCGCGCACGACGCCGCCGCTCTGGCGGAGTCGGACCCCGTACCGGAACCGGATTTTCACGCCGCCACGGACGACGAGTTGTTCGAGGCCCTGGACGACGAACTCGGCGGCCTCTGAGGCATCGGCCCACAAGATATCCGGGCACCCGCTCACCGCGAGCGGGTGCCCGTCGTCGCTTCGGCACCGGATTCCCCGGCTGTTGACACGCTCTCCGCATCTGCGTATAACATAAACACAAGCGTCTATGGCGTATACAGTTGCCCGATAGATCATGTGGAGAACCATCATGACCAGTCCCTCGGATGGGTCGCAGGCGACCCATATCAACGCACCCTTAATGAGTTCGTCGCGCAGATGGCTGGCTCTGGCGGTTCTGTGCGTCGCCGCGCTCGTCATCAGCGTCGACCTCACCGTCCTCCAGCTCGCCATCCCGTCCCTGACCAAGGAACTGGACCCGACTCCGACCGGCAGCCAGATCCTGTGGATCGCCGACATCTACGGCCTGGCGATGGCCGGTCTGCTGATCACCATGGGTGTCGTCGGGGACCGGATCGGGCGCAAGAAGCTGCTCGTGCTCGGTTCGGTCGGCTTCGCCGGCGCGTCCGCCCTGATCGCCTGGGCGCCGGACGCCAACTGGCTGATCGCCGGTCGCGCGCTGCTCGGTGTCGCGGGCGCCACGATCTACCCGACCACGCTGTCGATCATCCGGAGCATGTTCGCCGACCCGAAGGAACGGACCATCGCGGTCGGTATCTGGACCGGCATGGTCAGTGGCGGCACCGCGCTCGGGCCGATCATCGGCGGCCCGCTCCTGGACAACTTCTGGTGGGGTTCGGTCTTCCTGATCAACCTGCCGCTGATGGGGATCGTCTTCCTCGGCGGTCTGCTCCTGGTGCCGGAATCGCGCAATCCGCAGCCCGGCCGGCTCGACGTGCCGAGCGTGGTGCTCTCGGCGATGGGCATCCTCGGCGTCGTCTACGCGATCCAGGAGTCGGTGCGCGACGGCCTCGACGAGCCGCGCATCCTGATCGCGGGAGCCCTCGGTCTGATCGCGCTCGCCCTGTTCATCTGGCGGCAGACGCAGGTCGAGCACCCGATCATCGAGGTGTCGCTGTTCTCCAACCGGGCCTTCTCGGGGGCGTTCACCGCGAACACGTTCACCATGTTCGCGTCCGTCGGGTCGCTCCTGCTGGTGAGCCAGTACCTGCAGTTCGTGCACGACTGGTCGCCGATGAAGGCGGCCCTGGCGTTGCTGCCACCGGCTGTGATGGGCATGTTCGCAGCGCCGTTCGTCGGCCTGTTGATCCCCCGCCTCGGTCAGGGGCGTGTGGTGGCCCTCGGCCTGGGCCTGCTGGCGCTGGCGATGTTCCTGTACCAGTTGACCGACGTCGACGCGGGCTACTCCGCGTTGCTGATCCCGACGCTGGTCCACGGCGTGGCGGCGGCCTGCATCTTCGCCTGCACGGTGGAGATCATCATCAACAGCGCGCCCAAGGAGAAGTCGGGTATCGCCTCGGGCATCGCCACCACCGGCGGTGAACTGGGCGCGGCGATGGGCATGGCCGTCATCGGCACCATCCTGAACGCCGGTTACCGGCACACGGTCGACCTCCCGAGCGGCCTGAGCGCCAAGGACGCGTCCACCGCCGGGGACTCGGTCGGCGGGGCGATCGAGGTGGCCGCCAACCAGCCGCCCGCGATCGCCGCCGACCTCGTGTCGACCGGCAAGGACGCCTTCATGGACGGCATGCACTACGCGCTGTTGACCAACGGCGTCCTGCTCAGCGTGATCTGCGTCTTCACGCTGATCACCCTGCGGGGTCTGCCCCGGGTCTTCGCGCACGGTGACGAGGAAACTGCTGTGAGCGCGCCCGAAGCAAGCGGTTCCGCGGCTCACGCCTAGCCCCTGTCCGGCGAGTCTCGGCGGGTCCGCGCCGCCTGGTACCGCGCCTCGCCGCACCGGAGAATCGGCCGAACAGAACCACTGTGCGACTGCTTCTCCGGTGCGGCGAGGCACGGCACCGGACGACGCGGGCCGATCCGCCGGGATCCGCCGGCCAGGGCCTGGGAGTGCTGTGGCCGGCGAGCCGCCGACGGGTGAGGCCATCGGCGGCTCGGCCGATTCGGAATTCGACAGCGCACAGGCACGGATCGAGGAAGGGTCAATGCAGTGATGGTGGGTAGGCTGGTTCGTTTCGACGAGGCCCGCGGATACGGTTTCATCACGCCTCACACCGGCGGCAGCGATGTGTTCATGCACGCCAACGAGTTCCTCTCCGACAAGCAGTTCCTGAAGCCGGGGACGCTGGTCGAATTCGACACCGCCACCGGTGATCGTGGGCTGCGCGCCATCGCCGTGCGCACCATCGAAGGCCCGGTGCCGAACGCCGGCAGAGCTGCCCCCACGCCGGAGAAGTCGCCGGCCCGGACCCGGTCGGGCCGGGCCGAGCACGCGGGTACGGAACGCACCGTCACCACGTTCGAGTTCATGCACGAGGTGACCGAGGCGATCATCGAAGGCGCCCCCACCACCACAGCCCAACAAATCGCACAGATCCGCGAGTGCCTCGGCGAAGTCGCCCGAAACCATGGCTGGGTGCTCACCTGAGACCCCCGCGGTAACTGCGGGTGGTGTTCCGGATTAAGGGCCGGAAAGCCGAATGTAGGGGTCACACGCGGTGTCCCCGAACGGGCGTCCGGCGATAGGAAGGGACCTGGCCGACACTTCCTTCCGACAATGCGCGTCGGATGGGTGGCGGTTTTACCGGGACAGTTTTCGAAACAGCCGGCGGAGGCCCCAAAATGCAACGTGTACTGGACAAAGTCGTGGCGATCACCGGCGCGGCCCGCGGGCTCGGACGCAGCCACGCCGTGCGATTGGCCGAGGAGGGCGCCGACATCATCGCGCTCGACGTCTGCGCGGACGCCGCGACCGCCCAGTACGCGGGGGCGACCGTCTCCGATCTGGACGAGACGGTTCGCCTGATCGAGAAGACCGGCCGCCGCGCGGTGGCCAAGCGGGCCGACGTACGCGACCGCGAGGCGCTGCGGACGGCGCTCGACGAGGGCGTGGCCGAACTCGGCCGCCTGGACGTGGTGATCCCCAATGCCGGCATCAGTCCGCTCGGCGTGGACCTGCCGATCGCCGCCTTCACCGAGACCCTCGACGTCAACCTTGTGGGCGCGCTCAACACCGTGCACGCGGCGCTGCCGCACCTGGGCGAGGGCGCGTCGATCATCCTGATGGGTTCGGTGTCGGGGCTCATGCCCCGCTACGACGGCAACGCCGGTGTCGGCCCCGGCGCCGCGGGCTACAGCTTCTCCAAGCGGATCCTGGCCGAGTACGCCGAGTGGCTCTCGGTGCAACTGGCCCCCTCGGGGCGGCGGGTGAACGTGGTGCACCCGACCAACGTGGCCACCGAGCTGATCCAGAACGAGGCCGCCTACCGCACGTTCCGACCGGACCTGGAGGCCCCCACCCTGGCCGACGTCGAAGCGGTGATGCGGCCCATGCACGGCATGCCGATCGCCTACCTGGAACCCGTCGACATCTCGCACGCGGTCGTCTACTTCGCCTCGGACGAATCCCGGTACGTCACCGGCGCGCAGCTCAAGATCGACGGCGGCCTGATCGCCAAGCTCGGTGCCGGGTTCGATCCGCGGGGCTGAGCCTCGATCCGCCGGGGGCGTGCGCACGGTTGACGAACCGTGCGCACGCCCCATCGGCATGCGCGCGTGGGCCCGACCGACACGCAAAAATGATCTCGGGGTCGCAGGCCCGTCGCAGTGCTTCGGGCCCGCCGACCCCGAGATCAT
Source organism: Embleya scabrispora DSM 41855 (assembly GCF_000372745.1). Taxonomy (GTDB): domain Bacteria; phylum Actinomycetota; class Actinomycetes; order Streptomycetales; family Streptomycetaceae; genus Embleya; species Embleya scabrispora. Next base: position 218,635 of record NZ_KB889596.1, on the reverse strand, counting down.
TTCGGTCGGGTCACTTCCCGAGTACGACCGGCAGCCGCTCGAAGCCGTGCAGGCCGATCGCGGTGCGGAACTCCGGCGTGCCGCTGACCTCGATGGTGGGGAACCGGCGAAGCAGCGCGGGGAAGACCACCTGGGCCTCCATGCGCGCGAGGTTGGCCCCCAGGCAGTAGTGCGCGCCGCCACCGAAGCTGACGTGTGCGCCGTCGGCGCGGGTCAGGTCCAGTCGGTCGGGGTCGGGGAACTGCTCGGGGTCGCGGTTGGCCCCGGCCGTCATCAGGAACAGCATCTTGCCCGGCGGGATGTGCAGGCCGCCCAGTTCGATCGGCTCCGCGGTGAGCCGGATGGTGCCCGAGATCGGCGTGCCGTGGCGCAGCAGTTCCTCGACCGCGCTCGGGGTGATGTCCGGGTTCTCCCGCCACAGCCGCAGCTGGTCCGGGTTCTCCAGCAGCGTGTACAGGCCCATGCTGATCAGGTTGGTGGTGGTCTCGAAGCCGGAGATGAACAAGAACGTGGCCAGCGCCATCAGATCCTCGTCGTCCAGCCGTCCGGCCTCGTGCTGGTCGACCAGCGCCGAGATCAGGTCCTCCCGTCGCACGGATCGCCGCTCGCGGATCAACTCGTCGAAGTATCCGCGCAGTTCGGTGACCGAGGCGTCCGCCTGGGCGAGGTCCTCGTCGCTGTAGTTGCCGCCGCCCCACACGCGCGTCCAGTCGTTGGCGAGCTTGTAGAAGAGCATGCCCTGGTTGGCCGGAACACCGAGCATCTCGGAGATCACCGCGACCGGGAACGGACTCGACAGGACCTCGACCAGGTCGACCGCGCTGCCGCCGCTCGCGTGCTCGGCCAGGTCGTCGAGATACCGGTCGGCCAGCTGCTCGATCGACGTGCGCATCGCCCGGATGGCGTTGGGCGTGAAGATCGCGGCGGCCACCTCGCGCAGCGCGGTGTGCTCCGGGGCGTCCAGGTTGACCAGGGCGCGCAGGAACAGCCGCAGTGATTCGTGTTCCTGCCAGTCCTGGCGCTGCATCGCCGCGGCGCGCACGCCATTGCGCATGCCGCCCATCTTGGCGGCCGCGGCCACCTCCTTGTACCCGGTCACGGCGTAGGCGCCGCCCAGGGTGGTGCTCTCGAATACCCGCCCGACCCGTCGAATGGTGTCGTAGAGCGGATACGGATCGGGGATCATCGGCGGTGTGGCCAGTCGCTGGATCGCGGCTTCCGCCTCCTGCACGGTGATATCCAAAGTCATCGCGAACTCCCATCTGGGCGGGAAGATTCTCCGCCGGGAACAGCCCCACGGAGCGAGTTCAGTGCCGCTGCGGGCCGGGAAGGTGATCCCGTGTGCCGGGGCAATGGGATGTGCCGCTCGCGCCGGCGAAATCGACATATGCGCGAATAGTGGTCGAGCCTCGGGGGCGGCGGATTCCCCGCGAAACGCTATGCCACGACGCGACCTGCCCGTACCCCTAGCCGCCCCTAAATCGGATTCGGGAACTCCCGTGGTGCACAGGCACGTTGACGTGGCGTGGCGGATCATCATCCGGCTGGTTTGTCCGGTAACGTGTGGCCCGCCGGCCGTCGCCGCAGGTGGGCGGTGTCTCGTCGAACCTGTTCGAGATTGCAATTTCGAATGGACTGCACTACCCGCTGTAGTTGTGAAAGGGCCGAGAAAGCCTAAATCTTATGTTCATGAGGATGACTATCCTTCCAGGTGCCTGCGGGTGGCTCGCGGATTGCGGCGGGGAGATGAGCGGATCTTTGCCGTAACCCTGTTGCATAACGAGGCATATGATTAGGCTGCGCGCAATAGTTGGGTCGATCGAGTGCTGGGAGTGGAGATGGCAGCGGGAAAGGACGGCGGATCACGGGGGCGAGCACGGAGCGTCGAGATGTTGTGGGGCGGCGAGCGGGAACGGCCCAGTCGCGGTCCCAAGCCCGGGCTGTCCACCGCGCGGATCGTCGAGGTCGCCATCGAGGTCGCCGACCGCGAGGGGCTGCCCGCCGTCTCCATGCAGCGGATCGCCAGCGAGTTCGGCTTCACCACCATGTCGCTGTACCGGTACCTGCCGGGCAAGGCGCAGCTGATCGACTTCATGATCGACGCGGCGATCGACGTGTCGCCGAGCCTGGACGACGTCGCCGACGACTGGCGGCCCAAGCTGGAGGAGTGGGCCCGAAGGCTGCGCGGTGTCTACCACAGACACCCGTGGATGTTCGAGCTCGCCGCCCCCGGCCCGATGGGCCCCAACCAGTTGAGCTGGCTGGAAGCCGCGGTCGACTCGCTGTCCGGGACCGGGCTCACCGGCGCGGAGAAGCTGGACGCCGTGTTCGCCCTGACCGGCCTGATCCGAAGCTGGATCTACCGCTCGGTCAGCAAGGAGGAGGAGCAGCAGCCGATCACCTCCGACATGGCCGAGCAGTGGGGCTCGGACGTGGGGGATCTGGTGCGCACGCACCACGACCGCTACCCGGCGCTGCTCGCGGCGATGTCCTCGGGGGCGTTCGATCCCGCCGAGGGGGACGGCGAGGAGTTCGGCCTGCGCTGTGTGCTCGACGGCATCGGCGTACTGATCAAGGAGCGAGCGGCCGCCGCCGCCGAGGCCAACGCCTGAGGTCTGTCCGCCGGCGCGCTTCCATCGGGATTCGCCGGGCCGGTCCTAAGACCCGACCTCGACCCGTGCCGGGCCGGCGGCCAGTTCGGCGAGCCTGCGGCGGTCCACCTTGCGGTTGGGGTTGAGCGGGAACGCGTCGAGATGGTGATAGTGCTTGGGAATCAGGCCGCTGGGCAGAGTGGTGCGCAGGTGCCGGGCGAGGACGGCGGGCGGGGTGGGGGCTCCGGTGTAGTACACGACCAGCTCCAGACCGGACTCGCTCGGCCTGGTCACGGTGGCCGCGTCGACCACCCCCGGACAGGTCCGGACGGCGTTGTCGACCTCGGCGAGTTCCACCCGCCACCCCTGGATCTGGACCTGGGCGTCCAGCCGGCCGAGGTAGGCGAGCTCCCCGTTGGCCAGGCGGCGGACCCGATCGCCGGTCCGATACCAGGTGCGCCCGTCGCGGCGGACGAAGCGCCCCCGGTCGTCGGCCGGATCCAGGTAGCCCGCCGTCGCCTGGGGGCCGGTGATGCACAACTCGCCTTCCGCCTCCCGGGGTTCACCGTCCTCGCCGAGCAGCACGTGGTCGTGCCGCTCGTGCACCGCGCCGATCGGCACGATGCCGTTGACGCTCAGCCCCAAAGACACCTCGGGCGACCAGCGGTGGCCGGTGACGGTGATGGTCAGCTCGGTCGGGCCGTACAGGTTCTCCACCACCGAACCCGGGGCGGCGGCCTGCCAGTCCGCGGTGTCTGCGCACAGCAGCGCCTCGCCCGCGAAGAAGCTCCAGCGCAATGACGGCAGCGCGCCGGGGGCGAGACCGCCCAGGCGGCGGACCATGGCGATGCCGCTGGGGGTGGAGAACCAGACGGTCATTTTCCGCTCGGCCACGAACGCGGGCAGGTCCAGGTACGCCTGCGCGGGCACCGCGTGCACGCTCGCGCCCGCGCCCCACGCGCAGAACAGGTCGAACGCGGCGCAGTCGAAGTTCAGCTCGGTGGCCTGGGAGAACACGTCCTCGGCGGTGAAGTCGTAGCGCCGGTCCATGAGTTCGAAGTAGTGATGCAGGGCGGCATGGGTGATCGGCACACCCTTGGGGCGACCGGTGGAGCCGGACGTGAACAGCGTGTACGCGACATCGGACGGGTCGGCCCACACCGGTTCGTCGAGCGCGTCGCGCGCGTGCACCGCGATCCGACGCGACCGTCCGTCGTCGGCGCAGGCCGGCGCGAGCACGGGCAGATCCGACTCGGCCCCGGCCAGCGCGGCAAGGCCCGCGCCGTCGGCGATCACCGCGCCCGCGCCGGACGCCGCCAGCATGTGCCGGGTGCGGCTCGCCGGGAAGTCCGGATGCAGCGGCACCACCGTGGCCCCGCTGTACAGCGCCGCCAGGATCCCCACATAGCTCTCGAAGCCCTTGTTCGCCAACACGGCCACCGCCCCCGGTGGCTTCGTCGTGCCGGCCGTCAGCGCCCCCGCCCACCGCAGCGCCTCCGCGTGGGCGCGCGCGTAGCCGACGGCGTCGGCGCCGACCCGGAACGCGGTCCCCTCCGGGGCGATGGCGAGCCCGCGCAGAAAGCGCGCGTGCAGTGCGTGCGCAGGTGCTTCGGACATGGTCTCTCCCAGGAAAGAGGGGTCGTTACGGGTTGGGGCGCCTTCGCGGGCCGACCTACGTTGTCGGCGAGGAAGACACCGGGACAGCAGTCCTCGAAACGTGGAGGTTCGCCGTGTGGGACGACCAGTTCGAAGCTATCGTGCGACGGTATGTACCGTTCCTCGGGCCGGACGAGCGGCTCGGCGGCGGGTCGGAACTGCGCGACCTCGGCCTCGACTCGATGGGCACCGTCGAGCTGTTGGCCGCCCTGGAACAGGCGTACGGCGCCCGATTCGTGGACGACGCGCTGAACATGGAGAACTTCGCCACTCCCGACGCGTTGTGGGCGACGCTGTCCAGAATGATCACGTCCGCCGCGTGAACGGGTGCTACGCGGCGGTGAGCCGGCGTCGGGGGCGCATGGCGGTCTGCGGCTTGAGCGGGACGACCTCGAAGCTTCGGGTCGTGCACGGCACCCGGCCCCACAGACTGTCCGGCCCGGCCACGTAGGCCTTGACCACCCCGGCCCGGCGCAGGGTGGCCACCGCGGTCGGCCAGCGGACCGCCCGGACGATGCCGTCCAGGAGCAGCGTGCGGACCTGCTCGCCGGTACGCAGCACGCTTCCGTCATGGTCGGAGACCACCGGCAGCTTCGGGTCGCGAAAACGCAGGTCCGCGAACACGGTCTCCTCGATGTGCCGGCGCAGCGGGCCGAACAGGCGCGAGTGCATCGGCGGACGCATGGTGGACAGCGGCAGGCCGCCCACCGCGCGTACCCGCTCGTTCAGTCGCTCCAGGCCGGCCTCGCGCACCGAGACCATGTGGAATTCCTCGTCGATGTGGCAGGCGATCTCGTGCCACTCGCCCCGTTCGTCCAACTCGCCCAGTACCTGGGCCAGTCGGTCGGCGGGGGTCCGGGCGAACGACTGGGTGACCACGTCGCCGTGCTCCCGGGCGAAGTACGTGTCCAGCTCGTGCCCCCACCGGGCGGTCAGCGACACGGCGTCGGCGAAGTCCAACGACCTCGAGTACACCGCCGCGGGTGTTCCGCCGAAGCTGGCGCCCAGGATCGCGTCCGGCCGCATGTCCAGCGCGTCCTCGGCCCAGTACGCCGGTGCCAGGCAGTTGATCAGAAACGCCACACGCGCGAACTCCGAGTAATCACCGGCGGCTTCGCGATATCTATCGACCAGCGAGTAGCCGAGCCGGTCGTCCGCCTCGGCCACCAGGGCGCGAGCGGCGGGATTGATCAGCATGAACTTCGCCACGTCGTCGAAGCGGCAGGGGCTGATGCCGGGAAACACGACCGCGGAACCGGCTTCGAGCTGAGATCCCATGTGTCTGTTTTCCAATCCATTCCGGAATTCGAGTTCGCTGGATACGGTGTCTCGACAAGTGTGTGCGACCCGCAGATATCGCTGTACCCCTAACTGCCCCTAACCTGCGGGAGTTCGCGTCCGGCAATCTTGCGACGGTCGCCCGGCCGTGTTAGGAAATGGGCTGGGAAGCCCTAGTCCGCGCGGCGCGAGCCGTCGGGAAGGAATGCGTGTGATTTCGAACGGGCGACGCGCGGCCCGCGCGCGCGAATCGGTGGACAACCTTTATTGGTTCATGCTCGCGGCGGCGAATTCGGCGCCCGATACCCCGGCCTTCGTGACCCGCGACGGCGAAGGCGGGGTACGGACGCTCTCCTACCGGGAGTTGCGGACCCGGGTCGACGATTTCGCCGCGGCACTGGCGGAACTCGGCCTGGACGTCGACGACCGAGTCGTGCTCGAAGCGAACGTCACACCGGACGCGGTGGCGATGCTCCTGGCCTGCTCCCTGCTCGGCCTGCCGTTCATCCCGGTCAGCCCCGAGACGCCGAGCGGACGGCTGCGGTCGATCCTGGACACCGCCGAGCCCGCGCTCTTCGCGCAGGCCGAGGACGGCGGCCGGGCGGACGTGCCGGCGACGGTGGGCACCGCGCGGTTCGGCGCCGGCGGGCTGCGGGTGGAGCGGGCGCCCCGTGCGCGCGTGCGACACCGCCGCGAGATCGTCGGCACCGACACCGCGTACATCATCTTCACCTCCGGCACCACGGGCCGCCCCAAGGGCGTGGTGATGAGCCACCGCTCGGTCGTCTCGCTCTACCGCGCCATCCTGGAACAGGGCCTGATCACCCCCGAGGACCGGATCGCCACCACCTCCCCGCTGCAATTCGACTTCGCCCTGTTCGACATCGGCCTGGCCCTGGGCACCGGCGCGGCCCTGGTGCCGGTACCGCGCGAGGAACTGAACTGGCCGCGGCGCTTCCTGGCGTTCCTCGGCGACACCGGCGCCACCCAGGTGCACGGCGTCCCCTCGATCTGGCGCCCCGTGCTGCGGCACGAGCCCGAACTGCTCGCCGGTCTCGACCGGGTGCGCGGCATCCTGTTCACGGGCGAGGACTTCCCGCTGCCGGAACTACGGCACCTACAGGGGTTGCTGCCGCACGCACGGATCGTCAACGGATACGGCGCCACCGAGTCGATGGCCTGCTCGTTCACCGAGGTGCCGCGGCCGATCCCGAGCGACCTGGAGCGGCTGTCCATCGGCTTCCCGCTCCCCGGGTTCGACGTGAGCCTGCTCGACGAGCACGGGCGACCGGTCGAGGAGATCGGCGTCGCCGGACAGATCCACCTGCGCGCGCCCTCGATGTTCAGCGGCTACTGGGACGACCCGGAGGCCACCGCGCGCGTCCTGGTGTCCGACCCGCTCGACCCGCGCTCGGGACGCACCGTGCTGCGCAGCGGCGACCTCGCCTACCGCGGTGAGGACGGCGAACTGTACTTCGCCGGCCGCGTCGACGCCCAGGTCCAGATCCGCGGGAACCGCGTCGAACCGGGCGAGGTGGAACGCCGGCTGCTGGAATTCCCGGGCATCTCGGCCGCGGTCGCGCTGCTGGTACCGCGTCCCGGAAACGACCCGGTGCTGCACGCGTTCGTCGTCGTCGAACCCGGCGGCGCGGACTTCGACAAGGCGAAAGCGCGCGCATTCTGTGCGGATACGCTGCCCGGCTACATGATCCCGGCAAACATCGTCGCGGTCGACGATATTCCGCTGACCGTGAACGGAAAAGTGGATCGCGCCGATCTCGCGACCCGGGTGGCCGGCCCGTTCTGAGCGGCGGTCCCCGCGATCGCCCGAATTCCCCGGTTTTGTTGGAACGACCTGCGGGACGAGCCGGATCCGCCAGACCGGATCGGCCGCCGTCAGAATAGGTGTGGAGTGCTCGGATGACTGAGTCCTGGAACGCTGCGACGATTTCGGGCGGCGAACTCGCCCGACGGTTGGCCGAATTGTCCAGGCCCGAGCAGACCGGCGTACTGCTCGACCTGGTCCGCGAGCACACGCTCGCGGTGCTGCGCAAGATCCGGCCCGAGGACGGTGACTCCCCGCCGGGGCCCGGCGATTCGGTGGGTCCCGACCGACCCTTTCGGGAACTGGGCCTCGACTCGCTCGGCCTGGTCGAATTGCACGCCCGGCTGGTCGGGGCGACCGGCCTGGAGCTGTTGGTGACGGTCGGCTTCGACCATCCGACGCCGGCCGAGCTCGCGCGACACCTGCGCGCCCGACTCCTGGGCATCGCCGAGGACGATCCCGAACCCGCGCCCACCGCACGGGCCGACGACGAGCCGATCGCGATCGTCGGCATCGGCTGCCGCTTCCCCGGGGACGTGGCCTCGCCGCAGGACCTGTGGCGCCTGGTGGCGGACGGCCGGCACGTGATCGCCCCCTTCCCGAACGATCGGGGCTGGGACCTGGACGCGCTGTACGACCCGGACCCGGACACTCCCGGGACGAGTTACGTACGGCAGGCCGGATTCCTGCCCGACGCCGCCGAGTTCGACGCCGAATTCTTCGGGATCAGCCCGCGCGAGGCCACCGCGATGGACCCACAACAGCGGGTGCTCCTGGAGACCTGCTGGGAGGCCCTGGAACGGGCCGGGATCGACGCGGGTCCGCTGCGCGGCACCCGATCCGGAGTATTCATCGGGGTCGAGCCACACGAGTACGGACCGCGCGTGCACGAGGCGCCGGACGGCCTGGACGGCCACCTGATGACCGGTACCGCGCCGAGTATCGTATCCGGGCGGATCGCCTACACGCTGGGCCTGGAGGGCCCCGCGCTGACGGTCGACACCGCGTGCTCCGGCTCGTTGGCGGCGCTGCACCTGGCCGTGCAGTCGCTGCGCCGGGGCGAGTGCACGCTCGCCCTCGCCGGCGGGGTCACCGTGATCACCAGCCCGGGCACGTTCACCACGTTCAGCCGGCAGCGCGGCCTGGCCCCCGACGGGCGGTGCAAGGCGTTCGCCGCCGCGGCCGACGGCACCAACTTCGCCGAGGGCGCGGGCGTTCTGGTACTGGAACGGCTCGCCGACGCCCGCCGGCAGGGACACCGGGTGCTCGCGATCGTGCGCGGGTCCGCGCTGAACCAGGACGGCGCCAGCAACGGCCTGACCGCGCCCAACGGCCGGGCCCAGCAACGGGTGATCCGCCAGGCGCTCGCCGACGCCGGCCTGACCGCGGACCAGGTCGACGTGGTCGAGGCGCACGGCACCGGCACCACCCTGGGCGACCCGATCGAGGCGCAGGCGGTGATCGCCACCTACGGCCGGGACCACTCGCCGGAGCAACCACTGTGGCTCGGTTCGATCAAGACGAACATCGGCCACACCGGTGCCGCCGCCGGCGCGGCCGGGGTGATCAAGATCGTCGAGGCGATCCGGCACGGCGAACTACCGCGCACCCTGCACGTGGACGAGCCCTCGCCGCACATCGACTGGTCCGGCGAGACGGTGCGCCTGCTCACCGAAGCGCAGCCGTGGCCGGCGACGGCCGACCGACCCCGCCGGGCCGGTGTCTCGTCCTTCGGGGTCAGTGGCACCAACGCGCACGTGATCATCGAGGAGGCGCCGCGCACCGACGCCGGCGAGCCCGCGGTCGAACCCGACGCGCACCGGATCGACCCGGTCCTGCTCTCCGCCGGCAACGAGCCGGCCCTGCGCGCCCAGGCCGGTCGCCTGCTCGACCTGCTCGACTCCGCCGACGCGCCCACACCGCGCGACGTGGCGTACTCGAGCGCCGTGACCCGAACCGCCCTCGAACACCGCGTGGCGATCGTGGCCCGCGACCGCGAGGAACTGCTGGCCGCACTGCGGGCGATCGGCGAGGACCAGGCCGCGCCCGGCATCCGACGCGGCACGGCGACGGCCGGAAGGCTGGCCTTCCTGTTCACCGGGCAGGGCAGCCAACGCCTGGCGATGGGACGGGAGTTGTACGACACCTTCCCGGTCTTCGCGAGCGCATTGGACGAGGTCGCCGACTATCTCGACATCCAACTCGAACCGCCGCTGCACGATGTGCTGTTCGCCGCGCCGGACACACCCGAAGCCGCCCTCCTGGCGCAGACCGCGTACGCGCAGACCGCGCTGTTCGCGGTCGAGGTGGCGCTGTACCGACTCCTCGAATCCTGGGGCGTGGTCCCCGACTATCTGGCCGGACACTCGATCGGCGAACTGGGCGCGGCCCATGTGGCCGGCGCGATGTCCCTGGAGGACGCCGCCCTGCTGGTCGCGGCGCGCGGCCGACTGATGCAGGAACTGCCGTCGACGGGCACGATGGTCGCGATCGAGGCAAGCGAGGACGAGGTCACGCCGCTGCTCACCGATCGGGTGAGCCTGGCCGCGATCAACGGCCCCGACTCGGTGGTGATCTCCGGTGACGAGGACGAAGTCGCGGCGGTCGTGGCCCGATTCACCGGCCGCCGGACCAAGCGCCTGCGCACCTCGCACGCCTTCCACTCGCCGCTCATGGCGCCGATGCTCGACGAGTTCCGGCGGATCGCCGAGGCGATGACCTATCGGACGCCGGCCATCCCCGTCGTGTCCGGCATCACCGGGCACCCGTTCACCCCCGACGCGGCGTACTGGGTGCGGCACGTGCTCGAACCCGTGCGTTTCGGCGACACCGTTCGCCGGCTCGGCGCCGAGGGCGTGACCACGTTCCTGGAGCTGGGCCCGGACCCGGTACTGTCCGCGCTCGGACCGGCCTGCCTGCCCGCCGACGGCCCGGACACGCTCTTCGTACCGCTCCTGCGGGCGGGGCGGTCGGAGGAACACGAATGCGTCGCCGCCGTGGCCGCCGCCCACGTGCGCGGTACACCGGTCGACTGGGCGGCGTACTGGGCCGGCCGCGGCGCCCGCCGGGTGGAACTGCCCACGTACGCCTTCCAGCGCCGTCGGTACTGGCTGGACGGGACCGCCCCCGCGGATGTCCGCGCGGCCGGTCTGGGCAACCCCGAACACCCGCTTCTGGGCGCCGTGGTGAGCCTGGCCGGCTCCGACGGCGTGGTGCTCGCGGGCCGGCTCTCCACCCAGACCCAGCCCTGGCTGGCCGACCACGTCATCTCCGGCGTCGTGCTGCTGCCCGGAACCGCGTTCGTGGAACTGGCGATCCGGGCCGGCGTCGAGATCGGCTGCGCCACCGTCGACGAACTCACCCTGGAGGTGCCCCTCGCGCTGCCGGATAGCGCGAGCGTTGCCCTGCAGATCACCGTCGGCGGGGCGGACGACACCGGCCGGCGGCCGGTCGAGGTGCACGCGCGCGCCGACGACGGCGACGACTGGACCCGACACGCGAGCGGCATGCTGGCGCCGGCCGCCGGCGCCGAGCCGGCCGCGGCCGCGTTCGACCTGGTGGCGTGGCCGCCGGCCGGCGCCCAGCCGATCGACATCACCGACCTCTATCGCGAAGAGGCCCGAGACGGCTACGAGTTCGGACCGATGTTCCGCAACCTGCGCGCGGTGTGGCGGCGCGGTGAGGACGTGTTCGCCGAGGTCGCGTTCGCCGACGGGGAGCGCTCGCGCGCCGACCGCTTCGGCCTGCACCCCGCGCTGCTGGACTCCGCGCTCCAGGCCATGGCGTTCGCCGACGACCGCGCCGACGGCGGCGAGACCCGCCTGCCGTTCGCCTGGACCGGCGTGTCCCTGCACGCCGCGGGCGCCGCGGCGCTGCGGGTCAGGATCACCGCGACCGGACCGAACGCGGTCTCGGCGTCGATCGCCGACGCGGACGGCGACCCCGTGGCCACCGTACGCTCGATCGCGGTCCGCGCCGTCGACATCGGGCAGCTGCAACGCGCCCGGGCGTCCCGGGACGACGCGCTGCTGCACGTGCGCTGGACACCTCTGGCGCCCGCGCCGCCCGCCTCCCGGGGAACCCGGGCCGTGCTGGGGACCGACCACCGCGACCTCGCCGCACTCGGCGCCGCGATCGCCGCCGGCGCCCCGGTGCCGGACGCGGTGGTCGTACACCTCGAACCGGCCGAGGGCGCACCGCCCGTCGCCGCCCGCGCCGCCACCATCCGACTCCTGGACCTGCTGCGCGACTGGTCCGGCGACGAACGCTTCGCCGAGTCCCGCCTCGTGCTGGTCACCACGGGCGCAGTGGCCACCGGCCCCGACGACAAGCCCGCCGATCCCGCCCTGGCCCCGCTGTGGGGTCTGGTGCGCTCGGCCGAGGCCGAACACCCGGGCCGGTTCGTACTCGCGGACCTGGACGGTGCCGCCACGTTGCCGGAGCTGCCCGCCGGCGAACCCGAACTGGCGCTGCGTGGCGAAACCGTCCTGGTACCGCGACTCGCCCGCGTCCCGGAGAGCCCGCAGGCCACGCGCTGGCCCGTACCCGGCACGGTCCTGATCACCGGCGGCACCGGCGGCCTGGCCGGCCACCTGGCGCGCCACCTGGTGACCGAACACGGTGTACGCCGACTGCTCCTGGCCGGTCGACGCGGACCGCAGGCACCGGGCGCGGACCGGCTCCGGGCCGAACTGACCGAACTGGGCGCCGAGGTCACCATCGCCGCCTGCGACGTGGGCGAACGCAGCGCGCTGGCCGAACTGCTCGCCGCCATACCCGCCGAGCACCCGCTGACCGCCGTGGTGCACACCGCCGGTGTGATCGCCGACAACCTGATCGGCGCACTGACCGCCGACGACGTCGACACGGTCTTTCGGCCCAAGGTCGACGGGGCCTGGCACCTGCACGAACTCACCCGCGCACTGGACCTGTCCGCGTTCGTCCTGTTCTCCTCCGGCGCGGGCGTCCTGGAGGCTCCCGGGCAGGCCAACTACGCGGCGGCGAACGTCTTCCTGGACGCCCTGGCCGAACAACGCCGAGCGGCCGGCCTGCCCGCGACCTCGCTGGCCTGGGGCCTGTGGGGCGGCACCGACGGCATGGGCGGACGCCTGGACGACACCACGCTGCGCCGCGCCGAACGCTCCGGCCTGGTCACCCTGTCCGTGGCGGAGAACCTCGCCCTGTTCGACCGCGCCCTCGGTACCGACCGAGCGACGCTGCTGCCGCTGCGGATCGACCCGGTGGCGCTGCGCAACCGCCCCGGCGGGGTACAGGCGCTGCTGCGTGAACTGGTACCCGCCACCGTCCGCAGAGCGAGCGCCGGCCGCGCCACGGGCGCCGGCGCCCTGGCCCGCCGGCTGGCCGAACTCCCGGACGGCGAACGGCATCCGTACGTACTGGACGTGGTCCGCACCCAGGTCGCCGCCGTCCTCGGACACGAGGGCGCGGCGTCGATCGACCCGGACCGGGCCTTCACCACGATCGGCTTCGACTCGCTCGCCGCCGTCGAACTGCGCAACGCGCTCGGCACCGCGACCGGGCTGCGCCTGCCCGCCACCTTGACGTTCGACTATCCGACGCCCAGGGCGCTGGCCGACTTCATCCGGTCAAAGGCGACGAACACCGAGTCCGCGGTGAACACTTTCGCGCGTGCCTCGGTCGGCGTCGACGAACCGATCGCCATCGTGGGCATGGCCTGCCGGTTCCCCGGCGGCGTCGGCTCGCCGGAGGACCTGTGGCAGTTGGTCGCTTCGGGACGCGACGGCATCACCCGCTTCCCGAGCGATCGGGACTGGGACGTGGACGACCTCTACGACCCGGAACCGGGCAAGCCCGGCAAGAGCTACGTCCGCGAAGGCGGATTCCTGCACGAGGCGGCCGACTTCGACCCCGCGCTGTTCGGCATCAGCCCGCGCGAGGCGCTGGCCATGGACCCGCAGCACCGGCTGCTCCTGGAGACCACCTGGGAGGCCGTGGAACGGGCGGGCATCGACGCCACGACGCTGCGCGGCAGCCGTACCGGCGTGTTCGCCGGCGTGATGTACCACGATTGGGCCACCCGTCTGGCCGAGGCGCCCGACGAACTGGCCGGCTACCTCGGCATCGGCAGCGCGGGGAGCATGGCCTCCGGCCGACTCGCCTACACGCTGGGCCTGGAAGGTCCGGCGATGACGGTGGACACCGCGTGCTCGTCGTCGCTGGTGACCCTGCACCTGGCCGCGCAGGCGTTGCGGTCGGGGGAGTGCTCGTTGGCGCTGGCCGGCGGGGTGACCGTGATGTCCACGCCCAAGACGTTCGTCGACTTCAGCGCGCAACGCGGCCTCGCGGCCGACGCCCGCTCCAAGTCCTTCTCCGCCGCCGCCGATGGCACCAGTTGGAGCGAAGGCGTGGGAATGCTCCTGGTGGAGCGGTTGTCCGACGCCCTGCGCAACGGGCATCCGGTGTTGGCGGTGGTGCGGGGTTCGGCGGTGAATCAGGACGGCGCGTCGAACGGGTTGACCGCGCCCAACGGCCCGGCACAACAACGGGTGATTCGGCAGGCGCTGGCGGGTGCGGGGTTGTCCGTCGGTGATGTCGACGCGGTGGAGGCGCACGGGACCGGTACCCGGTTGGGCGATCCGATCGAGGCACAGGCGCTGCTGGCGACCTATGGACAGGATCGTCCCGAGGATCGGCCGTTGTGGTTGGGGTCGATCAAGTCGAACATCGGCCACGCGCAGGCCGCCGCGGGTGTGGCCGGAATCATCAAGATGGTGGAGGCGATGCGGCACGGCGTGTTGCCGATGACGCTGCATGTGGACGAGCCGACACCGGAGGTGGATTGGTCCGCCGGCGCGGTCGCGTTGTTGACCGAGTCGCGGGCGTGGCCGGAGGTGGGTCGGCCGCGGCGGGCGGCGGTGTCGTCCTTCGGGGTCAGCGGCACCAACGCGCACGTGATCCTGGAGCAGCCGCCCCAGGCGCCGGCTGCCGCACCCGAACCGCCGCACACCGGCCCGGTGCCGTGGGTGCTCTCCGGTCGAACCGAGGAGGCGCTGCGGGCCCAGGCGCGTCGGCTGTGGTCGCACATCGGGCCGGACGAGGACGGGTTCGCCGCCGTCGGCCGGGCCCTGGCCACGACCCGGGCGGCGTTCGAGCACCGCGCGGTGGTCTCGGGGATCGATCGACCCGAATTCCTGCGCGGGTTGGCGGCGTTGGCCGAAGGCACGCCATCACCCGGCGTGCTGCGCGGCACCGTGCACGTCGGCGGCACGGCCTTCCTGTTCACCGGCCAGGGCAGCCAACGGCTGGGCATGGGACGGGAGGCCGCCCGGGCGTTCCCGGTCTTCCGCGCCGCACTGGACACCGTGTGCACCGAATTGGACCGCTGGACCGAGCGTCCGATACGCGAGGTGATGTGGGGTGACAAGGCGGGTCTCGACGACACCGCCCAGGCGCAACCGGCGCTGTTCGCGGTCGAGGTGGCCCTGTACCGCCTGTTCGAGTCCTGGGGTATCCGGCCGGACGTGGTGATGGGCCACTCGGTGGGCGAGCTGAGCGCGGCCCACGTCGCGGGTGTCCTGTCGCTGCCCGACGCGGCACGATTGGTGGCCGCACGCGGCCGGTTGATGCAGGCTCTGCCGGCGGGCGGGGCGATGGTCGCGGTCGAGGCGGATCCGGACGAAGTCGCTCCGTGGTTGACCGGCCCGGTCGATCTCGCGGCGGTCAACGGGCCGAAGTCCGTGGTGGTCTCCGGCGAAGAGGCCGCCGTCACCAGGTTCGTCGCCGAGTTCGGTGCCCGGTTCGGTACGCGCCGGAGCAAGCGGCTGCGCACCTCGCACGCGTTCCACTCGGCGCTGATGGAACCCATGCTGGAGGAGTTTCGCGAGGTGGCGCAGGGCGTTTCGTACGCGTCGCCGGTGATTCCGCTGGTGTCCAATGTCACCGGCGGCAGTGCCGATGTCACCTATGCCGAGTACTGGGTCGGCCACGTGCGCGAGGCGGTGCGCTTCGCCGACGGCGTGCGCGCGCTGACCGCGCGCGGCGTGACCCGGTTCGTCGAACTCGGCCCGGACGGTGTGCTGTCCGCGATGGTGCGGGAGAACGTGGCCGAGGAGGGTGCCGCCCCCGTGGTGCTCCCCGTGCTGCGCAAGGGCCGCTCCGAGTTGTCGACGCTGTTGGCCGCCGTGGGCGAACTGCACGTGAGTGGCGCGCCGGTGGACTGGGACGCGTTCTTCGCCGGTCACGGTGCCCGCCGAGTCGCGCTGCCGACCTACGCGTTCCAGCGGGAGCGGTACTGGCTGACGCCGGCGGCCGGGGTCGGCGATGTGACGTCCGCCGGCGTGGACGCGGCGGACCACCCGCTGCTGGGCGCGATGATGGCCCTGCCGGAGTCCGACGGCGTGCTGTTCACCGGCCGACTCTCCGCGGCCAACCAGACCTGGCTGGCCGACCATGTGATCCTCGGCCGAGTGGTGGTGTCCGGGTCGGCGCTGGTGGAGTTGGCGATCCGGGCCGGCGACGAGGTCGATTGCGCGATCGTGGAGGAACTGACCCTGGCGGCGGCGTTGGTGCTGCCCGAGGAGGGCGGCGTCCGGGTCCGGGTACAGGTCGGCGGACCGGACGAGAGCGGTCGACGGGTGCTGACCGTGCACTCGCGGGCCGAGGACGCGGTCGACGCTGCGTGGACACGGCACGCCGAGGGTGTCCTGCGTCCGGCCGCGATCGCGGAGCCGCCGGCCGCCGACCCGCAGCCGTGGCCGCCGGTGGGCGCCACGGCGCTCGATGTCTCGGGTTGCTATGCGGAATTGGCCGCCCGGGGCTACGGGTACGGGCCCACCTACCAGGGGTTGCGCGCGGCCTGGCGGCGCGGCGAGGAAGTGTTCGCCGAAGTCGCGCTACCCGAGTCGGTACACGGCGAGGCCGGTCGCTACGGTCTGCATCCCGCTCTCCTGGACGCCGCGTTGCACGCCGAGGCGTTGGCCGAGGAGGGCGGCGCCACCCTGCTGCCCTACTCCTGGAACGGGGTCCGGCTGCACGCCGCGGGCGCCGCGTCGCTGCGGGTCCGGCTACGACGGGTGCAAGGCGCCGAGGTCTCCTCGATCGAGGTGTCCGACCATGACGGCCGGCCCGTACTGTCGGTGGAGTCGCTGGTCGCGCGGCCGGTGTCGGCCGAGCAGTTGGCCGGCCGATCCGCGCTCGACGGCTCGTTGTTCCGGATGGCCTGGGAGCCGATCGGCCCGGCCGACTCGTTCCTGGGCGCGCCGTCGTTCGTGTCGGTGGGCACGGATCTGCCCGGTTCGTACGAGAGCCTGGCCGCGCTGGGCGAGGCCGTCGCGGCCGGCACCCTGACCGGGCTCGACACGGTGCTGCTTCCGTGCGCGCCGCATTCCCCGGACGAACGGGCCGAGGTGCCCGACGCGGTACGAGCGCTCACCTCGCGGGTACTCGTCGCCGTGCAGGACTGGTTGGCCGACGAGCGGTTCGGGCAGGCCCGGCTGGTGGTGTCGACCCAGGGCGCCATGGCCCTGGACGGCGAGGCCGTCACCGATCCGGTCGGCGCCGCGGTGTGGGGCCTGGTGCGGGCCGCGCAGGCGGAGAGCCCGGATCGGCTGGTCCTGGTCGACGCGGACGGCCCGGGCGCGGTGGCCCGGGTACTGCCCGCGATCCTGGCCGCCGGGGAGCCGCAGGCCCTGATCCGCGACGGCCGGGGTTACGTGGCGCGTTTGCGTACCGCCGCCTCCGGCGCGGGCCTGGTGCCACCCGCGGGAGCCTGGCGCCTGGAAGCCGCCGGCACGACCCTGGACCAACTGGCCCTGGTGGCCTCGGACGAGCCCGACGCCGCCTTGGCGACCGGCCAGGTCCGGGTCGCGGTGCGCGCGGCCGGCGTCAACTTCCGCGACGTGTTGGTCGCGCTCGGGATGTACCCGGGCGGCGGCCGGATCGGTGGCGAAGGCGCCGGGGTGGTCGTGGAGGTCGGCGCCGGCGTCGACGGGCTGCGCCCGGGCGACCCGGTCATGGGCATCTTCGAGAACGCCTTCGGGCCGGTCGCGGTGACCGACCATCGGCTGCTCGCCCGGATCCCGGACGGCTGGTCGTTCGAGCAGGCGGCCACCGTGCCCCTGGTGTTCCTCACCGCCTGGTACGGACTGGTCGACCTGGCCGACACCCGCGCAGGCGCGCGGGTACTCGTGCACGCGGCGACCGGCGGCGTGGGGATGGCCGCCCTCCAGGTGGCCCGACACCTGGGCGCCGAGGTGTTCGGCACCGCCTCACGCGGCAAGTGGGACACGCTGGCGGCCCTGGGTCTGGACGGCGCGCACATCGCCGACTCGCGCACGCTCGACTTCGAGGAGCAGTTCCTCGACGCCACCGACGGCGCGGGCATGCACGTCGTACTGAACGCGCTGGCCCGGGAGTTCGTGGACGCCTCGCTGCGCCTGCTGCCGAACGGCGGGCACTTCGTGGAGATGGGCAAGACCGACCTGCGCGACCCCGACAAGGTTGCCGCGGATCACCCGGACGTCAGCTATCAGGCGTACGACGTGATGGACGCCGGACCCGACCGGATCCAGGCGATGCTGGTCGAGTTGACCGCGTTGTTCGCGACCGGGGCGCTGCGCCCGCTCCCGGTCCGGAGCTGGGACGTGCGTCGGGCGCCGGAGGCGTTCCGGTTCCTGAGCCAGGCCCGGCACGTCGGCAAGCTCGCGCTGACCATGCCGCGGCGACCGGACCCCGAGGGCACGGTCCTGGTCACCGGCGGCACGGGCGCCCTCGGCGCCCTGGTGGCCCGGCACCTGATCACCCGTCATGGCGCTCGGCGGCTGCTTCTGGTCGGTCGGCGCGGTTTGGCCGCGCCCGGTGCCGAGGAGTTGGTGGCGGAACTGCGCGCGCTCGGGGCGGAGGTACGGGTGGTCGCCTGCGACGTGTCCGATCGCCCGGCGCTGGCCGACCTGTTGGCCGAGGTTCCCGCGGCGCACCCGTTGACAGCGGTGATCCACACGGCGGGCGTGCTCGACGACGGGGTCTTCGCTGCGCTGACTCCGGAGCGGATGGACACCGTCCTGCGTCCCAAGGTGGACGCGGCCTGGCACCTGCACGAACTCACCCGGGACGCGGACCTGGCGGCATTCGTGTTGTTCTCCTCGGCTGCGGGGGTGCTCGACGGTGTCGGGCAGGGCAACTACGCGGCGGCCAACGTGTTCCTGGACGCGTTGGCCCGGCATCGGCGCGACCTGGGCCTGCCCGGTCAGTCGCTGGCCTGGGGGCTGTGGGCGAGCGAGGGCGGCATGGGCGGCGGGCTGGGCGAGGCCGACCTGGCGCGGATGGCGAACAAGGGCGCCAGGGCACTGACTCCGGACCAGGGCCTCGCGCTGCTGGACGCTGCCGCCATGTTCGACGAGGCCACCGTCGTACCGGTGCCACTGGACGTGCGAGTGCTCGCCGCGAACGGGGAACTGCCGCTGCTGTTCCAGGGTTTGGTCCGCGGCCCGGCGCGGCGAACCGTACGGGCGGCGACCGACGCGACGAACGCGCCGAGCCTGCCCGAACGGCTGGCCGCGCTGCCCGCCGACGAGCGCGGCGCGGCCGTCCTGGAGCTGGTCCGGGAACAGGCCGCGGTGGTGATCGGTCATTCCGGGGCGGGGGCGATCGCACCCGAACGGCCCTTCAAGGACCTCGGGTTCGACTCGCTCACCACGATCGAGCTGCGCAACCGGCTCGGCGCGGCGACCGGACTGCGGTTGCCGGCGACGCTGGTGTTCGACTACCCGGATCCGCACGCGCTGGCTCGCTACCTGCTGTCCGAACTCGTCCCCGACGCGGAGCCGTTGCCAGCCGCCGATCAAGAGGAGGCGTCCGTGCGCGAGGCGTTGGCGACGATCCCGCTCGGTCGGTTGCGCGAGACGGGTCTGTTGTCCGCGCTGCTGGCGCTCGCCGAGGCCGGTGACGGGGCCAGCGCCCCGGATCAGCCGGTCGAGGAGGATCGCGGCGCGGCGTTGCAAAGCATGGATGTGGCCGACCTGTTGCGGGCGGCTCGCCGGAGCAATTCCGGCTGACCGACCCGATATTTCGACGTACGCCCCCCGATCGCCGATCGATCGGGGGGCGCACGCATCGGGTGACCCCTACCGCTTCACGAAGCCCAACGAAAACGCCGCCGATTCCGTGGTTCGGAATCGGCGGCGCTCTCGGTTGGCTTCTTTGCGGTGGTGCGTCGGCGAGAGAGCGGGACCGCTCCGCATTCGCCGAAGTACTCAGGAGAGAATTTCGCGCGCGATCGCCTCGACGTAGTCGGTGATGGTGACGTCCCGATCCAGGTAGGGGATCAGCGCGCGGGTCCGCTCGTACAGCTCGCGGGTTTCGGAGGACAGGCCCTCCGCGCCGCGGATGTCCACGGCCTGGCAGGCACAGAGCAGCTCGAAGGCCACCACGTAGGTGGCATTGGTGAGCACCTCGCGGGCCTTGCGCGCGGCGACGAATCCGAAGGAGACGATGTCCTGGAAGTCCGCCGTCGTGGTCAGCGACTGGATCGACATCGGCACGGCCAGTGCGCGGGTCTCCGCGGTCACCGAGGCCGTCATGAACTGACCGCCCATCAGCCCCAACCGCAGCCCCGGCTCCTCGCGGCACAGGAACGGGGGCAGGCCGTTGCTGTTGCTCGCGTCCATGAAGCGGTCGACGCGGCGGTTCGACAGGTTCGTCAGCGTCGCCAGTGCGATCACCAGGTGGTCCATGGCCATGGCCACGTACTGACCATGGAAGTGCCCGTTGTGGAAGACGTCGTCCTCGTCGGGCAGCACGAGCGGGTTGTCGTTGGACGAGTTCAACTCGTCCGCCAGAGTGCCCGCGATGGTGTTCATGCTGTCCAGCACCGGGCCCAGGATCTGCGGCGTGCAGCGGATCGAGTACGCGTCCTCGATCGGTTCGGAGCCCTTCTTGACGATCGTGCCCATCTCGCTCGCGAGCACGTCCTCGGTGTCCTGCTCGTTTCGGGCGAGCCCCGAGTCGGCTAGCAACTCCCAAAGCTTTGCCGCCACTTCCCGCTGTCCCAGGTGCGGCTTGAGCTGGTGCACACGCGGGTCGAACGGCTTGGTCATGCCGCGCAGCCCCTCGATCGACAGGGCCGACACCCGGAGGTAGACGTCGAGCAGCCGGCGGGCCCGCTGGTAGACCAGGCTGCCCAGGCCGACCATGCCGGACGTACCGTTGATCAGCGCCAGGCCCTCCTTGAAGCTGAGCTTCATCGGCTCCAAGCCGGCCCGGCGCAGCGCCTCGGCGCCGGACAGCGTCTCGCCGTCCAGCCGCGCCTTCCACTGACCGGCGCAGACGAGTGCGATCGAGGCGAGCGGACCGAGGTCGCCGCTGGTGCCGAGCGAGCCCTTCTCCGGTACGCACGGCACGACCCCGGAGTTGTACACCGCGATCAGCTTGTCGAAGTTCTCCTCGGAGATCGCGGAATTCCCGCGCGCGAGGGAAACGATGCGGGAGAGCATGATCGCGCGTACGGAGTGGTCGTCCAGGTGCGCACCGACGTTGGTGGCCACCGCGTTGATCAGGTTCTCCTGCAACTCCTGCGCCATCGAGACCGGCACGAGCCGATCGACGAATCCGCCCATGCTGGTGTTGACCCCGTAGACCACACGCCCGGCGTCCACGAAGGAAACCAACGTTTCCCGGGACCGACGGACCCGCTTGCGGACATCGTCGTCCACGGCCACGGGAATCGAGTTCCGTACGGCCGACTCGATTTCCTCTAGGCTGACCCGCCGGCCGGCGGTGAGCGTGAATGTCACGGTGTCGAACCCCATTCTTGAAATCGACTGGATTCGGGGCGCGAAGGCGCCGAATACATTTCATTGATGTCATGGGGCCGAAGGGCGGGCCAGGGGAGTGGACCCCTAAGTGCCGCAGGTCTGCCCCTAGGTTCAACTCCCGTGTACGAAAAGGCGATTGGTGTCGTGCCCGAACCGCGCGGAGCGCGCTTCGGATAGGGGGACATCGGCTGCGTTTAGGGGTACGCGGCCCTGGCACCGCGTCACGGGGCACGGATTCAATGAGGCGTATATCCGAATCGCCGATGTGCCCGACACCGAACACCACGGATGAGAGAGATCACGACGACATGAGCCTTCTCGACCAGCGGAATCCGTTCTTCGCCCACCCGCACCTGGCGGGCTCGATCTGGCCCGAACCGGTTCGGGACTCGTTCCGGGATCGGGTCGCCGCGGTGGCGGGGGTCGGATCCACCGGGATGGGCATGGGCGGCTACGAGCTCGAACCGCTCCTGGCCACCGAGTCGGAGGCGACGATCCTGGGCATACTCAAGGAGTATGGCGTCGTGGTCGGCGAGCTCGAGCTCTTGCTCGGCTGGCACGCCGATGGCGAGGAGGGCGCGAACGCGCGCGCGTCCGAGGAGCAACTGTTCGCCTGGGCGGACCTGTTCGGGGCCACTCGGGTGAAGACGTCGGCGGTGTTCTTCCCGCCGGCCGAGTTGGCGCCGATCGAGCAGATCACCGAGCGCTTCGCCGCGCTGTGCGACCGGGCCGCCGCCCGCGGGCTGACCATGGAGCTGGAACCCTTCGCCGTATTCCCCGCGTTCCACTACGGAGTCGCGGCCGAGGTGGTCATCGCCGCGGACCGACCCAACGGCGGCCTCCTGATCGACGCGTGGCACCTGTCCCGTGACCCGCACGGCTTCGCCGCCCTGGACCGGGTCGAGGCCCGGCACATCACCGGCGTGGAGCTGTGCGACGGTGCCGCCGAGCCGAACGGCAGTCTGCAGGAGGACTGCGTGAACAGCCGGCTCCTGCCCGGCGAGGGCGACTTCGACCTGGTGCGCATCGTGCGCACCCTGGCGGACAAGGGCGTCGACGTCCCGCTGTCGGTGGAGGTGCTGTCCGAGGACCTGCGCAAGGCGACCCCGGAGGAGAACGCGACCCGGACGACCGCGGCGGTCCGGGCCCTGTTGGACGCCGCACGCACGGCGTAGAGGGGATCCGACGGTGAACATTCCCGACCTGACCGGCCGCACCGCCGTGGTCACCGGTGCGAACAGCGGCATCGGCCTGCCCACCGCGCTCGAACTGGCCCTGCGCGGCGCCCATGTGTTCGTCGCCTGCCGCAGCCCCGAACGGGGCAACGCGGCCGTCGCACAGATTCGCAGCCGCGCCTCGTCCACCCGCGTCGAGTACGTACCGTTGGACCTGGCCGACCTGTCCTCGGTCCGAGACCTGGCGAAGTCGCTGGTCGACCGGCTCGACCGGATCGACCTCCTGGTCAACAACGCCGGGGTCGGGATGATCTCGCGCCAGGTCACCACCGACGGGTTCGAGAAGCAGTTCGGCACCAACCATCTCGGCCACTTCGCGTTGACCGGACTGCTTCTGCCGCTTCTGCTGGCCGGCCCGGGCGCGCGGGTCGTGACGGTCTCCAGCGACAACCACGCCGAAGGCGAGATCGACTTCGACGACCTCCAGGCGGAGCGCAAGTACGGACGGAACTCGAGCTACGCGCGGTCCAAGCTGGCCAACCTGCTCTTCACCCTGGAACTGCAACGTCGCGCCGACGGAGCCGGTGTCGACCTGCTCAGTCTGGCCTGCGACCCGGGTACCACGGCGACCAACATCGGTGCCCTGCCCCGCGTGATGAGCCTGATGATGCGGCTGTTCCTCCAGTCCGCCGACAAGGGCGCGATCCCGTCGCTGTTCGCGGCGACCTCGCCCGAGGCGCGCGGCGGGGAGTTCTACGGGCCCGGCCCGAAGCGGATGACCCCGTCCCCGAAGGCCCTCGACGAGGCCGTGGCCACGCGCTTGTGGGACGTATCGGAAAACCTCACCGGCGTGCGCTTCGCGGCGCTCGATCACTTCGCGCCCTGAGGTGGCGGTCACGAGCGCCGGCCGGGCCTGGGAAGGCCCGGCCGGCGCTCGTGGACCGACCCGATCAACCGGCGGCGGCCGGGACCCGCGAGTCGGGTCGCGGATCGGCGGCGGGGAAGAGCACGCGTTCCGCCAACAGGCCGAAGACCAGGCCGAACGTGGTCCAGATGACGGTGTGGATGCCGAGCGAGGCCACCCGGAAGCGCCATACCACGACGGCCGAGAACTCGGCCGGGATCTCGTTCACCGTGGGCATCGCCCACATCACGACGCCGACCGCGACCACGAACGCCGCGACCGCGAGCGGGACGGCGTTCTCGACCCCAAGACGCGGGGTCAGCCGTCGGGCGAGCAGTACCGAGGCCGCCGCCGACAGTACGGACAGCGCGAGCATGCCGAAGTACAGCGCGGTGCGTCGCCCGATGGTGTCCGGGTCGCCGACCGCCGGCGGGTTCGCCGGGTACTTCAGGAACGGCACCACGATCACCGTCACGAACCCGAGCAGCGCCAGCAGCCCGGCCGTCGCACGGGGTCCGAACGGCCCGATCCTGCCGTACGCGAAGGCGAAGACGAGCGCGAACAGGCCGCCGATCGCGATCCCGTACACCCCCACGCCGGTCAGCATGCCGATCGTGCTCTGCACGCCCCGACTGACGATCTCCTCTTCGGGATGGTCGCCGTGCGCGCTCGCCTCGTGTTCCTCGAAGGCGATCGCGTTGCGGACCTCCGGCTCACCGAAGACCCACGCGAACACCCACGCCAAAACCCCGGCGAGCACGCCGGTGAGCATGCCGCGGATCAACAGATTTCGCACCATGCGTGATGTCGACTTCCTGTGTGGCGACCCGCCTCGTCGACGGGTCGCTACCTGTTCTTCCGGACGTGCCGCGCGGTGGACCGCGCAGCCGTCAGTGGCAGGGGAAGCCGAGCAGGTGTCGTCCGTCGTGCACGAACTCGTGCACACCCGATCCGGAGAAGAGCGCGACCGCGCCCTGCTCGGAGGCGACGAAGTAGATGAGGAACAGCAGGAACGCCCCGGCGAACGCGGCCCAGGGCAGGATCGCCTTGACCGGAATCGTGATCGGTGTGACGGCGGGACGGGGAACGGCGGCCTGAGCCACGGAATCCTCCTTCGGGGCAACGCGCCCGGATACGGGGTGCGTCGCGGGAGGGTCTGACTCACGGCCGCCGGGTCCCGCTCGCGCGGGGTCGGTGGCTCGATCACAGTGGCGCGCCCGTGCCGGAGTCACACCGGCTTCCTCGTCGCGACGCGAGGTCGATCGGAATCTAGGGGCCGGCCGCCGATGGGTCAACGGGTGCGGGCCGTCGGACGAGATCTTTTGTGCAAGTCTTGAACCGGAAGGATCGGGCGGATCGGGCGGAGTGGATCGTGACGAACGGGGTGGAGCGGGCGAAGCGGGTGGGACGCGTCCGGCCGGTCGGGCGTCGTGACGCCAAGGGCACATCGTGAGTACCCGGGTCACCCTGCTGTGCCACGCCGCCACCGTCGCCACCGGGCGGGCCGCCTTCCCGATGGACGAGCCGCCCACCGCGCACGGCCGGGCGGCGGCCGAGCGGTTGGCGCCGGTGGCCGGCGGGAAGCCGGCTCGGACGGTGCGTGGGCCGGAGTTGCGCTGCGCGGACACCTCGGTCGCTCTCGGCCTGGCGGACGCGCTGGTCGAGCCGGCGCTGCGCGACTGCGATCACGGGAACTGGGCGGGCCGGACGCTGGACCAGGTGCTGGCCGCGGACCCGGCGGGGGTGGCCGCGTGGCTTGCCGAGCCGGAAGCGACCCCGCACGGCGGCGAGTCGCTGGCCTCGGTGCTGGCCCGGTCCGCGGGTTGGCTCGACGAGCAGGCACGGGCCGGGCACGGGCGGGTGGTCGCGATCACCCATCCGATCGTCGCACGCGCCGTCGCGGTGCACGCGCTCCGCGCACCGGCGAGCGTGTTCTGGCACCTGGACGCCGGCCCGCTGGCCCGGGTCGACCTCACCCGCAACGGTCCCCGCTGGGCACTGCGCGGATTCGGCACTCCGGGTTCGTGACGGTCGAGGGGTTCGTGACGGCCGAACCGAAAGGGCGGTGCGAAGTTCGAACCCGCCGGCCCGCCGTCCCCGTTCACGGTGGCCAACACCGCCGGGTGAGCCGCATCGAGAAGCCTGCGGGCGGTGTCGCCCGGAGAAATCGTCATGTTCGGGATCCTCTGACGCGCTCCCACTCGGGCCTGTGGGATCACGGTCGGATCACGGTCTTGCCGAGGGGGCGGCCGGTGATCTGGTCGCGGAGCACGGCGGGGAGTTCGGGGAGGGTGATCTCTTCGGTGATCAGGCGTTCCAGGGGCAGGTTCGGGAGGGTGATCAGGGCGGCGGCGAAGTCGGCGGGAGTGGTGCCGTAGCTGCCGGCCACCGTGACCGGGCGGCCGAACCACGTGGTGTGGACCGCGTGTTCGTGCCGGCGCACGCGGTCCAGGTCGACGGGCAGGCCCGGGAGTTCGTCGCCGGGCGCGGTGCCGCCGTAGAGCAGGGCCAGGCCGGCCGGGACGAGTACGTGCAGGGCCTCGGCCAGGATGTCGGGGCGGACGAAGCTGGTCGCGATCACCGCCGCGTCGAATGCCGAGGCCGGCAGCGTGGCGATGGCGCGCACCTCGAAGCCCCGGTCCTGAAGGAACTTCGCGCGGTCGGCGCTGCGATTGGCCAACGTGACGTCCGCGCCCGCCAGTTCGGCCAGCCGGGCGATGAGCAGTCCCGCCGCGCCCGCGCCGAAGACGACCACCCGGCGGCCGGCCGGCGGCACGCCCAGGTGCCCGGCCAGCGCCGCGACGCAGTGCCCGGCGCAGGCGAGCGGTTCGGCGAACACGGCCTGCCGGGCCGAAATTCGGTCCGGGATCCGGGGGAGTGCGGTGAGCAGCCGGTCGGCCGGCCCGGCCGCGTACATCTCGGTCGCGAAGCCGGTGGTGCGGGCGAGTCGGACGTTGGGATCCAGGGCCACCCGAAGGCCGGTGGGCAGTCGATCCGCGAGGGTGGATTCGGCGATCAGGCCCACGAGTTCGTGGCCGAACTGGCTGGGACCGTGCCGCTCGCGGGCCACCTCCTTGAGGTCGGAGCGGCACAGGCCGGCCAGTTCGACCCGGATCAGCACCCGATGCTCACCGGCCGGCGGGTCCGGCCGGTCGAGCCGCAGACAGGGGCCGTCCGGGCCCAACTCGACCCTCATTCCGGCAAGTCCGATGGGGCGGCGGCTCGGTTCGCCGTGCCGGACTCGGGCGGTCGAACCGGTGAATTCGGCGCCCCCGCGGCCGGCCGGGTCGCCCACGTCCCGGGGACCGCACGTGCTTCCGGGACCGACCGCGCTCCCGGGACCCCGGAGACCTCCGGTGCCGCCCCTGTTGCCCGGGCCGCCCGTGCCACCGCGGTCCCGGGCGCCTCCGGCGCCGGAGGCGTCCGTGTCGTCCGCGTCCGCAACATCTCCAGTGCCTCGCCGAACCCGTCCGCGATCAGGTGTGCGTCCGTCGGAGTCAGGATCAGCGGTGGGCGCAACTCGATCACGTTGCCCAGGCCGTGTTCGGATACGCGGGTGAGGATGCCCCGCGTGTGCAGGTGGCGCTGGAACGCCTGGGCCAGCTCCGGGGCCTTCGCGCCGTCCGGGCGGACCAGTTCCACGCCGATCATCAGCCCCGGCCCGCGCACGTCGCCGAGTACGGGATGCTCGCGCTGGAGCGCCCGCAGGCGCTCGCTCAGGATCGCACCGACCCGGCGTACGTTGGCCAGGAACCCGGGTCGGCGGACGATCTCCAACGTCTTGACCGCCGCCGCGGCGGCAAGTGTGTGGCCGCCGTAGGTGAAGCCGTGCAGCGACCGGTCCCAGTCGGCCATGCGCTCCTCGGTCAGGATCGCCGCGAGCGGCAGACCGCTGCCGGTCAGGCCCTTGGCGACGGTCATCATGTGCGGGGTGACCCCGAAGTGGTCCGCCGCGAACATCTCGCCCGTGCGGCCGAACGCGGTCTGGATCTCGTCGAAGATCAACACGATCCCGTGCTCGTCGCACAGCGCCCGCAGCGCCTGGAAATACCCGGGTGGCGGCACGATGTTGCCACCCATCCCGCTGATCGGCTCGATCAACACACACGCGACGCTGCCGGAACTCGCGTATGTGATGAAGTCCTCGATCCGCTCCACGCACAACATTCCGCAGGTGTCCGGGGTCTGCCGATAGAAGCAGCGGAAGCAGTACGCATCGGGCACGTGCAGAGCCCCGGCCGCATGCACCGGGAAGGGCGCGCGCATTCGGCTGCTGCCGTTGAGCGCGGTGGCCGCGATGGTCTGCCCGACGTGACCCCGGAACGGCACGATCACATCACGGCGCCCGGTGTGGTGCCGGGCGATCTTGATCGCGCCCTCGTTCGCCGTCGACCCGCCGCTGCTGCGCAGGTTCACCCGGGTCAGACCGGCCGGCGCGAGCGCGACCAGATCGCACATCAGTCGGTCGGTGGGCTCGGTGCGGAACGACGAGGAGGCGAAGACCAGTTCCTCGGTCTGCTCACGTACGGCCGCCATCACTTCGGGGTGGTTGTGCCCGAGTACCAGGTTGAACGTCCCGGACACGCAGTCCAGATACTCGCGCCCGGTGGAATCCCACGAGCGAATGCCCTCGCCGCGCACCAACACCGCGTTGCCCAACTGGTATTGCGCGACCTGGACCGCCCCGGCCGACGGCCCGTCCACCGGCTCAGTCATCGCGGTGGTCCGCGTCCAGCCAGGCCAACTGGGTGCGGACCCACGCCTCCAGGGTCCACGGCTCGGCCACCCGCCGCCGCCGCTCGGCCGCCGCCTTGCGCTCGGCGGCCGGCGCGGTCAACGCGGCGACCAGCGCCTCGGCCTGCTCGACCAGGTCGAAGGGGTTGACCGTGCGACAGACCGGGGCCAGGATCTCGGCCGCACCGCACATCTCGGACAGGATCACGTCCGCATCCCGCTCGTTGACCAGCGGCGCCTCGAAGGTGCTCAGATTCTGGCCGTCCACCGTCGAGTTGAACATCAGCACGTCGGCTCGACGGAAGCAGCCGATGGTGTGTTCGACCTCGTTGTCGCAGTGCAGCCGCACGGTGTCCGGGCCCAGTTCGGCGTTCGCCTCGGCGATCGCGTACTCCACGCGCCGCAGGTAGTCGGCGTTCGCCTCGACGTAGAGCCGATTGGGATTCATCCTGATCAGCAACTTGGAGGAGCGCACCGACGGTTCCAGGCGATGGGCCGATACGAAGGCCCGCACCGCACGTTCGGCGTTCTTCATCGGGTCGGTCCGGCCGCTGTGCACGACCAGTGGTGCGTCACCCGCCCACTCGGCGATCCCCTCCGGGAGACGCGGCCGGTCCGCCTCCAGGGCGAGCGGACTGTAGCCGAGCGGCATCGTGCGCACCCCGGTGCGCCGGCCGCGCCACCGCACCACGCCCGCGTCGCGGTCCACCTGCGCGTCCGGTAGCAGATCCGCCACGCAGTCCAGGAAGTTGCGGCACCACCGCTCCGCGAAGAAGCCGATGGTGGTGGCGGGCAACATGCCCTCCAGGATGCCGACCCGCATCGCCTTGGGCAGGATCCGCCAATAGTCCGGGGACGGCCACGGGATGTGCACGAACAGCAAGATCGGCGCGTTCGTCCGTACGGCCCGCAACCTGGCCGGAACGCCGACGAGTTGGTAGTCGTGCACCAGGTAGGCCGGGTCCGCGACGTCGGCCGAGTCGGCGAGCAGAGCACCGGCGAAGTCCTCGGTGAACCGGGCGAACCGGTCCAGCGCGGCGTAGGTCTCGGTGCCGAAGGTCGGCGTCTTCCACTTGTCCCAGCCGTAGTTGTTCGCGGCCCACATCAGCTGTGCGGTGAAGAAGTTCTGCACCACATCGAAGGTGTCCCGATCGTGCCGGAGCAGGCGGACCCGGATGTCACGGCCCGAACGCAGCCGCAGGTCCAGGCCGTCCGGATTCTCCCGGGCCGCTCGATGGTCGTCGTCGGTGTCCGCGCTGGCGATCCAGGTGACGTCGAGCACGCCCGCCTGCTCGGCGACCACGTTTCCCGTACCACCCGGGGCGAGCCATGGTCGCAGCGTGCCGCGATCGGGATCCGGGGCGAAACTGACGGCGGCGCGCTTGCTGGCCAGGAACAGATGACGGTCCATCAGGGCTGGTCCCTTCCGAAGACGGCTGAGGCGTCGAAGGCGGCTGAGGCGTCGAGGGCGGCTGGGGCGTCGGGGACGGTCGGGGTCCGTGGCGGGGCGGGCAGGCCCGCCGGCGCGGCGATCAGCGCGGCGTCCGCGGCGAAGACGTCCACCGGGGCCAGCCCGCGCAGTTCGGGCAGGTGGGCGGCGCGCTCACTGTGCAGGCACGCGTTGCGCGGGCGGCACGCGTACGCCGTGTCCCCCTGCGGTACGGCGGTCACCAGCGCGGGGTCGACGCCGTAGGTCGTCGCGATGTGCCGGGCCCAGCGGACCCGGGAGAGCCGACGCGGACCACCCAGATGCACGACGCCGGTGTGCGCCGAGTCGAGCAGCGCGGTGGTCCACGCGGCGACGTCGTCGATCAGCACCGGCGTGTTCCAGTGCTCGTCCGGTACCGCGACCGGGGCACCCACGGCCAGGCGTTCGGCGCACGTGGTGAAGAAGTTCGGCCGCAGACCGGCCCGGTCCCAGCCGTACACCAGGCTGACTCGCAGCACGAGCGTGTCGCCGCCGGCCAGATAGGCGGCCTCGGCGGCCAGCTTCGCGCGGCCGTAGGCGTTGGCCGGCTCGGTCGGATCGGACTCGGTACAGCTGTCCGCGTGTCCGGCGAACACGTTGTCCGTGGAGATCAGCACGGTCCGCGCGGGCCGGCCGGCGAGCGCGGACACCACATGCCGGGCGCCCGCCGCGTGTACGGCCGCCGCTCCGGCCGGATCGGCTTCGCACCAGGTGATGTCCGAGGGCCCGTGCGCGGCCACCACCGCGTCCGGGCGGACCGCGTCGACGACGGTACGCACCTGGCGCGGATCGGCGACGTCCACCGGAAGCCAGCGCAATCCTCGGCTCTCCGGGGTGCGCGGGCGGCGCCGAGAGCCGAGCACGACACCGTGGCCGAGGCGGGTCAACCGGGTGCCCACGTGTCCGGCTATGTATCCCGACCCGAACACCAGGACTCGGGTCATCGGAAAACCCCCTTCAGGTGCGGCCTGTTGGGCCGATCGGGTCGGTGTGGACCGGTCGACGCGCCCGGCCCGTGCGATCCCTTGGTCGAACTTCCCTCGCCCGACGCACCGTTGCCATCTACCGAACGGTCCTGCCGCCCCGGATGATCCCGGTCGCCCGCGCGATCGGCCCGGCCCGCCGGATCCTGCGCGGGATGTACCGCCGGGTCCACCGTCGGATCCGTACCCGGGTCGTTTGGACCGGACTCCGGATCGTCCGTCCCCTCGGCGGGCAGCAACCGCAGCGACTGACTGCCCGTCACCACCACGACGCCGCACAGCGCGACGATGCCCAGGACGGTGCCCAGACCCAGGTGCCCGGCCAACGTGCCGACCAGTGGCGGAGCACCCAGGAAGCCCGCATAGGACACCGTGGTGACCAGCGAGATCGCCTGTGGGCGACGCTTCGGGCCGACCGCGCGTCCGGTCGCCGCGAGCAGTGTCGGGACGACCGGGGCCAACCCGACGCCGGCGAGCGCGAACCCGGCGAGCGTGCTCGCGGTGGACCAGGCCGCCGCCGCGAGGGCGAGCCCGAGCCCACCCAACACGCCGCCGCCGAGCACCAGCGCACGGTCGCCGACCCGTTCGCCGCGCCACTGGGCGAGCATGCGACCGGCGGACAGGCCCGCCATGTAGGCGGCCGGCCCGCACGCGGCGAGGAAGGAACCCGCGCCGAGGTCGTCCGTCAGATGGATCGCGCCCCACTGCTCGACGGTGTTCTCCATCAGCAGCACCGTGCCGCCGACCGCGCCGACCACGAGCAGGGCGAACAGCAGCCGGCCGTGCGCGCGGTCGGTCCGAGCGGCCGGCCCGGGATCCTGCTCCTGCCACCGGCGCCGATCGATCGCCAGGACCGCGCTGAGCGCGACCAGCACGGCGATCACCACCAGGATCGCCCGCGCGGACGCACCCAGATGCAGGGCCAGGCCGACCGCCGGGGCGGCGAGCACCATCGCCAGCGGGGTGGCCGCCTGGACCTTGTTGAACAGGCGCTCGCCGGTGAGCGCCTCGCGTGCGGCCGTGGTGGCGTTCAGCGCCACCTCGATCGCGCCGCTGGCCGCGCCGATCAGGAGCAGTGCGGCGGCGAACGTCCATCGGGATCCGGCCATCGCGACGGCGAGGGTGCCCAGCGCGAACGCGGCGGTCACCAACGGCAGCGTGCGCGGCCCGAGTCGCCGGGCGAGCGGCCCGGTGAGCAACATCGCGGGTACCGCCGCGACCGGAACCGCGAACAGCGCCAGGCCCAGTTGCCGGTCGTCCAGCGCGAGTTCGTCCTTGAGCGTGGGGATCAGCGCGGCCCAGCCACCCCAGAACAGCCCCCAACTCGTCGCCGGAGCCACCAGCCCGAGCACACCGCCGCCGTGCCGCATCGACGCTCCGTCCGTATCGGGTGACCCAGAGTGTCGTCCACCGTACTGCGCCCTCACCGTCCTCGGCCGGCCTCCCGCACCGGTAGCGTGAGCCGGAACATCGGATTTCGACGGACCGCGGAGGCTTTCGACTGTGGGGTACCGGGTCGGCGGATACTGGGCGATCGACGCCGGCGGCACGCGCACCACGGCCATGGTGCTCGACACGATCCGGTACACCCGGGAGTCGGTGAACCCCGCGTCGGCCGGACCGGCGGCCGAGGAGACGCTGGTCCGACTGCTCTCCCGGATCGCCTCGGACCTGGGCGGTGTGTCGACCGGCTGGTTCGCGAGTTCGACGATCACCATGGACACCGCGCCGGGGGCGATCGACCGGCTGGCCGCGATCGCGCGCGAACGGGGCTTTCGGGGTCGACTCGTGATCTCCGGCGACGTTCCGCCGCTGCTCCTGGCGCCGCCGCTGTCCGGGCGCGGCGTCGTGGTGGTGTCCGGTACCGGCTCGGCCTGCGTGGCGAGTGCCGGACCGGACGCGGGACCACCCGTCGTGATCGGCGGGTGCGAATATCTGGGCAGCGACGAGGGCAGCGCGTACGCGCTCGGCGAGGCGGGCCTGCGGGCCGCGGTGCGCGGGGCGGACGGGCGCGGGCGGCCGACCACGCTGTTCGCCGCCTCGGGTCCGCGCGAACTCGCCCGTCGGCTGGCCGCCGGGCCGTTTCCCAAGGCCGCGGTGGCCGCACTCGCCCCCGAGGTGTGCGTGGCTTGGCAGGCGGGTGACGCGGTGGCGGGCGAGGTGGTGCGAGGCGGCCTAGACGAGTTGGTCACGGGTGTGCGCGCCGCCCGGGACGCGGCCGGGCTGACCGGGACGTGGCGGGCCGTGCTCAACGGGGGCGTGTTCCGCGGGTGTCCGCCGTACGCCGCCGAGTTGAGCCGACGGATCGTCACCGAGCTCGGCGCGGCCGAACCGCCCACCGTGATCGCCGATCCGGTGGCCGCGATATATGCCGCGTTGCTTGCGAACCAGGGTTCACCGCCCGAGAGTTGGGCACATATCCGCAACCTCTGACGTGCCGAGGCGCAGCCGAGCGAGGGGGATCGCCGATGACCGGGCAACCGAACGAACGGGCGGCCGGGCGGGCGCCGATTCGGCTCGGGTTGTGTCTGGCCGCCTTGGCGCCCGCGGGTCTGAGCGGGGCGTTGCGGGTGGCTCGGGACGCGGGAGCGGGCGTGGTGGACCTGCCCGCGGACGGCCACTTCGCGCTGGTGGAGCGCGGGCGGCACGCCGATCCCGGGCTGCATCGCGAGGTGCGTGCGCGGTGCGCGGCGGCCGGGGTCGAGGTGGGCTGTGTGAGCAACAGCCGGGACACCCAGTTGGTGCTGGGACCACATGGGCCGCACACCGATCCGGTGCTCGCCGGGACCGCCGAGGCCAAGCGGGCCCACGGGCTGCGCGCCGCGCTCGACACGGTGCGGCTGGCCGCCGGTCTGGGCGCGCCGCTGGTGCGGTTGATGCTGGGCGTGCCCGATCTGGCGCGCTGGTTGTCCTGGTCGGGAAGCGCGGTGAGTTGGCAGGACAACGTGCACGCGTGGGCGCTCGCCGCGCGGCCGATCCTGGACCTCGCGGACGCACTGGGCGTGCGGGTCGTGTTCGAGCCGCACCCGAAGCAGGTCGCGTACGACCCGGCCAGTGCGAGAGCACTGCTCTCGGCGGTGAGCGATGTTCGTCTGTGTCTCGACCCGGCCAACCTCGCCGCGACCGGGCACGATCCGGTGGCGGCCGTGCGCGGCTGGGGCGAGCGGCTCGCGGCCGTGCACGCGAAGGACCTCCAGCGCTGGTCCGGTGCCGAAGCGCCACGCGGCGCGGGCTGGTCGCGTTATGGACCCGGCCCGGCGATCCGCTTCCGCGCGCTCGGCGCCGGCGAACTGCCATGGCCGGCCATCGTGGCCGCGCTGCTCGACGACGACTACCGGGGAGTGATCTACGTGGAACACGAGGACGCCCTACTGCCCACGGAGCAGGGCATCGCCACGTCGCTCGCGCTGCTGCGCACGTTGGTTCCCGCCGGGCAGGCGCAGGGGCGGACCTGGTGACGCTCGACGGAGTACGCGGCGCCCTGCTCGCGGGTGGTCTGGGCGAGCGCATGGGCCCGCTCACCGCCGATGTGTGCAAACCCCTGGTGCCGTATGCCGCGTCCTGTCGGCTGGTGGACTTCAGCGTGGCCAACGCGGTCCGCTCCGGCCTGCCCGAACTGGTCCTGCTCTCCCAGCACCGGGAATCCGACCTGGTCCGCCACCTGGTCACGCACTGGGACGAACGCCCGGGCACCCGACTGCACTTCGGTCCGCACGACGCTCTGGCCCGAAGCGGCCCGGGCGCGATCCTGCCCGCCCGCCCCGCCGAACGCGGCACCGCCGACGCACTGCTCGCCAACGCGGAGTACCTGTTCGCCCCGGGCGCGAGCGACCTGTTGGTGCAACACGCGGATCACGTCTACGTGTTCGACTACGCGCCGCTGGTTGCCGCACACCGGGCGGCGGACGCCGACTGCACGATCGGCGTGCAGCGCATCGAGCGTCGCTACGTGCACCTGTTCGGGATGGTCGAGACCGATGCCGACCTTCGGGTCCGGGCCCTGGTCGAAAAGCCCGCGCGACCGACGTCGGACCTGGTGTTCACCGCGTTCTGCGTGTTCCGGATCGACGCGCTGCGCGAAATCCTGGCCGAGTTGGCCGCGCTCGGCGAGGACGGCTGGCAGCACGACATCAGCCGCGACGTGCTGCCCGCGATGATCGCCCGGGGCCGCCGGGTCACGGCGTATCGGGTGCCCGACTACTGGGCCGACATCGGCACGGTCGAGCGCTACCGCACCGAGCAACTGCGGTTGCCGGACCGACCGCACCCGATCCCGGCCGAGGCGCTCCCGCGCACTCTGGCGGGTCTGTCGGACGGCTTCCCGAAGTACGTCGCCGGAAGTCTGCTGGGCGCCGGGATACCGCCGGGGGCGCGGGTGGAGCGCAGCGTCGTGCACCCCGGCTGCCGGATCGAGTCGGGCGCGACCGTACTGCGCTCGGTGGTGCTGCCGGGCGCCACGGTCCCCGCCGGAAGTACCGTTCGGGACGCCATCGTCACCCCGCGCGGCATTCTCGCGTCGGCCGCGCCCGCCGACCCGCCGCCCGAGGCATCCCCCGACCCGTTTCCCGACCCCGTCAGGAGAACGCACGGTCCAACTCTTTCGCCGTGATGAACGACGTATGCGTGCCCGCGGTCCGTACGGCGTGCGCGCCCGCCCGGGTGCCGGCGGCGGCGCAGTCCGCCCAGTCGCGGCCGGCCAGGTAGGCGTACAGGAAGCCCGAGACGTAGCTGTCCCCGGCGCCGTTGGTGTCCACCACCTCGTCGACCCGCATGGCCAGCGCCGGCACGTGCCGCATCGGCTGGTCCGGCAGCACCAGGTAGCTGCCCCGACCGCCCGCCATCGCGACCACGATCTCGGCCCGGCCCCGGGCGAGCACGTCCCGCGCGGCCTCCTCGACCCGGTCGCCGAGCCGGTTCGTGGAGGTGAACACCAGGTCGGCCCCGTACGCGAAGTCCGCCCGGGCGGGATCCTTGCCGTCCCAGCCGTGCAGGTCGGTCGAGGTGGACACGCCGGCCTCGATCGCGTCGGCCAGTGCGGGGCGGGACCAGCCGCCTATCGACACGTGGGCGTGCCGGGTGCGGGCGAGCGCGGGGCGGTACAGCTCGGGGTCGACGACCAGATCCGCGGGCAGGCGGCTGTCGTGCAGTGAGAGTCGTTCGCCGTCCGGGCCGACCAGGTTGACGCTGCGCGGGGTGCCGCTGGGGTGGGAGACATGCGCGAAGGACAGGCCCTGTTCGGCGTAGTGGGCGAGCACGAAGTCCGCCTCCGGGTCGGCGCCGAGCACGGCCGCGAAGTGGGTGCGCAGGCCCAGTGCCCGACAGCCCAGCGCCACCCCGTTGCCGGTGTGCGCGACGTACTGCCGGATCGGTGGCACCTTGAAGTCGCTTATCGGCAGGGGTAGTTCGGGCACCCGGACGATGATGTCCACGCCGACTCCGCCGACCACGAACACATCCAGCTCAGTCATCGGTGCCTCCGTGGGTGCGTGCGAACGGGACCTCGGCGGTGGGGCGGACCACGAGCGCGGCGTGGATCTCCTCGTCGCTCACGTCGTCGGTGATCACCGTCTCGCCGAGCGCGGTGGGCAGCACGAACCGCAGCCGGCCGTCCCGGATCTTGCGGATCTGGCCGAGTGCCTCGACGGTGGTCGCCGGGTCGAGCCGGGCGGGTAATCCGGCCAGCGTGGTGGGCAATCGCACCCGGTCGAGCAGCCCGCTCACCCGCGCGCACAGGGCCGGGTCGAGCAGCCCGCGTCGTTCGGCGATCCGGGCCGCGCAGGCCATCCCGAATGCGACCGCCTCGCCGTGCAGGACCGGACCGTAGCCGGTCGCGGTCTCCACGGCGTGGCCGATGGTGTGCCCGAAGTTCAGTGGCCGGCGAAGGTCGCGCTCATAGGGGTCGCGGGCGATCAACCGGCACTTGAGCACGCTGGAGGCATGCACGAGGGCGGCGGTGGGCACGGGTTCGACGGCCAGGATGGCCGCATGCCGGCGCTCGATCGACTCGAACAACTCCGGGGAGGCGATGATCCCGGTCTTGATCGCCTCGGCGAGCCCGGCGCGCAATCCGCGACCGTCCTGGGTGCTCAGGTACCCGACGTTCGAGACCACCGCCCTGGGTTGGTAGAACGCGCCGATCAGGTTCTTGGCGGACGGATGGTCGATGGCCACCTTGCCGCCGAGCGCGGCGTCCACATGGGCGAGCAGGGTCGTGGGCACGTTGATGTACGGGATGCCGCGCATGTACGCGCTGGCCACCCAGCCGACCGTGTCCATCACCACGCCACCGCCGACCGCGAGCAGGATGTCGCGGCGGGCGAGCGAGGTGCCGGCCAGCCAGTCCAGCAGGGTGCTCGCGGTGCGCAGGCTCTTGCTCGCCTCGCCGGCCGGGAACGAGGTGTGGACCACGTCCAGTCCGGACGCGGTCAGCCGTTCGGCGAGCCGGCGCGCGTGCAGTGTGTACACGGTGTCGTCCGTGATCAGGGCGACCCGTCGACCGTCGATCTCGGCGCACAGCCGCGCGAGCGCGGTGGCCTCGTCGAGGCACACGTGGACCGGATACGTGTCGAGCCGCCGGGCGTAGGCCATGATCGGATCGACCGGCCCGCGTGGCAGCGCCAGTTGTTCGGACACTCGGACGTATTCGGTCATATATTCACACCCCGGCGGCTCAACGAAGACGTCGCAGACAATCCGGATATTCGCTGCCGAAATAATTACGGCGCGCGCTACGAAAAGTCAACAAGGACTCACCCAGAGTGTGTCCGCGCGGTTATAGCAGACCGCCCGACGCTATTCCCGACATTCGCCGACGCCGAAAACTTCGCCCGGAAACGGCCTACGCGGCGGGTTGTGCGGGGTCCTGCGCCCCGGCCGTCGCGGGCGCCGTCTCGATGATCTGCTCGACGTTTTCGTGCCCCCACACACCCAGCGGCAGCAGCGCCTCGTTGAGCGACTGCCCCAGCGGGGTCAGCGAGTAGACCACCTTGGGCGGGACCTCGCGAAACACCTCGCGGTGCACGATCCCCCGGGCCTCCATCTCGCGCAACTGCTGGATCAGCATCTTCTCGCTGATCCCGGGCACCGCCCGGCGCAACTCGCCGAAGCGCCGCTCCTCGACGTGCAGCGCCCAAAGGATCAATGCCTTCCACTTGCCGCCGATGACATCCATGGCGGCGTCCAGGCCGCACTGATAGCGCCGAGCCATGCGCGTCTCCCGTTCCTGGCGAGCCCTGTCGATCCCCGCCGATCCATCCTTACCGACAGGTAAGTACTGCTCCATATTGTCCGTACGCATTCGGTCGAAAGCAAAGCATTCCTCGGCGCGACCGTGTCGAGGGTGCGGAACCGGGGTGCGGCTGCGCGAGCATGGCGGGATGAGTGAGTCTGTCGTGTCGCGGGTTTTCGAGGTCAGTACCGGGCGGCGGGAGCGGGTGTACGACCTGAGCGGTATGTGTGCGCGGTTCCTGCGGGAGGTGGCCGGCGGGCGGGACGGACTGCTCAATGTGTTCGTGCCGCACGCCACCGCCGGGGTGGCGGTGTTGGAGACCGGGGCCGGCAGTGACGACGACCTGCTCGCGTTGTTGGCGGATCTGCTGCCGGCCGACGACCGGTGGCGGCATCGGCACGGCAGTCCCGGACACGGGCGCGATCACGTGCTGCCCGCACTGGTCCCGCCGCACGCGACGCTGCCGGTGATCGGCGGCGAACTCGCGCTGGGGACGTGGCAGTCGGTCACGATGGTGGACACCAATCGGGACAACCCGGACCGGACGGTGCGGCTGACCTTTATGGGCTGAGGTGGCCGGCGCACCGTTTTCGGCCACCGCGCGCGATGCGTGGTCGGTCCGGCCGCCCGGGGAAACGATCCGGCCAATCTGTCGAGTGTGCGCATGGATCTCCGCGCCGATGGATATTTCTCGTATCGGCTCGATCACGCTCCGTTTTCCCGTCGGCCACCCGCTTTCCACCCGGAAATGCGAAGCGGTATTCCGCTTTCGGTGGGCCGGCTGCCGGGCACCGCCGACAGGGGGAACATCCATATGCCGAAAATGCCGACCAGGGCGGTCGACGGAAGTCGGATCGACGGATTCACCGAGTGCGGATACCTGTTGTTACCGGGCTTCCTGCCCGACGATCTGGTATCACGGCTCGAAGCCGAGGTGGACCACTGGGTGGACTCCGGATCGCGCGAGCGAGCGATCGCCGCCTGTGTGGATCCGAGCCGACCGGGTCCGCCGCCGGTGGTCGAGATCGAACTCGCCGCGCACGGCGAACTGGCGGCCCACCCGCCGCTGTTGGCTCTGGTCGGGGCGCTGATGGGCACCGACTTCGTGTTCCACCACCTGCACAGCGACCGGCGCCCGGCGGGTGCGGACGGCAAGGCATGGCACCACGACTACGAACAGGCCCCGCAGCGCGATCGTACGTACACGATGATCCACGCGCTGCACTACCTCGGCGGACTGGACGCCTCCGTCGGTGGATTGGCGGTACTCCCGGGCTCGCACCGCGAGGTCGCGGACAAGGACGCGAGGGCCCATCTGGGATGCCGCGAACTGCCCGGCGAGGTGCTGATCGACGAGCTGCCGCCCGGCTCCACGGTGCTCGTGCACTCGGCCCTGTTCCACGCCCGCCGCCCGGGCCCGGCCTTCGGCGGAAGGCCGCGCTACATGGTGGACGGCTCGTACGGGCAGTGCGGCACCCGCTGGCCACCGGTGAAGCCGTACTGGCGACACGTGCTCGGTCGGGCCCGGGAACTGGACCTCGATCGTGGACACTGGCCCGAACTCTTCGCGGAACGCCACTTCACGCGCTACTCGGGCTGAGGGCCGGCCGCCTGTTCCGCCTGTTCCCCCCGCTCCGTCCGGTCGTTCGGTGGTCGTCCACCGCCGGGCCGCCCACCTGCCCATCACTCGAATGGATCCGATTCTTGAAGGTTCTCGAAACCGTGCCGTTCGACGTCGTCTTCGACCGATTCCGGCACGACCACCCGGTCGACGGCGGCCATCCGGAGAACAGCAACGCCGAGGGCGAGGAATTGCTGCGCCTCGCGGACGCGTTGCCCGGTGGATGGCTGCGGATCGAACTGGATCGGGCGGCGCTGCTGGGCATCATCCTGCCGTGGCACCTGGGCGAGGGCGGCGCTTTCGAACTGGTGCCGCCGCGCGGACTCACCCTGGCCGCGGCGGTGCGCCGGCTGCGCTCGACCCGCGGGCGGTACACGCACAGCAATCCGGTCTGCGCGGCCAAACTCGCGTGGCAGCGGGACGCGCCGATGACGCCGTTGTACCTGTGCACCCGCGCGGTGGAGACAGTCGACTACGCGGGTCTGGCGGTGCGGCAGGGAATCGTGCACCTGGACGGGCTGCATCGGATGATCGCGTGGGAACTGTACGGCCGATTGGCGGGCGGAACCCGGATCGAGGCGTATCTGGCCGGAGCCGGTCGCGAGTTCGGCATCGCGGCGGGGCGCGGATCCGCACCCCGATCGGGCGAGGTCGTCGGGTCCGGGTCAGCCGCGGCCGACATACGGCATCGCACTGGGGATGACGGTCACCGACTGGACGTTCACCCCGATCGGCAACGCGGCCATCGCGACCACCATGTCCGCGACGTGTCCGACGTCCATGGTGGGCTCGACCCGCAGCGAACCGTCGGCCTGCCGGACGGCCGGCTGCGGCCGGTCGATCGGCGTGACGTTGCCGATGTCGATCTGCCCGCAGGCGATGTCGTGCGGCCGACCGTCCAGGGACAGCGACCTGGTCAGCCCGGTGACGGCGTGCTTGGCGGCGGTGAAGGCGATCGAATCCGGGCGTGGGACGTGCGCCGAGGGGGCGCCGTTGTTGATGATCCGGCCGCCGCGCGGAGATTGCTCCTTCATGATCCGGAACGCGGCCCGGGCGCACAGGAATCCGCCGGTGGCGATCGAGTCGAGCACCCGGCGCCAGTCCCCGAGTTCGACGTCCTCGGTGGGCACGTAGGGCATCGTGTCGGCGGCGTTGTTGAAGAGCAGGTCGAGCCGGCCGAACCGCTCCACGACGGTGGCGAACAGTCGGTCGACCGC
Organism: Embleya scabrispora DSM 41855; assembly: GCF_000372745.1. Lineage (GTDB taxonomy): Bacteria > Actinomycetota > Actinomycetes > Streptomycetales > Streptomycetaceae > Embleya > Embleya scabrispora. The sequence continues at coordinate 178,165 of NZ_KB889596.1, read as the reverse complement.
GTCGGGGTCGGTGATGTCGGCGGGCACCGGCAGGGCGAAGCGGGCGCGATCTCCGGCCAGCGCGGCGGTCTCCTCCAGGTTGACCTCGCGTCGACCGGCCAGAGCGACCGACCAACCCCGATCGATCAGGGCGAGTGCGCACGCGCGGCCCACGCCGCTGCCCGCTCCGGTGACGACGGCGACCTTCTCGATCATGGGTGACCCCTCGGAATTGATACGGCCGGTCCGTTCGCATTCACCGCGACGGTACGGAGAAAAACCCTGCGTAGTGACCATGACGGGTGTCAAGAGCGAAGGTGGCGTATTCCGTGATCTCGGCCGAGTCGACCGAAACCAGTCGGGTCCTTTTCGATCGGGCCCGACGTTCGCTGGCGGGCGGGACCGCCTCCTCCGCACGCGTGACGAGCACCGGTCCATTTCCCTATCCGCTCTATATCGCGCGCGGCAAGGACGCGCACATTTGGGACGTGGACGGGAACGAGTATGTCGACTACCTGATTTCGTACGGCTGCGCGGTGATCGGGCACGCCAATCCGGCGATCGGCGCGGCGGTGGCGGACGTCATGGCGAGCGGCACGATGTTCGGCGCGGGCACCGTCGCGGAGATCGAACTGGCGGAAACCATGGGGAGGATGATCCCGTGCGCCGACCTGGTCCGGTTCGCCAACTCCGGATCGGAGGCGATTCAGGGTGCGGTTCGGGCCGCGCGCGGCTTCACCGGCCGGGACAAGGTGCTCAAGTTCGAGGGCCATTACCACGGGTGGGCGGACTCGCTCGCGGTTTCGAACCGGCCCACCGCTGCCGAGGCCGGACCGTACGCCCGGCCGCACGCGCGCCCGCACTCCCCGGGGGTGCCGGCCGGCGTGGTCGCAGACGTGGTGATCTGTCCGTGGAACGACGCGGTGGTGCTGCGCGAGATCCTGGACGCGCATCGCGGCGAACTGGCCGCGGTGATCTGCGAGCCCATCGTGGCCAACAACGCGTGCACCATGCCGGTGCCCGGCTACCTGGATACGCTGCGCGAGGAGTGCACCAGACGCGGGATCGTGCTGATCTTCGACGAGGTGTGCACCGGCTTTCGGACCGGACCGGGCGGTGCCCAGGGGCTGTTCGGTGTGCTTCCGGATCTTGCCGTGTACGCGAAGGCGTTGGGCGGCGGCCTGCCCATCGCGGCGTTCGCCGGACGCCGCGACATCATGGAGGAGATCGGTGCGAACCGGGTCAAACACGGTGGTACGTACAACGGTTCGCCGCTGTGTGCGGCCGGCGCGCTGGTTACGCTGGGCGAACTCGCCGATCCGGCGGTGATCGCGCGCATCGACGCGGCCGGGAACCGGGTGATGGAGGCGATCCGACGGGCCGCCAGGGACAGGGCGATTCCGTGTGCCGTGCAGGGGGTCGGGGCGATGTTCCAGGTGGTCTTCTCGGCCGACGGCACGGCGCCGCGCAACTACCGGGACCTGGCGGCGAGCGACGACGCGCGCTACGCGCTGTTCCGACACGCCCTGTTGGAGCGCGGAGTACACGTCAACGCGGTCGGTTCGGCATGCTGGTTCGTGTCCGCGGCGCTCACCGACGACGACGTCTCGGCCGCGTGCGCCGCGGTGGACGCGGCGTTCGTACTGCTCGCGGGGGTGTGAGGGGCCGGCAGCCGGCGTACGGGTGGGGCGCCTTCGGCTGTTCGGGGGTCCGTCGGGTGTCGTACGCGCGGGTCGCCCACAGCTCGGCCGGGGCCATGACTAGCCTTACGTACCCGTCCTGATGATCGGGACGGCGTCCCCCACACAGGTAAGGATTCGCCGATGGGTTTGAGGAGTCTGCTGCGCAACGTCTTTCGTTCGCGGCCGTCCCGCGAGGCGGCGGAGACACCCGAGACGAGCGACGTGGCCGCCGCACCGACCGACCTCAGGATCGCGCCGACCGAGTCCCCGGTCGGCGCGCCCGAGCCGGTCGCCGAATCGGAACCGGAGCCACGCGCCGAGGCGACGACGCGTGACGAACCGGAGGTGAGCCCGGCGCCGGAGAGTGCGCCGGCGACGGAGGTCGCGCCGGAGCCGGTCGCGGTCGACGAGCCGGACACGGTCGAGAAGCCGGACACGGTCGAGAAGCCGGTCGCGGTGGAGGAGGCGGTCGCCGTCGTCGAACCGGTCGCCGTCCCCGAGCCGGCGGTGCTGCCGGAGCAGGTGGTGGTGCCGGAGCCGGTGGTGCCGGAGCAGGCCGCCCTTTCGGAGCCGGCCGATGCGGAGCCGGCCGTTCTGTCCGAGCCGGTCGTCATTCCCGAGCCGGTCGTCATCCCGGAGCCGGTCGTCATTCCCGAGTCCCGGGCGGAGCACGACGCCTCCGGGTCGGCGCCGACCTCGATTCCCGTACCGGCACAGGCGATCGCGACACCCGCCGAGGCCGAGCAGGACGAGACCGCGACCGTGGTCGAGCCGGCCGCCGAGGCGCCGGAGCCGGCGATCGAGGTGGAGGCGGAGCCGTTCGTGGTCGCCGAGGCCGCCCCGGTTCCGACCACCGTCGCCGTGGTGCCGCCCGCTCGGGTCGAAGACGTCGCGCCCGGCCTCGGGGCCCGTGCGGAGACCGCCGCGGCGGCCGTGGCCAAGTGCGGCCTCGCCGGCCGCAGCGTCGCGGTCTACCTCGTCCTGGACCGCTCCGGGTCGATGCGCTCCTACTACAAGGACGGCACCGTCCAGCACCTCGCGGACCAGACGCTCGCGCTGTCCGCGCAGCTCGGCGAGGCCGTCGTACCGCTGGTGTTCTTCTCCACGGACATCGACGGCGTCGCCGACCTCGATCCCGGCAACCACGTGGGTCGGATCGAGGAACTGCACGGTTCCTACGGGCACATGGGCCGCACCAACTACCACTCGGCGATCGCCAAGGTGGTCGAGCACTACCGTGCGTCCGGCAGCGCCGACCCGGCGCTGGTGATCTTCCAGACCGACGGCGCGCCGACCAGCCGCCCCGCCGCCGCGAAGGCGCTGTGCGAGGTGGCCGGGCTGCCGATCTTCTGGCAGTTCATCGGCTTCGGCGACCCCGAGGCCAAGGGCTTCGACTTCCTTCGCAAGCTGGACGAACTGACCGTGCCGGAGCAGCGCGTGGTCGACAACGCGGGCTTCTTCCACGCCGGACAGGACCCGAGGCTGCTCGCGGACGCGGAACTGTACGACCAACTCCTCCTGGAGTTCCCGGAATGGCTGAACGAGGCGGTCGCGGCGGGCGTGCTGCCGGCTGACCCGATCGACGCGCTGGTGTAGTCGCATGCGGGATCACGCCCGACGGTCGGCCGACCGCCGGGCGTCCCGCGTGCGACCGCGCTTTTGGCACGTGCAGCCACCTTCGGAGGCCGTCGGACGTCCGTGCGCGGCGGGCCGATCCGCCCGGGCCGCGATGCCGGCACCGCCTCGCCGGTGCTTCACGGCCGACGCGAATCGGCCCACCGCCCGGTGCGTCGACCGGCCACAGCGCCGGCGGCGTTCAGCGACCCAGTGCGGAGATGTCCGCGGTCGCGTCGCCGGCCCGGACCGCCGACGTGGCGACCTCCGCCGCCGCCCGGGCGACCGGCAGCGGCGTGCCGGTCACATCGCCGACGAGGACGAGGTCCTTGGCCAGTGCCGCCACGGTGAAATCCGCGTCCGCGTAGGCGGCTTGGTCCAGGCGCTCGCGCTTGCGCCCCACCAGGCCGCCGATCGCGCTCGCCGTCAGTACGTCGAGCACGTCCGCGCGGGCCAGGCCCAGGGCGGCGCCGAGTCGTACCGCGTCGTGCAATCCGGCCGCCGCGACGCCCAGGCCCAGATTGGCCACCAGCTTGAGCGCGGTCGCGGCGCCGACCGGCCCCACGTGCCGCCGCTCGCCCGCGTGCGACCACGCGAGCAACACCGGCTCGGCCGCCGCGACGTCCGCCGGCTCGCCGGCGGTCAACACGATCAGCGTGCCCGCGCGGACCGCCGGCACCGAACCCAGGACCGGCGCCTCCAGGTAGCGCAACCCGGCCGCGTGCGCCGCCGCCGCGAGCTCGCGCGACTGTTCGGGGGCCAGGGTCGTCGCGTTGATCACGAGCGTGCCGGGCGCCGCGCCGGCCGCGATGCCGTTCGGCCCGAGCAGGACCGCCTCGGCGGCCGGCCCGTCGAAGACGAACAGCACGACGGCGTCGACGTCACGCGCCGCCTCGGCCGCACTCGCGGCCTGGACCGTGCCGGCCACCGTACGCGGTGTCCGGTTCCAGACCGTCACCTCGTGCCCGGCCGCCACCAGCGCCTCGGCGCCGGCCGTGCCCATCCGGCCCAGGCCGCAGACGGCGACTCTCATTCGCCGGCCCCGTTCGTGTCGCCGTTCGTGTCGTCGACCAATGCGAACGCCTCGACCTCCAGGAGCAGATCGGGCAGGAACAGGGCGCCCACCTGGACCGCGGAACTCGCGGGCGGGCGGGTCATGTCGACGAACTCGTCGCGGGCCGCGCGCACCGCCGGCAGATGCCCGACATCGGTGAGGAAATAGGTCAGCTTGATCACGTCGTCGAACGTGGCACCCGCCGCCGCCAGGCAGCGCCGCAGGTTCTCGAACACCTGTCGGGCCTGCGCGCCCGGGTCGCCCTTGCCGACCAGGTTCCCGTCCTCGTCGAAGGCGACCTGCCCGGAGACCGCGACCAGCCGGCCGGTGCCGGTGACCACGTTGGTGTAGCCGTTGCCCGGTCGCACGCCCTCGGGCGCCGGGATGTGGGTCAGCCGATTCGATGTCGTCATGGCGCCCATCCTCACCCGTGCACCGCCCATCCCGCCAGCGCATCTTCCGCAGGGCGGCCATGCCTGCCGAGCATGGCTGAAGCCACACCCTAGAGTCACCGCTCATGGACCTGCTCGCCCTGCGTTCCTTCGTCGAAGTGTGCCGACACGGCTCGATCAGCGCTGCCGCACACACCCTCGGATACACCCAGTCCGCGCTCTCCCGCCAGGTGGCGGGCCTGGAGGCGCGCCTGGGCACCACGCTGCTCGACCGGCACGCGCGCGGAGTGCGCACCACGGCGGCCGGCGACGTGCTGCGCGAGCACGCGACCGCGATTCTGGCCCGGGTCGAGCGGGCCGAGGAGGAGGTGCGAGCCGCCCGCGATCGGGTCGGCACCCGGGTCCGGGTGGGTGCGGTGCCCACCGCCGCGGTGTCGCTGCTGCCGGACGCGCTCACCGCGTTCACGACCGAACTTCCCGGCGTGCGGGTCACCTTCGCCGAGGACTTCTCGCCCGGGCTGATCCCGCGCCTGCTGGACGGCGAGTTCGACGTGGCCGTGGTCACCGACTACCCGCCGGGTCTGCCCGCGCACCCGGGGCTGCGGCTGACCCATGTGCTCGACGACGAACTGCGCGCCGTCCTGCCGGCCGGCCACCGCCTGGCCGACCGGGAGGTGCTGGATCTGGCCGAACTCGCCGAGGAGACCTGGGTGGAGGACTACGAGGGCGCCGCGGCGGTGCTCACCGGGGCCTGCGCGCGCGCCGGTTTCACGCCGCGGATCGACATCGAGTGCGGCGGTTGGCTGGGCAAACAGGCGTTCGTGGCGGCCGGGTTCGGCGTGATGCTCGCGCCCGGGTTGCTGACCCGGGCGATCCACCCGCGGCTGACCCTGCATCGGCTGAGCGACCCGCCGCGGCGCAGCGTGTACGCGGCCCGTCCGCAACGCCCGGATCCGGCGGGTGCGGACGTGGTGGACCGCTTCGTCGCCGCGCTCGTCCGCATGGCCGCCGAACAAGATCGTTAAGCCTGCGACGGCCCGTTTCACCAGATCGAGCGAGAACCGATCCGTCGCCCGCTCCGAAGGGTTCGCGCGACCTAGCGTGTGCCCTGGCGAAAGGGGCGCACCGATGCCACAACCCTTCGAACTCCCGCAGTTCTACGTGCCGTATCCCGCGCGACTGAACCCTCACCTGGAGGGCGCACGCGAGCATTCCAAGACCTGGGCCCGCCGGATGCGGATGATCGAGGGCTCGAACATCTGGGACGAGCGCGACTTCGACTCACACGACTACGCGCTGCTGTGCGCGTACACCCATCCCGACTGCACCGGGCCGCAGTTGGACCTGGTCACCGACTGGTACGTGTGGGTCTTCTTCTTCGACGACCACTTCCTGGACATCTTCAAACGCACCCACGACATGGCCGGCGCCAAGGCGTACCTCGAACGCCTGCGCGCGTTCATGCCGGTCGATTCCACCGCCGAGATCCCCGCGCCGACCAACCAGGTCGAGGAGGGCCTGGCCGACCTGTGGACGCGGACCGTGCCGAGCATGTCGCAGGACTGGCGGGAGCGGTTCGCCGAGAGCACCCAGGCGCTGCTGGAGGAGTCGATGTGGGAACTGGCCAACATCAACGAGGGCCGGATCGCCAACCCCGTCGAATACATCGAGATGCGCCGCAAGGTCGGCGGCGCGCCGTGGTCGGCCAACCTGGTGGAGTACGCGGCGAACGCCGAGGTGCCCGCGGTGATCGCGGCCTCGCGGCCGCTGCGGGTGCTCAAGGACACCTTCGCCGACGGGGTACACCTGCGCAACGACGTGTTCTCGTACCAGCGTGAGGTGGAGAACGAGGGCGAGAACGCGAACGCGATCCTGGTCTTCGAGAAGTTCCTCGGCTGCACCACACAGGAGGCGGCCGAGGCGGTCAACGAACTGCTCACCTCGCGCCTGCACCAGTTCGAGCACACCACTTTCACCGAACTCCCGCCGCTGTTCCTCGAACACGGCCTCGATCCGCAGTCCTGCCTGGACGTGATGGCGTACGTCAAGGGACTCCAGGACTGGCAGTCCGGCGGCCACGAGTGGCACATGCGCTCCAGCCGATACATGAACGGGGCCGGTGCGGGCGGCGGTTCCACCGGTGGGCCCGCGGTGCCGACGGTGACCGGGGTCCTGGCCGGACCACTGGGGCTGGGCACCTCCGCCGCGCGGATCCTGCCCGGGCTGGTGGCCGGGTTGCACAACGGGCTGCGCGCCTTCACGCACGTGCCGTTCCAACCGGTCGAGCCGTACGACATCCCCGACTTCCATCTGCCGTTCGCGCCACGGCTGAACCGGCACCTGGACACCTCGCGGGAGAACCTGGTCGAGTGGGCCGCGCGGACGGGCATCACCCGCGAGGGCATCTGGGACGAGGACGCGTTGCGTCGATTCGACCTGCCGCTGTGCGCGGCGGGCATCGCACCGGACGCGACACTGGACCAACTCGACCTGGCCTCGGGATGGTTGGCCTGGGGCACCTACGGCGACGACTACTACCCGATCGTGTTCGGGCGTTCGCTCGACCAGGCCGGCGCCAAGGTGTACACCGAGCGGCTCAAGACGCTGATGCCGGTCGACGGCGAGCCGGCGCCGGTACCCGCGGACGCGATCGAGCGCTCGCTGACGGATCTGTGGACGCGCACCGCCGGGCCGATGCCACCCGCGTCGCGCCGCCGGTTCCGGCGCACCATCGAGGAGATGATGGACAGTTGGCTGTGGGAGCTGTCCAACACGGCGCTCAATCGCATCCCGGACCCGGTCGACTACATCGAGATGCGCCGTCGCACCTTCGGCTCCGACCTGACCAAGAGCCTGTCCCGGCTCTCCCACGCCGAGGTGGTGCCGGACCAGGCGTACCGCTCGCGCGCCGTACAGGCGATGGAGAACTCGGCCGCCGACTTCGGCTGGATGATCAACGACGTGTTCTCCTACCGCAAGGAGATCGAGGTCGAGGGGGAGTTGCACAACCTGCTGCTGGTGGTGCAGAACTTCTTCGGTTGCGACTTCGCCCAGGCGTTGGTGATCGTGAACGACCTGATGACCTCCAGGATGCGTGAGTTCGAGCGAGTGGTCGCCGTGGAACTCCCGGCGATGTACGAGGACTTGGCTCTGGACCCGGCGGCCAGGGCGGCACTGGACGGGTACGCGGCGGCGCTCGGCGACTGGAACGCGGCGATCCTGAAGTGGCATCAGGAGTGCGATCGCTACGCGGACCCGAAGCCGCTGGTGCCGTTTCCCCGGCAGGTGGCCGGAACCGCACCCGGGCACGCGGCCCGCCGCGGGCCCGCGAATGTGCCGGCGGCGCGGGTCGGGGCCGAGCCGCCGGCGGTGCCCCGCGTGCGGTACGGGCCGCGCGGGCTCGGCACCTCGGCCGCCCGGTCGGCCGGCGTCCGCGCGGGAATCGCGGTGCGGTGACGTGTGGCGGGTGGGCCGGCCCGCGGCCCACCCGTGCTCACGCGCCGGACGGGCTGAATTCGGCCCGTCCGGCGTTCGCGGGCGACGACTCGGCCATCAGGTGGTCCACCAGCGCCAACAGCACGTCCCGTCCCGACGAGCGCACGCGCACATCACACGGCAGGATCGGCACGTCCGGGCCGAGGTCGAGGGCGTCGCGCACCTCCTCGACCGTGTACTCCACCGCCGTGTCGAAGCGGTTGATCGCGACCACGAACGGGATGCCCCGGCGCTCGAAGAAGTCGATGCTTCCGAAGCCGGCGTCCAGGCGTCGGGTGTCCACCAGCACGATCGCCCCCAGCGTGCCGATCGCCAGGTCCTCCCACAACGACCAGAACCGCTCCTGACCGGGCGCGCCGAACAGGTACAGGACCAGGTCCTCGGACAGCGTGATCCGACCGAAGTCGAGCGCGACCGTGGTGCGCGACTTGGCCTCGACGCCCGCGAGGTCGTCCACGCCCACACCGACCTCGGTCATCACTTCCTCGGTGTGCAGCGGCGGTACCTCGCTGACCGTGCCGACCAGGGTGGTCTTGCCGACCCCGAACCCGCCCGCGATCAGGATCTTGACCGCCGCCGCATGCTCGGGCAGCCGGTCAGAGCCGAAGGAGACCATCACGTACCTTCTTCAACAGGGCGGGATCGGGGGTTCGGGCCAGGGCCAGCGGGGCGCGCACGGTCACCAGGCCGTCGCGGAGCAGGTCGTCGACGAGCACCTTGGTGATACTCACCGGGAGATCGATCAGCGCGGCCACCTCGGCGACCGCCTGTGGCTCCCGGCACAGTTCCAGGATCTGTTGATGCTCGGGCTGCCGGCCGCGCCCGTCCCGAGCCTTGCGACGCGCGACCGAGGACGGATCGTCCGGGGCCTGGGCGCGGCCCGCGGGCTCCTCCGGCGCGACCGTGGTGACCAGCGTGATCAGGGTCAGATCCGCGTCGCGCACGGCCTTGGTGCGGCCGCGGGTGAGCGTGTACGGCCGTACCAGCGGGCCGGCGTCCTCGTCCCAGGGCTGCTCCCACCGGGACGTCATGCCCGACCGCCCGCCGGATCGCCGGCCTCACCACCGCGTGGCCGAGTTCCGAGATACTCGCCGACCTTCTTCACCAGCATGTTCATCTCGAACGCGACCACCCCCACGTCCGCGCTCTGTTCGGCCAGCACGGCCAGATGCGCGCCCTTGCCGGCGGCGGTGAGGAAGAGGAAGGCGTCGTCCATCTCGACCAGCGTCTGGCGTACCGAGCCGCCCGCGAAACCCCGCCCGATGCTGCGCGCCAGGCTCTGCAACCCGGCCGCCGCGGCGGCCAACTGCTCGGCGTCGTCGCGCGGGATGGTCTCGGACCGGCTCATCAGCAGCCCGTCCTCGGACAGCACGATCGCGTGCCGAGTCTGATGAACGCGCTTGACCAGGTCGGTCAACAACCAGTCCAGGCGACTGTCGGTTGCGGTGGTGGCCGTGCCGCCGGCGAGATCGTGCGTGTTCGTCATGACGGTTCCCCAGGGTGCGTGGTGCTTCCGGCGGCGGGGTTCGGGCCCGGTTCGGGCTCGGTCCCGGTTCCGGGTTCGGTCTCGAGCGCGGACTCGTCGCCGTCCGCACTCGGTTCGGATGCCTCGCGTGCTCGTTGACTCGCGAACCGGAACGAGGACAAGGTAGCCGCAGCTTCGCGCGGTGAGGAGGGCTTCGACCCGGTTCGTGGATCGCTCTCGCTTCCGGTAGCCGACTCGGTACGCAGCGGCATCGGCAGATTGCGCTGCCGGACCCGACGCGGCAGGGCGCGTCGGCCGTCTGCGGTGGTCTCTTCGGCGGCGGCGGGGGTGGGCGCCGCGGGCCGGGCGGGTTCGGGCGCGGCCGGGACCCGGTCCAGCGATCGCACCACCGGTTCGGGGTGTTGCCGACCGGGTGAGTGCGACTCGGTGTCGTCCTCGGACGGGTGCACCGATCCGGCCGCCGGGTCCGGGGCGGATGCCGATTCGGCCCCGGCCTGCGACCCCGGCTCCGCCGCGAGCGCGTGCTCGAACGGCTCCGCGGTCCGGTCCGGTTCGCCGGCCGTACCCGAACTTCGGGTGATCAACTCCTCGGGCAGGAACACGATCGCCAGCGTGCCGCCGTACGGCGACGGCCGCAGCGTCACCTCCACCCCGAGCCGATCGGCGAGTTGGGCGACCACGAACAGGCCCATCCGCACGTCCTCGGCGAGCGCGATCACGTCGAAGCTGACCGGGACGGCCAACTGTCGGTTGGTCGCCTCGTACTCGTCCGCCGACATGCCCAGACCGCGATCCTCGATCTCGATCGCGAGGCCCTTGGCCACCGAGACCGCTCGCACGTGCACGGGCGTGTCCGGCGGCGAGAAGGTCGTGGCGTTCTCCACGAGTTCGGCCAGCAGGTGGATCAACCCACCCACGGCCGGCCCCGACAGTTGCAGGTCGCGGTCGGAATACACCTCGACCCGGTGATAGTCCTCCACCTCGCCGACCGCGCCGCGCACCACGTCGACGATGCGCACCGGGCGACTCCAGCGCCGGCCCGGCCGGTTGCCGGTGAGCACCACAAGGTTCTCCTCGTAGCGGCGCAGGCGGGTGGCCAGGTGGTCGATGGTGAACAACTCGCGCAACAACTCGGGGTCCTGGTGGCGGCGCTCCATCGCGTCCAGCTCACCGATCTGACGGTTCACCAGGGACTGGGTGCGCAACGCCGTGTTGACGAACACCTTGGCAAAACCTTCGCGCTGGCGCGCCAGTTGTACCGCGCCGTCGAGCGCGGCTCGCTGCGTGGTGTTGAACGCCGAGGCCACCTGGCCGATCTCGTCCGGACCCGCCGGCACGTCCGGCGCCTCGACCGCGAGGTCCACCCGTTCGCCGCGCTGCAACCGATCGATGATCACCGGCAGTCGCTGCGAGCCCAGTTCCACCGTGGCATCGCGCAGCCGGGACAACCGCAGCCGTACCGAACGGGTCACCCGCCAACAGAGCAGGGCGCCGATCAGCACGAAGCCCAGGCCGATCGCGCTCAACAGATACACCTGGTTCCAGGTGTCCGAGATGGCCTCCTCACCGGCCGCGAAGAGCTGATCGATCCGGGCGAAGTCGAAGGCCGAGTTGGGCAGCGCGAGCTGGTCGGACGTCTCGCGCCACTTGGCCAGCTCGGCCGGCAGGGCGACCCCGGATCCGGCCGCGGCCCGCTGATCCCGGGGGGCGTCGACCGCCGCGATGATCGCGTCCTCCATCGCGATCAGGTTCCGCCAGGCCGGGCCTTCGGTGAGCGCCAGGTAGGTGGGACGCAGCGCGGCGGGCAGGAACGGCTCGACCTCGTCCTCCAGGGTGTGCCGACGCACGCCCACGTTCTGCACGAACGCGGCGAAGTCCGGCTGGGTCAACCGACCGCCGGGCTGCGCGAACGTGACCATCGTGTCCTCCTGCGCCAGCGCCTCCCCGGCCCGGAACTGGATGACCACGAACTGGCCCGTGAGGGTGACATCGGTGTCCGAAGTCTGGGCCAACGCCTGGATCATGGAGATCTGGTTGGCGACCTGCTCCGTGTAGTAGCCCAACCACCGATCCCGCCCGGCCGCGCCGGTCGTGTCCACCTGGCGGCGGACGTCGGCGAGTTGGGCCAACTGCGGCGCCACCTCGTGGGCCCGGCGCACCACGTGCCCCGGTGTCTCCCGCGCGCCGCTGTTCGCGAAGGCGACGAACTCCCGTACCACCTCGTCGGTCTTGACCCGCTGCGCCCGCAGCGCCTCGGTCGTCGCCGGAGCCGGCTTGGCCATCCACGCCGCGGTCAGCCGCCGCTCCAGTTGAAGGTTCACCATCGCGTTGTACGTGGGCGTACCCGCCCGCTCGTCCACCGAGATCTCGTTGTCCAGGTTGTTCGCGTGGTCGACCAGGCGGTAGGTGGCGATGCCCCACAGCGCGACCATGGCCACCGAGGGCACCACGGTCAGCAAGACCAGCAGGGTTCGGATGGACAGCGTACGACCCGGCCGCGAGCGAGCCGCTCGGGTCCGACCGACCCCGGGGACACGCATCAGTTTTCTCATCGACTCTCCCGCAAGGGCAACCCGGCCCGAAATGCGGTTGCCGCGACCCGGCCGAAGGTACCGGCGGGGCACCCGACAGAATCCACGCAGTGTGCGTGGGGAACTTCCCGCCCGTGCGGCACAAACGGCACACAACGACGAACGTGCGGCGGCGCGTGGCGACTCGGTCACCGGGCGCGCACTCGGCAATACCCAAAGGAGCGGCCCGACATGCATACGGCGCCCGGAATCGGCCGGCGAATCGCCTACTGGCGCGCGCGTCGCGGCCTGACCCAGGCCGAATTCGCCCGTCTGATGGGCCGGTCCGTGCGCTGGGTGGAGGACGTGGAGGCCGGCCACCGACAGGCCGACCCGCGCCTGTCGGTGCTCGCCGAGGCCGCGCTCGTCCTGCACATCGGGATCGACCGACTGCTGCCCGCCGAGCGGAACCGCGAGCACCACGACCACGATCCGCTCGCCGCGGTGCGCGCGGTACTGCGCCGGGCGGACACCGCGCTCGTGGTCGGGGCCGGCGCCGCCCCGGCCGACATCGAGGTGCTGCGGCGGGAGCTGACCTACGGGTGGACCGCGTACGCCGCGGCGGACTACGGGTGCCTGGACCGGGTGGTGTCCTCGGTTCTGGCGGCGACCACCGAGGCGAGCGGGGGAGTGGCCGCGGGGGTGGGCCCGGGCGCGACGGTGGCGGCGGGCGGGCCCGACGAAAGCACCGGGGAAGGGGCGCTCACGCCGGCCGCCGTGCGCTCCGCCGCACTCGGCCTGGCCTCCGCCGTCGCGCACGTGTACGGCGAGCCGGACCTGGCCTGGCGCGCGGCCGACCGGGCGGTCACCTCGGCCGGCCGCAGCGCCGATGTGGTGGTGCTGGCCCGGGCGGCCCACCGGCTCACCGACGCCATGGTCGGGCACGAAGGCGCGAGCGCCGCCGTCGAGTTCGCGCTCGGGGCGGAGGCGGACCTGGCTTCGGCGCTGCACGCCCGCGGCCGGGCGGGCCGGGCGGCGCTGCGCACGCTGCGGCTCGGGGCGGCGCTGGCCACGGCCCGGCTCGGCGACCGGTCCGCGACGCGAGACCTGTTGGACGCGGCCGAGCGGGCCGACCCCGGCGCGATCCACGTGCCGCTGCACCGGGTCGCCGCCCACGTACTGCTCGGCGAGTACGCGCGGGCCATCGCCGCTCGGTTCACCCCCGCCGCACTCGGCGTGCTCCCGCGCGGTCGGCAGGCCCGCCACCTGGTCGACCTCGCCCGCGCCCTCGCCGCGGTCGGCCGCCGCGGCGAGGCGGTCGGCGCGCTCTTGGAGGCGGAGGCCGTGGCCGCCCAGGAGATTCGCTGCCGGCCGACGAATCGCCGCTTCGTCCAGGAGATCCTGCGGCTGGACTCGTCCACGGACGGCGACGAGTCCCGATTGCGGGCGTTGGCGGCCCGTTGCGCGGGAAACGGGTCGTCGGGGCCGGAACGGGCATGGATCATGTAGGACAACCGATCCATCCGACCGGGCAAACCCGCAGGGGGCACCGTGATCACGATCATCTCCTTCGCCGTCGGCCTGATCGCGCTGGTCGTGGCGATCACCATCACGGTCGGTAGGCGAACAAGCACCACAAGCCACGACGGCCTCCTGATCGAACAGGACCGGACCGGCCGGGCGGAATCCTCCGGCGGTGTCTTCGGGGTGCACGCCAACCACGCCTCCTTTCCCGGGGTGGAAGAGAACACCGGGTACTTCGGCTGACCTGTTCGCGGGGTGCCGCCCCACTTCGCAGGCGGCGCTCCTGCTCGTGGGCACCGACGCCCCCGCGAGCCGGCCGCGGCAGTACCATCGGCGCGCGCCATCGTCGGCCGGCGCACGACATGGGAGGTTGTGCCGCATGGGTCTGTTCACGGTCGACGAGGCACGCGCGGAGCTGGCCCGGCTGATGCCGGTGCTCGACGAGTTGATCGCCGTCCGGGCGGATGCCGCGGAGGTCGCGGTGGCACTGGAGCGAGGCGAGGCGCGATGCGCCCTGGGCGGGCTGCCCGAACTCAAGGGCATGCAGGCCCGGCTCGACGAATTGATGACCCAGGTCCAGCAGACCGGCGCGGAGCTCAAGGGCTTCGCGCCGTTGCTCGTGGACTTCCCGGCCGACCTGGACGGCGTACCCGTCCTGTTGTGCTGGCTGGAGGGTGACCGTCGGCTCGGCTGGTACCACCGCCTCGACCTCGGCTTCGCCGGCCGACGACCGCTGCCCTAGCGGCCGAGGGTGATCCCGGCCGACGCGATCGGGTGCGAGCGGTTTCGTGCCCGAGTTCGAGACCGAGCCTGCCGAAGAGTGTTCGTGCCCGCCGGCCAGGGTGCCCGGGGGCGATCGGTGTGACGCCGGCGCCGGTAAGGGGCGGATCGCGTCGAATCGGGCGATTGTCACCGCAGCCGCGTAGCGTTCCCCGAGTACGGAACGCTGCCTGGAGGTCACCATGACGAATTCCGTCCTGCTCGCCGTCGGCACCCGCAAGGGCCTGTGGATCGGTCGCTCACACGACGACGGGTCCTGGGCGTACACCGGGCCGCACCACCCGATGACGGGCGTGTACTCGGTCGCGATCGACACCCGGGGGTCCGCACCGCGCGTGCTGGCGGGCGTGGTCCACGAACACTTCGGCCCGATCGTGGTCAGCAGCGACGACCTCGGCGCGACCTGGCGCGAGCCGGACCTGGGCCGGGTCGGGTTTCCGGCGGACGCGGGCGCCTCGGTCGAGCGGGTGTGGCAACTGGTGCCCGGCGCCCGCTCGGAACCCGACGTGCTCTACGCCGGCGTCGAACCCTCCGCGCTGTTCCGCTCCGCGGACGGCGGGCGCTCCTTCGAACTCGTGCGCGCGTTGTGGGACCACCCGCACCGGCCGAACTGGGGAGCCGGCTTCGGTGGCCAGGCGATCCACACGGTGCTGCCGCATCCCACCGACCCGCGGCGGATCATCGTGGCGATGTCCACCGGCGGGGTCTACGTCACCGAGGACGGCGGGGCGAGCTGGAACCCGTCCAACACCGGTATCCACGTCACCTTCTCGCCGAACGAGTATCCCGAGTACGGCCAGTGCGTGCACAAGGTGGCCCGGCATCCGGACCGCCCCGACCGGCTGTTCCTGCAAAACCACCACGGCGTCTACCGCAGCGACGACGCGGGCGCGACGTGGGAGTCGATCGCCGACGGCCTGCCCGCCGACTTCGGCTTCACCATCGTGGTCCACCCGCGTCGCCCGGACACCGTCTACGTGGTCCCGCTCACCGCCGACTCGCTGCGCTTCCCGGTCGACGGCCGATGCCGCGTCTACCGCAGCGACGACGCGGGCAAGTCCTGGACGGCCCTGGCCGACGGCCTTCCCGACGACTTCTGGACCGCCGTCATGCGCGACGCGATGTGCACCGACGACGCCGAGGACACCAGCCTGTACTTCGGCTCCCGCAGCGGCGAGATCTACCGCGGCCGGCACGACGGCGACCACTGGGAACGCATCGCCCAACACCTCCCCGACGTCCTGTCCCTGCGCGCGGCGGTGATCTGAACCGGGTCCGGTCGCGCGCGCCGTGCCGGTGGGGGTTCACACACGTTCACGCGCGCGCAACTTGGTCGTGGCACTGTGCTCACGTCGGGCTGAGAGGGTCGTGACGTCCTCGCCTCACCCCGTCGAAACGAGTCAGTGTGTCCCCCGTCTTGCCCGCCGCCGTGTTGTTCGACATGGACGGGACCCTGGTCGACACCGAGCAGTTGTGGTGGGAGGCGGTCGCCGACGTGGCCGGGCGGGTGGGTTACGCGTTGGGGGAGACGGACGCGGCGGATGTGGTCGGGCACGCGATCGGGCACACGGCGGGCTACCTGCACGACGTGGTCGCCGAGGCGCCGTGCGTGCACGAGCTGACGGATGCGCTGGACGCGGCGTTCACGACCCGGGTCGAGGCCCGGATCGAGCCGCTGCCGGGGGTTCTCGCGCTGCTGGACGGGCTGGCCGCCGCCGGGGTGCCGGTGGCGATCGTGTCGGCGTCGCCGCGTCGGGTCGTGGACCTGGTGCGGGACGCGTTGGGGTCGGCCCGGTTCGCGGTCACCGTCGCGGCCGAGGACGTGGCGCGGACCAAGCCCGACCCCGCCCCTTATCTGGCCGCGGCGACCGCGCTCGGGGTCGAGCCGAGCGCGTGCGTCGCGGTCGAGGACACCATCGTCGGCGTCACCTCGGCGGAGGCCGCCGGGTGCGCCGTACTCGCGGTGTCCTCGACCACTACGATCGCGCCCGCCCCGGGCCGTACGGTGGTCGCCTCACTGTCCTCGATCGAGGCCGGGGACCTGGGCAAGTCCCCGGTGGCGCAGGCGTAATCGCGGCCGGCGGCGCTCCGACCGAAGCGCGGTGATCAGAGCGCGGCGCAGAGCCGGTCGATTTCGGCGATCTCCGCGGCGGTCAGATCCGGCTGCCCGACGGCGGACAGATTCTGCTCCAACTGTGCCACGCTGCTTGCCCCGACGATCACCGACACGACCCGCTCGTCGCGCAGGATCCAGGTCAGCGCGAGCTGCGCGAGGGTCTGTCCCCGGCCCTGGGCGAGCTTGTTCAGCGCGCGCAGCAGGGTCAGTCGCTCCTCGGTGAGCTCGTTCCGGGTGAGGAAGTGGCCCACCGCCATCCGCGAATCGGCGGGCACGCCGTCGAGGTAGCGGTCCGTCAACAGGCCCTGGGCCAGCGGCGAATAGGCGATCAGCGCGGTCCCGGTCTCGCCGACCGCGTCCAGCACGCCCTGCTCCGGCTCGCGATCCAGGATCGAGTACGCCGACTGGTTGAGCAGCACGGGCGTACCGAGGTCGCGCAGGATCTCGACCGCCCGGCGGTGTTCCTGCGGACCGTAGTTGGAGATGCCGGCGTACAGTGCGCGCCCGGAGCGAACGGCCGTGTCCAGCGCGCCCATCGTCTCTTCGAGCGGGGTCTCCGGGTCGTACCGGTGCGAGTAGAAGACGTCGACGTAGTCGAGCCCCATCCGGGCGAGCGACTGGTCCAGACTCGCGAGCAGGTACTTGCGCGAGCCACCGTTGCCGTACGGCCCCGGCCACATGTCCCAGCCGGCCTTGGACGCGATGAACATCTCGTCGCGGTACGGCCGGAAGTCGGCCCGATAGTGCACCCCGAAGTTCGCCTCGGCCGAGCCGTACGGCGGCCCGTAGTTGTTCGCCAGGTCGAAGTGCGTCACCCCGAGATCGAAGGCCCGCCGGAGCACCGCCCGCTGCACCTCCATGGGCTGGGTGTTCCCGAAGTTGTGCCACAACCCGAGCGAGACGGCGGGCAATTCGACCCCACTACGCCCGGCCCGGCGATAACGCATCGATTCGTAACGATCATCGGCAGCTGAGTGGATCATGCCCCCATCTTCGCCTGCCCCGGCCCGTCCTCGACACCCCGAGTGCTCGCGAAATCACATCCGCACCGAAAGCCTCGAGGTCGACGTCGCCGTCTTCGGCCGCGACGACCACGGCCGCGAATCCCTCCCGGCCATCGGCGAGGCCACGTGGAAGGCGCGGATGGGGCGAGCCCACCCGACCCGCCCGGAACGCATCCGCGAACTCCTCGCCGCCCGTGCCGGCCTCGACGCCACCCACACCCGCCTGCTCTGCTTCAGCGGCGACGGCTTCACCGACGACCTGCGCACGGCCGCCACCGACAACCCCGACCTCCGACTCGTCGACCCGGAACGCCTCTACAACGGATCCTGAGACCCATTGCCTCCGGATCGGTTCGTGTCCGAGGCGATATCGGCTTGTCGGGACCGGGGAGCCCGCGTCGTCGGTAGGTCCCTCGCCATCCCGCTCACCCCACCACGTCCGCCCCCGTCCGGATCACCTGCCTGATCGCCTCCCCGCTGGCCAGGGCCTCCATCGCCTCGTTGAGGTCGGTCAGTGGCACCGTCGCGGTGTGCAGGTGCTCGACCGGCATCAGGCCGGCGCGCCACAGCGCCAGGTAGCGCGGGATGTCCCGGCGCGGCACCGCGTCGCCCATGTACGAGCCGATCAGCGATTTGCCCTCGCCCGCGAAGGCCAACGCCGGTACCGCGTCCAGCGTGCGGCCGGGTGCGGGCAGACCGACCGAGACCACGCGACCGCCCCGGTCCACCGCGGCCAGGCAGTCCGCGACCACGGCCGCGCTGCCGACCGCCTCGATCGCGACGTCCGGGCCGCCGCCGGTGAGGTCGCGGATCGCGGTGACCGCGTCCGCCGGGTCGTACGCGTGTGAGGCACCCAGGCGCAGTGCCAGGTCGCGCTTGGCCGGCACCGGGTCGACGGCGACGATCGGGTACGCGCCTGCCGCCCGCGCGCCGAGCACTGCGGAGAGCCCGACCCCGCCGAGGCCGAACACCGCGACCGACTGACCGGGCCGGACCGCCGCCGTGTTGATCACGGCGCCCGCCCCGGTGAGCACCGCGCAGCCGAACATCGAGGCCACCGCGAACGGCACGTCGCGCGGGATCGGCACCACCGATTCCTGGGCCACCACCGCGAATTCGGCGAACGCGGAGACCCCGAGCTGGTGGTGCACCACATCGCCTGCGGCATCGCGCAACAGCGCGGGCCCGTGCAGCAGCCCGCCCGAGCCGTTGGCCGCGGCGGCGGCCGAGCACAGCGCCGGCCGGCCCTCGTCGCAGCGCGTGCAGTGACCGCAGCTGGGCACGAACACGAGCGCGACGTGTTCGCCCGGCGCGACCCGGTCCACGCCGGGCCCGATCGCCTCGACCACGCCGACCGCCTCGTGCCCCAGTGCCATCGGCAGCGGCCGGACCCGGTCGCCGTTGACCACCGACAGGTCGGAGTGGCACAGGCTCGCGGCGGCGATCCGGACCAGTACCTCGCCCTCGCGCGGGTCGCCGAGTTCGAGCTCCTCGATCGCGACCGGCCGGCTCCTCCCGTACGGACGCTCGTGCGATATTCCGCGCAGTACGGCTGCGTTGACCTTCACTGGGCGGCCTCGACCGCGGCCCGGGGGGTGAGCCGCACGACGTCCCGGCTCTCCAACAGCGGCACCACGCGGGCGAGCACGATGTCGCGGAAGTGTTCGGAGGCGCAGTGCGCGGTGAAGTCGGCCTCGGCCTCGTACTCCTCGTACAGCACGATCGTGCGCTCGTCCTCGACGCCCTGGTGCACCCGGTAGCCGCGACAGCCGGGTTCGGCCAGCGAACGTCGGGTCATCTCGTCGAGCAGCGCGAGGACCTGTTCCTGCGTGTCGGGGTTGGTGCGGTAGCGGGCGACGACGACATGACTCACGATGTGTTTCTCCTACTTGCCGATGAAACAGACGAAACAGAGGAAGACGAGGGGGACCCGAGTGCCGCGAGCCGGTCGCGGCGCAGGTCCCACAGCCGGGGGTCGGACGTGGCCACGGCGACCGCGCCGAGCGCGAGCGCGGCGGCCGCGTCCTCGGCGGTCTCCACGAAGCCGGCCGCGACGAACGGTGACATCGCGCGTTTGGCCTCGGGGGTCATCCGGGCCACGATCGGCGACGGCATGATCTCGACCAGGTCCGGGCCGCCGCGGGCGATGGCGTCGGTGCTGCGGCGCATGTTCGAGCGGTCGGTGACGAACACCTTCTGCATGGTCAGCAGCCCGAGCGGGCGACCCTTCTCCATCAGCGACAGCCGGGTGCTGACCATGCCGTGCGCACCCATCGTCTTGAGGAATTCCAGGGCGCCCTTGTCCTGGGCCAGCCCCGGGCAACTGTCCACGTTGACGAACACCGTCTTGGCCGCCCTGCCGAGCAGCTGCACGATGTTCGGCAGCTGCCCGACCGGGATGGACGCGAGGATGCACACCTCGGCCGGCGCGCCGAGGAAGTTCTGCAGGCGCTGGGGTCCGATGATCGAGGCGATCACCGGTACCTCGGCGAAGGCGGACGACAACACGGAGGACATCCGGGGAGCGCTCGCGGGGCGTTGACTGGCGTTCATGACCTACCTGCGCTGGGTCTCGGCCGCCTCACGCGTCGAAGCGGTTGGGAAGGCCCAGTTTGCCAGGATTGAGTATTCCGACCGGGTCCAGGGTCTCCTTGACCTTGACGAACGTGTCGAAGCCGGCGCCGAGCGCGGCCGACAGGTACGGGCCGCGCAGCAGGCCGCAGCCGTGGTGGTGGCTCAGCGCCGCACCCTGGCGGATCAGCACCTCGTTGGCCGCGTCCCACACCGCGCGGTACCACTCGCGCCGCTTGGGCCGGTCCACGTCGCCGCGCAGCGAGAAGTACACACAGGCCCCGTCGGTGTACGCGTGCGACTGGTGCGCGGACGCGGCCAGCGTGCCCGGCACCGACTGGATCGCCGCGACCACCTCGTCGTACACCTCGGCCAGGGCCGTCCACGACCCGGCGATCTCCAGCGTGTCGGCGACGAAGCCGGGGCCGGGGGTGAAGCCGTCGGAGGACTTGCCGACCAGCATCCGGTCCTTCAGCCAGCGCTCGAACACCGCGTCGCTGTCCAGTTCGGGACCGTACGCGAGGCAGACCTCCTCGCTGACCTTCAGCATCGCGTCGACCAGGATCGGGTCGCCCTCGTCCGCGATCAGCAGCAGGTTGGTCTCCGGGTGGTCGAAGTGCACCCCGCTCTCCAGCTTGTCGTACAGGCGCAGCACCGCCGGGGTCGCGCCGCGCTGCATGATCTTGCGGCACGCGTCCAGGCCCTCGGCGAAGGTCTCGAAGCCGAATGCGAGCGCCTTGGCGTAGGTGGGCAGCGGGTGCACCCGGATCCGGGCGGAGGTGATCACGCCGAGCGTGCCCTCCGAACCGATGAAGATCTGCCGCAGGTCGGGGCCGGTGGCGGCGCGCGGGTAGTCGCCGTAGGTGGCGCGCGTGCCGTCGGCGTGCACGACGTCGATGCCGACGACCATGTCCTCGATCTTGCCGTAGCGCGTGGAGAGTTGGCCGGCGCCGCGGCAGGCGATCCAGCCGCCGACCGTGGAGACGGCGAACGCGGACGGCCAGTGGCCGGTGGTGGCGCCGTAGGTCTCCTGGAGTTCCTTCTCGAACAGGTCGCCGAACATGCCCGCTTCGACGTCGACGACGAGCGATTCGGCGTCGAAGGAGAGGATGCGGTTCAGTCCGCACAGGTCGAGCACGACGCCGCCGTGTACGGGCAGGGCCGCGCCGGTGACGTTGCTGCGACCGGCGGAGGCGGTGACCGGGACGCCGGCCGCGTTGCAGATCCGCAGTACGGCGGCGACCTGGTCGGCGTCGATCACCTCGACCACGACCGCGTCCGGGGTGGCCGGGCGGCCGTCGGTCTCGCCGATCATGGTGCCGGCCCACCAGTCACGGGTGCGGGTGACCACGTCGGCGCGGTCGGTGTAAACAGCCTTGGCGACGCCGCGCAGGTCCGCGATCACCGACTCGGGGACCTCGACCACGGCGCCCTGGAGCGACGCGTCGCCGTCGCCGACCGGGGTGTTGCGGGCCCATTTGGGTGGGGTGGGCGCGCCCACGATGTAGTCGCCTCGGTTGAACGGGTTGGTGATGGTCTGCCTGCTGATCACTGCTGTACTCCTTCGGGTCCGGCGAGTCGTCGGGTGCGGCGGGTGCCGCGAGAGCTGTGCGTGCCGCGGGTCATGCGCGTTTCGCGGGCGCGGCGGTGCCGGCGGACGCCCTGGGGGCCTGGGGCATCGCGGGTGCCGCGGATGTTTCGGAGTCGCCGAGCAAAACCGCCTTCTCGTGCCGCACGGCCGCGAGGTAGTCCGTGACCTGCCGCTCGATCTGCGCCGCGGACAGGCCCAGTTCGGCGCCGAGCAGGCGACCCACCTCGGGCGCGGCGGCGGCCGACGCGTCGCGTGCGAACAGGCGCGAGCGGGTACGCCGGGAGAGCACGTCGTCCACCGAGCGGGCCAGCTCCGAGCGGGCCGCGTAGACCACCTCGGCCCGGATGTACGGCATGCCGGCCACCACCGGCTCGGCCAGCGTGGCGTCCTCGGCGAGCAGGTCGGAGACGAATCGGGCCTCGGTGCCGTAGCGCTCGCCCAGGTGCGCGGCCAGTCCGCCGGAGGCGGCCACCGCCTCGGCGTCGTAGCCGGCGCCGCCGATCAGCGGGAGGTTGGCGGTGCGGCTGCGGCCCTTGCGGCCGAGTACCTGCATCACCTTGTCGATCACCAGTTCGCCCATGTGCCGGCTGGTGGTGAGCTTGCCGCCGGTGACGGTGACCATGCCGCCGCGACCGACCGCGATGTGGTGGTCGCGGCTCATGTCGAGGGTGGCGCCCTCCTTCTTGCCGACCAGCGGACGCAGCCCGCCGATGCTGCCGACCACGTCGTCCGGGGTGAGCTTGCCCTCGAACGCGGTGTTGGCGCCGTCGAGCAGGAACTCCATCTCCGGGCGCGTGCAGTGCACGTCGTCGACGGAGCCGCGGTAGTCCTCGTCGGTGGTGCCCAGGACGACCGCGTCGCCCCAGCGCGTGCACGTCGCCCGCCGGGCCCGACCCGGGATGGGCACGGTGACCGTGCAGTCGATCCGGACCTTGCTCCACGGCACCACGATGTGCACGCCCTTGGCGGGCCGTACCTGCGGCTCGTGGCCGCTGTCGGCCATCCCGTCGACCGCGTCGCTCCACACGCCGGTGGCGTTGACCACGGCCGAGGCGCGTACGTCGAACCGCTCGCCGTCCACCTCGACCCGGGCCCCCGCCGCGCGACCGCGTTCGTCCAGGACCCGGTCCACCTTGGCGCCGTTGAGCACGGTGGCGCCGAGGGCCGCGGCGGTACGCACGATGGTCAGCACCAGTCGCGCGTCGTCGGCGCGGCCGTCGAAGTACATCAGCCCGCCCTTGAGGTGGTCCGCGCGCAAGGTGGGGGCGTGCGCGAGCACCTCGTCGACGGTCAGCCGCTGGTGCAGCTTGCCGATCCGCCAGCCGCCGACCAGGTCGTAGGTCCACAGCAGGCCCTCGAAGCCCTTGGCCAGCCGGGCGTCGAAGATGCCCTCCTTCTCCAGGATCGGGAACAGGAAGGGCAGCCGGTGCACCAGGTGCGGTGCGTTCTTGCGGAAGCGGTGCCGCTCCAGCAGCGAGTGCCGGACCAGGTTGACGTTGCCCTGCTCGATGTAGCGCAGGCCGCCGTGCACCATCTTGGACGACTTGGAGGAGGTACCCGAGGCGAAGTCGTCCTTCTCCACCAGGGCCACGTCCAGACCACGCGAGGCCGCGTCGAGTGCGGCGTACGCGCCGGTGACGCCGCCGCCGATCACGAGCACGTCGAACACGTGGTCCGCCAGCCGGCGCTTGGCCCGGCTCCGGTCGAGAAGCAGCGGCTTCCCTCTCGTGGCCGCCGCTGACGCACGCCGAGGCTTGCGGGCGGGCAAGGTGATCACAACATCAACTCCTGGGATCTGTCCGGCGGTTCGATGACCGGACCGCCGGGTGGTACGTGGTGCGGGTGGCCTTGCGGCCGGCCGGGGGTGAATGGCCCGGGGGCGGCCACCCGGGTCGGCCGCCCGGGTCTCGGGTGGCCTCGGGCGGGTGGCCTCGGGCCGACCGCGCCGCGGGTGGTCGCGCGGCCGGCCGAATGGCGCGGGCCCGCGCCTCAGTCGAGGTGCGGCGCGAGCACGGTCCGCCACGCGGCCCGCTGTTCCTCGCGTTGTTCGGGGGTGGTGGTCGGTGCGAAGACCCGGCCGCGCGGTTGCGCCTCGACCACCTCTTCGAGCGAGGACCACAGGCCCTCGCGGACGCCGGCCAGATAGGCGGTGCCGCGCAGGCTCGCGGTCGCCGAGTCCGCGGCGCGCTCCAGCGGCAGGCCGACGATGTCCGCCTGGATCTGCATCAGCGTGTCGCTGCCGGCCACGCCGCCGCCCACTCGCAACCGCCCGAACGGCGCGCGCATGGTCTCGGCGACGCCGTCGATCAGGTCGCATACGGAGTGCGCGATCCCGTCCAACACGGCGCGGGCCACATCGGCCCGGGTGGTGGCCAGGGTCAGGCCGCTGAGCGCGGCCTGCGCCTCGGGCCGCCACGCGGGGGTGCGGATACCGGCCAGCGCGGGCACGAACCACTCGCGCCGACCCGACCCGACCTGCCCCCGCGCCCGGGCGGCGAGTTCGCCGATCTCCGCGGGTGAGGCGAAGAAGCCCAGGTCGTCACACAACCAGCGCAGTGCGGACCCGGTGGTGGAGCAGTACGCCTCCAGGCTGAAGTGCGTGGTCTCGCCCTGGCGCCAACCGGGCTGGGCCAGGACACCGGTCACGCCCGGGATCGGCAGCGCGGGGGTGTCCCCGGTGGCCGCGTCCACGAACGTGCCGGTGCCGTACACGCACATCCCCTGCCCGGCGGCCAGCCCGCCCAGCGCGATCAGCGCCGCGTGCTGGTCGCCCATGACCGCAGCCAACGGCAGGTCCACACCCAGGAGTTCGGGATCGATGCGGCCGTAGCCGAGGTCGTCGTCGGCGAACAGATCGGGCAACAGGTCGAGTGGACAACCCAGTTGCCCGATCCACTCGCGATCCCAGGCGTGTTCGCGGAGCAGGTAGGCGCCGACCGAACCGGCGTTGCTCGCCGAGACGGCGTGCGCGGCCCCGCCGGTGAACTTCCAGGCCAGCCAGGTGTCCACGGTGCCGAACAGCAGCGTCCCGGCCGCGTGGGCCGCGGCCACCTCGGGCTGCTCGGCGATCTGCCGGGCGGCCCACAGGAACGGCGCCCTGCTGCCCACCGGCCGACCGAGCCGGGCGGTGAGCCGCTCGTCCCACTCGGCCTCGTAGGCGAGCAGGTCCCGGGCGTACCGCCGGTCCTGCCACACACAGGCCGGCACCAGCGGCCGGCCGGTGCGCCGATCCCACAACATCGCGGTGGCCCGCTGGGTGGACAGCGCGAGTGCGGTGATCTCGACGTCGTTCGCGCGCGCCCAGGCCAGCGCCTCGCGACAGACGGTCAACGTGGCCGTCCAGATCTCCACCGGGTCCTGTTCGACCGAGTGTTCGTCGGGATGCCGCACCGCGATCTGCCGGTACGCCACGTGGCCCACCGTCCCGGAGTCCAGCACGACTCCGGCCCGGGTCCCCGTGGTGCCCTCGTCCACGGACAGGATGCCGAGGCGCCGTCCGGGAGCGTGCAACGTCTTCGTCATCACAGCCCTTTCGGTCCGAATAATCCGATTCCAAGCTCCGCGTGAGTCTTTCGCGGGAGGTCTCCGTCAGCGGGTGACCAGCGCGGGATTCGCGGGATTCGCCGGATTCGCGGGTTGTTCGGTGAGCATCGGCACGTCCGGGTCCTCGTCGGGCGAGACGGCCCGGGTCGGGTCCCACTTGATCGCCACGCAGGTGAGCAGGCCCAGCAGCGGGACGATCGCCAGGACCAGGAACGTCTTGTCCAGGCCGATGCCGTCCTTGATCTGCGGGAACAGGTACAGCCCCGCCACGCTGCCGAAGCTGCCGATCATCCCGGTGATGCCGGTGCCCAGCGTGCGCACCTCACTGCGGTAGGACAGCGCGGCGATCGACTTGCCGTTCGCGCCCGGGCCGGCCGAGTGACAGAAGATGAACAGCGCCGGGAGGATGAACGCGATCCAGGTCGGCACCCGGTCGAAGGTCAGGCCCATCCCGACCAGCATCACGAACACGCCGCCGAAGCCGAGCGCCGAACTGATCCGCAGGCCGAGCCTGCGGGCGAAGTACGCGGAGAGGATGCCGCCGACGATGCCGAAGGCGTTGAACACCATCGAGCCGATGGTGGCCTTCTCGAAGCTGTTGCCGAAGATCGCCAGGCTGATCACCGGCAGGTACCAGCCGACCGCGAAGTACTGCATGGACTGGCAGAGCGAGATGGCCGAGGACAGCAGGGTGCGGGGCAGATACTTGCCGCGGAACAGGATCCCGGCCTGCTTCATGCCCACGTTCGGCGGCACCTCGTCCGCGTCCGCGTCGTCGCGCACGGCTCCGGCGGCGGCCGACTTGGCGGCGACGGCCTCGATCCCGTAGATCCGGTGCAGGTTGCGCACCGCATCCTCCAAGCGACCCTTGGTGGCCAGCCAGGTGGGGCTCTCCACGAGGAAGGCCCACTGGAGCAGGAACAGGGACAGCGCGATCACCCCGGCCGAGCCGACCGACCAGCGCCAGATGTCCGCGCCGACGTCGAACTTGAAGCAGATCAGGGTGAGCAGCAGGTTGCCGGTGGTGGCGATGTACCAGATGCCCTGCCACAGATTGAGCCGCCCGCGCAGCGACTTGGGGGTGTACTCGGCGAGCAGCGCCATCGCCACCGCGAAGTCGACGCCGTAGGCCATGCCGACCAGGACTCGGCCGATCCACACCACGGTGAAGTCGTCCGCGGTGGCCGCGATCACCGCGCCGGCCAGCGCGAACAGCTTGGCCATCAGCAGTGGGGGCACCCGCCCGATCCGGGTGGCCAGCCACCCGCCGATCGGGTTGAACAGGATTGCGAGCGCTGGCGCGGTGGCGGTGAGGATGGAAACCTGCGTAGTGCTCAGGTCCATCTGCTTCGTCATCGGGGCGAGCCCGGCGCCGAGCGCGGCGTTGGAGTACGCGTCGAGGAAAAGGCCCCCGAACACGAGGAACCAGATGACCTTGGCCCGACCGGAGATTCTCCCCAGTCGGTCGATGAGCGCGACGACGTCCTTGACGCCTCTGACGCTCTGCTGCTGTGCCATGTACCCGTCCTCGGAAAAAGGAAGGACCGGTCGGCGACACGCGAGCGCTAACGCGTAGGAGGGCACAGCGAAGCCACCGACAGGTGGTCTTCGTCTGTTCCTGCCAAAGAATGATCTGGACCTTATGAGGGACATTTGGGGGTGTCAAGGGTCCTGATCGGGATGAACCCGGCTCGCACCCCCGCTGATCTGCCTTATCCGTCCGTCAAGGTTGATGGGTGTTGGTCAAGGCTCAGCGTGTTGGTGTGGCCGGCCCCGCCGGTGTGGCACCGCTTGGTTTGGGGGCGGTTGTCATACCGGCCGTGTGGGCGGGCCGCCCTCGTACATCTCGTCGGCGGGTGCGGTCACCGTCTCGGTGGTTCGGATTCCGTGTTCGTATTCGACCATCCACCGGGTGCCGTCGTGCCAGATCTCGGTGATGGTGCCGAGGTGGTGGTTGCGGGGGCCGAGCTTGCGCCAGAGGTGGTCGCCGATCGACCACGGGGGTGTGCTGGACATGGGGTCTCCGGAGGATGTGGGTGGTGGTTTCGCCCGGGCCGGTGTGCGGGGGTCATCGGGCACCAGGCCGGGCGAGGGGGGTGGGCCCGGCGGCGTCGCGGTCACCGCCGGGCCGGGTCGCCCGCTGTTCACGACGGACGACCGGGGCCGGGCCGGCGACGCGCACATTCGCCGCCGGGCCGGAGCCGCCCGCGGGGATGGAGGCGGGCGGCGACGGGCGGTGGTCAGCCGCCCGAGTTCGAGATGCGGCCGATCCCTGTCGGCGGCGCCGTGCGCACCAGGCACATCCGGGCCTCGTGCACGAGCACGGTCAACTCGGCGCGCGACACGTCCAGATCGGGCCGGCCGGGCAGCGAGACGCGGTGTGGACGCTCCGAGTCACCCGAATCGGTGACGCTTACCTGGACGAGGATCTCGCTCCGTGGCACAGGGACCGCCTCCATTCCGTCGTGCGCCCCCGACGCAGATCACCGAGGGTGTGTACTGGGAACCAGCTTGTGACCATTCAGCGGGGACTACCCCTTCGATGTCCACGGTCTGATCCGGACGCCGGGGTTGTCCGCTTCACGAGGACGAGGCCGACATGCCGTACCCCCTCCGCCCCCTCGACGGCTCCCGATCGCCACGGCATCACCTCGGTGCCGAACTGCGGCACTGGCGCAAGCGCGCTCGGCTCACGCAGGACGCCATTGGTGCATCGGTGCACGTCAGCGGCGATCTGATCGGCAAGATCGAGAAGGCGGAGCGACGCTGCGACGGGGATCTCGCCGCGCGTCTGGACGCCGCACTCGACACCGGCGGCGTCCTCGTCCGGGCCTGGCGCCTGGCCGACGAAGCGGACAGACAAGCCGCTGAAGCGGACAATCGACCGCCGCCGGCGCTGTCGTCGCTGAGTCTGGAGCAGCTATCCATCGCCGCCCCAGACAGGACCACTGTGCTCCGCAGGGACTTCATCGCTGGTGCCGCCGCCATCACCGGCACCGCGTCCACATTCGCGCCGCCCCCCGCCCCAGCGCGCGCCGGCATCACGCCGGCCCGTCGACCCCGCGCTCGTCCATTATTTCCGCGAGCAACTCCAGGGCCACTACTGGGCGGACATGCTGCTGGGCCCACACCAGCTCGTCGCCACGGTCACCGCCCAGCACCAGCTCATCTGCGAACTGTCCACGCAGGCGGCGGGCGAACTCCGGCGCGACCTTTTGCGGGTCGGCGCCGCCTACGCCGCGCTCCTCGGCTGGCTCCACCAGGACGCCGGCGACCATGCCTCCTCGATCCGGTGGCGCGACATCACCCTCGACATGGCCCACCGATCCCGCGACCACCAGCTCGTCGGGTACGCCCTCGCGAACAAGGCGTCCCTCTGCGTCGATATAGGGGATGGTTCCGGCGCTGTCGACCTCGCGGACGCGGCCCTCGCCGACCCGCGAGCCCTCGCCCCGAAGGTCCGCGTGATCGCCTCCGTCCACGGCGCGCACGGCCGATCCCTCGCAGGCGACCGCGCAGGCGTCGACGCCCTTCTCGGTGAAGCCCAGCAACTCGTCGAGCGAATCGACGACGACCTACCCTGGGGCGACGCCTGCCGCCGCACCCCCGGATACATCGACGTCCAACGCGCCACCTGCTACGGCCGCATGCACGACCCCGACGCCATCCGCGAGGCCGACCGCGTCTGGACACGGGTGCTCGCCGCGATGCCCGACACACACCGCCGGGACGTTGCCGTATTCCAGGCTCGGCACGCTGCCGTTGCCGCAGCAGCCGGCGAGCCCGAGCGCGCCCTGTACCTCGCCGGGCGGGCGACGCTGGTCGGCACCAGCACCGGATCCGCGCGCACCCGTGGGGAGTTGGCGATGCTCCGCACCCGGATGCAGCCCTGGTCCGACCACGCATACGGGCGCGACCTCGGCGAGCTGCTGGCTACGATCGGCCTCTGACGACATGGGGGTGGACATGGCACTCACGCCACTGACCGACGACCAGATCACCAAGCTTCTCGCCGAACTGCCCGGCTGGCAACGAGTCGGGGACGCGATCGAGCGGACCTACACGCAGGCGTACCACGAGACCTTGCACCTGGCGATGTACGTCGGCGCCAAAGCCCGGGAGATCCGGCACCACCCCGACATCCACATCACGTGGCAGCGAATTCGGTTCTCGATCACCACGCACGACGCCGGCAACAAGCTGACGGACCGCGACTTCGTGCTGGCCCGGTGGATCGACTCGATCGCCGAGGGCCACGGAGCGACACCGATCGACTGACCGGCCGTAGCATCGACGCACCCAGCGGCTGCCGGGCCGGAACCGAGCGACCGGATCCTTCACTTCGTCGCGGTGGTCTCCGGAGCCGCGGGGCGCGCGCTCGGTCGCGTGCACCACCCGAGGGCGCCGGTTACCGACGACCACCGCCGCGGTGCCACGCTGTTCCCATGGACGAGACCACCGACCCCCGCTGGCCACAGCGCACCATCGGCTTCGGCGGCCCCGAACACGCGACGCCCGCCGAGCTGCGCGCCGAGCTGCCCGACGACTTGCGGATGGATTTCGAGGAGGAGTATCAGGATGCCCTCGCCGAAGCCAACGCCAACGGCAACCTGCTGCCACTCGCGGAAATGCTTCCCGGATGGCAGGGCAAACTCGCACGCCACCGCGCGACCCACTCCGAGCCGGAACAGCCCAGCCGCCGGCTCGACATCGGTCCAGCCGGCGACCACACGGGTGCACGGTAAGGGCTGATCCCCACGTCCGCGTTCGTGCCTCGGCCCGTTTTCGCGTTCGCCCCCCCATGGGCCGTCGGCGCCCCGGTTACCCCTCGCGTCCACGCCCGTGGTTCGCCCGCCTCCCGGTCACGTCTCGCGTCCGAGCCCCCGTGGCCCACCCGAGCCCCACGCCCCGCCGCGGGCTGCGAGTCGGGCCTCGATCTCGTCGAGTGCGGCGTCGACCTCGTCCTCGTCGTAGCCCGTGCGCAGCCGCACGGTGGCGAACCGTTGCTCGCGCACCCGAGCCGGCGTCAGCGGTACCGCGGCCGTGCCGTCCAGGCTGCTGCGCACCAACGCCAGGAACGCGTCCACGTCGGCGATCGCGTACCCCTCACGCAGCCGCGTCCGAGTGAAATCCCACTGCATTCCCGCCCCCAAGTACTCGCTGCCCCATCCACTCGACCCCGTTCGCGAAGGCTACAACCGCCCCGTCGCCGCCACTCGCGCAACGGACGGCGAGATCATCGCGGCGGTAAAGGCTCGGCCGGATCAGGTTTGCCGGCCACATGATCGGTCGATGGTGCAGTGGGTGGTGAGTGACGGCGACATCGCGGCCCGGTGCGGCATGCGCGTACGGGGCTTCGTCGTGCCCACCGACCGGTACGTCCGACTCGACACCGAGCCCGAGCGGGCAGTCGACCCGTCGGCCCGCATGACGATCGCGGGCCCATACACAGCGAACTCGGGGCGTGGGCGGCGCGGATGGGTGCGCTCACCTCCACCGACATCACGGGCACCACCGGCGCCACCGGGCTCGGCAGCCTGATCACCGGACGGACCCGCGAGCCCATCAGGGCCTGCCGCCGGGGCCGCCGATCATCGGCCCGTCAGCCGTCAGCCGTCAGCCGTCAGCCGTCAGCCGTCAGCCGTCAGCCGTCACCCGTCACCATCGGCGAGGAGCCACGCATCATGACCCAGCCGCGGAAAGCCGCTCCGCCCCAGCCACAAGCGATCCTGGGCCCGCCGGCCAAGACGGCGATGTTCGTCGTCCTGACCATCGACGCCGGCGCCGAGGCCGAGGACACCGTGCGGGACTTCCTGGCCGACCTGGCCGGACTGCGCCGATCGGTGGGCTTCCGGATCCCGGACGGCGACCTGCGGTGCGTGGTCGGCATCGGTTCGCACGCGTGGGACCGGTTGTTCGCGGGGCCGCGCC
The DNA here is from genome assembly GCF_000372745.1 of Embleya scabrispora DSM 41855. Taxonomy (GTDB): domain Bacteria; phylum Actinomycetota; class Actinomycetes; order Streptomycetales; family Streptomycetaceae; genus Embleya; species Embleya scabrispora. Next base: position 146,893 of record NZ_KB889596.1, on the reverse strand, counting down.
CGGCGGAACTGCACCCGTTCCGGGAGTTGGTGGGCGCCAAGCACCGCGCGGTGTCCACGCCGGGCGACCTGCTCCTGCACCTGCGGGCGGGGACGATGGACCTGTGCTTCGAGTTGGCCTCCGTGATCACGGATCGACTGGCCGGCGCGGCGACGGTGGTCGACGAGGTGCACGGTTTCAAGTACTTCGACCAGCGCGACCTGATGGGCTTCGTCGACGGTACGGAGAACCCGGAAGGGCAGGACGCGCTCGCGGCGATCACGATCACAGCCGAGGACGACCCGGACTTCGCCGGCGCCGGCTATGTGATCGTGCAGAAGTACCTGCACGACATGCGCGCGTGGAACGCGCTGCCGGTGGAGGAGCAGGAGAGGGTGATCGGTCGGACCAAGCTCTCCGACCTCGAACTGCCCGACGAGATCAAGCCGATCGACTCGCACGTCGCGTTGAACACGATCACCGATCCGGACGGTACCGAGCGCGACATCCTGCGCGACAACATGCCGTTCGGGACGGTCGGCAGGGGCGAGTTCGGCACCTACTTCATCGGCTACTCCGGCACCCCGAGCGTCACCGAACAGATGTTGCGGAACATGTTCATCGGCAAGCCCGCGGGCACCTACGACCGGATCCTGGACTTCTCGACGGCGATCACGGGTGGGTTGTTCTTCGTGCCGACTGCGAATTTCCTGGCGGACCTGCCGGAAGCCCCGACCGAAGCACGCGCGGCGTCGGTCGGTTCGGGCGGTTCGGGTGGTGTGGCGGAGCCTGAGAAACCGGAGCCGGTACGGCTGCCCGCGCGGACCCCGGCCGGGCTCGCGTCCCCGGCCGTTCCCGCCGCCGCGCACTCCGCCGACGGATCGCTCGGCATCGGCGGCCTCGGTGCGGCGGCCGGTGCCGGTGCCGAGTCGGTTTCCGATACCGAGTCGGGCCCCGCCTAGCCTCGCCGGTCCGACTCCACCCCGCCATTCGACCAACGCCACCTCGTGTACCGCCGTATCGACCTCGAATGAAACAGGAGCGCCACTCCATGAACAACCTGCACCGGGAACTCGCCCCCATCTCCGACGCCGCCTGGACGGACCTGGAGGACGAGGCCAGACGAACCTTCAAGCGGCACGTCGCGGGCCGCCGGGTCGTGGACGTGGAAGGTCCGGACGGCAGCGAGACGGCCGGAGTGGGGACCGGTCACCTGACCGACCTCGCGCCGCCGGCCGACGGAGTGCGGGCGCGCAGCCGGGACTTCCGTCCGTTGATCGAACTGCGCGTGCCGTTCACCGTGGCCCGCGGCGCGGTCGACGCGGTCGAGCGCGGTGCCAAGGACGCGGACTGGCAGCCGGTCAAGGACGCCGCGCGCAAGATGGCGTTCACCGAGGACCGGTTGATCTTCGAGGGCTATGCGGCGGCCTCGATCGAGGGCATCAGGGCGGCGTCCACCAACGCGCCGGTGACGCTGCCGGCGGACGTGCGGGACTACCCCGACGCGGTCAGCCGCGCGCTCACCGAACTGCGCCTGGCGGGCGTCAACGGCGCATACCAGTTGGTGCTGGGGTCGGAGGCATACACCGCGGTCAACGAGGCGGCCGATCACGGCTACCCGATCCGGCAGCACCTGACCCGGATCCTGGGCGGCGAGCCGATCTGGGCGCCCGCGATCGACGGCGCGTTCGTGCTGTCCACCCGAGGCGGCGACTACGAGCTGCGACTGGGGCAGGACCTGTCGATCGGCTACCTGTCGCACGACGAGGACAACGTGCGCCTGTACTTCCAGGAAACGCTGACCTTCCTGATGTACACGGGCGAGGCGGCGATCGGGTTCGCTCGGCCATAAGCGCTTCTGCCGCGGTCGACGGGGTCGCGGCAAGCGAGCGGCGCCCGAGCCGGGCGCCCGCCGCCTCGGGCCCGAAGCCTCACTCGCGCGCCGCGAACAGCGCCTCGGTATCCCGTCGCAACAACGCGATCAACCGTTCCACCCGCTCCGGCGCGATCTCGAGTCGCCAACACAGCTCCCGGTCCGCCGGCGCGGCCGGCGCCACCACGACCCGCACCTCGTACGCCCGTTCCGCCGCTCCGGGCGCTGCGTTGTGCCATCCGAGCAGCGCCTCCGCCAACCGGCGCGCGGGCCCCTCGACTGCGGGCAACTCGCCTACCACGGACGCCCGTTCCAACGCGTCGTCCCCCGGATGCCGGGGAAGCCAATTCTCCATGCCGACCATGCTCACAGCCCGCCCCCACGCCGACCCGCAAAACACGCACGCCGATCGGGTTCCCCGACTCCGGCCGCCCGACCAAGGCGCAAACCTTCGGTGCGGTGATTCACGCTCGACTGCACTCCCGTCCGGGCGCGGTGGGACGTGCGCCAGGGAACGAGCTATGCCCCGTCGTTGCCATCGCGCAGGGAATGGATCATGCTCCGCAGGATCCGGAAAGCGTCCGACTGCTCGGTCTCGGTCATGCCGGCCAGCATTCCGACCTCGACGGACCGGACCGCTACGGTCGCCTTCTCCAGGCTCCGTCGGCCGCGAGGCGTGAGCCGCGCGGGAAGAACCTTCCCGACGGGTGCCTCCGCGGGCCTGGTCACGTAGCCCTCTCGTTCCAGGGCCTGGAGCAGCACGTTCATCGTCTGCCGTGTCACGAACGCGCCCCGCGCGAGCTCGGAGTTCGACAAGCCCGGCCGTTGAGCCAGCAGCTCGAGGCAGGAGTAGTGCGTCACGCTCATGCCGAGCGGCCGCAGCACCTCCTCCATGGCTGCGCGCAGGGCGCTCGAAGCCTCTTTCAGCAGGTAGCCCAGTGATTTGTCCAGGTCGACGCCGACACGGTTTTGACTCATGTCAGGATTCTGACATACATTGATCCGTGTCAGGAATCTGACACGAAGAGAAGGAGCATCATCGTGCCCGCCACCGGCCCCGACTTCATTTCGCTCCAGGCGCGCGACCTCGACGCTTCGCAGGCGTTCTACGAGCAGTACCTCGGCCTCGTCCGCTCGCAGGCCGGGCCTCCGCACGCCGTCGTCTTCGAGACGAAGCCGATCGCGTTCGCACTCCGCGACGTCGTTCCCGGCACCGATCTCGCATCCGTTGCCCAGCCCGGCATCGGTGCCGCGATCTGGCTCCACGCCACCGACGTCCAGGCCATCCACGATGCTCTCGTCGCCGACGGTCACACCATCGTCTCCGCACCGATCGACGGCCCCTTCGGGCGGACATTCACCTTCGCCGACCCCGACGGCTACCAGGTCACTCTCCACGACCGCGCCTGATAGGCCCGACACCACCGACGATCACCGTTCCCCCGAAGACCGCCGGTTGCGCCCGAGGCGCGAGAATCCGGGCGACATTCATTGGCTCTTCGCATTCAACCGCGTAGACCGGTCCGGTGCGCTGTTGGGACGCGCGGGTGGGGCGGGGAATACATTGCGCCCGAGTTCCGCAGGCAACCGGAACCCCTCGCTTACGCGTGGCTACGCACCTGAGGACGTCCCGAACGAAAGCCGGTCGAGTTGGATTTGGGTTTCCGAGTCGGTGAAGCCGAGGGCTCGGTAGAGGTTGATGGCCAGGTAGGTGGGGTCGGCGACGATTACCAGGGTTTCGGTGGACCAGTGGGCTTGGGCGTGTCGGGCTGCGGTGTGGACCAGGGTTGAGGCCAGGCCCTGGTTGCGGTGGGCCGGGTGGGTGGCGACGGTTTGGTAGCGGGCGAGGCCCTGGCCGTCGGTGAACAGGCCCAGGCCGGCGCGGAGTTGGTTGCCTTCGAAGGCGCCGAACCAGGCTCCGTGGCCGCGGGCTTGGAGGTCGCGGAAGCCGGCGATGCGGCGCGTGGTGAAGGCGTGGTGGTCGGCGGGGTCGAAACCGGGGTTGGTGGCCTCGCTGAGGGCCACGGCCTGGGCCCAGTCGTCGTCGGATTCGGCGACGCGGACGGTTGCGGTGGTGTTGGGGCGCGCGGGCGCGTCGAGCGTTGTCGCGGTCAGGACGGTGCTGCGTTCGACGGACAGGCCGGCGGCGGCCAGGTCGGTCGGGTCGCCGGCTGCGCCGGTCGTACCGTCGACGCCGAGGGCGACGTGGGCCGCGTCGGGGAATTCGCGGCGGAAGGCGTCGATCCGGGCGGCGGCCGTGCCCGGGGCCGGCGGCGTGGCCAAGAGGAGGAAGTTGCCCCAGTGGAAGGTGGGGTTGGCCGGGCTCCGGACGACCAGGTAATCGTCGCGCTTCTCGATGTGGCTGCCTTGGAGGGTGAGCAGCATCAGGTCGGTGCGGTAGGCCAGGGAGGTCACGGTCGCGGTCACGTTCATTCGTTCACCCCATCACATCGGGGTGCCGCCTGGGCGGGCATTTGTCGCGCGCTCACGCGGAGGCGAACGGTGGCGAATCGTCGGCGCGGCGCGCGTCGGCGACACGGCCGGCCGGAGCGGGTGGCGTTGCCGCGTGGGCGGGTTCGGTGGCCCTCCTCGGCACTTGGGCCACCCGCTCCGGTTCGGTGGCCGAGTCGCTCGGGTCCCGGTCCTTGCTTGCTGTGCACACCTGGGCGCTCCTCGGCATCGCGTCCCTCGGCCCGGCGCTTCCTCCACGGCCACCGCGCCCGCGCCGACGCCTGCGTCCATGCCCACGGACCGCATCCGCGCCCCGCGCCGACGGCCGCGCCCGCGCCGACGGCGCCGACGGCCACAACCACGCCCGCGCCCCGCCCCAAGCGCGTCCCGCGGCTCGTGGCGGGCGCGGGGATCGGTGCGGGATGTGGCAGGCTCGTGGGTCTACGCTCCGCGATCCGAAAGCAGGACCATGTCCGGCACTGACCACCTCGCCCAAGCCGACCAAGCAATGCGCGAGGGGCGCATGGACGCCGCCGTCAAGCTCTATCTCGATGCCGCCGACTCCGGCGTGCCCGAGGCTCGGCGCAAGGCCGGCGAGTTGATGTTCGCGGGAGGTGACGAGACCGCCGAGGCGATCCTGCGCGAGGCGCTGGCGGAGGGGGACGCCGAGGCGGTGGACGCGCTCAGCGAACTGCTCGAGGTCACCGGCCGGCCGGACGCCGCCGTCGACCTGCTGATCGAGCGGCATCGGCTCGGCGAGACGCAGTGGGCCCTGCCGATCGCCAACCTGCTGGCCGACGCGCTGGACGAGCCCGAGGCGGCCGAGCGCTGGTACGTCTCCGCGCTCGAAGCCGGCGACCCCGACGCGCCGAACGACTTCGCCGCCTTCCTCCAGGACTTCGACCGCGCCGCCGAGGCGGAGGCGCTGCTGCGCCCGGCGGCCGAGGCCGGCGACGAGTTCGCGATGGCCAACCTCGGCCGGTTGTTGCTCAACGGCGACGCGGTCGACGACGGCATCGCGTGGCTGACCCGTGCGGTCGAGGCGGGCCAGGAGGACGCGCTGGTCGACCTCGGCGACGCCGAACTCGACGCGGGCCGGATCGACGCCGCGCGCGAGCACATCCGGCGGGCGCTCGACTCGGGTATCGACGGCTCGCGCCTGCTGTACGCGCACCTGCTCGACCGCGAGGGCGCGGACAAGAGCGAGGTCGAGGCGGCCTACCGCGCCGCAGTCGAGGCGGGCGACGTGGAGATCGAGGGATGAGGCGCGCGGTACTGGGGATGACCGTCGCCGCACTGATAGCCGTCGGCGCGTGCGGCCCCGCCGAGGACAAGGACGCCAAGGCCGAGCCGTCCGCGACGCCGTCGCCCACGCACTCGGCCCGGCCCGGCGAGATCCGCGACCCCAAGGCGCACATCTCGTACGTGCTGCCCCAGGGCTGGTACCCCAAGCCGCCGGACGCCGTGATCGGCCTGTACTCCTCCGTCGCCTCCACGGTCGACCCCAAGACCGCCAACCCCGCGGCCAACCCCACCGCCAACCCCACGGCCGGGCCGACCGCCGACCCGAAGAATCCGCTCGGGACGTTCATGGTCGGCGTGGTGGACACCAAGGTGTACGTGTCCAAGCCGCGCTCGATGCCGGAGATGGCCGAGACCGTGGGCCGGACCCAGCTGGAACTGATCTACCCGGCCAAGGCCCAGGACTCGGTCCGCTCCAGCGAGGCGGCCCGACTCGACGGCCGCAACGCGTGGCTGATGGACATCGAGTGCACCCCCGAGGACAAGAACGTGGCGCCGTTCCGGCTCCGGGTCACGGTCATCGATACCGGGGCGGTACCGATCTACATGTTGTCCTCGGCGCCGAGCAGCGCCACCGAACGATTCGGTGAGATCGAGTCGATCGAACGGTCGGTGCGGTTCTGACCGAGGGCGGGTCGGGTGGCGGCGTGGCGCCGAGGCCGGCATCTCCGCGCGCTGAAGCGCGTCTTCACGCCCCCGCGCGCCGCTCGGCCTGCCGGCCACGCGCCCTTCCGCGCCTGTTCGCGCCCGTCCGGCACGCCCGACCCGACCCGCGATTTCGCCACCGTCGCAGTGCCGCCCGCTCCCGTCGTGTCGTCGGTAGGGTGGCTGTGACCTGCGGGTTCGGCGAACTGCCGGACTCGGATGGTTGGTTGTTGTCATACGCGCGGGTTGTCCGGTCCCATTCGCGGTTTTCTTTGCCAAGCGATCCGCCCGGAAGGCGCTCGGATTCGGTAACTTCCAAGTGGTCCATCGATCTTGCCGCGGTTCTACCGGATCGCGGACGTTCGGCGACCGATAATCGCAGTTCGGGCCCGTTTCCAGGGTGTATTCGATCACGGTGCTCTCAGCAGCCCGACCGACTGGAGGGGGAGACGTGGCCACCACCGTGTCCAGAACGCGCGCGACCGTACGGCTCGTGTCGAAACCGCAAACCGTCTCCGCCGCCCGCGCACACGTGCGGCGCTTCTGCGAGCGGGTCGGCTTCGAGTCCGACGACCCGGTACGGGTCACCTCCGAGCTGGCCTCGAACGCCGTCGAACATGCCGGGGACTACGGGGATTACGAGGTCTCCGCGTCGTTGCACGGCCGGGTCCTGTGGGTGGAGGTGCTCGACTGCCTGCCGTGTTCGTTGCCGTCTCCCGTCGAGGTACTGGAGGACGCCGAGGCCGGCCGCGGCCTGCTCGTGGTCGCCGCGCTCACCCACCGGTTCAAGGTGGAACTGCGCAGCAGCGGACGCAAGGCGGTGTGTGCCGGGTTCGAGGAGGACTGAGCCCGCCCGATACGGTCGGACACGTACCGGCGCGCAGGCGTACGGGCAGGGTGGTGCGATCGCCCGGACGGCTGGGTCTGCGCGGACGACCTCCACCCGCCCGCCTCCGCGCCCATCCACGTGTCGTGACGGGGAAGAACGGGGCTCGGATGGTGTTCGGCAGGGGTAGGGCGCGTCCGGAAGCGGAACCGACCGCGACAGCGGGGCCGGACGCGGAGGCGCCGGTACCGGGGTCGCTGCCGGAGCCGGGCCACGTGGCCGATTCGAACAGGACCGCCACGCGCGAGCCCGAGTCGAAGACCTCGGGCGGCGCGAAGCCCGCATCGGATGAGTCGGACGAGTCGGCATCCGCCGCGGACCCGGCCGATTGGCAAGCCGTGACCGCGTTCACATACGGCCCGCTCGCATCCTCCTCCCCTTCCTCCACCACAGCCGCCGCGAAGTCCACACTCGGTTCGCGGGTCGGGATCCGCATCCTCCGCGGCGGCGGATCGGGCGGCTTCTTCACCCCATGCGCGTTCGCCGGCGACGACCGCCGCTCGCTCCACCTGCCCGACGGCAGCCTGCTGTGCACGGTGGACGCCGCCGAGACGATCGACGGCGTACGCCACGACCGGGTCCGGGCCGCCGACGGCGAACTTGTCGGCACCATCCGCCGGATCCCGCCCGCCAGTCGTCTGCTCAAGCACACGTGGCGGATCGACCAGGCCGGCCGGCCCGAGATCGTCGGCCGCAACCTCTTCGCCACGACCGATCCGCGCAGGTTGGCGGCGCACACGGCGGACACCGCGATCAGCCTCACCTTCGACACCCTGCTCTCCGGCAACGACGGTTCGCTCGGCCCGGTCCGCCCACGCGTGCTCGGCTGGAAGGCCGCCGGCGAACTGGTGATGACCACGGACGGACGACATCAGCCGGTTCGCGTCCTGGCGCCCTGGGTCGACCGCCGGCTGGCCTTCGTCTTCGCCATGCTCGGCGACGCGTGAGCGCCGAGGGAGTGCCGATTGAGGGACAGGCCAGTTCCGCGTGTGCCGATACTCCCGTGCCGCACGTCCTGGTGCCCGAGCCCGTCCGGTGCCCGAGCCGGGGTGACGGCACGACGCCCGGGTCCGCCGTGCGTGGGTACGCGGCGGGCGCGGGCGTCGTGCCGTCGGAACGGTTCGGGCCGAGCGGCGCCGAAACGAGAGTGGAAACCTACTCGGCCGCTCCCGCCGTCGGCTCCAGCGCACCGAAGATCACCAGGCCCAGGACGACCAGGCCCAGGGCCACGCGGTAGGCGACGAAGACCGTGAAGCTGTGCGTGCTGATGTACTTCAGGAACCACGCGATCGCCGCGTAGCCGACCACGAAGGCAACCACCGTGGCCAGGATCGTCGGCCCCCACGCCGGCGCCGGCCCCTCGCCGATCTTGAACAACTCGAGGCCGCCGGAGGCCAGTACGGCCGGAATGGCCAGCAGGAACGAGTACCGCGCGGCGACCTCGCGCCGGTATCCCATCAGCAGGCCCGCCGTGACCGTACCGCCCGAGCGCGAGACGCCGGGAATCAGTGCGAGCGATTGCGCGAAGCCGTAGATCAACGACTCCTTGCCGTTGAGCTTGTCCATCCCTCGGTTGTTCAGCGCCATCCGGTCCGCGAACAGCAGGATCAGACCGAACACGATCAGCGTCGTACCGATCAGCCGCAGGTCGCGGAACGTGGTCTCGATGGTGTCCTGGAACACCAGGCCCAGGACCGCGATCGGCAGTGTGCCGACGATGATGTACCAGCCCATGCGCGCGTCGAGTTCGCCGCGCAGGGACGGGGTGTACAGCGACTTCACCCAGGTCGCGATGATCTTGCCGATGTCCTTGCGGAAGTAGATCAGGACGGCGGTCTCCGTCCCGATCTGGGTCACGGCGGTGAACGCCGAGCCCGGGTCCTCCCAGCCGGCGAACGCCGACACGATGCGCAGATGTGCGCTGGAGGAGATCGGCAGGAACTCGGTGAGCCCCTGGACCAAGCCGAGTACAACGGCCTCGAACCAACCGATCACCGGACGACTCCGAGGGACGAAAGAGGGATGCGGATCATGCCGGCAACGGTAGCGGCGGTCCACGGTGCGCCAGGTGGACATCACATGGCCGAAATTGGACGGAACGGTAACGGCCGAACCGCCGGTACGAATCCCGTACCTGGTCGCTCCGCCGGAGGGAGGGGCTGACGCGCGACGGGCGGACGCAGGCGCAGGGTGCACTCCTGTGGTTGCGGGGACGTCCGTGGTGACCGGTGTCGGAAGGCTGGTGTTGGGTAGCTTGGCGAGGACGATCGGCAGCGTGGGGAGGGACGAGCATGGGCGGCGACCGTGCGGACGGCGTGTTCCGGGGGGAGCGGACCTCGCCGCCACCGGGCACACGCCTGTGCGGCGAGGTCGGCCTCGCCAACGGCGTGCACGTGCGCTCGACCCTGTTCGGGCAGAGCACGGGCAGCGGTACCGGTCCCGCACCGCGCATCCGGGGAACCGTGCGTGCTCGTTCGGCTCGCCGGGTGGACCCGGGACCCGGTCTCGGTGTCGGAGAAGGTGAAGACCGGATGACGAGTGCCACGATGTTCCGGCACGACGCCTTGCTCTACGCGGGCATCGAGGATTCGTCGAGCACGCCGCGGGCTACGTTCGGGCCGGCCTGGCCGCCGACGAGGCGGTCGGCGTCGCGGTGATCGAACCGCGGGCCGGCGCGCTGCGCGACGAACTGGGCGCCGACGCCGACCGGGTGGCCTGGATCGACATGGAGCGGGTGGGCCGCAACCCGGCTCGGATCATCCCGGTCTGGCAGGACTGGGCGGAGCGCAACGGCGCACGCGTGTTCCGCGGCATCGGCGAGATCGCGGGCAACAGCATCGTGCACGGCGGCGGCCACGGGACGGTCGCCGTCTGGACCGAGGAACCTCGTTCGTCTGCGAGATCCACGACGCGGGCCACATCGTCGACCCGCTCGCCGGCCGCCACCGCCCCGCCCCCGATCAGGACGGTGGCCGGGGACTGTGGATGGCCAACCAGCTCTGCGACCTCGTCCAGATCCGCTCCACGAAGGCAACAGGCACAACGGTGCGCTTGACCCCACCGAGTCGCAGGACGCCGGCTGCGCGCGACCCGGTCGTCGGACGGGAAGCGCATCGACCGATTCTCAGTCGGAGGTCCGCGCACCGCGCTGTGCGCGGGCCTTGCTGCGCTGGGCGGCGAGCCCGGTAAGGCGGGTGACGGCGACGCCGATCGCGCCGGGAAGGAGGCCGGCGGCGACGAACGCGGCGATGCCCGTACCCCACCACGCCACCTCGAAGAGGATCCGCGGGAGGCCCGTGAGCGCGTCCGCATTGTTGGCGGCGGCGAACCGACCCCAGAGGAGCATCATCACCGCGGGCGCGGCCAGTCCGACCAGGATCCGGATCGGCCAACCGGCATCGAGAGTGAACCCCCAGAAGCCGGTGGCTCCGACAACTGCCAACTCGGCCAGGAACAACGCCACCATGGCGGTCCAGTAGAGCACGATCACGCGAGCCTCCCCCGTTGCCGCGAGAGCACCGCTCTCGTCTGAGAGCATCCTTCTGCGTTCGCTGCTCCGAGTCAAGAGCAGTGCTCTCGTTTGAGATCGGCGCTCTCATTGCTCATCGGCGGCTCCCGGGTGGGCCCGTGTCCGTGCCCCGGGCATGGCTCGGCCGCGCGTGCGGGCATGACGGGCGCGGCGAGTGGGGAGGGTCGGCCCGGGCCCGGGGTGGGGTCAGGCGGTGGGGGTGGTGGTGTCGGGGCCCTGGGTGCGGATGCGTTCGACGGTTTCGAGGGACTCGCGGAGGTCGGTGAGCCAGGTGTCGGTGTTGCGTTGGACGAGGCGTACGCACCAGGCCAGCGCGTCGCTGCGGCTGCGGGCGACGCCGCCGGCGACCAGGGTGTCGAGGACTTGACGCTCGGGCTGGCGGAGGCGGGTCATGACCGGTACGGAGACCGTGGTGTAAAGGGCGCGGGTGCTGCCGCATTCGACGCCCCAGGAGACCTTGCGGCCGAAGCGGCGCTCGGCTTCGCGGGCCACGGCCATGCGGTCCTCGCGGGTGCGTTCGCGGAATTCGGCGATTCGGCCGTCGCGGGCCGCGTCGCGCTCGTCGGCCGAGACGGCGTCGGCGAGTTCCGGCTCGGGGATGCGGCCGATGACGGTGATTTCCTCGCGGTCGACGGTCACGTCGACGAGTGCGGTGAACAGCCCCTCGGGGAGGCGTCCGGTGAACCAGCCTCGTACGGCTTCCTGCTTGGTTGTAATCATGTAATTCAACTTACGCCGATGTGGGTGGAAGGCAAGGAGGTCCGCCCACAGCGGAATTCGGAGGAGGGATCCGAGCCCGTCACCACGTGGCGGCGTCGGTGCCGGCTCCCCGGGTGGGCGTCGACCCGTGCCGGGGGTGTGTGGGTGCGTGAAGGTAGCTTGGGCGCATGAGCATCGAGGGCGTTGCCGTGCGGATGTCGGTCGGGAGTCTGACCGCGCTCGCCGGTCTGCATGTTGCGTGGGGGCTGGGGTCGTCGTGGCCGTTGCCCGATCGGGAATCGCTGTCGGATGCGGTGGTCGGACAGTCGAGTGTGCCCGGGCCGGTGGCGTGCTTTGTTGTCGCCGGTGCGTTGGGTACGGCAGCGCTGTTGGTCGCGGGGCGGCCGAGGAGTCGGCCCGCGGTGGCTCGGCTGGGGGCGTTCGGAGTGGCCGGCGTACTGGGTCTGCGTGGTGTGCTCGGCCTTGCCGGGCGGACGGACCTCGCGTCGCCGGGATCGTCCTCCGCGCGCTTTCGGCGGTTGGATCGCGTGGCCTACTCGCCGCTGTGCCTCGCGCTCGCGGCCGGCTCGGCGGTCGCGGCCGGCGGGAGTGGTCGATGAACCGGCTCGGGCTGGTGGCGGTGGTGGTGCGGGATTACGACGAGGCCATCGCGTTCTACACCCGCGCCCTCGGGTTCGACCTGCGCGAGGACACTCCGATGGCGGACGGCAAGCGGTGGGTCGTGGTCGCGCCGCCCGGTACGGGGCCGAACGAGGCGGCGGTCCTGCTGGCCCGGGCCGTGGACGACGAGCAGCGGTCCCGGGTGGGGGATCAGACCGGCGGGCGGGTCGGACTGTTCCTGTACACCGACGATTTCGCCCGCGAGCACGCCCGGATGCTCGCCGCGGGCGTGGTCTTCGAGGAGCCGCCTCGGCGGGAGAAGTACGGCGTCGTCGCGGTATTCCGAGATCTGTACGGCAACCGCTGGGACCTGATCGAGCGCACCGGCCCGCTGCTGCGCTGAACGACGGCCGGGGCAGCGGCGCGCCCCGGCCGGCCCCGCCCGCCCCGCCCCTGCCTACTGCGCCAGCGCGATGACCCACCAAAGGAAGCCCACCCCCACGATCGTGCACAGCAGGGTCGAGCCCGAGGGGTGTGGGCTGTGCGCCTCGGGGAGGATGTCGGCGGTGGCGAGGTAGAGGAGGAAGCCGGCGAAGAAGCCCAGGTAGAGGCCGAGGGCCTGTTCCGGGATGGTGAACGCGAGCGTGATGGCCGCGCCGGTCACCGGCGCCAGCGCATCCGCGCCCAGCAGGGCCAGGGCGCGGCGGCGGTCGTTGCCGTACATGCGGGTGACCGTGTACGTGTTGAAGCCGTCCGCGAAGTCGTGCGCGACCACCGCGATCGCGACCGTGGTGCCCACCGTCGTACCGGCCTGGAAGGCCGCGCCGATCGCGAAGCCGTCCATCACGCTGTGCCCCACCAGCGCGACGGCGGCGGTCAGGCCGATGCCCTTCGCCCGCCCGTCCGCGCCCATGGTCGGGCCGTGATGGTGGGCGTGTGGTGCGTACTCGCCCTCGTGACCCCGGTGGATCGCCACCGAGCGCTCGACCACGTGCAGGACCAGGAAGCCGAGGACGAACATCAGCAACGCCTCCGGCACGCCGCCCAGCCGGTCGCCCGCCGCGGACAGCGCCTCGGGCAGCAGGTCGAACGCGACGACTCCGAGCATCAGCCCGGCGGCGAAACCGAGTACGAGGTGTCGGCGGTCGCCGATACGCTGCGCCACCCAACCGCCGAGCAGGGTCATCAAGAAGGCGCCGGCGGCGACCAGTACGGCGGTCATGCCCGCGCCTGCCCGGGATCCGCAGGCTCCATCCGCGACGACGTCATCGATCAATCGTCGGCCGGCGGATGTCCGGACGCGCCGGTTGTTGCGCCGTGCGAGTGAACACACGCACGTCCCGCGCGCCTCCCGCGTGTCCGCGGGAGCACCGTGGCCGACGGCAAATGGGTTGATATGGAGCCGAGTTGTTCGCGCCGTCGCGCGTCGGCCGGGAAACCGACGATCGGGCACGCACGGTACGCCGACCGACCACACCGGACGACAATCGGGACTCGGCCATGAAACAGCGGCGTCTCGGCCCCGAAATACAGGCGCCAAGGCGAGCACGTCCGCCGTAGTCTGGTGCCGGCCGCCCCTATGACCCCGCCCGGCACGCATGCCGATGGCCCGGTCCCGGCGAGCCGTACTCCGTGCCACCCGCCGCCGCGCGACTCGGGCGACCCGGGAAAGCCGCGAGGTGTGTGGGCGACCCATGCCATATACGCAACGGGGAGAAACGGAACGATGAATGTGAAGGTAGGCGACAGAGTCAAGGCGAACCGGCCGATCGGCGGCTTCACCAAGCAGACCGTCCCGGCAGGTGCACCGGGAGTGGTCGTACGCACCACGATGGGCCGCGCGGACGTGTGCTTCACGCTGCCCGGCGTCGCCGGTGGCTTCCGCACCGTCGAGGTATCGGTCGACCCGGGCGCGCTCGCCAAGGTCTGACCGACCGGCACACCGGAACGGAACCGAAGCCAACCGAGCCGAGCCGAATCACAGCCGGAACCGGTGGCCCGATCCCAACCTCCAGCCCCATCCGAAGCCGACATCCACCCCCCACCGCGTTCCCCGCCACGGGACTTCTCGTGGCGGGGAACGCGCACGCTCGCGCCAAAGCCACCCGAGCTGCGGGCCCGAAGCCCGCCCCCGTCCCAACCACCCCCAACCGCCAACCCCCAACCCCCAACCTCACTCGCCTCCTCCGTTCCCCTCGCACCGCAAGCGCTGCAAGATGTCGGTGGATATTCCTGCACAGCCCTCGCTTGCCGTAGGAGTTGGAGGAATAGTGAGCCGAACCGCGCACCGTCCTCGACGCCGGCTGCCCGCCGCGGTCGCCGTCGCCGTGGCCGCCCTGCTGGTGTCGTTACTGGTTCCACCCGTCGCCGAAGCGCACCCGAACCACCCGGGTGGCGAACCCGGTTGCGATCCGATCGACCCGGCCGCGTGTCTCCTGCCGTTTCCGAACAACTGGTACACGCAGGCCGATTGGCGTACCGACACCGGGCGTCGGGTCGCGTTCACGGCGGCGATGATGCCGCATGGCGCCACGCCCGACGCCTGGAATCGCAACGACGGCTTCTCGCCCGGCTCGACGCTCATCACCCGGGTCCCCGGCGTCGACCTCGCCCGCAGCGGCGCGGCACCGGTCACCGATGTCGGCGCGTCGCTCGCCCGGAACGCGCCGATCGTCATCGTCGACACCGCGACCGGTGAACGGTGGCCGCACTGGGCCGAAGTCGACGCCAACGCCACGGATTCGACCCGCCAGGCGGTCCTGATACACCCGGCCGAGAACTTCGTCCCAGGCCACCGGTACGTCGTCGGCCTGCGCAACCTGCGCGGCGCCGACAACCGGGTGATCGCCGCGCCGGAGGCGTTCGCCAGGATCGCGGGTCGGACCCTGCCGCGCCGTGACCCGTTGGCCGCTCGCCAGGCGCAGCTCCGCCCGGTGCTGGATCGACTCGACCGCGCCGGCGTCGACCGTCGCGGCCTCTACCTGGCCTGGGACTTCACCGTCGCGAGTGAGCGCAACCTCACCGGCGGCATGCTCCGGATGCGAGACGATGCTTTCGACCGACTCGGCGAGCGGGCACCGCAGTTCGCGGTGACCGGGGTGAAGAACCTGACGCCGGAGCAGGATGCGCGAATCGCGCGCGAGGTGACCGGCACGGTCACCGTACCGAGCTACCTGAACCGTCCCGGCGGCCCCACCGGGTCCACGCTCAATCTCGGTCGGGACGGACTGCCACGGCAGTTGCCGGGGAACACCCAACCGGCGCAGTTCCGTTGCGAGATCCCGCGCGCCGCGTTCGACCGGCCCTCGCAGGCGTCGCTGTACGGACACGGGCTGCTCGGCAGCAACAACGAGGTGGGTGGCGGGAACGTCAAGGCGATGGCCGCCGAGCACGACATCACGTTCTGCGCCACCAAGTGGATCGGCATGGCCGACGAGGACCTGCCCACCGTCGCCCGCGCGCTCGCCGATCCGGGCAGCTTCGGCGCGGTGCCGGATCGTACCCAACAGGGCTTCCTGAACGCGCTGTTCCTCGGCAGGGAGATGATTCACGAACAGGGCTTCGCAGCCGACCCGGCGTTTCGTACCGACAGCGGGCGGCCGTTGATCGACGTCTCGAAGGGCCTGGTCTACGACGGCAACAGCCAGGGCGGCATTCTCGGCGGGTCGCTGGTCGCGGTGTCCCAGGACGCCAAGCGCGGCGTCCTGGGGGTGACCGGCATGAACTACAGCGTCCTGCTCAACCGCAGCTCCGACTTCGGGCCGTACGGGCGGATCCTGGATGCGGGCTTCCCGGACAAGCTCGATCAGCAGGTGGTGCTGTCGCTGTTCCAGATGTTGTGGGACCGCGGCGAGACGAACGGCTACGCGAGCGGCCTGGACCACAGCCCGCTGCCGCGTACCCCGCGCCATCAGGTGCTCATGCAGATCGCCTTCGGTGACCACCAGGTGTCCACGGTGACCGCCGAGACCGAGGCGCGCACGATCGGCGCGCGGATCCACGAGCCCGCGATCGCACCCGGGCGCAACCCCGACCGGGATCCCTATTGGGGGATTCGGCCGCTGCCGCGCGAGCCGTACCGGGGGTCCGCGTTGGTGGTCTGGGACAGCGGGTCGCCCGCGCCACCGGTGACCAATACGCCGCCGATCGGCCCCGAGTACGGGCGCGACCCGCACTCGGACCCGCGCAACTCGCCGGTCGCCCGACGACAGAAGGCGGAGTTCCTGGCCACCGGTCGGGTCGTCGACGTGTGCGGCGGCGCGCCGTGCACGGCACCTGCGGGATAGCGCCTGTTCGTGTGAAGGTGTGGGTTCCGGCCGCGTGCGGTGCCGGAATCCACACCAGCAGAGGGAACACACATGTCCTCCACGCCCGGCCCCGACTCCGCCCCTTCGGCGCCTGCGGACGCGCCCGCGCCCCGTCGTGATCCCGTTGCCCCGGCGCGGCTCGAACCGCCGGACCTGGCCCGGATCATGGGACTCACGCAGCATCCCGAAGGCGGTTGGTATCGGGAAACCTGGCGCACCGGGGTGAGCGTGACCCCGCCGGGATATCCGGGCCCGCGCGACACCGCGAGCGGCATCTACTTCCTGCTCGGTCCGGGCGAGGAGTCCCTCTGGCATGTCGTGCGATCGGCCGAGTTGTGGCTCTGGCATCGCGGCGGACCGCTCGAACTGCGCCTGGGCGGAGACGGTACGACTCCTGATGCCGAGCCGCACCGGATCCTGCTCGGCCCGGACGTGGAGGCGGGCGAGGAGCCGCAGGTGCTGATCCCGCCGGGGGTGTGGCAGTCGGCTCGGCCGGCGTCCGGGCGCGAGGTGCTGGTGTCGTGTGTGGTCTCGCCCGCGTTCTCGTTCGAGGACTTCCGAATGCTGTGAGCCGGCGGCGGGTCGCCGATACTACGGTGGCGGCCGAGACCAAGCGGGCGCGGGCTGCCAGGGAGTACGACGTGAGCGATGCACGGACCGACTACGCCGATTCCGTGGTGGCGGCATGGTCGGCGGTACTGCCGGATGTGGAGGCGTCGTCGGTCGGATTCGTGGTGCGGCTGCATCAGGCGATGATCGCGATGGAGGACTTCGACCGGCGCAGCATCGGGGCGCTGGGGCTGACCGCGCCGGAGTACATGGTGCTGGTCGTGCTCGCGACCCGACCGGATCGGCCGGGACTGACGCTGCGGGAGCTGCAACCGCTGGTGATGTATTCGTCGGGCGGGATGACGCACTGCGTGGACCGGCTCGCCCGCAAGGATCTGATCGAGCGGCGGCCCAACCCCGAGGACGGCCGCTCGGTCCTGGTCTGCCTCACCGAGGCGGGCCGTGAGGGTGCCCGCTCGGCGATGCGTGCGCGGATCGACGCGCTGGACGGCCTGCTGAAGCCGATCGGGGCGGCGGACCGAGACGTGGTCGACAGGGCGCTGCGCATCCTCGCCTCGACACTGGGCATGCCCGGGTAGCCGACCGCTGCCCGGAGCATTCCCCAGTGCCCGGTGGCGCGTCCGGTGTGTCGAGTCCGCCGGGCGCGTCGGCCGTGGCACGCGGGTATCGGGCCGCATCAAGCGTCGGCGGCCTGACCGTCCCGGTGGCGGGCGCGGAAGTTCGCCGCCTTGGCGCGGTTTCCGCAGCCGCGCATGTCGCACCAGCGCCGGCTGCCGTGGCGGGACGAGTCGACGTAGAGGCGGGTGCACGTCGGCGCCTCGCATTCCCGGACGCGCGCCGCGTCCGCGCCGCCGAACAGCGTGACCGCCGAGCGCGCGACCGTGGCCAGGACGGCGGTGATGTCGCCGGTACGCCGTACCCGACCGTCCGCGGCGAGCGCGACCGCGACCGGAGTGCCGGCCGCGAACCCGTTCAGCGTCGCGCGATCACGTGCGCCGTACCCCTCGGGCGTGTCCCGGGCCGACGCGAGCCGGTACAGCGCTTCGCGCAGCTCGATCGTGCGCGCGAGCGCGTCCTCGTCGACGGTCGGCGTGGCGTCCACGAGGCCGGCGGCGACCGCCCAGGACCCGAGTGCGGCCGGCGTGTCCAGCAGGTCACGGGGTTCGGTGCGGCGCTTTTGCAACGTTCCGACCAGGTCGAGCGCGATGTCGCCGCCGATGAAGGTGTAGGTCACCACGCCAGCATAACCGGATTGACAGGTTAGCGTCGGGCGCGCCATGGCGAGTAACCGGATTGGGGAGTTACCCGTCCGACGCTTCGGCATGGGAGTGGACCTCGATGAGCCCTGCACACACCGCACGCACCGCACGCAACGCAGGAGCGGCAGGCACCGCGGGCCTCACCGACCCGGTGGACACGACGGTCACCACGAACACAACGGACACCACCGGCGCCACGGACAGCTCGCGCCGACCCGGGCCCGCCGCCGCCGGCGCGCACCCGCCCGATCCCGACGGCCGGGGTCGTCGGGGCTCGCGAGTCGCCGTGGCCGGCAAGGCGATACCGCCCGTGTTCGTGCTGCTGTGGAGCAGCGCGTTCATCGTCGCTGCGATCGGAGTGGACGCCGCGCCGCCGCTCCTGCTGACCTTCTTCCGATTCGCGCTCGCCGGACTGTTGCTCGGCGCGTTCGCGCTCGCGGTTCGGGCGCCGTGGCCGCGGGGGCGTCGACTCGGCCACGTCATGGTCGCCGGACTGCTGTTCCAGGCGGTTCAGTTCGGCACGCTGTACACGGCCCTCTCGATGGGGCTACCCGCAGCCGTGGTGGCTCTCGTGCAGGGGCTCAATCCGGTGCTGATCGCGCTCCTGGCCGGCCGATTCCTCGGCGAGCGGGTGAGCGCGCGGCAGTGGTCGGGTTTCGGGCTCGGCACGATCGGCGTGATTCTCGCCGTCGCGGATCCCACCGACCTGTCGATCCCGGCGCTGGTCCTGGCCGTGGTGGGGCTGTTCGGGCTGAGCGCGGGCACCGTGTACCAGAAGCGCTATGTGCACGACGTCGACCTGCGCACCGGAACGGCCGTGCAGTTCCTGGTCAGCGCGCCGTTCATGGGGCTGGCCTCGCTGCTGTTCGAGACGCCGCACGTGGATGCGTGGGGGCCGTTCGCCGGGACGCTCGCGTGGATGGTGCTGGTCAATTCGATCGGCGTGTTCATGTTGCTCAACCTGATGTTGCGGCAATCCTCGGCGAGTCGGGTCGGCACGCTGTTCTTCCTGACCCCGGCCGCCACGGCGGTGCTCGCGTGGCTCCTGCTCGACCAGGCACTGCGGCCGGCCGCGGTCGCCGGGATCGTGATCGGCGGGATCGGCGTACTCCTGGCCAATCGGCGGTAGCGAACCCCCCGACCCCGCCCTCCACTTCCCGCCGACCGAACGTCACCGGCCCGGACGGAGCGCCATCCGCCCCGACCGCTCCCCGGCCACCCCGGTCAGCCCGCCGGCTCCCCGACCGCCCGGACGACCTCCGGCCAGGCCGCCGAGAGCGGGTCGACCGGCTCGAAGTGGCCGACGCCGGGCAACTCCCGCAACGTCGCGCCCGACGCGGCCGCGAAGGTCCGGCTCAGGGCGATCGGTACCTGCTCGTCGGCGTCGCCGTGCAGCAGGATCAGCGGACGGTCGCCCACACCACCCGCCGCCAACCGCGTCGGGTCCGCCTGGGCGAGCACCGCCTCGGAGCGGTCCTCGCCCAGGAAGGCCGCCGCCGCACCGTCGTCCAGGTCGAGGGCGAGGGCCGCGTCCAGGTCGAGTACGCCGGCCAGCGACACCACGCCCGCAACCGGCGGCGCGGCCGGCAGGCGGCCCACGCCGCCCACCGGCAGCCGATCGCGCAGCGCCGCCCAGACCGCCAGGTGTCCGCCCGCCGAGTGCCCCAGCAGGACCACGGGCCGATCGGTCTCCGCGCACAGCAGATCGAGCGCGGCGGCGACATCCTCGAACGTCCCGGGCAGGCCACCGCCCGGCTGCCCGGCCCGGCGGTACTCGATACTCGCGACCGCATGGCCCTCGGTCGCCAGCGCGACGCACATCGGATACGTGTACTTGCGGTCGTACTCGGCCCGCCAGTACCCCCCGTGCACGACCACCACGAGCGCGTGCGGCTCGGTCGCGGGCTGCCAGAGGTCGATGACCTGATCCGCCGCCGGTCCGTAGCGCAGCGTGCGATCGGGTCCGGCGGCCGGGCGCGTGAGGATGTCACGGGAAGCACTCATCCGAGCATTGTCCCGGGACCGCGTGCCCGGCCCCGACTCGACCCGCGCACCTCACCGCGCGAAGCGGTCCGTGGCCTCGATCAGGTGGTGGGTGATGCCCGGTTCGGAGAAGGCGTGACCCGCGTCCGGCACGATCACGAATTCGGCCTCCGGCCAGGCCCGGTGCAGGTCGTACGCGGTCGCCGGGGGAGTGCACATGTCGTAGCGACCCTGCACGATCACGCCGGGGATGTGGCGCAGTCGGTCCGCGTCGCGAATCAGTTGGCCCTCCTCCAGGAAGCCGCCGTTGCGCACGTAGTGGTTCTCGATCCGGGAGAAGGCCAGGGCGAACTCCGGCTGCCGGTGCAATTCGACCAGGTCGGGCCGCGGCAGCAGCGCGATCAACGTGCCCTCCCACGCACTCCACGCGATCGCCGCCTCCTCGCGCACCTCGGGATCCGGATCGTTGAGCCGGCGGCCGAACGCGCCGATCAGGTCCCCGCGTTCGGCCTCGGGAATCGGCGACAGAAACTCCTGCCAGGCTTCCGGGAACAACATCGACGCGCCGCTCTGGTAGAACCACGCCAGTTCGTGCCGCCGCAGGGTGAAGATGCCGCGCAGGACCAACTCGGTGACCCGCTCCGGACGGGTCTGCGCGTACGCGAGCGCGAGGGCGCTGCCCCACGAACCGCCGAAGACCAACCACCGCTCGACGCCCATCAGTTCGCGCAGCTTCTCGATGTCGGCGACCAGATGCCAGGTGGTGTTCGTGCTCAGGTCCACCTCGAACCGGCTCACGTGCGGCGTGCTCTCCCCACAGCCGCGTTGGTCGAAGAGCAGGACGTCGTACCGCTCCGGATCGAACGTCCGCGCATGGTCGGGCAGGCAGCCTCCGCCGGGGCCGCCGTGCAGGAAGACGGCCGGTTTGCCGCCCGGGATTCCGTACCGTCGCCAGGCGATCGACTGACCGTCGCCGACATCCAGCATGCCCCGGTCGTAGGGCTCGGTGGCCGGATACATCGTGCGCATGGGGATCTCCCTGGCTCGGTCGTGCGGTCTCGGGTGAACCACACGAACGGAATCGACAGGGCCCAGCACATCACGAGGATCGCCCACCCGTCCCCGGCCGGTCGCTCGCCCCGGTTCCGGATCACGAGCCACCACCGCCGGTACGACGGTCACCGGCGACACCGCGCAGGCCCCACCGGCACCGCGACTCCCGCCCATCGGTGTCGCGCAAACATCACAGGCCGTGCGCGAATCGACGGTTGTCCGGATCCGTGCGCCCGAGGAGGGCTAGAGTCCCGGGCGGCACATATCGAGGGGGGAACTCGCACATGCGCATCTCGGCTACCCGTTTGCCGAAAACCCGGTCGGTCCTGCTCCCCGGGATCGTCACGGCGACCTTGACGTTGACGCTGACCCTGACCGGTTGCGACGGGGACGGGGGCGGGAAGTCCGACCGGCCCAAGCCGTCGCAGAGCGGCAGCGCACCGGCGGGCACGGCGCCGCCCGGTTCGGCGCCGCCCACCACCCGGGCACCGTCCACGGCAGCGCCGAAGACCACGCAGCCGAGCAGCACCGCACCGACGCCGCCCCGCAGCGGGTCGGGCGGCGGCAACGGCGGCTCCACCGTCGGTGGTTCCTCGACCGGTGGTACGTCCGGCGGCGGAACGTCCGGCGGCGACCCCGGCGCCGGCGGCACGACGAGCGACGGCAGCAGCACCGGCGGCGGCGGTCCGGCCTACTACAAGAACTGCGCCGCCGTCCGAGCCGCGGGTGCCGCGCCGATCCACCGCGGCGACCCCGGCTACGGCCGGCACCTCGACCGCGACGGGGACGGAGTCGGCTGCGAATGACACGGGCCGGTCGTCGCCGGGAGCGGGCACGCACGAACTCCCGGCGGCGGCCGAAGGCGCGTTCACGCCAGGACGCCGACCGCCTTCGCGTCGGTCGGTCCGACACGGCAGGATGTGTTCGAGCGCGGGGGGCGGACGGGTGCGGGGCGGAAGGGCGATAGCGTGGCGAGTCGGCGGAGCACCGGCGTGCTGGGGGCATGGGCCGAGCTGCAGCGGCAACAACAACGGCAACGCGAGGCCGAGTTGCGAGCGCGGCAGCAACAACTGCGAGCCGACGAACGCAACCGGCGCGAGGCGCAGAAGGCCGCCGCGCGGGCCGACCGCGAGGCGCAGCGCGCCTATCAGCAGTCCCGCGAGGCCGAAGTGGCGCGCCGGACCGCCGAGATCGAGGACCGGGTGGCCGAGCTGCAGGGCGTGCTTCGGGCCCGGCTGAGCGCGCCGGGTTTTCGGATCGAGCGGTTGCGCGCTGCCGTGGAGATCCCGCCGTTCCAACCGGGTGAACTCGCCCGACCGATCCCGATGCCCGACCCGGCGCGCTATCAGGTGGCCGCGCCGTCCGGCCTGGGCAGTTTCGCGCCCGGCGCACAATCGCGCTACGAGCAGGACCGGGCGCAGGCGCAGGCGCGCTACGACCACGACCTGCGGGCCGCACAGGCCGCCGAGTACGAGCGGCAGCAGCAATACAACGACTACCACCGCCGGTTCGAGGACTGGGCGAACGGTCAGCGGGCCCTGGCCGCGCAGCGCAACCAGCAGGTCGACGATCTGGTGCGGCGACTCGCGGCGCGCGATCCCGAGGCGATCGAGGACTACTTCGAGGGCGTCCTGCTGGCATCGCCGGATTGGCCCGAGGGCTTCTCCGACCATTCCACGGTGGCCTTCGACGCCGCCGCGCGGCAGTTGGTGGTCGACCACGAGCTGCCGACGACCGATGTGGTGCCGGCGGTGGCCCGCGTGCGCTACGTGAAGAGCGACGACCAGGAGAAGGAGGTCGCGCGCACTGCGACCGACCGGCGGACGATCCACCGCGACGTGCTGGCGCAGAGCGCGATCCGGATACTGGCCGAAGTCTTCTTCGCCGACCACGAGGGCATCCTCGACTCGGTGGTGCTCAACGGCTTCGTCCAGGCGGTGAACCCCGCCACCGGCCGACACGGGCGCACGTATCTGCTCACGGTGACCGCGCAGGCCCAGGAGTTCCGGCAGATCAGCCTCGATCGGGTGGATGCGGTCGCGTGTCTGGAGGCGATGGGCGGGAACCTGTCCACGCGCCCGGACCGGCCCACCCCGGTGCAGCCGAGCCGGCTTGCGGACAGCGTCGCATCGACGTCGACCCCGACGCCGGCTCCCACCATCACCCCGACGCCGGCGCGCCCCGGCGACGACGACCCGGACCTGTTCGTGATGGACCCGATCGCGTTCGAGGACCTGATCGCCGAACTGTTCAAGCGGATGGGCATGCAGGTCGAGACCACCGCGCGCAGCGGCGACCAGGGGGTGGACGTGGTCGCGGTGGATCCGGACCCGATCCGCGGCGGCAAGATCGTCGTGCAGGTCAAGCGCTACCGCAACACGGTCCCGCCCACGGCCGTGCGGGACCTGGCCGGCACCGTGCAACACCACGGCGCGAACAAGGGTTTGCTGGTCACCACCTCCGGCTTCGGCCCCGGCAGCCACGAGTTCATCCGGAACAAGCCGCTGGGCCTGGTCACCGGTCCCGAACTGGTCGGCCTGCTCGCCCAACACGGCCTGCGCGGGCGCCTCGGTCCCGGCTCCGCCGGCGCCGCGGCCGCCGCGCCCGGCAGCCGGATCCTGGTGCAACTCGCCTGGGAACCGGGCAACGCGCCGCCCCTGGACCCGTGCGCCTTCGTCTGCCGCCGCGGACGGGTGCTCGGCGACGAGCACTTCGTGTTCTTCAACAATCCGGCCAGCCCCGAGGGCGCGGTCCGGATCGGCGACGGCGTGGCCTTCCTGGTCGATCTGACCCTGCTCCCTCGTGAGGCCGACCGCCTGGTTCTGGCCGCGGCCGTGGACCAGGAGCGCGCTCCGAGCGGCGACCTGGCCGCGCTGCGCGGAGCCAGGCTGACCCGGCTCGACCAGGCCGACGGCCGCCGCATCGGCGACCACCCCGTACCCACCCGCCGCCCGGGTGAGACCGCCATGGTCCTGGGCGCATTCGTGCGTACCGACGACGCCTGGACCTTCTCGCCCACCACCAACGGCTTCCGCAACGGCCTCCTCGGCGTCGCCGAGTCGCACGGGGTGGAGGTGGAGTAGGCCCGGAAGGCCACCGACGCGCGTCGCCCGATCAGATGTCGAGCATCAGCCGAAGGTAGGCACGGATGTCGTCGGCCTCCTTATCGTCGACGCTCCCCAATGGGCGTCCCATGAGTCGCTGTTCGGGAACCGCCCGCACGTCGTCGGTGCGTGCCCAACTCCGACGGCGGAGGCCGGACTGCGCCGAGGACACCGAGACGTGATGAGGCAGTCCCCGGTCCTGGGTGGTCAGCGGCACGACGATCGCCACCGCGATGGGGAAGGAGGCGTAGAACGGCGAGTTGACGACCACAACCGGCCGTCGACCGGACCGCTCCGAGCCGACGACGGGGGAAAGGTCGGCCATCCACACCTCCCACGGGGCGGACTTCCGGCTCACTGCCCACCGCCCAGACCGTCGCCGGCCAGGCCGTCCCACTCGTCGAGTTCGCTCTCGTAGTCGGTCCATGCGGAGGCGTCGGCCTCCAGCCGCGCGTAGGCAGCGAGCACGGCCGCCTTGCGGTGCTCGGTGAGCAGATGAGTGAGTGCGGTGTTCAAGGTGACGCCGCCGAGATCCTCCGCTGCCACCCGAGCGAGATCGTCCCGGACGCTCGTCTCAACCTTTATGGTGGTCGAAGTCATACTGTGAAGTATTCCCGGAGGTATGCAAGAGGTCCGAGAGTCACCCGACAATGTCGAAGCTC
This sequence comes from Embleya scabrispora DSM 41855, assembly GCF_000372745.1. GTDB lineage: Bacteria > Actinomycetota > Actinomycetes > Streptomycetales > Streptomycetaceae > Embleya > Embleya scabrispora. The sequence goes on along the minus strand of NZ_KB889596.1, from coordinate 121,970 downwards.
CGCGCCGCAGGGCGTCTCGGGACCTGCGCAGGATCGTCGTACCCGTCTGTCAGGATGCCTGGTGTGGCGACGAACGATCCGGATGTGGGCGATGAGGAGGACGGGCAGCTCACGCTCGGGGTCGAGGACGCGCGGCGGGAGGCGCGGGCCGCCCGGGCGCGCAAGCCCAAGCCCAAGGCGCAGGCCGAGCGGCTGCCGGTGGCGCGGGTCGTGGTGGACAAGGGGCTCGTGCACCTGGATCGGCTGTTCGACTATTCGGTGCCGGCCAAGCTGGCCGAGGTGGCCCAGCCCGGGGTGCGGGTGCGGGTGCGGTTCGGGGCCAAGGTCGTGGACGGCCGGCGGCAGGGCGGTGGGCTGATCGACGGCGTGATCGTCGAGCGGGTCGAGCGCAGTACGTACGGTGGGCCGCTGGCTCCGTTGGCGAGCGTCATCTCGCCCGAGATCGTGCTCGCGCCGCCGATGATCGAATTGGCCCGCGCGGTCGCCGACCGGTACGCGGGCACGCTCGCCGACGTGGTTCAGATCGCCCTGCCCGCCCGGCACGCGCGCGCCGAGGCGGAGCCGTCGGGCGAGCCCCTGGTCGGCCCCGCGGCGCCGGCCCCCGGGCCGTGGACGCGCTACCCCGCGGGCGCCGCGCACCTGGCCGAGCTCGCCGCCGGGGAGTCGCCGCGCACCGTGTGGACGGCGCTGCCCGGGCCGTACTGGCCGGACGAGATCGCCCGGGCGATGGTGGCGACCCTGGCGGGCGGCCGCGGCGCACTCGCGGTCGTCCCGGACGCCAAGTCGGTGGAGCGCGTGGACGCGGCGCTGACTGCCCTGCTCGGCCGGGGCCGACACGTCGCGCTGACCTCGGGTCTGGGCCCGGAGGAGCGCTACCGGCGCTGGCTGGCGATCAACCGCGGGAGCGTGCGCGTGGTGGTCGGCACCCGTGCGGCGATGTTCGCGCCTGTGGTGGAACTGGGCCTGGCCCTGGTCTGGAACGACGGCGACGACTCACACGCCGACCCCAACGCGCCCTACCCGCACGTGCGCGAAGTGCTGGCGATGCGGGCCGCGCGCGAACACGCCGCGTTCACCGTCGGCGGGCACGCCACCACGGTCGAGGCCGCACAACTGGTCCGCTCCGGGTGGGCTCGGCCGCTGGACGCCGACCGGGCGGCGGTGCGCGCCGCCGCCCCGCTGGTGCGCACCACCGGCAGCGATCTGGACCTGGCCCGGGACGAGGCCGCGCGAGCCGCACGGCTGCCGAGCCTGGCGTGGGACATCGCCCGCAAGGCGTTGCAGACCGGGCCGGTGTTGGTGCAGGTCCCGCGCCGGGGCTACCTGGTCCGCACCTCGTGCCTGCGCTGCCGCGAACCCGCACGCTGCGCACACTGCTCGGGGCCGCTCGAACTGCCCTCCGGGAACGGCGTGTTGACCTGCGGTTGGTGTACCCGTCCGGCGCCGAACTGGCACTGCCGGGTGTGCGGCGGAGATCGCATCCGAGCCGGTGTGATCGGTGCGCGCCGGACCGCCGAGGAACTCGGTCGGGCGTTCCCGACCGTGCCGGTACGCACCTCCGGCCGGGACGCGATCCTGACCACCGTGCCGGACCTGCCCGCGCTGATCATCGCCACGCCCGGCGCCGAACCGGTCGCGCCCGGCGGCTACGCGGCGGCCCTGCTCCTGGACGGCTGGGCCCTGCTGACCCGCCCCGACCTGCGCGCCGGTGAGCAGGCGCTGCGCCGCTGGCTGGACGCGGCGAGCCTGGTCCGGCCGGCGGGGGAGGGCGGCACCCTGGTGGTGGTCGCCGAGTCCACGCTGCGCCCGGTGCAGGCGCTGGTGCGATGGGACCCGCAGGGGTACGCGCTGACCGAACTGGTCGAGCGGACGGAATTGAACCTGCCACCGGTGTCGCGGATGGCGTCGGTGACCGGCCCGCCGGCTGGGATCGCCGACTTCCTGGCGGTGCTTCGGCTGCCCGACGGGGCGGATGTGCTGGGCCCGGTCCCGGTCGCGCCGACCGTGCCGCGCACACCGCCTCCCGCGCCGGCCAAACCCAACCCCAAGGCGGCCGACACCCGCGCCGAACTCACCCGGGCACTGTTCGGCGACACCCCACCGCCGACCCGCGAACCGGTTCGGCGGACCGCCCCGCCCGCCCGCCACGAACGCGTCCTGCTCCGGATCGAACCGGGCCGCGGCGCGGAATTGGCGCACGCCCTCAAGGCGGCCCAGACCCTGCGCCTGGCCCGGGCCGCGGGCGATCCGGTGCAGCTCAGGATCGACCCGCCGGACATCGGCTGAGCGGAGCGCGACGCGACGGGCGGTTCCGCGCCGCCCGCGACCACACCCGCGACCGGGTGCGGGGATCGGGACATCGGCCCGGTCGCACGCGCCCGGGCCGGACACGACCGGCGTCGCGCGCGCGTTCCGCGGGCCATGCGGACCGGGCAGCCGGTACGTGCCGGCGCGAGCCCACGCGCGCACACGCGCCCGGGCCCGCGCGGCGGCCGGCTCTCGGGTGTCCCGACGGCGGGGCCCCCGCGCTCGCGGGCGCCCCGCCGTCGGGCCACGACGCGGGACGCCCGTCTCGGCGGAGCCGTCGTTTACACGCGGGGATCAGGCCCCGCCGGTGCTCAACCCCAGCGCGTTCGGCTCCCGCACGCCTTGGTCATCGGCGCGTCCGCGCAGCGCAGCGATTCGGGATCGGCGCCGCGTTCGTGGAGCAGGGCGCCTGCCCCGTCGTAGGCCCTGATCCGGGCCGGGCCGCCGTTGTGGCCCGGCATGCTCGCGAGCCACACACCGTTGCGTACCACCGCGCCCACCGTGCTCCCGTCGGGCAACTCGACCACGACCCGCGCCACCGCGCCGGTCGTGCGGCCCCACCAGGTCACGAAGGAGGCCAGGCGCTCCACGAGTGGTTCGGGCAGACGCGGCGAGGCCAGACTCCGGCGCACCTCGAACGTCCCCGCGAGGGTGCCGTCGGCGGCCGTCGGCGCCGGCAACTCCGGCGGGAACTGCTCCCCGTGGCAGACCACCAGATCGGGCTTGCCGGCCTTGCCCAGCACGAACGGGCGCAGCGCGCCGGTCCAGTCCTGCTCCCACGCGGTGAAGTACGGCTTGAACGCCGCGTCCGGCTCGCGCACCTTCCACACCGGACGATCGGGCGCGGTCGAGGCCCCGGACGGCCGCGGAGTCGAGGTGGGCGGCACGGTCGGGCCGCCGGTGCCTGCCGGGCCGGCGACGGTCGACCCGCCCGTGGGCCACCACAGGGGAGTCGACCCGGTGGATTGCGTCGGCAGGCCGGTCGCGTCCGCTGGCGACCCCGACACCGGCGGCGAGGACGCCGGCCATCCGGCGGCGATTTCGGATGGGGACAGTGGGTCCTGCGGCGCGGCCTCGAAAGTCGGCGGCGGAGATGCAGCCGCCGTCCGACCCTGCTTCAGACACCCGGCCAATGTCCGGCTCGCCACGTCCCACGGCACCGGATCACCGGCCTTGGCCGCCTCCCGGGGTACCCCCTGCGTCGGATCCTGCCCGGCCACCGGGCCGGCCGGCGCCAGATTCTGCGGGCCGCGCCACGGCTGCGCGACCAGAATCCCGGCCGCGCACACCGCGAGCACCGCGCCCGCGGCGATCCCCGGCACCAGGGCCCGACTCCGGGACGGCCCCCGGGTGTCGAGAATCGCGAGCAGTTCGCGCCTGCGTCGCTCGTGTCCCGGCAGTCGGTCCTCGTTGTACGGGCTCATCGTGCCTCCTCGATGCCTCGGTACGTGCCCGCGTGCACGCCCTCTTCGGCCAACAGGCCGCCCAATCGTTTCCGCGCCCGGTGCATTCGCGCCTTGACCGTGCCCAGCGCGACGCCGAGCGCGGTGGCGGCCGCCTGCTGGTCCAGACCGCCCCAAACGCACAACTCCACGACGTCGCGCTCGTGCCGGGGCAGCCGCGCCACCGAGCGCCGCAGCGCCTCCGCCGTGCGTTCCCGGTCGATCCGCCGGGCCACCTCGTCCGCGTGGTCGGGGACATCCCGCGGCAGCGGTACACGCGCGGCCAGCGCCCGATACCGCTTGAGCGCGCGCCGCCGGTTCGCGAGCGTGCGATTGGCCGTACCGAGCAGCCACGGCAGCGCGCTGTCCCGGTCGAAGGTCACCTCCGCGCGGCGGCGCCAGGCGGTCAGGAACACCGCCGACGTCAGGTCCTCGGCCTCGCCGCCGTCCCCGATCCGCCGCAGCACATGCCCATACACCGCCCCCGCGTGCCGGTCGAACACCACCGCGAACGCATCGCGATCCCCCGCTCGGACCCGGGACCACAACACGTGGTCCCCGTCCTCCTGCTCCTGATCCGTCGTCACATCCCGAGAGTGTCCGCCTCGCACACCGAGGTTGCCCCGCCCCGACCCCACACGACCTCGCCCCGAAACCCACGCGACCCGCCCCGGCCCGCACGCGACCCGAACCCCACCCCGAACCCCATCCGCATTCCACCCCGATCCCCACCCCGGCCGGACCCGCGAACGACCCGCGAACGACCCACCCCGCGTGGCCTCCCCCCGTGCCCCGGTGCGTGCGGGGATCGAGGCCCGGCCGCTCAGTAGACTTGCCGCTCTCCGGTTTCGACCGGCACCACCGCGCAGCAGTACCGCGCCGGTGTGCCGTGGCGCGCCGGCGACGCTCGGCACCACGCCCGACCACCGATGGGGGAGCACACCCGTGGCAGTCCAGCCGATCCGCCTGTTCGGGGATCCCGTCCTGCGGAGCAAGGCCGACCCGGTCACCGTGTTCGACAAGGAGTTGCGGCGACTGGTCGCCGACCTCACCGACACGATGCGCGACGCGCCCGGCAGTGGTCTGGCCGCGCCGCAGATCGGGGTCGCCCTGCGGGTGTTCACCTACCAGGTGGACGGCGAGGTGGGTCACCTGATCAACCCGGACCTGGACCTGTCCGAGGACGAGCAGGACGGCCCCGAGGGCTGCCTGTCGCTGCCGGGCCTGCGCTACGACACCAAGCGCGCGTACGGCGTGGTCGCCAAGGGCTTCAACATGCACGGCGACCCCGTCACCATCGAGGGCACCCGGTTGCTCTCGCGCTGCATCCAGCACGAGACGGACCATCTCGACGGCATCCTGTTCATCGACCGGCTCGACCGCGAGCAGCGCAAGGCCGCACTGCGCGCGCTGCGCGAGGCGGAGTGGGCCGGCCAGGCCGCACCGCAGGTCAAGTTCTCCCCCCACGGCACCTTCGGGAAGGCCCTCTAAACCCTCATGCGCCTAGTCTTCGCCGGCACCCCCGAGGTTGCCGTACCCGCACTCGAAGCCCTGCTGGAATCCCGGCACGAGGTGGTCGCCGTCGTCACCCGGCCGGACGCGCCCGCCGGCCGCGGCCGCAAGCTCGTCGCGAGCCCGGTGGCCGAACGCGCCGCCCGGGCCGGGATCGAGATCCTGCGCCCGGCCAAGCCGCGCGACCCGCAGTTCCTGGCCCGGCTCGCCGAGATCGCCCCCGACTGCTGCCCCGTGGTCGCCTACGGCGCGCTGCTGCCCAAGACCGCGCTGGAGATCCCCGCGCAGGGCTGGGTCAACCTGCACTTCTCGCTGCTGCCCGCGTGGCGCGGCGCGGCGCCCGTACAGCACGCCGTGCTGGCCGGCGACGACATCACCGGCGCGTGCACCTTCCGCATCGAGCAGGGCCTGGACTCGGGCCCCGTCTACGGGACGGTCACCGACGAGATCCGCCCCACCGACACCAGCGGCGACCTGCTGGAGCGGTTGTCCCGGTCCGGCGCGCGCCTGCTGGTGGCGACCATGGACGGGATCGCCGACGGCAGCCTGGAGGCCCGCCCCCAGCCGCCGCACGGAATCACCCTGGCGCCCAAGCTGACCGTCGAGGACGCCCACGTCGACTTCACCGCGCCCGCGCTGCGGGTGGACCGGGTGGTGCGCGGCTGTACGCCCGCCCCCGGCGCGTGGACCACCTTCCGCGGCGAGCGCCTCAAGCTCGCCCCGGTCCGCCTGCGCGGCGGCGACAACGCGCTGGCCCCCGGCGAGATCGCGGTGGAGAAGAAGGTGGTCCGGGTGGGTACCGGCAGCCACGCGATCGAACTCACCCAGGTCCAACCCCAGGGCAAACGCATGATGGCCGCCACCGACTGGGCCCGGGGCGCACACCCCGAGCCCGGTGAAACCCTCGGCACGAACTGAGCACCGTGACCAACGCCCCCGCCGCACGCCCCTACCGCCGCCCGCGTCCCGACGCCGCGCGCCTGGCCGCCTACGACGTCCTGCACGCGGTCGGCGAACGCGACGCGTACGCCAACCTGGTGCTGCCCGCGCTGCTGCGCGAACGCCGGATCATCCCGCGCGACGCCGCCTTCGCGACCGAACTCGTGCACGGCACGCTGCGCCGCCAGGGCACCTACGACCGGATCGTCGCGGCCTGCACCGACCGGCCGATCAAGGAAATCGACCCGCCGGTCCTGGACGTGCTCGCGCTCGGCGTGCACCAGTTGCTGAGCATGCGCACGCCCGTGCACGCCGCCGTCTCGGCCACCGTGGAACTGGCCCGCGCGGTGCTCGGCGACGGCCGCGCCAAGTTCGTCAACGCGATCCTGCGCCGCGTCTCCAAGCAGGACCTGGACACCTGGCTTCGGCAGATCGCGCCGCCCTACGACGAGGACCCCGAGGGCCATCTCGCCGTCCTGCACTCGCATCCGCGGTGGATCGTGCAGGCCCTGTGGGACGCCCTGGGCGCGCGCGGCAATCCGCACGACCGCGCCGCGATGGAAGCGCTGCTGGCCGCCGACAACATCGCCCCGGTGATCTCCCTGGTCGCCCGCCCGGGCCGGGTCGAACTCGCCGAACTGTACGAAGCCGGCGCCACCCCCGGCCGTTGGTCGCCGTACGCGGCCACCCTCCCCGAGGGCGACCCGGCCGGGATCAAGGCGATCCGCGACGGCCGGGCCGCGGTCCAGGACGAGGGCAGCCAGCTGGTCGCCGCCGCGCTGGCCAACGCCGAGGTCGAGGGCGCCGAGAGCCGCTGGCTGGACCTGTGCGCCGGCCCCGGCGGCAAGGCCGGCCTGCTCGCCGCGATCGCCACCGGACGCGAGGTGTCGCTGCTCGCGGTCGAGCGCCGGCATCACCGCGCCCGTCTGGTCCGCAACGCGATCGGCCACCTGACCCACCATCAGGTGATCACCGCCGACGGCACCCGACCCGCGTGGCGGCCCGGCAGCTTCGACCGGGTGATCGCCGACGTGCCGTGCAGCGGCCTGGGCGCGCTGCGCCGCCGACCCGAGTCGCGCTGGCGCCGCAAGCCCGAGGACATCCCCGAACTGGGCGAGCTGCAACGCTCGTTGCTGCGCAGCGCGGTGGCCGCTGCCCGGCCCGGCGGAGTGATCGCGTACGTCACGTGCTCGCCGCATCCGGCCGAGACGCGGGTGGTCGTGGACGACATCATGCGCGCGGGCGAGGTCGAGCTGATCGACGCCCGACCGCTGTTCCCGGGTGTGCCGCACCTGGGCACCGGGCCGGACGTGCAGTTGTGGCCGCACCTGCACGGCACCGACGCGATGTACCTCGCGCTGCTTCGTCGTACCGGCTGATCACCCGCACGCGCGACGCGATCACCCGCGCAAATGGGGTGATCAAGGCTGAATCCGTCCCAAGTGGGGCATAACGGCGAAGGTGGTCGTCACTTCGGGCTCGGCCGCACCGGTCGTCCCTCGGGTTTCAGGCAATCCGGGGGCGATCGCCAGTCGCCACCGCAGGAGCCGCCGTACCCATGTCCACGCTCGCCCGCAGCTCCGCGCGCCCCGGCCCGCTCGTCCGCGCGGGGGGAGCGGTGCGCGGCGAGTGGAGGAGGCTCACCGCGGTCCCGGTGCGCGAGCTGCGTGCGCACGGCTTGTCGGCGATTCCGCTCACCGTGTGCACGGTGCTGCCGACCCTCGGCTTCTGGCTTGCCTGGCGCACCACATGGGGCGGCGACCTGGCCCGCGTGCTCGGCGGGGTGAGCGCGGGCATCCCGCTGCCTCTGGCGCTACTGCGCACGCCCGTCTCGCTGTTCGTGCCCGCGCCGGACCTGCCGGTGTGGGGTGCGCTGATCCAGGTGCTGATCCTGTTCGGGCTGGCCGAACTCGACCTGGGTGCTCGCCGCACGTTGCTGATCGCCTACGTGGCCACGCTGTGCGGCACGCTGTCCGCGCGGGTGATGGTCGGACTCGGCCCGGACCACCCACTGGGCATCGACGCCCGGCAGGGCGACATCCTGGACACCGGGCCCTCGGCCGCGGTGGTCGGCCTGGTGGTGTGCATCGCGATGGTGCGCCACGCGCCGATCCTGTTCACCGGCGCCTGGATCCTGATGGTCGCCGAGGTGACGGTCAAGCCGAACCTGGCCGGCCGCGAGCACATCGCGGCGATGGCCGGCGTCACGCTGTGCGCCGGCGTGTACCTGGCCCGGCAGCGCCGGCGCACGCGGCTCCGCCGGCCTGCGCCCACCCGCGATCGATCGCGGGCACCCGCGCCCACCCGCCATCAAGGGCGGCCCCGCGAGACGACCCACAACCAGCCGTGAACCGCCGCGGATCCTTGAGGGCCATCTCGATATCGAGTATCTTGACATCAAGATAGTGCGCGGGAACGCAGCCTCGACCGGGAGGACGGCCATGCCGATCGACTTCCACAGCGACGCCAACCGGCTCACCTATGCCCGGCGCACCGCCGGCGAGGACTGGGCGCGCGCGGTCCGCGACCTGGTCCGCCCGGCCGGTGCGCGCGTGGTGGACGTGGGCTGCGGCGGCGGGGTGTACACGACGGCGTGGTCGGCCCTGGGGGCAGCGAGCGTGGTCGGGGTGGACTTCTCCGCCGCGATCCTGTCCGGCGCCCGGGAGCGGGCGGGCGACCGCCCGGGAGTGTCCTTTCACCAAGGCGACGCATACGCCACCGGCCTGCCGGATGGCGTGGCCGACATCGTCTTCGAGCGAGCCCTGATCCACCACCTCGACGACCTCGCCGGGTGCTTTCGCGAGGCCCGCCGGCTGCTCGCGCCCGGTGGCACGCTGATCGTCCAGGACCGCACCTTGGCCGACGTCACCCGCCCCGGTACGCCGAGCCACCTGCGCGGCTGGTTCTTCGAGCGGTTCCCCGCCCTGCTCGACATCGAAGCGGCCCGACGTCCCACCACCGAGGCTGTGACGGCGGCCCTGCGCGAGGCCGGCTTCGGCGCGATCCGGACCACCGCGCTGACCGAGACGCGCCGGGAGTACGCCGACGCCCGCGAGGTCGCCGCCGACCTCATGGCCCGTACCGGCCGGTCGATCCTGCACGAGCTCACCGATGACGAACTCGCCGAGTTGGCCGCCTACATCCGGGCCAGGCTCCCGGCCGAGGGCCCGATCCACGAAACCGACCACTGGACGATCCGGTCCGCCACGAACTGAGGGCCTCCCGCCCCGGCGAGGACGACGAGAGGCCCACGGCGTTCACTCGTTGTGACGAAGCCCGCCAGGCCCGTCGGTCTCGCCCCGAGCCCGTGAGACCGCAGCCTGCTCACCCAGCGCAACGGGTGGGCGGTCGGGCGAACCGAACCGACCTAGTGAGCGCAGCGCCCCGCGGCCCCGGTCGCCAACGCGCGCAACCTGTCCACCGCCGCGCCGGGATCGCGGCCGTCGAAGACCGCCGACCCGGCCACGAACACGTCCGCGCCGGCCTCCGCGCACATCTCGATGGTCTTCGCGGAGACCCCGCCGTCCACCTGGAGCCACATCTGCAGGCCGTGCTTGGCGATCAACTGCCGGGTCCGGCGGATCTTCGGCAGCATGATGTCCAGGAAGCTCTGGCCGCCGAAGCCCGGCTCGACGGTCATCACCAAGAGCATGTCCAGCTCCGGCAGCAGATCCTCGTACGGCTCGATCGGAGTGGCCGGCCGCAGCGCCATCGACGCCCGCGCGCCCTTGGCCCGCAGGTCCCGGGCGAGCTTGACCGGGGCGGTCGCGGCCTCGACGTGGAAGGTCACGCTGCCCGCGCCGGCCTCGGCGTAGGCGGGCGCCCAGCGGTCCGGGTCCTCGATCATCAGGTGCATGTCGATGGGCGTTTCGGTGGCCTTGATCAGGCTCTCGACCACGGGCAGGCCGATGGTCAGGTTCGGGACGAAGTGGTTGTCCATGACATCCACGTGGAGCCAGTCGGCGTTGCGCACCTGCGCGACCTCGTCGGCGAGGCGGGCGAAGTCGGCGGACAGGATGCTCGGATTGATCTGCACGGTCATGCGCACAGAATCTCATCGACGGGGCAGTCCCTCGGCACCGCCTCGACCGTCGAGCTGACGATACGTCAGATCATCCTTGCCCAGGTCGCGTTCGGGTATACGAACGCACCGTGACGGACGGCACAGGTTGGCCAAGGTCAACGTTGTCGGCCGTCGTGGCACACTTCGAGGTGTACGAAAGTCACGTACGCGCGCTCCGGGGTCGGTGAAAATCCGAACCGGCGGTTACAGTCCGCGACCCGGTCGATGCCCCACGGCACGTGGAGCAACGGCCGGCTGAACCGGTGGAATTCCGGTACCGACGGTCAAAGTCCGGATGGGAGGTAGCGCGCGGCGAGCGACTGCGGCATGTTCGCGTACCCACGGTGCGCCGGCATCCCCGCCCGTCGATTCGTCGTGCCGTCCTGCCCGAAAAGCACCCCGGTGCCCCGCGTCGCAACGCGAGGAGGCACGAGGTGCAGGGCAACACCGTCCCGCCGGTCGACGAGACCACCGCGATGCGCCGCGCCATCTCGCTGGCGAGCCGTGCCCTCGGCCACACCAGCCCCAATCCCGTGGTCGGCTGCGTCGTGCTCGGCCCGGACGACACCGTGGTCGGCGAGGGCTTCCACACCCGCGCCGGCGCCCCGCACGCCGAGGTCGAGGCACTGCGCGCGGCGGGGTCCGCGGCCCGCGGCGGCACCGCCTTCGTCACCCTCGAACCCTGCTCGCACACCGGCCGCACCGGCCCGTGCACCCAGGCCCTGATCGACGCCGGCATCCGCCGGGTGCGCTACGCCGTCGCCGACCCGAACCCGGCCGCTGCCGGCGGCGGCGCGGTCCTGCGCGCGGCGGGCGTCGAGGCCGAGGGCGGCCTGCTCGCCGCCGAGGCCGAGGCGGGCAACCGGGCCTGGCTGACCGCGACCCGGCTGGGCCGCCCGCACGTGACCTGGAAGTACGCGGCCACCCTGGACGGCCGCAGCGCCGCCGCCGACGGCAGCAGCCGCTGGATCACCTGTGCCGCCTCGCGCGCCGACGTCCACACCCTGCGGGCGAGCGTGGACGCGGTGTTGGCCGGCTCCGGCACGCTCCTCGCCGACGACCCGCACCTGGCCGTGCGCGACGTGCCCGGCGCTCGGCAGCCGCTGCGGGTGATCGTGGACACGCACGCCCGCACCCCGGCGAACGCCCGGGTCCTGGACGACGCGGCGCCCACCCTGATCGCGGTCGGCCCCGACGCGGACGCCACACACCTTTCCGCGGCCGCCGTGCTGCGCGTACCCCGCGCCGACGCCGGCCTGGACCTGCCCGCGCTGCTGAAGGAGTTGTACGCGCGCGACGTGCGCGCCGTACTGCTCGAAGGCGGCCCCACGCTGGCCGGCGCGTTCGCCGCGGCCGGCCTGATCGACACCGTCGTGGGCTACCTCGCCCCGGCCCTGCTCGGCGCCGGACCCACCGCCCTGGGCCCGGCCGGAATCGGCACCATCGCCGACGTGTTGCGACTGGACGTCGACGACGTCGCCCGCCTCGGCACCGACATTCGCATCACCGCCCGCCCCCGGCCGGAAACCGCCGGCCGAACGAAGGAGTCCTGACGCATGTTCACCGGAATCGTTGAGGAACTCGGCGAGATCGTGGCCATCGAGCGGCTGACCGACTCGGCGCGGATCACCATCCGCGGCCCGGTCGTCACCACCGGTGCCCGGCACGGCGACTCGATCGCCGTCAACGGGGTGTGTCTGACCGTCGTGGACGACAAGGTCGACCCGGTCGAGGCGACCTTCACCGCGGACGTGATGCAGGAGACCCTGGACAAGTCGAGCCTTGGCGCGCTCACCACGGGCGCACGGGTCAACCTGGAGCGCCCGATGGTGCTCGGCGGGCGACTGGGCGGCCACCTCGTCCAGGGTCATGTCGACGGCACCGGTGAAATCCTCGCCCGCACGCCCGGCGAGGAGTGGGAAGTCGTGGAGATCGCGCTGCCCGCGCACCTGGCCCGCTACGTGGTGGACAAGGGCTCGATCACCGTGGACGGCATCAGCCTCACCGTCGTGCGGGCACACGACGCGAGCTTCACCGTCAGCCTGATTCCGACCACGCTCGCGCTGACCACGCTGGGCGTCAAGACGGTCGGCGACCCGGTCAACCTCGAAGTCGACATCATCGCCAAGTACGTCGAACGACTGGGCACACACGGGCTCGGTACACAGGTGAGGGCATCGTGATCGGCTGGCTCAACGACGCCGCGTTCACCGTCGCCGACAAACCGGTGCCGTGGTCGGACCTGCTCGGCCAGATCGCGTCGCTGGCCACCGTGTGGCTCGCGCTGCGCCGCAACCTCTGGGCGTGGCCCGTGCAGATCCTCGGCGCGGCGCTGTTGATCGCTGCCAACACCTCGGTGCACCTGGGCGGCAGCGCGATGCGCAACGTCGTCATCATCATCGCGGCCGGCTACGGCTGGTGGCGCTGGGCCCGCGGTCGGCGCGACGCCGGCGAGGTGCAGATCCGCTTCGGGACCGCCCACGAGCGGATCGCGCTGGTCGCGCTGATGGCGGCCGGCACCGTCGGCTTCGCGCTGCTGCTCGAACACACCGGCATTTCGTGGGCGCCGTGGCCGGACGCGTACATCTTCGTCGGCTCGGTCGTGGCGATGCTCGCCCAGGCCCGCGGCCTGTTCGAGTTCTGGCTCGTGTGGATCGCCGTGGACATGGTGGGCGTGCCGCTCGCCGTGCAGCACGGCCTGGTGTTCAGCGGACTGGTCTACGGCGTCTTCTTCGTGATGTGCGTCGCCGGACTCGTCGACTGGTGGAACCGCTCCCGGCGGTACCGGGACAACGGGGCTGCCCGTGGGGCAGATCGGCACCTGGAAGGGGCAACGGCGTGAAGACCAGCAGCGAAACCACGGACATCGAGGTGCCGGCACAAAAGGCGGCACCGGAGGAATCACTGGTGCTCGACACGATCGAGGACGCGATCAAGGCGATGGCCGCCGGCGAGGCGATCGTGGTCGTCGACGACGAGGACCGCGAGAACGAGGGCGACCTGATCTTCGCCGGCGAGTTGGCCACGCAGGCGCTGATGGCGTTCATGATCCGCTACTCCTCGGGCGTGGTCTGCGTGCCGATGCGCGGCGCCGACCTGGACCGGCTCAAGCTGCCGCCGATGACCGCCGTCAACGAGGACCGCAAGGGCACCGCCTACTCGGTCTCGGTGGACGCCAAGGACGGCGTGGACACCGGCATCTCGGCGGCCGACCGCACCCACACCGTGCGCCTGCTGGCCGACCCGAACACGGTCCCCACCGAGTTGACCCGACCCGGCCACATCTTCCCGCTGCGCGCGGTCGAGGGCGGCGTACTGGTGCGCCCCGGGCACACCGAGGCGGCCGTGGACCTGGCCGAACTCGCCGGACTCGCGCCGGTCGGGGTGATCTGCGAGGTCGTCAACGACGACGGCACGATGGCCCGACTGCCGCAGCTGGTCCCCTTCGCCCGCGAGCACGGCCTCAAGATCGTCACCATCGCCGACCTGATCGCCTACCGCCGACGCACCGAGCGCACCATCGAGCGTGCCGCCGAGACCCGGCTGCCCACCGAGCACGGCACCTTCCGAGCGATCGGCTACCGCAGCACCGCCGACGGCGTCGAGCACATCGCGCTGGTGGCCGGCGACATCGGCGACGGCGAGGACGTGCTCGTGCGGGTGCACTCCGAGTGCCTGACCGGCGACGTGTTCGGCTCGCTGCGCTGCGACTGCGGCCCGCAGTTGGAAGCCGCGCTGGAGCGGGTCACCACCGAGGGCCGCGGCGTGGTGCTGTACATGCGCGGCCACGAGGGCCGGGGCATCGGACTGATCCACAAGCTCCAGGCATACCAGCTCCAGGACGCCGGCCACGACACCGTGGACGCCAACCTGGAACTGGGCCTGCCCGCCGACGCCCGCGACTACGGCACCGGCGCGCAGATCCTGGTCGACCTGGGCGTGCGCTCGATGCGGCTGCTCACCAACAACCCGGCCAAGCGCGCCGGTCTGGAGGGCTATGGCCTGCAGATCACCGGCCGGGTCGCCCTGCCGGTGCACGCGACCGCGGACAACCTGCGCTACCTGCTGACCAAGCGTGACCGGATGGGGCACGACCTGCCCTGGCTGGACCCCACCGACGAGGCCGTGACCGCGCCCTCGGTCGGCGAGGTCGCCGAGGTCGTCGACGCGAAGGGCCACGCGGTCAGCACCGCCTGATCGACCCCGGCCTCACCCGTACCGGTGACATGCGCGCGGCACCGTCCCCGCCGCGCCGATAGGTTCGATCCGCTCGAACCCGCTGCACCGCAGCAGAGCTCGATTCGCCGTACCCCACCACCGCATCCAGGCTTCCAGCCGTTCCAGCCGAAGGACACCGACAGACATGAGTGGCGCAGGAGCCCCGAAACTGACCGTCGAGGGCTGCCGTGACCTGCGCGTGGGCGTGGTCGCCGCGCAGTGGCACACCACCGTGATGGACGGACTCGTGGACGGGGCCCTCAAGGCCCTGAGCGAGCTGGGCATCACCGAACCCACGCTGATCCGCGCCCCCGGCGCGTTCGAACTGCCCGTGCTGGCCAAGGCACTGGCCGGGCGCGGCTACGACGCGGTGATCGCGCTCGGCGTGGTGATCCGCGGCGGGACCCCGCACTTCGAGTACGTGTGCTCGGCCGCCACCGACGGCCTGACCCGGGTCGCCCTGGACACCGGCGTGCCCGTCGGCTTCGGGGTGCTCACCTGCGACACCGAGGAGCAGGCCCTGGACCGGGCCGGCCTGTCCGGCTCGCGCGAGGACAAGGGCCGCGAAGCGGTGGAGGCGGCCGTCGCGACCGCGATGGCGTTGCGTACGCTCTCCGAACCGCGGCGTTCGGTCTGATCGACGCACCGACAGGTCGCATGCGCCACGCCACCCACAACCACGCGATGGGCACCATGAAGACGTTTGAACAGCTTTTCGACGAGCTGCAGGCCAAGGCGGCCTCGGGCCAGGAGGGCTCGCGCACGGTCGAACTCGTCACCGCCGGCGTGCACACGATCGGCAAGAAGGTCGTCGAGGAGGCCGCCGAAGTGTGGATGGCCGCCGAGCACGAGGGCGCCGACCGCACCGCCGAGGAGATCTCCCAGCTCCTCTACCACCTCCAGGTGATGATGGTCGCTCGCGGCATCTCGCTGAAGGACGTATACGCTCACCTGTGACGTCTGCTGTCCCCGGCCCGTCGGCCGGGCCGGGGACGCCGCCGTACCCGCAACCTCGTTCGGCACTTCCCGAAGGGTCATTTCCATGCTGCGCATCGCCGTCCCCAACAAGGGTTCCCTCTCCGAGCCTGCGTCGGCGATGCTCCATGAGGCCGGCTACCGCCAGCGCAAGCACTCCAAGGAACTGGTCCTCACCGACCCCGACAACAACGTCGAGTTCTTCTTCCTGCGCCCGCGCGACATCGCCATCTACGTCGGCTCCGGCCGGCTCGACGCCGGCATCACCGGGCGCGACCTGTTGATGGACTCCGGCGCCGAGGCCGAGGAGATCCTGCAACTGGGTCTGGCTCCGGCCACCTTCCGCTACGCCGCGCCCGCCGCGTTGGCGCGCGAGCTGGCCGGGCAGGGCAAGAAGGGCCTGGCCGGACTGCGGGTGGCGTCCTCCTACATCGGCATCGTCGAGCGCGACTTCGCCGACAACGGCATCGAGGCCGCCGCGCTGGTCAAGCTGGACGGCGCGGTGGAGACCGCGATCCAGCTGGGCGTCGCGGACGTGATCGCCGACGTCGTGGAGACCGGCACCACGCTCGCCCAGGCGGGCCTGGAGGTGTTCGGCGAGCCGATCCTGCGCTCGGAGGCGGTGTTGATCCGGCGCGCCGGCGCGGAGACCTCGCCCGCGCTGGAACAACTGGTCCGCCGGCTCCAGGGCGTCCTGGTCGCGCGCAGCTACGTGATGATGGACTACGACATCCGGGTCGAGCGGGTGGAGGCGGCGGTCACGCTGACCCCGGGCCTGGAGTCGCCCACGGTCAGCCCGCTGCACAACGAGGGCTGGGTCGCGGTGCGCGCGATGGTCCCGCACAAGAACGCCCAGCAGATCATGGACGACCTGTGGGAGATCGGCGCCCGCGCGATCCTGGTCACCGGCATCCACGCCTGCCGACTCTGACACCCGGTCGGTCCGCCGGCGCCGCGTGGGTCGGCGGGCCGATCACCCTCTTCCCCCCGGAGAACCGTTCCGCCATGAGCGCCCCCACCCCTGTCGCCGACCTCCCGCGCACCTGGTACGCCAAGCGCAGTCGGCTCATCACCGCCGTGCTCGGCGCGATCATCCTGGTCGGGCTCTGCGTGCTGGCGGTGATGCTTCCGGAGAAGGGCGGCTGGGGGTTCGGCTCGCGGCTCGGCGTCGCGGGCACCGGCGTGCTCGGTCTGGCCGCGATGATCATGCTCGGCCGACCGAAGGTGGTCGCGGCGGCGAACGGGGTGACCGTGGTCAACCTGCTGCGCACCACCCATCTGGAGTGGCCCCAGATCGTCCGGGTCTACCTGCGTCAGGGCGACCCGTGGGCCTACATCGACATGTCCAACGGGGACACCCTGCCGGTGATGGGCATCCAGACCTCCAACGGCAGGGACGAGGCGATCACCGCCGCGCGGGAGCTTCGGGCGTTGGCGGAGAAGTACGGCGCCGCTCCCGACGCGCGTTAGGTCCACGACCTGCGCCCGGCTTGGCCTCGAACGCCTGCCGGGCCGGCATCGACCGGCCTGGTGACGGCGTGTTCGGCCGGTGGGACGGCTCGGCCGGCGCCGACCTACGGCCTCGGTACGTTGCGCAGGTTCGACCGGGCCATCTGGACCATCCGGCCCACGCCGCCGCTGAGCACCGTGCGGCCCGCGCTCAGGGCGAAGCCCTGGATCTGCTCGGCGGTGATCTTCGGCGGGATGGACAGCGCGTTGGGGTCGGTGACGATGTCGACCAGCGCCGGGCCCTTGTGCGCGAACGCGTCCCGCAGCGCGTCGCGGACCTGCTTCGGCTTCTCCACCCGCACCCCGAACGCACCCGCCGCCCGCGCGATCGCGGCGAAGTCCGGGTTCTTGTTGGTCGTCCCGAACGGCTTGAGCCCCGCGACCATCATCTCCAACTCGACCATGCCCAGCGACGAATTGTTGAACAGCACGATCTTCACCGGCAACTCGGACTGCACCAGGGTCAGCAGATCACCCATCAGCATCGAGAAACCGCCGTCGCCGGACATCGACACGACCTGCCGGTCCAGATCCAGGAACTGCGCGCCGATCGCCTGCGGCAGCGCGTTGGCCATCGAGCCGTGCGAGAACGAACCGATCACCCGGCGCCGCCCGTTCGGGGTCAGGTAGCGCGCCGCCCACACGTTGCACATGCCGGTGTCGACGGTGAAGATCGCGTCGTCGGCGGCCTCCTCGTCCAGGATCGAGGCGACGTATTCCGGGTGGATGGGCACATGCTTCTCCACCTTGCGGGTGTACGCCCTCACCACCCCTTCGAGTGCGTCCGCGTGCTTGCGGAGCATGCGGTCCAGGAACCGGCGGTCGGTCTTGGCCCGCACCATCGGGGTCAGCGCACGCAGCGTCTCGCGCACGTCGCCCCACACCGCCAGGTCGAGTGTGGTCCGCCGGCCCAGGTGCGCCGGTCGCACGTCCACCTGCACGGTGGCCACGTCCCGCGGCAGGAACGCGTTGTACGGGAAGTCGGTGCCCAGCAGGATGAGCAGGTCCGCCTCGTGCATCGCCTCGTACGCGGCGCCGTAGCCCAGCAGACCGGACATGCCCACGTCGAACGGGTTCTCGTACTGGATGTGCTCCTTGCCGCGCAGCGCGTGTCCCACCGGCGCGTTGATCCGGTCGGCGAACGCCATCACCTCCTCGTGCGCGCCCGCCGTGCCCGCGCCGCAGAACAGGGTGATCCGCTCGGCCTCGTCGATCATCCGGGTCAACGTGGCCAGGTCCGTGTCGCCGGGACGCACCGCCGGCAGCGAAGTGGGCAGCGCGATCTGGTGGGCCTGCTCCGGCGCGGGACGGTCCGCCACATCACCCGGGAGGGTGACCACCGAGACCCCGCCCAGCCCCACCGCGTGCTGGATCGCGGTCTGGAGCACCCGGGGCATCTGCTCGGGTGTGCCGATCATCTCGCTGTAGTGGCTGCACTCGACGAACAGGCGCTCGGGGTGCGTCTCCTGGAAGAACGCGGTGCCGATCTCGCCGCTGGGGATGTGCGACGCGAGCGCCAGCACCGGTGCGTGCGAGCGATGCGCGTCGAACAGGCCGTTGATCAGATGCAGGTTGCCCGGGCCGCAACTGCCCGCACAGGCGGCCAGTCGACCGGTCAGCTGCGCCTCCGCGCCCGCGGCGAACGCGGCCACCTCCTCGTGCCGCACATGCACCCAATCGATCGCGGCATTGCGCCGTACGGCGTCCACGATCGGGTTGAGACTGTCGCCCACCACTCCGTACAACCGGCGCACCCCGGCCTGGGCGAGGATGTCCACGAACTGCTCGGCGACGCTCTGCTTGGCCACGGGAGACCCTTCCGTCCTGCTCGACCGGCGGCGGGGCGCGTTCCTGCCGAGCCCGGCCATCGGCAAGAAAGCGATGACCGGATAGCCCTACCCGTGCGTCGCCGGGCTATCCCCGGCCGTCCGCCAGATCCCCGTACGCCTGGAACAGGTCGGACAGGCGCAGCGTGGTCAACTCGGCCAGGTCCGGGCCGTCCGGCAACTCGACCAGGCGCACATCACGGTACATGCAGCACTTCTCGTACAGAGTGCGGACGAAGCGGGCGTTGCCCAATTCGTCGATCCAGCCCTGCTCGCGCACGTGGCCGGTGATGCTGCGCAATTCGGCCGCCGCGTCCTCGTCCCATGTGTCCCCACCGCCGGCCGCCATCACCTCGGCGATCCGGGCCAAGTCCTCGGCGCCGTACGAGGGGAACTCGACCCGGGTGGTGAACCGCGACATCAGACCCGGATTCGAGGTGAGCAGCCGGTCCATGCCCTCCGGGTAGCCGGCCAGGATGATCACCAGCCGGTCGCGATCGTCCTCGGCCCGCTTGAGCAGCACCTGGAGCGCCTCGTCGCCGTACGCGTCACCCTTGGAGTAGCCCACGTTGGTCAGGCCGTACGCCTCGTCCACGAACAGCACGCCGCCCAGCGCCGAGTCGATCAACTCGCTGGTCTTGACCGCCGTTTGGCCCAGGTACTCGCCGACCAGGTCGGAGCGTTGCGCCTCGACCAGACGGTCGCTTTCCAGCAGTCCCAGCGCGGCGAAGACCCGGCCGAGCAGTCGGGCCACGGTGGTTTTGCCGGTGCCGGAGGGGCCGGAGAAGACGAAGTGCCGCTTGGGCGCCTGCGCGGGCAGACCCTGGGCCTCGCGCAGCCGGGCCATCCGCATCTGCGCGGACAACGCGCGCACCTGCCGCTTGACCGGCTCCAGGCCGACCATCGACTCCAATTCGGCCAGTACCAGCGCGAGTTCCTCGGGAGCGGCGGCCGGGCGCATCGGCGCGGCGCGGCCGGCCACCCGCACGTCCGCGTCAAGCCGGCGGTCGAGGTCGTCGCCGTCGGGGGTCGGGTCCGGCTCGCGCTCGATCTCGGCGGCGGGCGGCGGCCCGGCCGGTGGGGGAGCGGTCGCGGGTATCGGCGGCAACACGTCCGGGAGCGGGCCCCGGCCGACCACGGGACCGGCCAGGCGCGCGGTCATCCCGCCGTACTCGTCCAGCGGTTCGCCGGCCGCCAGCGAGGACAGCCGTGCGGCGGTGTCCATGAACGAGGGGTCCGCCTGGTGCACGGCCCGGTACAACGGCAGCGCGGCCGGGGTGCGACCGGTCTCCTCGTACGCGCGGGCGAGCCAGTAGCGCAACTCCTTGCGCTGTGGATGCTCCGAGCGGCAGCGCACCAGGGCGGTGGCAAGCACCTGTTCGGCCTTGGCGTACAGACCCAGGCGGACCCGGGCCATGCCGGCGAACAGGCCCGCCTCCACGCCGAGCAGCGCGTCGTCGTCCAAGCCCGCGGTGTGCCGCAGCAGTTGCTGCCAGTCCTTGCCCAGGTAGGCCCGACAGGCGAGGAGGAAGCGGGTGGCCGCGTCCTGTTCGGCGGGTGGGCACAGGGCCAGCGCCGCGTCCAACTCGGGCAGGTGGCGCCCGTCCAACCAGTGCGATGCGTGGGCCAGGGCCAGGTCGCGCGGGGTCTCCAGGACCAGTTGCACCCACCAGCCCAGCCAGTACCAGGAGTTCAGCGGCCGACCGTATTTCGCGCGTTGCTCGCCGAAACGTTCTCGATGGGTGTGCATGGCCACCACGGCGGTGGCCACCTCCACCTTGAGCGCATGCAACCCCAGCCAGGCGTCGGCCATGCCCGGGTCGGCCTCGACCGCGGCCCGGAACTGCACCTCCGCCTGGCCGTATTCGCCGGCGACATAGGCGTCCATGCCGCGCAACCACGCCAGTTCGGCCGGACTTCCGGTGCGTGCGCCACGTTCGGTCTGTCCCACGGTGGACCCCCCTTCCCCCGGCCGGTCCTCTCCGCGTGCCCGTGTCCCCGAGGGGACTTCGAGAGGATGTCGGCCCGCTGCCGATGAATCCCGGTGCGTCCATTCCGCCCGATCGGCGACGCCCCTTAGAGCCTCTCCCGTTCCGCTGCCCGTCACGCCGGCTTGCGCGAGGCGGTCACGGATGGTGTCCGCATCGCCACGCGTTCGTCCCCGCGCATCGTACCGAGCGGGGCCCGGCAATCCGAGGGGCGAACGGTATTTGGGGTGGTGAGGTGCCGCTCTCGGGGGTGGGCGGTGGTGTGCCGGAGCCCGAAGGGCCAAGGGGTGGGCGCCGACCGAACGGACACGGTACGAGGAAGCCCCCGGTCGCGGGGGAACGACCGGAGGCTTCGTCTCGACGCGGGGCCGGGGAACGATTCGGCACTACCGCTGAACCGCAAGCTATGGCGATCCGGACACAACGGTCAAGCACGCCACGCCGGTTGATCTCCGGACGGATCGTGCTCTCCCCGGGCCGGCCGTCGAATCGGGGGATCGTGCGCCCCGCGCACTCCGGGTGTGCACTGCCCGCACGCTCTCCGCGGTGCTGACGCGCTCGTGTTCGTAACGCTACGGTCGGTATATGGGCAACCTCGGGGACGTGGGCGGAGCGGAAACCGGGGGCGAACCACCGCTTCGTCCCGGTGACGACAGCGGCGTCGGGAGCGGGATCGCGCGTGCGGTGGTGGCCGGCGCGACCCCGCGCCGGCTGCCGCCGCGGCGGCGCAAGGCGGTGGGCGGTGGGGCGAGTGCCCCCGAGCCGACGTCGGTGCCGCAGGCCCGGGTGGCGGGGGCCTCGACGGCGTGGGAGGCGGGTGAGGAGTCGTGCCCGCCGTCCGGTTCGGCCGCGGGCGCGGACGCCGCACCGGCCCCCGTCGCTCCGGCGAAGGTCCCGCACCCGGCCGGGCGGCCGATCGTGGAAACCGCGGTCGGGCTCGCGGGCCGACTCGCCCAGGCCGCATCGGATGCCAAGTACCGCAGTGATCTGATGCGCGACCTGCTCAGCGGACGCGGCACCGACCTCACCGGATGGACCGCGCTGCCGAGCGGTCCGCTGCTGGTCGTGGTCGCCGAGGCCGATCCGCCCGCGGCGAGCGGCGACGCGCGGGCGATTCGGGCCGAACAGGAGGCGCTGGCACTCGCCTGGTCCACCGTGGTCGCCGCCCGGGCGCCCGAGGCGGTCGTCGCGGCGTATCCGCGCGAGGTGGTCGTCCTGCTCGGTGCGCCGGACGACGGGCAGTCCGCACGGCTGGTGGCCGAACTCGCGGCGGTGGTGCACGCGGACTGCGCCGGCGTGATCCGCTCGTTCGGCACCGGCATCAGCCGACCGGCGCAATCCCTGGACGCGTTGCCGGCCGCGTACGAACAGGCCCGACGCGCGGTGGCGGCGGGTCGGCGCATCCACGGGCCGGGCGCGGTGGCGGACTTCGACCGGTTGGGCGTCTTCCGGCTGCTGAGTCTGATTCCGGATCCGGGCGAGCTGGACCGCTTCGCGCGCGAGGCGTTGCGCTCGTTGGCCCACCCGCGCGATCCGGAGGCGGCGGACCTGCGGAACACGTTGCAGGCATTGCTGGACACGAACCTCAACGTCGCCGAGACCGCACGCCGGCTCTACGTGCACTACAACACGTTGCGGTATCGGATCACCAAGCTGGAGCGGCTGTTGGGGCCGTTCACCCAGGATCCGCATCTGCGGCTGAATCTGATGATCGCGCTGCAGATCGTGCGCATGCAGGGCGCCTGAGGAGCGACGGCGTCGATGCCGGGGCGGGCGCCGGCGCGGTCGAGGAGGTGCCGGCCGCGGGCGTGATCAAACGAGGATCGACTGCCGAGGCGTTGCTCGGGCTCGGCTCGGTGGGAGGATTGGGGACGATTCCCGCATCGTGCCGATCGGCGTCCGATGGGTACTGCAACGTTCCGGTCGGGCGCACTATCGTCGGCGGAGCGCGCCGTCACCACGGCGCTGTGGCGACAGGGGGAGCCCCATGAGTATCGCCGTAGACGCGCCCGCAGGCACTCGACCGCGCGTTCTCGTCGAGGACTTGGACGACGCGTTCGAACCCGACCCGGATGCGGACCGGTCCACCGGCGAGCGACGGGCGTGCCCGCGGTGCGGCGTGGTGCTGGTCGCGGCAGGCGCCGACGACGCGTCGGTGGTGCCGGACCACGCGGTGTGCCCCAGCGCGCGGGACCCGTTCGGGATTCGCGCCTGCCCGGGCTCGGGCACGGCGTTCGGGGATCCGGTCGACCGGGCCGCCGACCCCACCTCGCCGGCGCCGGCGCGTTCCGTGGTCACGGTGCTCCCGGCGGGCCTGGACTGGCGCGCCCAGCCGTTCTCACACACCACGTGAACCGGCGAGTCGGCCCGTCCCACGCGCCGTGTCACCCCGCCGCCGCGGCCAACCGCATCCGCACATAGTCGCCCCCGGCGGGCCCCGGCCGGTGGTCACCGCTCGGGGACCAGCCGTGGCGGGCGTAGAAGGCCATCGCGCGCTCGTTGCGCCGCCATGCCTCCACGCGCCCCTCGGGCAGCCGCTCCCGGTCCAGGAACCGCACGAAGGCGGCGTGCAACGCGCTGCCGACGCCCTGTCCCCAGTGCCCCGGGAGCACGTGGATCTGGTACAGCTCGCCGGCCGGCCCCGGCACGCGCCCCATCGCCGCGACGCCCACCACACGTTCACCGGCCACCGCGCACACCACCGTCCGGGCGTCGGTGTCGACCGCCCGCCGCCACGCGTCCCGACGGTGGGCGAGGGGGTCCGGGTGGCTCGGGTCCTCGATCTCGTGCTCGGCCGCTCCACCGCTCCGGTAGTAGGCGGCGCGGGCTCGGGTGTGCAGGTCGACGATCACGTCCAGGTCGCCGAGTCGCGCGGGCCGCAGGCACGGGAACGAGTGGGATGGCGTTGTGGGTTCCGTCATGGTCGTCGAGACGCCCCCCGGGCTCCGGCAGTTCCTCGCGCCGACCCGGTGAGGGCGGCGGCCACAACGAGCCGCGCGGAGGAAGTGGCCGGGCCCGGCGACTCGTTCGGCGTGCGGGCCGGCCCCGCACCCGCGGTGCTCGCGCTGCGCCCGCTCGGCCCGTCCGCCGACCCGGCAGCCCGCAACCCACGCGCCGCTCACTGCGGCTCGCGTACGGCCCCGCTCTCGTAGGCGCCCATCGTGCGCACGAACATTGCCCGCTGCTCCGGCGACAGGGGGTCGAAGGCCCGGCGCCAGGCGTCGGCGCCGTTCGCGAGCCAGTTCTCGATCGCGGTCCGGGTCTGCGGATCCTCGGTGATCGCCACGATCGAGCGGCGTCGGTCGGCGGGGTCGGTGTGCCGCTCCAGGACACCCTGCCGACCCAGGTCGCTGACCATCAGGCTGACCGTGGTCGGCGCCACCTCCAGCCGCGCGGCCAGTTCATTGACCGACATCGGGCCGTCGAAGAGCAGATAGGCCAGCAGCGACAGGTGCCGCGGGGCCAGGTTCATCGAGCGCAACCGCTCGGGGATCCGGGTGCGCTTGAGCCGGGCGGCCACCCTCGGCATCAGCAGCAACATCGCCCGGATCGCCTCGTCCGTGCTCAGGCCGTCCTCGGCCTCCGCCGCCGTCGAGGTGCGCTCCGTCGCCATGCCCGCTGCCTCCTCGTGCCCGACCCGTTCGGCTTCGAGTGCGAAGCGCGACTCCCCGGATCCGGCAACCGTACCCGACCCCCGTCACCAGCCCTCGAAGGCACAAACCACCAGGCCCACCGCGGCGACGACGGTCTGCTTCGCCGTCGCGGTGGGCCCGTTCCCGCCGTTTCCGACCAGGCCGCGCGCGCTCATCCGTGCAGCAGCAGGTCCCGCGCGATGACCATGCGTTGGATCTGGTTGGTGCCCTCGACGATCTGGAGGCACTTGGCCTCGCGCAGGTAGCGCTCCGCCGGGAAGTCGGTGGTGTAGCCGTAGCCGCCGAGGATCTGTACCGCGTCGATCGTCACCCGCATCACGGCGTCCGTGCAGAACAGCTTGGCCATCGCCGCCTGGCGGCCGAACGGCAGTCCCGCGTCGCGCAGTCGGGCCGCGGACAGGTAGAGCGCGCGGCCCGCCTCGATCGCGGTGGCCATGTCGGCGAGCATGAAGCGGATGCCCTGCTTGTCGGCGATCGGGCCGCCGAACTGCGAGCGGTTCTTGGCGTAGTCGCTCGCCAGCTCCAGCGCGGCCTGGGCCACTCCGGTGGCGCACGCGGCGATGCCCAGCCGGCCGCAGTCGAGCGCGGCGAGCGCGATCGGGAAGCCCTGACCCTCGGCGCCGATCCGGCGCCGCGCCGGGACCCGGGCGCCGTCCAGGTGGATCTGCGCGGTGGGCGAGGAGCGCATTCCCATCTTGTGCTCGGGCGCGGCGGCGGCCAGGCCCGGTGTCCCGGCGTCGACCAGGAACGCGCTGATCCCCCGCGAACCCTCCGGCGAGGTGCGCGCCAGCACGGTGTAGAAGTCGGCCACGCCGCCGTGTGTGATCCACGCCTTGGTTCCGGTGAGCACGTACTCGTCGTCGTCGGCCACCGCCTTGGTGCTCAGCGCCGCCGCATCCGAGCCCGAGTGCGGCTCGGACAGGCAGTACGCGCCGAGCAGGTCGCCGGACAACATCGCGGGCAGGTGCGCGTCCCGCTGCTCGGTCGTGCCGAACGTGGCGAGCGGGTGGCACGCGAGCGTGTGTACCGACACCCCGAGGCCGATCGCCAGCCATCCGGCGGCCAGTTCCTCGAGCACTTGCAGGTAGACCTCGTACGGCTGCTGGCCGCCGCCGTATTCCTCGGCGTACGGCAGCGACAGCAGTCCGGCGGCGCCGAGGGTCTCGAACACCTCGCGCGGAAAGCGGCCGGCGGCCTCGTCGGCGGCGGACCGGGGGATGATCTCGCGAGCGGTGATCTCCCGGGTGAGGTCGAGCAGGGCGCGGGACTCGTCGGTGGGCAGCGTGCGCGTGACGGGCATGGAGGACGTCCTTCCGTGCGGTCCGGAGGTGGCCGGATCCGGCGGAGACCGGCGGCGGACCGGGTGGGGTTCGCCCCCCGGTCGTTGCGCACGATCGTACGGCGACCGCCCGTGCCCACCCGGTACCCACGCGGTCTCGCCGGCACCCGTCGAGGCGGCCGGCCCGCCCCGGTCCGCGAACGCCGGGCCGATCACGGCCCGTCCGGCGTTCGTGGACGGCGGGTGCGGCCGACCGCCTCGAACGGGTTACAGCACGACCAACCCGTGCGGGCGCAGGTTCATCGGATCGCCGCCGTCCTCCGCGCAGACCACGATGTCCTCGATTCGCGCGCCGTGCGTGCCGGGGATGTAGATGCCGGGCTCGATCGAGAACGCCATGCCCGGCTCCAGGGGCAGGCGGTTGCCCGCGACGATGTACGGCTCCTCGTGGCTCTCCAGGCCGATGCCGTGGCCGGTGCGGTGGATGAAGTACTCGCCGTAGCCCGCCTCGGTGATCATGTCGCGGCCCACCGCGTCGAGTGCCTCGCAGGTCAACCCCGGTCGCACCGCGGCGAGTTGGGCCGCCTGGGCGCGCTCCAGCACGTCGTAGTAGCGGCGGAACTCCGCGGGCGGCTCGCCGACGCTGTAGGTGCGCGTCTCGTCCGAGCAGTAGCCGTCGGCGGTGGTGCCGCCGATGTCGACCACGACCACGTCGCCGGTCTCGATCACCCGGTCGGACACGTCGTGGTGCGGGCTCGCGGCGTTGGGGCCGGAGCCGACGATCACGAAGTCCACCCGGACGTGGCCCTCGGCGATGATCGCGTCGGCGATGTCCGCGCCGACCTCGCGCTCGGTGCGACCCGCCCGCAGCCACTCGCCCACCCGGGCGTGCACCCGGTCGATCGCGGCGCCGGCCCGGCGCAGCGCGGCCACCTCGGCGGCGGACTTGCGCATCCGCAACTCGCGCAACACGTCGCCGGCGAGCGACTGTTTCGCGGCGGGCAGCGCGGCGCGGAAGGCGAGCACCTTCTCCGCCCACATGTGGTTGTCCAGGCCGATCCGGGCCACGCCCGCGGGCAGCCGGTCGGCGATCAGGGCGTACGGGTCGTCGGTCTCGGCCCAGCCGGCCACGTCGATGCCGAGCGCTCCCGCGGGTGACGCGAGGGCTGCGGGCTTCTCCAGGCCGGGTACGACCAGGAACGGGTCGGCGCCGACGGGCACCACCAGGCACGTGAGGCGCTCCAGCGGAAGCGCCTCGTAGCCGGTGAGATAGCGCAGGTCGGCGCCGGGCGAGATGAGCAGGGCGTCCAGTCCCGCGTCGGCGGCTGCCTTCTGGGCGCGGCCGAGGCGGTCTGTGGGGTAGAGGGCTGCGTCGTGGGTCACGCGCCCAACATATGACACGTCACACGGCTCCGGGCAGTCCCGGAACCGGATCAGCGCACCTCGGGGCGGGTCGCGTCGATCGCCGTGCGTACCGCGTCCCACAGGTCGGCGCGGGCGCGCAACGAGACGGTGACGGTGCCGGCGCTCTCGCGCCACGCACGGGCCGGGTCCGCGGTGGCGGTGCACAACTGGGCGAGCAGGCGCAGCGCCATCGGGCCGTGGTCGTCGCCGTCCACCTCGATGTGCCGGGCCAGGTATTCGCCGAACACCGCGAGCCGGCCCTCGTGCACGTCGTCGAGCGCGGTGAGGTGGTCGAACATGCGCGGGATGAGCTCCTCGCGGCCGAGCGCGAAGGACGCGGCGACGCAGTGCAGCGGGGCGTGCTCGACGACCTGCCAGGTACGCGCCACGAACGCGGCGGCGCCGGCGGGTGCCCCGCACGCGGTGACGGCCTCGGGCACCGGGACTCCGTCGACGAGCAGGCCGAGGAAGCGGCGGGCCGGGCGGGTGTCGGCGCCGGCGGCGTCCATCGCGGCGAGGTAGAGCTCGAAATGGCTGAGCGGGCCCAGGGAGGTGGTGTCGCTCTCCTCGCCGAGCACGATCTCGTTGACCATGCGCCGGATCTCCGCGTCCCCGCGCGGCACCCACGGGATCTCGACGCAGGTCAGGCGCCGTTGCAGGCTCTTGAGCAAGGACATGAAGTCCCAGACGGCGAACACGTGGTGCTCCATGAACACCCGGATCGCGGTGATGTCGGTGAGGTCGCGGTAGACGGTGTGGCGGAGCACGCGTTGCCGCACGGGTGCGGTCTCGCCGAGCAGCCGCGCGATGTGATCGCCGTTGGTTGTGCGGGCGCGGTCGGTTGCGTGGGCGCGCGGGAGGGCGGTCCCGATGGTGTCGGTGAGTGCGGTGGTGTCCATGGTTCCTCGCGTGGGTCGGCAGGTGCGGCTACCGATGGTAGAGAGATCGCTACGCGGTGAAACATTTGTCGCGGATTTCCGGGCACGGGTCGAAGAGGCATGCCATGATGCGCTTTTTCGCACCGGGTCCGGCGCCGGGGGGCGCCGAACGGGGTCTCGCGGACCGGTTCGGCTTGCTCGGTCAGGAACCCTGGGCCAGCTTCGCGGCTTCCTCCGAGGGCAGGCCCCAGGATTCCAGGAGGGCGGCGTCGATCCGGCTCGTGGTGTCCCCGGCGGTGGACGGGGTCTCGGACAGTCGGGGGGCCGGAGCGGGTTGGAGTGTGCCGTCGGGCTGGACGAAGGTCTCCCGGGCCCGGTTGTGCGGGTGCTCGGCGGCCTCCTCCCAGGTCAGCACGGGCGTCACGCATGCGTCCAGCGGCTCGAACAGCGCCGCCCACTCGTCCCGGGTGCGGCCGGCGATCACCGCGGCGAACCGCTCGCGCAGGATCGGCCAACCGGCCCGGTCCATCTGTGCCGGCAACTCCTCCTCGGCAAGCCCGAGCCCGGCCAACAACAGGGCGTAGAACTGCGGTTCGATCGCACCGACGGCGAGGTGGCGCCCGTCGGCGGTGGTGTACACGTCGTAGAACGGCGCACCGGTGTCGAGCAGATTGCCACCGGGCTGCTCGGCCCAGCCGCCGAGCCCGCGCATGCCGTGGATGAACGCGCTGAGCAGCGCCGAGCCGTCGGTCATCGCCGCGTCGACGACCTGGCCGCGCCCGGACGTGCGCGCGGCCAGCAGGGCGGCAAGGATCCCGAAGGCGCAGAACATCGCGCCGCCGCCGTAGTCCCCGACCAGGTTCAGCGGCGGGACCGGACGCTCGCCGGTGCGCGCGAAGGAGTGCAACACCCCGGAGATGGAGATGTAGTTGATGTCGTGTCCGGCACGGGGCGCGAGCGGTCCGTGCTGCCCCCAGCCGGTCATCCGGGCGTAGACGAGGGCGGGGTTGTGCTCCAGGCAGACGTCCGGTCCCAGGCCGAGCCGCTCGGCGACACCCGGGCGAAACCCCTCGACGAGCACATCGGCCCCGGCGATCAACCGCAGTACCGAATCCCGCACGGCCGGGTCCTTGAGGTCGACCTCCAGCGTGCCCAACCGCCCGCGTCCGACCACCATCGAGGGCATCGACGCGCCTCCGGGTCGATCCACCCGAATGACGCCGGCGCCGGCATCGGCCAACATCATCCCGACGAACGGCCCGGGTCCGATCCCGGCCAGCTCGACCACCTTGACGCCATCCAGCGCACCCATGCCCACTCCCCACGCGACGCCCAATTGCGTTGCACAGTCAAGCAGACGAACCACCACCTGTCGCCTATGACGACGGACGACGGACGACGGACGACCAAGCGTGGGACGCGAGGGGCAGCCGCTACTCCGAGCCGCCCCCGTGGATGCCCCCGTCCTCGTGACCCGGTTCTCGTTTCGACCCGGCCACGTCGGTGGTGTCCACCGCCCGGCGCAACTGCTCCAGCCGATACGGCACCGGCTCCCAGCCCGGTCGCCCGGCCATGTCCACGTTCAGCCGGACCACGGTGCGCGTGTACGCCCGGGCCAGTCCGCGCGGCATCAGCGGCATTCCGGCGGGCCGGCGGCGGGAGTTGCCGTCCCGATCCGGCACCCCGGAGTGGTTGCCCCGGACCGACACCCACACGGCGGCCACCGATCCCTGCACGTGTCGCACCAGTTCCTCACGTACGTCCAACCAGCGGCCCAGCGCGGCCCGGGTGGGACCGGACAGCGGCAACACCTCGGTGACCGCCGGGTTGACCGAGCGCGCCTGCGGGCGCCGCACGATCCGCACCGTGCGCTCGTCCGGCCCCAGGTCGGTCAGCCGCAGCGCGCACAATTCGCCCACCCGCGCGCCGGTGTCCAGGACCACTCCGATCAGCGCGAACAGCCGGATCCGGCCCGGGTCCGCGCCGCCGCGATCGGCATGCGCGGCCAGCCAGTCCAGCAACAACGATCGCTGCCGGGCGCCCACCGGCGTCTTGAGCTCGGGCATCGCCGGTCGCTCCGGAAGCGCGACCGGCACCGACCCCGCGCGGGCCAGGATCTCCAGGCAGTCCATCCGTACCCGCATGCTCGCCGTCGTGGAGATGCCGGCCCCCGCCACCGCCCGGGTGCGCAGTCGCCCGCTCTGCGCGAGGTCCAGATAGCGCCGCATCGGGTCGGCCGACAACAGCGCGGCGAGCGAGGCGCGGGCCTCGACCGGGAATCCCTCCTGAGCCAATGCGCGGCGCAACTCGCCCACCACCCAACGCAGTTGCCGGGCCCGTGCGGCGGAGGTGTCGGCCCGCGCGGTCACCCGCAGCAGGGCGCGGTCGAGCTGATCCAGCGCTGGGGCACGGTCCTGGGCGGGCATGGGGGCACTGTAACGACGGCCTCCGACGCGGCCCTTGGACGCCACGCCACGCCCCAATGCCCTAGGTTCGTCGTGTGGAGGACCTCGACCGACAGATCGTCAAACTGCTCCTGCAAGACGGGCGGATGAGCTACACCGACCTGGGCAAGGCCACCGGCCTGTCCACCTCGGCCGCACACCAACGCGTGCGCCGACTCGAACAACGCGGCATCATCCGCGGCTACGCCGCCGTGGTCGACACCGAGGCCATCGGCCTGCCGCTGACCGCGTTCATCTCGGTCAAACCCATCGACCCCAGTGCCCCCGACGACGCCCCGGAGCGGCTGGCGGACCTCGAGGAACTGGAGGCGTGCCACAGCGTCGCGGGGGACGAGAGCTACATCCTCAAGGTCCGCGTGCCGACTCCGGGGGACCTGGAGACGCTGCTGGCCCGCATCCGGCTCCAGGCGGGCGTGTCCACTCGCACCACGGTGGTGCTGTCCACCCCGTACGAGGCGCGCGCCCCCCGGTTCTGACCCCGGGGGCCCGCATCACGCCGCGCCGCGCCGGTCGGACGAGGCTGCCCCGCGCCGCTTTCCGAAGGCCGGCGCGGGGCGCGTCACACCCCCGAAGGGGTGACCTCCGGCCGGAGGCCGGGTCGGGGCGGGCCACACTGGTGGCCATGACCACGCTCCTCCTGCGCAACGGCGCCGTGCACAGTCCGGCCGATCCCTTCGCGACCGCCATGGTCGTCGAGAACGACACCATCGCCTGGATCGGCGCCGAGGGGGCCGCCGCGGCCCACGTCGACGCGGTCGACGCGGTGCTCGACCTGGCGGGCGCGCTGGTGACACCCGCGTTCGTGGACGCGCACGTGCACGCCACCGCCACGGGGCTCGCACTGACCGGGCTCGATCTGACCGGCGCACCGTCGCTCGCCTACGCGCTCTCCGCGCTGGAGGACCACGCCAAGCGGCGCGGCCTGTACGGAGTGGGCCACGTGCTGCTCGGCCACGGCTGGGACGACACCGCCTGGCCGGAGGGACGCCCGCCCACCCCCGCCGAGTTGGACCGGGCCACCGGCGGCGCCACCGTCTACCTCTCCCGTACCGATGTGCACTCCGCCGCGTGCTCGCCCGCGCTGCTCGCCCTGGTCCCGGGCGAGCACGGCGACGCGCCGTTGGCCGGCAGCGTGCATCACGCGGCGCGGGCCGCCGCCAACGCCGCGCTGACGTCGGCCGATCGCATCGCCGCGCAGCGGGTCGCGCGGGCCCGGGCGGCGGCGCTGGGCATCGGCACGGTGCACGAGTGCGGCGGGCCGGAGATCGCCGGCGAGGCCGACTTCCGGGCGCTGCTGGCGCTGGCCCGGGACGAGGCCGGCCCGGACGTGGTCGGCTACTGGGGCGCGCTCGCCGACGACGCCGAGCACGCCCGCACGCTGCGCGCCGACCTGGGCGCGCACGGCCTCGGCGGCGACCTGTTCATCGACGGCTCGCTCGGCTCGCACACCGCGTGCCTGCACGCGCCCTACTCCGACGACCCGGCCGCCGGCACCGGCCTGACCCACCTCGCGGCCGAACAGGTCGCCGCCCACCTCGCCGCGTGCACCCGAGCCGGCGTCCAGGCCGGCTTCCACGCCATCGGCGACGCCGCGATCGGCGCGGTCACCACCGCCGCCCGCACCCTGATCCAGGGCCCGCACGGCGCGACCTTCCGGGCGCTGCGACACCGGGTCGAACACGCCGAACTGCTCGATGCCAAGGCCGTCGCGGCGTTCGCCGAACTGGGCCTGACCGCCTCCGTACAACCCGCCTTCGACGCCGCGTGGGGCGGCCCGGACGGCATGTACGTACGCCGCCTGGGCGCCGAACGCGCCGCGCTGATGAACCCGTTGGCCGCGCTGAGCGCCGCCGGCGTACCGCTCGCGTTCGGCTCGGACGCGCCGGTGACCCCGCTCGACCCGTGGGGCACCGTGCGCGCCGCCGCCTTCCACCGCACGCCGGAGCAACGCATCAGCGTGCGCGCCGCGTTCGCCGCGCACACCCGAGGCGGCCACCGGGCGACCGGTCGCGACGACGCCGGTGTGCTGGTTCCCGGCGCACCCGCCACGTACGCGGTGTGGGACACCACCGAGCTGGTCGTCCAGGCCCCGGACAGCCGACTCTCCGGCTGGTCCACCGACCCGCGCTCGGGCACCCCCGGGCTGCCCGACCTGGCGCCCGAGCTGCCGCTGCCGCGCTGCCTGCGCACCGCGGTGCGGGGCACCACGGTGTACGAGGCCGAGGGAGCCCTCGGCCGGACCTGACCCCCGCCCCCGTGCGCGCGGGCCTAGCCGGCCGGCGCCGGGGCCGGCGTCCCGGGCTGCTCCGCGACCGGAGCGACCGGACCCGGCTCCCCGGCCGCGACCGGCTCGGCCCGCCGCTCGGGAACGGTCAGCAGCGGCAGGAAGACCTGCACCAGCGGCCCGATGGTCAGCGCGTACAACACGGTGCCCAACCCGAGCGACCCGCCCAGGACGAAGCCCACCACCAGGACGGTCACCTCGATGCCGGTACGGATCAGCCGCACCGAACGCCCGGTGATCCGCACCAGCCCGGTCATCAGCCCGTCCCGCGGACCCGGACCCAGCCGCGCGCCGATGTACGCACCGCCCGCCACCGCGTTCAGCACCACTCCGAAGACCAGGAAGGCCAATTGCCAGCCGAACGGGTCCGGCGCGGGCAACCAGCGCAGCGAGGCGTCCACGGCGATGCCGATCACCAATACGTTGCTCACCGTGCCCAGGCCCGGCCGCTGGCGCATCGGCCACCACAGCAGCAGCACCGCGGCGCCCACCACGATCGTCACCACGCCGAAGCTCCACCCGGTGCGCTCCGCGAGCCCCTGGTGGAACACGTCCCACGGGTCCAGGCCCAGCTCGGCCCGGATCATCAACGCCATGCTGAACCCGTACAGCGTGAGCCCCGCGTACAACTGGATCAATCGCCGGACCCACGACCAAGCCACCGCGCACCTCGTTCGTCACCTGACTGCCAATAAAGAGCCAACGGTGAAACAATCGCCGACACCGGATCACGGATCCATAGCCAATTCGACAGGAGTGGACTGATGAGTGCGCCTCACCTGACCGTCAGCAGCACCCGCCTCGCCGACCTCCTGCACCCCTGGACCACCACGACACAGTCCGCGGCGCGCACCGGCCCGGCGTACCGCACGCTCGCCGATCGCATCCGCGCGCTGCTCCTGGACGGTCGGATCCCGCTGACCGCGCGCCTGCCCGCCGAACGCGGCCTCGCCGACCGACTGGGCATCAGCCGCACCACGGTCGCCGCCGCCTACGAACTCCTGCGCACCGACGGCTACCTGACCAGCCGCCGCGGCTCCGGCAGTTGGACCACGCTGCCCGGCACGCACACCGAGATCCCCACCCGAGGGCTGAGCCCGAGCACCACCACCGGCGTGATCGACCTCGGCGTCGCGGCCCTGCCCGGCCCCGGCCGCGCCCTGCACCAGGCGGTCGCCGACGCCACCGACTCGCTGCCCACCTACACCACCGGCCACGGCTACCTGCCCGGCGGCCTGCCGGTCCTGCGCGACACGCTGGCCCAGCGCTACACCCGCCGCGGCGTGCCCACCACGCCCGACCAGATCCTGGTCACCCCCGGCGCGCTGGCCGCGGTGACCCTGGTGCTGCGCACCCTGGCCGGCCCCGGCGACCGGGTCGCGGTGGAATCGCCCACCTACGCCAACGTGCTGGACGCCATCCGGCAGGCCGGGAACCGGCTCGTCCCGGTGCCGATGACGGACACCGGCTGGGACGTGGAGACCTGGCGCGACACCCTGCGCACGGCCGCGCCCCGACTGGCCTACCTGATCCCGGACTACCAGAACCCGACCGGCCACCTCGCGGACGCCGGCATCCGCCGCACGCTGGCGGACCTGGCCCGCAACACCGGGACCACGCTGATCATCGACGAGACGTGCTTCGACCTGGCCCTGGACATCGATCCGGCGGACCGGCCGCTGCCGATGGCCGGGTTCGACCGGACCAACAACGTGGTCACCATCGGGTCCACCTCGAAGACCTTCTGGGGCGGCCTGCGGATCGGCTGGATCCGGGCCACCCCGGACCTGGTCCGCCGGATCGCGGCCACCCGCGCGTCCTTCGACGTCGGCGCGCCCGTGCTGGACCAACTGGTCACCCACCACCTGATCACCGACCACGAGGACGCGATCCTGGAGAGCCGACTGCCGGCACTGCGCGCCGCCCGGGGCGCGCTCGCCGACGCGCTCGCCGACCGGTTGCCCGACTGGACGTTCGCGATGCCGGTCGGCGGCCTGTCGCTGTGGGTGCGCACCGACGGCACCTCCAGCCTGACCCTGGCCGAGGCCGCGGCCCGGCACGGCGTGCGCATCGCGGCGGGCACCCATTTCGGCACGGACGGGACCTTCGAGCACCACGTGCGGCTGCCGTACGCACACGACCCGGCGACGCTGACCGAGGCGATCCGCCGGCTGGCGACCGCCGTCGGCGAGACCGAACGCAGCCGCCCCGGCGCCTACACGGGCTTCTCGGGGGCGGCCTGCCTGGCCTGAACCGGTGGCCCGACTCGTCGATGTGGGTGAACGCACCCCGGGTGCTCGCTCGCGCGGTGGGCCCCGACCCGTGTACAACACCATGGGAGCCCGCAACGCGCGCGACACGCCGACACGACCGCCACCCCGATCCGGGCCGACCGCCACGCGAGCGGCCCGCCGAAGGGGTACGGAAGCCTCGTCAGGGCCCATTAGGGGAACGATTGCGCCACCCGGCGGGCGCACACCACCCACACCAGTGCGCACCACCCCGGCCGCTGACCTGCGCCGATACCGTATTCGTGCAGGTCAGTGCGATGTTGACACCGCGCCCGCATCGCCCAGTACGTTCGACCCGGTCCACCGCAGGACGACCGGCAGGAGAACACCCTCCCCGAGCACGCGCACGCCTCCGGGCCACAGGTGGCACAGCCACCGGGCGCCAGGTCCGGAACCGGCATGACACGCGCCCGGGAGGCCGCCCCACGCGGCCACGAACGGCAGAGCGGCACCCGTGCAGCCGCCCCGCCGGACGCGAGCACACCCCGTGCCGGAAGGTGGGACCGCGGCGGAGCCCGGTCGCCCAGTAGACAACGACCACCGCGACCGACAGCCAGCCGGTCCGGGGCCGGCCCGAAGGGCGACCGAGCTCCCGCCGTCACCACCCCACCACCGAGCACGAGCCGAAACCGAACTCCCACCTCGAACGTTGTAACGTCACTGCATCACCCGACCGGCGCAATTCCGTGCCGCGTGCGGCAGCAGCGATCCGCAACGACCCAGCGAGGGGGCCCCACGGTGCCGCAGCTCGACAGCACCACAGTGCCCGAGGGCATGTCGCCCCCGGAGCCGGCACCCGCTCGCAAGCAGCGTCTGCGCCGCACCCGCGCCACCGCCGTGAGCATCTACCGCCGCCCCGTCCGCCCGGTCACCGCACTGGTCAGCGGCCTGCTGCTCGCGCTCGCGTTCCCGCCCTACGACATCTGGCCGCTGAGCATCCTCGCGGTCGCCGCGCTCGGCATCGCGGTACACGGGCAGCGCACCCGCACCGGCTTCGGCTACGGCCTGCTGTTCGGCCTGCCGTTCATGCTGTGGCTGCTCAAGTGGCTGCGGGTGGTGGGACCGGACGCGTGGATCGTGCTGTCCGTGGTGCAGGCGCTGTACATCGCCGCGTTGGCCGCCGCGCTGACCCTGATCGGCCGACTGCGACTGTGGCCGCTGTGGACCGCGTGCCTGTGGGTCGCCGAGGAACTGGTGCGCGACCGCGTCCCGTTCGGCGGCTTCCCCTGGGGCCGACTGGCGTTCGCCAACACCGCGACGCCGTTCACCCCGATCGCCGCGCTCGCCGGCGCCCCCGGGGTGACCTTCGCCGTCGCCCTCACCGGCGCCCTGCTCGGCTGGGCCGCACTGCGCCTGTACGGGCTCTACGCGAGTTCCGGCGACGCTCCGGCCGCGGAGAGCCCGCAGGGCCCGGAGAGCGCTCGTACGCCGCGCAGCGCCGTTCCGTTGGCCCTGGGCGCCATCGGCCTGGCGATCGCCGTCCCCGCGAGCGCCTACGCGGTCCCCATACCCACCGGAGGCGACGCCGCCGGCCCCGACACCGCGACCATCGCGGTCATCCAGGGCAACGTCCCGCGCACCGGCCTGGACTTCCTCGGCCAACGGCGCGCGGTCCTGGACAACCACGTCCGGCAGACCCACAAGCTGGCCGCCGACGTGCGCGCGGGCAAGGTGAAGAAGCCCGAACTGGTGATCTGGCCGGAGAACTCCTCCGACCTGAACCCGTTCGAGGAACGCGACGCGTACGCGCTCATCGACGGCG
This sequence comes from Embleya scabrispora DSM 41855, assembly GCF_000372745.1. GTDB lineage: Bacteria > Actinomycetota > Actinomycetes > Streptomycetales > Streptomycetaceae > Embleya > Embleya scabrispora. The sequence goes on along the minus strand of NZ_KB889596.1, from coordinate 85,175 downwards.
CGGTCAAGGACATCGGCGTCCCCGTGCTCACCGGCGTCCTGGTCGCCGGCCCCGACGCCACGCACATCCAGAACCAGGGCATCGTGTGGGACCCGGTCACCGGCCCCGGCGCCTCCTACACCAAGCGCCACCCGGTGCCGTTCGGCGAGTACATCCCGATGCGCGAACTGCTCACCAAGTTCATCAGCCGGCTCGAACGCGTCCCGCGCGACTTCTACCCCGGCAAGACCGTCGGCGTCATGCAACTGGGCCCGGCCCGGATCGGCGACGTGATCTGCTTCGAGATCGCCTACGACAACGTCACCCGCGAAGCCGTCACCCACGGCGGCCGAGTCCTGGTCGTACAGACCAACAACGCCACCTACGGCCGCACCGGGCAGCCCGAGCAGCAACTCGCGATGTCCAGGCTGCGCGCGATCGAGCACGGCCGCGCGGTGCTGATCGCGGCCACCTCCGGAATCAGCGCGATCGTCATGCCGGACGGAAAAGTGGTCGAACGCACCCGCGAATTCACCGCGGACACCCTGGTCATGGACGTTCCGCTGCGCGACGACCGCACACTCGCCACGCGACTCGGTTCGGCTCCCGAGTGGATCCTGGCTATCGTCGGTCTTCTCGCCTGCGCGTACGGCATCCTCCGCCGTCGACGCAAGCCCTGGATCACCACCCCCGGCATCCCGCCGACCCCCGCCGACGCCGGCGTCGACACCCACGCCGACGCCAACGCCATCAAGGAGATGATGTGACCGACAGCGAGCAGACCAGCTTCGCCGATCTCGGCAAGGTGCTCGTCATCATCCCCACCTACAACGAATCGGAGAACATCGAGCCGATCGTCGCCCGCCTGCGCGCCGCGGTGCCCGACGTCGACGTGCTGATCGCCGACGACAACAGCCCCGACGGCACCGGCGACATCGCCGACACGCTCGCCGAGCACGACCCGCACATCCAGGTGATGCACCGGGCCGGCAAGGAGGGCCTGGGCGCCGCCTACATCGCGGGCTTCCGCTGGGGCATCGACCGCGGCTACGACATCCTGGTGGAGATGGACGCGGACGGCTCGCACCAGCCCGAGCAACTGCCGCGCCTGCTCGAAGCGGTGCGCGACGCGGACCTGGTGCTCGGCTCGCGCTGGGTCCCCGGCGGCGGCGCGGTCAACTGGCCCGGCCACCGCAAGCTCATCTCCAAGGGCGGCAGCACCTACTCGCGGCTGATGCTCGGCGTCGACATCCACGACGTCACCGGCGGTTTCCGGGCCTTCCGCAAGGACACCCTGCTCGGCATCGGCCTGGACGAGGTCGCCTCGCAGGGCTACTGCTTCCAGGTGGACCTGGCCTGGCGGGCGATCCGCAAGGGCTACCGCGTCCTGGAGGTGCCGATCACCTTCATCGAACGCGAGCGCGGCAACAGCAAGATGAGCAACTCGATCGTCGCCGAGGCGCTGTGGCGAGTCACCGCGTGGGGCGTCGGCCGCCGGGTGGGCAAGTATCCGAACGAGAGCACCCCCGAGACCGCCGACGCCCACCCCGAGGCCACCGGTGGCACGGGGAGCACCGACGGCACCGGCTCCGCCGGCACTACCGGCACCACCGGTAGCACCCCGCCGAGGACGTGATTCCGTGAGTACCCCGATGCGCCGAGCGGCCAAGCTCCTGCCGATCATCGCGCTGCCGCTGGCCGAGATCTACGTGATCAGCCGGGTCGGCGGCGCCATCGGGGCCGGCCGGACCTTCCTGCTGATCCTGGCCGGCATCGCGCTGGGCTCGCTGGTGATCCGCTACGAGGGTCGTCGGGTGCTGACCCGGCTTCGTGAGCTCGGCGAACAGGCGCAGCGCGAAGGCCAGAGCGACCCGACCGCGCTCGCGGCCCAGGGCAAGGAGGTGACCAGGGCCGCCGCCGACGCGGGCGTGGTCATCCTGGGCGGCATCCTGCTGATCATCCCCGGGTTCATCACCGACGTGCTGGGCCTGCTGTGCGTGCTGCCGTTCACCCGGCCGCTGATCCGGCGACTGATCGGCACGGTGGTGGCCGCCAAGGTGGCGAACAGCCCGCGCTTCTCCGGCGTGGTGCGCGAGGCGCGGATCCACCGCCCGGACGGCAAGATCGTGCGCGGCGAGGTGATCGACCCGCAGGACGTGCGCCGCGACGAGGACCCGCCGCCGCCGCGCGAGCTGCCCTGAGGGCGCACGCTCGGATACGGCTCGACCGAAGACGGCACGACGCCCGGGGCGCCACGATCGTGAGATCGTCGGCGCCCCGGGCGTCGGTGCCACCTGTCGACGGGGTCCGCACGCGCCCGGACCGGGCTCGCGCGGTGCTCGCTCAGGCGCTCTTGCGGTTGTCGCGCGGATCGTGGTGGAGGTTGATCCCACCCGACCGCAACACGGCGAGGCGCTCGGCGAGCACCTCTTCCAGCTCTTCCCGGGTACGCCGCTCCATGAGCATGTCCCAGTGTGTACGCGTCGCCTTGTTCTTCTTTTCCTCCGGCGGCGTGCCGTCCACCAACTGCGCGACCGCACCGCAGTTGCGGCACTCCCACGTCGAGGGGATCTCCGCCTCGACGGAGAACGGCATCTCGAAGCGGTGCCCCCTGGGGCAGTCGTATTCCACGGTGCGACGCGGCGCCAGATCGATACCGCGATCGGTCTCGTAGCTGGTGGCGCCAAGGCGTGTGCCGCGGAGAGCTCGCTCACTCATGAATCGTGCCTCCTGGCTTGTCTACCCACATCGACAGGTCTTGCTGTCTCGTTCGTTTGCAGAACGCGTGACGGGCCCCGAAGATTCCCGACCGAGGGGTCGGTGGGGGGGAGCCGGGGTTCGTGACGTTGGGTAGCTACCCGAAAACGGATGATTCATTACATCAATGGGAGAAAGTGACATAAAACTCGCCTGGTCGGCTCGGGAATCGTCGAGGTGAGCCTGCCCGGTCCGCGCGTCGCCACGCACAGCGAAGGCGGGGGCGCCCGTCGGCCCGGCTCGTGGCGGCCCGGCACGGTGTGGGTGGGGCGGGTGTGGCGGATGGTCCCGACGGCCGCGGGCGAGGCGGGCCTCAACGATCGCGGATCTCCGCCCAGACGATCTTTCCGGTGTCGGTGGGACGCACGCCCCAATCGGTGGTCAGACCGGCCACGATGCACAGCCCCCGATGTCGTTCGTCGTGGCCGGGCGAGGCGATCTCCTTGGGCAGCCGGCCGTCGTGGTCGACCACCTCGACGATCAGCCGGCCGGGGTGGTGGCGCAGCCGCAGTTCCATCGGCGTACGGGCGTGCTCGGCCGCGTTGGAGACGAGTTCGGTGACCACCGAGCACGTGGTGTCGCTGTGGTCGGTCAGCTCCCAGCGGCCCAGCGTGGCGCGGACGAAGTCGCGCGCCTCGCGGGCCGAGCGCGGCGTGGGTGGCAGATCCAGGCCCGCGGTGCGCTCGACGCTGTGCCGGGCACGCACCAGCAGCAGCGCCACGTCGTCGGGCTCCTGGCCGGTGAGCATGGTCTTGGTGAGCAGGTCGGCGACATCGGCGACGTTGTGGGCGCCGCCGGTGGCGCTGTCGATGTGCTCGGTCAGTTCCTGGAGCCGGTCGGTGAGCGAGGCGTCGTGCGACTCGACCAGGCCGTCCGTGTACAGCAGGAGTTGGTCGCCGGTGTCGAAGCCGACCACCGCGTCGTCGAAGGTGGTGCCGTCCAGGCCGAGCGGGACGCCGAGGTCGTCCTCCAGGAGTTCGACCTTGCCGTCGGCGCCGATCAGGGCGGGCGGCAGATGGCCGGCGTTGGACCAGTGGATGGTGGCGTCGCCGGGATCGTAGACCGCGTACACGCAGGTGATGATCTGGTCCTCGCCGCCGAGCCCGGTGACCAGGCGGTTGAGGTGGCGCATCACCTGTCCGGGCGGCAGGTCCATCACCGCGTACGCCCGCACCGCGGCGCGGAGTTGGCCCATCACGGCGGCGGCTTGGAGACCTCGGCCCATCACGTCGCCGACCACCAGGGCGATCCGGCCGGCCGACAGCGGGATCACGTCGAACCAGTCGCCGCCGACCTGTTGGCCCTTGGCGCCGGGCAGGTAGCGGAAGGCGATGTTGAGTTCGTCCAGGTCGGGCGGGACCTGCGGAAGCAGGCTGCGCTGGAGTTCGACGGCGGTGTCGCGGACGCTGCGGAACAGCCGGGCGTTCTCGATCGCGGTGGCGGCCTGCGCGGCGATGCCCAGGGCGAGTTGTTCGTCGCGCTCGGTGAACACGTCGGCGCGGGTGTGGCAGAACGAGAACGCGCCGAGGTCCTCGCCGGTGGCCGTGGTCACCGGGATGGTCAGCAGACTGCGTACGGGTGCCTGCCCGTCGGCGCTGATCCGATAGGGCAGCAGTCGGCCGGCGGCGGGATCCTCGGTGAGGTCGCCGCGGCGCACGGTGACCGGCGGCGCTGTGGTGGTCTGCGGTCGACTGCGCGCGGCGAGGGAGGGCCGCGGCCGGGGCAGGCGGTCGATCAGGGTCGGATCCGGGCTGGTGACCGCGTAGCGGGTGTCCGCGACGCCGCCGGTGTCGTAGTCGATGTAGCGGAAGATGCCGTGCTCGGCGGCGATCACCGAAGTGGCGGCGTCGGTGGCGGCCTGGACCAGGCGTTCGAGGTTGAGTTCGCGGGTGAGCTTTTGGCCGACGCTGTAGAGGGTCTCGACGATGCGGGTTTCCTGGTCGAGTCGACGCTGCTTGTGCGCCAGTTGCTCCTGTTGCGAGCGGACCCGGTCGCGGGCGTCCTCGGCGACCAGGGCCTGTTGCGCGGTGGTGCCCTCGTGCGCGGCGAGGAGTTGTTCCAGGGCGTCCAGGCGCGCGGCGGCCACGTGGGTGGTGGGGGTGTGCTGGGAGGGGCCGCCGGCGAACAGCGGCGCGGTGTTGAGCGGGAGCAGGGCCAACCGGGTGGACACGGCGACGGTGCGAAAGAGTTCGGCGATCCGGGACGGGACGTGTACGCGGGTGAACATCAGCACCGTGAACAATTCGCCGTCGGGCAGCTTGCCGGCGTAGCCGACCACGGATTTTATGCCGCTCGCCCGGATGAACTCCTTGTCCGGGACGGCGTCGTCGGCGAGCGCGTCCGGGATGTGGTGGATGTCGTGCCGGTCCCACTCGTTGTCGGTGGGCAGCGGCCCGGCCACGATCTCCTCGGCGGTGAGCCCGAGTTGGCCCAACATGGCGCTGATCATCGGCGCCCGGCGGACCGCGTTCGCGTTCGGGAAGGCGACCACCTGGTGGTGGCGCGATCGGGTGCGGTCGCACCAGTCGCGCTGGTCGCCGATGGTGGCCAACAGGGTGAGGCAGCGCAGATCGGGGTGCGGGGTGAGGTCGGGTTGTCGGCGCAGCGCGCGCTGTTCCAGGTCGGGGGTGAGGTGGCGCCAGGGCATGGTCTGGAACAGGCGGACGAGGACGAGTTGGGGCTCCCCGGTGTGCGGGTCGCGGAAGGTGGTGCGCAGGTGCTGCACGATCGCGCGGGCGGCGTCCTCGGTGGTGGCCGAGTCGGCGGTGACCTGGCGCAGTTCGGAGCTGCACACGACCATGTCGCTGACGGTGAAGTTGGCGAGGTCGAACACTGGGCGTCCACGTCCTCCGTGGGGGTGCGGGCCCCCATCATGGCGCGCGAGTGGGGACGGAGTGGTGCGTTTTGGGTATTTGCCGGTGCGCCGGGCGCACGTCGAGGCCCCCCGGGCGTGGCTGCCCGGAGGGCCTTCGCGGGTGCGTCACGGGGTTGCCGCCAAGCCCGCACGGGGTCTTCGCGAGAGGGGGCGCGGGTGGCGTGCCCGGGTTCAGCCGGTGGGTTCGGGCTCGCGTTCGGGTGCCTTGGCGAGCGAGATCGAGGGCACGGCGACGGGGAGGGCGTCGGTGTGTCGGGGCAGGAGCGCGAGCAGGCGCCGGCGCTCGGCCTCCGGGGTGTCCTCCTCCAGCGGGTCGGGGGTGTGCGGGATCTGGATGCGCACCACGGGACCGTTGCCGATTCGGACGTAGCCGCGACCGGGGGGCATGTCCTCGCCGCCGGAGACGCCGGGACCGGCGCCCAGCACGGTGAGCGTGGTCTGCGGGTCGAGCGGACCCAGGACGACCCGGGCGTGCGTGTCGGCGATCAGCGCGGGGCGCAGCCGCTCCAGGTGGGTGGGGCGGACGCTGGTGATCACGCCGATGTGCGCGGCGCGACCCAGGCGCAGCGGGAGGTCGAGCAGTTCCTGGGGGTCGGTGGTGCCCTGGCCGGCGGCGAGGTCGGAGAGTTCGGTGATCTCGTCGAGGATCACCCACAGCGGGCGGCGGGCGTTGTCCGGGACCGGGGTGCCGTGTTGCTTGGCGCAGGTGACGGCGGCGATCCGGCGTTCGGTCTCGTGGCGCAGCCAGGTCAGGGTTTCCAGCGCACCGTGGTAGCCGGTCTCGATTCGCAGGATGTTGTGCCGGCCGGCCAGGCACGCGTAGTCGCCGGAGCCGCTGCCGTCGATGACCACGATGTCGCCGTCACGGGCGGCCTGGAGGGCGATGGTGCGCAGCAGGTTGGACTTGCCCGCGCCGGGGGCGGCGACGGCGAGCAGGTGCGGGTCGGTGCTGCGACTGCCGGTGCGCCAGATGACGGGCGGGAGTTGCCGGATGGTGTCGTCCACGTGCACGGGGATGCGCCGATTGGTGCTGCCGGCGTCGGTGATGCCGAGCAGGATTTCGCGCGGCGCGGTGACGAACTGCTGGGCGGGTACGGCCGTGGGCAGCGGGGGCAGGGCGGCGAGGGTGAGGTGGTTGTTCTCGGTGTCCCACTCGTAGAGGTATTCGCGACCGCGGCCGGTCTTGGCTTGGAGCACTCGTTCGATCCGGGCCCGGGCGGCGGGGTCGTCGTCGGTGAAGTAGGGGCTGTAGGTCAGTTCGAGGCGGACGATCCGGTCGCCGTCGAGTTCCCAGTGTCGGAAGGCGTTCCGGTACGGGCCGCCGGGGTGGAACAGCCGGGCGGGGTCGTGGTCGTCGGCGAAGTGGGGGACCAGGCCGTTGTAGACGGCCTGGAGTTTGACGTCGATGGGATCGGCGTCGGAATCGGGGTGAGGCTTCTCGGCACGGCCGAGCCAGGCGGCGCCGGCCAGGACCAGGAGCAGCGCGATCAGCGGGGCATAGGGCAGGAAATAGAGGGCGAGCAGGACCGCGGCGGCAGCGGCGGCACCGGCCTTGCGCCGGTCCGCCGAGGCGCTCTTCCACCAGTTGCGCGCCCACGCGAATTGCCGGCTCAGACCTCGGCTGAGAGTGAACACGGGGGAGAAGGTGTCCCGGGTGTGGTGGCTGATGCGGTGGGCGCGGGCGCGGGTGTTGCCGATGCCGTCCTTGGCGCGCAGGGCGATGGCGGCGAGGGATTTGGGGCCGGCGGACATGCGGTCTCCGTGAGGGGTTGATGCGGGCAGGCGAAAGGCCCCGGTTCGGGGGGGGGTGAGCCGGGGCCAGGGCGTGTCTTCGAACGCCCGCCGGATCCGCGGCCCTCGGCACCGTGTCGTGGTGTCGCGGGTGTCGCGGCTCGTCCGGCGGGCGTTCGAAGACACGCCCTGGCGGCGGTGGGGACGAGGTGGCCGGTCAGAAGTTGAGGCCGCTGAGCAGATTGGCGATGCTGTCGCCGCTCGCGGCGATGTTCGGGGCGATCGAGCTGCCGGCCAGGTAGAACCCGAAGAGGGCACAGACGAGGGCATGCGGGAGTCTCAGCCCGTCCTTGCGGAAGAGGACGTAGGCGATGACGCCGAGCAGCAGAACGCCGGAGACGGACAGAACCATGGGGGTGCTCCTTCGGGCTGCGCACTCAGTGTGTGGCGTGCGCGGTGAGGATCCCGGTTCGGCCTAGGCCGTACAGGACCAGGAGGGTGGCGCCGAGGCGCCCGGGGGTGGACAACGCCCAGAGGGCGGCATGGAGGGCGATCACCAGCGGGAGCGTGGCGAGCGCGTAGACGGTGTGGAAGCCGCGGGTCTGGACGGTGCCGGCGTGGGTGGCGGCGGGGGCCAGGGTGCGGCGAACCACGGAGCCGAGGGAGGGCGGCGCGGGGGCGGGTGGGTCCTCGGCGACGGGGATCGGGCCGGGGGCGGGGCCGCCGGGGGCGAGGCCGGGGTCGGGATCGGCGGGGGACTTGGAGCGGGGGTAGGGCAGCAGTCGCATGTGGGTGAGTCGCATGTGAGTGGTTCTCCCCGAGGTGCAGGGCGGTCGGCGTGCCGGCCGGTTGGCCTATCGACGTATTACCTAAAGTGCTCTTATCGTGACAAATGGTGCGCGTGTGTCAAAGCAGCGAACGGGTGGAATCGCCATCTCTTCCGTGGCGGTCCACTCGCACGAGTGACCTGATGACCCCGAATGCGCGGGCGGGAGGCGTGAGTTGCGGCCTGCCCGACCGAGGTGGCGGGCTCCGTCGCGGCGGGCGAACTCGATGTCGATTTCACGACAAACTCACCCATTGGAGTGGTGGTCGCCGACCGGGGCGTTTCGACACCGTGCCGGTTCTGGCAGCGTGAGGCCATGGCCATCCTGCTCGTCGTGCACCACACGCCCTCGCCCACACTCGCCGAGATGCTGGAGGCGACCCTCGCCGGCGCGCGTGATCCGGAGATCGAGGGTGTCGAGGTCCGAGTCCGGGCGGCACTCACCTGCTCGCCGGTCGAGGTCCTGGAGGCGGACGGCTACCTGCTGGGCACACCCGCGAACCTGGGCTACATGTCCGGGGCTCTGAAACACTTCTTCGACTCGGCCTACTACCCGTGCCTACACGAGACGGTCCGCCGCCCTTACGGCCTCTACGTCCACGGCGGCAGCGACACCACCGGCGCGGTCCGCTCGGTCGAGTCGGTGACGACCGGCCTGCAATGGAGGCGCGTCCGCCCACCCGTGGAGATCGCCGGCCCGCCCACCCGCGACACCTTGGCGGCCTGTACCGAGTTGGGCGCCGTCGTGGCCGCCGAACTGATGCCCGAGCAGTAACGCGGCCCGGCCTCCGGAGGGGAGGCCGGGCCGCGTGCCCACCACCCTGCGGCGGACCCGGCCGGTCGCAGCACGACGGCCAGGGACAGCATGCCGGGCGGGGCCGACACCGGCGGCCCCGGGTCGGTGACGAGTGGGACGGGCAGGGCCGATCAGTGGGGGCGGGCCCAGTGCGGGGGATGGGTTCGGGCTGTTTGCAGGGCGGCGGGGGTGGGGCGTTCGACCGTGTCGGGGACGGCTTCCAGGGGGATGGACAGGGCTCTGGCCCAGGTGCGGCGCCAGCTGAGGCGGCGTTGGGCGCGGGCGGTTTCGCGGCGGGCGCGGGCGGTGGCTCGGCGGGCGATCTCGACCCGGGCGAGAGCCTGGCTGCGCAGCCACAGTGGGCGCGTGTGCAGGAGTTCCTCGACGTAGGCGGTGGTCCACTTGTTGCTGCGTGGGCGCAGGTTCAGGACCAATTCCTCCGGCAACCCGAAGAGTTCGGCCACGGCGTCGTCGGTGAGGTGGTCGATGACCGCCTCGGCGGCGCGGCACACCGCCTCGGCGCGGCGCTGTTGGGCGTGCCATTCGCGATCGAGCCAGCGGGTGACCGCGGCGGTGGCGTGTTCGAGTTCGCGGTCGGCGTGCAGCTCCAGCAGCCAGCGCGGCGGGTCGGTGGCCAATTGGTGCAGCAGGTCGGTGCTGATGTGGTGCTCGATCGACGGCACGCGGTGGGCGATGTCCTCGGCGGGCACGCCCAGCGTCGCCCACACCCGGTGCGGTCGGGCGAGGGAGCGCAACGCGGTGAGCGCGCGCGGCGTGGCGGTGGCGAGCAGGTCGGCGATCTCGTTCGGCTTGTAGCGACACTGGTCGCCGATCTCGGCGATGTCGCGGACGCGCGGGTCGCCCATGAACCGGCGCAGTCGCGCGGGCGCGGTGCCGTGCAGGCAGGCCATCGCGCATGCGAAGGCGATCACGTCGGCCGGGTCGGTCTGCCGGTCGGGAGCCAGCGTCGCGAGGTAGCTGCGCGCGTGGTGCGCACGTTCGCGGTTGTGCGCCCGGGTGGCGGCGGCCTTGGTCGCGGCCAGCGACCGGGCCACTCGGCGGGCGGCCTCGCGCAGTTCGCGATCCGCGGTGATGTGCGGATGCAGCGTGTCCACGTCGGCGGTGCGGTAGTAGCGCACCTCCAGGTCCCGGCCGTACCGGGACACCCGCACCCGATCCACGACCGGCAGCCCGGCGGCCCGGGCGACCCGCCGGAAGCACTCACGGCTGATGCCCAACCGGTGCGCGGCCTCGGTGGCGGTGAGCGGTTCTTCGCGACTGAGTGCGGTGAGGAAGGGGCCGGGGTCGGCGGCGGCGCGGGCGACCGCGTCGGCGTCGAAGGTGCCGTCCTGGTGTTGTGCGAGCAGTCCTGTTCGGGCGGCGAGGCGGACCTGGCGGGGGACGAGCCCCAGTGCCTTGCCGACGCGCGCCGCACCGATGCCTCCTCGGGTCACGACCGGCCCCTTCCGTACGGGTGACACCGAACGGGGTGACGATAGAACGGCTGCGGGGCGCGAGGGAGGGCAAAGGGCGAAATCCGCCCGATCGTGCGGGGAAGCGATGGGGCAGGTTACGGCAAATGGGGGACGGTGGGTGGGTTGGTCGACGCGGCGGATGGGTGTGCCGCGGTTGACCCGAATGCCTCGGTCGTGCCCGCCTGGCGGTTCGATCAGTCGGTGGGCTCGGTGGGCTCGGTGTGTGTGGCGTGCCCGCCGTGCAGGGAGAGTTCGAAGCACGCGAGCGGGAGGAGGCCGTGATCGTCGCGGTACGGCGGGATGTCCCGGTAGCCCAGGGCCCGATACAGGCTGATCGCTCCGGTGCGTTGCGGCAGGCAGTCCAGCACGACGCGGTGTGCGCCGACCGTCCGGGCGTGGGTGTGCAGGCGGGCCATCAACGCGCGGGCGACGCCGTATCCGCGGGCGTGCGGGAGCACGTACAGGCGCTTGACCTCGGCGGTGTCGGCGTCGAGCAGGTGGACTCCGACACCGCCGGCGGGACGGCCGTCCAGGAGCGCGGTGAAGTAGGCGCCGGGGTGGGCGTAGTAGCCGGCCGGGTCGTCGTGGTCGACGCCGAAGTAGGGCGGTAGTTGGTCGGGGTTCTCCCAGCCCGGATAGCCGGTCTCGCGGGCGGTCGCGTTGTAGTACGAGAAGAGCAGGTCGCGGGTGTGGGCGAGGTCCGTGGTGATGGTCGGACCCGAGGTGATCGTCATGGCACGGGACTGTAGGCGTGGCCGCCCGCACGTCGCCGTGAGGGTGGCCGGGGCCGTCGGCGGCGCCCGACGACGGTGCCCACGGGGGCCGCGCCGGCGCGGCCCCCGATCGCAAGCCGAACAAGCAGCAGCCGAACAGTGGAACCTGATCGTGTCGCGGAGCCACGCCGGCCGATGTCCCGGTTCATGACCTTACGGTCGGATACATGCATATTGTCATTGCGGGTGGACACGGAAAGATCGCACTTCGGCTGGAGCGGCTGCTCGCCGATCGCGGACACACGGTGGTCGGGTTCATTCGCAATCCCGACCATGCGAACGACCTGGTCGCGGCCGGCGCCGAGCCGGTCCTGTGCGATCTGGAGCGGGCGTCGGTCGAAGAGGTCGTCGAGCACCTGGTCGGCGCCGACGCGGTGGTGTTCGCGGCGGGCGCGGGGCCGGACAGTACCCGCGAGCGCACGATGACGGTCGACTACGGCGGCGCGGTACTTCTGGCCGACGCGGCGGAGGACGCGGGCGTGCGGCGCTACGTGATCGTGTCCTCGATGGGCGCCTCGACCCGGCCGCCCGCCGACACCGACCCGGACTTCGCGCTCTACCTCAAGGCCAAGGGCGAGGCCGACGAGGACCTGCGTTCGCGCGGCGCGCTCGACGTGACCATCCTGCGCCCGGGGCGGCTCACCGACGATCCCGGCACCGGGTTGATCGCGCTGTCCGAGAGCGAGGGACGCGGAGCGATCCGCCGGGACGATGTGGCGGCGATTTTGGCCGAGCTGGTCGCCGAGCCCGGCACGATCGGCAAGACCCTGGAGGTGGTCGGCGGCGACGTGCCGGTCGCCGAGGCGGTCAAGTACGCGGGAGCGAAGCCCCGTTCGTGAGGTCCAGGGCCATCAGCACGTCGTCGACATAGCGTCCGCCGAGCAGGAACTCGCCCTCCAGGACGCCCTCGATCCGGTAGCCGGCGGCCAGGTACAGGGCCCGGGCGGCGGTGTTGCCGCCGAGTACCCGCAGGGTGATCCGGCGGGCCCCGCGCCTGCGTGCCTCGGCCTCGGCCGCCACGAGCAGCGCCCGGCCGATCCGGCGGCCCTGGTGGTCGGGGTGCACCGCGAGCCCGTTGACGATCTGCACGTGCCCGGAGGCCGGGCACAACGTCGAGCGCTCCAGCTGTACATAGCCCAGGACGAGATCGCCCTCGTGGGCGACGAGCGTGTCGCGCACGTGGTCGGCGCTGCGGAAGAAGACCTTGTCCGCGGCCCAGCGCGGGGCCGGCGTGACGGTGGGCGACCAGGTGAGGTGGTCGATCTCGGCAAGACTCGTACCGTCGGCCTCGGTCGCAGGGCGAACCTGGACGCGGGTTTCCTCCGATGTGCGCGACATCCGATCATCGTCCCATCCCGGGCCGCACGTCCGGCAGGTCGGGTCGTGGACGATCTTGGCGACCGCTTCGTGCGCGCCGTATCCGCGCCGCGCGTGCGCTCTAGACTCGCGCGCATGACTTCGCCTCGGGTGCCCGCGGACCTGGACCGGCTCGCGGCCGGCAAGTACGTCCTGTTGACCACGTTCCGCCGGGACGGGCGCGCGGTGGGCACGCCCGTATGGGTGTTTCGCGACGGCGACGCGCTCGGTGTGTGGACCGCGCGGGACTCCGGCAAGGTGAAACGGCTCCGCAACAGCGGGAAGGTCACGGTCACCGCATGCGATGTGCGCGGCAAGGCGCACGGAGAGGCGGTGCCCGGCCACGCGTCGTTGTTGGACGCCGCCGGTACGGAGCGCTACCGCGGCCTGATCCGACGCAAGTTCGGCATCGTCGGGTGGATGACCCTGCTCGGCAGCCGACTGCGGCGCGGGAAGGCGGGGACGATCGGCGTCCGGGTCGAGCTGGGCGAGCGTTCGTAGGCCCTGGCCACTCCGCCCCCCGAGCCCCGCTCAGAGGGTGAGCTTGAAGCCCACGTGGGAGTCGGTGAAGCCGAGGTTGCGGTAGAAGCGGTGGGCGTTCTCGCGGGTGCCGTTGGAGGTGAGTTGGACCAGACTCGCGCCGCGTTCGCGCGCACGTTCGATGGTCCAGCGCATCAGTATCGTGCCCAGGCCGCCGCCGCGTTCGGCACTGTCGATGCGTACCGCCTCCACCAGGGCGCGAGTCGTACCGCGCTGGGACAGGCCCGGGATGATGGTCAGCTGGAGCGTGCCGATCACCTTGCGGCCGCCGCTCGCCGTGTCCGGCCCGGTCATCACGACCAGTTCCTGGTTCGGATCGGCCGCCAGGCGCTCGAAGGCCGCCAGGTACGGGGTCAGGTCCTCCTGCGAGTCCCGCCCCGAACCGAGCACGTCGTCCACCAGAAGCCCTACGATCGCGGCGATGTCGTCTCGGCCCGCCGGTCGGATTTCGATGTCGTTCATGGCATCCAACGTAGAGGGCGGCCGTCGCGGGCCATCCGTCCGGTCCCGGGAGCGGTGCGCCGGCGGCCGGGGGACGGATGACCGACGTCACCTTTGTACGGCCAGGGGAGTAGGTGGGAATTCGGCCGCGCGCAGGATCCGTTGACACGATTGAGGGCGGATGCTTGTCAGGCCACATGGCAAGCGGCCTAACGGGGAGGTTCCACGTGGATGCCGTGCACGAGTGGGTGGAGCGGCTGGGAGATCTACCGCCGCTGTACGCCTATGTCGTGATCGCTCTGGTCGCCGTCATCGAGACCGGGCTGCTCCTGGGCGTGTTCGCGCCCGCCGAACCGGTGCTCCTGCTGGGCGGACTGCTCACCTCCACGGGTCACCTGGCACTGGTCCCCGTGTTGATCATCGCGACCTCCGCCGCGTTGATCGGGGACACTCTGGGCTACCTCTCGGGCAGACATCGCAGTGAACGTATAAGGACCGGGCGGCTGGGGCGCCGGGTGGGCGAGCCTCGTTGGGAACGGGCCGAGGAGATGTTCACCCGCGGCCGCGGCGCCGGTGGCGTGACCGTGATGCTGGGCCGTTGGGTCGCCTTCGCCCGGACCCTGCTGCCCCGGCTCGCCGGTGCCGCGGGCATGCCCTATCGGCGCTTCGCGCCGTGGAACGCGGTCGGGATCCTGGTGTGGGTGCCCGGCTCGATCATGCTGGGCCGACTCGCGGGCAGCGCGTACCCGTCGGCGGCGAGTGTCCCCGGTTGGATAGGGGCCGCGATCGTCGCGATCGGTATCGTCGCCGGCGTCGTCACCTACGTGCGGCGGCGTCGGCGCCGCAAGGCCGAGGAGAACCGTTCCTCGGCGTTCGGGGACCCCGCGGCGGATGCGGCCGCGGGTTCTCGGCGTGATTTCGCGGGTGCGGCGGCGGTCCGCGAGGACAGCGCCGCCTGACCGATGCGTGCCGCACAGGCACAGGACGCGTCGCGACGGGGTGGGGTGACCGAAGCCGGCCCACTCCCGGTGCCGGCGACCCGTGCACCGGCCCGCGGTCGTCGGTTCAGCCGCGCAGTGCCGCGTCGCCGTGCTTGGCCACGTGCTCGTCCAGTGCGGCGAGTGCCCGGGTGACCTCCTCGTGCGAGCCGCCGCTGCGCTGCTCTCTCCAGTAGGCGGTGCCCAACTGCCTGAGCAGTGTGTGTGCCTCCCGGCCCACCTGGACCTCCTCGACCTTGTGCTTGCCGGTGTTCATGGTGTCTTCGGCCATCTTCTTGGCCTTGTCGAGGAAGCCGCTCATCGCGCCGTTCTCCGTTCCCATTCCGGACGGACATCGCTGCCGTACCGAGATCCACTGCCGTATCGAGACTTCGGCACCGAGGTCGGGGCCCTGCCGACATCGCTCGATGGTCGATCAACGAATCGCACGGATGCGAAGATCCCGAACGGAAGTGCACCGGTTCGGCGACGCATTTCACCCGTTCGGCGCCGCCAGCGCTCGCTCGACCGCCGCCATCACGCCCTGCCAGTGGGTGCGCTGCCGGCTCCGCTCCTCGGGGTCGGCCAGCCACTCCTGGTGGAACCGCAGCACGGTACGTCCCGGCCCGCTCGCGCTCATCGCGACCTGCACGGTCGTGTCGTGATCCCAACCCGGCACCCGGCTCGTCACCCGGATCCGGTCCGGTTCGCGCCACCCGCGTACCTCGCCGGTGCTGCCGTCGGCGGTGGTGTAGGGCGCTCCCCGGGTCGGGGTCAGATCCACGTCCTCGCCCAGCCACAGGGCCAGGCCGGCGGCGGAGGTGATCAATTCCCACACCTGCTCGACGGGATACGGGAGCGTCTTGGACACGCCGATTTGGTAGCCCGCGTCCTGTGTCCGGCCCGTGGTGTCGCTCATGGTCCAACCCTTCCGGTGTGGTGCTTGTCGCGCCGCCCAGTCTCGTTGCGCCGGCCTGTCCGGTGACGCCGCCCGATCCCGCCGCGCCGCCGAGTCCCCGCGCGCCGGTCAGTCGCGCGGCGCCGCCAAGCCTCGGTCGAGTACATGTCAATACCCGTCAGGTATGCGCGACACTGGCGATCATGCGCGCGAGCCGACTGCTGACCATCCTGATGACCCTGCAAACCCGGGGTCTGGTCACCGCGACCGAACTGGCCGAGCAACTGGAGGTGTCGGTGCGCACCGTCTACCGCGACGTCGAGGCGCTCGGCGCGGCGGGCGTGCCGGTGTACGCCGAGCGTGGGCCGGCGGGCGGGTATCGGCTGATGGAGGGCTTTCGCACGCGGATCAACGGACTCACGCACGACGAGGCGGACGCGTTGTTCCTGGCCGGCCTGCCCGGGCCCGCGGCCGAGCTGGGGCTGGGCGCGGTGGTGGCGTCCGCGCAGCTCAAGGTGCAGGCGGGGCTGCCCGCCGAGCTGCGCGAGCGGGTGGGCCGTGCGCAACTGCGCTTCCATCTGGACGCCCCGGGCTGGCATCGCGAGGCGGACCGCTCACCCGAGCTGGCCCGGATCGCCGCCGCGGTGTGGACCGACCGGCGGATCCGGGTGCACTACCGGCGCTGGGCGGGCGAGGTCACCCGCGACCTGGAGCCGTACGGCCTCGTGCTCAAGGCGGGCGCGTGGTACCTGGTGGCCCGCACGGTGCAGCCGGGCGAGCATCGCGACCGCACGTACCGGGTGGTGCGGATCGAGGAACTGGACGTGCTCGACGAGGTGTTCGAGCGTGATCCGACCTTCGACCTCGGGGCCTACTGGCAGAACTGGTCCCGGGACTTCGTCGAACAGTTGCGTCCGATCCGCGCGGACGTGCTGCTGAGCGAGGACGCGCGCGGATTCGTCCGACAACTGTTCGGGGCGTACGTGGCGGACATGGTCGAGTCGAGTGCGGGGGATCCGCTGCCGGACGGCCGGATCCGGGTCGACTTCCCGATCGAGTCGATCGAGGCCGCCGTGCCGGAACTGCTGCGGCTCGGCCCGGAGGTCGAAGTGCTGGGCCCACCCGAGCTGCGCGCGGAACTGGCCGCCGTCGCGCGTGCGACGGCGGCGCGGTACGCGTGAGCGCCCGCGCCGCCGTGGCGGTGGACCCGGGCACGCGGCCCGATCCGTCGGGTCCGCCGGGGCCAAGTGCGCGGGATCGGCGGGGCGACTACGCGCCGGCGCGGCGGAACACGCGGACGCCCAGCACCACCGACACCGCGACCAACCCGAGCGCGGTCAGCACGCCCATGCCGACCGTGCCGCCGTAGTCGCCGACGAACGCGGAGCGCACCGCCTGCACCTGGTAGCGCAGTGGGTTGCCCCGGGAGATGCCGTCCAGCCAGCCCGGGGCCAGCGACATCGGCAGCAGGATGCCGGACAGCAGCATCACCGGCAGGTTCACCGAGTTCACCACCGGGGCGAACTCCTGCGGGCTGTCCACCCGCATCGCCAGGGCGTAGGACAGCGACGCGAGCGAGGCGGTCATCAGCGCGACGAAGCCGAATCCGATCAGCACGCCGAGCAGCGGCGCACGCAGTCCGAACGCCACACCGACCACGACCAGCACCACGGACTGGACGAGCATCTGAACGATGTCCTTGAGCACGCGCCCGAGCAGCAGCGCGAGCCGGCTCACGGGAGTCACCCGCATACGCTCCACCACGCCGTGTTGCTTCTCGATCAGGATCCCGAAGCCCGCGAACGCCGCGCTGAACAGGCCGAGCTGGACCAGCAGTCCGGGAACCAGGGTCTGCCAGGAGTCGCCGTCGCCGCCGAGCGGGACGTCACGCAGGAGCGGGCCGAACAGGATCAGGAACAGCAACGGCTGGATGATCCCGAAGATCAGACCGATCTTGGCGGACACGGTCTGGCGCAGATAGCGGCCGAAGATCAGGAACGTGTCGGACACGAGGGCGGCGGATGCGGACGGCACCGGTCGTGCGGGCGGCACGACCCGGGCGGTGCCGATGGTTGGTGTCGAGGGTGTGGATGACGTGGACATGGCTACCTCTGCCGGGTCAGACGGCGATCGGAGTCTCGCTCGGCGCGGGGGTGCGCCGACCGGTGATGGCGATGAACGCGTCCTGTAGTGAGGCGTTCGGGGAACCCGCGTACTCGGTCTTGAGCGCGTGTGCCGTGCCCTGGGCGACGACGCGGCCGTGGTCGACCACCACGAGCCGGTCCGCGAGCGCGTCGGCCTCGTCCAGGTAGTGCGTGGTGAGGAAGACCGTGGTGCCCCACTCGTCGCGGATCCGCCGGATCAGGTGCCACAGATCCACTCGACTGCCCGGGTCCAGGCCGGTGGTGGGCTCGTCCAGAAAGAGCACGTCGGGGTGGTGGACCAGGCCCATCGCGATGTCGAGTCGGCGTCGCTGTCCGCCGGAGAGCGCCGCGCACGGGCGGTCCAGCAGGTCGAGCAGATCCAGGTCGGCGGCCAACTCGGCGGCCCGGGCCCGGGCGTCCGCCTTGTCCAGTCGGTACAGCCGGGCCTGGGTGGTCAGTTCCTCGCGCACCGACACGGCGGGGTCGACTCCGCCGGATTGGGCGACGTAGCCGATTCGCCTGCGCACGCCCGCCGAGTCGTGCAGGAGGTCGTGGCCGGCCACGGTGGCGCTGCCGCCGGTGGGGGCGAGCAGTGTGGTGAGCATGCGCAGAGTGGTGGTCTTGCCGGCGCCGTTGGGGCCCAGGAAGCCCAAAATCTCGCCCGCCGGGACGGTCAGGTCGATGCCGCGGACGGCTTCGACGGTGCCGCGCTTGGTCGTGAAGGTCCGGGCGAGCCCGGTGGTGTGGATGACCGGTGTCATGGGACTACCGAAACATAGTCATTAAAATTTTGCAACGACCCCAAAATTAAAATGACCCCATGAAGGCTAGGATGGGCACATGACGGAGTCGGAACCCGCGGAAGGGCTGCGAGAGCGCAAGAAACGCCGCACCCGGACGCACATCTCGGACATCGCGACCGGATTGTTCCTGGAACGCGGGTTCGACGCGGTGACCATCGCGCAGATCGCCGATGCGGCCGAGGTGTCCGTGAACACCGTCTACAACTACTTCCCGGCCAAGGAGGACCTGTTCTTCGACCGCGAGTCCGAGGTGGTCGACCGGGCGGCCCGGATCGTGCGCGAGCGCGCGGTGGGCCAATCCGCGGCGCGCGCGGTACTGGACGCGCTGCGTCGGGACGTCGAGGCGCGGTCGCCGTACGTGGGCCTGGTCGAGGGCTACGAGCGTTTCATGAATGTCATGCAGGGCTCGCCGGCGCTGATGGCTCGACTGTGGCGGATGCAGCAACTGGGCGCGGACGCGCTCGGCGCGACCCTCGCCGAAGAGGCGGGCGCGGCCCCGGGGGACCCGGTGCCGGC
The DNA here is from genome assembly GCF_000372745.1 of Embleya scabrispora DSM 41855. GTDB lineage: Bacteria > Actinomycetota > Actinomycetes > Streptomycetales > Streptomycetaceae > Embleya > Embleya scabrispora. The sequence goes on along the minus strand of NZ_KB889596.1, from coordinate 66,288 downwards.
GTTGATCGCCGGGCAACTCGCCGGGATCCAACAGGCCGTCTTCCGAGGCATCGGTCGGCGGATCGCGGCCGGGGGCGGGGTGGACGCGGCGGTCGCGTACGCCTTGGCACAACTGGACGCGGTCGAATCGCTGTTGAGCGCCGAGGTGTTGGGCTACGCGGTCCGCGCGGAGCAGTGACCCGGCCCGGGCCGGCTGGTGTGCCGGCGGCGGGGTCGGGGAGGAGCATGACATCGGCGGCGACGAGGCGATCGATCCGCGATGATCTGCGTGGTCGGCTCCGTCGGCTCGACCGACGGATGCTCGGCCGATGGATCAAGTGTCGATCGACGGTCGTCCGCCACAGGCCAGACAACAGGAGAACCGTGTGACCTCACCAAATGCTTCCGACCGACGCGGACCGCTGGTGTACGTGGGTGCGTACACCCCCGACATGGAGGGTCACGGCAGCGGCATCACGGTATGTCGGCAGGATCCGGAGACCGGGTCGCTCGGCACGCCGTCCGCGGTGATCCCGGCGATCTCGCCCTCGTACGTGGCCCGACACCCCTCGGGCCGTTTCCTCTACGCGGTGAGCGAGCGGGGCGGCGAGGGCGCGGTCGGCGCGTACTCGGTGCAGGACGAACGGCTGGTGCCACTGGGCGAGGTGTCCACGCTCGGCGCGGGGCCCTGCCACCTCGCGGCCGACCCCACCGGGCGGTTCGTGGTGGTGGCCAACTACGGCGGCGGCAGCGTCACCGTGCATCCGATCGCCGACGACGGCACGCTCGGCGAGGCGGCGACGCACGTGCGGCTGACCGGGTCCGGGCCGGTGAAGGACCGACAGGCGTCCTCGCACGCGCACCAGGTGACGTTCGCCGCCGGCGGCGAGTGGCTCGTGGTGTGCGACCTGGGCTCGGACACCGTGTACCACCTGAGCTTCGACGCCGAGGCGGGCACGATCGCGGAGGGGCCGAAGGTGACTCTGCCGCCCGGCACCGGGCCCCGGCACATCGCGTACGGGCCGAACGATCTCGCGTGGCTCGTCGGGGAGTTGAACACGACGGTGACGCCGCTGCGCAGCGATCCGCGCACGGGGGCGCTCACGGTGGCGGGAAAGCCGTTCGCACTCTCCGGCGGCGAGGGTATGCCGTCGGGGCTCGTCGCGGCGGCGGACGGGCGATTCGTGTACGTGGCGAACCGGGGGCCGGACACCGTCTCGGTGCTCGCGGTGGACGGCGCGGAGTTGGCTCTCGTCGAGGAGGTGCCGGTGGGGGCCTGGCCGCGGGATCTGGCGCTGGTGGGGGACGTGCTGTACGTGGCGAACCAGCGCGGGAACACGGTCACCGGATTCCGGTGTGATTCGGGGTCCGGGCGGCTGACGGCGTTGGGTGTCGCGCTTTCGACCGGGAGTCCGACGAGCATTTTGGCGTAGGGGTCGTCGTCCTCGGGCGCCGGACGGGCCGGCTCGGCTCGTCCGGCGTTCGCCTGTGGGGCGGGCCGGGTCTCGGTTGCCCCGAGGCGCCGGACGGGCTGTGTTCGGTGTGCTTGAGCCGTGCGGCCGGGTTTCGGGCTTGTCAAACGATCGACGGGGCGGGTGCGTCCAGGGACTTGACGGCCTCGACCAGGGGAGCGAGGTCGGGGCGTTGTTCGGCGTCCGCGAGGGATTCGCGGAGGGCCTTGTCGTGGGTGGGACGGGCGGCGGCGAGGAGGTCGCAGCCGGTGGGCGTGACCTCGGTGTAGATGCCCCGGCGGTCGGTGTCGCACAGGTAGCGCGAGAGTAGGCCGCGCTCCTCCAGGCGGGTGACCAGGCGCGTGGTGGCGCTCTGGCTCAGCACCACCGCGTCGGAGAGTTCGTTCATCCGCAGGTGGTAGCCGTCCTGCCGGTTCAGCACGTCCAGGACCGAGAACTCGCGCACGCTCAGGTCGTGTTCGCTCTGGAGCACACGTTCGATGTGCGCCTCGATGCGATTGTGCAGCGCCGCGAGCGCGCACCAGCCCTGCGCGAGCGGCGGTTCGATGGCCTGCCTCTGTTGTCCCATGCGCTCAGGATACCTCCGAAACGAAATAGCCCGCGTTTGCATTGATCGGCGTCTGCAAATATTGTCGACGCCTGTAAGCGGTTCGTGCATGCCATGCCCGGCCGCCGGTCATGCCCGGGTGCATGTCGTGCGCCCCCCTCCACCAACTCCTCGAAAGGGGTACTCCGTGCCTCTCGCACTGCTGGCCCTTGCCATCGGGGCCTTCGGCATCGGGACCACCGAGTTCGTCATCCTCGGCCTGTTGCCCGAGGTCGCGGGCACCTTCGAAGTCTCGATCACCACCGCCGGGCTCCTGGTCAGCGGTTACGCGGTCGGTGTGCTCCTGGGTGCCCCGCTGATGACCGTCCTGGGCACCCGCGTCTCGCGCAAGCGCATGCTGATCCTGCTGATGGCACTGTTCGTCCTGGGCAATGCGCTGACCGCGCTGGCCCCGGCGTTCGGCGTGATTCTGCTCGGCCGCGTGGTCGCCTCCTTCACCCACGGCGCGTTCTTCGGGATCGGCTCGGTGGTGGCCGCAGACCTGGTCGCGCCGGAGAAGAAGGCCGCGGCGATCTCCACGATGTTCGCCGGCCTGACCCTGGCCAACGTGCTCGGCGTGCCGCTGGGCACGCTGATCGGCCAGACGGTGAGCTGGCGGCTGACCTTCCTGATCGTCGCCGCGCTCGGCGTGTTGGGCGCCGTGGGCATCGCCAGGCTGGTGCCCGAACAAGCCAAGCCCGAGGGTGTGCGCCTGCGCCACGAACTCGCGGTGTTCCGCAACGTGCAGGTGCTGCTCGCGATGGGCATGACGGTGCTCGGCTTCGGCGGCGTGTTCGCCGCGCTCACCTACGTCAAGCCGATGATGACCGACGTCGCGGGCTTCTCCGAGGGTGCGGTCACCTGGCTGCTCGCGGTGGTGGGCCTGGGCATGCTGGTCGGCAACGCGGTCGGTGGCAGGCTGGCCGACCGGCACCTGATGCCGCTGCTGTACGGCTCGCTGCTCGCGCTCGCGGGGGTGTTGGCGCTGTTCACGGTGACCGCGCACGACAAGACCGCGTCGGTGATCACGCTGTTCCTGATCGGCGCACTGGGCTTCGCCACCGTGCCGCCGTTGCAGAAGCGGGTGATGGACAACGCCGCGGGCGCGCCGACGTTGGCCGCAGCGGTCAACATCGGCGCTTTCAACCTCGGCAACGCGATCGCCGCGTGGCTGGGCGGCCTGGTGATCGACGCGGGCCACGGCTACGAGTCGGCGAACTGGGTCGGTGCGGCCCTGGCGCTGGGCGCGTTGGCCCTCGCGGTGCTCGCCCACGGCCTGGAACGGCGCGCGCTGACCCGCTCGCGCGTCGTGGCGGCGCACCCGCCCGGTGTGCGGACCGTGCTCAGCGGGCAGAGCGGGCAGGGCGACTCCGGCGCCGCGGACCGAACCGCCGAGCAGCCCGCTCGGCTGCTCGGCTGACGCCGCCCCGCCCCGCCCGACCTCTACGACGAAGGACGATGCGAACCATGAGCTCCACCCCCGTACCCGACATCACCCTGAACAACGGCGCCACCATCCCGCAGCTGGGCTTCGGGGTCTTCCAGGTCGAGAACGACGAGGCGACCACCGCCGTGGCGACCGCGCTGGAGGTGGGCTACCGCAGCATCGACACCGCCGCCGTCTACGGCAACGAGGCGGGCGTCGGCCGGGCGCTGGCCGCCTCCTCGGTGCCGCGCGCGGAACTGTTCGTGACCACCAAGCTGTGGAACACCGCCCAGGGTTACGACTCGACCCTGGTCGCGTTCGACGAGAGCGTGGGCAAACTCGGCCTGGACTACGTGGACATGTACCTGATCCACTGGCCGACTCCGAACCGGGACCGCTACCTGGACACCTGGCGGGCGTTCGAGAAGCTGCTCGCGGACGGCCGGGTGCGCACGATCGGCGTGTCCAACTTCCAGCCCGACCACCTGACCCGGCTGCTCGAACACACCGCCGTGGTGCCCTCGGTCAACCAGGTCGAGCTGCACCCCTACCTCCAGCAAGGCAAGGTACGCGGCTACGACCGCGCGCACGCGATCGCGACCGAGGCGTGGAGTCCGCTGGGCCAGGGCGGCGAACTGCTGGAGGACCCGGTGATCACCGAGGTGGCCCGTGCGCACGGCCGGTCGGCCGCCCAAGTGGTGCTGCGCTGGCACCTCCAGCTGGGCAATATCGTGATTCCCAAGTCGGTCACCCCCACCCGGATCCGGGAGAACTTCGAGGTGTTCGACTTCGAACTGACCACCGCCGAGCTGGACGCGATCAACGCCCTGGATCGCGGCGGGCGGATCGGCCCGGACCCGGACACGTTCAACCAGGGCTGATCCGGCCGATCCACCGGTCCGCCGATCCCGGCGCGGCATCAGGGCCGGCGGCGTTCCGGCTCCACCAGGGCCGGGTGCGCGGGATGGTCGTAGCGCACCAGCAGATCGGCCTCGGTCGCGGGCACCACCTCGTCCGCGTAGCGGGTCAACGCCTCCAGCGTCCAGGCGTCCTCGGTCGGCGTACGCCTGCGCAGCGCGCCCGGGGACAACCACAGGTGCACGGTCAGCTCCAACGGCAGCCCCTTGCCGAGCAGGAGCGGCCCGTCCAGGAGCAGGACCCCGCCCTCGGGCAGGGTGGTGTACGCGGCGCGGGTGGCCCGGTCCCGGGCGGCGTCCCACAGGCTGGGCAGTACCCGGCCGGTGCCGTCCGGGCCGAGCGGTTCCAGCACCTCACGGCGCAGTCCGGAGTCGTCCAGCCAGCCCCACAGATACGACTCCGCGTCGGTGTGCCCGTACTCCAGGCGCACCGAGGCGGGGCGCAGGAAGTCGCGCGCCCGCACCCGCAACACCGGATGTCCCAGCAGGCGCAGCGGGGCGACCAGCGCGTCGGCGACGGCGCCGGGATCGGCCGCGTCCGCGCCGTCCACGGCGACCCGGGTCCACCGTCGTCCGTCCGCGCGGTCGGTGATCGCCGTGACCAGTTCGTCCAGCAGAGCGGCCGGGGTGAGCGGTCGGGCGCTCACCATCGGCGCGCCGGGCGGGGGCCGTCGGGTTCGATCATGGCTCCATTCTCGGCCGCGCCGGGTGCGCGCGTTCAGTCGCCCCGCGGTTCGCGCTCCAAAGTCGCGTCCACGGTGATCCAGTCCGGCGGCATGTACGGCGGTGTCTTCCAGAAGATGTCGAGTCGCACGATCAGGCCCTCGTCGTTCAGTTCGAGGTAGTTGGCGAACCGCATCACCAGGAGGTCGTCCGTCGGCGTCGGCCGGATCGACTCGACCGCCTCGTTGAACGCGTACCGGCCGTCCTCGCTGAGGAAGGTGAAACGCGAGCGCAGTTCGTGCTGCGCCATCCGGCCGGTGACGGTGGAGACGAACCGCACATACGCCTCCTTGCCCTCGCACGTGTCCTCGGCGTTGTCCCGCATGCCCACGCGCACGAAGTCGTCGGCGAGGGTGGACGCCACCAGCTCCCAGTCGTGGGTGTCCACGCCCTGCCAGAAATTCTCGACGGTGCGCCTGCGGCCTTCGAGGTCCTTCGATGTCCCGGTCGAGTCCTTCGATGTCTCGGTCATGGGCGGACGTTAGTGCGGTCGGCGGCCGAGATCCAGAGATATCTGACGGTGTGTCAGGGGAACTCCGCGGCGCCTACCGGTCGGCGCGGCAGCAGAAGTCGGGCAGCGGCGGCATCCGTGGCGCCTCCACGTGCGGCGGCGGGACCTCGACGAAGCCGCCGGAGATGCCCTGGTGGATGCCCACCACGGCGGGCCGCAGCCCCTCGAGTACGTCGTCCCGGTCGACCTGCCCGACCCGGCTGGTGTCGCCGGCCAAGGTGTCCGCGCGGCCGTCGGCGGGCGCGGGTGTGGCCGCGGCCAGGGCGAGCAGGGCGCCGGTGGCCGCGGCGGCGGCAAGTGCGGTGATGCGCATCGGATCTCCGTTCGTCGGTGCCCGTACGGGATGTCCGTGCGGGCGTCCGTACGGGACCAGCGAACGGAGTCCGATGCTCCGAGTGGGGGAATCTCACCCGGATGAGGGCGTGTCGCCCGACGCGACCCGCCCGGTCACCCCCGCAGCGGCCGCACCAGGCCGGCCGCGAGCACGCCGGCGGACAGCGCTCGCGAATCGCCGGAGCGCGCGTACACGTCCACCGCGGCGTCCACGAGCTTGATCACGTGCTCGTCGCCGTGCGCGTGCGCGCTCTCCACCGCGACGCCGGGGTCGGCCGCCGGGGCCGGCGTGTCCGGCGCGTCCTCGCGGGCCATGTACACCGCGAACACCGCGCTGCTCGTGGCCCACGCGGTCGTGTACGAGGGGATCCACAACCCGGGCGGCAGCGCGGGCAGCACCCGCAGCACCGCGGTGGGGGCGGTCACGCCGTGCACGTTCATCACCGCGTTGCCGTGTCCGCGACGGAGGTAGCGCAGGGTGGCCGCGTGCACCGCGTCCGCGAGCAGTGACTGCGCCTCCTCGGGCGTCTCGGCCGTACGCACGGACAAGGTCGCGGTCAGCCAGCGGTCCCAGCCGGCCAAAAAGTCGAGCCGTCGGCTGATGTGGCCCTTCTCGCCGAACGGCAGCGGCGGCACGGCGTCCAGCGCGTCGAACGGCGTGCGGCCCCCCGCGAGCCGAGGCAGTTCGGGCAGTGCCTGGTTGCTGGAGGCGAAATACGCCATCGCGTGGGCGAACTCGGCGAGTCGGACCGGGCTCTCGCCCGCCTCCAGCAGCGCGCGGACCGCGTGTCCGACCCGGATCACGCCGTGCGTGGCGCCGCCGGGCAGGCCCGGGAGCAGGCGCGGCCACCACAGCGCGAGCACCTCGCGCCACGGCCGTTCGGCGATCTCGTCGGTGAACAGCGCGATCCAGTCCCCGTCCCGGGCGCGGTCACCCAGCGCCTCGCGCCACGTGTCCCGGGCGATCCGCTCGGTCGGGCGGACCGGAGGTTCCAGCCGGCGGGTGTAAATGTCCAGCCAAGCGGGCACGGCTTCCCACTGGCCCGAGTGCACGAGCGCCTCGACGGCCATCGGTCCGTGATTGGACAACTTGTCGTCGAACTCGGAACCGGTGCGATGTAGACGTTCGAACGCTTCGTCCAAGGTCTCGGCGGCTTGCTGATGCATCGTCAACTCCTTCGGTGCTTCGAGTGGACCGGGGGCCTCCGGTTAGGACAGTTGAGTCTTGCCTAACTTGCCCAGCCTCCGATCGGAAGCATAGGGTCGAGTACGTCACCGCAACCACTGCGCAGGAGGAACTCCCGTGGCCGACACGGTCTACACGCTCCCCGACCTCACCTACGACTATGCCGCCCTGGAGCCGCACATCAGCGGCGCGATCATGGAGCTGCACCACGACAAGCACCACGCGGCGTATGTGACCGGTGCCAACACCGCCCTGGAGCAGATCGCGGAGGCACGCGACAAGGAGGCCTACGGCACCATCTCCAAGCTGGAGAAGGACCTGGCCTTCCACGTCTCGGGCCACGTGCTGCACAGCCTGTTCTGGACCAACCTCGGCCCGACCGGCAACGGCGAGCCCACCGGTGACCTCGCCGAGCAGATCGGTGTCGACTTCGGCGGCTTCGAGCAGTTCCGCGCGCACATGACGCAGACCGCGATGACGGTGCAGGGTTCGGGCTGGTCCGTCGCCGCGTGGGAGCCGCTCTCGCAGCGCATCGTGGTCACCCAGGTCTACGACCACCAGGGCAACATCCCGCAGGGCACCGTGCCGCTGCTCGCGATCGACGCGTGGGAGCACGCCTTCTACCTTCAGTACAAGAACGTCAAGGCGGACTTCTTCAAGGCCGTGTGGAACGTCTTCAACTGGGACGACGTCGCCACCCGCCTCGCGGCCGCCAAGGGCGCCTGAGGAACGACGTTCGGTCCAGGGTCGCGCGGGGGCTCCCCGTGCGGCCCTGTCCGGCGTTGGCGGGGGGCACGCCGGCGTCGGCGAACGCACACGAGCACGCACTCGGGAGACTCGGGGTGGAGGAGAGGGGCGAGCGATGACCGAGCAGGACGCGTTCGCACTGTTGCCCCAGACCCGGCGCGAGATATTGCGGCACCTCAAGGGCGCGGGCGAACTGCGCGCGGAGGAATTGGCCGATGCGGTCGGGATGACCGCGAGCGGCATGCGCCAGCAACTGACCGGGCTGGTCGCCGAGGGCTATGTGACCCACCGGCAGGTCAGACTCGGGCCGGGCCGACCCAAGCACGTGTATCGGCTGACCGCGGCCGGGGAGAACCTGTTCCCCCGGCGCTACGGCGACCTGGTCGGCGACCTCCTGGAGACCGCGCAGGCCGAGGAACCCGGGTTCGTGGACCGGCTGTTCGACCGCCGGCGCGAGCGGCGCCTGGAACGGGCCCGGGCCCGGACGACCGCGCCGGACCTGGCCGATCGGGTGGCCGCGATAGCCGCGATCCTGGACGAGGACGGCTACCTGGCCGGCGCGGAACCGTTGGCCGACGGCGGCGGGTGGCTGATCGTCGAGCAGAACTGCGCGATCTTCGACGTGGCGATCCGGTGCGGCACCGCGTGCTCCTCGGAACTGGCCTTTCTGCGCGAGGCGTTGCCGGATACCGAGGTGCGGCGGGTGAGCCACATGGTGGCGGGGGCACCGCATTGCGCCTATGAGATCCGGCCGGTGGCCGCCGCCGGTCCCGCGGCTTCCGCCGGTTCCGGTGAGCCGGGTGGAGTCGACGGATAGCGTGTCGTGTGCCCTGCGTGACGGCTGACGGCCGCCGGGTGGGTGTCGTGCGGGGTTGGCCCGATTCTTGCGATGGTTGGCCGTCCGGTCGGTAGGTGCGGTCGCCGATGGTTGGGCACGCTGGGTCCGCGTCGCCGGGCACCGGTGCTCGGGACGCGTACGAAACCATCGACACGGCGCGAAGAGGACCACCATGACCGAGGCCGTCACCACCCCGCCGCGGATGCGCGCGATCAGCCAGGACGTCGCCGGCGGACCGGAGGTGCTGCATCTGGTCGAGGTGGCCCGGCCGGTGCCCGGGCCGACCGAGGTGCTGGTTCGGGTACAGGCCGCGAGCGTGAATCCGGCCGACTGGAAGACCCGTGCGCGGGGTCGGTTCCGGGACGGGGTCGAGCCGCCGTTCACGCTCGGATTCGACGTCGCCGGGGTGGTCGAGGAGGTCGGCGCGGGGGTGACGGTGTGGGCGCCGGGCGACGAGGTGTTCGGCATGCCGCGCTTCCCGCATCCGGCAGGCGCGTACGCGGAGTACGTGACCGCGCCCGCCCGGCACTTCGCGCGCCGTCCGGCCGGTCTGGACGCGGTGCGGGCCGCCGCGCTGCCGCTCGCGGCGCTGACCGCGTGGCAGGCGCTGGTGGACACCGCGAACGTGCGGCCCGGGCAGCGGGTGTTGATCCACGCGGCGGCGGGTGGCGTCGGACACCTGGCCGTGCAGATCGCGAAGGCGCGTGGGGCGTACGTGCTGGGCACCGCGCGTGCGGCCAAGCACGAGTTCCTGCGCGGGCTCGGCGTGGACGAGCCGATCGACTACACCCGGACGGACTTCGCCGAGGCCGTGCGGGACGTGGACGTGGTCCTGGATCCGCTGGGCGGTGAGTGCGCGGTGCGCTCGCTGTCGACGCTGCGGCCCGGCGGCACGCTGGTGTCGATCGTGCCGCCGGACGACACGTTCCCGGTCGAGCGGGCCCGGGTGGCCGGAGTACGGGCGGTGTTCATGCTGGTCGAGCCGGACCTCGCGGGGCTGCGGGAGATCGCCGCGCTGGTCGAGGCCGGCCGACTGCGGGTCGAGGTGGCCGCGACACTGCCGCTGGCCGACGCGGCGAAGGCGCACGAACTCGGCGAGACCGGACGCACGGCGGGCAAGATCGTGCTGACGGTCGCCGATTGACGCACGCCGTCGACCCCGGGTCAGGGGCCGGCCGAGGCGGGTTCCGCGAGTTGTGCGCGCAGGGCGGGCTTGCTGACCTTGCCGGTGCCGGTGACCGGGAGCGCCTCGGTGAACACCACGCGGCGCGGCACCTTGAAACCGGCCAGGTGCGCGCGGCACAGGGCGACGAGCGCGTCGGGGTCGACGGGCCGACCCGATGCCGGGACGACCACCGCGACCACACGCTCGCCCCACCGGGTGTCCGGTTCGCCGACCACCGCGACGTCGCGGACGTGCGGATGGGTACGCAACACCGCCTCCACCTCGCGGGCGCTGACGTTCTCACCGCCGGTGATGATCACGTCCTTCTTGCGGTCCAGGACGTACAGGTAGCCGTCGGCGTCGAACCGGCCCAGGTCCCCGGTGCGGAACCAGCCGTTCGCGAACTCGCCGGTGTCGACCCGCCAGTAGCCGTCCGCGACCTGTTCGGAACGGACCGAGATCTCGCCGGTGGCGCCGGTCGGCAGCGGCCGGCCCGCATCGTCGACGATGCGGATCTCGACGCCCGGGCCGGGCCGGCCGGCCGCCGCGTACAACTCGGGGCGGTGGTCGGCGGCGCTCAGGAACACCGCGTTGCCGGAGAGTTCGGTCATGCCGTAGCCCTGACCCAGGGCGCAGCCGAGCAGCCGGTCGACCCGGCGGATCAGGTCGGGCGTGATCGGCGAGGCGCCGTAGCTGATCGAGCGGATCCGTTCGCGCAGCCCGTCGCCCTCGTGTACGTGGTCGAGCAGGGCATCGATCATGGTCGGCGCGAGGGACAGGTTGGTGACGTCGAACTCGCGGATGACGTCCGCCAGTTCGGCCGGCTCGTAGCGGCGCAGGACGACCACCGGGCGGCGCGCCATGTGGTGGGCCGGCACCTGGTAGCCGGCGACGTGCGCGAGCGGGAAGGGGGTCAGGACGACCGCGTCGGGGTCGACCGGGCGGCAGGCCAGCGACGTGCGCATCGAGGCGGTCAGGCTGCGATGGGTGAGCCGGACGCCTTTGGGTCGGCCGGTGGTGCCCGATGTGAACAGCAGCCAGGTCAGCGCGGTCTCGTCGGTGGCCGGAGTGAACTCGGGTTCGACTGCGGCGGTTTCGGCGACGGCCTCGCCCAACTCCAGGCACGGGACCTCGGACCGGCCGAGCCGGGCCATCAATTCGGCGTCGCCGAGCAGCAGTTCCGCGCCCGAGCGGGCCAACTGATCGGCCCACTCGCGCGGGTGCAACCGGGGATTGAGCGGGACCAGCACCCGGCCGGCCCACGGGACGCCATAGTAGGCCGCCACATACTCGGCCCGATTGTGCGCGAGGACCCCGACCCGGGCACCGGGCGGGGTCCGCCGCGCGACGGTGCCGCCGAGCGCGCGGGAGTGGCCGGCCAGCTCGGCGAAGGTCCAGACGGTGGACTCGGCCGCGGTGGGCTCGCCGGCACCGCGCGGGGTGTGGGCGGGGACGATCAGGGCGGTGCGGTCGGGTACCTCCCGAGCCGCGTCGACCAGGATCTCGTGCAGCAGCATCGGGCCTCCCTCGTTCTGGCGGGGACGCTACCGCAGCCGGGCACCGGAGCCTCGAAGGGGTGAACCTGCTGCCCGTTCGCCGGGACGGCGATGCGTCGGGGCGCTCGATGCGGCTCGGTGCTTGGTCGGGCGGGTCGGCAAACCGGATGCCGGCGTGCGCGGGAGTGAGGCAGGATCGTCAGGGTTCGGCCGCGTTCGGCGTGGTCGTCGTCGATCCGGAGGGCACGCTCGATGAGCAGCACGAACCAGGCCGTCAACGCCGATCGCTTCGCGGAATTTCGGGCCCTGCACCAAGCCGGGGCACCGCTGCTGCTGCCCAACGCGTGGGACCACGCCTCGGCGGCGGCGCTGGTCGAGCGCGGGTTCGCGGCGATCGGGACGACGAGCCTGGGGGTCGCGATCGCGGCGGGCAAGCCGGACGGGGTCGGCGGGACGCGTGCGGAGACGGTGCGCCTCGGGGTGGGCATCGCGCGGCTGCCGGTTCCGGTCAGCGTCGACATCGAGGGCGGCTTCGCCGAGCGGCCGGAGGACGTCGCGGCGTTGGGCGTCGAGTTGATCCAGGCCGGGGTGGCCGGGGTCAACATCGAGGACGGGCGTGCCGACGGCACCCTGACCGACGTGGACCACCAGGCCGCGGTGATCGCCGCAGTCAAGGAGGCCGCGCCGACGCTGTTCGTCAACGCGCGCACGGACACGTACTGGGCGGGCGGCCCGACCGCCTCGCTCGACGAGACGGTGCGGCGGATCCGGGCCTACCGGGCGGCGGGCGCGGACGGCGTGTTCGTGCCGGGCATCCAGGACGAGGCCGCGATCGAGACCCTGGTGGGCGCCACCGACGCGACGCTGAACATCCTGTACAGCCCCAGCGGCCTGTCCCGCGCCCGCCTCGCGAAGCTGGGCGTGCGGCGGATCAGCACGGGGTCGCTGTTGTTCCGGGTCGCGGTGCGAAGCGCGGTGGACCTCGCGTGGGCGATCGCGCACGACCAGGACGCGGGTCCGGTCGGCGCGCCGACGTACGCGCAGGCGCAGGCCATCTCGGAGGTCTTTCGGGGCGACTGAGGGGTCGGCGGGGACGGGCCGGCCCATCGGGCTGTGGGGCGGGGTGCGAGGGCCCGCGGCGGGGGAGGCCATACTGCTGGGCGGCGGGCCGGGGACGGTCTCGCTCGACCCCGGCAGGCCCGCTCGTGAAAGACCTGATCTCGATGACGCCGCACGCTCCGCCGACCACCACCCCGGACTTCCTGGCCTTCTGGCAGGACCGACACCTGTGTCTGCTGGTCACCCACCGGCCGGATGGCACGCCGCACCTGGTTCCGGTCGGGGCCACGTACGACGAGGTGTCCGGGATCGCCCGGGTCATCTCGCACGGGGCCAGCAGGAAGGTCCGCAACGTACTTGCGGCGGAGCCCGGCGCGCGAGTCGCGATCTCCCAGGTCGCCGGGAGCCGCTGGTCGACGCTGGAGGGCATCGCGACGATCAACCGCGACCCCGCGGCCGTCGCCGAGGCGGTCCGGCGCTACACCGAGCGCTACCGCGAGCCGCGGGTCAATCCGGAACGCGTGGTGATCGAGATCGTGGTGACGAGGCGAATGGGGACGGTGTAGGTCGCGTGTGCCCCCTCGGTGAGCCGGCCCGACGCGGTTCGGTCGTCGGGGCGTAGCCTGCCGGGAAGTGTCGGCACACCGATCCGAACGGGGACGCACCGATGACCCAGGTTTCCGTGGTCACCTTCGACGGCTTCAACGAGTTGGACAGCTTCGTGGCGGCGGCCATCGTCAACCGCTGCCGCAAGGACGGCCTGACGGCGTACATCACCACGCCCGCTCCGACGGTCACCTCGATGAACGGAGTCGAGGTCACCGGCCAACGGGGCTTCGACTTCATTCCCGAGGCCGACGTCGTGCTGATCGGCAGCGGCATCAAGACTCGCGACGTCGTCGCCGACGACGCCCTCCTCGCGGCACTGCCCCTCGACCCCACCCGCCAACTCGTCGGCTCGCAGTGCTCGGGAGCCCTGGTCCTGGCCCGGCTCGGCCTCCTGACCGGGCTGCCCGCGTGCACCGACGAGACCTCCCGCCCGTGGGTCGAGGCGGCCGGAGTCGAGGTCCTGGACGCGCCGTTCCACGCGGCCGGCAACATCGCCACGGCCGGCGGCTGCCTGGCCTCCCAATACCTGGCCGCATGGGCCATCACCCGCACCCTCGGCGAAGCCACCGCCCGCGCCGCGATCGACTACGTGGCCCCCGTCGGCGAGAAGAAGGCCACGGTCGACCACGTCTTCACCGTCCTGCGCTCCGCCGAACACATCCCGGCCCCCTGAACCCCGATCCGCCACATCCCTTCCCACCTCGCCCCGCTCCCGCTCCCGCGGTCGTGGGTCCTTCCGTGCCGCACGGCCGCATAGCAGGCGGGTGGGCTCGGGTTTGTGGGATTCGGAACAAAGAGGCGGGGGTGATCTTTGTGTGCCGAGTGGCTTTGGAGTGGGGTTCGGGTTCGGCGAGGCTGCCGGGTATGAACTTGGATCCGGATGGGCTGGCAGCGAAGGCGATGCGACGGGAAGTCCCTTCCCGGGACGAGGCGATGGCGGTTTTGGGGGGCGCGGAAGAGGTACTCGACCTGGTCGCCGCCGGAGGCCGTGTGCGGCGGCACTTCTTCGGTCGACGGGTGAAGCTGAACACCATCATCAATATGAAGAGCGGGCTTTGCCCGGAGGACTGCTCCTACTGTTCGCAGCGACTCGGGTCGGCGGCGGACATCCTCAAGTACTCGTGGATCACCCCGGAGGAGGCCGCCGGTACGGCCGATCAGGCGGTACGAGCCGGGGCGAAGCGGGTGTGTCTGGTGGCGAGCGGGCGTGGGCCCGGCAATCGGGACATCACCCGGATCGAGGACACCATCGCCGCCGTGAAGGAGAGCAGCCCGGACGTGGAGATCTGCGTCTGCCTGGGGCTGCTCGCCGACGGCCAGGCCGAACGCCTCGCGGCGGCCGGTGCGCACGCGTACAGCCACAACCTCAATACGAGCGAGGCGCGTTACGCCGACATCTGCTCCACGCACACCTTCACCGATCGCACGGACACCCTTCGCCGGGCCGGCGCGGCGGGCCTGTCGCCGTGTTCCGGAGCCATCTTCGGAATGGGCGAGTCGGACTCGGACATCGTCGATCTGGCTTTCGCCCTGCGCGAGTTGGATCCGGATTCGGTACCGGTCAACTTCCTCATCCCGTTCGAGGGCACGCCGCTGGCGACCAACTGGGAGCTGACCCCCGAGCGTTGCCTGCGCATCCTGGCGCTGTTCCGCTTCTTCTTCCCGGATGTCGAAGTGCGGCTGGCCGGTGGACGCGAGATCCACCTGCGCAGCATGCAGCCGCTCGCCTTGCACCTGGCCAACTCGATGTTCCTGGGCGACTACCTGACCAGCGAGGGCCAACCCGGCGCGGACGACCGGCAGATGATCGCGGACGCGGGCTTCGTGATCGAGGGGGCCGACGAACAGACCCTGCCCGACGCCCGGCACGACCTGGTGGCGATCCGCCGCCGGGGTGCGGGCAGCGACCTCCCGCCCAACGCATGAGGACCGACCCCGCGGACCTGACCCCGGGTCGACTGCGCGACCTGGACCGCGAACACGTCTGGCATCCGTACGCGCCGATGCCCGGCACGACGCAACCGCTGCTCGTCGAGTCGGCTGCCGGCGTACGTCTGCGGTTGGCCGAACCGGTCGGTGAAGTGCGCGAGTTGGTGGACGGCATGTCGTCGTGGTGGGCGGCGGTGCACGGCTACGCCCATCCGGTGATCGACGCGGCGATTCGCGAGCAGATGGGTCGGATGAGTCACGTCATGTTCGGCGGACTCACGCACGAGCCCGCGATCCGGCTGGCCCGCACCCTGGTCGAGATCACTCCGGAGCCGCTGCGACACGTCTTCCTGGCCGACTCCGGGTCGATCTCGGTCGAGGTCGCGATGAAGATGTGCCTTCAGTATTGGCGCGCTCGCGGTCGTGGCGACAAGCGGCGGATGTTCACCTGGCGCGGCGGCTACCACGGCGATACGTGGCATCCGATGTCGGTGTGCGACCCGGAGGGCGGGATGCACCGGTTGTGGCAGGGCAGGCTGGCCGAGCAGGTGTTCGCCGACGCGCCGCCGCGCGAGTTCGACCCGGCGTACGTCGAGCACCTGGACGCGCTGCTCAGCCGGCACCGGGACGAGACGGCCGCGGTGATCGTCGAGCCGATCGTGCAGAACGCGGGCGGCATGCGCTTTCACTCCCCGGAGTATCTGCGTGCGCTGCGCGACCTGTGCACCACCCACGACGTGCTGCTGATCTTCGACGAGATCGCGACCGGCTTCGGTCGCACCGGCGAGTTGTTCGCCGCCGACCACGCCGGCGTCAGTCCCGATGTGATGTGTGTGGGCAAGGCGTTGACCGGCGGCTACCTGAGCATGGCCGCGACGCTGTGCACGGCGGAGGTGGCGGCCGGTATCGCCGCCGGCGAGTCGCCCGTACTGGCGCACGGTCCGACCTTCATGGGCAACCCGCTGGCCGCCGCGGCCGCGAACGCCGCACTGGGCCTGCTGCTGGAGCAGGACTGGCGGACGAACATCGCCCGCATCGAAAGCGGCCTCGTCGCGGGCCTGGCCGCCGCTCGCGCGCTTCCTGGCGTCGTGGACGTCCGAGTGCTGGGCGCCATCGGCGTCGTGCACCTCGACCACGAGGTCGACATGGCGACGGCCACCCGGGTGGCCGTCGAACACGGCGTCTGGCTCCGCCCGTTCCGTGACCTCGTCTACACGATGCCGCCGTACGTCACGACGGACGCCGACATCCGACGGATCACCGCCGCCGCGACAGCCGTCGCCGCGGCGGCCTGACCCGGATCCCACGTGCGTGCGGGGCACCGACACTTCGTCCGGTCGCCTCGCACGCACCGGACAGGATCCTGCCGGCGGAGCCGGCGGGACGTGGGTCGTCGCCTCGTGGGCGACCTGGAGGCGATCGGCCGGGGCCGCGCCGACGCGGTCCGCGTGGGACCGACCGTGCGCGGTGGCTAGGAAACCATCCCCGCCGCCCGTAGCCGACGCTCGACCGCGGGCCAGGTCGGGTCGATCGGGTCCGGGACGCGGGTGCCGGTGTCCAGGTCCTTGAAACCGCTGGAGGTGGCGATGCAGACCACCGGGCCGTCCTCACTCCGGCCGTGTGCGCGCAGGCCCGCGAGGCCGGCCGCGGCGGATGTCTCCACCCACAAGCCCTGCCCGGCCAACTCGGCGCGTGCTGCCGCCAGTTGGGCATCGGTGACGAGCAGCGCCCGGCCGCCGCTCGCGCGCAGCGCGACCACGCCGCGGTAGCCGCTCACGGAGCAGTCGATCGCGTAGGCGGCGGTGGGGCCGACCGGGACGTGTGCGGCCGGCACGCCGTCGCGCATCGCCTTCGCCAGCGGTCCGCCCGCCGCCGGTTCGCAGGCGAACAGCCGCGGGACGCGGTCGGTCAGGCCCAGGCGGCGCAGTTCGGCGAAGCCCTTCCAGATGCCGAACAACAGTTCGCCGTAGCCGGTCGGGACGAACACCGCCGCCGGCATACCCAGTTCGGCGTGGATTTCGTACGCGATCGTCTTGTAGCCCTCGGGGCCGAAGGCATGGCCGGTGTGGGTGGTGGTGAGGTTGCTCAGCGGATGGAAGCCGAGGCGGTCGACGATCTCGCGCATCAGGCCCCAGCGCGCCTCGGCGGGCACCGAGAGCACCGTCGCGCCGTACGCGTTCAGGAACGACTCGACGGCCGGCGGCGCGCCCGTCGATGCCAGCACCACGGCCGGCAGCCCGGCCCGGGCCGCGAAGGCCGCCGCCGACGCGCCGTGGTTGCCGGAGGAGGAGACCACGACGCCGGGCGCGCCGACCCCGACGGCGGCGGAGACCGTGCAGCGGTTGATCCGGTCCTTGTGGCTCCAGGTCGGGTTGCGCGACTCGTCCTTGACGTACACCCCGCCGCCCAGGTCGAGCAGCGGCGTGTCGCCCTCGCCCAGGCCGGGGGCGAGCAGCGGCGGCAACAGCGGGGCCCAGCGCGCCAACCCGGTACGCGGCCCGGTCGGCGCGAACAGCTCGGGATCGACCCGGTCGTAGGCGTAGTCCACCTCGACCGGATAGGCGACCTCGTCCGTACCGGTCCGCGGGCAGCCGGACACCAATGGTGGCCACAGCGGGTACGTGATCGCCGGATCGCCCATCGAACGCTGCGCGGTGGCCAGCGAATCCGCCCGGCCGGGCGGAGCCGACGAGCCGGACGAGTCATCCGAGCCGGCGGAGCCGGAAGGGCTGGAGGAGCCGGACGAGGTCATGACTGCCGAGCCTATGCGCCCGGCCCGACGTCCGCACGCCCCGACCCGGTGTTCACTCCGGTGCGCGCACCGCGTGCCAGTCGTGGGTGTCGGTCAGGTTGGCGTCCGCCTGGCGGGCGGCCTCGGCCGGGTCGCGCTCGCGCAGCGCGCGCAACAGGTCCTCGTGGCCGGCCGGGTTCGCGCCTCGGTAGTCGGGATCGGTCCAGGAGCCGGCCACCGACTCGCGCACCGGCCCGGACAGGTTGCGGTACAGCTCGGCCAGCAGCGGATTGTGCGCCGCGTCGGCGACGCCGAGGTGGAACTCCCAGCCGGCGGTGATCCACGCGTCGAAATCCCGCTTCTCCCACGCGGCCCGGCGCCGGCGCAGCGCGTCGTCGAGGCCGGCCAGGTCGGCCTCCTCGGCGCGAACCGCGGCGAGCCGGGCGGCTTGGAGATCGAGTGCCTGGCGAACCTCCAGGACCTGGCCGATGTCGCTGCCGCCATACAACCGTTCGACGGCGCCGGAGAGTTCGCTGACCGCGCGGACGTAGGTGCCGTCGCCCTGGCGCACATCCAGCAGGCCCGCGTGCGCGAGCGCGCGGACCGCCTCGCGGACCGTGCCCCGGGCCACCTGGAGCCGGGTCATCGACTCCGGCTCGGGTGGGATCCGGCTGCCCACCGGCCAGTCGCCGGAGGTGATCCGCTCGCGCAGCCGGCGATCACCTCGGCGGACAGCGCCGGCCGGCGCACCGATTCGAGGCTGCTCATGGCACGGGCTCCTGACCTGGGACATCGAACGGAGAAGAGGATCGACGAGGCGCTCGGTGACCGCGTCGCCGCTGCCGACCCTGCCGACGCTGTGTTTTGCCGCCGCCGGCTTGACCGCCTCCCCGATGGCCCGTCGGTTCGGCACCGAACGGGCGGTCCTGGTGGCGCTTTTCGCGCTCGCCGCGGGCCTGGGCATCCGGGTCGTGCCGGCCACGTGGGCGCTGTTGACCGGCACCGTCCTGGGCATGTCCGGCCTGGCCGTGGGCAACGTGCTGCTGCCCGCGCTGCTGCGCGCACACTTCCCGCAACGTGTGTCGGTGCTGACCGGCGTCTACACCACGGTGATGGCGCTGGGCGCGACGCCGGCCGCGGCGGTGGCGGTGCCGGTCGCCAACGGACTCGACTCGCCCTCGCTGGGCCTGGCCGTGTGGGCGCTGCCGGCCGTGGCCGCGCTGCTGGTGTGGTCCCTGGTCCGGGCGCCGCACGTGCTCACCGCCGGCGGCGGCCCGGCCGCGTACGTATCGCCGTGGACGATGGCGCGCACCCGGCTGGGCAAACTGGTCACGGCCTATTTCGCCCTTCAGGCGCTGAACTGCTACGCGCTGGTGGGCCGGCTGCCGACGCTGCTCTCCGACCAGGGGATGAGCCGCGGCGCGGCGGGCGCGATGCCGGCCGCACCCAGGGCGCGGGCATCCCGGCCACGTTCGCGCTGCTCGCCTTCGTGCGGGCCACCGGGCGACTGCGGCCCGCGTTCGTGGTGGTCTCGGCGAGCATGCTGATCGGCTTCGTCGGCCTGTTGTTCGCGCCGGTCGCGCTGCCGGTGTTGTGGGCCGCCGCGGTGGGTCTGGGCTTCTGCTCGTTCCCGCTGGTGCTGTCCGTGATCGGCGGCAGCGGCACCGGCGCCGCCGAGACGACCGCACTGTCCACCCTGGCCCAGTCGCTGGGCTACGCGGTCGCCGCCACCGGCCCGTTCGCGCTCGGCTTGATGCACGGCGCCACCGGAGGCTGGATGGTGCCGGGCCGCACTCGTGCTCACCGCCGTCGGCCAACTCCTCGTCGGCCTCGTCCTGTCCGGCAACCGCGGCGCCGACACCGCGCCCGCGGCCGGGGCCTCCGCCAGGTGAGCACGGCCCCGGGCGCGGGCGCCCCGAGGCGCGGCCTCGGGGCATACCCGCTCGAACTACACTATCTCCGCCGCCGGCTGGGCGAACTGCGAGGCGTACAACCGTGCATAGGCCCCGTCGGCCGCCAACAGCGCGTCGTGTGTGCCCTGTTCGACGATCGAGCCGGACTCCATCACCAGGATCACGTCCGCGTCGCGGATCGTGGACAACCGGTGCGCGATCACGAAGCTGGTCCGGCCCCGGCGCAGCGAGTTCATCGCCTTTTGGATCAGCACCTCGGTGCGGGTGTCCACCGAGCTGGTCGCCTCGTCCAACACCAGGATCTGCGGCTCGGTCAGGAACGCCCGTGCGATGGTGAGCAGTTGCTTCTCGCCCGCGCTGAGGTTGCCCGCCTCGTCGTCGAGTACGGTGTCGTATCCGTCCGGCAGCGTGCGCACGAAGCGGTCCGCGTGGGTGGCCCTGGCCGCCGCGACCACCCGCTCGCGGGAGACCTCGCCGACGCCGTAGGCGATGTTCTCCGCGATCGTGCCGCCGATCAGCCACGTGTCCTGGAGCACCATGCCTATCGGTGCGCGCAGGTCCTCGCGGGTCATCCCGGCGATGTCCACACCGTCCACGGTGATCCGTCCACCGGTCACCTCGTAGAACCGCATCAGCAGGTTGACCAGCGTGGTCTTGCCCGCGCCGGTCGGTCCGACGATGGCGACCGTCTGGCCGGGGTGCACCTCCAGGTCCAGATCCTCGATCAGCGGCTTGGCCGGGTCGTACCGGAAGGAGACCTTCTCGAAGGCGACGTGCCCGGTCACCTTCTCGAGCCGGACGGGATGTTCCGGGTCGGGGGACTGCTCCCGGGCGTCGAGCAGTGCGAAGACCCGCTCGGCCGAGGCGACCCCGGACTGGAGCAGGTTGGACATCGCGGCGACCTGGGTGACGGGCCCGTTGAACTCGTACGAGTACTGGACGAACGCCTGGATGTCGCCCAGCGTCATCGCGCCCGAGGACACCCGCAACCCGCCTATCACCGCGACGAGCACGTAGTTGAGGTTGCCGACGAAGGCCATCGCGGGCTGGATCAGGCCGGAGATGAACTGGGCCTTGAAGCCGGCCGTGTACAGCGCCTCGTTGTGCCTGTCGAAGACCTCGGCGGATTCCTTCTGCCGACCGAACACCTTGACCAGCGCGTGGCCGGTGTACATCTCCTCTATGTGCGCGTTGAGCTTGCCGGTGCTCGACCACTGCTTGATGAACTGTGGCTGGGCACGCTTGCCGATCGCCATGGTGACCAGGATCGAGGTCGGCACGCTGACCAGTGCCACCAGCGCGAGCAGCGGCGAGATCCAGAACATCATCACCAGCACGCCGACGATGGTCAGCACCGAGCGCACGATCTGGCCCATCGCCTGCTGAAGGGTCTGTGCGATGTTGTCGATGTCGTTGGTGGTGCGCGAGAGCACCTCGCCGCGCGACTGCTTGTCGAAGTAGTTCAGCGGCAGCCGGGACAACTTGGTCTCGGCCTCCTCGCGCAGCCGGTACGTGGTGCGCTGGACGATGGTCGCGGTCAACCGGCCCTGGGCGAAGGAGAACAGCACCGAACCGACCACCACGGCGAAGGTGGTCAGCAGGATGGTTCGCACGTGGTCGAAGTCGATGCCCTTGCCGCCGGCCGCGCCGGTGAAGATCGCGTCGGTGGCCTTGCCGAGCAGCCGGGGGGTGAGCACCGCGAGGCCGACACCGGCCAGCCCGCACACGAGCAGCGCGTACAGGCGGACCCGCTCGGGGGCCATCATGCCCAGCAGGCGGCGGCCGGATGCCTTGAAGTGCATCGACTTCTCGGTCGGCGCGCCGCCCATCATGCGCGCGGCGGGCCCGCCGCCGACCTGCGGGCCGGGACGACGCTCCGGGACGGTGGCCTCGGTCCGCTCGCCGGATTCGGTGGTCTCGTCGGTGGTGGTCACGCCGCCTCCTCCTCGGTGAGCTGGGACAGCACGATCTCGCGGTAGGTGTCGTTGCCGGCCATCAACTCGGTGTGCGTGCCGGTGCCGACCACGCGGCCCTCGTCCAGCACCACGATGCGATCCGCGTGCCGGATGGTGGCCACGCGCTGCGCGACGATCACCACGGTGGCCTGCGCCGTCTCCGCGCGCAGCGCCGCGCGCAGGGCAGCGTCGGTGGCGTAGTCGAGCGCCGAGAACGAGTCGTCGAACAGGTAGATCTCCGGCTTGACCACCAACAGCCGGGCGATCGCCAGGCGTTGCCGCTGGCCGCCGGAGACGTTGCCGCCGCCCTGGGCGATCGGCGCGTCCAGTCGTTCCGGCAGCGCCTCGACGAACGAACGCGCCTGCGCGGTCTCCAGGGCCCGCCACAGGTCCTCGTCGGTGGCGTCCGGATTGCCGTAGCGCAGGTTGGAGGCGATGGTGCCGGAGAACAGATACGGCTTCTGCGGGACCAGCCCCACCGTGCGCGACAGCAGCGCGGGGTCGAGCTCACGGGTGTCCACGCCGCCGACCAGGACCGCGCCGGCGGTCACGTCCAGCAGGCGTGGGATCAGGCTCAGCAACGTGGTCTTGCCCGCTCCGGTGCTGCCGATCACCGCGGTGGTCTCGCCGGGTCGGGCGATCAGGTCGACGCCGCGCAGTACCGGCTCCTCGGCGCCGGGGTAGCAAAAGCTCACGTCGCGCAGTTCGAGCCGGCCGTGCGCGTGCAGCGCGGTCACCGGTGCCTCGGACACGGTCAGGCTGGTCTCGGTGTCCAGCACCTCGGTGATCCGGTCGGCGCAGACCGCCGCGCGCGGAATCATCATGGTCATGAAGGTGGCCATCATCACCGACGCCAGGATCTGCATCAGGTAGCTCAGGAAGGCGACCAGCGCGCCGATGTCCATCGCGTCGGACCCTATCCGGTGGCCGCCGATCCACACGATCACGATCGCCGAGGTCTCCCACACGAGCAGGACCGACGGGTACATGTAGGCCAGCAGCCGGCCGAGCGAGAGCGACACGTCGCGGATCTCGGCGTTGGCGTCCGCGTACCGGTGCTGTTCGTGACGGTCCCGGCCGAACGCGCGGATCACCCGGATCCCGGTGATCTGTTCGCGCATGATCCGGTTCACGTTGTCGATCCGACCCTGGAGCACCCGGAACAGCGGCGGCATCGCGCGCACTATCCAGCCGACGGCCAGGACCAACACGGGCACGATGATCAGGAACAACAGGGACATCGGGACGTCCTGGTTGACCGCCATCAGGATGCCGCCGAAGCACATGATCGGCGCGGACACCATCAGGGTGAGCGCGAGCAGGGCGAGCATCTGGACCTGCTGCACGTCGTTGGTGGTGCGGGTGATCAACGACGGGGCGCCGAACTCGCCGACCTCACGCGCGGAGAAGGTCTGCACCCGGTTGAACACGGCGGCGCGGATGTCGCGGCCCACGCCCATCGCTATCCGGGCGCCGAAGTACACCGCGATCGCGGCGCATACGATCTGGACCAGGGTGACCCCTATCATCGCGGCGCCGACTCGCAGGATGTAGCCGGTGTCGCCCTGGACCACACCGTTGTTGATCAGGTCGGCGTTCAGGGTCGGCAGATACAGGGTGGCCAGCGTCTGCACCAGTTGCAGCAGCACCACCAGGCCGATCGGTTTGGCATAGGGGCGCAGATGTGCGCGGAGCAATCGGATCAGCACGAGGTCCTCTTCGGGTCGGGGGAGTACAGCCGACCTGGGGCACAAGCCCTACACGGTCGCGGAAGCGGCCCGGTGCGGGGCGCCGGTTCGGGGTGCGGGCCCGGGGCGCGGCGCAAAGGCGGGTCCTGCCCTCGACGGTAGTGCCCCTCGACGGGGCGGTCGATCGGATTGTGCCCACTGTTCGGCCGATGCCGGGTCGGCCCGGCGGTGGTCGAAGGGATGTGCATGACGGTTCTCCCGAGTGCGGTCCAAGGTGCCGAAGGCGGCCCGTCGACGTTCTCTCGGGCGGCATGTCGAAACCGTAGGACTTGAAGTCGACTAGAGGTCAAGGTCGAGGGTCGGGACATGCCGATGCCCGCGGGCCGTCGTCGGCGGCGCGTTCGGAACCGTACACAGCATCACGGCCCGCCCACCCCGAGGGGTGGGCGGGCCGGGACGGTGCGGGCTGCGAACGTCAGTTGATCGAGACGAACGTCGCGCTGACGTGCCACGCCACGAACTCGTTGCCGTTGTGGCCGCGGTTGTGGTCGCCGCTACGGCCGCGGTTGTGGTCGCCGCCGCGGTCGCCGTTGCGGCCGTTGTGGCCGCCGTTGTGGTCGCCGTCCGAGAACCTGACGCCGGAGTTGCTGTAGTGAGCGACCACGATGCCGTCGTCGTGACCACCCGCCTGAGCGGTTCCGGCGCCGACGAAGGCGAAGAGGGCGGCGCCGGCGACGGCGATCAGCGAGGTACGGATGCGCATTTTCATCTCCCATGAGGTGTGGGTATGCAGGACGTAAATGCAGATATCCGGAAAATCACACTAATATGGCGAGATTCGCCCATTGGGGGCATGTCGCGCACTCGTTACGACCCGTTCGGCCGGTCGTCACCCGTGCACGCGGGTGAGCCAGTGCGTGTACCGCTCGTCGGTACCGGTGACCGCCGCGGTGTAGGCGGCTTGCAACTTCCGGGTGACCGAACCGGCGCCCACCGCACGGTCGTCCAGCGAGGCCACCGGCACCACGCCCGCCGCGGTGCCGCAGATGAGGACCTCGTCCGCGGTGTACAGGTCCGAGCGGAGCAGGTTTTCGACACGGACCGGCAGGCCCAGATCGGCGGCCAGGGTGAGCACGGTGTCCTGGGTGATCCCGCGCAGCGCGCCGGCGCTCGCGGGCGGCGTGTACAGGACGTTGTCGCGCACCGCGAAGATGTTGGCCGCACTGCACTCGCTGACATAGCCGTCCGCGTTGAGCAGCAGCGCCTCGTCGTAACCGGCCTGTAGTGCCGCGGTCTTGGCCAGCGCCGCGTTGAGGTAGCCGGCGGTGGCCTTGGCCGCGGGCGGCAGCGCGTTCGGGTCGTTGCGACGCCACGAACTGGTCGCGAGGCGGATGCCGCGCTCGGCCGACTCGTCGCCGAGGTAGGCGCGCCACTCCCACCCCGCGATGCTCACCTCGACGGCCATCTCGGGCCGGAAGGCCGGGCCCATCTCGCCGTAGCCGATGTGCGCGAGGTGGCGCAGGTAGCACTCGGAGTGCCCGTTGGCGGCGACCAGTTCCAGCGTCGCGGCGCGCAGTGCGGGCACATCGTAGGGCACCTCGAAACCCAGGATGTGCGCGCTTTCGCGGAAGCGGCGCAGGTGGTCGTCGAGCCGGAACACCGCGGGGCCGCGCGGGGTGAGGTGGACCCGGGTGCCCTCCAGGACGCCGGTGCCGTAGTGCAGTCCGTGGCTGAGGACGTGCACCTTCGCGTCCGCCCACGGCACGAGCGTGCCGCCCATCCAGATCCGGTCCGCTTCGGTCAGTGCCATCGCTGCTCCCGCCCTCGTGTGCTCGTGCGTGGTCGCGTCCGGCCGTGCGCTCGCGCGCCCTGCGGCGGCGCCGGTCGGGTCTGCCCGACAAGTGGACCGCCGGCGAATGCCTCGATGGGCCACTTGGCGAGTGGCACATTATCCGTATCGGTATTGGGCCACTAGTGCCGATCCGACATGCGGACACGGCGCTGTGCGATCGCTCGTGGTGCGGGTGGAGGGTGGTTGGGTCCGCCCGCGAGGCAGGGGAGTTGGGGGGTGGGGGCGGTTCGCCGATGGTGTGCGGCGTGCCGCTTGGAGCGGGTGGCCATGACGTGCGGCGGCGCTCGGTGGGATTTGCTGGAGTGGGCCGGGTCCGACCGGATTCGGCCGGTGTGTCTAGCGGGACTCGCGCCAGGCCCTTACGAGGAGTTCGACCGCCTGGGAGAGGACCGGTTCGGGCCAGGCGTAGCTGAGGCGGATGCGGTCGGCGGCGGTGTCGGGGAGCGGGGCGAAGACCGCGCCGGGGGATACCGCGACGCCGTGGCGCAGGGCGGTGGCGACGAATTCCTCGCCGTCCACCCCGGGCAGACGGGCCCACAGGGACAGGCCGCCGCGCGGCAGCGTCCACTCCCACTCGGGCAGGTGTTCGGTGAGCTCGGCGGCGAAGTGATCGCGGCGGCCGGCCAGCGTGGCGGACCACTCGCGCACTCGCTTCGCCCGGTCGGGGTCGCGCAGCAGATGGATGGCGAGTTGCTGGTCGAGGGTGGAACAGGCCAGATCGGTGCGCTGTTTGGCCTCGATCAGCAGGCTCCGTACGGCGCTCGGCGCGGCGACCCAGCCCAGTCGCAGACCGCCCCACGTGGTCTTGGACAGCGTGCCCAGACACACCGTGCCCTCGGGCAGGTGCTCGGCCGCCGAGGCCACCGGGCCGTCGGCGAGATCGGCGAGGCTGCGATCCTCCACGAGCAGCGCGCCCTCCTCGGCGGCGACTTCGGCGACCGCCTTCGCGCGCCGGGCCGAGACCACCGCGCCGGTCGGGTTGTGCACCGGCAGCGAGAACACGTACGCGGGTCGATGCCGACGGATCGCCGCGCGCAGCGCATCCGGGTCGAAGCCGTGGCGATCGGCCGGCACCGGGATCGCCTCGGCACCGAAGCGGTACCCGGCCGCGAGCATCCCGGGATAGGTGGTCGGCTCGACCAGGATCCGATCGCCGGGCCCGAGCAGCGCGTCGGCGACCAGATGGATCGCCTGCTGCGCGCCGGAGGTCACCACGATGTCGTCGGCGGCGAATCCGGCGGGCAGTTCGTGCGCGGCGATCAGGGCGCGCAGGCGCGGGTCGCCGGCCGGCGCGTAGCCGTCCTGTGGACGGGCGTCGAGTAGGTCCTCGACGCGTAGCGCGGTGTTCGGCAGCAGCGAGGCGTCGGGGACGGCCGACTTGGCCAGGTCGACCACGATGGCGCCCTCGCGCAGCCAGCGGGCAAAGGTCGGCCGGCCGCCCGGGCGTACGTAGGAGCCGCTGCCGTGGCGACGTTCGATCAGGCCGATGCGGTTCAGCGAGAGGTAGGCGGAGGCGACGGTGCCACGGCTGAGCCCGAGCGCCTCGGCGAGAGCGCGCTCGGAGGGCAGCCTGGTCTCGGCGAGCAGGTCGCCGCCCTCGACCAGTTCGCGCAGTGCGTCGAACAACCGCTCGCCGCGCGATCGGCGCTCGTTGCGGCGGGGGCGCCCCATGCGCTCCCCGACCACCACGGCGAACTGCTCGACCTCCACGATCACTCCCTCGACGCACACGTGTGGGACGACGATGGTTTCACGGTCGGGGTCGGGGGCGGTCACGTGCGCGGGTTGGAGCGGGGTCGATGCTCCTCGAACGCCGGACGGGCCGGATTGGGTCGGGTCGGCTGCTTGGTCTGCGTTGGGTGGGCGAGTGGTTTTCGGGTGTCCTCAGGCGCCGGACGGGCCGGATGGGTTGCTGGGGATGGGTGGGTGGTTCCGGGGGCCTCGAGTGCTGGATGGGTACTACCAGGGCAGGGGGTGGGTGTCCCGGAAGAAGCCGCCGGTGGGGCCGGTGTCGGGGAGGGTGGCTGCCCAGATGATGCCGGCGGCGCCTGCCTCCACCGGGCGACCGCCCGGGCCGCCCATGTCGGTGGCCACCCAGCCGGGGCAGATCGCGTTGACCAGGATCCGGTCGGGGCGCAGCTCGGCCGCGAGCATGCGGGTGAGCGCGTTCAGGCCGACCTTGGAGATCGTGTACGCGGGCGTACCGCCGCCCATGTTGGTCAGCGACGCGGCCTCGCTGCTCACGTTGACGATGCGCGGATGCGCCGAGCGGCGCAGCAGCGGCAGGAACGCCTGCACCGTGCGCCACGGCCCGTACAGGTTGGTCTCGCTCGCCTCGACCACCACGGCCAGGTCGGCGTCGGTCGCGCGTTGCCACGTGTCGTAGGTGATCGCGGCGTTGTTGACCAGCGTGTCCAGGCCGCCGAAGCGGCGCTCGACCTCGGCGGCGGCGTGCCGGACGCCGGCCGGGTCGGTCACGTCCAGGTGCACCGGATGGGCGTCCAGACCCGCCGCGCGCAGCTCGCGTGCGGCGGCCTCGGCGGCCTCGGGCGCGCGGGCGCCGAGCAGCACGGTGTGCCCGAGCAGGCCCAACCGGCGGGCCACCTCGTGCCCGATGCCGCGATTGGCGCCGGTGACCAGCGAGATCGGGGCGGCCCGGTGGCTCGGATCGGCGCTTGCGGACCCGGTGGGGCGGGCCATCGGGTCAGCGCCGCCCGTCGAGGCGGTCGAAGGTGTCGCCGAACACCCACGGGCTGGTCGCGGCGATGAAGTCGGTCGGGAATCCGGCCGTGTGGTCGGTTGCCGCCGCCAGTCGGCGGAGCGCGTCCTCGGGCAGCACCACGTCCACCGCGCCGAGGTTGTCGCGCAGTTGCTCG
Organism: Embleya scabrispora DSM 41855; assembly: GCF_000372745.1. GTDB lineage: Bacteria > Actinomycetota > Actinomycetes > Streptomycetales > Streptomycetaceae > Embleya > Embleya scabrispora. Next base: position 38,297 of record NZ_KB889596.1, on the reverse strand, counting down.
ACCGAGCGGGCACCGACGATCGGGTGCACGGCTTGTGAGTGTGCCCGGGTCCAGGCGATCGCCACCTGCGACGGGGTCGCGCCGAGTTCGTCGGCCACATCCCGCACCACAGCGGCCGCCGCGTGGTCACGCTCGCCGAGCGATTCGGGTGAGATCCGGGTGCCGGCCTCGGCGCCGCCGGGACGGGTGAACTTGCCGGACAGCACACCGCTCGCAAGCGGCCCCCAGGCGGCCACCGAGAGCCCGAAGTCCTCGGCCATCGGCAGCAGTTCGCGCTCGATGTCGCGGTTGAGCAGGTTGTACGGGACCTGGAGCCCGGCGAAGGGCGTCCAACCGCGCCACTCGGCGAGGGTGTTGGCCCGGCTGACCACCCACGCCGGGGTGTCCGAGATGCCGATGTAGAGGATCTTCCCGGCCCGGACCGCGTCGTCGAGCGCGCGCATGGTCTCCTCGATCGGCGTATGCCGGTCCCACAGGTGCACCCAGTAGACGTCGATGTAGTCGGTGCGCAGTCGGCGCAGGCTGGTCTCCAGCGACAGGGTCAGGTTCTTGCGGTGGTTGCCGGCCGCGTTCGGGTCGGCGGGGTCGCGGGTGACGGTGTACTTGGTGGCGAGCACGAACCGGTCCCGACGGCCGTCGAGGACTTCGCCGACGATGTGCTCGCTCTCGCCGTCGCGGTAGTTGATCGCGGTGTCCACGACGTTGCCGCCGGCCTCCGCGTACACGTCGACCATCCGGCGGCACTCGTCGGGTCCCGCGCCGACGGTGTCCTCGCCGCCGAAGGTCATCGCGCCCAGGAACAGCTCGGAGACGCGTAGACCGGTGTTGCCGAACAAGCGGTAACGCATGTGACGTCCTCTTCTTTCGGGAGTGCGGCCATCGTCGGGTGAACGACCGCACCCGGTCCAAGACCGGCTGTGATAACCAAAGGCTATGGACACGCACCTGCGCGACCTTCGGTACTTCGTGGCGACCGCCGAAGAGCTCAACTTCACCCGCGCCGCGGAGCGATTGTTCGTGTCGCAGCCCGCGCTGAGCAAACAGATACGCCAGTTGGAGGAGGGGCTACGGACCCGTCTGTTCGACCGGGATCGGCGGGCCGTCGAGCTCACCGCCGCCGGCGCGGCGTTGTTGCCGGCGGCCCGCGAGGTGATCCGCTGCTGGGACGAGGCGCAGCGGGCGGTGGGCGACGCGGTCGCGGCCGAGGCCGCGTCGTTGCGGGTGGGGCTGTCCACCAGTGTGGGACGCGGGTTGTTGCAGCGGGCGCGCGAGGGGTACGCGGTGCGGCGACCCAACGGGCGCTTGCAGATTCGGCAGATCGACTGGGACGACGCGACGGCGGGGCTGGCCGAGGGGCGCGTGGACGTCGCGTTGGTGTGGTTGCCGATACCGAACCAGGACGCGTTCGCGACGCGGGTGGTGGCGACCGAGCCGAGGTGTGTGGTGGTGCGCGAGGACCATGCGCTCGCGGGGCGCTCGGAGGTTGCGTTCGCGGAGCTGCTGGACGAGCCGTTCCTGGCGCTGCCCGCCGCCGCGGGGCCGCTGCGGGACTACTGGTTGGCGATCGATCATCGGGATGGACGGCCGGTGCGGGTGGGGGCGACGGTGTCGAACGCGGACGAGACCTTCGCGGCGGTGGAGGAGGGCAGCGGGATCGTGCTGATCGCGGCCGGGAACGCGGCGATCTATCAGCGGCCCGGGACGGTCGCGATACCGGTGAGTGGGCTGACTCCGAGCGAACTGGCACTGGCCTGGCGGGCGGACGACCACCGGGGGACGGTCCGCGACTTCGTCGAGACACTCTAGCCACGCGGCCGGCGGGGGCCTTTGTCCTCGGGCGTCGGACGGGCAGGCTTCGGTCGGCTTGTGCCGGCCGGGGATTCGCGGGCGTCCTCGGGCGCCGGCCGAGCTGATTCAGGGGGCCGTGCGCCGGCGTCCGAGTGTGCGAATCGGTGTCGGTCGGTTCGAGTGGGCTTTGGTCAGGGTCGGTCAGGGCCGGTCGGGGTCGTCGTGTAGTCGGTACAGTCGCCGAGTCGCGTTCGTGTGGTCGCGGTCGGTGACCGCCGTCCACGCCTGGGACAGCAGGTCGCGGGCCTGGCGGCCGGGCCACGGGTTCGGGAGCAACTCCGGGGGAAGCAGCGGGTCGGGTTCCATCACGCGACCGAACTCGACGGTCAACTCCACCCCGATCGTGAGCAGTTCGACGTCGTCGAAGGCATCCGCCGAATCCAGCCGGGCCAGCCGGGGCCGGGTGATCTCGATCAACCTGTGGTAGCGCTCGGCCAGTTCGGCCAGCGGCCACAGGTGGGCGGCCAGCTCCGGCGGCCGGTCCAGCGCGCCGATCCGCAGGTCCCGGCTGGTGAGCAGGGTGACCGCGTCCGATACGCCCAAGCGGTGTGCCTCGGCCGAGATCGACTCGGTCCATTCGTTCGCGGACACGTACAGCCCGCCGTGCAGCGGCGCACCGCCCAGGCGCAGGATCGCGTCGCGCAGCGCGTCGCGCGCGGACCGCGCGGACTCCGGGATCGCGAAGGCGACCAACCGCCAAGCGCCGTCCCACGGTTCCAGGCCGTGGTCCTGGCGGAACGCGTAGCGCACGAACTCGACGTTGGGTTCGAGGGTGCGCAACGTGTCCTCGGTTGCGCTCAGTACCGCCTTGCGGCCACGTCCTCGGTGGGTGAACCGGCCCTCGGCGACCAGGCGCTTGACACACAACCGCACCTGCTGGTCGGTCATCCCGAGCACGCCCGCGACGGTGTACAGCTCACCGGCGTCGACGCTGCCGTCCGGCCGTACCAGTGCGTGTACGAGGGTGCGGGTCGGGATCTCGACCGGGTCGAATCCTGGCGTTCCTGGCATGGCCCGAGCATACGAGCGCGGTGCCGGATCCACCGCGCCGACCGCGCTCACCCGCGGGTGCCGGTCGGCCTCGGGCCGATCCGACGGATCATCGTGGTCACGGCTGCGAAGCCCATCAGTCCGCGCAGATAGGGCGTGTGCTCGGTTTTGGTCGCGACGAAGCCGTGCCGCTCGTAGAGCGCGCGGGCGCGCGGGTTGACGTCGATCACGTCGAGCCGGATGTGCTGGCAACCGAGTTCGGGGGCCAGCGCGACGATCTCGTCGAGCAGCCGGCTGCCGATGCCCAGGCCGCGCCGGTTCGGGTCGACGGCGATGCCGTCCATCACCAACTCGGCTGGCTTGGGCCGACGTTCGAGCAGGGCCAGGATGGCGACCCGGTGCAGGCCGCCGATGCGGCCGTACGCGCGCAACACATCGCGGGCGGAGCCGCCGGTGAAGCCGTGTCCGCCGTGGGTGTAGCCGGCCACGCCCACCAGTACGCCGTCCTGGACCGCGGCGATCGCGCGGTCCGCGTTCAGGTGCTCGGCGATGAACGCGATACCGGCCTCGGGCGGACCCAGTGCGGCACCCAGCTTGCGGCCGAACGCCTCCCAGTACAGCTCGGCCGCCCGGCGGCGCGCGTCCGGCGGCAGGCCGCGTCGGATCAGCGGCGCGCTCGGGCGCGGGTGATCCGCCCCGCTTCGCGCGTTCGGTTCGCTCGCCTGATCCATCGCTGCCTCCGGGGGGTGGTGGGGGTCGGTCTCGGCGTCCCGGTCGGACGCACCGACGCGGGTGGATACGCCTCGACACGATCGACCCGGGTCACATCATGCCGGGCACGTGGGAACCAGCATACTCGAAACGTTCGTTTGACAGACGAGCGTTATTGTCACGATAGTTTTGCCATGCGGGAATGCGACAAGGACCGCGTGGAGCAGTGCGAAGGAGACGAAGGCATGAAGCTCGGATCGACCATGCGCCGCCATCGCGGGCTCACCGTCGGCGCCGCGATCGTTGCGCTGCTGCTTCTGGTCGGCCTGGGCGCGGCGGTGTACGCGGACCACGCGAACACGTACGACCTCAAGGAAGAGCGGATCGCCTTCCGGGACGGGGCGCAGCGGCTGGACGGCGTGCTGGCCAAGCCCACGCACGGGCGCGGTCCGTACGGGCTGGTGATCCTGGTGCACGGCGACGGCCCCAAGAACGCCACCAACGACGGCTTCTACCGGCCGCAGATGGAGGCATACGCCAAGGCCGGCTATGCGACGCTCTCCTGGAACAAGCCCGGAGTGGACGGCACCCCCGGGAACTGGCTCGACCAGAGCATGGACGACCGTGCCCGGGAGACCGAGGCGGCGATCGTGTGGAGTCGCTCCCGACCGGACGTCGACCACGCGCGAGTGGGGTTGTGGGGAGCCAGTCAGGCGGGCTGGGTGCTGCCGAGGGTGGCCGCCCGCACCCCGGATGTGCGTTTCGTGATCGCCGTCTCGCCGGCGATCAACTGGCTGCGCCAGGGCCGCTACAACCTGCTGGCCGAGCTGCGCGCGGACCACGCGTCCGCGGCACGGATCGAGGACGAGGTCCGGCGCAGCGACCGGACCCGGCAGTTGCTCGAGCAGGGTGCGACCCACGAGCAGTACCGCGCGGCGCTGGGCGACGCGGCGGACATGCCGGCGGATCGGTGGGCGTTCGCCCGCAAAAACTTCGGCGAGGACGCGAGCGCGGATCTGGCTCGGGTGCGCGTACCGGTGTTGTTGATGTTGGCCGGGCACGATGTGAACGTGGACGTCGCGGAGACCGAGGCGGAGTATCGCCGACTGCTCGGCGGACGGGCCGAGCTGACGGTGCGTCACTACCCGGGCGCGGCGCACTCGATGGTCGACAAGGACATCGAGGACTCACGACTGGACACATACATCACGGCGATCTTCGCGCCGCGCGACCTGTTTGCCGCCGGCTACCTCGGCGACCAGCGCCGCTTCCTGGCCGGGCGCTGAGCGCCTCGTCCGATCGGCGTCACACCGCGACCGGGATGGCGCCCAGGGCCGCCGCCACGTCCGCCAGGTGCGGATCGGCGGCGGCTTTGGCCATTGCGGTGGTCAGTGCCTCCGCGTAGGTGACGCCGGCCTCGGTCAGGCGGGTGCGTCCCTCGTCGGTGATCACGCTGTACACCCCTCGGCGGTCCTTGGGACACAGGTCGCGTCGGGTGAGGCCGTCGGTTTCCAGGCGGACCGCGAGCCGGCTGACCGAACTCTGGTTGAGGCCGATCGAGTCGGCGAGTTCCTGCATGCGCAACTCGCCGTCGGGGGCGACCGCGAGTCGGGAGAGCGCGCGGTACTCGGACAGCCCTATCCCGTGCCGTCGTTGCAGTGTCCTGCCGAGATCGTGCTCGACACGCGCGTGCAGCACGACGACCTGCTCCCAGAGCTTGGCGTCCATGGCACCCGTCCCCTTTCGCGTTCGGTCGAGCGGTCCATCCGGTCGAACTCCCGTCGGCCGCGGGGCGGCGGAGCGGGAGACCGCTGTTGACAGCAGGTTACATGCAGTGCCAGATTATGCATGCACAAGCAAACAATGTATGTGCATGCACTTTCTTGGATTCGGGAGCAACCATGACCATCTCCACCACGACCGCCGCCGACGCCGCCGCCCCGATCGAGCGCATCGCGACCACGCCGGACTGGTACGAGCCCTACCGGATCTCGCAGGCCATCCGGGCCGGCGGCCTGATCTTCGTGTCCGGGCAGGCCGGCTTCGACGAGGACGGGCGCACCGTCGAGGGCGGCTTCGCGGAACAGGGCCGGCAGGCGTTTCGCAACGTGGAACGAGTGCTCGCCGAGGCGGGAGCGACCCTCGCCGACGTGGTCAAGGTCGGCATCTTCGTCCGGAACATGGCCGAGAACCTGGACGACGTGATCGTTTTGCGCGAGGAGTTCCTGTCCCGGCCGTACCCGGCGGACACCCTCCTGGAGGTCTCCTCGCTCGCCCGGCCGGACTGGCTGATCGAGGTCGAGGTCACCGCGCTCGACCGCTGAATCCCCGAGACCCGCGCGACCGCCGCCGCCGCACTCGACCGCTCGACGTCCGCGATGCCCCGCACAAACCGACCCCCGAACGAACGGAAGCCGCGTTGACCGCCGCCACCACGAACCCGCTGCTGACTCCGCACCGACACGGCGTGCCGGCCCTGCCCAACCGAATCGCGATGGCCCCGATGACCCGAGGCCGCGCGGACGACAGCACCGGCGTGCCGAGCGAACACGCCGCCGCGTACTACAGCGCGCGTGCCGGCGCCGGGCTGCTGATCACCGAGGGGATCTCGGTCCACCCGCTCGGCAAGGCCGGTCCTGGCATCCCGGGCCTGCGGACCGGCGAACAGGTCGCGCGTTGGCGGGAGATCACCACCGCCGTGCACGACGCGGACGGCCGGATCTTCGCCCAGTTGTGGCACGTCGGCCGGATGACACACCCGGTGACCCTGGCCGGCGCGACGCCGACCGCGCCCTCCGCGGTGCCGATCACCGAGGCGCCGATCTTCACCCGCGAGGGCCTGCTGCCGCACGTGACACCGCGTGCGCTGACCATCGCCGAGATCCGGGACGTGGTCGCCGCGTTCGCGCGCGCCGCGGGTCGGGCGATCGAGGCCGGGTTCGACGGGATCGAGATCCACGGCGCCAACGGCTACCTGTTCCAGCAGTTCCTGGCCGAGAACACCAACCTGCGCACCGACCGCTACGGCGGCTCACCACAGAACCAGCTGCGCTTCGTGCTGGAGGTGGTGGCCGCGGTCACCGCCGAGATCGGCGCGGACCGGGTGGGCCTGCGGATCTCGCCGGACAATCCGGAGAACCAAATCCGCGAGTCGCACGCACGCGAGACCTACCGAGCCCTGGTCGACGCGCTCGACCCGCTCGGCCTGGCCTACCTGCACGTGTTGGAGCGCGGTGAGTACGCCGCACTCGCCGACCTGCGCCCGCGCTGGTCCGGCACGCTGATCGCCAACCACAACGGCCCGACACCGGTCGACCCGGTGACGGCCGAGCGACTGCTCTCCGCCGAACTGGCCGATGTGGTGGCCTTCGGCCGGCTGTTCATCACCAACCCGGACCTGCCCGCGCGGATCGCCGAGGGACTGCCGCTCGCCGGACCGCCGGTGGAGCACGTGTACGGCGGCGGCGCGCGTGGCTACGTGGACTATCCGCCGGCTTCGGCGAACGTCGGCTAGGGCGTGTCCGGCGTTCAGGCCGCCGCGGCGCCGAGCGGGTCATGGGTGCCGGAGAGCACCGTGCGCAGCGAGTCCGGGGTCAGCAGGCCCACGGCCCGGCCGGCCTCGTCGGTCACGGCCCACACCCGCATGCCTCGGGCACGCATGGTGGCCAGCGCCTCGGCGGCGGGCATCTCCGGGCGGGCGAACGGACCTCGGTCGTGCGTGATGTTCCCGATCGGCGTGCGTGCGGTGTACCACGAGCGGGTTCGGTACGGCGCGAGCTGCGCCCGGCGCACGACGCCGAGGCAGCGGCCGTCCTCGGCATGCAGGATCACGTGGTCGGCGTCCGCAGCGTGGATGATGTCGATGGCCTTGTCGACCATGGTGTCCGTGTCGATCCGCAGCTCGGCCGGTCGCATGGCCTGGGCGACGGTGGGCGGGCCGGCCTGGCCGGCGGTGCGATGGTGGGGGATGGTGGTCATCGAGGGCACCTGGTTTCAGTCGTCCGGTTCCGGGGGTCGGGCCCGGTCGCCGGTGGTTCGGGGCATGGGGGGCCGCGGCCGGGGGACCGGCTGCGGGTCGGACCGTGCGCGCACCGACTTCGGACGACACGCCCCGGTGGGGCGGCGGGAGTTCGGCGTCGAAGCCGCTCGGCCGGCGGGAGCCGGAGAGCGGACCGGCGAATGCCGGTGGGTCGAGGGTTCGACGTGGGCGTGCCGGCCCACGTCGGACGGTGGCGCAAGTGGCGCTGTGCGCTCGGTCGGTGGGCGAACGGCGGTCCCGGGCAGCCCGGCGACTCATCCTGGGACCCGGCCGACTCGGCCGATCGTCCTTGCCCACCGAGGACGGCGTCGGCGCGGAAACCGACGTACGAAGTGTCTTCGGTAGGGCCACCTTACCGTCTTTCCGACGCACCGCCGACCCGGCGTCGGGACGATTGGGTCGGAACCGGCTTTATTCGCCGCCGAGTTGAGCTCGCGGGCACCCCCCGTCGGCGAGTCGCCCACCGGGTTGTGCCCAGGCGTCGCACGGCGGTTGCCGCCGCGGGCTACCAGGTGTAGATCGGTTTGCCGTTGCGGTCCTTGGCCTCGGTGTAGACCTTCATGCAGGCGCCTTCATCCGAAGCGTTCAGGGCCGAGGAGCCGCTGGGGAGTTGGCCGGCCGGCGGAGGCGGCGGCGTGGACGGGGGTGCCGTGCCGGTGCCGCCCTTGAAGGTCGGGCCGGTACCCCAGTCGGTGCCGATCTGCACCGTCACACGCGTCGCGTTCGCCTGCGGGGACAGTGCGGTGGCGGGCAGCCCGAGTGCGTCGGCGACGGCCTGCGCCTGGTCACGGTCCTTGGCCGGGAAGATCACCGCGCTGGTCTGCCGCTTGGCCGCGGCGGGACCCTTGGCGGCCTTGGTGAAGCCCTGCGCGACCAGCCCTTCGGCGACCGCGCCTGCCTGGGTGCTTCCGCTCGCGCCGACCACGGTGATCCGGATCGCGGCCTTGTCCACGTTCGACGCGGGCGGGGGCGGCGATTGCGGCGTGGTGGGCGCGGTGGTCTCGGTACCCGGCGGCGGCCCGTTCTTGTCGAAGGCGACATCCGTGCGCACCATCTTGAACAGCGTCTCGGCGGACGCGGCCGGGACCAGGTGTTGCTCGGGCGCCTGTGGATCCGCGTCGTGCGGCATCGTGGTCATGGTGATCCGGTTGGTGTTCACCTTGTTCAGCGTGGTGGCCAGCGAGGTCAGCTTCTGCAGACCGTTGAGGCCGTCGTCGACGGTCAGCGACTTGGTCGCCGCGTCGGCGACCTTGAACAGCTTGATCGGGTTGGTGATCGTGCTGTTCGACTTGAGCGTGCGCACCATCGAGTTCAGGTACATGTGCTGGGCGTGGGTGCGCCCGACGTCGCTGCCGTCCTCGAAGGCGTGCCGCGTGCGCAGCCACTTGAGCGCGTCCTCGCCCTGGATGGTGTGCTTGCCGGCGGTCAGCTTCAGGTGTGAACCCACCAGGTGCCGCTCACCGTTGACGTACTCGACCTGCTCGTCCTGGATGTTGGACTGCACGCACACCTCGACGCCGCCGACCGCGTCGGCCATCGAGACCACGCCGGAGAAGGTCACCATCATGAAGTGATCGATATGGACCTTGGTGAGCAACTGCCAAGTACCGACCACGCATCCGGGTCCGCCGCGGCCCAGGCTCTCGTTGATGGTGGTGTTGATCGGCGCGAACTTCTGCTTCGTCTTCGGGTCGGTGCAGGCCGGGATCTGCACACGCGTATCGCGCGGAATACTGATCACCGACGCGTTGCTGCGGTCCGCCGACACGTGCAGCAACATCTGTACGTCCGCCCGCGGCGCGCCGCCGTCGCAGGCGCCGCCCAGCTTGCAGTCGGTCGGGTCGTTCCGGCCGTCCGAGCCGATCATCAATATGTTCATCGGCGTGCGGCCGAACTCGTCGGGCGCCTCCTTGGGCACCTCGACATCGCTGGTGTTGAGCTTGCTGTGCTTTATGTTCGCGTTGAGCTTCTCCCAGATCACATAGCCGGTGATCCCGAGCGCGACCAGCACCACCGACATCACCAGCGCGGTGATCTTGAGCTTGCGCAAACGGCGGGGCTTGCCGTGCCCGGTGGACTTGGCCCGGCGCGCCGCCCGGCCCCCCGATGCGCCGTCGGCCGCCCGACGGGCGCGGGGGACGGCGGGAGTGTCGGCGCCGGTGGCTTCGGGGCCGGCGTCGGTCGCGGCGGTGGGCGGGGCCGCGTCGGAGGCGGGCGCCTGCGGCTGCGACGCGCTTGCGCGGCGGCGGCGACCACCGGACTCCGGCGCGGAACTCAATGCGACCCCCGTGAGTGCTGTCGTCGAACCGATGCCACGTTGACGCGGACTGGCTCGACACCGTACCGGGCAGCCGGAACGGACCGAACATGTGCCGGCTGCGCGCCATTGGTAACGGCAGCCTCGGGGGAACGGACGGCGTACCGCACGCGACGGTTGCACAGCGGGTGATTGCTCCGGGTATGGCGTCCGTCACGGCACCCGCCGGGTCGTGTCGAGGCTCGGACGAAGCCCTCGGCGGACGACAAAGACGGCGCCGCCCTCGGGGGGAGGGGACGGCGCCGTCGCTCTGGGTCGGTGAGCGGGATCACCTCTCGGCGGGGGGCACGCCGCGACTCCAGCCGAACGGTAATTCGCGGCGGCAAAGGTTGGGCCCGGGGACACCCGTTCACCGACTGATCAGTACAACGAGCGAACCCGGGCGATCATTCCCGGCACAGCGGTCGGATCGGCGAAGATCAGGCCGGATCGGGCATTCGCCGGCCGGTGTCGGGTCGGCCGACGGACGCCGGTCGGGGATGGGGCCGGCGCGGGGACCGGGTCGGACGGCGGATGCTCAGCGGGCGCCGGCGGTCCACGGCAGGGCCGGGCGGCACGTGGCGGGATCGGGTGCGACGCGGCCCTTGTAGTCGAGCACCCGGCCGTCGGGGGTACGGACACATTCCGCCGATCCCGGCTTCGGCACGTCTCGGGCGGAGTCCCAGATCAGCTTGCCCGCGGCGTCGTAGCCGCGGATTCGGGGACCGCCGCCGGCCTGGAACGCCTCGGCGGCCTCGTGCGTGTACCCGACGGTCTCCGCCGCGTACCAGACGCCACCCGCCATGATCGCCGGGCGTTCGCCGGTGCCCCGGTCCATGGTGATCCGCGCCACGGGGGCGTTGTAGCGGCCCGCGGAGTAGTCGGTCCAGCTCGGCCCGGACTTCGTGCCTTCTACCCAGTCGATCTGGACGGTCCCGGTGAGTAGTTCGAAATCCTCCTGGATGCGGTGTGGCGAGGCCCGGTTCGAGCCCGAACAATGCAACGCGTTGCGCCCGGCGGCGTCGACCGCGATGGCATACATGTTCGCGGGGTCGGCGGGCTGCGGGCTGCGTACCGTGAAGTACGGGCGGTACCCGCTCGCGGTGGCCGGGTCGAGCCCGCCGGCCGCGCATGCGGCGACGAATCGGGCGGCTTCGGCGTCGGACACCGCGACCTCCGCCGGTACCGGCACCTGCCGGAGCGACAGCGGCCGGTCCCCGAAGGAGGGTGCGGGGGTGGGTACCGATCCGGAGTTCGCCGGCCCCGGGATCCGGGTGGCCCCGTCGTCGCCGGAGATCCCGAGCAGGACCCCGGTGACCAGGCCGCCCACCGCCACCGCGGCGGCCAGCGGGAGCAGTACCCGGCGCGGCGGGATCAGTCGGCCCAGGGTCCGCCGGCGGGTCGTGGGCGCTGCCGGCGCGGGGGAGTCGATGTAGGGGAGGAGGGCGAGCAACTCGCTGCGGCGGGCGGCGCTGTGCGGCAGGTCGCGCTCGGCCGGGATCGGGTTCGAGGGCATCACGAGGTCTCCTCGGCGATGACGCGGCGGTCGGGGGAGAGCGGTGCGTATTCACGCAGGTCGTCGCCGAGTCGACGGCGGGCTCGGTGCAGGCGGGACTTGACGGTGCCCACGGCCACGCCGAGCGCGGTGGCGGCGGCCTGTTGGTCCAAGCCGCTCCAGACGCACAGTTCGATCACCTCGCGTTCGTGCGCGGGCAGCCGGCCGACGGACGCGCGCAGCGCGACCAGGGCGCGCTCCTCGTCGATGCGATCGGCGACGTCCTGAGCGTGGTCGGGAGTCGGTGACGGGGTGGGCAGCCGTTCTCTGAGCGCCTGATAGCGCCGGCGGGCCCGGCCGCCGTTGGCGGCGGTGTTGCGGGCGATGCCCAGCAGCCACGGCAGCGCGCTGTCCCGGTCCAGCGTGACGGCGCGGCGATGGCGCCAGGCATCCAGGAAGACCGCCGAGGTCAGATCCTCGGCCTCGGCCCAGGAGGCGGTGCGGCGGGACAGGAAGTTGTAGACCGCGCGGGAGTGCCGGTCGAAGATGACCCCGAACGACTCGGGATCACCTGCGCACGCCCTCTCCCACAACTCGCGGTCGGATATCGGGGTGATGGTCACACCCTGTCTTGTCCGGCGGACCGTTCCGGGTTCCCGGCGCTCGGACGACTTTCCAGACCGGCGATCAACACGTCCAGACCGGCGTGGAATTCGATCTCGGGCGTGCTCGCCGCGGCGGCGCCGGCGATCTCGATCAGGTACGGGAAGCGCTCGGCGGGCAGCGCTCGGGCCCGATCGGTGATCGCCCGCACGTCCTCGTCCGGCGCGATCGACAGCGGGCCGGCCAACTCCGCCTGGGCGAAGCCGGTGACGAAGCCGGTCACGGCGCGGAACGCGTACAGCAGGTCGGCCCCGCGCCGGCCGCTGCGGGCGAGCGCTCGCAGCAGCGCCTCGCCGTGCTCCAGGCTTGCCGGGTCGGCGATCCGGCGGGTGAGGATCAGCGGGATGACGTCCGGATGGGCGCGCACGGCACGCCAGTTCGCCTCGGCGAGCCGGCGTGTCTCGATTCGCCAGTCGGCGTCCTCGGGGTGTTCGGTGACCGCCGGCAGCGCGTCCGCCAACACGGCCTCGACGAGCAGCCCCTCCAGCCCCTCGCGTCCGTCCACGTAGTTGTAGATCGTCATCGCCCCGGTGCCCAGCGCCGCGGCCAGGCTGCGCATGGTCAGCGCGGCCAGGCCGTGGGCGTCGACCAGGGACAGGGCCGCCGTGCGCAGTTGCTCGCGGCTGAACTTTCGGGGCGCGGGCACGATGCTCCTCCTTGACTTACGTACAACGTACGTGTTCGACTGACGCTGTTCACGTACAGAGTACGTCAACGCGGTCCCGGTGGCCTCCCGCCGAGCCCGCCCGGCGCGCCCGGCGCGCCCGACCTCCCTTTGCGGCAAGGAGTTTCGATGACTCACGTCGACCTGTTCGAATTCGCCCTCCGATTGGCCGACGGCGGCCGGATCAGCGCCGGTGAACGCCGGATGCACGGTGCCGCGGCCGGCTGGCAGGTGGCCGCCTTCCACGCCGGGACGGATGCCGACCTGCACGCCGACCACTGGGAGATGCACCCGGCGTCGGACGAGGTGGTGTGCGTGTGGACGGGCGCGGTACGGATGATCCTGCGCGCCGAGGACGGGGCCGGCGAGGAGTCGCCGGTCACGCTGCGACCCGGCGCCGCGTTCGTGGTGCCGCGGGGACGGTGGCACCGACTCGAACTCGACGCGCCCGCCGACCTGATGTCGATCGGCCGGCGTTCGGGGACCCGCCTGGAACGGCGTGCCGAGACCCCGCGGGGACAGGCGTGACCGCCACGACCGAAGCGCCGGCCGAGCCGGGCCGGATGTCGCGTGCCACCCGGATGTCGCTGGTCGTGGTGCTGACCGTGCAGTTCACCGTCGCGCTGGACATGTCGGTGGTCAACGTGGCCCTGCCGGACATCCGGGACGACCTGGGCTTCGGCGCCGACGGGCTGCCGTGGGTGGTGAACGCCTATGCGTTGAGTTTCGGCGGGCTGCTGATGCTCGGCGGCCGGATCGGCGACCTGATCGGGCGTCGCCGTACGCTCGTCGCGGGTCTGACCGTCTTCGGCCTGGCCGGTCTCGCGGGTGGCCTGGCGACGTCGCCCGGGGCGCTGATCGCCGCGCGCGCGGTGCAGGGGGTGGGCGCCGCCGCGCTCGCACCGGTGGCATTCGCGCTGATCACGGTGACGTTCCCGGCCGGGCCCGCCCGGTCGAGGGCGCTCGGGTGGTGGGGCGCGACCGCCGCGGCCGGCGGCGCGTTCGGGGTGCTGATCGGGGGGCTGCTCACCGAATCGGTGGGTTGGCAGGCGGTCATGCTGATCAATGTGCCGATCGTCGCCTTCGCGCTGCTCGCCACGCTGCGACTGCCGGCCGATCGACCCGAGCCCGGCCGGGCACCCCGGCTCGATCCGGCCGGCGCGCTGCTGGTCACCGCGGGGGCGACCACTTTGGTCCTGGGAGTGGTGCGGGCCGAGCGGCAGGGTTGGGGGTCGTTCGTGACCATCGGTACGCTCGCGGCGGCGGCGGTGCTGCTCACGGCCTTCGTACTGGTCGAACTGAGGGCCGCCGAGCCGCTGTTGCGGATGGGCCTGCTGACCCACCGGCCCGTGCTCGGCGCGAACCTGTTCATGATGCTGCTGTTTTCCGGTCAGTTCGCCGCGTTCTACTTCACCTCGCTCTACCTCCAGCAGGTGCTGGGCTACGGACCGGCCGCCGCCGGCGCGGCCTTCGTGCCGTTCTCCGGCGGGATCGTGATCGGCTCGGTGCTGGCGACCAGGACGGTGGCCCGCCTCGGGCTCGGCCGGCTGCTGGGGCTGGGCGGTGCGCTCGTGGCGGTCGGGTTCGCCTGGTTCGGGCTCGCGTTCGACGTCGACGGCACGTTCCTGCGCTCGATCCTGGGCCCGTCGCTGGTCGCGAGCATCGGTGCCGGTTTGTGCTTCGTGCCGCTGGGCACCGCCGCGACCGCCGGGGTGCCCGTGCACGAGGCCGGGATGGCGGGTGGCTTGATCAACAGTTCGCGGCAGATCGGCGGTTCGATCGGCCTGGCCGCCCTGGTCACCCTGGCCGCGTCGGTCACCGGCCCGAACGGCGGCGCCTCGAAGCGGGAACTCGCACACGGCTACGCGGTCGCCCTGGGCGCGGCGGGCGGCCTGCTCGTGGTGGCGGCGGTGGTCGCGCTGGTGCTGGTGCCGACCGGGGTCGGCGGGCATTCCCCTGCGGCGGCGGAAGGTGCGGGTTGAGATATGAAGCGACCGCGAACCCGCGACGACCGAAGGGGAATGCGGCCGCGCGCGGGCCGGTCCGCCGACCCGCCGCGCCGGCAACGGGCGGGCGCCGAGGTGCGCGGCCAGTGGGTCGGATCGCCGGGCGGTGCCGTGGGCACCCGGCGCCCGCCCTGCGGTTCCCGAAGTGCACTCGGTGACCGCGACGTTCGGCTGCCTTGGTGGCCGTGGAGGCGAAGTCGGTTCGTGAGTGCGGACCTTGCACTCGTGAGGCGGTCGCGGCGGAGCGCGCGTCGAGCCGGGGCGGGGGCTCCGCCGGTTGCGCCGGCGCGCGGGCCGATCGGTGAACTCGGCGACAAATCGGCGCATATCGGCCGCTTTCGTGGCGTCGCGTCGGATCGTGACCAACCGGTGCGCCGGTGGAGGTGCGGCATTGTTGACTCTGCGTCAGACTGACGGAGCGTAGAAGCCTGCGCACCCGCCGGTGACCGGCGTACGGGCGTGCCGCACGAGCAGGCGGGCGAGCGTACGACTCGAGGGGAGACCGATGAGTGTATTCACGCGTGTGTGTCGTCGAGCGGGGGCGGCGGTGGCCGCGACCGCCGTGGTGGTGCCGCTGAGCGTCGTCCTCGCCGGGCCGGCGAGCGCGGGGCCCTCCGCGTGTACGGCGCGGACCGGGACGTATCAGCGCCAGGTCGAGAAGGCGTTGGGGCTCCCGGTGGACGGCCGGCAGTCCACCGCCGACTGCCGAGCCATCCGGACCTACCAGCAGGAGCACGGCATTCGCCCGGCGGCCGGGTACGCGGGCCCCGTCACCCATCGCGCGCTCCAGCGCACGGGTACCGAGGGGGAATGCCCGACCGACGTCGGTCGGATCGCGTGCGTGGACCTGGGCCGGCAGGTCAGCTGGATCCAGGACGGCGCGAAGCGGATCCACGGGCCGGTCGCCATCCGCTCCGGACGGGACGGCTTCGAGACCCGTACCGGCCTGCACAAGGTCTACTACCGCGCGAAGAACCACTGGTCCACGCTCTACGACGTGGCGATGCCGTACAGCCAATTCTTCGACGGCGGCATCGCGTTCCACGCGATCGACGGTGCGATCACCTCACCGCCGGGCTCGCACGGCTGCGTCAACATGCGGCCGGAGGACGCTCAGGCGTACTGGGGACTGCTGCACACGGGCGACGAGGTGTACGTGTACGGGCGCAAGCCCGGGACGTGACGGGCGGGTTCGGGTCGCCGCCCCGGCCGGTCCGTTCGCCGGCCCGTGATCGCCGGGCCGGTCGAGGGCGGCGATGCGTTCGACGACCGGCAGGCAACGCGCGCCTGCCGGGCCCCGCCGGCCGGGTCAGACCGCGCGCAGCGCGCCCGGGTGCCGGCCGGTGAGGTGGTCCAGCGCGGCCGAGGTGGGCTCGTCGACGGGCAGGTAGACGACCAGGGTCTGGTCGACGTCCGCCAGGTCGAGGATCTCGCGCTCCAGGCGTAGTTCACCCGCCTCCGGATGGGCCAGGCGCTCGACGCCGACCCGGCGGGGCGGCGTGGCGGGCGCGGCCAGGCGGGCGGTGAACGCGGTGCCGGCCTCGACGGCCAGGCCGTCGAGGAAGTCCTGTACGTACGGATCGTCGAACACGGCCGCCACCCGCAGGATCGCGGCGTGGTCGTCGGCTATGCGCTCCCAGTCGGGATAGGCCGCACGTGCCCGGGCGTCGGTGAACACGTAGCGGGCGAGGTTGGGTTGCTCGTCGTCCAGGATGCCCAGCGGGCGGGCGAGGCGCTCGTAGCCGTTGGTGAAGGCGAGCACGTCGCCGAGCCGGTTGACCAGCAGCGCCGGGGCCGGCTCCAGTCGGTCCAAGAGCGCGCGCACGGTGGGTCGCACGGTCCGCGCCGGCGGTTGCCCGCCCGGGCACGGGAACGTCTCGCCCGCGGCGGCCTTGGCCAGTCGGCGCACATGCACGCGCTCGTCCGAGGTCAGCCGGAGTGCGTCCGCCAGCGCCGCCAGGACCTGGCCGGAGGGGCGGCGGTCGCGGCCCTGCTCCAGCCGTGCGAGGTACTCGACGCTGACCCCCGCCAGGGTCGCCAACTCGGACCGGCGCAGGCCCGGGGCGCGCCGCCGGGCGCCGCCGGGAAGCCCGACGTCGGCGGGCCGGACCGCCGCGCGGCGGTCGCGGAGGTATGTGCCAAGTTCGTTCTCGCTCACGGCCCGCAGTCTATGGCGAGCGGGCGGTGCGATCGTGGCCCCGGCGGTGCCTGTCTCGGTACGGCCTTCCTCGACACCGGCCGACCGAGCACGGTGAGCAGCGCGTCGGCCGGGCTTCGGCCGGACGCTTTTCGTCCCTTCCGTGGCATCGAGGTCCCGTGTTCATCGGCTACGCCGTGGTCAGCGCCCTGTTCGCCGTCGTACTCACCGCGTCCGCGGTGATCACCATCACCCGTCGGGAGGCATCGTGGCGCGGCTGCGGACGCTGGGCGTGCCGGACGGTTGGTTCCCGGGGCCGGCGTCGGCCAAGGCGGCCGGCGCGCTCGGTCTGTTGGCCGGCCTGGCCGTGCCCGGGCTGGGGGTCGCCGCCGCGATCGGGCTGATCCTGTACTTCGTCGGCGCGGTGTAGGCGCACCTGCGGGTGCGCGACTACGCGGCCGCTCCGGCGGCGGTGTTCGGCCTCGTCGCGGTCGCGGCCCTGGTGCTTCGGTTGGCTTCGAGCTGAGGTTGCTCAGTGGTCGGCGCGGTGGGGGCCGGTCGTGCTCAGGCGCTGGATGTCGGTGACCGTCTGCGCCAGGACGGCGAGTTGGCGACGAAACGCGACGAAGTCGCGGGCCTGCCAGGCGAGCGCGGCCTGCTCCAGCGCGTGCTCCACGGCCCGCTCGTAGTGCGCCCGGGTCGCGGCGTCCACCCTGGACAGCACGGCCGCGTCGATATGCGGGCGCAGGGGGCTGTCGTCGATGACGATGCGCACGTTCGGGCGTTCCATGGCTTCAACGGTCGCATCGGCGGCGGGATCGGGCAGCCGGCGCACGGGGCGCGCATCGATGCGGACGGCGAGCGGTCGGGGGTGGAACGGTTGGTCACGGTCCGGCGGGTGCGCGCGGGCGGACGGTCGGTTCGGGGCGGCGCCCCGACGGGTTGATCCGTTCACGCCGCGGCGAGGGCGCATCCTTGAGGGTGTGAAATCCGATCGGCTGCTTTCCATCCTGTTGCTTCTCCAGACTCGCGGCCGGGTGCCGGCGGCCGAGTTGGCCGAGCGGTTGGAGGTGTCGACGCGGACCATCTACCGCGACGTCGAGGCGCTGTCCACGGCCGGGGTGCCGGTATACGCCGAGCGCGGTCGGCACGGCGGGATCTCGCTGCTGCCCGGGTTCCGGACCGACGTCACCGGGCTCACCTCGGACGAGGCCCGCGCCCTGTTCGTGCTCGCCGAGCAGGGCACGCACGCGGCGCTCGGCCTGGACGGCGCACTCGGCTCGGCGCTGCGCAAGGTGATGGTCGCGCTGCCCGCGCCGTATCGGCCCGCCGCCGAGGAGATGACCCGTCGGGTGCTGATCGACCCGCAGCGGTGGATGGTGGGACCGCGACCGGCGGTGGACGTGGAGGCGTTGCAGGATGCGGTTTTCGCGGACCGGCGGTTGCGGATCCGCTATCGGCGCAGCGGGTCCAAGACGCCTCGGACGTACACGGTCGACCCGTACGGGTTGGTGGCCAAGGCGGGAACGTGGTACCTGGTCGCGGATCGGGACGGGACACCGCGGTTGTTCCACACGGATCGGCTCACCGGGCTCACCGTCACCGAGGACCCGGTGCGACGCCGGGCCGGAGTCGAACTGGCCCAGGTGTGGCATGCGTTGCGCCGGGGCATCGACGAGCAGCCGGTGGCGGTGCGGATCCGGGCCCGGGTGCGACGGACCCGGCAGGACATGTTCGTGCGGATCATCGGAGCCTGGCTGATCGGGCCGCCGCAGGAGCACGATGCCGAGTGGGTGACGGTCGAGTTGGGCTACCCGGCACTGGGCGCGGTCCGTCAACTGCTCCAGTTCGGCACGGACGTGCAGGTGCTGGACCCGCCCGAGGCACGCCGAACGGTCGCCGAGGCGGCGACGGCGATCGCTCGGGCGTACGACTGAGCGGGCTCGGCCCGCGACGGTGGTCCCAGCGTGTCCGGGCCCGCCGGACCCGGTGAGCGGGGCCGGATTTCGTCCGCGTCCGGGGCGTTGCCCGCCGGGTGTGGAGTGCCCGTTCGTGGCCGTTGATTCGTACGGTTCGGTGCTTTTCGGACAGCGGTGGTGCAGAGGAACCAGCGGAAGCGTCGTGTCCGCATCGCTCCGTGTTCATACGATCATCGCAACATGATGGGCGAAGGCTTGGGGGCACGGCGGTGCGGGTCGAGGATCTGTTGGGCATGCCCGAGCTGCGATTGGCCCTGCTGGCGGGTACGGAGGGGCTCGCGCGCGAGGTGCTTCGGGTGTCCGCCGCCGATCCGGTCGACCCCGGCGGGGGCCTGATCGGCGGCGAACTCGTGGTGTCGCACGCGGACGTGTACGGCGCCGACCACGGGGGGCTCGCGCGAGCGCTCACGGCGGCCGGCGCGGCGGCGGTCGTGGTGGTGCCCGAGGCCCGCGACGGGGTCGACGACGTCGAACCGGCCCCCGACGAGGTGCCGTACGCGCTGGTCGAATCCTGTGCGCGAGCCGGCCTGCCGCTACTGTTGGCGCCGCGCGCGGCCTCTGCGGTGCGGATCGCCGAGGTGGTCGCGCATCGGGTCGCGGCCGAACACGGACCGGCCACGGGCCGGCTGCCGAGTCGGCAGCGTCGGCTGATCACGGCGTTGGCCGAGGGCGCGGACACGCACGACCTGCTGGACCTGCTCGCCCGCGAACTCGGCGTGGCGTGCCGGGTGGTGACGCCCGCGGGGCGGGTGCTCGCCGGTGCGTCGGCGGGTGGGCCGGACGTCGCGTGGGTCGCGGCCGATCCGGTCGAGATCGCCCGCGGCGCACTCGCGGCGGCGCGGCTGCCCGCGGTGATCGCCGGCGAGACGGTGTTCGCGCTCGGGCGGGGACCGGCGTTCGCGGGATACCTCGTCTGCGCCGGTGACCGCACGGAGGACGACGCGCTCGCCCAGGCCGCCGACCTGCTGCTGCTCGGCGGCGCGCGGCGTGCGGAGCGGCTGACCGTGGAGCGCGCGCACGCATGGGAACTGGTCGACCTGGTCGAGTCGGCCGCGGCCGCGGAGACGGTCCGGGCCCGCCTGGGTGCGGCCGGCATCGGGCCGGACGCGGCGCCGATCGTGTGCTGTGCGGCCGGCGACGGCGCGGACCCGGCGACCGGGCGGCTCGTGGTGGACCTGATGGAGCGGGTCCTCGGGGCGGATCCCGCGGCGCGGTGGGTGGTGGCCTGCGGCAAGGCCGAGTCGGTCGTGTTCTGCTCGGCCGGGACCGGAGCGGGCGCCGCGGCCCGGATCGCTGCGGCGTTCGAGCGCGCGGCGCACTGGTGGGAACCGCTGCTCGGCACCGAGCGGGTGGCGATCGGGGTTGCCGGGACGTCCCCCACATGGGCGGCGGCTCTGGCCCAGGCCAGGGGCGCGCGGGACCTCGCATGGGCGCGCCCGGGCCGGCTCACGGTGGCCGCGGGGCCGGAGATCGACGCCTATCCGGCGCTGCTGGCGGCCGTACCCGGGCCGGTCCGCAGCGCGTTCGCCGATCGGGTCCTGGGTGGCCTGCGCGCCTACGACGCCGAACACGGCACCGACCTGATCGGCACACTCGCCGCCTTCCTGGCCGCGAACGGAGCCTGGCAGCGCTGCGCCCAGATGCTGGGCGTACACGTCAGCGCGTTGCATCAACGGATGGGCCGGGTCCGCGATCTGACCGGTCGGGACCTGTTCTCGGCCCGGGACCGGGTGGATCTGCTGTTGGCGCTGGAGAGCGACCACGCCGGTTGAGACCGGGCCGCGGGAAGGCGGGTACGGGACCGGGCCGGGGTGGGGGCGGCGGTGTGGCCGAACCGCGGCGCGGCCCGCGCGGCGGCCCCGTCCGGCCGGGCGCGGGCACTCGGTGGTGCACCGTGGACGGCTACTTGGCGCCGCTGTCCTGGAGGTCGGCGAGCGATGCGGCCCAGCGGAAGTGCTTGTTGCGACCGAGGTCGCCGATGGTGGTGATCTTCAGCGACGCGAGGTGCTCGGCATGCGCGTCGGTGATTCCGGCCAACCCGGCGACGGGCGCGGCGAGGACTTCGCTCAAGGTCTTGTTCTCGTATGCCTTGTCGAGCAGCTTGTCGAGATCGGCGGTCACGGGCATGGATGCTCCCTGCGGGATCGAGGCGGCTGGTGTCCGAGTTCGGGTCTCATGTTCCGCCGGGGCTGTCGTGAATTCCGACATTTAGCCGCGTTGCGCGTGTCGTTCGGACAGTGGTCCGTCGGTGGGCGACCGCCCGATGCCGGCGCCGGCGCTCCAGGGGTGCCAGCGCGGCCAGGATCAGCACCGCGCACAGCAGCGGCAGCGGTACCGGATGCGGCAACGGCCAGATTCCGCCCGACATTTCCCGTGCGGCCCACATGGTTGCTCCTCTCCGCTGCGCGCGTCGGCGCGGAGCGGGTCGGTGGGGCGGGTCAGGAGCGGCGGATCACGATGTCGCCGGACAGCGTGCGGGCGCGTACCTCGACGGTGTCGTCGGTCGCCGCGGGGCCGTCGGCCGAGGTCAGCGAGTTGTGCACCCGGCCGACCGGCGAGGCCAGGTCCAGCCAGGCAGCGGTGCCCTTGCGGATGCCGACCTCCAGTTCGCCGGACGCGGTCTCCAAACGAACCGCGCCGTGCACCACTTCGCGGATCCGGACGTCGCCGGACACCGACTTGGCGCCGACGCCGGCCAGCGCGCGGTCGACGGTGATGTCGCCGATCGTGGTGTTCAGCCGCAGTTCGCCGGTCACCGCGCCGAGCGCGATGCGGCCGGAGGTGTTGCGGACCACCGCCGTGCCGTCGATCTTGTCGATCCGGATCTCGCCGGCCGCGGTGGTGACGTCGGTGTGCCCGACCGAGTGGGCCACCGTGACGTCGCCGCTGGTGCAGTTCAGCTTCAGCGCGCCGGTCCGGTCCAGCCGGATGTTGCCGGCGGCGACGGTGAAGCCGGCCTTGCCGATCCGGCCCTCGGCGTGGATGTCCGCCGTGGCGGCCCTGCCCTCGATCCGGGAGCCGGTGGGCAGTTCGATCGTCACATCGACCGAGGGGGTGCGCCCGAAGAAGGAACGGGACTTGTTTCGGGGTGACTTCACCGACAGGCGGCCCGCGCGGAAGTCGACCGAGATCTGTTCGGCCGCCTGTACGTCGGCGCCGTGCGACGCGTCGCCGGGCCGAACGTCGACGACCGTGTCGGTGCGGTCGCTCGCGCTGATCCGCAGGGTGCCGACCGTCAGCTCGACGGTGGCGAAGATCGGCTCGGGTGTTTCGAAGGTGGGCATGGCACCCCGTCCTGGTGGCGGTGATGGGCGTGGGGAACATACGTGTTCGGCGTGCGGGGGACGGCATGTGCAAGACGGCATCTCGCGGAGACGGCTCGTGCTCCGGGGACGGCGATCGGAAGACTCGGCGGCTGCGGCGGTCCGGCGCTCGACATCCCGGGTGAATACACCTAGGGCGTGTCTTCAATCCCCCGCCGAGCACCACGACGCCCGGCACCGCACCTCGCCGCCCCGGTGAAACGCCCGAATAGAACCACTATGCGAGTGTTTCCCCGGCGCGCCGATGCACGGCACCGAACGCCGCGGAGCCCGACGGGGGATTGAAGACACGCCCTAGCGCACCCAGCCGGTATAGCGTTGGGTGCCGCGCGAGGTTGCGCGTCGCCCACTGTCGCGGTCCTCGGGTTCGAGCGCGGCGGTGACCGTGCGGACGAGCCAGGCGTTGACCGACAGGCCCGCGCGGCTCGCGGCCTGTTCGACCCTGGGTTTGAGCTGCTCGGACAGGCGCAGCGTGATTCTCGACATGCCGCCCTCGTCCGCTTCGGGGACGGGCGCGGCGGTCGGCGGCGGGCCGGACCGATCGCCCGGACCGGCCTCGAATCCGCTCCCGGCCGCCGCTTCGAACGACCGGGTGGTCGGTGCCGGTGTGACCAGGAAGTCCGGGTCGACTCCGCGCAGTCTCACGTCCACCGAGCCCGGGGCGAGTTCGCGGCTGATCTCGTCCGCGGCGGCGGACAGCGCTTCGAGCAGGGCGAGCCTGGTCGCCGATTCGAGCGGCCCGATCAGCCGCTCGGCGAGCGCACGAGCCTCCGCACCCCCCGCCTCGGCGGTGACGGCGAGTTCGCGGCAGAGCTTGTCGACGTACGGTGCGAGATCCATGACGTCATCATGGCGCCAATATGACGCTATGGCAAGTGGGGATGACTGCTTCGGTGGCGCATATGACGTCGCACGACGTGCGAGGTGTTTGTGTGGCGCCGGCGAGTCGGTCGCGTGATGGCCGGTGATGACGCTGCCTGACGTCATCGTGGCGTCGCCGCGATTCCGGGCGCCGCCGGGTCAGCCGGCCGGGCTCGCCCACGTCCGGTACGCGATCGACGTCGGGGCGATCATCGGCGGCGCCTGGCTCACCCGGTAGCGCATCTCGACGACGCGGTCGGCGGCGGGAGCCTTGACGGGCACGGGTTTGTCGTAGTCCGACCACGTGACGGCCAGGGTGCTCCGGACCGATCGCGCGACGGTCACCCGTTCGGGAAGCGGCCTTCCCGTCGCGGGGATGTACAGACGAGCCCTACCGGTTCCACCGGCCTGTTCGAAGACGACCGAGTACGGGTTCTCCGACCCCGGGTCGGCTCGGCGGGTGGCCTCGGAGAGCCCTTCGAGGAAGGTCCGCGGGTTGTAGAACTCCGCGTCGTCCAGGAGGCGGGCACGCAGTGGATCGTCGCGCAGGAGGTGGGCGTACTTGTCGGTGGGCCCGGTGAGTTCGGTGATCGTCTCCTCGTCACGCGAGTCGCGGTTCTCGAGCGCGGACCGCCAGAAGATCCGGGGCGCCTTGACGTACACGTCCGCACCGACGGCGACCACCTCGACGGTCACTCCGGAGGCTTCGAGCCGCGCGGTGAAGTTCCGGGTGCCGACGTCGAACCGCGCGTCCGCACGCACGCCGACCCTGCCGTCCCTGGCGAAGTCGACCACCGCATGCACCGAGTGGACCCGACTCACGATCGCCTTGATCCGCGCGCGCAGTTTCGCGTCGCTCAAGGTCGCGTTGCTCGTACTCTCCGAGCTCGTCCCGTTCACGACGTCCGTCGCCACCGAGCAGCCGGTCGCACACATCAGTACGACCGCCGCGAGCACCGGGATCCGCCGCAGCCGCGTCATCCGCGCTGCCCGGAAAGGCCGACGACGAGGTCCGCGGCAGGCCGTGGAAGGGTGCGGCCCCGCATGCGAACCGCTGCCGCAACCGCCGTAGTGGATCGCGCCGGTGCCATTCGTACTCGTTTCGACAACAGATTCCCCATCCGCCGAGCCCGGCCCCGCCGACCATGACTCGGTACATGATCGTGGGACCGGGCGGGGGAGTTCAGCGGGGGGCCGACGCGCCGTTCGCGGTCGGGGCGGCCACGTTGTGGTTGCCGATGAACAGATCGGTCGGGTCGTGGGCCGCCTTGAGTTCGGCCAGCCGCGCGCGGGTTTCCGGGTCGTACATCGCCGCGACCTGATCGGGGGTCGGCGAAACGCCGTCGCCGTAGACGAAGTTGAGATTGCGGCCGACGGACAGCGGCTTCAGCACGGCCCGGACGTCGGCCTGTAGGGCACGCGCGACATCGAGATCCGCGCCGTCGATCATCGCCACGACCCGGACGATGTAGCGCGCGTCGCGATGGCCGACCGCGTTGGGCACCGCCGGTTGCCGGGACAACGCGCCGCCGAGGTGGCGTACCTCGTGCATGACCATCATCGGCGCGTCGGGACCGGCGATCCGGTACACCTCACGCATTGCCTGCGGATCCAGGTCGCGGACCATCACGTTGTCGCCGAGGTAGGCGTGCGGGTGCGCCGGATCGTTGTGGATGGTGTGCGAGTCGGCGTAGGCAAGCTCGGTCAGGTCGTCGACCAGGCGCGGTCCGACCGCGCGCAGCGGAGCCACCAGGCGTTCCCCGGCGGCGACTTCGCCGGTGTAGACGATCTTGATGGCCGCGGTGTGCCGGCCGCGCAACGGCGGCGGGACCTGCTCGATGTCGGGCAGACCGATGAACGAGATCGACGAGGTGACCTGCTCCGGCACCGTCTCGGTCCAGGCGAGCCAGGCCGCGCCGGCCGCCTCGGCGTGGTCCGCGTCGAAGATCAGCGAACCGCCGTACACCCGGGCCACCGGGAACAGGTCGAACTCGATCGAGGTGACGATGCCGAAGTTGTCCCGGCCGCCGCGCAGCGCCCAGAACAGGTCGGCGTCACTCTCGGCGGTGACGCGTCGCACGGTCGCGTCGGCGGTGACCACCTCGATCGCCCGCACATGGTCGGCGGCATAGCCGAACTCGCGGGCCATCAAACCGAGTCCGCCACCCAGGCTGTACGCGACGACACCGACGTGCGGGGCCGAGCCGTTGAGCGGGGCCAGGCCGTGCGGGGCGCTCTCGGCCACCACCCGCTCCCAGCGGGCACCAGCCTGGGCCCACGCGGTCCGAGCCCGGGGGTCGACCCGGACCCCGGCCATCCGTCGGGTGGAGATCAACAGGCCGCCCGAAGCCGCGCTCGCCGGAGCGTGCCCGGTGGCCTGGACCGCCACCGGCAGGCCCCGCGCCCGGGCGAACTCGACGGCGAGTCGCACGTCCTCGGCGTCGGCCGCACCCACGATCACGTCCGGCCGCGCTCGGAACGCGGTCTGGAATCCGGAGCGCTCGTCGTCGTACCCGGCGTCTTTCGGCACGACCACGACACCCCGTACCCGTGCGGCCAACGTGCCGATCGCGGCGGACGATTCCGGGCCGCCGCCCGTGTGCCCGGCAGCGTTGTTCGCGGTCATCGGAGACTCCTTTGTTCGAGGGTGCTCGAATCGTGTTCGAGGACCCCGGGATCGTCTGCGGGGCACCCTGATCGGTGCCTCTCGTTCCGTGCGGCCCACTCTCCCCTCATAACTTGACATCCGCCGTCAAGTTTTCGGTGCGCTTCGAAAACCGTGCACAGCGCCGTCCGGGTCGGCCGGTCGGCTCTCAGGCCACTCGTCCGGGGACGGTCGGTGCCGTGCTGTCCCGGGGCGTGGTGGGCAGGTCGCGGCAGCGGCGGACGGGGGACAGGACCAGGATCAGGCCCATGGCCGGGATCGCGGCGGCCATGACCCACATGGTGGGGCGTACGCCGATCGTGGAACCCAGGGTGCCCGCCAGCAGCGCGCCGAGCGGGATGGTGCCGTAGTTGACGAACTGCATGCTCGCGGTGATCCGACCGAGCAACTGTGGTGGACAGTAACGCTGTTGGAAGCCCGCCTTGATCACATTGGCGGCCACGACACCGGCGACCATCGCGAACGAGCCGAACACGAACAGCAGCAGCCCCGCGCCACCGGTGGTCAGCGGGACGAGCAGGACCAGGCCGCAGACACCCGGTTCGAACGCCAGGAACGCCCGGGCCGTGCCCATGCGCGCGGCGACCCGACGGGAGACGAACGCCCCCACGATGCCGCCGAGCGAGCCGGCCGCGATCAGCCCGCCGACCGCGCCCTCGCTCACCCCGACCTCGCGGACCAGGAAAACCAGTTGGATGGACTGGAGGCCGACCAGAGGCAGATTGGAGGCGCCGCCGTAGAGCGCGAAGGTCCGCAACCACGGGTCGTGCGCGACCAGGCGCAGCCCGTCGCCGATCTCACGGACGAGCGAACGCGGCGCGCGGTGTTCGACGCCGTCGACGCCCGCCGTCGCGTTCGGCGGCGGTTCCCGATGGCGGATGCCGAGAAGGCAGACGAACGAGTTCAGGAAGGTCCCGGCGTTGACGAACATGCCGTTCACCGCACCCGCCGCCTGCGCGATCAACCCGCCGGCGCCGCCCCCGACGATCTGCGCGGCGGACGCGCTGCCGTGCAACTTGCCATTGCCCTCGGCCTGATCGGCGGGCGCGAGGATGCTCGGGAGGTAGGCGGTGTACGCGGTCTGGAAGAACACCGCGGACACCCCGGTCGCGAGCGTGATCGCCAGCAACAGCCCGACACTCAGTACGCCTGCCCAGTGCGCCAACGGCACGGCCAGGAACAGTGCGCAGGAGGACGCGGCGGCGCCGAGCATGATCGGCCGACGGGCTATTCGATCCACCCAGACGCCGACCGGCAACCCGATCAGCAACCACGGCAGCCAGGCCGCGGCGCCGAGCAGGCCGATCTCGAACGTACCGGCGTCCAGCGTCGAGATCGCGATCAACGGCATCGCCACGCCCGTGACCGAGGCGCCGAACTTCCCGGCGGTCTCGCCGCACCACAGCAGCCGGAAGTCGCGATGCCGACGGAGCAGCCCGCTCATCCGGAATTCTCCTCGGGTCGGCGCGGAAAGGCTTGAAACTGCAGCACGATGGTGGGCGCGCCCGGCTGCTCGGGTTGCCGGACGGCCTCGTTGACCAGCTCGATCACCCGTCGACTCAGCTCGGCCAGCTGATCCGCCGTCAGGCGCACCCCGCTCCAGTCCGAGACGGTCCGCGCGCGCACCCACTCGGGCCCCATCGCGTCGGCGTCCGCGAACGACTCGACCATGCGCTCGCCCTGCTGCCGGAGGAATTCGCGCAGGTAGACATCCAGCGCGCCACGCGACTCGGGATCGTTCCGGAACTCGCTGGTATGCAGGTCGCGCGGCCGCACCACGGCCTGCCACCAGCGCTCCCGCCGCGTTCCGCGCTCGGGCACGTCCTCGATGAAGCCGTGCTCGGCAAGGTGTCGCAGATGCCAACTGACCGTCCCGGTGCTGTCGCCTACGCGCGCCGCCAGGTGCGTCGCGGTCGCGGGACCGTCGAGGCGCAGCAGCTCCAGCAGGCGCATACGTAGGGGGTGGGCAAGGGCGCGCAGGCTGCGGGCGTCCATCCGCCGCGAGGAGTCGTTCACGGCCCGACTGTATTGGACAGAGACTCCTCTGCAAAGGATCCTCTGCAAAGAACCCTCTGTAAATCTTTCGCCCGCGGACTACCGGCCCGCTGCCGCCGGTGCGGGAGGGGGCGACGACGGGGGCGTGGTCGAGGAGATCGGGATCGGGCTTCGGGGTGGCGGGGCGGGGTCCGGGTCGTGAGTGAGGTGCAGGATCAGGGTGACCAGGAGGCCGATCACGATCACGGCCACTCCGACGAGTGCCTGGATGGTCTCGCGGTGCGGGGGGCGTCGTTTCTCGGACATAGCGTCACGTTAGGCATGTTCGGGGTGGACCGACAGGCAAAGTGCACGACTTTCGACGGAGGTGTCGGCGCGCGGCGGGTCGATAGCGTCGAAAGCATGCGCACCACCCCCTCCGGCTGGGCCGCCGACCTGGCTTTTGGGCCCTGCTCGGCATCGGCGTGCCGACCGTCGACCCGCCGCCGGCGTTGTCCGTCGGGCACGGCGCGACGCTCGCGATCTGCCTGGTCGGAGCGGCCGTGCCGGGTCGGGTGGACCCACTGGCGTTGACGGTGTTCCTCGCGCAGGCCGACGGGCGCTGTTACGCCGCCGTCGCGTTCGCGGTGTTCCCTGAGTGGGCGGCGCTCGGCGGACGGCCCGGGGTTGCCGACACGCGTGGTCGCGGTGCTCGGGCCGGCCGCACTCACGTCCGCAACCGGGTCCAGGCCGCCATCGTGGCCTACGAGGCGGGCACGGTCGACTGAGCCACGATCGCCGATCGGCGCGACCGGACAACCGACCCCGGCGAATGCCACGGGCATACCCCACCTGCGGGTTTCGGCGAGAGGATAACGTGGCGGACGTGCTGTCCGGTGCACGGCCGAGGCCGGATCCGGGCAGCGGTTCCCATTTGTGTTCCCATGGCGTGAGGAAATCCGTGGACAAGCCCGTACTGCTCACCGTCGACGACGATCCGGCCGTGTCCCGTGCGGTGGCCCGCGACCTGCGGCGACAGTACGGCGACCGGCATCGCATCGTGCGCGCCGAATCCGGTGCGCAGGCCCTGGAGGCGCTGGGCGAACTGCACGAGCGGGGCGAGCACGTCGCGGTGCTCATCGCCGACCAACGTATGCCCCAGATGGACGGGGTCGCCTTCCTGGAACAGGCCGCACACCTGTACCCGCGAGCGAAACGGGTGCTGCTGACCGCCTACGCGGACACCGGCGCGGCGATCCGGGCGATCAACGACGTGGACATCGACCACTACCTGCTCAAGCCGTGGGACCCACCGGAAGAACGGCTCTATCCGGTCCTGGACTCGCTGATCACCGCGTGGGAGACCGCGCCGGTGCCGGACGAGAGCTGGGCCACGGTGATCGGCGCGCGCTTTTCCGCGCCATCCTTCGAGTTGCGCGACTTCCTCGCCAACAACGGTGTGCCGTATCGCTGGTACGACGTCACCCAGGCCGAGGCGCGCCGACTGATGCGCGAGACCGGCACCACCGAGGCCGACGTGCCGGTGGTGATCGCGCCGGACTCGACCGTGCTGCGGGCCCCGTCCAAGGGTGAACTGGCCGAATACGTCGGTCTGTCCGTGACCCCCTCCGGGGATCTGTACGACGTGGTGATCGTCGGCGGCGGACCGGCCGGCCTGGGCGCCGCGGTGTACGCGGCCAGCGAGGGACTGCGCACGCTGCTGGTGGAGCGCCAGGCCACCGGCGGCCAGGCCGGGCAGAGTTCGCGGATCGAGAACTACCTCGGCTTCCCGGACGGCATCTCCGGGTCGCAGTTCATCGGCCGGGCCCGTCGCCAGGCGCTCAAGTTCGGTGCCGAGATAGTCAGTACCCGCGATGTGACCGAGCTGCACGTGGACGGCGAGGTGCGCACCATCTCGTGCGACGGCGACGTCGTCGCCCGGGGCCACGCGGTCGTCCTGGCCACCGGCGTGTCCTACCGCACCCTGGACGCGCCGGGCCTGGCCGAACTCACCGACCGCGGCGTGTACTACGGCGCGGCGCTGACCACCGGGCCGGACACCCGCGACCAGGACGTCTACATCGTCGGCGCGGCCAACTCGGCCGGTCAGGCCGCGGTGTTCTTCGCCCGCTACGCCCGCCGGGTGATCATCCTGGTGCGCGGCGCGGGCCTGGAGGCGTCCATGTCGCACTACCTGATCGAGCAGTTGGCACAGATTCCCAACGTCGAGGTGCGCGTGCGCACCGAGATCACGCGCGCGCACGGCACCGGCCGCCTGCGCGAACTCACCCTGCGCGACCGCGACTCCGGCAAGGAGGAGACGGTCCCCGCGTCCTGGCTGTTCGTCTTCATCGGCGCCAGCCCGCGCACCGCGTGGCTGGACGGCAGCGGCGTGCGACGCGACCGGGACGGCTACATCCTCACCGGCAGCGAACTCCTCGACGACTGCGACGGCGAACTCGACGGCTGGAGCCGGCCCCCGTTCGTCCAGGAGACCGCCGTGCCGGGCGTGTTCGCCGCCGGCGACTCGCGCGCGGCCTCGGTCAAGCGAGTCGCCTCGGCCGTCGGCGAAGGTGCGATGACGGTGATGCTGGTACACCGTTACCTGGAGACCCTGAACACCCGGATCCCGGCGACGGAGGGCTCGCGATGAGCGTGTGCGACGTGTTGCCGCCCGAGGAGCTGCGCACGCTCTTCCTGTTCGAGAAACTCGCCGACGAACACCTGAACTGGCTGTGCGCGCACGGCAAGGTCAAGGCGTTCCCGGCGAATACCACGCTCTATCACGAGGGCGACCCCGGCGAGTGCTTCTTCGTGCTGCTCTCCGGCGAGGTCACGATGAACCGCATGGTGCGCGGCGGCGAGTTGGAGGTGCACCGTTCGTCGATGCGTGGCGCCTACGTCGGCGCCGCGCTCGCCCTGGACGGCAACGGAAACGACGCGACGCCGGCCGTGCACGCGTACGGCAACACCGCGCGCACACACGTCGACTCGACGTTCTTCGTGTTGCCGGCAGCCGAGTTGGCGCAGGCGTTCACCGAGTGGTTCCCGATGGCCGCGCACCTGGTCGCGGGCATGTTCCTGGGCGCGCGCCGCAACGGCTCGGCGGTCGGCCAGCGAGAGCGCATGGTGGCCCTGGGCACCCTCACCGCCGGGCTCACCCACGAACTGGGCAACCCGGCAGCGGCAGCCGAGCGCGCCGCCGCGAACCTGCGCACCCGACTGGGCGAACTGCGCTCGGCCCGAGCCGAGTTGGCTCGTGCGGGGGCGACCGCCGAGGCGCTGGCGGCGCTGGACCGGCTCCAGGCCGAGGTGCTGGCCCACCGCGGCGCCGAGGCACCCCGGCTGCGCCCGCTGGAGTTCGCCGACCGTACCGACGAAGTGGCCGAGATCTTTGAGGACTTGGGCATCGCGGACGCGTACGAGACGGCCCCGTCGTTCGTGAACGTGGGCCTGTACGAGGACTGGGCCCGGGACGCGGGCGCCGCGCTGGGCTCGGCCGCGCGCCCCGGACTGACCTGGCTCGCCGCCAATCTGGAGGGCGAGGCGCTGCTCGACGAGGTCGCCGACGCGCTCGGCCGGATCACCGAACTGCTCTCCGCCGCCGGGCAGTACACCCAGATGGACCGCGCCCCCTTTCAGGAGACCGACCTGCGCAAGGGCTTGGACAGCACGGTGGCCATGCTGGCCGGTCCGCTGCGCGACATCCGGGTCGAGCGCGAGTACGCCGATGACCTGCCGAAGATCCAGGCATATCCGGCCGAACTCAACCAGGTGTGGACCAACCTGATCGACAACGCCGCCGACGCGATGGGCGGCAAGGGCACGCTGACCCTGCGGGCGCAGGCGGACACGGCGTCGGTGGTGATCGAGGTCGAAGACGACGGCCCCGGCATCCCGCGCGAGATCCAGGACCGGATCTTCGAACCGTTCTTCACCACGAAGGCGCTCGGCGAGGGCACCGGGCTGGGCCTGGACATCTCGTACCGGATCATCGTCGAACGACACGACGGCACGGTCACGGTCGACTCCGAACCCGGCCGCACCACCTTCCGGATCACCCTGCCGAGATAGCGCGGGGCGCGCGTTCGCCGCGCCGTCCCGGGCCTACCTCCGCCGGCCCTCGGCCTCGCCGACCGCCTCACAGACCCAGGACGGCGCGCAGCGCGACGTCGACCCGTTCCATCTCCTCGGGCGCGACATCGCCCAGGTAGGTGCCCTGTTCGAAGCGGCGATGCCGGGACGTGTACAGGTCGGGGGCGAGCACGACGCCGTTGACCGGCGTGGTGATCCGGACCGTGACCAGCGACTCCCGCCGGTCGCCGACGGTGTCCACCAGCGCGCACAGCGCCGCGCCCGGGTGCAGTGCGGCGACATGGTCGTTCTGCACGATCATGAAGGTACGTTCACGGCCGACGGTGGGGATCGTCCACACCTGGCCCCGCCTCAGTGGCCGCACGGCTCCGCCCCTGTCCGGCCCGAGAGGGCGACGGCCGGCCGACCACACCGCGCTGTCCGTGTCGAACGGTCGGGGTCGGAGTCGGGGACGAAGCGGTTGCCGGTAGCCATGGGATCAGTCGTACCAGACGCGACGGTACCCGAAATGCCACCGGGGGGCGCGTTCGCCGGCGGCGGACCGATTAGCCCGATTCATCGGTCCCGTGGCGCACTTGCGCGGGCAATCGCCGAACGGGTCCGGCGGACCCGACGGTTTCGACCGGGTCCGGCAGACCCGACGGATCCGGCGGGTTCGACGGGCCCGGAAGGTCCGCGCCCGGTCGGGTGTCGCGCAGATCCCTCGCACGAGCGAGGCGGGAGTTGGGATCAACGGCGACACTGTCGGTACACACCACCCGGGAGCACGCCGCATGTCCGACCACCTCGCCGACCATCTCGCCGAGCGCGGCACCGACCGACACGTTCGTGACCGGGCCAGACACACGTTGGGTATCCTGCGACGGACCGACCCGCAGGTCATGGACGTCATGATCGCGCTGATGGTGCAGTTCATGGTGTCGCTGCCGTTCCTGGTCGCCTTGCGTTCGCCCTATCGGCTCGGGTTCCTGCTGCTGAGCGGCACCGCGATCCCGTTGATCTGGCGGCGCCGGCAGCCGTTCGCGGTCGCGTGTGTGGTGGCCGTGTTCACCGTGCCGGTATCGCTGCACCATCGACCCGGTCAGCCGTTCCAGTTCGGCATGACGATCGCGATCTACACGGTCTTCGCGCTCGGCCGGCGCTGGGAGCGGATCGCCGTCGCTGCGTTGGCGTTGCCGATCACGCTGGTCGTGGAGAACTTCAAGAATCAGCCGGCGCAACAGGCCACCTTCGACGTCCTGGCCCTGACCGCGGCCGCCGCCTTCGGACTGGCCACCAGACACCGGACCGCCTACATCGCCGGGATCGAGGAGCGCACCCGACGACTGGAGCACGAACGCGACCTGGAGATCCGCCGCGCGGACGCCGAGGTGGCCCGGGCCGCCGCGCGGGAACGGGCCAGGATCGCCCGGGACATGCACGACATCCTGGCGCACGCGGTAAGCCTGATGACCGTGCAGGCCGAGGCCGGACCGGTGGTGGTGCGCAGCGATCCGGCCCGCGCGGAGGCCGCGTTCGACGCGATAGCCGACGCCGGGCGCGATGCGATGGTGCAACTCCGCCGGATCCTGGGCACGCTCAAGGAGGACGACGAGGCCGGCGCCCGGGCACCACAGCCCACCGTCGCCAACATCGCCGACCTGCTCGCCGAGGTCGGCCGGACCGGCCTCCGGGTGGTCCACGAGAGCGTCGGCGTGCGCCGACCGCTGCGCTCGGACGCGGAGATCGCCGCGTACCGTGTCGTCCAGGAGGCGTTGACCAACACGGTCAGGCACGCGCACGCCACCACGGTGGTGGTGCGGCTCGAATGGGGCGAAGACACGATGAGGATCACCATCACCGACGACGGCCGAGGCGGGCGACCGCGTCCGGGCGGCGGGCACGGGCTGATCGGCATCCGCGAGCGGGCGACCGCGTGCGGTGGCAGCGTGACGACCGGGCCGCGGGTGACCGGGCCGGGCTTCGAGGTCGCGCTGCGGATCCCGCTCGACCCGGCGCGGGCCTCGTGATGCCGATCAGCGTGGTGGTGGCCGACGATCAGGGGCTGGTGCGCAGCGGCTTCGCGATGATCCTGGACGCGCAGCCGGACATCTCCGTGGTCGCCGAGGCGGGCGACGGCCTGGAGGCGGTCGAGGCGGTGCGTGCGCACCGGCCCGACGTACTGCTCCTGGACATCCGGATGCCTCGGATGGACGGCATAGCGGCGGCCCGCGTGGTGTCGGCCGAGGCGCCGGGTTGTCGGATCGTCATGCTGACCACGTTCGACGTGGACGAGTACGTCTACGACGCGCTCTACGCGGGTGCGGCCGGCTTCCTGCTCAAGGACGTGCGCCGGGACGACCTGGTGCACGCCGTGCGGATGGTGGCGAGTGGCGAGGCGCTGCTCGCGCCGTCGGTGACCCGACGGTTGATCGCCGACTACACACGACGACTACCCCGTACGGAGGCCCCGGCCGAACCGTCCGAGCGGCTGGCCGTGTTGACCACGCGCGAGCGGGAGACGATGCGCTGCCTGGCGCTGGGCATGTCCAACGCGGAGATCGCCGAGGCGCTGGTGGTCAGCGAGCACACGGTGAAGACGCACGTCAGCAGCATTTTGGGGAAGCTCGGGCTACGCGATCGGGTGCATGCGGTGATCTGTGCGTACGAGACGGGTCTGGCCGTCCCGGGCGCGACCTGACCCTCGCGCGAGTGGTGCGTGGGCCGTCGACTCGCTCGTTCGGGTGAGGTCCGTGGGATTTCTCCGTCCTACAGGGGGAGTATGTGGGCCGGCGGAAACGGTTCGTACAGCCGATGCGGCAGCCGGCCCCCGCGGCGGATCCTGGTGTGGCCCGAGGGACTGTCCCGTCGGGCGCTTCGAACGGGGGAGCGCGCCATGAGCGATGTCCTGCAGCAGACGACCACCGAGCTCTATCTGCGGCTGAGCGACTGCACGATGCGCGTGGGCAAGGGGTCGCGTGGGCGACCGGCGCTCGAGGTGTACGCGGGCTACCGGCTGATCGACGTGGCCGTGGCCGGCGCCGCGCTGGGGCCGACGCTGCTGCGTGGTGCGCTGCGGTCCGGTCGCGGCGAGCCGGCGTGGGCGCTCGCGTGGGGCGTGTTGCCGGACGACGGTGTGCCGCCGCAGGTCGAGTTCCGGCGCGGCCGGTTCATGCTCCAGGCGCCGGCGACGATCTTCGGTGAGCGCTTTTGGGTGTCCACCGTCCCGGGCACGTACCGCTCCTTGACGGTGAGCACCGAATGCGACGCTCGTGGTGAGGGTGGACGGCTGACCCGAATGCGCGCGCCGCGGTTGTGAGTTGGGGCTATCGGGCCTGATCGGGACCGGTAGTGGATTTGGGCGTCGGCTCGGCGTCGGGCTTGGGCTTGGGCTCGGGTTCTGCGAGGTGCCAACGACCGCCGGCCGGGTCGTAGCGAGCCGACAGGTCGGCTCGGGGTGGGAGGCGCTCGCCGAGCCGCCACTTGTCCGCCGCCAGGTCGAGTCGGATCGTGCCGTCGGGTTCGGGCGTGCCGATCGGGCCCGACCAGTGCGCGCTTCGGGACAGGATCGCCCGTACGAGCCTGGCGTCCGGTTCGACTACGGTGACCGCGTCATGGGCCGTTTTGGTGCTCGGCTCGGTGCTCAGTTCGGTGTTCGTACCGGTGTTCGTACCGGTGTTCGTACCGGTGTTCGTGTCGGTGCTCGGCTTCGTGTCCGGTTCGGAGCCCGCGAGCAGCGTTGCGCCTGCGGCGAGGGTCAGCAGTCGGGCGAACACCCGGATGGGCAGCGCCGGGTCGCGGCTCTCGATGTGGAAGTAGCAATCGTCGTGGCCGGAGAAATGCAGCTCGGCGTCGGGTAGATCGTGAAGCACGCAGGTGTCGGGACCACGTGTGCCGACCGCGAGTGCCATCTCGTCGGCGGCCGTGGCCGACACGGGGCCGGGCGCGTCGACCACGTCGATGTTGTACGGATGCAGCTCCGCCAGGAATCGGCCCAGGTCCGACCGGCGCAGCACGAGCAGTTCGTTGTGCCCGGCCCAGGTGACGTCGTGCGTCTCGGCCTCGACACCCTGCTCCCGGGCGATCTCGCCCGGCGTGCACTCGCGATGGTCCTCCTGATCGAACCAGTAGTGCCCGAGGCTCTGCACCGTGACGACCGGCTGCGCGAACGCTTCGAGTACGTCGACCAGATCGCACACCCGCGCCGCCGCGCCGCCGATCCCGTACACCCCGTGCCGCTCGAACACCTCGGCGGCGAACGGGAACCCGGTCCCGGCGAGTCCGACGGAGTTGGTCCGGAACGCGCTGCTCCACTCGACCCGGAAGGTGGGCGAGCCGTGCTCGTCGGTCATCGTCGTCCCGGCTCGTGCTTCGGCGGTCGGCGGGTCGTGGTCCGGCCCGTCGAGGCAACCACCGGGTGGGCACCGCGGTGGTGCGCCAAGCTATCGGGGAGGCGGGTGCCGCGCGTGGGCGGGGCTCGGCGTGATCGGGGGGTGCGGGCGCCGGGCGCCGGGCGGGCTCGGGGTGAGGCCGCCCGGCACCCGACGGCCGGTGCGTCGGGGGGTGAGCCGGGCCCGGTGACGTTCGGCCGGGCGGGCCGGGCGGGCCGGGCCGCCGGGCCGCCGGGCCGGTCAGTTGCCGTGGGCGACCGGGCAACCGCCGGTGAGGCGGGAGAGGAAGGCGTTCGGGTCGTAGTAGTGCTCGACCTCGACGAGCTTGAGGTCTTCGCTGACCTTGGCCACGCTCATGCCGAACATCTCGATGGTCTTGCCGTCCGGCTGGAAACCCTTGTACTCCCCCGTGTAGCTGCCCCAGTGCCGCCACTTGAAGGCGATCACGGGCGGCGGGGAGAGGACTTCGAGGACCTCCCAGTAGAAGCCCTCGGGAAACGCGGTGTGGAAGATGTGGTGCGAGGACTCGAAGCTCTCCCGCCCCGGCGAGTAGAAGATGCTGTCGCCGATCAGGATGTTGTAGCTGCCCTGGTCGACGATGTCCTGCGCGCTCGCCCACGGGCCGCCGTTGACATTCGTGCGGAAGCGTTCGATGGCCATCGAAACCCAGGTCTTCGGGTCCTTCTTGTGCGAGACCTCCATCTCGAAGACCTGCACGAGGCTCTCGACGATCGCCTCCAGCGAGTCGGGTGCGTGCTGTGTGCTGCGCAGGCCCGGCATCACCGTGTGCGAGAGGTGGTAGTCGGGGGCCGCTTCGCGCCAGTCGTCGGGGGCCGCCGCGGCGACGACGGCGTCCCGTCCCTGAAGCCAGAGCGGAGTCGCGGGGGAAGTCGACACGTGTATTTCCGTCCTTCGTTGCCGGCGGCAGCGCTCGGTGGCGCGCCCCGTCCGGAGGGGAACGGGGGCGATCCTGACTGACTGTCAGACCGGACGCAACCCTCCGTCGTGATGGCCTGCGCGGCACCGTTGGCCGGATTCGATCGGCGCTGCCGTACGTAATCCGGCCAAACGGAGGGCACGACCGACTCCCGGGCATACGGGGACTGTTCACGTGTCGACATCCGCTCCGACGCAGGTCGGCGGGTCGGCGACGAATGTCCGGCCGGTGGTTCGCACGTGGTGTGTGAGCCACCGGCCGCACGATTCCGGCAGCCGGGAGTGTGCGCAATATTTTGCTTACGGAGCGTCAATCACCGCGTACGGCAAGATCGTTCACGTCTCCAGCGGCAACAGTTCGGCGGCGAACTCGGTCAGGAACGCGGTCCACGAGCGCGGTGTGCCGGCCGGTCGGACCACGAATTTGCTCACTCCGGCCTCGGCGTACCGCCCGATCAGCTCGCGCGTGGCGGCCCACCCGGTGGGCACCAACTCGGCGACGTCCACGTCCGGTCGTTGCCGACGCAGCGCGCCGAATTCGTGGCCGGGCATGCCGTCGAACGCGACGACGAGGCTCATCCCATAGTGGTCGTCGTCGACGGTACGCCCGGCCTCGGCCGCGGCGGCCTCGATCGTGCGTCGAGCCGCACCGGCCTCGTCGGGGGTCAGCGCGGCGCCGAGCCAGCCGTCGGCGAGCCGGCCCACCCGGCGCAGCGACTTCGGGCCGCTGCCGCCCAGCCACAGGTCGAGTGGGCGGGTGGGTCGCGGGCCGACGCGTGCGTGCTCACAGCGGTGGTACTTGCCCTCGAACGACACGTCGTCGTTTTCGAGCAGGAGACGCACGACCGTGAGCGCCTCGTCCATCACCTCGCCGCGCGGGCCCGGGATCGGGAACAGCGGTCGTTCGCGCGCGGTCGCGTGTCGGACGCCGAACACCGGCAGGATCCGGCCCGGCGCGAGTGCCGCCAGGGTGGCGAGTTCCTTGGCAACGGCCACCGGATTGCGACCGGGCAGCACGGTGACGCCGCTGCCGAGCTTGAGCCGCCGGGTGTGGCCGGCGGCGTAGCCGATACCGACGAGTGGGTCGGGCAGGTCACCACCGACCAGATCGGGCAACCACAGCGAGTCCACGCCGATGTGCTCCATGAGCCGGACGAGTTCGCCGAACGTCGCGGGGTCGGCGGGGTCGCGTGGACCGAGGCCGACGCCGATGCGGAGTTTCATGGGATCAGGGTGGGGGGTGGG
>NZ_KB889595.1 GCF_000372745.1 Embleya scabrispora DSM 41855 | reverse complement strand
TGGTGGTGCACGCTCGCCCGGGTGTGCATCGCGCCGGGCATGTTGTGGGGGCCGATGACCCTGGCACTGACCTACGCCTACTACATGCGCCGCTGCCGCCCCACCACACGCCGCTGACGCTGCACACCGCCGCCACGCAGCGCCCACGCCNCANCGTCGAATCGGTCGGGGTCGGCACGACGTCTATCTGGTGTTCTCCTCAGGCAGCACGTCCGACTTCGTGAACGTCAATGGGTTCGCATTCACCAAATAGGTCCCGGCGGGACGGCGGGAGTCGAGGACAGGCTGCCGCCGTTCCGCCGCACCACCTGCCGGCGCAGCAGGCACCCATGAGCCACACGGGCGTTCTTCGCACCGCCCTGCGGCAGGGAGATCACGGGTGAGCCCTGCGTCGCGTTCGTCGTGGACACTTCTCGCGCCGCGTCGTCGGCCGGTCGGCCGCCACCGACAAGCGGACCGACCTCGTATTTCGGTGTTCGAGATGGGCCTGTGGCAGCGCGACCGCACACAACATCCCGTCCGGCACGGGGAGTTGAATCCATCCAGTACACCTCGTTCCGTCTCACAGCCCACCTGGCGTGTGAGGCACCGCCGGATCCATCGGCACCGTCGGCGACGCCCTCGACGACGCCCTGATGGAATCCGTCCACCATCGGCCTCTTTGAGCTCTGCAAGACGGAATTGATCAAACTCCGAGGTCCGTGACACACCCTGGCCGCCGTCGAACTCGCCACCGCCGAGTGGATCGACTGGCACAACCACACACGACTCCACGGTGGGATCGGCCACGTCCCACCCGCCGAACATGCGGCCACCGTCGAAACGGTCCGGTCGGGCAGCAGATCCACCGGGCGCCGGGTCTCGATGTCCACCAGGATCGTGCCGTAGACGTGTCCCTTGCGGAGCGCGAACTCGTCCACTCCGAGAACTGTGGGCGTGTACGAAACCGGCTCGGGCAGGGCGCGTATCAGCCGCAGCAGCGTCGACCGGCTCGCCGTGACCGCGAGCGCGTTCACCAGCCTGGCACCGGCTCGGCCTGCCAGCATGAGAGCCGGCCGCTGCAAAACCGTCTGCAGGCCGACGCTTCGTCGCCCATAGCGGAAGGTCAGCCCATGGATCTGCTCGGCGAACGTTGCCCGCGGACACCTTTCCTCGCGACAGCGAAACCGGCGGACCCGTAACTCCATGACCACCCGACGATGGCCGACCGCGCTGTCCGCGAGCCGCCGCAGGTACCGGCTGTGGACCCGGGCCGAGACCACACCGCAGCCGGGACACCCTGCCCGCTCCGCTGTTACGCGAGCTCGTACGACCACCAACTCGCCGTCCGTCGCAACGTTTTCGACCAGCACGCCATCGACCCGGTGAAACCACAGGTCCTGGAGGAGTTCATCACCCACGGCCGTTCATGATGGCGGTTTCGGTGACCCTCCGTGGCTCCGGCACGGAAAGTGATCCAGAACCAGACTTCAACCGCCGCCGACAGCCTGCCGATGGCGCTGCCGAATGCATACGTTGCTCCCTCGACCGCAGGTTGAAGGAGGTCTTCACGAGGCACTACGCCGAACAAGCGACGGCCAATCAGGCAGTCATCAAACCCCCGCAACCCGCCCTGACCAGCTATTCAACACCTCCTGCACAACGGGGGAAGCTCAGGGCACGCCAGGCAGATCGTGGCCGCCCGGCAGGGGCGGACCACGTTCGCCGACCGAACACCCGCCGGCCGAGGGGACGGCGGGTCCGGCGGCTGCTGCTGCGAGATCTCGGGGCCGGGGGCATGGAAACCGCCTCGACCCGTCTCGACCTGTGCCCGACCGGTCGCAGCGTCGCAGGTGATGGCCGAACAGGCCGGACCGCCCGGCGAATCAGGCGCGCCAGGCGCCAGGGCTGCCCCGAGCGGCCCGACCCTGGGCGGCAAGGTTTTGATCATGCATGGACTCTCCTTGTGCCGGCCCGGGGATGCGCTTGGCAGAGGTCGAGGGTGGTGGGCGGGTGATGGCGAGTCGGTGCCGGCGCGTTCGGCGTGTGATGCATGGGTGTGCGTGGGCGGGGGTCAGTGGGCCTGTTGGGAGTGTTTCGGGAGTCGGCCGACGAGGAGGAGGGTGAGGAGGTACAGGGCGGCACAGAGGCCGAAGACCAGTTCCGCGGCGTGGAAGTAGGAGTGTGTGGTGCCGGGGGCGGCGCCGGCGAAGAAGACGGTGCCCAGGGCGGCGACGCCGATGGCTCCGGCGAACTGCTGGACTGCGTTGAGCATGCCGGCGCCGCTGCCCACCTCCTCGGTCGTGGCGTCGCCGAGGATGAAGTCGAAGAGTGGGACGAACATCAGTCCCGCGCCGAAGCCGGTCAGGAAGAGCGAGGGTGCGAGGTGCCACGCGGTGACGTCGGTACTCCAGTGCACGACGGTCCACCACAGGGCGAGCAGGCCCACGATCGCGATGGACAGGCCGATTCGCAGTGTGGCACGGCCGAGTTTCTCGGCGAGTACGGCGCCGGCGAGCAGGACCGCGACGGCGGTTCCCAGGGCCCAGGGGATCAGGGTGAGGCCGGTGCGCAGCGGCGTCCAGTGCAGGCCGAGTTGTAGGAGCAGGTTGATGACGAGCACGAACGCGCTGAGGGAGGCGTAGAAGCCGCCGACGATCAGCAGCCCGATGACGAAGCTGCGCCGGCGGAACAGGGAGGGCGTGATGACGGGGTGCGGGCTGCGGCGTTCGGAGGCGACGAAGAGTGCGAACACCGCGACCGAGGCGATCATCGAGAGGTAGGTCCAGGCGGGCCAACCCAGCTCGCGGCCCTGGATGAGCGGGATGATCAGCAGGGCGGACCCCGCGGTGAGCAGTGCCACGCCGGTGAGGTCGAGGCGGGTGCCGGGGTCCTCGCCGCTGTGGTGGGGCAGGACGCGCCGACCGAGGAGGGCGGCGGCGATGCCGAAGGGGACGTTGATCAGGAAGATCGAGCGCCACTGGCTGCCGAACGGGTTCAGGTGGAGCAGCCAGCCGGCGAGGATCGGGCCGGCCACCGTGGCCAGGCCCATGATCGGGCCGAACGGCATGAGGGCCTTGCGCAGGTACTGCGGCGGGAAGACGATCTTCACCAGTGCCATGCCCTGGGGGATCATCACGGATCCGAACAGTCCCTGGAGCAGGCGCGCAGCGATCAGGAAGCCGGGGTCGGGGGCGAGACCGCAGGCCAGTGAGGTGAGGGTGAAGCCGGTCATGCCGAGCAGGAACAGGCGGCGCCGGCCGAGGATGTCACCGAGTCGGCCGGAGGTGACCAGGCCGAGCGAGAAGGCCACGGTGTAGACGGTCAGGACCCATTGCAGGGTCATCGGACCGCCGCCGAGGTCGGCGCGGATGGACGGGCCGGCGAGGTTGGCGACGCTGGAGTCGAGGTCCATGATCTCGGCGACGAACACGACTGCCAGGACCAGCCATGCCTGCCGGAGGGGGAGCGGACCGGCGCGCGAAACGGTCAACGAACTTTGTTCAGTAGTCATGAACTAAGTTCTAGGCGACGAACTTAGTTCAGGTCAAGCTAGGATGTCGGTATGTCCTCCGACCAGCCAAGGCGGGGCCGAGCGGCCCGCCACGCGCCGCAGCCCGC
The DNA here is from genome assembly GCF_000372745.1 of Embleya scabrispora DSM 41855. Taxonomy (GTDB): domain Bacteria; phylum Actinomycetota; class Actinomycetes; order Streptomycetales; family Streptomycetaceae; genus Embleya; species Embleya scabrispora. Next base: position 6,358 of record NZ_KB889595.1, on the reverse strand, counting down.
CGATACCGCGCCGCCGACACCCCCGCGCAAGGCGCCGATCACGCTCGATCGGATCACCGACGCCGCCCTGCACGTCGTCGCCACCGAGGGATACGACGCGCTCACTGTCCGCAGGATCACGCACGTCCTGGGCACCGGGCCGTCCTCGCTCTACGCGCACATCGTCAACAAGGACGACATCGACGACCTGATCATCGGGCGACTGTGCTCGCGGATCGTGCTGCCCGAGCCCGATCCGGCGACCTGGCGGGACCAGACCCGCGATGTCTGCGCTCAGCTGCGCGACCAGTACCTGATGTACCCGGGCGTCTCCCGCGCGGCGCTCGCCGTGATCCCCACCAACCTGGAGACCCTCCGCGTGAACGAGGGCCTGCTGGCCATCCTGCTCGCCGGAGGCATCCGGCCTCAGACGGCGGCGTGGGCCATCGACAGCCTCTCCCTCTACGTCGGCGCCTACGCCCTGGAGCGCTCCCTGCTCGCACAGCGGCAGAAGGACCCGGACCACGAGTGGGTGCTCAGCCGCGAGGAACTGGTCGCCAGGTTCGAAGCGCTGCCAGCCGACCGGTTTCCGCGGATCAGGCGGCACGCGGCCGAACTGACCTCGGGCGCGGGACACGACCGCTTCGACTTCGCTCTCGGCCTGATCATCGACAACCTTCAGCCGGACGGTTCCTGACGCGCCGACGTGCCACGGTGTGGCCGGTGTCCGGGCCCGAGGCCCGCGCGGGGCTTCGCGGAGCGGGGCGGCGGTGGGCGAGCGGTGGGCGACGGCCTTGTCACGACGAAGGCGTGGGAGAGTCTACGCGCACTGCCTGACGGAGCGGCCTGGCTTCTCGCCTGCGCCGATCCTGCGGACTATCAGATGGAGCGAATCGAGGCGGTGTGGTCGGCGCTGTCCGACGTACTGATCCCTGGAACGCCGACTCGTCCGACCCCTACATAGCAAGGCTCAGCCTTCCCGCGGAACCCCTCGCCGTGCTGTTCGGCAGCAGCCGAGCCGCCGTGCACCGCACCTTCCACAAGATCAGGAAACTGCTCGACCAACACGGGACCACCATCCAACCCGCGACATCTCCACCCGCCGGACTCGCTGTCCTCCGCGCGTAGTCGAGCGGTCCCGTCAATCCGAGCAAAGATCAAACCAACGTATTGATCATCTGCAAGCCCTGGCAGACCTCGGCGTTGCATCCTGGGAACAGGCCCATGCCGCGGGCCCACGCGAGCAATTGTCAAGACCTGTGGACGGGAGCCGCGCGGACCCAGCGGTGATAGGCACCCATGTCGACGTTGCTACCGCACAGGATGCTGACCACGTGTCGGCCGGCGAAGCGGTCGCGGTCTTCGAGGATCGCCGCGATGCCGAGTGCGGCCGACGGTTCGACGACCAAGCCGGCGCGGTCGAGGAGTATTCGCATACCGGCGATGATCGACGCCTCCTGGACCAGAATGGCGTCGTCGGCGACCAGTATGCCGAGAATCTCACCGACCGGCAGCCCGCAGTGGCGGTCCGGTGCCGTCTGGACTGGAAATTACCGCCTGGGACTGGAGTTGGACGACGCGGGCTTCGACTTCTCGGTGCTGAGCGACTTCCCTGACCGGATGGCCGAAGGCGACCGTGTGGACCGGCTGCCAGCGATGATGGTGGACCGGCTGGCGGAAGCGGGGCTGGTCAGGCGACGCGGGCGCCAGCGCACCGACTCCACGCACGTCCTGGCCGCGGTACGGCGCCTGGACCGGATCGAGCTGGTGGGTGAAACCCTGAGATCGGCCCCGGGAGGGAACTGTTCCGGTTCTTCACGCTGACCTCGGCATCCGGGCCGGGGCCGGGGCCCGGCGGACCGGTTGGGGCTGGCGGTCGCGGTGTGCACGCTGCCGTGGCTGGGGTTCGTACCGGACGAAGTGGCGTCGACGCCGCGGGCGGCGGTGGTGCGGTTGGCCGAGCGGCTCCAAGTCGATCCGGTGGTCCTCGCGATAGACGACATCGCGCACCCGGTGACTCTTGTTTTCCACGATCCAGTGCCGGTGAACCAGACCGGCGATGGTTTCCGGTGTTGCCTGGTCGGCGGTCAGGGCTGCCCCGTGCACGAATGGACGGTTCGACATCACCGTGCGCACAACCGGTCCAATGCGGACTGGCTCTCATCGTCCACGGCGCGGTAGATCACCAACCGCTGGTCCGGATCTTGAAGTGGCATGAACACTTCGAAATGCACTGCGATCACACCGACGTCAGGATGTCGCATCACCTTGCGCCCGCGGCCGTTGACCTTGATGTCTCGCTCGGCCCACAATCGCGCGAATTCCTCGTCACGAGTGATGAATTCGGTGATGAGGTCGGTCAACGCCTGATCCTCCGGATGCGCGGCCCACGTGAGGTGCCCTGCCCGGCCGGTTCGGCGCCTGCGGAGGTCAGTGCCGCCGCGACCGCGTCGGCCGCGTCCGTACCGAGCGCCTCTGTGGTCGCCCGAACCCCACGGGGCGCAGCGACCCCGCCTTGTGGTGGTCGCTGGAGTGGCAACGCATACTCACGGCGGTGCGACTGCATGTCGAGGCGGGCGGGAGCCTCGAGGAGCTCGTGCCCGGACACACCATCGGCGGCGAGGACGTCGGGGCATGGCTGGAGCGGCAACGGCGTGGCGGGACGAGCCTGACGCCGGCGCAGCGGGAGGCGTTGGCCGGGGTGGGTGTCGAGGTGATCGCGGAGGAGGCCGGGGGGCGTCCGGAGCCGATGCGGGCTGTGGACCGGTGGGCGCTCACCCTGGCCGCCGCAGCCGCGTTCCGCGAGCGGGAAGGGCATCTGAGCGTGCCGCGCAAACACGTCGAGACCGTCGAAGCGGGTGGTGAGGTTCGCGCGGTGAAGTTGGGGGTCGCCCTGGCCAACGCACGACAACGACAGGCCACATGGCCGAGGGAACGTGTCGCGGCCTTGACCGGGCTCGGCATGCGATGGGCGTAGCGGGTGCGGCTCGCAAGTCGGTGAAGTGCGGTTTTCATCGGGAGCTGGATGTTCGTGTCGGCGGCCGTGGACTGCTTGACGCGTCTGTTTGTGCGCGGGGATTTCCTCCTGCCTGGCAGGGTTCGTTGGGGACGCGTAGGCGGATCGACCCACAACGAAACGGAGGGTGTTCCTCCGAAACTTGCGGAAAAAGTGGGCCGCTCGTGTCCCAAAGCTTCGTCGTGGAGCCCACTGATGGGATGACAACCGCCCGCGACGGGGGCCGGGTTGGTGTAAGGGTGGGCGGCGGTGCCGAGGCGCATTGGACGGTCATCTGCAGCTCGGGGAACAAGGTGACAATCGACGGCTGGGTGAAGGACACCAACGGTCCCGACGACGGCCAGTGTGCCCAGGTGTACGCGACCTTCCCCTACAGCGGCGTCACCAGGTCCACTTCCCTTGCATGCGGTAACGGCCAGCGGCTGGACTTCATATGGTCGAGTTCCGGCAACAGCGTGGATGCGTGGCTGCGCGAGGTGTAGGCACGACCGGGAACGTACCGAACCCACCGCAACCAGCCGGCGAGCAGCGTCCGACCAACGCGTCAATCGTTGTGTCGAAGGGCCTTGGGGACCAAGGGGCGTGACATCGCGCCGCAGACGCGCTTTCGCGCCCGAGGATGGCGACCTGCGCGGAACTCGACGACACCGTCGGCCACGTGTGCGGCACCGACAACCGTCCGCGCCCGGAGCCGAGGTCGGACGCACGCCGCCGCAATCCGCGAAATCACCCGGCGCGGGGTGGAGCCGGCGGTGCGGTGGTGCGCCTCGACCCGGTGGCGTCGGTCAACCGCATCGGACCCATCGCGCCGTCCTCGGGCTCGTCGTCGACGAACTCCCGGACGGCGAGCGCGTGCACGTCCATCGCACGGATTGCGTTCACCGGGCAGGCGTACCGCTCGCGGTCCGCACGGCCGGCTCCGGATCGGAGAGGTTGCAGGTGCCGACGTGCGTCGACAGGTCCCTTCGACAGACGGAACGGGGTCGGTGTCGTCGGCTGCGGCAAACGGGCGCCAACGAGTCGCAGGCCGTGGCGGCGTCTCCTGACGACCACTCGGGACCGGATCAGCAGGCCGGAGTGTGGGCGGTAGGGGTCAGCGCTTGCGGGCCAGAAGGCCGTAACAGGACACCTCCGCCGGCTCCGGCAACGCGGAACCGGGAGCGGGACGCCAGTGCGAGACGGACTCGACACCGGGAGGCATCAGCTCCCAGTCGCGAACGAGCTCGGTGACTTCTCCGCGGCTGCGGGTCTGCGCGGGGATACCCGCGGCGCGGTAGGTCTCGACGATCCGGGCCCATCCGTCCGGGTCGAAGTCGCCTGTGACGTGGGACAGCGCGAGGTAGCTCCCGGACGGGAGGCGTTCGGTCAACCGGCGCAGGATATCGGCAGGTTCGTCCTCGTCGGGTACGAAGTGCATGACTGCGATCAACAGCACCGCGAGGGGCCGGTCCATGTCCAGGGTCGCCGCGAGGACCGGGTGGTCGAGGATCGATTCCGGGTCGTGGATGTCGGCGTCGATGTACGCGGTGGCACCGTCCGGGTGGCTGGTCAGCAGCGCCCGGGCGTGGGCGAGGACGATGGGGTCGTTGTCGACGTAGACCACGCGGGACGAGGGATCCAGGTCCTGTGCGGCGTCGTGCGTATTGCGCCCTTCGATCGGAATGCCGGTGCCGATGTCCAGGAACTGGCGCACTCCGAGACGGGCGAGGTGGTCGACCGCCCGGAGCAGGAACGCGCGGTTTTGCCGAGCGGTCGTGCGCAGGGACGGAAAGGCGGCGAGTGCCTGCTCGGCGGCGGCCCGGTCGGCCGCGAAGTTGGTCTTGCCGTCGAGGTAGTAGTCGTACATACGCGCCGGATGTGCCCGCGTGACGTCGATCGGCGGCGCCGCGCGCCCGGCGGGATCCTCTTCCTCGGCCGAGTGGTTGAACACGGAACTCGTCACGGGATCCCCATCCTGATGCATAACTCCACCGGGCGCGGCACTTCGCGCCCGCGACCATGAAGTGCGGCGAATATGTTACCGAGTTTCGTCGTGTTGTCGGTGGTTGGATTTCACTTCCCGGGTCGGATGGTGAGGCCCGTCTCGGGGAGGCATCCGTCTGTCGGATCGTCAACCGGTCCTGGTCGGCGGCGTACTTCCGCAGATCAGCGGCACGGTGGGTGTTGAGGTTGTCCCGAATCAGGACGATGGGGCCGCCGAGTTGCAGGTGCGCACGCACGGCCGGGCCGCGGTAGTCGGTCCGGGCAAAGCTCCTGCGCTCCCCCTTGCGGTGCGCGTGGGCACGATGTCGATGACACCCGCCTCGCGCCGGGCACGACGCCACCGTTCGACCGACCGACGCGCCACCCGTAACTCCGACGCGACCACCGCGTTGGACTCACCCCGCCCGAACCGCTCGGCGGCATCCAGCCGCAACCGCTCCCGCGCCGCTCGTTCCCTCCGCCCGGCCCCGGGGGTTCTACGCGGTCACCACCGACGAGTTGTATCCACGGTGGCCCTGGAGCGCGGAAGTGCTGGTGCATACCGAGGCGTTCGCCGAGGCCCCTGTACCCGTTCGGGCGGAACAGCCGCCCTTGGTCGGCGTTCCACCGCTTGGTGGTGACGAACAGTTCCTCGCGTGAAAACCCGGAGGCGGCCAGGGCACGGCCGACGCCGGTCTCGTTGCCGTAGATCGCGGCGGTGTCGATGTCGCGAGATCACGCCCATCCACCCCGAACTGAAATCACCCCTGCAGGACGTACTCGGCCCCACAGTACGGCCTGATCGTCTACCAGGAGCAGGTTCAGCGTGCCGCGCAGGTGTTGGCCGGCTACAGCCTGGGCCAGGCCGACCTGCTCCGCCGCGCGATGGGCAAGAAGAAGAAGAAGGAAGTCCTGGAGAAGGAGTTCATCCCGTTCCAGGCCGGTTGCCGCGAACGCGGCTACGGTGACGAGGCGATCCAGGCGGTGTGGGACGTACTGGTCCCGTTCGCCGGCTACGCGTTCAACAAGTCGCACTCCGCCGCGTACGGCCTGGTGTCCTACCAAACGGCCTATCTCAAGGCGAACTTCCCGGCCGAGTACATGGCCGCGCTGCTCACCTCGGTGGGCGACGAAAAGGACAAGATGGGCATGTACCTGGCCGATGCCAGGTCGGCCGGCATCCGGGTGCTCTCGCCCGACGTCAACGAGTCCGTGGCCGACTTCACCGCCGTCGGCTCCGACGTGCGGTTCGGCCTGCGGGCGATCCGCAACGTGGGCGACAACGTCATCAACGACATCGTCGAAGCGCGCACGAGCAAGGGGAAGTTCAACTCCTTCGCCGACTTCCTGACCAAGATCGGGCTGCCCGCGTGCAACAAGCGCGCGGTCGAATCGCTGGTC
>NZ_KB889594.1 GCF_000372745.1 Embleya scabrispora DSM 41855 | reverse complement strand
GGTGTGGACGATCGAGCAGCACCCGGTCGTCCCGAAGCGCACCAGACGCGAAATCGCCCGGACCCTCGACGTGGAGGACCTCGTCCGGGACGCCGACCGGTTCATGGCGCTGCTGGACCGACTGTGGGTNCNGGGCGACCAACTCCTGGGAATGCTCCTCGGCAACGCCCAAGACCTGCGTTCGCGAATACAACAACACGTCCTCAGGAATCCCGGCGACTGGACCACGGAGCAACTCCTCGAAAACCTCGGCGCCTTCGAAGCCACCGACCGACGATTCGCGCTCTTCCTCGAGGGCATCGTGTCCGCCGACATCGTCCTGGACGAGACGGTACAGCGCCGGCTCGTCGATGCCATGAACCCCCACCTGCACGCCGCAGGCCTCGAACTGCGCGAGACGGACAGCGACGGCGGCTACCCGGTCTTTTGTGTGCTGTCCACCCGGTCCACCAGCGGACGCCCGAAAAATCTGATCTTCGCCGCCCTTCCCGACGGCGGAAAACCCGACATTCGCGTCACCGACGGCATCAACAACGACATCGAGATCGTGGACAACCCGCAGACCGTCCTGGTCTACGACCGCCCCCTGGGCACCGACGGAATCCGCCGGCGCGACCTCCAGGCATGGTGGAAGGAAACGCAAGGCCTGGACGACGACAAGACGGCCAAAGCGACCCTGTACGCGCGGCTCAAACAATCCCTCCCCGAGAACTCGCCGCCACAACGCACACTGTTCGATCTCTACCACCGCATCCACGGGCCGTCCGTGCCGAACCTGCCCGCGCTGCTCCCGGAGATCTGGCTCCACTGGGATCCCAAGACGGTCAAACAACGCGGTGCGAAAGCACTCCTCGGACACCGCATGGACTTCCTCATGCTGCTTCCCGGCGGCCATCGCGTCGTGCTCGAAGTCGACGGCCAACACCACTACACCCGCAACGAACGCCCGGACCCCCACGCGTACGCGCACAACGCACGCACCGACCGCGAACTCAAGCTGCGGGGCTACGAGGTNTTCCGCTTCGGCGCCGTGGAACTCCCGGACGACGANGCGCCCGCAGNCACGAGAGCGCANGCCTACGAGATGGTCGATCAATTCTTCACCGAACTGTTCCAGCGCTTCGGCGTCTCCGCGACCTGAACCCACCTCCGGCCCCCGGAGACGGCCGGAGCCCACACGATTCCCCGGACACGCCGTCGACCGCGCCGATGTCGGCCTCGCACCGGCGATCACCGCGTTGGAGAGAGCATCTCGACCACGTCCTCGATCGCCCTCAGAAGGGCTGCCCGCGCCCCGACCCGGCTACGCAGCGGCGGGCGCAGCCGGCTCGACGACGCTGCCCGGCGGTGAAGCAAGGACCACACCGCGCCACAGTCGATGGTGCGGCGGGGTTCGAGGCAGGGTCAACGAGAAAACCGACGCGGTGCGAGCGGACGTCGAAGGATCGCCAAACGTCACTGATCCCGCTCGCCACCCGCCGCCGCTCGCGTCCCTTCCTGCGCTCCTCTTGTGGTGGCGGTGTGTGGGTGTGCATGCTCGGGGTGTCATCACCGTGCGGGGAGGGGACGGCTGTGGCCGATACGGGTGCACGTGAACGGTCAACCGTGGGATGGGCGTTGGACGCGCCGGAGTCGCGTCTGCCGGTGAACCCGTCGGGGGCGGAGCCGTTGCCGGATCTGTCGGATCGACAGGGCCCGGTGCCGTTTGCGTTCCGGTTCCTGGTGACGGTCACCGGTACCGGCGGCATTCTGCCCGAGGACCTGTCCTACGACGAGGATGCGCAGACCGGTGTGTACGAGGACCTCCCGCCCGGGGTGTACATGACGAAGAACCCGCCCAAGACCTACGGCCCCACCCAGCCGTCGGGCCAGATGGACGCCCCGGACGACCCCGGCACCAGTGACGATTGAACCCGGCAACTCACCCACGCCCACACCCACAGGCCCGCCCCCGTCGCTGCGCCGCGAGGGCCATGTCCTGGTCCTGTCGGGTCGTTTCGATCCGACCGCGGATCTGGTGGTGGAGGAGCTCAACCGGCGAACGGTTCCAGTCTTTCGCGCGGACCTGGCCGAGTTCCCGATGGAGTTGTCCCTGGCCGCGTCGTTCGACGGCGCGGCCTGGTCCGGGACGTTACGGAACGACCGGCGCGAGCTGGACCTTGCCGCGGTGCGGTCGGTCTACTACCGCCGTCCGACCCGGCCGCGTTTCCCGGCCGGCATGTCGGTGCCGGCGCGGCGGGTCGCGGAGCGTGAGGCCCGTCTGGGCTTCGGCGGGCTCCTGGCCGCGTTGCCGTGCCGGTGGTTGCCGCCTCCGGGTCGGGCGGCGGATGCCGAGTACAAGCCGCTGCAGTTGCGGGTGGCGGCCGAGTGCGGTCTGACGGTCCCGCGCACGCTGATCACCAACGACCCGGCCGCCGCGCGGGCGTTCGCGGCCGAGGTCGCGGGCCCGGTGGTGTACAAGCCGTTCGGTCCGGTCCGCGGCGTCGTCGACGGGGAGTCGGTGGCGGTGTACGCGAGCGTTGTCGACCCGGACGCGCTGGACGATCCGGCGATCGCCACCACCGCGCATCTGTTTCAGGCAGCGGTCCCCAAGGCGTACGAGTGTCGGCTCACGCTGGTGGCGGGCCGGGTGTTCGCGGCCGAGATCCACGCCGGTTCCGCCGCCGCCCGGGTCGACTGGCGGCGCGACTACGACAGCCTCGCCTACAAGGTCTGCGACCCGCCGCCGGACGTGACCCGGGGTGTCCTGGCGATGCTCGACACGCTCGGTCTGCCGTACGGCGCGTTCGACTTCGTGATCACCCCGGCCGGCGCGTGGGTGATGCTGGAGCTGAACCCGTCCGGGCAGTATGGGTTCGTGGAACAGGCCACCGGGTTGCCGATCACTGTGGCGATCGCCGACTACCTCGAAGGAGTCATGTGAGCGTCCTCGACGACGACCAGGCCCTGATCGCCGCCCGGGTGCGCCTGGTCGAGCGCATCGCCGCCGGCGACGTCGTGCTCTCGTCCCGAATCGCCGAGGCGTTCCTCAACGTCCCCCGGCACGTGTTCACCCCGGTGTTCTACCGCCGCGAGAGCGGCGACCGCTTCACCCCATGGCACGCCGACGACGCCGACCATGCCTGGTGGGACGCGGTGTACTCGGGGGAATCGCTGATCACCGAGGTCGACGGCGTCCACGCCGAACACGCCCCGCCCGAGGGTGTGTCCGGGGTGCCGACCTCCTCGTCGACCGCGCCGGACCTGATGGCCGACATGCTCGACGCCCTCGACCCCGTCCCGGGCGCCCGCACGCTGGAGATCGGCACCGGCAGCGGCTACAACGCCGCCCTGCTCTCCCGGCTCGTCGGGGCGGACAACGTCACCACCGTCGACCACACCCCCCACCTGGTCGACACCGCCCGCGAACGCCTCAAGACCGCGGGATTCACCCCCGACGTCCTCTTGGCCGACGGCACGACGGGCTGGGCCCCGAGCGCCCCGTATGACCGGCTGATCGCGACCGCCTCGGTTCCGCGCGTCCCCCCGGCGTGGATCGAACAGTGCGCGCCGAGCGCGGTGTTGGTGGTTCCCCTCAAGGGCACCCTCGCCGGCGGATCGATCGCCTGGCTGAAGAAACTCCCCGACGGCACCGCCTCAGGCCGCCTCATGCACACCCCCGCCGCCTTCATGCCTCTGCTGCCCGACACCGATACCGACGTTGCCGAAGGCCGCCCTCGACCCGCCCACCCGGAGGCTGGCCACGCCGCGGAGCGGACTCGCACCTCGGCGTTGACTCCCCGAGTCTTGGACGACTGGACGTTCTCCTTCTTCGCCCAACTCCACCTCGACCCCCACACCACCCGCACCTTCGCCCACACCGAAGGCCGCCACGTCACGACCCTGCGTACGCCCGACGGCCGCGCCGCCACCGTCACCGAGACGGACTCCGGAGCCGAGGTCGCCCGGTTCGGCCGGCGGGACCTGTGGGCGCCGATCGAGCGGGCGTATCACCTGTGGCTGGACCTGAATCGGCCGCGCCGCGAGTGGTTCACCCTCGAGGCGGGCCCGACCGGCCAACACGTCCGCCTCGCCGCACCGGACGGGCACGCGTACACCTGGACGCTGTAAACAAGTCGTGGTGAATGCGCAGGGGTGGGGGCGCCCCCCTCGAAGGGGAACCGGGCCAAACCGTCTACGGCTGTCGCACTTCCTCGATTCCGCGCATCAGAGAAGCGCCGTCATCGGTCGCACGGACGCAGAAATCCTGGTCGGATCGCTTCATATCCGACAGCGAATCCACGTATCCGGGTGCGGCAAGCGCGAACTCCCGACTCAACCGCTCGTCGCATGTCGCGCGTGCGCGCGATCCGTACGGCGGCCGACGATACGCCTCATGAGCCCGGGTTCGCGGTGTCTTGCGGTGTGGAGAGGGTTGCCGCCGTGACGCGGACGAGCCGGGAGGGGTGGGCGTCGACGAGGCGGGTGATCTCCTGGGCCACGGTCGGTGGGACTCGGTTTCGGTCGAGGGCACGCAGGATCAGCAGGGGGACGAGCATGCCGTCCTCGCGAAGCAGTTCGACCAGGCGCTCGGAGGCGACCGGCTCGAACTCGTGGTCGACGGCCAGGAGAGCCAGGGCCCGCCCGGCGTAGGCCTTGACGGCTGCCCGGGGATCATGGCTCAACTGCAAGGCGAAGGCCAGGAGCCACGCGTTCGTACGGACTGCCGCAACCGTCGCGACGGTTCGGGCAGCCTCTTCACGGGCGGACTGATCGGGGGAACCGGCAAGCCGGGCGATGGAGGCGTGTGCCCTCATCTCGTCGACGAGGTCGTAGCAGACCAGGAAGCGCAACGCCTCGGGATAGGGGACCAGGGCGGGTCCCGGCTCGAACACGTCGACCATGCTCGTGTCCCGCAACAGGGTCTCGGCGTGTTCCCGGAAGATCCCCGCGACGCCGCCGGGCAACGAGGGCCGCTCACGGGCCAGACGATCGAAAGCCGGGGAACGATCCATCCGTTGGACACGCCCGTCGACCATGAACGCCGCGAGATCCTGCCACAGGAGCGTCGCGTCGGCATGGACAATGTACGCCGCGGCGACGTCGGCCGCACTGCGGTCGTGCAGGGAATACTCGCCGCGCGCAGCCTCCTCCCGAATGGCGGCGAGGGAGTCCTTCAGCAGGTCGACGGCCAAGCCGACCCCGTCGGCACGCACATCCACGCCGCCCACCAACGCGTTCAAGTACGCCGCCGCCGAATGGAGGTCATCGACCGGCCGATTCGCCCAGGTCGTTCCCACGCCCGGAAGCGCCTCGACGACTCCGACCGTGACGGGCAGGGACGACCGATCACCCTCGAGCCAGGACGCCCAACGAGCGGTCACTTCGGAGGGAACCCCCGCCCAGTCCAAATCATTCAGGGCCCAACCGATGGACCGATCCAAGGTTTCGTTGTCGGCAGGACCCGCGAAGCCGGTCGCGTCGAGCAGAATCTCGGCAACCCGTCCCGGCACACCGGCGGTGTTGGCCAACACGGCGGCCGAACGCCACGCGTCACCCAACCGGCTCGCCATCGGCCGCCACCGACCGGGCGCGTGCATCGGCCCACCATTCGCGATGACTTCGACGACGGATTCCAGCGCGGTTCGCGCCTCGACACTCGTCAACACCTCCGCCGCGCCGCGCAGAACACGCAGCTCGGCCGACCCCAACAGGGACACGGAGTTGCGACGGAGCAGGATCTGACGCGCGTCCCGACTCAGCGCCGACAGCGGACCCGCCTCGCGGAACCGCTCCACGGTCGCCTCGAGTTCGGACTGTGCCCCGGCGTGGCGCAGCAGGCGCAGAGTGTCGTCCAGGCCCTCGGCGCGCAGAGTCGAGCCCGGGTCCGCGAGCAAACGCATCAGGGCCGTCTCCTTGCGGGCCCGGTAGACGAGACGGTGTCCGAGCAGCTCGAGTTGCAACGCCGCGAAGAACATGTCCGGCGCACCCGCGCCGCCGATCGTTCGTGTCCTCGGCCGGAAGGCCCGTTTGTAGGCCTGCTCCAGAGACTTGGAGAGGGTGTCGGCGCGCATCCGATGCACGCGCTCTACCTGCTCCGACGAGGTGCCAAACCGTGGCGCCTCGTCTGCGGAGGCGGGGATGAGGCTGTATGCGGCATCACGGACGGCGGCTACCACACGGGCCAGTGTGGCGGTGTCGGAGCTACCGGGACGAGAGTCGGCCGGGAGGGGTGACAGGCGTGACACGTCCAAGGTGTCGAGCAGGCGTAGGGCTTCCTCGCTCGATTCGATGTGCCGGCGCCCCGAATCCCGCCACCGGAGCGCGCGTTGCTGGAGCAGGATCGCTCGTAGGAGCCTGTCGTCGTGGGTGGGTCCGGCCGTTCGATCGAGCAGAGTGTCCAAAACGATGTCGCACGTCCGGTAGTCGTCCAACTCGGACGCTGCACTGCAGGTGAACAGGGCGAGCACGCACAGCAGGGCGAGGTCGTCCTGCTCACCGTCCACGATCGTGCGCGTCAACTCGGCCGTTGCCTCCACGATGCCGTCCGGGGCGAGGGAACGCATGACATCGGACACGTTCTTGTCCGGACGGCCGGCGTCGCGAATTGCACGGCGTGGGGGAAAGCCCCTCACGATCGCCGCGATGGCTCCCACGGCCGTCGCTGTGTCCTCGGAATCGGGGTAGTCGGTGCAAGGGGCCACGTCCTGGGGACACAGGGCAGCGACGATCCAGGCCAGATTCATCGGTAGTCGTACCTCCCGAGGCCGTCGTGGCGACCGAGGTGCGGATGTGTGAGCCCGCCGAACTCCTGTGAGGTCCGCGGCGGAGCGGTACCAAACTCCGCCACGAGTCGGCGCCACATGAGGTTTCGCAGCCCCTCCTCGCTTGCGGTTCCCTGGACGAAGAAGGGGCCTGGGGCCATGTCTGTGGGGAGCGAGTCGTGAATCACCGCTTCGGCGGCGGAGGCGTTCGTGCCCACGACGAAGATACCGACGGGCACCTGATCGCTCGTGTAGGCCCCACACGCCGTTGAGACGATCGTCGTGATGGTGTGCCGCCGCTCGAGGACGGCCTTGGCGCCGACCACGGCGAAGATCAACGTGATGGGGAGGTCGGGACGGCGGCGATGGTCCTCGACGGCCGCCGCGGATTCCGAGAACCCCAGGCGGACCTCGTCGTAGATCTCCGCCCACCGTGCTCCCTGGGAGCCGACCAACAACCGGGTGACCGGACTTGGAGGCGGCGTCGCGGCGCCAGCTCGGTGCCGGGCGGCGTCTGCCGCCTCACGACGCAACTGGGTCCTCGCCAGGTCCACTTTCGTCATGATCTCGTGGAGCCATCGCAACTGCGCGAGATCATCGAATGCCGGTTTCACGATCGAGGAGTGTGTCCCCGCCAGATACGTGATCTGATCCTTGTCGATGGCGAAGGTCGCGCTGATCCTGTTGACGAACCTGACTTTGTCGCCGACAGCGGCGTAACGCGGCAGCAGAAATCTACGACCGCCGGTCGTGCCCACTGCATGGCCTTCCACGCGGGTCGCGAAGAACTGAATGGCTTCGCTGGGTTGAGGCGGCAACCTCTGAAGCCATCGCTTCTCACGGAATAGCAGAGAAGGCATCAAGTCGCCCCACCTCGATCCGACGCTGGGAGACGCGAACAAGGCCAGCGCAGCGATCGGAGTGACCTCGGGTCCGCCGTCAAACGCGACGTCCGCCAGATACGAGTGCACGGCGGAATGCGCGATCAGACCGCCGAGACTGTGCGCGGCAATGTAGATCTCTCCGTAGTCGTCCGAAAGACGATCCAGTGCCTCCCGCAGCTGGGCTGCATGGAAAGCCGGGTCGGCTCCCCGACGGAACAGGGCGCGCAGCCCGCTCTCGTAGTCGTACACGGCGACGTCCGCTGGAGGCATGCCCTCGCCACCGTTGAAGATCATTCCAGGCAGACGCCCCCACGTCTTGTAGCCCCGCCCGCCCAGGCCATGCACGAACACGGAGAGGCTCTTCCGGCGATCATCCTCGTGGAGGTGCAGGTTCACCCGCGAACTGTCGAACTCCACGACGCTGAAATCCCGCCGGCTGATCTTCTTGACCAACTGCTCCCCCTGGGTGACTGTTCGCGGCAAGGCTACAAGGCCTCCGACCGTGTCATCGCTTGGACGGAGGAGCTCAACGCGGCCATCACCGCCGGCAGCGGCCCTGGTCTACGGACGACACACCAACCCGACCTTCACGGTCCACCCGTTCGGCATGGTCGAGTTCCTGCGTCGGGTGGTCCGGGAGGACTGCGACGGGTGGTCGCCCTGGCCGATCAGCATCGGTGGTGAGCTGTGGAACTGCTCACCACCGACCTTCGTCCGCTGGCGGGTGGGGCAACTCCGCCGGAAGGCAGGACTCGACCCTGCCACTGGGGAACCGGACCCCTACGCTGACATGTTCCCTTGCTGACGGTGCGCAACGGACTCATGACGAATCGCGTCGAGGCTGGGTTTGGTGATGCGTTCGGTGCCGTCGTGCGGTGCGTTGGCGGAGGTGGGACGCGAGGCGGGGGAGTGTGCCCACGCGGTGTACGTTCACCCGCACCCGCACCGTGTTCACACAGGAACGCACGCGCCACAGGCACCGAGTCGACAAGGCCCTCCAGGACCCGCAGATCAAGCCGTCCGGCGTCGTCTCGGACCTGTTCGGCATGTCCGGGCGTGTCATGCTCGACGCGATGGTCGCCGGCGAGCGCAACCCGCGCCCTCGCCGACCTTGCGAAGGGCAGCGTGGTCAAGAAGAAGCCAGCCCTCGTCGAGGCCCTGACCGGGCAGTTCGACGAGCACCACGCCCGGCTGCTGCGAGTACTGTTCGGCACCGTCGACCATCCCACCGCGCAGATCCGGGAACTCGACCGGCTCATCACCCACACACTGGAAGAGATCGCCACCCCACACGAGGGCCCGGGAGCAGAACCGTCCGCCGGCGGCGTAAACGCCGGCGCCTTGACCGAGAAGCTGGACGCCGTCCCCGGAATCGGCCACCGCGCAGATCATCCTTGCCGAGATCGGCGCGGACACGACCCGCTTCCCCACCCCCGAACACCTCGTCTCGTGGGCGAAGTTGTGCCCCCGCACGATCCAGTCCGGAGCGAAGAACACCGCGGGCCCGGCCGGGCAGGGCAACCCCCGGCTCAAGGGCGCCCTCGGCGAGGCCGCCAACGCCGCCGCCCGCACCGACACCTTCCTCGGCGCCCGCTACCGGCGCATCGTCGAACGCCGCGGCCACGTCAAAGCCCTGGTCGCCGTCGTCCGCTCGATACTCGACATCGCCTGGCACCTGATCAACGACCCGGGCGCCTCCCATCGGGAACTCGGCTCCGACCGGCACCAACGGCATCTCAATCCCGCCCGCAAGACCCGCGATCTCGTCCGCCGGCTCCAAGCCCTCGGCCACCGGGTCACCCTCGAACCCACGGCCGCCTGACCGACCTCACCCTGGCGTCCGGTCCGCAAGCGGCTCGGACGCTGCCGCCTGCCTGGCTGAGCATTGATCTTCCGATCAGCTTCAGAGTCAAGCTGAGACAGGGACCGACAGCGTTGCTCGCAGGCCTGCACCGGGCCGCAACCTCGCGTCGGATGAGGGGAGGTTGTCCGACGCGACGCCAACCGTGTCGGCGTACTCGCCGCGCATTCGGCGGTTTCACCGACCTGCGGACACGTGGCCGGCGCGCTCGGATGCGGTGGTTGTCCCGACATGAGGTACAACAGCCGGTCGATGACGCCGCCCGCCAGGCCATCGGTGGAAACGGATCGATCAACTCCCGTTTCTCATGGGTCGGTTCACGTTGCGGCAGGGTGGCGGTCCATGCGTTCGTCGGCGACGATGATCGCAACTCCGTACAGGCGCCGAGGGCTTGCCATTCCCCGCCTTTCTCGACTGTCATAGGAGGGACGGTCCCGACCCGAGGAGTGTCATGAGCATCTACGAGTCCATCGGCGGTGAGCCGGTCCTGGTGGAGGTGCTGGACGGGCTCTACCGGCGCATCGTGCTCGATGCGGACCTCGCCCCGTTCTTCGCGAACCGCGACCTCGACCGGATCAAGGCGCGTCAGGCCGAGTTCCTGGGTCACGCTCTGGGCGGGCCGGTGGAGTACCGGGGCCGCCCGTTGTACAGGCAGCCCTGGGGAGACGTGGTGTATGAGAAGAGCCGCTCGATGAAGGACGTCCATCGCCTCGGGTGGTTGCGAATAGAGCAGCGGCACTTCGCCAGGTTCGTCGAGCACCTGGCGGCGTCGCTGACCGCCGCCGGAGTAG
>NZ_KB889593.1 GCF_000372745.1 Embleya scabrispora DSM 41855 | reverse complement strand
CTTGGACGGTGTGACCCGGAGCGAAGCGGAGGGACACACCGTCCCGAGCGAGGGGCCGCTTTTTCTTGGAGGAGCGAAGCGGGGGAAAGAAAAAGTGGTGCCTCGCGAGCCGGCGCCGAAGGCGCCCAACAAACAAGCCTAATCTGGAACCGGATTCGTCGAGGGCAAGGGGGAACGGCATGCCGAACGACAAGACGATCGGAACCTTCGAGGGGCGCAGGCGATTTCCCGGGATCTCCTCCCGGGCGTACGAACATCCCGCCGACCGCACCGCACTGGTGGCGATGCGCCGCCTGAGCGGGTTCGACACGGTACTCAAGCAGATGTCGGGCATGGTGTCCGAACGAGCCATCCGGCTCGCCTTCCTCGCGGGCTCGGTGCGCGCGAGTGAACAACAGTTCCGCCGGTTGCACGAGATGGTCCGCGAGTCCGCGTACATCCTGGACATGCCTGTCGTACCCGAGCTGTACGTCACCATGGACCCGCAGCCGAACGCGATGGCGATCGGCATGGACAGGCCGTTCATCGTGGTCACCTCGGGCCTGGTCGAGTTGCTCGACGACGACGAGATGCGCACGGTGATCGGGCACGAGACCGGGCACATCCTGTCCGGGCACGCGGTCTACCGCACGATGTTGCTGATCCTGACCCGGTTCGCCTCCGCGCTGTCCGGGATCCCGCTCGGTTCGCTGGGCGTGCACGCGATCATCACCGCGCTCCAGGAGTGGTTCCGCAAGTCCGAACTGTCCTGCGACCGCGCCGGTCTGCTGATCGGGCAGGACCCCGAGGTGTCGATGCGCGCCCTGATGAAGGTGGCGGGCGGCTCGCAGTTGCACGAGATGAGCACGGACGCGTTCCTGGAGCAGGCCGCCGAATACGAGGGTGCCGGCGATCTGCGCGACAGCGTGCTCAAGTTGATGAACCTGCTCGGGCGTTCGCACCCGTACCCGGTGGTCCGGGTGGCCGAACTGCGCAAGTGGGCCGAAGGCGGGGAGTACGCGCGGATCATCGCGGGCGAGTATCCGCGCCGCGAGGACGACCCCAACGCATCGGTGCGCGAGGAGGCCAAGGCATCGGCGAGTGCCTACCGCGAATCGGTACGCACCACCACGGACCCGCTGTTCGGGCTGCTCCGCGACCTCGCCGACGGCGCGGCGGACGCGGGCGGCAAGCTCCGCGACCGGTTCGCCGGGCGCCGCGACGAACCCGGGGCGACCTCGACGAACAACGGCGGCGGCGCCTGACCGATCATCAGGGCAGGCCCGCCAACCGGGCGCACGTGCCGGTCGGAGCCGAGCGGAACGGATCCACCTGCTCGGCCGCCGGTGGCGCGTCGCTCGGTGCCGGGCCGGTGAAGGCCGGCCGGAACCAGGCCGAGGAGTCCACGTCGCACGCCTGCGGCCCGGCCACGGTCAGGATCCGGCGGACCTGGAGCAGGCCGTCGTGCAGCGTCGCCGGGTCCACCCGGAAGTCCCACACCCGGTGCAGCACGAATCGGGTCCAGCCCGGCCCGCCGACCTGGGCGACCGCGTACACGAACACCACGTCGGCGGTGACCACGAGGTCCGCGCGCGCGAACTCGGCGACCGCGAGCGTGCCCGCGACCCTGATCGGCACGTCCAGGACCTTGACCGCGGCCGGATCGAATCGGGTGATCCACCCGGTGGGCGCCGACACGTCGTCGTCACGCGGAGCGATCAGCGCCGCTTCGAGTTGGTCGCGCTGCTCCGATCGCAACAGCGGCAGCGCGGACCAGGGTCGGCCGCCCGCGAGCACGGCCGGGTCGAGTTGGGTGCCGACCACGAACTCGCGCACCAGGTCCAGGGCTTGGCCGATCTGGGTGGCCGAGAAGTGCGCGGTCGCACGGCGCTCGCCCACGACGATCCCGGCGGCGCCCTGTGCCCAGCCGGCGGCCGGACCGCCCGCCATCGGATCGGCGGGCAGCGCACCCGTCACATGGCCCGCCGGCGGCAGCAGCGAGACCCGGTGCAGCACCGCCGGGCCGATCGCCAGGCGCGGCCCGGGCGCGGCGGCCCGCCGCGCGCCCAGATAGCTCGCGCCGCCGATCACCAGCAACACGAGTAACGCGCCCAGCGCGCCGCGCAGCGTGCGCACCCGCACGCCGAACAGCCGACGGTGCCGATGCGGACGCTTGCCCCCGTGCAGCCGTTCCCGCGCCGACGGCTCGTGCAGTCCCGCCGCGCGCACGAAGGTCGCGTCGAATACGACGGCGCTGAACTCGTCCTCGCCGTCGGGCCCACCCCGGTTCGGGCCTTCGGGGGGCACTCCCCGTCCGGACATACACCCAGCCTAAGTCGCCTGCGAGCGGGTGGATATGCACCCGGGCAAGGGGTTGCGGCCGGTCAGCCGGGCCCCGAACGGGCCGACCCGGGCAGCGACGGCACCGGCGCGGATCCGTCCGTCGACCCGGAGTCCCCGGGCGGGACGGTGATCCGCACCTGGGACGTGTCCTGCCCGGGCAGCGGCGCGAACACCGGGTTGTTGTCGGTCGTCGCGCTCCGCCCCGACCCCACCGAGGGCTGCCGGGGCGTGGTGGGTCCCTGGGATGATCCGCTGCGGTAGAACGCGGTCACCGCAATCGCCACCACGCCGATGCCCATCAGCAGCGCCAGCACCCAGGCCACCCCGCGTCGCCAGCGGGTGGACCGTGCGGACCGGTTCCACGGCTCGCTCGCGAACCAGGTGGGCACGTCCGCCGACAGCGGCGTGTGCTCGTGCCCGGGCACGGTCCGGGCCCGCCATGGGTCCTCGCCGTCCGCCGGATACGTCCCGTCGTCGAACCAGTCGGAACGATCGGCCTGTTCGGCCTTCTTGTCGGTCCGCTCGGGCGCGGCCGGGGTGGGCGTCGGCGCAGCATCGATCGCCGCACCACGCTCGTTCGCCGAGGGCTCGTGCACGCGGGCGGCGCGCACGAACGACTCGTCGAAAACGACGGAGGAGAGCTCATCCTCCGAGAACTCGGGAAAGTCTGGGCCGTCCGGGAACTCTGGCCCTGGTGATTCGGGCACTCCTAGACAGTATTACCGCAGGCGCCCGGATGGGTACCGATTCCGCGCACCGGTCGGGCACCCGACCACGATCCGAGCCGATTCCGGGCCCGGAGATCCCGGATCAGGAACGCACGTGACCGTCGCCGGTGACCACGTACTTCGTGCTGGTCAGCTCGGGCAGACCCATCGGCCCCCGCGCGTGCAGCTTCTGCGTCGAGATGCCGATCTCCGCGCCGAAGCCGAACTGGCCGCCGTCGGTGAACCGGGTCGACGCGTTGACCATGACGGCGGTCGAGTCCACCAGGCTGACGAACTCGCGAGCCGCGGCCTGCGACGTGGTCACGATCGCCTCGGTGTGGCCGGAGCTGTGCCGACGGATGTGCGCGACCGCGTCGTGCAGCGAGGGCACCACGGCGGCGGCGATGTCGTAGGAGAGGTATTCGGTGTCCCAGTCGGCGTCCGTGGCGGGCACCACGTCGGCCGAGAACGCCTGCACCGCGGCGTCGCCGTGCACGGTCACGCCCGCGTCCTTCAGGGCGGCCAGCGCGAGCGGCACGAAGGCGTCCGCCACGTCCCGGTGCACCAGCAGCGTCTCGGCGGAGTTGCACACGCTGACCCGATGCGCCTTGGAGTTGACCAGGATGTTCACCGCCATCGCAAGGTCGGTCTGCGCGTCGACGTAGACGTGGCAGTTGCCGACGCCGGTCTCGATCACCGGCACCGTCGAGCCCTCGACCACGGTGCGAATCAGGCCTGCACCGCCGCGCGGGATCAGCACGTCCACCAGGCCGCGCGCGGTCATCAGCTCCTTCACCGAGTCGTGCGTCTCGCCCGGCACCAGCTGGATCGCGTCGGCGGGCAGGCCGGCCGCGACGATCGCGTCGCGCATCACCGCGACGATCGCGGTGTTCGAGCGGTAGGCGGACGAGGAGCCGCGCAGCAGCACCGCATTGCCCGACTTCAGGCACAGCGCGGCGCCGTCCACCGTGACGTTGGGACGGGCCTCGTAGATGATCCCGACCACGCCGAGCGGCACCCGCACCTGGCGCAGCTCCAGACCGTTGGGCAGCGTCGAGCCGCGCAGCACCTCGCCGACCGGGTCCGGCAGGCCGACCACGTCGCGCACGTCCGAGGCGATCGCGGCGATCCGCTCGTCGGTCAGGGTCAGCCGGTCGATCATCGCCTCGCCGGTGCCGTTGGCCCGGGCCCGCTCGACGTCCTCGGTGTTGGCGATCACGATCTCGGCCGAACGGGCCACGAGTGCGTCGGCGAGCGCGAGCAGCGCGTCGTCCTTGGCCCGGCGGGTCAGTGGCGCGAGGACGGCGGCGGCCTCCCGGGCGCGACGGGCGGTGTCGAGGACTGCGGAGGCTTCGCTGCTGGTCATGGGGAAAGCCTACCTAGGCGGATCGGTGATCAACGCAAAGATTTCAGCGGTCGAGACGCTTCCCCCAGGCGGCCGTGCCGGACACAATGACGCCTCCATGTGCTGCACAGAGGCAAGGAGCCATCCGTGACCGCTGTACAGGCCCGCCGGCACGGCGTCGCCGACCTGCTCGCGCGCACCGCCGCCCGGCTGCCGAACCGGCTCGCGATCGTGGCCGGCGAGCTGCGGCAGACCTTCGCCGAGTTCGACACCACGGTCTCGGCCGCGGCCGGCGCGCTCGCCGCGCGCGGCATCGGCAAGGGCGACCGGGTCGTGCTGCTGTCCCGCAATTCGCACGGCTTCGCGGTGGCCTACTTCGCGCTGGCCCGGCTCGGCGCGATCTCCGTCCCGGTCAACTTCATGCTCACCGCGCCCGAGGTGGGCTACGTCCTGGAGCACGCGGGCGCCCGCGCCGTCCTGGCCGGTCCCGAGCTGACCGACACCGCCGACGCCGCGCTGGCCGGCCGCGAGGCGCTGCGCGTGGTGTTCGGCCCGGCCGCCCCGGGCTGGGAACCGTTCGCGGCGCTGCTCGCCGAGGGCGGCCCGGTGCCCGATCTCGACCTGGACGACGACGATCCGGTGCAGATCATGTACACCTCCGGCACCGAGTCCCGGCCCAAGGGCGCGGTGATGACCAGCCGCAACCTGATCGCGCAGTACGCGACCGCGATCATCGACGGCGGGATGGCCGCCGACGACGTGGAGATCCACGCGCTGCCGCTGTACCACTGCGCGCAGCTGCACTGCTTCCTGACGCCGGACGTCTACCTGGGCGCGACCTCGATCATCCTGCCCGCGCCGGACCCGGCCACGCTGCTCGCCACCGTCGAGCGCGAAAGGGTGAGCAAGTTGTTCTGCCCGCCGACCGTGTGGATCGCGCTGCTGCGCCACCCCGACTTCGACACGCGGGACCTGTCCAGTCTGCGCAAGGGCTACTACGGCGCCGCCGCGATGCCGGTCGAGGTGCTGGCGGAACTGCGCCGCCGGCTACCGCAGTTGCGGCTGTACAACTTCTACGGCCAGACCGAGATGTCCCCGGTCGCCACCATCCTGGGCCCGGACGAGCAGGAGCGGAAGGCCGGTTCGGCCGGACGCGCGGGCCTGAACGTACAGACCATCGTGGTCGACGAGCAGGATCGGCCGGTGCCGCCCGGCGTGGTCGGCGAGATCGTGCACCGGGGCCCGCACACGATGCTGGGCTACTGGAACGACCCCGAGCGCACCGCCGAGGCGTTCCGCGGCGGCTGGTTCCACAGCGGCGACCTCGGGGTGCTCGACGACGAGGGCTACCTCTCGGTGGTGGACCGCAAGAAAGACATGGTCAAGACCGGCGGCGAGAACGTCGCGGGCCGCGAGGTCGAGGAGATCATCCACGCCCACCCCGCCGTCGCCGAGGCCGCCGTCTTCGGCGTCCCACACCCGTACTGGATCGAGGCCGTCACTGCGGTGGTCGTCCCCAAGCCCGGAGAAAAGATCACCCAGGAACAACTCATCGAACACTGCCGATCCCACCTCGCTGGCTTCAAGGTCCCCAAGTACGTGGTCCTCGCCGACGCACTCCCCAAAAACCCGAGCGGCAAAATCCTCAAACGCCAACTCCGAGAAGAACACGCGTCCCTGGCCACCCAAAATCCCTGAGCCCCCACCTCGGCCAAGAACGCCAGCCAACAGCCCGGCCGGCGCATGAGGCCACTCAGCCCGGCCGGCGCTTGAGGCCAACCCAGCCAAATCAACGCCCACCGTCAGCCGAAACCAATCAAGCCCGGCCGGCGTTTGAGGCCACTCAGCCCGGCCGGCGCTTGAGGCCACTCAGCCCCGCCGGCGCTTGAGGCGAACCCAGCCCGGCCGGCGCATGAGGCCACTCAGCCCCGCCGGCGCTTGAGGCCAACACAACGGCTCACCCATGCCAAGACCGCCAAAGCGCAGCATACGCACCGGAGGTCGCAATCAACTCTCGGTGACTGCCCAGCTCGGTGATCCGCCCGTCCTCCACCACCGCAACCCGATCCGCGTCATGCGCCGTATACAACCGGTGCGCGATCGCAATCACCGTCCGCCCCGAGATCACCGCACCCAACGACCGCTCCAGATGCCGAGCCGCCCGCGGATCGATCAGCGAGGTGGCCTCGTCCAGCACGAGCGTGTGCGGATCGGCCAGCACCAGCCGGGCCAGCGCCAACTGTTGCGCCTGCGGCGCGGTCAACTCGTACCCCTTGGGCCCCACTTCGGTATCCACCCCGGCCGGCAGCGCCGCCACCCAGTCCGCGTCGACCGCGCGCAGCGCACCCCGCACCTCGTCGTCGGAGGCGTCCTCGCGGGCCAGCAGCAGGTTGTCCCGCAACGTGCCCCGGAAGACGTGGTGCTCCTGCGTCACCAACGCGACCCGGCCGCGCAGCTCGTCCAGCGGCAGACCGACCAGTGGCACCCCGCCCACCGACACGCTCCCGGAGGTGGGCGCATTGACCCCGGCCAACAGCCGCCCCAGCGTGGACTTCCCGGCCCCGCTGGGCCCCACCACGGCGATCCGCTCCCCCGGCCGGATGGTCAGATCGATACCGTGCAGCACCTCGCGACCCGCCGCATAGGCGAACCGCACGTCCCGCACGGTCAACGTCTCGTCCACCGGCTCGGCGTCGGTCGGTTCGCGATCGGAGGGCACATCGGCCACACCCAGCAGCCGGGCCAGCGAGGCCGCCGAGATCTGCACCTCGTCCAGCCAGTTCAACAACTCGTCCATCGGACCGATGATCAACTGCACGTACAACACCGCGGTCGCCACCTCGCCGAGCGTGGCCCATCCGTGCAGATAGGCCCACCCGCCGAAGGCCGTGGTGGCCACCACCGGCAGCATGTAGCCGAAGTCGACCGACGGGAACCAGATCGTGCGCAACCACAGCGTGTACCGCTCGGCCGCGTACGCCTGCGCGACGTCCTCGTCGCCACGCCGCCGGCGCCGGTCGGCCAGCCGCAGCGCCTCGACCGTGCGTGCCCCCTCGACCGTCTCCGCGAGCGAGTCGGTCACCTGCGCCCACGCCGCGTTCTCGCGCAGGTAGCCGGCCGGCGCGCGGCGCAGGTACCAGTACGTGATCGGGATCAACAGCGGCAGCGTGATCAGCAGCGGCAACGCGAGCAGCGGATTGAGCAGCAGCAGCCCCGCGAAGGTGAGCACGATCGTCACCGCGGCGACCAACACGGACGGCACCGCCCGCCGGGCCGCCCGGGACATCGCGGCCACGTCGCGGTTCGCGCGCCCGAGCAGGTCGCCGGAACCGGCCCGCTCGACGGTGGACAGTGGCAGGTCCAGGATCCGATCCACGAACTCCTCGCGAACCTGCGCGAGCAGCCCCTCGCCCAGCCGCGCGGCGGCCACCGCGGCCTGCCGCACGAGCAGCGCCTGGAGCAACAGCGCGCCGGCGATGCTTAGGCCGAGCAGGTCGATCGTGCGGGTCGGGCTGTCCGCGCGGACCTTCTCGATCAACACCCCGAGCAACCGCGGCGCGACCAGGCCGGCCACCGCGGCGAGCGCGTAGAACAGGACGGTCAGGATCAGATCGCGACGCCGCTCGCGCAACAGTCGCACGGCATGCCGGCCGACCTCGGCGGCCGGCGCGATCGGTAGCAGTTCCCGCGCGCTCACGCGCTCTCCTCGCCCTCGTCGCCCTCGTCGCCCTGAGCGCCCCAGGCGTCCTGAGCATCCCGGGCGTCCTCGTCGACCCGGGTGACCAGCGCGGCGTACCGCGGCTCGGTCGCCAACAGTTCGCGGTGCGAACCGACCGCCATGACCTTGCCGTCCTCGACGTAGGCGACCTCGTCCATGGTGTCCAGCACGAGCGGACTCGTGGTGGCGACCACCGTGGTGCTACCTCGGCGATGTGCCGCGAGCCGGGCGGCGATCCGCGCCTCGGTGTGCGCGTCCACCGCGCTGGTGGGTTCGATCAGCACCAGCGTCTGCGGTTCGGCGAGCAACAACCGCACCAGGCGCAGGCGTTGCACCTGGCCGCCGGAGAACTCCCGGCCGCGCGCCGCGATCTCGGTGTCCAGTCCCTGATCCAGCGCGTCGATCACGTCGTCGGCGCAGGCCACCTCGACCGCCGTCGCCAGATCACCCGTTCCGCCGTCGCCCGGCGTCAGTTCGCGGCGCAGCGGCCCGGCGAACAACCCGGCGTCGTGATGCCCGACCAGGATTCGCGTCCGCACGTCGGCCAGCGCGAGGTCGGCGAGCGGCACGTCGGCATAGAGCACGTCGGCCTCCTCGTAGCGACCGAGCCGATCGGCCAGCGCAGGTGCGTCCTGCGGGTCCTCACAGGCGATCCCGAGCAGCACGCCGGGTCGGACCAACAGGCCCGAGCTCCGGTCCACCAGGTCTCCCGGCGGCGGCCACGCGACCGGTTCGGCGGAGTCCGTCACGCCCGGTTCCAGGGCGAGCACGCGCGTCACCCGCCGGGCCGCGACAAGGCCGCGCACCACCCGGTCGGCGAACTCGGTGAGGGTGGACAGCGGCACGGTCAAGAACGCCGCGTAGCCGTAGAAGGACACCATCTGACCGACCGTCAACCGACCGTCCAGGGCGAACCGGGCGGCCAGCCAGCTGCCGAATGCGACGAAGAAGCCGGGCACCAGGAACTGTGCGGCCTCCAGCAGGGATTCGACCCGGGCGGTACGCACGCCGGCCACCCGCAGCTGTTGCGACTCGCGCCGGTAACGGGCGCCGAACGTCCGCTCGCCACCGATCCCGCGCAGCACCCGCAGGCCGGAGGCGATGTCCACGGCCCGATCGGCCAGACCGGTCTGCAGGTCGCGGTAGGCGTTCTGGCGTCGATGCAGCGGACGCAGCAGCAGCGAGACCAGGCCCATCAGCAGTGGCACGCCGATCAGTACGAGCAGGCCCAGCGGCACCGACATGTTCAGCAGCACCACCGCGACCACGGCGAGCGTGACGATCGACGCGCAGCCGCGGGCGGTGATGTCGAGCGTCGAGCCGATCGCGTCCACGTCCGAGGTGCCCACGCCGACCACCTCGCCGGAAGCGATCCGGCGCTGCAGGGCGGCACCGAGCCGGGAGGCGTGCCGGGTCACCAGCTGGATCGTACGAAACGCGCCGTCCAGGAAGTTGGCGACCGCGTTGCGGTGTCGCATGGTCCCGGTGAAGCCGATCAGAACGGCGATGCCCAGCAGCGCGCCGGACCACGCGAGCAGTCCCTGCTCGTCGCGCGCCTCGATCGCGTCGATCGCGCGGCCGACCGCGGCGGGCATCAGGGCCTGCGCGACCATCCACACCGACGCCCACAGGATGCCCATCAGGATCGTGCGGCGGCTGCGAACGGCGAGCCAGGTCAGGTATCGGCCCGCCGACCGGATATCGGGATCGCCGGGGTCGGCAACGGGAAACGTACGCATTGTCATGCGACGCTAACGCGCGAGAGTTTTTCGGGCCACGGATTATTTCACCGGACACTCACGCTCGCACGGGGCCCGCCGCCGGGCGCCCGTGTCCCCGACGGGCGCCGGCTCGATGGCGGCATCGAACAGCCGGCACGGGACGACGAGTGTCCGTCCCGTGCCGGCTGCCGATCACATTTTTGGCGCTTCGCTACTACTTCTTCCAGGTGTTGTCGACCCACATGCGGGTGGAGCTGTTGATCGCGCCGTTGCCCTGGCCGCGATAGAGGTTGAGCGATCCCTCTTCCCAGATGGAGGTNAGATCCGTGTGTCCGTCGCCGTTGAAGTCGCCGGCGTTGATCCGGAGCGAGCCCTTCCAGGACTTGTCCGGCCACATCGGGACGGAGTCCCGGAGGGTGCCGTTTCCGTTCCCCGGATAGCGGGCCAGCGTGCCGTCGCTCCAGACGGACACGAGATCGACCCGACCGTCACCGTCGAAGTCCCCGGCC
>NZ_KB889592.1 GCF_000372745.1 Embleya scabrispora DSM 41855 | reverse complement strand
CTCCAGGATCAGCGCGACGCCGAGGAACTTGGCCGTCAGGTGGATGTCGAAGAAGGCCATCCCCGCGATGACCAGTAGGCCGAACATCGCGTAGTAGCCCCAGTGCAGGTCGAGCCCCCACTGGTCGCTCGCGAGTTGTTCGAACGAGGCGGCGAAGAAGCCGATGATCGATGCTTCGAAAACGATGTACGCCAGGACCGCCAGCAGGCCCGAGGCCATGCCCGCGACCCGGCCGAGACCGTGCGAGATGAAGCCGTAGAAGGCACCGGCGGCGGTGATGTGTTTGGCCATCGCGACGTAGCCGACCGAGAAGATGGTCAGGACCAGGGTCGCGAAGATGTAGGCGGCGGGGGCGCCGATACCGTTGCCCGAGCCGGCGATGATCGGCAGGTTGCCGGTCATCGCGGTGATCGGCGCGGCGGTGGCGATCGCCATGAAGACGACGCCGACGAGACCGACGGAGTTCGCCTTGAGCCGGTTGGCCGGCTCGCCGGCGGCCGGCAAAGCCACGTCGACTCCGGCGCTGTCGACGGGCTGCTGCTGGGTGGACATCCCACCTCCCTGAGGGGTGCGGCCGAAAAACGGCCTGACACATGTGGCGGATGTCTGCTCTCCGACTCCGTAGTGGCCGGGGCGCGATCCGACGGGCCGTCAGCTTCCCGCCGAATCGAGACCCCCCACAACCGACAATGAGTCAGAACATCGATCAAGGGGGCGACACTGTGTCCGTTGCCTCGGGTGGCCGAGGTCGGCGCATTCTCGGAACTCCGGGTGGGCAACCGGGTGATGGCGGGCCGGCTGACCTGCTCGGTCCTGGAAGCCTTTCGGGGATCCGCCGGGCGTTTCGGGTATGGGCCGCCCGGCGCGGGTACTCGCCGCACATGGCACGACGACAGCAACTGATCAACGCGACTCCGGAACAGGTGTGGGACGTTCTCGCCGACGCGCGGCACTACGCCGAGTGGGTCGTGGGAACCAAACGCATCGATCAGGCCGACGACACGTGGCCTCGAAAGGGGGCGCGTCTGGTCTACACGATCGGCCTCGGACCGATCACGTTCCAGGACGAATGCGTCGTCCGGCTCTGCGACCCGGGCAAGCGTCTGGAGTTGGAAGCGGTGGCGTCCCCGCTGGGGACTGCTCGCATCGGCATCGAACTACTGCCCTGGGACACCGACACCCTGGTCCTGGTGGACGAGCATCCGCTCCGGGGCCCGGCCGCCCGTCTGCACGGCCCGCCGGGCGAGGTGCTGCTGCACCTGCGAAACCGCAAGATGCTGCACAATCTCGCCCGGGTCGCCGAGGAAGCACCGGCGGCAACCGCGGACGGGCACGGGTCCTCGGCACCGGCCACCGGCCCGAAGGGCAACGGCTCGAGGAACGGCGCCGTGAAGGGCAGCCGCCCCGGGGCCACCGATGACCGACGAAGCTGACGCGGTCGTCGTCGGAGCCGGTCCGAACGGGCTGGTCGCCGCCAACATCCTCGCCGACCACGGCTGGCGGGTCGAGGTACTGGAGGCCCGGGACGTGCCCGGCGGCGCGGTGCACAGCGACCGCGGCGTGCATCCGGACTTCGTGAGCGACACGTTCAGCTCCTTCCATCCGCTCGCCGCGGCCTCGCCGACGATCGCCGCACTCGACCTGCACGAGTTCGGACTCCGCTGGAGCCACGCCCCCTCCGTACTCGCGCACCCGCTCGCCGACGGACGCTGTGCCACACTGCACCGCGGCGTCGATGCCACCGCCGCGGGACTGGCCGGGCACTTCGGCGCCGACGACGCGGCGGGGTGGCGCCGGCTCTCGGCGCTGTGGGACCGCCTGGACCCGCATCTGGTGAACGCGCTCTTGTCCCCCTTCCCGCCGATCCGATCCGGCCTCGCGCTCGCCGCGCGGCTGGGGGCGGCGGACGGACTGCGGTTCGCGCGCACGATGACCCTGCCGGTGCGCAGGCTGGGCGAGGAGGAATTCTCCGACGTCGGTGCCACGATGTTGCTGGCCGGCTGCGCCCTGCACGCGGACATGCTGCCCGAGGCGGCACCGAGCGCGGCGTTCGGCTGGCTCCTGGCCATGCTCGGTCAGCAGCACGGCTGGCCCACCCCGGTCGGCGGCGCCGGTGCGTTGACCGAGGCACTGGTACGGCGCCTGACGTCCAAGGGCGGCGCCGTCCGCTGTGGTACGCGGGTGACCTCGGTCGTCGTACGCGGCGGCACGGCGCTGGGCGTACGCACCGCGAACGGCGACGCGGTGCGAGCGCGCCGAGCGGTGCTGGCCGACGTGCCCGCCACGACGCTGTACGGCGGCCTCGTCTCCTGGGACGATCTGCCCGCGCGCCTGCGCGACGACCTGCGCCGGTTCACCTGGGACCCGGGGACGTTCAAGGTCGACTGGGCCCTGAACGGGCCGATCCCCTGGACCGCGCCCGAGGCGGCCCGAGCCGGCACCATTCATCTCGCCGCCGACCTCGCCGAACTCTCCGACTACGCCGTCCAGGTGGCTTCCGACAGACTGCCCGCGCGGCCGTTCCTGCTCATCGGCCAGATGACCACCGCGGACCCCACCCGTTCCCCCGCCGGTACGGAATCGGCGTGGGCGTACACGCACGTGCCCAGACACGTCACCGAGGACCTCGGCGGCGGCCTCACCGGACGCTGGGACCCCGGCGAGGCGCAAGCGTACGCCGACCGCCTCGAAACGCGGGTCGAAACCTTCGCGCCGGGGTTCCGCTCCCGGATCATCGCGCGCCGGATCCTGTCCCCCCTGGCCCTGCAAGCAGCGAACGCAAACCTGGTCGGCGGGGCCCTCAACGGCGGATCCGCCGCCATCCACCAACAGTTGGTCTTTCGCCCCGTGCCCGGCTCGGGGCGCCCGCCGACGCCGGTCCGCCGGCTGTACCTGGCCTCCGCGTCCGCTCACCCCGGCGGCGGCGTCCACGGGGCATGCGGCGCGAACGCCGCCCGCGCCGCCCTGCGCGTCGAACGCCTTGCCGTCGCCCGCACGATCCGCCGACGCTCGGCCGGGCGCAACGGGTCGACCGGGCGGTGTCGTTGACGGTACCGCCCGCCGACGGCAATGCCTTGCCGTCGTGGTCGATGCGGCCGTGTGCGACCCGCCGATCGGGTGAACTCGGCGCGTTGGCGCGTTGATCGGCCGATTCGAGGGCAGAGGGCGCGCGTTTGCCGCGATGCGTGGTCGCGGCGCTGCGAGGAGGCGGCTGTGGAGTCAGGGATCCTGAGTGAGGACGAGCGGCGGGCGTGGTGCGCCATCACGTCCGAGTTGCGGCTCGACACGGTGTCGCATCGATCGGCGCGGGCCGCCGCCGCGTCGTCCGGACGGGGGCTGCGGATCATCGCGGCCGCCAGCGTCCTGGTTCCCGTGGTGTTGGCGTTCGGCGTGGTGGCCGCGACGCGGCTGTCGCATCCGCTGGTGCTGGCTCCCCTCGTGTCGCTCGCCGCGTTGGGAGCACTGCCCCTGGCGGCCTGGGTCGTGCGGGACCGGCGGCGTCGCCCATGATCGACGTCGTCGCCCCTCTCGCGCGCCGGTCGACCGTGTCGATGCGGCTCTTCCTCTCCGACACCCCCGTGGAGCGTGCATGACCAACGTCCAGGATCCCGTGGCGCCCTCGCGACCGGGCGCCGCGGCTCCGCGCTCGTCCCGTCGTGGGGCGATCGTGGTGAAGTGGCTGACCACCACCGATCACAAGACGATCGGCACGTTGTACTTCACCACCTCGTTCGCCTTCTTCCTGTTCGGTGGCGTGCTGGCGCTGACCATTCGGGCCGAGTTGGCGCGCCCGGGCACGCAACTGGTGTCGAACGAGCAGTACAACCAGGCATTCACCATGCACGGCGCGATCATGCTGCTGATGTTCGCCACACCCTTGTTCGCCGGGTTCACGAACTGGATCATGCCGCTTCAGATCGGCGCGCCCGACGTGGCGTTCCCGCGCCTGAACATGC
The DNA here is from genome assembly GCF_000372745.1 of Embleya scabrispora DSM 41855. Lineage (GTDB taxonomy): Bacteria > Actinomycetota > Actinomycetes > Streptomycetales > Streptomycetaceae > Embleya > Embleya scabrispora. Next base: position 6,510 of record NZ_KB889592.1, on the reverse strand, counting down.
TCGCGTACTGGCTCTACCTGTTCGGTTCGCTGATCGCGGTCGCCGGTTTCCTCACCCCGCAGGGCGCGGCCGACTTCGGCTGGTTCGCGTACACCCCGCTCAGCGGAGTGGTGCGCTCGCCGTCCATCGGCGGCGACATGTGGATCATGGGCCTGGCCCTGTCCGGATTCGGCACGATCGTGGGCGCGGTCAACTTCATCACCACGATCGTGTGCATGCGCGCGCCCGGGATGACGATGTTCCGGCTGCCGATCTTCTGCTGGAACGTGCTGTTGACCTCGGTCCTGGTCATCATGGCGTTCCCGGTCCTGGCAGCGGCCCTGTTCGCGCTGGAGGCGGACCGCAAGTTCGGCACCCACGTCTTCGACCCCGTCAACGGTGGTCCCCTGCTGTGGCAGCACCTGTTCTGGTTCTTCGGCCATCCCGAGGTCTACATCATCGCGCTGCCGTTCTTCGGCATCGTCACCGAGATCTTCCCCGTCTTCTCCCGCAACCCCGTCTTCGGTTACAAGGGCCTGATCGCCGCCACCATCGCCATCGCCGGCCTCTCGGTCACCGTCTGGGCCCACCACATGTTCCCCACCGGCGCGGTGATGTTGCCGTTCTTCTCCTTCATGACGTTCCTGATCGCCGTACCCACGGGCGTGAAGTTCTTCAACTGGATCGGCACCCTGTGGCACGGGTCGCTCTCCTTCGAGACACCCATGCTGTGGTCGATCGGGTTCCTGGTCACCTTCCTCTTCGGCGGCCTCACCGGCGTCATCCTCGCCTCACCCCCGCTCGACTTCCACGTGACCGACTCCTACTTCGTCGTCGCCCACTTCCACTACGTCGTCTTCGGCACCGTCGTGTTCGCCATGTTCGCCGGATTCCACTTCTGGTGGCCCAAGTTCACCGGCAAGATGCTGGACGAGCGACTCGGGAAGATCCACTTCTGGACGCTGTTCGTCGGCTTCCACACCACCTTCCTCGTCCAGCACTGGCTCGGCGCCGAGGGCATGCCCCGGCGCTACGCGGACTACCTCGCCTCGGACGGGTTCACGACGCTGAACACGATCTCCAGCATCGGCGCGTTCCTGCTCGGCCTGTCCACCCTGCCCTTCCTGCTGAACGTCTGGAAGACGCACCGGTTCGCCCACAAGGTGGTGGTGGACGACCCGTGGGGCTACGGGCGCTCGCTGGAGTGGGCCACCTCCTGCCCGCCGCCCCGGCACAACTTCACCAGGCTGCCCCGGATCCGCTCCGAATCACCGGCCTTCGACCTGCACTACCCCGAGATCGCCGTCCTGGACTACGAGACCCACCGCGGAATCGAGGGTGTCCTCGACGTCAACCCCGACAAGATGGGGAGGTAGCAGCACCGGGCAAAAGCCCAGCCGGCGACGGCCCGCCACCGATCGGGTGGCGGGCCGTCGCCGGCTCTGCTCTCGACTCGACCCGGCGCGAAAACCGGACGGGGCGGCAGCCTTCGCTCTCCAGGCGGTGCTCGTCGTCAACCGAGAAATTCACAAATGGACTATATACAGATAATTATTATCAATTATGGGCAGTCGCCTGTCATCGCCCCACTACTCTCCGGAGTTTCGCCATGGCTGGACTGTCCTCGAAGTTGCGGACGAAGCGCCCCATCTATCTCGTCGCGGCCACCGTCGCCGTGGTGGGTGTCAGTGGCGCCGCGCTCCCCCTCGTCTCCTCCCTCTCCCCCGGGTTGGCCGTGCACGGCATCCCTTCGGGTACCGTCCTCGGCGCCACCGCCGGCCGTGACCAGACCTGGCAGGTGGAGGCCGGCTCGCTGGAAGACGTGCGGGTGAGCCTCGACGGCCGCCCGATCGCCGCGCGACGGGAGGGCGATCGGCTGATCGTCTCCACGTCCGGGCTCGCCGAGGGCAAGCACCGGCTCACCGCCTCCGTCGACGGCGACCTGCCGATGACCTCCGCTTCGATCGACCGCGACTTCACCGTGGACACCACCGCACCCACCCTGACCGTGGATCCGGTCAAGGCCCAGAAGATGAACGCGCCGGTGACCCTACGCGGACGCGCCCAGGGCGCCACCAGCGTCCAGGCGGCCGGCCGACGTGCCAAGGTCGGCGCGGACGGCACCTTCACGATCGAACTGCCCCAGGCGCCGCCGGCGTTCGACGTCGTCGCCACGGACAGGGCGGGCAACGCCACGACCGTTCCCACCATCGTCGCGGTGCCCTACCCGGGTGCCCGCGCGGCGCACATCACCGCCATCGGCTGGAGCTCGGCGGCCCTGCGCGAACCGCTGCTCGAACTGGTGCGCCAGAAGAAGATCGACACCATCGAACTGGACGTCAAGGACGAGAGCGGCGAGGTCGGCTACGACTCCCAGGTGCCTCTCGCCCGGCAGATCGGCGCGACCAAGCCCTCCTACAACGCCCGCGCGGTGTTGGACCAGCTCCACGGCATGGGGGTGCGCGTGATCGGCCGCATCGTCGCGTTCCGCGATCCGGTACTGGGCGCGAAGTCCTGGGAGACGGGCGCCAAGAACCGGCTGGTGCGGACGCCCGACGGCGGCGCCTACGACGGCGGGCACTACGGGACGCTGGCGTTCACCAACTTCGCCGATCCCGAGGTGCGCAAGTACAACATCGACCTGGCCGTCGAAGCAGCCAAGCTCGGCTTCGACGACATTCTCTACGACTACGTTCGTCGTCCGGACGGCCGACTCTCGCAGATGGCGTTCCCCGGGATCGGCAACCGCACGCCCGAGCAGTCCATCGCCGATTTCGTCGCCGAGACCCGGACCGCGATCCGACCGCACGGCGCCTTCCTCGGCGCTTCCGTGTTCGGAATCGCCGCCACCCGTCCGACCGAGATCGCTCAGGACATCCCGCTGCTTGCCCGAGCCGCCGACTACATCGCACCGATGGTCTACCCCTCGCACTGGGCCGCGGGCGAGTACGGCGTCGCCTCCCCCAACAGCAGCCCCTACGACATCGTGCAGCGCTCGCTGGCCGACTTCACCAAGCAGACCAAGGGCACCGGAGCGACCGTCGTGCCGTGGCTACAGGACTTCTCGATGGGCGTCACCTACGGACCCGCCGAAGTCGCCGCCCAGATCAAGGCGGCCCGCGACAACAACATGCCGTCGTTCCTGCTTTGGAACGCGGGCGCGCGCTACCAAGGCGCCGCTCTGGGCACCACACCGTGACCTCCACTCGCCGCCTTCAGGAGAAGACCGTGCACCACCGCCTCGTTCCGACCATCGCGACCCTCGCCGCGGTCCTGCTCGCGGGCACCGCCTGCGGCAGCGACGACTCCCCGTCCAAGGGCGCATCGTCCGCCGGGGACGCCAAACGTGCCGCGGCCCCCGCGCCCGCCGACCCGGCCGCGGTCGGCGCCGACGAGACCGGCGCCGTACCGGTGTTGATGTACCACCAAGTCATCCCGTCGCCCAAGGGCGTGTACGACCGGACGCCCGAGGACTTCCGGGCCGAACTGGAGCGTCTGGCGAGGGAGGGGTACGTCCCGATCACGGCGGCCGATTACGCGACCGGACACATCGACATCCCGGCCGGCGCACATCCGGTCGTCCTGACGTTCGACGACTCGTCCAAGAGTCAGTTCGGCATCGGCCCGGACGGAAACGCCGCGCCCAACACGGCCGTCGGCATCCTCCTGGACGTCGCCCGTACCCATCCGGCGTTTCGTCCGGTGGCCACGATGTTCGTCAACGCCGACCCCTTCGGCGATCCCGGTGGACGCAAGACGCTGCCCTGGCTCCGCGACCACGGATTCGAGGTGGGCAACCACACGCGCGACCACGCCAATCTGCGGTCGGCCGGCCCGGATGTCGCCGCCCGCCAGATCGCCGAGCAACAGGCGATGATCCTGGCCGCTCTGCCGGGCGCCACGGTGGCCACGCTCGCGCTGCCGTTCGGCGCCGAGCCGCGGCCGGCGACGCTGGCGGCCAAGGGCACCAGCGGCACGGTGACCTACGAACACCGAGGCGTGTTCCTGGTCGGCTCCAATCCCGCCCCGTCGCCGTTCGCACCCACCTTCGATCCCGGCGCGGTACCGCGTATCCGTTCGGCACCGGCCACCGGCGAGGACGCTCAGTTCGGCTCGACGACGTGGCTGGACAAACTCGCCGACGGCCGAGTCCGCAGGTACACCTCGGACGGCGATCCGACCATGATCGCCTACCCCCGGAGCGGCACCGCCCCGGCCGCCGCCTACACCTCCCGAAGCCGCGCCTACTGATCTTCCTCCCGAGCTTCCTCCCGAAAGGACGGGGCCCGCCCACCGGCGGACCCCGTCCTTCGCGCGTCAGGCACCACCCCGAGCCGGCGCACGAACACGCGCGACATCCGGCCGGCAAGGCGCCACGGGTACGGAATCGGCCTCGCGGGACGGGCCTGCCACCGTCCCGCGAGCCGGCGCCCCTCGCGCACCCCCGACCATCGTCGGGATGCGATTCTCCGGTACGGCCGGCCGGCCGTACCGGAGAATCCTCGACGCGGCACAGGGATTCGGTACGGCAACGCGGGAGTTCGGTGGAGCGCCGGGAGCGCGCGGTGCCCGCCACGCGTCGGTATCCGTGGCGGGCACGCAGGCAGTACGACGGCCGAGAGGTCTCCGGGCTCAGCCGAGCATGCGGGTGGTGCTGGTGGGGCGGTGCTCCTTCATGGTGGCCTCCCAGGGCTCGAAGGCGTTCGGGTGCCTCCGGCCCGACGAGGTCGGCTGGTCGTCCGAACGGGCGAGGAACGCCGCCGCGCACACCGCGGTGAGCGCGCCCGCACCCAGCGCGAGCAGGCCCCACACGTCGAGCCAGGCACCGTCGTTCTGCCCGGCGACCAGTCGCGGCAGCACCGCCGTCGCGATCGTCACGCACCCCGCCGCCAACGCCGCCAGTCGCGCGCCGCGACCGGCGCGCACGGCGGTCACCCCGGCCAGGAACAGACACACCAGGCCCACCGACGCCAACCACACGGCCGCGTACGGAGGCGTGCGGACACTCGAGGGAACCGCGCTCCCCAACGCCAACCCCGACACCGCCAGTCCCACCGCCGTGGCCCACCGCAGACCCGTCCCGGCCTCGGTCCCGGCCTCGGCCCCGCTCTCGGCCCCGGGCCCGGCCTGCGCTGCGGGCGACGGCGCCCTCGCGGGACGCGCCTCGATCGTGAACGCGGACGGCGCGGGCGTGGGCACCGGCGCGGGCGCGGGCGCGGGCGCGGGCTTGGGCGCGGCAGCGGCCCTCGGGCCGGCCTGCACACGCGGGGCGGGCTCCGCGACGGGGCGCCTGCCCTGATCGGCGTGCGTGGGATCGCTCAACAGCTCCGCCAACAACACGAGATCACTCACCGGCCGCGCCACCGCCACCTCCCGCAACGCGTCCTCGGCGGCCGGAGCCGAACGATCTCTCAGGATCGCGATCATCCGCGCGACATCCGGCACCGTCCGATGCACCGCCGCCAGACGCAACAACCTCTCCGCCGCGTCGTCCGAGGATTCCTGCGCGGTGTCACCGGACTGCCCCCCGGCCGGGTCGCCCGGCAGCCCCCTCCCCGGCGACACCCGTACGCCAGGTGTCGGACCGTCCGAGGCCGGCTCCGCAACAGGCCCGGAACGCTTCGCAGCCGGCGCGGAGACGGGCCGCGAAGGCGCCGGATCCCCCGTGCGGGTCGGAGGCGAAACGGGCCGCGGAGGCGCCGCGGAGGTCCTCGGCGGGGTGGCCCTCGTCTCGAGCCCCACGGCGGGCTCGGCGGGCTCGTGACGCACCGGCGTCGGTGAGTCGGGATCGGATGCGAATGTCACGACACTCTCCCTACACGTGCAACCACGGCCGGATCGCGCCCGTACCGAACGCGCTTACGGCCTCCGGACGACGGCGTGTACCCGCTTCGACAACCGTTCAGTCGATCCGGCGGCGGCGTCGCCCCGACGGTGCGCCACGGCCCCGTGAGGTCCGCGCCGATCGGGGCGGCGTCACGGGTGTGACGCGCCCGTTGTGCGAGTTGCCGGGGCGACGAACGGAAAACGGCTCCGGCCGCACGCGCGACCGGAGCCGTGCTCCGTTCCCCACCGCGAGTCGGACGTGGAGGAACGTCCGCGGAAGGTGTCCTCGGGGGTCAGCCGTGGTTGCCGCCGAAGTCGTTCTTGTGGCCCTCGTGGTGTTCCCCGTGGTGCTCGTCGTCGTCGATGTTGATGCAGGTGTTGCCCCAGGTCGGGTTGAGGACGCCGACGATGTCGACGGTGTTCCCGCACACGTTGACCGGGATGTGGATCGGGACCTGGATGTTGTTGCCGGAGAGCACGCCGGGGGAGTCGACGGCGGCGCCGTCCGCGTCGGCCTGGGCACTGGCGGCCCCGGCACCGGCCAGCACCAGCGCGGCGGTACCGGCGGCCATGACCGTGGCCTTCTTGAACGTGTTCACTGCACTCTCCCGTTTGTCGCCTGTCCGCGCCGCCCGAGTGCGACGCACGAACCTCACAACGACGCCCGACCCCCCAGGGCAACCACCCGATGCGCACGTTCACTCG
>NZ_KB889591.1 GCF_000372745.1 Embleya scabrispora DSM 41855 | reverse complement strand
CCACACCAGGTCCTGGAGTTCGTTGCGCCGTGACGGCTCGAGTGGATGGCCGACCAGGATGTTGCGGGCGAGTACGAGCAGGTCGTCGTCGTGCATGGCGGCAAAGCCTGCGGCCATGCGCTCGCGTTTGGTGCCCTCGCTCGGGGGCGCCGGCAACCCGAGCACCTCGCACACACTCGGGAGGTCGACATGCCGGTGTCCGACGGCAATGCTCGCCGTGATGCCGTCGAGGAGGTCGCGCACGGCCGCGAGAAGCGTGTTCGACGCCATCGGCTGATGATGACAGGTCCCCTCGCTCCGAGAGTGCGACTCGATCGCAAACGCCGGCAGGCGGACACCGACGACAACGCCCGAGTGTTCCTGGCGTCGACGAGGCCGTCGACGTCGTCATCGACGGGTATCGTCCTCCCAAGCGAGATCGGCGACGCGTGGACCGACGTGCGGGGCCGGCTCGGCATGAGCCTCGACGACCTGCCGCAGGACACGGCGGCGAGCCCCGGCGAAGTTCAGTCGCCGTTCGACACCACCTCTTGGAACTGCGGGCAGTCGATCGCATGCCATTCGCGCACCACGACCCGGTCGCCGGTACCGATGACCTCCGCATGCCACGGAAGACAATCGGGACACGGCCAGATCTCGTACGGTGTGCCGTCCTCCGCCTCGGCCGGCAGGTCGATCGAGCCGACGGGAGCCGAGAACGTCACGTTGCCTCGTTCGGATGCATCTGCCACCGGACCAGTGTGCTGCCTGCTCTCGGGGGCCGGCCGGTCAGCAGTCGGCGCGTGTGGTCGGGGGCTTCGGTTGGCCACTTGAGCAAGGCCCGGCAGGGTTGGCGTATGACACGCGACGACCTCCTCACCATGCTCACCGAGCAGACCGCGGCATGTGCCCTCGCACGCGAGGCCCTGCTCTCCGAAAGCAGATTCGTCGTCTGGGACTGCCTCATCCCCGCCAACCGGCACGCGCACACCTACCGGACTCGGCTCCGACGAATGCGGCAGCGAAAGCCGGAGCACGCGATACCCGGCCTCGCCGAGACCGTCGACATCCTCGAACGCGCAGACGACGAACTTCTTCGCCTGGGCCAGATCAACACTCCGGATGGAGCATGGACGTTCATGCTCTTCCTCAACACTGCGGCCACGGCAGTCCTGGCCTGCGCCGGCATCGCCGCCATTCCGCGCGAGACGGACTGAAGGCAAGGCGAACCACCCATCTGCCCAACTCAACCGCTCACCGGCTTGGGTGAGGCATCGGAGTCAGCGCTGGACTGCGTGGCCATGACGTCTTGAGTTGGCCCCGGCGGGACGCCTTGAATCGGCCCCACCCGGGGGTGATTCCGGGGTTGGTGACGTCTTGAAGTGGCCCCGGGTGTTGGCTTGACGTGGCTCCGGGGTCGCTCGGTTCGGTGGGATGATCGGCCCGTGACAGCTGTCCTCCCGCGAACGATCCGGGCGATCGGGACCCCGGAACTGCTCCGCTTGGAAGGCGAGGCCGCCGATTACGGGTTCAGCCAAAGGTTGTCGGTCGACTGGCTGCGGCGGCACGTCACCGAAGACGCCGTGCACCACCTGTATCCGATGTTCGAACACCGCCTGGAACATCGGCCCGCGGTCACCCCGCAGTGGAGGTGCCAACTGCTGTTGTCGGTGCGGACCGGCGAACAGATCCTGAGCCTGCTCGATGTTCGACCGGCCGCCTTCGAGGAACTCCCCGAGACGCTGGACGCGCCGGCCAAAACCGAGATCGCGGCCCGGATGGACCGCGCGTCGTCGGTGCGCGAGTGGATGGGGAAGCGGAGCCGACCGCCGAACGGGTGACTACGCCGAAGCATTCGCCTGCATCCGGGCTTTGGTGTGGGCGAGTCGATACGATTCGGTGCCCGTCTCGATGATCGTGCCGTTGAACGTGAGCCGGTCCACGATCGCCGCGCACAGACGCGGGTCCGTGAACGTTTTCGTCCAGCCTCCAAACGATTCATTGGATGCAATGGCGACGCTGTTCTTCTCCTCCCGCTCGGTCAATACCTGGAAGAGCATCTCGGCACCCCTGCGGTCCAGTTCGAGATAGCCGAGTTCGTCGATGCACAAAAGGTCGACGCGTCCGTAACGAGCGATGGTCTTGGTCAACTGCTTCTCGTCGGCCGCTTCAACGAGTTCGTTCACGAGTTTGGCCGCGAGCGCGTATCGAACCCGGTATCCGGCCATCGCCGCGGCCGTTCCCAGTGCGATCAACAGGTGCGACTTTCCCGTGCCGGAGTCGCCGATCAGACAAAGCAGTTCGCCTTTGCGGATCCACTCGCAGGTGGCGAGGTTGTTCACCAGCGCCGGTCGGATGTTGGGGTTGGCGGAGTATTCGAAATCGGTCAGCCACTTCTGCCTGGGGAACCCCGCCGCGCGGATCCGCCGCTCGGACCGGCGGCGGTCGCGCTCCTCGCACTCGGCCATCAACAGCTCGGCGAGGAACCCCCGGTAGGACAGATGCTCGCGTTCCGCGCGCGAGACGGTGGCCTCGAACTGGCCGCGGATCGTGGGCAGACGCAGGACGCGGCAGGCGGTGTCGATCGCGGCGTTCGAGGCCGGTTCGGTCAGGCTGTGATGCGGGATCGTCATGACGAGTCCTTCCGGTTGAGCCGCAGTAACTGGTCCCAGTCGTTCAGAACGGGCGGCGGCCGGACGTCGCCGGGAAGCTGCGCGACCCGCCGCATCGTCAGGCTGGTCACCCGCTCCTGCGGGTCCGGAGCGACCGGCGGCGGGGCCGCGCGAGGGGACTCGGCGGCGACCGTCGGCGACCTGTTGCGGCCCTCGGCCGCCTTGCGGGCCTCCAACGCGACGACATCCGGGGTGTGGGAACCCACCGCCAACGCCGCCCGGATGCCGTCGACGACGTCCTGATGGTGCATGTGTCGGTGCAGCAGGAGAACGTTGACCAGGGCTTTTGCGCCTTCCCCGTCGCCGTGCTCGGATTTGGCGGCCGCCCACAAAGCCTCGTGGGCCGCGGTGAAGGAACCTTCCTTGCGAGCCTGGTCCAAGGCCTCGGAACCGGCCAACGCGCCGGGCTTGCGCAGCAGCACCTCCAGGTAGTGGTCCAGGACGAGGCGTTCCCCGCCCCGACCGGTCAATCGGGGGTGTCGTGCGATCTCGACACGTCCGTCGTAGGCGACCAGGTCGGTGGAACGCAACACCACCCAGACCTTGCGGCCGATGAAACGGGCCGGGACCGAGTACCGGCACATCCGCACGGTGATCAGCGCGTAGCGGTCGACCCGCGGTGTGAGGACGAGGCCGGTCTCGAAGGCGTCGTCGGGAAGGCTCATCAGCAGGCCGGCCTCGTGGAGGAAGTCCTGGCCGATCGTGCGGATGCGCAACCCGATCCGCCGGTTCTCCTCGATCGCCTCGAACTCGCGGATACGGACGTTGAGTTCCTCCAGAGAAGCGACTTTCGGAACGGGAGTGAGGTAGTTGCGGCGAAAATAGCCGACCTGCCCCTCCACCCCACCCTTTTCGTGGGCGCCACGCAGACCCGGCTCGCAATAGAAGGGAGTGAATCCGTAATGCCGGTGGAACGCGGACCATCGGGGGTTCTCGTCCCGGGAACGGCTGTGGAATACGACCCTTCTCACTGCCGGGTGAGGTTGTCGTAGCGAATCTGACCGCCGGGCACCCCGCCGAGAACCGACAAAGCGTGGACGTGCCCTTCGAGGAATGCCTCCTGCCCACACGAGACGGTGATTCTGTGAACCGCTCTGCCCGAGTAGGCCATGCGGAACGCGAAGAGAAAACACTTGGTGAGCGTCCCGCCGAGATCGACCCACAGCTCACCGAAATCGACTTCCGCGTCCGCTCCCGGACGGTTGTGTCGAACGACGAATCCCTCGGCCGGCGCCCCCGCCTCGGCCGCGATCTCCGGGCGCCGGGCCGTCACATAGTCACGCACCGTCGGATACGAGATCCGGGCATCGAGCTCCTGCTCGAGCCGGGCCACGATCCGCCTGGTCGTGTGGCGTTGCTTGCTCGGCGCGTCCAGATCCGCGCGCAACCAGTCGTCGATGGTCTTCTTGAACGGGTCCAACCGAGGAGACTTGCGGACCGGACGCTTGCGCGGTTTGGGCACCGGCGACGACAACGCCTCACGGACGAGACGGCGATGGACACCATGCCTGCGGGCCAACGCCCGCACCGACAAACCGTCCCGCCACGAGTCGTGACGTATGCGCGAGAAGAGCTCTTCCTTCGACAAGGACATGGCGGCGTCCCCCAAGCCGGTGAAACACAGTCAGCGTCCCACCGCAAGACCCCGCCCGGGGCCACTTCAAGCCGACACCACCCCCGAACACTCCAACGCGCCCCCCGGGTGGGGCCGATTCAAGGCGTCCCGCCGGGGCCAACTCAAGACGTCATAGCCACCCAGGCGCGACGCGTCTGACATGCGCCCCTCGCTCCTGCACGAGAGGGCGCATAGTTCATGGTTTCTGCGCACGAATGGCGTCAATTCGATACGCCAACGACAAAGCCGCCCGCTGGTAGATCGACCATGCGACCGCTCGTCCCGACACGGCGCCACGGCGTCAGGCGAGCCCGGGCGGCTTCGGACCCTGTGGTGTCCACGCCCCGGGAGGCCCCGCGGTCGCGCGACCCGGATCCTCGCCCTGCTCGCCGTCGTTCCCGGCGTTGATCTTGGAGGCGCTCTGGTAGTAGTCCGACCACGCCTTGTAGGCCTTGAGCTCACCAGCCCCGGGCTCCCGGCCGGTCAAATCCCGGACCAGCGCCGTGACTTGCTGAATGCGTCTCGATCCCTGGGCGTTCTCCATCTCCAGCACGCGCGCGTATGCGGAACCCACGGACTCCAACCGCCGATCGAGTTCCGCGTCCCGGCGGAAGCCCGGGGAGATGCGCACCGCGTGGAGCTCCCGCAGCACCGTGGTGAGGCGGTCCTTACCGGTGAGCTGCGCTGGCATCTGCCCCAGCCCGTCCAGCACGTCGACGACCTGCTCCAGGGCCTGGGCGTGCGCAAGATCAGGCAGCGAGGCTCGGTAGCTGGTACGAGAGCGATGCAACGAGGTCAGAGCGTCCCACAGGCCGTCGTCGGTGGACGCATCGTCGGGAATCTCGGGGAATGCGTCCAGAGCGAGGAGCAGACGCGCCAGTGGCTTGGTGACCTTGCGTGACCCGTTCGGCTGGAAGATCGGCTTCAGCGACTTCGTGAGGTCGTTGCGCGCGGCCAGCAGTGCCTTGTGGTTGGTGCCGCCGAGGTCCATCAGGCACTCGATCGCGGTGCGGCAGACGGACTGCGCGATCACGTACGGCCGGTGATGCTGACCGGGGTCGGAGAGCATGTCGTGGGCGTCGCGCAACAAGTCCAGTGCCAAGTCCCCCTCGCCTTCGGGGCCGAGTGCCCGCAGGCGCTCCACGAACAGGGAATCGTGAGCCAGTAGGGCGGTGTCGTTCGCTGAAGGCCGGGCCGGTTCGAGCTCACGAGAATCCACGTCCGGCACGGTAGCGAGACCGGACGCCTGGAGCCACCCGTTTCGTTCGCGTTCGGGGCCAGGGCCGTGGTGGGTGATGGCGCACACGACTTGCGACCGGGCCGACGCCGACGCGAAGCAAAGCCACGCCTCAGTGTGCTCTGATCTCTCTGCTGCCCGGCGTGCTCCATCCGTTCGTCGCCGGTTCAGGGACCGCGGCGGTGAGTGCCGGGCCGCTCAGCATCTCGGCGGTCAGGGCTACGCCGGTCACCTCCTCGGCGAGGGCGAGCAGCATCGCGGCCGCGTGGACGACGTACTCGGGCTCGTCGTCCGGGTCGTCGAACTCGGGGCGGGGGTCGAGGCCGATCCGGCGCATGGCGTCCGTCAGGCGGTCGGGCCGGCTGCCGAAGCGCGTGCCTGCGTCCAGCGCGTCGAAGTCGGTGCGAACGTCCCCGTCGACGATGTGGGTGAAGCGGTGGTGCGCGAGGACGTTGGTGTACACGGTGACCAGTTCGGTCCCGGCCGACAGCGCAGCCGCCGCGTTCGCTCCCGGGCCATCGTGCCAGTCGTCCTCGATCGCCACGGTCCAGCCGCCGAGGTCGTGCACGCAGACCAGCTGCCACGATTGCGGGTGTAAGGAACGCTCCTCGAGTGTCATCGACCTCGCCGTGCGTGGATCGGCGCCGAAGCGGCGCAGGACCTCGTCCGGCTCCAGACCCCGGACCAAGGTGATGCGGTAGTAGACCGGTAGTCCGGGTTCGTTGATCCACGCGTACGACTGGTGACCGACACTCATGCGTCATCCTCCCGGCGGTCCTCGGTCCCGGGCACGGACGAGCCGGGCGGCGAGTGGGCCGAGCCTGCCGGTTCGGGCCGACATCGCGCGGCGAGGCCCCGATGAGGCCGATGTCGAAGAGCGCCGGCAGGCCCGCGCATGGCTCCGCGATCGCGGCGACGAGACCGACCGGCCGGTCGAGGGACGTCAGGGGTTGAGGACTTCGTCCCGGACGTTGCCGCCCTCGACCCGGGTCCACAGCCACCCGCGCAGTGACGTCGCATGGCGCAGGCCATCGTGGGGGCCTTCGCCCGAGTCGGGTTCCCAGTCGTCCGCCTCGTAGAGAAGCATCGGGTTGTCGACCGCGATCAACGAGAGGTGCCACTGCATCGAGCAACCGCCGGACGCGAGGGAAGAGCCACGACGCCGGCACCCCGCCCGCGGTCACGTTCGTCCGCGCGAACCGCGGACGGCCAATCCATCAGATGTCCCCGACACGCGATTGCCGCGGTCGATCGACGACCTCGGTGCGGACGACGGAGCAACTTTCCTCGAGACGGTCGCCACGCCGACCGGTTTCATGTTCGGTGCGGGTGATGGCCTTGCTCGCCGTCCCGGGCGCCGGCGGGTTCATGGGCTACGGGGTGGGCGTGAACGAGGCCGTGTGGCGTCCACGGGGGTCGATCCGGAGTCGGTGGTGTTCACGCCCGGGTCTGCTGGCGTTCTCGAAGTCGCGCCGGACGTCGACGAGTTCGTCGGCGAGGCGGCGCGGGCCGGACTGTCGGCTGGTGCCGTCGGCGTGGATGGTGGCGACGGAGCCGTCGCCGGTCCACAGGGTCAGCGCGTCGGGGAGGTCGCGTTGGCCGAGGTCGGACGTGGGCAGGGTGAGGCCGATCGCGAAGCAGGTCGCGGTCGGTGTGCAGAGGCGCCACGTCGCGGGCGAGCAGGCGCTCGTGTGCCGCGGGGCGGCCGGCGTGAACCTCGTCGAACCGGCTTCGACGCCCGCAACTGGGCTCTGGCCCGAGTTCCGGATGCGTACCCTGCTGCCCGACGGGCCGGATGTCGCCCTCCGCAATCGGTTCGGCGGTGTCGAGTCGCTCACCGATTTTGCACAGCGGGTAGCGAGGTGGCAGTGGAACAGGGGATGCGTAGGGAGATACCCACACCTGACGCCCGTCGGGACGCGAGGATGGTGTCGATCGAGCCCGGGGCCGTGCGCGGATCGTGCACGCGGCACCTTGGACGGGCTTCGTACAGGGAGGACGTGGCGCGCGATGCGCGTACAGCCGGTGAGGCTGGCAGTCGGGTGTCTGATCATGGCCTTGCTCATGGGGACTGCGACCGGGTGCGGTGGTTCCCCGTCCACGAGGCGCCCGACGCCTGCGGTGGTTGTCGGGGCGCCGGCAGCGACGGGGCCCACCACGCCGTCGGCGGCGCCGCGCGGGTGTGATCCGTGGGCCAGTCTGCGGCCGACGGGCCCCGACGGGCCGGCGATCGCACGGATCCGGCAGCGCGGACTTCTGATCGCGGGCGTCGACCTCAACAGTTATCTGTGGGGGTCCGTGGACCCGGCGACGGGCGAGGTCGTCGGCTTCGACATCGACATCGTGTGGGCGATCGCCCGCGGGATCTTGGGTCCGGGCGCCCGGGTCAAGTTCGTGACCACGTCCCCCGAGCAGCGGGTCGCGCGGATCCGGGCCGGAGACGTCGACGTGATGGTGCGGACGATGACCATCACGTGTCAGCGCATGACCGAAGTAGCCTTCTCCACCGTCTACTTCCGCAGTGGCCAGCAGCTGGTGGTGCCCAAGGGGTCGCCCGTCCGGGCCTTCGACACGGGGCTGCGGGGGCGGCGGGTGTGCGTGGGCGCCGGCACCACGGCTGTGGACTTGTTGGCGCAGGCGAACCTCGGCGCGATCGTCGACCTTGCCGACAACCATCTCGACTGCCTGATGCGCTTACAGGAGGGACAGACCGACGCGATTCTCACACACGGTTCGCTCGCCGCGGGACTGGCCGCGCAGGATCCGATGATCCGCGTTCTGGAGCCACGCCTCGACGAGACGTTGTACGGGGTCGCGATGAATCCGAACGACACCGACCTCGTCCGACGGGTCAATGGGATCCTGGAGGACTACCGCGCGGGTGGCGCGGACAGCGCGTGGCTGGTCTCCTACCGGAAGTGGCTCGCCACGAACCTGTCCGACCCGAACGCGGCCCCGCCGACCGCGCGCTACGTGGACTGAGCGGTAGGCCACACGAGCAACGCGTTCCCGGGCGGGCGTGCATTCGCGAGTCGCCGGCCCCGCTGTCCGCGATGATGTCGGCTACCGGATCGAAGTGCACGACGACCGGGTCCCGCCCGCGCTGGGGCGGTTGTACCTCACCGCGACCCCGCGGGTGTGGGAGCCGGCCGACGTCAGCGCCTACGGCGAGGGCACCGGCCGCGGCGACACCGGCCGCCTGCCCCTCGACGCCGACGACGACGTCTGGGACGACCCCGACACCACCGCAACCGACGACCTCGAGAACGACGGGGCCGACCGGGACGACCGGGCCGACGAGGACGAGGACTTCGACAACCGGAACAACCCCGAAGACGAGGACGACGACGGTGCGCGGCCGGCGCGGATACGTGGGGGGCGCCCGATCCACTCGTCGATGCCCGCCCGAACGATCGCGTCCATGGACGACGAGGCGATCTACGGCCCCACGGTCCACCGCCTGGAACTCGCGGCCGGGTGCCGTCTCGGGCTGCTCGCCAGGCCGCGCATCGTGGTGGTCGACGTCGCCGACCCCACCGTCCGGGACCTGGCCGCAGCGGGCGACATCGACCTCAACCGGGGCCCGGGCCGGCGCAGTCTGGAGGAGGCCGAGGAGTACCGGGCCGCGCGCCTGGCCGCGTTGCAGGCGGCGGTGTTGCGGGTGGCGGCCGAGTTGGGGTTGAGCACGGTGATCGCCTATCACGCGCGGACCGCCGAGGCCCAGGCGTGTGCGGAGACCCTGCCCGATGTCGCGAAGCGGCTGCACGAGAGCGACCCGGGAACGTATCCGGAGCGGTGTGGGCGGATTGGTTGTGCGGGGAGCACGAGGCGGAGCGTCAGCGGCGGGTGCTGGGCGAGTTCGCGGCCCACACCGACCGCGAACCCCCCGCCCTGTTCGAACTCCCCGCGACCGGTGGGGCGGTGACGCGGCGGGCGGTCCTGTCGAACGTGCGCGTCCTGGCCGAGGACGTCGATCTGCGCGCGGACGTGGTCACGTTCATGGACCCCAAGCTGAGCGTGATCGAGATCGTCCAGGCCATCGGCCGCGTCCTGCGCCAGGAACCCCACGAGGGCCGCGACGCCACCATCATCGTGCCCGTCTTCCTCGCCGCCGACGAGAAACCGGACGACATGCTCGTCTCCGACCTGCACGCCCTCGCCGCCCACGACAGCCGCGTCCTCGACATGCTCGCCACCCCCGCACCCAGCGGCACCCGCCACCGACACGCGTCCCTCGCCGACGCGGAAGACGACGCCGAAGGCGAAGGCGACGACAGCGAGACCGCCGACGAGGGCCCCGAGGACGACGGTGTGGGCGACGACAGCGAGGAGCGATTCCTCGTGCGGTTCATGACCGAACACGACCCCGCGCTGCTCACCGAGTTCGTACGGTTGCGTGTCATCGACCCCGAGCGCCGGGACTGGCGCCACGGCTACCTCGCCGCCCGCCGCTGGCGCGCGATCCACGGCGACCTGCGCGTGCCGCTCGAGGCGATCGACTACGACATCGAGAGCGGCACCAGCCACCCCTTGGGGGCGTGGATCAGCGAACAACGCAGGGCGTGGTCGGTCGGGGCGATCAGCCGGCGGCGGATCGAGATGCTCGAGGCACTGGGGATGGTGTGGAGCGTCGACGACGCCGCGTTCGAGGACGGACTCGCCATGTACCGGGCGTACTTCGCCATCCACGGCCATCTGGCCGCACCCAAGACCGCCACCGTCAACAACCACCCCGTCGGACAGTTCCTCGCCAACTGCCGCCGCCCCCTCGAAACCCGCAAGAACCCCGACCGCTGGGCGCAGCAGTGGGAACACCTGGCCGAGATCGACCCCGACTGGAACCCCACCGGACACCAGGACCCCGCCCGGCGGTGGCCCCTGGAATGGCAACGCATACTCGCCTCGGTACGACTGCATACCGAAGCGGGTGGAAGCCTCAACGAACTCGTACCCGGACACACCGTCGAGGGCGGGACTGTAAAAAAAGTTCGGCTCTGTCTCACATTCGGTGGTAGCTCTCTGTGGTGGTCATGGGAGGAGGATGCGGCGGCGGAGGAGGTGGAATCCTGCCCGTCCGTGCATTTGCCGCATGATGCGTTTCGTACGGGTGTTGACG
>NZ_KB889590.1 GCF_000372745.1 Embleya scabrispora DSM 41855 | reverse complement strand
TGGCCGATGTTCGACTTGATCGACCCCAACCACAACGGCCGATCCTCCGGGCGGTCCTGCCCGTACGTCGCCAACAACGCCTGCGCCTCGATCGGATCACCCAGGGTGGTGCCCGTCCCGTGCGCCTCCACCACGTCCACATCGGCCGACACCAGTCCGGCACCCGCCAACGCCTGCCTGATCACCCGCTGCTGCGCCGGACCGTTGGGCGCGGTCAACCCATTCGACGCACCGTCCTGATTCACCGCAGAGCCGGCCACCACGGCCAACACCTGATGCCCATTGCGCCGGGCATCCGACAGCCGCTCGACCAACAACCAACCGACGCCCTCCGCCCACCCCGTACCATCCGCCCCTGCCGCGAACGATTTACACCGACCATCGGGAGACAACCCCCGCTGCGCGCTGAAGTCGACGAAGGTCTCCGCCGTGGACATCACGGTGACGCCGCCCGCCAGCGCCAGCGAGCACTCCCCCGACCGCAACGCCTGGATCGCCAGGTGCAACGCCACCAGGGAGGACGAACACGCGGTGTCCACCGTCACCGACGGCCCCTCCAGCCCGAGGGTGTACGACACCCGGCCGGACAGGACGCTGCTCGCCCGGCCGATGCTCGAATAACCGGCCAGTTCCTCGGGCAGCCGGGTCAGGCCCGCACCGTAGTCGTAGTACGAGCCGCCGGCGAATACTCCGGTCGCGCTGCCGCGCAGCGACGCGGGGTCGATGGCGGCCCGTTCGAGGGTCTCCCAGGCGGTCTCCAGGAGCAGCCGCTGCTGCGGGTCCATCGCCAGCGCTTCCTTCGGGCTGATGCCGAAGAAGTCGGCGTCGAAGTCGGCCGCGTCCGCCAGGAATCCGCCGTCCCGGGCATAGGTCGTCCCCGGGTGCCCCGGCTCCGGGTGGTACAGCGACGCCAGGTCCCAGCCGCGGTCGGTGGGGAACGGGGAGATCGCGTCGGTGCCGTCGGCCACCAGGCGCCACAGGGTCTCCGGCGACGTCACGCCGCCGGGGAAGCGGCACGCCATCGCCACGATCGCGATCCGCTCGTCGTCGGTCACCGTGACCGGCCGCGACGTGACCACGGTGGCCGCCGCGTCGTCCGGTCCGTACATCTGCGCCCGGATGTACTCGGCGAGCCGTCCGGCCGTCGGGTAGTCGAAGACGGTCGTGGCGGGCAGCCGCAGCGCGGTGGCCCGGCCGAGGCGATCACGCAACTCGACGGCGGTCAACGAGTCGAAGCCCAGGTCGCGGAACGCGCGGTCGGCGTCGACGGCGGCCGGCGAGGCGTGCCCGAGCACCGCGGCGGCCTGCTCCCGCACCAGGTCGAGCAGGGTCAGGTGCTGTTCGGCGGCGGTTCGGCCGTCGAGCAGATCGCGGAGTTCGGCCGCGCCGGGCCCGGCCGCGGGGGTGTCCCGGGTCGTGCTGTCCAGCGCGGCGACCTCGGGCAGATCGCCGATCAACGGGCTCGGCCGCGTGGCGGTGAACCCGGGCGCGAACCGGGCCCAGTCCACGTCCACCACGGTCAGCGCGGTCTCGTCCGCGTCCAGGGCCCGACCGAGCGCGGCGATCGCCGACGTGGGCGTCATCGGCGCGAGGCCGTACCGGCGCAGGCGTTCCTCGTCGTCGCCCTGGGCGGCCATGCCCCCCTCCGCCCACGGTCCCCAGGCGACGGCCGTGGCGGTGACTCCGCGCGCCCGGCGGTGCTGGGCGAGCGCGTCCAGGTAGGCGTTCGCGGCCGAGTACGCCCCCTGCCCGCCGCTCCCCCACACGCCCGCGATCGAGGAGAACAGGACGAACGCGTCCAGGACGTGGTCGGCGAACAGCTCGTCCAGGTTCGCCGCGCCGTCGACCTTCGCCCGGATCGCCTCGGCGACCTCGTCGAGCGTGGTGTGCGCCGCGGCGCCGGTACGGTCCACGCCCGCCGCGTGTACGACGGCCCGAATCGGCTTGCCCTCGGCGGCCAACCGGCCCACCAGCTCGCCCAGTTCCGCGCGGTCGGCGACGTCGCACGCCGCCATCGTGACCTCGGCGCCCAGTGCGGACAACTCGCCCGCCAGCTCCTCGGCGCCCGGCGCCGCGCCGCCCCGGCGGCTGGTCAGGACCAGGTGTTCGGCGCCGTTGCCGGCCAGCCAGCGAGCCACGTGTGCCCCGAGCGCGCCGGTCCCGCCGGTCACCAGGACGGTGCCGCGCGGGCGCCAGGTCCCGGTGGCGGCGTCGCTCGGCGCCGCCCGCACCAGCCTGCGGACCAGGACCCCCGACGTACGGATGGCGACCTGGTCCTCGCCGCCCGCAAGTACGCCCGCCAAGCGCGCCCCGGCACGCTCGTCCAGCACCTCGGGCAGGTCGATCAGGCCGCCCCAGCGCTCCGGTTGCTCCAGCGCGAGCACCCGGCCGAAGCCCCAGGCGAGGGCCTGTTCGGGGTGGGGCAGCGACTCCCTCGGAGCCACCGCCACCGCGCCGCGCGTGGCCGTCCACAGGGGCGCGTCGATCCCGGCGGCGGTGAGCGCCTGGGCCAGCGTCAGGGTCAGCGCGAGCGCGCCGGAGGCACCCTCGGCCGGCAGCGACAGCACGCCCGCGACCGACGAGTCGCCGTCCACCGCTTCGGTCAGGCGGGCGGTCAGCAGGTCGACGCGCGGTTCGGCATCGGCCACCGCCAGCGGTACGACCCGCGCGCCGTGGGCGCGCAGCGCCCGCATCTCCGCGTCCGCCTGCTCGGCCTGGTGGACCACCAGCCAGGTGCCCGTCAGGGCGGCGGGGCACCCGATCGCCCGGTCGGTCACCGGCTGCCACCCCACGCGGTACAGCCGCCGTTCGACGGCGGCCCGCTCGCGCCCCCGCCGTCGCCACGCCGCGAGTGCCGGCAGCAGTCCACCGAGGGACTCGCCCACCTGGTCGGCCGACGGGTCGCCGTCGGTCAACTGCGCGGCCGCGGAGCTGACATCACCGTTCTCGACGGCCTGCCAAAACGCCGTGTCCCCGTCGGGCTCGCGGGCGCCGGTCGGCGCGACGGGCTTCGTCCAGAAGGACTCGTGCTGGAAGGCATAGGTCGGCAGCTCGACGCGGCGCGCGCCGGTGTCGGCGAACAGCGCCGCCCAGTCCACGGCCACACCGCGCGCGTGAACCCGGGCCAGCGCCTTGAGCAGGGACTCCGGCTCGGCTCGGTCGCCGCGCAGTGTCGGGACGAACGCGGCCTCGGCCGCGGCCTCGGTCAGGCAGTCCGCCCCCATCGCCGAAAGCACGCCGTCCGGGCCGAGTTCGACATAGGTCGTGACCCCCGCGCGTTCCAGCGCGCGCATCCCGTCCAGGAAGCGGACCGGTTGGCGGACGTGTCGAACCCAGTAGTCGGCGGAGCCCAGTTCGGCGGCGGACGCGGGTTCGCCGGTCAGGTTCGAGATGATCGGAATCCGCGGCTCGCCGAAGGACACGCTCTCCGCGACCCGCCGGAAGTCCTCCAGCATCGCCTCCATCCGGGGCGAGTGGAAGGCGCGCCCGACGTTGAGCCGTTTGGTCTTGTGTCCGCTCGCTCGGAGCGTGGCCACGATCGCCTCGACCGCGTCCTCGTCGCCGGCGATCACCGTCGAGGTGGGCCCGTTGACCGCCGCGACGGACACCCGGTCGGTGAGCAGCGGCAGCACCTCGTGTTCGGCGGCACGCACCGCGACCATCGCGCCGCCGTCGGGCAGCGCGTGCATCAATCGGCCTCGGGCACCCACCAGTCGGGCCGCGTCGTCCAGGGACAGCACGCCGGAGACGTGCGCGGCGCTCAGCTCGCCGATCGAGTGGCCGACCAGGAAGTTCGGTCGTAGGCCCCAGTGTTCGAGCAGGCGGAACAGCGCCACCTCGACGGCGAACAAGGCGGCCTGGGTGAATCGCGTCTCGTGGACGGTTTCCGCGTCCACCGAGCCGGGGGCGGCGAAGAGCACCTCGCGCAGCGGGCGGTCCAGATGCGGGTCCAGGCTCGTGCACACCGCGTCGAAGGCGGCCGTGAACACGGGGTGTTCGCGGTGGAGCTCGCCGCCCATGCCGATCCGCTGGCTGCCCTGTCCGGTGAAGAGGAAGGCCAGTTTGCCCTCCACTACCGTCTCGCGGACCAGCCCCGGCGCACTTTCACCTCGCGCCAACGCCGCGACGGCGGAGTCGAGTTCGCCGCGGTCACCGGTCACCAGGACGGCCCGGTGCTCGAACGCGGTCCGGGAGGTGGCCAGCGAGTAGGCGAGGTCGAGCGGGGACAGGTCCGGGTGTGCGGCGAGGTGGGCGCGCAGTCGCAGGGCCTGGTCCCGCAGCGCGGCGGCGCTCTTCGCCGAGACCGGCACGGGCAGCAGGCGGGGCGCGGGGCGCGGGGTTTCGACACCCGCGCTCGCGGATGGGGCCTGTTCGAGGATGACGTGCGCGTTGGTGCCGCTTGCTCCGAAGGAGGACACGCCCGCGCGGCGCGGGTGGTCGCTCCGCGGCCAGGGCCGGGCCCGGGTCAGCAGTTCCACCGCGCCCGCCGTCCAGTCGACGTGCGGCGTGGGTTCGTCCACGTACAGGGACTGCGGCAATACGCCGCGACGCATCGCCTGAAGCATCTTGATCACGCCGGCGACGCCGGCGGCGGCCTGGGTGTGGCCGATGTTGGACTTCACCGATCCCAGCCACAACGGCCGATCCGCCGGCCGGTCGCGGCCGTACGTGGCCAACAACGCCTGTGCCTCGATCGGATCACCGAGCCGGGTACCGGTGCCGTGCGCCTCCACCGCGTCCACGTCGGCCGAGACCAGCCCGGCTCCGGCCAATGCCTGTCGGATCACCCGCTGTTGTGCGGGACCGCTGGGTGCGGTCAGCCCGTTGGAGGCACCGTCCTGGTTCACCGCGGAACCGCGGATCAGGCCCAGCACCTCGTGGCCGTTGCGCCGGGCATCGGACAGCCGTTCCAGCAGCAGCACGCCCGCGCCCTCGCCCCAGGCGGTGCCGTCCGCCGCCGCCGAGAAGGGCTTGCAGCGGCCGTTCGGCGCCAGCCCGCGCAGCGCGCTGAACTCGACGAATGTCTGCGGGGTGGCCATCACCGTCACACCGCCGGCCAACGCCATGGTGCACTCGTCGCGTTGCAGCGCCTGGATGGCCCAGTGCATCGCCACCAACGAGGAGGAGCAGGCCGTGTCCACCGAGACCGCGGGGCCTTCCAGGCCCAGGCTGTAGGCGACGCGCCCGGAGACCAGGCTGCCGTTGCCGGTGGTGGCGTCGTCCCCGGAGGCGGTGCCGTAGTCGTGGTAGATGACGCCGGCGAAGACACCCGTACGGCTGCCGCGCAACTCGGTCGGATTGATCCCGGCCCGCTCGATCGCCTCCCACGAGATCTCCAGGAGGAGCCGCTGTTGCGGGTCCATCGCCGCCGCCTCGCGCGGGCTGACCCCGAAGAACCCGGGGTCGAACTCGGCCGCTTCGTGGAGGAAGCCGCCCTCGCGTACGTAGCTCTTGCCCGGCTTGCCGGGCTCAGCGTCGTACAGCCCCTCGACGTCCCAGCCACGGTCGGCCGGAAACGAGGAGACCGCGTCCGTCCCCTCGGCCACCAGGTGCCACAGGTCGTCCGGCGACGCGACGCCGCCGGGGAACCGGCAGGACATGCCGACGACGGCGATCGGCTCGGTGGCGGCCGCGGTCAGCCGATTGTTCTGCTGCCGCAGCCGTTCGTTCTCCACCAGCGAGTTGCGCAGCGCCTCGACGATCTCCTCGACCGATGCCTCCACGGTGACCTTTTCCTTCGTTCGACGGAACTTCGAGTTGATGGGCGGGGCCGGGTCGAATCGCGACCTCAGTGCAGGCTTTTCAGGAAGTCGACCATGACCTGGTGAAAGCGTTCCGGTTCCTCGAGATGCGGAACATGGCTCGACTCTTCGAAGATTTCCCAGCGCACGTCCGGGATGAGTTCGTGAAACGGCCGCACCGCGGCGGGAGTCGCCTCGTCGTGACGCCCCGAAATCAACAGGGTGGGCACGGCGATGTCCGCGACGCTCTCCTCCACTCCCCAGTCGCGCAGGGTTCCGGTGACATGGAATTCGGTGGGGCCGTTCATCGATTGGTAAACCGTGGAGTCGTTGTGGATCTCCATGAATGTGGCCAGGTAGTCACGCGGCCACGGATCGAGGCGACAGACGTGCTTCCGATAGAAGACCAGCGACGCCTCCAGATACTCGTCGCTGTCGGTGGTACCGGCGGCCTCGTGTCGCAGGAGCGTCTCGTCGACGCCGGGGGGCAGCAGATCGCGCAACACCCGCATCTCGCGCAGCCACACCGGATAGGAGACGGGGGAATCGGCGATCACCAGTCCGCGCAGTCCCGGCGGCCCGGCCGCGGCGTGCTCGGCGGCCAACAGCCCGCCCCAGGAATGGCCGAACAGGACATAGTCGTCCGCGATGCCCAGGCCGTGCAGCAGGTTGTCCAGCTCGTCGAGGAACAGCCCCACCGTCCAGAACTCGGCGCCTCGGTGCGGCAGATGACTGGATCCGCCGTTGCCGAGCTGGTCGTAGTGGACCACCGGCCAGCCGGCCTCGACCAGGGAGGTGAGCCCGAGCAGGTAGTCGTGGGTGGCACCGGGGCCGCCGTGCAGGGCGACCACGGCGGGTCGATCCGCGTCGATCTCGCCGGTGACGCGATACCAGGTCCGATGTTCCCCGAAGGGCAACGTTCCCTTGGCGTTGGGGGTCGGCGACATTTCAACCACCTCGATCGGATCGTTCCTGCACCGACGCGCACGCGCGCATGGGTGGTCGACGGGGCTCACCCGTATTCAGGACACCGCTGATATTGGCGACAGTACTGCGGGGTGCGGCGGGCCGAAGCCCCTAAGCTGAGGCGACGACCCCTACAAGCGCCGGTCGATGGGAGCCGAATCCGCGCCGACTTCCGCCAACCAGTCCTCGATGATCCGCGCGGTCGACTCCGCGTCCTCCTCGACCAATCCGAAGTGATTTCCCGGCGAGAGCCGCAAGGTGTGTGCGGGATCCCAGGGTTGGGCACGGAGAAAGTCGCCGTCGCGGACGGCATCCCCGGTTTCCGGCTTGAAGGATTTCCCGGCACCGACGAACAGCACGGGTGCGCCGACGCTTTCCCGGGTGAAATCCGGCAGCAGATGGAAGTAGCGGGCCATCGCGCAGAGTTGCGCGCTGTCGTACGGACCGAAGGTCGCTTCCATCTCCAGCATCCGGTACGTCATGTGCTCGAAGCCCTCCGGCATCGCGTTGTCCGCGACGGCATACGAGTCCAACAGGACGACGCCTGCGGGCCGAATGCCCAGCACGTGCTCCAGGTGGTGCGCCGCCGCATAGGCCAGGACACCGCCGGAGGAATACCCGACCAGGACGAACGGCTCGCCCCCGGCCGCCCGGAGGACGTTCTCCGCGACCACCTGTGCGGCGGCGGCCGCCGTGGCGGGCAGCAGGTCTCCCCGAGCGAAGCCGACCAACGGCAGCGCGCTTACCGGCCGGACGCCGCGAAAGTGCGCGGCCAGGCGGGCGTGTTGATGCACGCCACCGGCGACCATCGGGGTCGAGACGCAGATCAACCGCGGCCCGCTCGTCCCGTCGGCGAGTCCGGCGGGCTCCGGGAACCGTTCGAGGTCGGTAGGTGCGGCGAACTGCGGACGGATGTCGGCGACCGCCCGCAGCATGGCGAACGTCCTGGGGATGTCACCCGTCTCGACACCCGCCCGGAACAAGGCGGTCAGAGTGTCCGCCGACCCGGCGTCGTTGCTCGTCGACCCCTGCGGATCGCCGACCTCCGGGCTCGCGGCCAGCTCGGCCCCGACGAGCCGGGCGAGTTCGGCGGGGGTCTTGCTGTCGAACACCACCATCGCGGGCAGTCGCAGGCCGGTCGCGGCATTGAGGGCGGCGCGCAGTTGCGTCGCGCCGAGCGAGTCGAAGCCGGACTCCAGGAAGGTCCGGTCCGCGTCCACCGCGGCGGGGTCGTCGTATCCCAGCACCTGTGCGGCGTGGGCCAGCACCAGGGTCCGCGTCTCGCGCTGCTGCTCGGTCTCCGAGAGGCCGGCCAGGCGCCGGCGGAACGAGCGGGGATCGGTGCGATCCCGGGCCGCCGTCCGGCGCCGGATCGCCGGGACGAGGTCGCGCAGCAACTCGGGGACGTCGCCGAGGTTGCCGACGTCCAGGCGAATCGGGGCCAAAGCTGCTTGATCGAGGGTGGTTGCGGTATCGAACAGCGCGAGACCCTCCGTCACGGACAGCGGCAGGACGCCACCGCGCGCGAGGCGGGCGCGGTCGTCGGCGGCCAGGGAACCCGTCATGCCGCCGTCGGTGTCCCACAGGCCCCAGGCCAGCGAGAGCGCGGGCAACCCGGCGGCCCGGCGGTGGGCGGCCAAGCCGTCCAGGAAGGCGTTCGCCGACGCGTAGTTGGCTTGTCCCGCACCGCCCAGCACACCCGCCGCCGAGGAGAACAGGACGAACGCCGACAGGTCCATGTCCTTGGTCGACTCGTGCAGATTCCAGGCCGCGTCGACCTTCGGGCGAAGGACCGCGTCGAGGCGCTCGGGGGTCAGGGAGGAGATCACGCCGTCGTCGAGGACTCCCGCCGTGTGCACGACGCCGGTCAGGGTACGTCCCGCCAACAGCGCCGCCAGCGCAGCGCGATCGGCGGCGTCACACGCCACGACCTGTGCCTCGGCGCCCAGTTGGGACAGCTCCGCGACCAGCTCGGCCGCCCCCTCGGCCGCCGGGCCGCGCCGACTCGCGAGCAACAGGCGACGGACGCCGTACCGGGTCACCAGGTGACGCGCGAACAGGGCGCCCAGGGTGCCGGTACCGCCGGTGATGAGCACCTCGCCATCCGGTTCGAACGGAACGACCGTCTCCGCCTGTTCGACCTTCGTGACACGGGCCAGACGGGCGGCGTGCACTACGCCGGCGCGGACCACGACCTGCGGCTCACCCGAGCCCAGCGCCAAGGCGACATCCGCCCGGTCGCCATCGAGCAGCACGATCCGGCCCGGCTCCTCGGACTGGGCCGATCGCACCAGACCCCAGACCGCGGCACCGGCGAGATCGGTGACGGCCTCCTCCGCCAACGCCATCGCGCCGTGCGTCAGCACCACCAGCTTCGCGTCCGCGAAGCGGTCCTGGGACAACCATGACTGGACCACGCGCAAGGCTCGACGCACCTGCGCGCGTACGTCGTCGGCCGTGCATCCCCCGCCGAGGCGCGCGACGACGACAGGCGGCACGGGGCCGTCGGGCGCCAACGCCTCCCACTCCACGACCTCGCCGAATTCCCCCGCCGGTGCGGGGACCTGCCGCCAGTCGATCCGGAACAGCGATTTGTGGGGACCCATTCCGGGGCGGGCATCGGTGGTGATCTCGCGCAGGGTCAGCGAAGCAACCGACGCCACCGGCAGGCCCGCCGCGTCCGCGATCTTCAAGGAGACCTCACCCGGCCGAACCGGGGTCACCCGGACGCGCAACGCCGAGGCCCCGGAGGCGTACAGCTCCACGCCGGACCACGCGAACGGCAGGGCCGCCCGCGCGCCGACCGCCGAGGTCAGTGTCACCGCGTGCAGGCACGCGTCCAGCGCCGCCGGGTGCAGGCCGAAGCGGTCGGCGTCGCCGCGCGCCGGTTCGGGGAGGACGACGTCCGCGAACACCTCGTCACCGCGTTGCCAGGCGGCCCCGAGCCCCTGGAACGCCGGGCCGTAGCCGAGCCCGGCGTCCGCCAACGCGTCGTACAGCCCGTCCACGTCGATCGGCACCGCTCCCGTGGGCGGCCATTGGGCAGGTTCGTCCGGACTGTCGTCCCTACCGGCGCCTTCCTCCAGGAGGCCGGTCGCGTTCGTGGTCCAGGGGCCGTCCAGGGTGTCGTCGGGACGCGAGTACACGGTGAGCGCGCGTCGTCCCGTCTCGTCGACGCCGCCGACCACCACCTGAAGCTGCACCCGGCCTTCGTCGGGCAGCGACAACGGGGCCTGGAGCGTCAGCTCCGCCACCCGCCCACAGCCGACCTGGTCGCCCGCACGGACGGCCAGTTCCACCATCGCCGCACCCGGCAGCAGCGCCACTCCGCCGACCAGGTGATCGGCAAGCCACGGATGCGTGCGCGCCGACAGTCGACCCGTGAACACGACGCCGTCGGACTCGGGCAGGGGCACCATCGCGCCCAGGAGCGGGTGTTCGGGTGAGCCAAGGCCCATGGACGCGGGGTCCGCCCCGTTCGGGGTATCCAGCCAGTAGTGCCTGCGCTGGAAGGCATACGTCGGCAAATCCACCCGACGGGCGCCGTGCCCGGCGAAGAACGCTGCCCAGTCCACCGACGCGCCGCTCACATGCAGCTCGCCCAGCGCGGAGACCACGGAGTGCGCCTCGGGACGACCCTTGCGCAACACCGGCACCACCACGGTGCCGTCCTCGGGCACGTTCTCCCGTACCATCGCGGACAGCACGCCGTTCGGGCCGAGTTCGACGAACCGGGTCACGCCGCGCGCGGTCAGGGCACGCACGCCGTCCGCGAAGCGCACCGCCTCGCGTACGTGCCGAACCCAGTAGTCGGCCGAGCCCGGCGCATCGACCAGCTCACCCGTCACGTTCGACACGACCGGGATCGACGGCGCGGCATACGACAAC
>NZ_KB889589.1 GCF_000372745.1 Embleya scabrispora DSM 41855 | reverse complement strand
CTTCGCTCCTCCGAGAAAAAGGCGGCCCCTCGCTCGTGACGGCGTGTCCCTCCGCTTCGCTCCGGGTCACACCGTCCAAACTGGCGGCTCCGCCGCTCTCCGCGCTTCGCGCGTCGATCGCGAGGTCTCGCGCAGGTCGGGGGCGCTGACGCGCCGGACCGCAGCCCAAGTCGGCGACCTCGGGGGAAGGCCCATCGCTCACCGCAGCCAACCTGTGCATCGTGGCCCGCCGCACTGCGGAACGCGCCGACTCTGTCACGACGCCTCATCCGCGTCGCATCGGCTGGCGCGCTGCGGCCCGGCCGAACGACCCTGCGACCTCGACCTGCCGACCCGGGCGAAGCCCGGACCTCGTACCGCAGCCGACCCACCGCTACCGGCCGGCCACACCGGGTGCCCAGGGGCCGAGGGGCCGGAGCAGGCCACCTCGGCGCCCGTGAGACCACAGCCTCCGCGCCGAAACGCAACGGGTGGAGCGGGTGGGTACACAACCCGGCCAATCGAGACGCGACCCCGACCAACCCCGCAAGCTCCCGAGGCCCATCAAGGCCGAGCACGACGGGTGGGCACACCATCGGGCCACCCGCTACCGCAACGAGCTCGCCCGAGCCCGCAGCCCATCAGGGCCAAGCGGCCACGAACGCGCCACGAACATCTCAGTCCTCGCGTTTCGCGCCCGCGGCCGTGGCCAGGAGTTCTTCCGCGTGGGCTCGGCCCAGTTCGGAGTCCTCCAGGCCGGCCAACATGCGGGAGAGTTCACGGACGCGGGCCGCGTCGTCGAGGGTGACCACGCCGGAGCGGGTGACCGTGCCGTCGCTGGACTTTTCCACCACCAGGTGACGGTCGGCGAAGGCGGCCACCTGCGGGAGGTGGGTCACCACGATCACCTGGGCCACCCGTGCCAGGCGGGCCAGGCGGCGGCCGACCTCGACCGCGGCCTTGCCGCCGACGCCCTGGTCGACCTCGTCGAAGACGAACGTGGGGACCGGGTCGGCGCCGGCGAAGACCACCTCGACCGCGAGCATCACGCGCGAGAGTTCACCGCCGGAGGCGCCCTTGGCCAGCGGGCGCGGCGGTGCGCCCGGGTGCGGGGACAGTTGCAGTTCGACCTCGTCGACGCCCATCGGGCCGTAGGCCAGCACGCGGTCGCCCACCGGCAGGCCGTCCGGGTCGTCCACGCCGGAGATCGCCACGCCCACGCGCGCGTACGGCATCGCCAGCGCGGTCAACTCGCCGGTGACCGCCGACGCGAAGCGCTCCGCCGCAGCATGCCGGGCCGCCGAGACCTCGCCCGCCAGCGTCGCCAACTCCCCACGCAGCGCGTCCCGTTCGGCGGTCAGCTCCTCGGTGCGGTCGTCGTCGCCGTCCAACTCGGCCAGCCGCGCGGCCGAGCGCTCGGCCCAGGCCAGCACCTCGTCGATCGATTCGCCGTACTTGCGGGTCAACGCGGACAGCGCCGCCCGCCGCTCCTCCGCCGCCGCGAGCCGCACCGGGTCGGCGTCCACGCCGGCCGCGTAGGAGGCGAGCTCGCCCGCCACGTCGGACACCAGATACCCGACCTCGCCGAGCCGATCGGCCAACGCCGCGAGCGCCGGGTCGTGGGCGCGTACCGCCTCCACCGCACGGTGCGCGGCGCCCAGCAGGGTCGAGGCGTCCACCGCGTCCGAGCCGGTTTCCGGGTCGCCCAGCAGCGCCTCGTGCGCCGTGGTCGCCGCGGTGCGCAGCGCATCGGCGTGACCCAGCCGCAGGGTCTCCGCGGCGAGTTCGGCGTCCTCGCCCGGCTGTGGCACGACCTGCTCGATCTCGGTCAGGCCGAACCGCAACAGATCGGCCTCCTGCGCACGTTCGCGCGCCCGGGTGGTGATCTCGGTCAGTTCCGCGCTCACCTCGCGCAGCCGCCGGTAGACCCCGCCGTACGCCTTCAACGGCGCCGACACCGCCTCCCCGGCGTACCGGTCGAGCGCGCCGCGCTGCCGGGCCGGGCGCAGCAGCCGCTGCTGGTCGGTCTGGCCGTGCACCGCGATCAGGTCGTCGGCCAAGTCGGTCAGCAGCCCGATCGGCGCGGCCCGCCCGCCCACGTGCGCGCGCGAGCGACCCTCGGCCGAGAGCGTCCGCGCCAGCAACAGTTCGCCGTCGTCCACCTCGGCGCCCGCCTCGGCCGCCCGACGCCCGGCGGGCGAGTCCGCCGGCACGCTGAGCCGACCCTCCACCAGGGCCTTCCCCGTCCCGTTGCGCACCAGCCCGGCATCGGCCCGCCCACCGAACAGCAAGCCGAGCCCGGTCACCACCATCGTCTTGCCGGCGCCGGTCTCGCCCGTGACCACGGTGAAGCCCGGCGCGAGCTCGACTACGGCGTCTTCGATGACACCCAGACCCTGTATCCGCATCTCTTCGAGCACGGGACGACACTACGAGGTCGTGGGGACTCCGCGCGAAGAACGCAGTTCAACGGCGTGTGTCCAAAGTGTGTTCAACACACCTCCAGGCGACCGCATCGCCGATCCGGGGCCGGCCCGACAGCCTCACTTGCGCCCGCGCCACCCCTTCACGGGCAACGCGAACTTGGCCACCAGTCGATCCGTGAACGGCGCCCGGTGCAGCCTCGCCAGCCGCACCGGCTGGGTCCCGCGCCGCACCTCCACCCGCGCGCCTGCGGGCAGCTGTACGGTCCGCCGACCGTCGCACCACAGCGCACCGGGCGGCGTCTCCGCCGCGAGTTCGAGCGCGAGCACCGAATTCGGCGAGACCACCACCGGCCGCGCGAACAGCGCGTGCGCACTGATCGGCACCATGATCAGCGCCTCGACCTCGGGCCACACGATCGGCCCGCCGCCGGAGAACGCGTACGCGGTCGAGCCGGTCGGCGTCGCGCACACCACCCCGTCGCAGCCCCAGCGGGACAGCGGCCGGCCGTCCACCTCGGCGACCAGTTCGAGCATGCGCTCGCGCGAGGCCTTCTCGATCGCGGCCTCGTTCAGCGCCCAGTTGGTGTGCACGATCTCGCCGTTGACCCGGACCACCACGTCGAGCGTCATCCGCTCCTCGACGTCGTAGTCGCGCGTCACGACCCGCTCCACCACGTCGTTGAGGTCCTCGCGCTCGGCCTCGGCCAGGAAGCCGACCCGGCCCAGATTGACCCCGAGCATCGGCACGGCCGCATCGCGCACCAACTCCGCGCCGCGCAGCAGCGTGCCGTCCCCGCCGAGCACGATCGCCAACTCGCAGCCCTTGGCCGCGTCGGGCTCCACGGACACCACGACCGCACCCGGCAGGGCCAGGTCGTCCGCCTCGTGTTCGAGCACCCGCACGCCCAGGCCGGCCGCGATCAGCCGCTCCACCACCAGCCGTGCGCTGCGCAGTGCCGCAGGTCGGCCGGTGTGCGTCACCACCAATACCGTGCGATCGCTCATGCCCGTATCCCCTCGTCCGCATCGCATCGACCGCAGCCGTACCCGTACGCCGCGACGCTATCGTGCGCGCCGCTCACCGGGGCCCCTCGGCGACCGCCCGATCGACGTCCGCCGGGTCCAGCTCCGGCGCACCGGCCCGCATCCACAGGAAGTACTCGACGTTGCCCGACGGCCCCGGCAGCGGCGACGCGGTCACTCCCAGCACGCCCAGGCCCGTCTTCGCGGCCTGCTCCGCCACCATGCGCACCGCCTCGGCCCGCAGCGCCGGATCACGCACAACCCCGCCCGCGCCGAGCCGCTCGCGCCCGACCTCGAACTGCGGCTTGACCATCATCACCAGATCCGCGTCCGGCGCCGAACAGCGCACCAGCGCGGGCAGCACCAACCCGAGCGAGATGAAGGACAGGTCGCCCACCACGAGGTCGGCCGCCGGCCCCACCTGATCCGGCGTCAGCTCACGCACATTGGTCCGGTCCCGTACCGTCACCCGGTCGTCGCTGCGCAGCGCCCAGGCCAACTGCCCGTACCCGACGTCCACCGCGACCACATGCGCCGCCCCCGCGCGCAGCAGCACGTCGGTGAAGCCGCCGGTGGAGGCGCCCGCGTCGATACAGCGCCGCCCCTCGACGGTGAGGCCGAGCGGGGTGAACGCGGCGAGCGCGCCGGCGAGCTTGTGCCCGCCGCGCGAGACATAGTCCGGATCACCCTCGTCGGCCGCCACCACCACGGCCGCCCCCGCGTCGACCTGGGTGGCGGCCTTGGTCGCGGTCTGGCCGCCCACCGTCACCCGCCCGGCCGCGATCAGTTCGCTCGCGTGGTCCCGGGAGCGAGCGAGTCCCCTGCGCACCAGCTCGGCGTCGAGCCTGCGTCGTGCCACCGGTCGTGCCTGCCGTTCCTTGGTTGTGCCGAAGTCGTCGACGAGAACCGCCACTCCCGCGCCCGGCGTGTGTGTACCCCGCCCGAGGTCGTGGATCGGACCTACCGGTCCAGTTCCGCCAGGGTGTCCCGCAATCCTCGGTGCACATCCTCGTACACCGACCCGTGCGCCTCGGTGGGCAGGTCACCCACCCGGCTCAGAGTGGCGAGTACCGCGTCCACATGCGCGTCGCCGGAGGGCGCGGGCGGTTCGACGTCCAGCGGACCGATCACCGCGACCGCCGAGGGTACGCCGACCCCGTCGGGCGCACCGCCGCCCACGGTCGACGCCGGATCCGCGCTCGTCTCCGCGCCCGCGTCCTCGCTCACGACTGATCGTCCGCGTCCGCGGCCGGCGTGGCGGGTTTGCGGATCGCCTTCTTGGCCGGCGCCGCCTTCTTCGTGGCGGCGGTGCCGTTCGTCTTGCGCGCGGGCTTGCGCGGGCCGGCCGTCGGGGTCGACGCCGCGGCGGACCGGGGCACGGAGGTCTTCTTCGCGGCGGCCTTCTTCGCGGCCGGCGGCTTCGCGGCGGGCGACTCTGCGGCGGAAGGCTTGGCGGCCGGGGAAGGCTTGGCGACCGGAGCATCCGGCGCCGCACCCGCGGGCGACGTGGCCACCCGGGCCGCCGACGCCGCACCCGGGCTCGCCGCCGGGCGAGGCGTGCGCGGCGTGGAGGCACGCGCCAGTCGGTGCTCCAGGTCGGTCACCCGGCTCTTCAACCGAGCGATCTCCTCCTCGGCCTTGATCAGGTCCTTGGCCCACGGCTTCGACCGGGACAACGCCTTGTCCACCTCGCCGCGCACCACGCCCACGAGCAGGTCCCGGTTCGCCTTGCCGGTCTCGTACAACTCCTCGGCGACCTGCTGCACGTACTGCGGCAACGCCTGGGCCTGTTCGGGCACCTGCTCCAGGTCCAGACCGCTGCGCTCGACCAGGGCCCTGGCCACCTCGGTAACCCGCTGCCTGGTCATCTCGGTCAGGCCACTGGCGATCTGAAGGTAACTGCGAACGACATCTCGCATAAACGGCACCTGCCTTCCTGCTCCGGCTGCCCGTATGTGTGCCTGTGCGGCGATACGAACGGCGATGATCGGTCTGCTCCGACGCTACCCCCTCCACCGGCGCAGGACCGGAAGCAACGACACGCCATCCGCACGAACCACGACACACCCCCGACGCGGACGGCGATCCACCGTCGACACCGACCCGCTCCGAACCCGCGACGGGGCGACCGGCACCGGCATCGCCGGTCCTGGGGTGGGGTACGGTCGCCAACCGGATACCCACGGAAGGAACGCCGCGCATGGCCACCGTCGAAGAGTGCCGCAGGGCCCTCGAGGAACTGTCCGCCAAAATGGGCCGAGCCGAGGGCGACACCCGCAAGGCCGTCCAGCTCGACCGCAGCCTCAGCTGTCGCGTCACCGACCTCGACGTCACCTTCTCCGGGCGACTGCGCGACGGCGCGCTGCACGACATCGACACCGAACCGCGCAACGACAAGGCGCAGATCCGACTCACCATGACCGGCGACGACCTGATCGCACTCGTCGCCGGCGATCTCAACTTCGCCGCCGCGTGGGCCAAGGGCCGGGTCAAGCTGGAAGCCTCGTTCAAGGACTTGCTCGTCCTGCGCAAACTGCTCTGAGCGGTCCGCGCGAACCGCTCCCGGCGACCGCGGGCTGCGGATCACCCCCAGCGGACCGTCCGAACGGACCGCCCCCTGGCGGACTGCCCCGACCCGCCGGCCGGCCACGCAACCGGTACCCGCCCCGCTACCAGCCCAGGCGCTCCACGACGCCCGAGGTATCCACCGGCGCATCCGACGCCCACGCCGCCGCACACGCCGCCCGCAGCCCGTCGATCCGCGCGCCGGAGCCCTCCACCGCCAACGCGCCCTCGGTCACCCGCGCCGACCAGTCGCCGCACACCCACGCGTCACCCTCGCGCCGGGCCGTCACCGGCGCGGCCAGCAACGCCCGCAGGTCCTCCGCCACGAACGTCGGCCGCTGCCCCGCACCGGCCGCCAGCAGCCCCTGCGGGGTGGTCACCCCGGTGAGCACCAACAGGCTGTCCACGCCCCCGTTGCACGCGCCCTCGATGTCGGTGTCCAGCCGATCGCCCACCACCAGCGGCCGCCGCGCGCCGGTACGCAGGATCGTCTCCCGGTGCAGCGGCAGCTCGGGCTTGCCCGCGACCACCGGCTCGGCCCCCGTCGCCGCCCGCACCACACCCACGAGCGCGCCGTTGCCCGGCGCGATCCCACGCTCGGTCGGAATCGTCAGATCCGCGTTCGAGGCCACCCAGAACACCCCGCGCGCCACCGCGTACGAAGCCTCCGTCAACGCCTGCCAGCCCACGTCGGCCGCGAACCCCTGAACCACCGCCGCCGGCTCCTCGTCCGCCGACCGCACCGGCCGCAGCCCGTGCTCACGCAGCGCGACCTCCAGGCCCTCACCGCCGACCACCAGCACCGACGCACCCTCGGGCACCCGCTCCGCGACCACCCGCGCCGCGGCCTGCGCCGAAGTCACCACGTCCTCCGGCTCCGCCGAGACACCCAGCTCGACCAGATGCTCGGCCACCGCCTTGGGCGGACGCGACGCGTTGTTCGTGACGAACGCGATCCCCATCCCCCGCCGGCGCGCCTCGCCCAGCACCTGCACGGCGTGTGGAACGGCCCGCGCACCGGTGTACACGACGCCGTCCAGGTCGAGCAGCGCGACGTCGTACGCCCGCGCCAACTCCCCCGCATCCGCGGCCCCGTCCGAACCGCCCGTCGTCGCCGATCCCGATCCCGATGCCGATGCCGAGGTCTGCTTGCTCACGCGTCGTCACTCCTGTCGTCCGTGTCCCCGCCGTCCTTGCCGATCGTCCCGTACGCGCCCGCCCGCGCGCGCAACGTGGCCCGCGCCTGGACCAGCGCGGTTCGGTAGTGCTTGGTCTCCGGCCGCATGGCCACCGCGAGCGCCAGGTGCTCCACCGCGGTCTCGAAGTCGCCGAGCCGCGAGGCGGACAGTCCCCAGCCGAACTGGGCGTAGTCATCCGCCGGATCCGACTCGGCCACCGCGCGAAAGTGCCGCAGCGCCTCGTCGTGTCTGCCCGAGTCGAACCACGCTCGCGCCAGCGCCTCACGCACACTGCGCGACTCCGGCGCCGCATCCGCCGCCCGCGCCAACAACTGCGCGGCGGCGGCCGGATTACCCGACGCGAGCAACTGCACCCCGCGTCGATACCAGTCGTACACGTCGCCCGTGGGCGCACCGCTCACCCCGTCGGCTCCCTGAGCCATCGCCATGATGCCCTCCCGCACCTCGACCACGCGCCGGTCACCAAAATCCGGCAACCGCCGACATCGGATGTCCTGATCTTGCCCGGGCTCGGGCCCGTAACATTCGGCCATGGACGACGCAGTGCCGAACGGGCTCGATCTGGCCCCCTTCCGCGGGCTTCGCTACGACCCGGAACGCGTCGGGGACGTCGCGTCGGTGACCTCGCCACCGTACGACGTGGTCGAGCCCGGCGGCGTGCCCGCGCTGGAGGACGCCGACCCGCACAACATCGTGCGACTGGTCCTCCCGCGCAGCGCGGTACACGCGGGCAGCACTCTGCGCACCTGGTTGGCCGAGGGCGCGCTGCGCCCCGACCCGCTGCCCTCGTTGTACGTATACGAACAGCGCGACCACAACTCGATCCAGCGCGGCCTGATCGGCGCGCTCTCGCTCGACTCCGGCGTCCTGGCGCACGAGGACGTGATGCCGGGCCCGGTCGCCGACCGCGCCGCGATCATGACCGAACTGTCGGCCAACCCCGAGCCGATCCTGCTCGTGTACACGGGCGGCGGGCGTGCCTCGGACATAGTCGAACAGACCACCCACCAATCGCCCCTGGTCGGCCTGCGCACCCCGGACGGCATACGTCACCGCTTGTGGGGGATCACCGACCGGCACGCACTCGCCACGGTCCGCGAGGACCTCGCGCATCGCAAGGCGCTGATCGCCGACGGCCACCACCGCTGGGCCGCCTACGCCAGGATGCGCGAACGCGCCCACGCGGACGGCCGCGGCGCCGGCCCCTGGGACCGCGGCCTGGTCCTGCTCGTGGACACGGTGCGACACCCGCTGCGAGTCGGCGCGATCCACCGCGTCCTGCCCCGGCTGCGCCCCGCCGACGCCCTGAACGCCTTGGCCACGTACGGCGACGCGGGCGCCGGCGCGTTCCTGGCCCGTCCCCTCGACGGCACCCTGCCCGCCGCCCTGTGGGCTCTGGATCAGGCCGTCGGCCCGGCCTTCCTGCTCGCCGGCGACCGTCGCTTCCATCTGCTCACCGGCCCCGACCCGGATCTGCTCGACATCGCGATCCGGGCCGACCGCCCACGTGCCTGGCGCTGTCTGGACGCCACCGTCCTGCACGCGGCCCTGCTCGACCACGTCTGGCACGTCCCCGACAACTGGGACAACATCACCTACGTCCACGACGCGGCCGCCGCCGTCCGCCAGGCCAACCACACCGGCGGAACCGCGATCCTGCTGCGTCCCACCGACGAACGGGTGGTCCGCGAACTGGCCGAGCAGGACGTCCGCATGCCCCGAAAGTCCACCTCCTTCGGCCCCAAGCCCGCGACCGGACTGGTGCTGCGCAGCCTGGACCTAGAGGAGTAGAGCCTCCCGGCCGGCCGGGAGTGGGGCAGGGCGGGAGTAGGGCGGGGCGGGGATCGGCGCCGGAGTCCGGGCGGCCCGCCGCCGAAACGCAGGAAGGGCCCGACACGAATGTGCCGGGCCCTTCCTCACATCAGTTCACCGCCACCGACCTCCGGCGGCGCCGAGTCAGTCCTTCGCGTCCGCGACAGGCTCGGTGTCGGCCTCGTCCGCCTCGGCGTCCGCGGCGTCGACGGCCTCGGGCGCGTCGTCGTCCTCGCCGTCCTCACCGTCGAAGTCCTCGTCCTCGGCATCCGCCGCCGAGTCCTCGACGTCCTCGGCGTAATCCCCGTCCTCGTCGTCCTCAGCGTCCGGGTCGAGCGCATCGGTGAAGTCGAGACCGTCGAGTTCGGCGACCCGCTCGGCGGCACCGGTCTCACCGGTGGTGTCCGCCTCGGCGGCCCGACCGAACCAGTCGCGCGCCTCCTCGTCCCGGCCCACGGCCGCCAACGCGTCCGCATAGGCGAACCGCAGTCGCGCCACCCACGGGTTGCTCGACGCCGAGTTCAGCTCCGGCACCTGCAACGTGACCACGGCCGCGTCGAGCTGGTCCAGGTCGCGACGCGCACCGGCCGCGACGATCCTCAGCTCGATCTGCGCGGCCTTGTCCAGTTCCTTGACCTCGTCCGCGCCCGCCATCTGCAGCGCCCGCTCCGGACGGCCCAGCCCGCGCTCACAGTCGGCCATCACGGCCCAGTGCTCGCTCGAACCGGTCATCCGCCGCGCCGCGCGCAGCTCGGACAGCGCCTCCGCATACGCACCGGCCATGTACGCCGCGATCCCGGCCGCCTCCCGCACCGCGGCGACGCGCGACGCGAGCCGCAGCGCGACCTTGGCGTACTTGTAGGCCAGCTCCGGGTCCTCGTCGACCGTACGGCCGATCATCACCAGGTTGCGCGCGACCTCGTCCGCGAGGGTCTTGGGCAGCCCACGCAGCTCCTGGCGCGCTTCGGCACCGAGTTCCTCGGCGTGCACGTCCTCGGGAATGAACATCCGCTCGACCGGCACATAACCGGGCTCGTCCCGACGATCGAACGCGGGACGCGACCCACCGCGGTCGTCACGGTTGCCATACGACGGGCGGCTGCCGCCCCGGTCCCGGTCCCCGTACGAGGGACGCCCACCACGGTCGTCCCGGTTGAACGCGGGACGTGAACCACCACGGTCGCCACGGTCGCCGTAAGACGGACGCGACCCACCACGCTCATCACGAGCGGGCCGGTCCGAACGCTCCGGACGATCCGACCGGAACGGCGGGCGCGAGCCACCGCGGTCGTCGCGAGCGGGCCGGTCGGAACGCTCGGGCCGGTCGGAACGGTACGGCGGACGCGAGCCACCACCGGAACGATCGTCACGATTGAACGCGGGACGCGAACCACCGCGGTCGTCCCGGTTGAACGACGGACGACGATCCCCGCCCCGGTCGTCCCGACCACCACTCGCCGGACGACCCGAACCCCGGTCGTCCCGACGCGGCGCCGGACGACGCTCTTGGAACGGCTGCCGCGCACCGGGCTGACCGTTGTAGGTCGGCCGGCTGCTGGCACCGTCCTTGTAGTCGCGGTCCCCGAACTCCCGCTCCTCGCGAGCGGGCCGGTCGGAACGCTCGGGCCGGTCGGAACGGTACGGCGCACGCGAGCCACCGGCCCCGCCACGCTCGTCCCGATTGAACGACGGACGCCCGGCACCACCACGGTCGTCGCGCGCCGGCCGGTCCCCACGATCCGAACGGGACGGCAGACGCCCACCGCCGCCGCCACGTTCGTCACGGTTTCCGAACGAGGGGCGCGAGCCACCGCGGTCGTCGCGGGCGGGCCGGTCGGAACGCTCGGGCCGGTCGGAACGGTACGGCGGACGCGAGCCACCACCGGAACGATCGTCACGATTGAACG
>NZ_KB889588.1 GCF_000372745.1 Embleya scabrispora DSM 41855 | reverse complement strand
CGGGACGAACTTGAGCACGGTGGTCACGATCTGGAAGGCGCCCATGCTGCGCAGGCCGGCGAGGTTGATCGCCGCCGGGATCCACAGGCCCACCAACGCGATCGCCACCGAACCCCACTTGTTGTGGCCGGTGTTGACGAAGACCTCGACGTAGCCGACCCAGGCCACCGCGATCGCGGCGTTGCCCGCCCACGCGGTGATCCAGTACGACCAGGCGTTGAGGAACCCGGCGAACTCGCCGAACGCCTCCCGGGCGTAGACGTAGGGCCCGCCGCTGCCGGGGACCCGCCGGGACAACTGCCCGAAAGTGACCGCCAGAGCCAGGGCGCCGACGGTGACGATGACGAAGGCCACCAGGGAGATGGGGCCGTACGGAGCAAGCGCGGACGGCAGCGCGAACACGCCGGTGCCGATGATGCTCCCCACGACCAACGCGGTGGCGGTGGGCAGGCCGAACGTGGAGGCGGAGCCACG
Source organism: Embleya scabrispora DSM 41855 (assembly GCF_000372745.1). Classification (GTDB taxonomy): domain Bacteria; phylum Actinomycetota; class Actinomycetes; order Streptomycetales; family Streptomycetaceae; genus Embleya; species Embleya scabrispora. The sequence goes on along the minus strand of NZ_KB889588.1, from coordinate 11,253 downwards.
AACTCCTTCGGCACGCGAACCCTGTTCCCGGCCCGTGGCGTCGATGGGGGTCGTTCTCTTGCTGAGCATGGCGGATCCTTCGTCGTCGCGATGGAGTTCGATCGGACGGGGCGTGGTGCCGTGGAGGAATGTGCTCCGGCCGAACGCTTGCAGCCTGGTCGCCGCCGCGTCGAGGCGCCGGTGCCGAAGGTCCCGATCCGAACGCCGATGGTCACCATGCCCGCTCGGGCCGTACGGCATCTCGACGCCGGTGGCACGGGCCGGACCGAGCCGAACGGCCCGGTACACCGGGCAACGCGGCCCTGTCACGGCATTCGGATCGGCGACAGGCTCGTGGTGTCCGGCCGAAGACGTCGCCATCGATGCCTTCGGCGACTTGCCGCATATCGACCAGGGGGTTCGCATGTTGCACCGCGAGATCGAGGACGTCATGACCCGCGACGTCGCCACCGTCGGTCCCGACACCGAATTCCAGGGCATCGTCGCCGCGCTGGACACCCGGCGGATCAGCGCCCTGCCGGTCGTCGACGACGAGCGGCGCATCCTGGGCATCGTCTCGGAGGCGGACTTGCTGCGCGCCCAGGTGGAAAAGGCCGAGGACGCCCACCTTCTGCCGGGCCTGCGCCGACTGGCGAACCGACACTCCAAGGGCGACGGCCACACCGCACGCGACCTGATGACCGCCCCCGTGGTGAGCGTGGAACCCGTGGCGAGCACCCTCCAGGGTGCTCGCCTGATGGACCGCCACCATGTCAAGCGCCTGCCGGTGGTCGACAGCGACGGCCGCCTGGTGGGCATCGTCAGCCGCTGCGACCTGCTGCGCACGTTCCTGCGCCCGGACGAGGACATCCGGGTCGAGATCAAACACGACGTGCTGCGCGCGGCGTTGTGGCTGGAGGCCGGCACGATCGAGGTGGACGTCCGCGACGCCGTCGTACGCCTGTCCGGGCGGGTCGACAACCGCAGCCTCATCGACATCGTGGTGCGGCTGTGCCGTGCCGTCGACGGCGTCGAGAGCGTGACGCACACTCTGACCTTCGACTTCGACGACAGCCACCTCAAGTCCGGCCCGGCGCACTTCGCTCGCCGCGCGCCCGGCCGTTGAGGAGGACACCGTGTTCCACGCCACCGGCCGCATGGGGTACCTGGGCGGCCGCGCCGTCGGTACCGTCCGGGCCGTGGAGTTCGACGCGGACGCGGTGCGGGCCGAAGGCGAACGCGACCCCGACTTCGGGCGCGCGATCACCCTCGCGTGCGCGCAGGTGATCGCCGGCCGGCTCCAGGCGAGCCGACTTCGGCTGCCGGACCTGTACGGACCACACGCTTCGGCGTCCGGGGGCTCCGTGGAGGGCTGGTAGGGCGCAGGCTCCGGAACCCTTCGGTGTCCGGGCCTGTGGCGTGCTCGGCAACGAATGGCACGGGCCGCGTTCGATCGTCCGGTGCGATCGCATCGCCTGTTTCGGGGCGGTTCATTGATCCGCTTCTCATACGTCGACCCGCATCACACAAGGGGCCGAACGGCCCTGCCGACGCCCTTCGGCTCCGGTACACGCTGCTGCGACACGTGCCCCTGGAAGTGCTGCATGTCGTCGATGGGCCCCGACCCGTGAAGAGGACGGCTACGCGGCCCGGTTACGGGTGGGGCGGAGATTCTGGTCGCCACGGCCGCTTCGGTGCCGACCTCGGCCACGTCACCCACGTCCTGCTGCACCACAGCAAGGCACCGGTCCTGCTGATCCCCATCGACTGACTGGCCCCGACCGCGTACACACCGAGACCGCCGGGTGGCGAACCTCCAGGCGGTCTCGATGTGTTCGGCGCCCGGTCTCACCCCGACGGCACGACCAGGAGCGGCGCGTGCGCGTGGTGCAGCAGCGTGATCGCCGCGTGTCCCAACCGGGGGCCGAAGTGGTGCAGCGAGGGATGCCGCCCAACGACGACCAGGCCCGCATCCCACGACGCCGAGACGAGCGCGGCGCCGGCACCCCCCTGCACGACGCGTTCCTCGACCGCCACCTGCGGGTCGGCCTCCCGGAGCGGCGACATCACGGTCGCGAGCACCCGCCGTGCGAACTCCTGGGCGCGGTGGTAGGGCGTCTCGGCCCCCTGCGGCTCCCGCAGCGCACGCGGGATCTCGGGGAAGTCCCAGGCGTGCACCGCGATCAGACCCACCTGGCGCGCTCGGGCCTCGGCGAAGGCACGCTCCAGCGCGGGCCGGCTGTCCTCGTCGACGACGCCCACCACCACCGGCCGCCCGGCCCTCACCCGGGTACGAACCACCAGGAGGGGACAGGGTGCCCGGCTGGCCAGGGCCAGACTCACCGACCCGAGCAGGATCCCGGCGAACGCACCGTGCCCACGGCTGCCCACGACCAGCAGATCGGCCCGCTTGGCCACCTCCAGCAGCCCTGCCACGGGGCTGTCGTGCACGACCGAGGAACGCATCCCGATCTCCGGCTGTCGCGACCGTGCAACGTCCATGGCCTCTTGGCGGATCCGATCGACGTGCTCGCTCAACGCCTCTCCATACCCGGCGTACCGCTCGTACGCCGAGCCCTCCCACACGAATACGATCTCCAACTCCGCGCCGCGCCGGGCGGTTTCGTCGGCGGCCTCGATCACTGCGGCGGTCGCTTCGGGCGAGCCGTCGGTTGCGGCGACGACGAGCGGTATCCGGTCCATGTCACATCTCCATTCGCAACAGTTGGGTGACTCCTCGCCCTTCACGGTCCCGCTCGGTTCGCACGCCCGACAGGGCCGAGCGGCCCTGACCACCGGACCGAGCGACGCCCGGGGTTGGGCGATCAAGAAACTTCGCTTCCGGCTCTTCTCGACCGCCGCCCGCCTGGTCCGCACCGGACGACGCGTCGTCGTCCGCCTGCCGGAGCGATGGCCCTGGACCCGGTACGTCCTCGACGGCATTGCCCGGCTCCACGGTCTCACCGCACCCACCTGACCACCGACCCGACTGCCCCGACGAGACGCGACACATTCGGAAACGTGGAAACCGGCGTGCACCTGCCTCGAAAATGCCCCATCTCACCAACACGGAGCCCCCGACACCGAACCGACGAGGACTCGTGAACGATCGAGGTTAGCCTGGGATCATGGGGGCGTAGTTACACCGAGTTGACGATCAAGCTGCTGTTCGGCGGCGCGCAGTCTTGCGCGTATCCCGGCTGTGGGCACTCCTTGATTCTGCGGGAGCGCGGTCATCTGACACCGGTTGTGCAGATTGCGCATATTCGTTCGGAGAGGCCGGGTGGCCTCCGCCATGATCCCCTCTACGAGGGGGACATCAACGGTTTCGAGAACCTCCTCCTGCTGTGTGGAGTACACCATCCCGCCGTCGAAGGTCACGAGTCGGTCCATCCCGTCGAGGAGCTGGAGGAGTGGAAGGAGGCCCAGAACACTCAGGAGGGGCAGCAGTTGACGTCCGAGGACATCGCGCTGATCCGGCGGCTGTCGACGCGCGAGAGCGGCCCCGAGATCGACGACGGTCGTCTCCCTCGAAGTCGTCGGCGAGGTACCTGTGTTCGACCTGGGGCGGACTTCCTGCGTACGTGGCTCGAACAACGAAGGCGCGAGGGGCTGGCCTCCCTGGAAACCTGGGAGAGGCGGCGGGCCCGGCAGAGTGAGGGGGTTCGACGCGTCGACGCTCCCCGCGGTGGACGCGATGGTGGCCGAGTCGGGTGCGGACGCGAGGACGCTCGAGGAGGGGACGGAGTGGACGCCCGGGAACGCGCCGCCGCTGCGCCGGACGTACGTGTCCTTGGCGTTCACCACGACGGATCCCGACCCGCGTTCCCCTGCGGAGTACCGTGCCGAGGTCGAGGCCCACCTCGCCGACTGCCGGGAGAAGTTCGCGCGCGAGGCCCACGGGCTGCTCGCCTGCGGGCCGCCGCTGCGGTTTCGGCTGCTGAACGGGAGCAAGCACTACGTCGAGGGCGTCCAGGTCGTGGTCACGGTCGCGAAGGACGGGACCGTGGTCGCTCTCCCCGCCCATGCGCCGCCGGTCCCGGCGTTTCCCGACCCGCCGCGCGCCTACGGCCCGCGGCGCAGGAATCGGTTGCCGTCGCCGGTTCCGGAGTGGGTGACGCATCCGCCGGAGAATCGACGGACGAGCGGCGGAGGTTCGGTGTGGGAGCGGGCGTGTGGGACGTGGTCGAGGAGTCGCAGCGCGCGGTGTGGTCGTTCACACCGTTCGAGCACGCGGGCCCGCTGAGGTTCGGCATGACCCACGACCGGGCGGCGGCCGCGGTCGACGGGGTCCTGGAGACCATCGGATCGCGGGGAGACGGCACCGGGTGGGTGCCGCAGGCCGACATGTGGCCCGTCCACTACGGCGCGGGGGCGGGGGTGCGCCTGTACTACGACCGGGCGATCGGCCTGGCCGCGATCTCGATCGACGCACGGCTCGGTCCGCAGGTGGACTTGGACGGGATCCCGCTGATCGGTTGGGTGCCGTCCGTCCTGGAGGACGCGTTGTTCGACCATCTCACCGCACACGGCCTCGAAGCGGTGTTTTCCCTGGAGGCGAATCTGTCCGTGCCCGAACTCGGTGTGGTGATGCGCGTCCAACGCGCCGGGGACCGCGTTTTGACCCGGCCGGTCCTCGTCGCCCGGGAGTGGGCACCCCGATGCTCGGACGCGTCGCAGAGCCACATCCCCGACGACGAATGGCGCGTGTTCTCCTGAGCACACGCGGAGCTCCTGCGGCAGGCACCGGCCGCGTCGGGCCCGGCACGAAAGCGAATTCACCCGACATGGCGCACCGTTCCCGGCCGCGGGCCGGGCTCCTCGAGGATGGGGCATGCCCGGTCGTCGCCGGTGCGCGAGGGTGACGCGGGGGGTCGAGGCGTCTCCCGGAGCCGGTACTTCGCCGGTTCTCGGGTCGTGGGTCGGGGCGGGCGGTCAGACTGGGTCGGGTTCGGGGGTGGTGTCGATCGGGAGGGCGCGTCACGTGTGGGTGGAATCCGAGGCCGGTGTCGATGTGGTGTCCGGGTGGGGCGCGGCGGCCACCGTCGGGCTGCTGGAGGTCGGGGAGGCGGTGCGGGAGGCGGTCGCGACACCGGCCGTGCTGTGCGTCACCGGGGTGCCGGGGGTCGGAAAGACCGGGGCCGTCGCCGCCGCGCTGGGCGATGCGCGGGGTGAACGGGGCCGGGACGCGGCGTGGTTGACGTTCCGGTCCCGCCCGACGATGGCGACGGTGCGCGAGGCGCTGTGGGGGCGGTTGTGGCCGGGACGGGTGGTCCCACGGTCGCGGATCGACTTCGAACACGGCGTCACCCGCGCGTTCGAACGCACCCCACGCACCGTCGTCGTCGACCGCGCCGACGTCCTGCCCCGGGACGCGTTGGAGTACTTCGCGGCCTTGGCCGAGGACCCGCACACCGACATCGCCCTGATCGTCATCGGCTCCCCCGCCTGGGGCGCGGCACTGCCGAAACGGGCGCCGAACCTGCACTCCCTCACGTACCGTCGTGTGCGGTTGGAGCCGTTGACGGACACCGAGGCCGTCACCGTCGTCCCGGGCCTGCACCCGTTGTGGGCCGACACCACCGCCCGCGAGATCACCGGCCTGAACCGCGACGTCGGCGGGACGTTGCGCGGATGGCACCGGATCACCGCACACCGACTCGCCGCCTCCGTCGCGGGAACGGGCGTGTAGGGGGCCGTCCGACAGGGCCGGCACGGTTGACTCGGGCGGGCCGATACCGGCGTCCGGTCGACGAACACAGGCGATTTCTGTTAGCCGGGCGGCGGTTGTGCTCTGGCGTCTCGGATCGGGTGTGGTGGGGTTCCGGAACGCCCCGCGCACGGTTCGAACTCCCGTCCGCCCTCTCCTTTCGTAGCGCGTGCTCGGGAGGGGAACCCGCCTTTCAGGGCACATCGCACCGGCCCCGCAAGTTCAACCCCACGTACTGGCCTTCCCCGTCGAGATCGCCGTCCGGTCGATAGAGGCGGACTATCGCCGTCGGGAGTTCGTCGGCGAACTTGGGAGAATCCCATCCCACGACCCGGCCGAGGTAGGTCTCCCCCTCGTCGTCCATGGCGGCGTAGTCGAGAAGCACCCTCGGCTCCGTGTTCCTCGCGAAGGTCAAACTACTCCCGGAACGGTCGCCCCGAAGCAACAGCCCAACCCTTGCCTCAAGATCACGACGCCTGCACACCCATCAGAGGAAGCCGTCATGCGGCGGGCCGTGTCCCCGGGAGCGTCGTGTCGTTGGGGAGTTCGGTGGTTTCGAACGCCCCGGCCCCAGCTCGCCCGGTCCCGTGACGGGTGAGTGTCCACGGTCTCGAAGACGCCCCGCGTCCTCACGCACTCCATCGGATTCCCGAACTCCCGCTTTCCGGTCCATGGCGTGCGGGACGCGGGACCCTACGCCGGGAAAGAGCCTCGTGGCAACCCATCCTGAGCACGTTCGGCTTCCCCGCCTACGTCGGCGGACACGGCTGGATCGGCGCCGGCCACCGTGGGCCGCGACGAACCGGCCGAACTCGTCGCCGAGGCTCGGCGGTTGACCGCACCGAAGCGGCTCGTGAAGGCGCACGACGCGGAAAATGCGTTGCCGGACGCCTGAGGCTCGCCTAGGTTCGCACTGGCCCGAGTCGCTCGGGCCGCACATGATCCGACGAGACCCGAAGGAGAAGGCCGTTGCTCGTCTGAGGCAGGAGACCCGCACCGCACCCGGGCAACCGTGGTGCGCAGGCGCGCGATCTCGACCTCGGCACGGAGCCGCCTTCCCGGTCCTCGCGACCGCCTGATCCCAGGCGTTGCCGCCCTCCCCCTCCACCGGTCGACGCACCGCGCGCCCGCGGATCTCCAGACGCCGCCCTGTCCGCGAGCGCCCTGGAGGCATCAACCATGTCAACCTTCACCATGTCCATCGTCTGCACCGACCTCGGTTTCGCGTGGCCGGACGGCGGCACCCTCTTCGACGACTTCCAGATGGCCGTGGGCCCGGGCCGGACCGGCCTCGTGGGCCTGAACGGCGCCGGGAAGTCCACGCTGCTGCGCCTGATGGCGGGCCACCTCGCGCCCACCCGCGGCTCGGTGCGGGTCACCGGTGAAATCGGCTACCTGCCACAGGACCTCACGCTCGACACGACCGCCCGGGTGGACTCGGTGCTCGGCATCGCGGCGCAACGGGCGGCCCTGCACGCGGTCGAGGCGGGCGAGGTCGACGAGGCGCACTTCGCGGCGATCGGCGACGACTGGGACGTCGAGGAGCGCGCGATCGCGACGCTCGACCGTCTGGGCCTCGCGCACCTGGACCTGGACCGCACCACGGGCGAACTCTCCGGCGGGGAGTCCGTCATGCTGGCTCTCGCGGGCCGGTTGCTGCGCCGCCCGGACGTGCTGCTGCTCGACGAGCCGACCAACAACCTCGACCTCGTGGCGCGCGAACGCCTGTACGACGCGGTCGAGGCGTGGCCCGGCGTCCTGGTCGTGGTCAGCCACGACCGCGGGCTGCTGGAGCTGGTGGACCGGGTGGCCGATCTCCGGGACGGCGAAGTGCGCTGGTACGGCGGCACGTTCAGTGCATACCGGAACTCGCTGGAGGTGGAGCAGGAGGCCGCCGAGCGCATGGTGCGGGTGGCGGAGTCCGACGTACGCCGCCAGAAGCGCGAGCTGACCGAGGCGCACGACAAACTGGCCCGCCGCAAGCGCTACGGCCAGAAGATGTGGGACAACAAGCGCGAGCCGAAGGTCATCATGGCCCAGCGCAAGCGTTCGGCGCAGGTCGCGGCGGGCAAGCACCGCACGATGCACGGCGAGCGCCTGGCCGACGCGCGCGAGCGTCTGACCGAGGCGGAGCGGGCGGTACGCGACGACGACGTGATCCGCGTCGACCTGCCGCTGACCGAGGTGCCGGAGGGCCGCCAGGTCGTGGCGCTGCCTGGCGTCGGGCTTCGGTTCGGGCCGCGCGTGAAACTCGACGTACGCGGGCCCGAGCGCATCGCGCTGCTCGGCCGCAACGGTTCGGGCAAGACGACGCTGCTGCGGACCATCGCGGGGCTGACCGAGCCGCGCACCGGCGAGGTGCGGCGGGAGGTGCCGATGCGCTGCCTGCCGCAGCGCCTGGACCTGCTGTTCGACGACCTGACCGTGGTGGAGAACGTCGGCCGTTTCGCGCCGGGTGCGAGCGACAACGAGATCCGCGCGCGGCTGGCCCGGTTCCTCTTCCGGGGACGCCGAGCCGACCAGCGGGCGGACAGGTTGTCGGGCGGCGAGCGGTTCCGGGCCGCGCTGGCGGCGCTGCTGCTGGCCGAGCCCGCGCCGCAGTTGCTGATGCTCGACGAGCCGACGAACAACCTCGACATGGCGAGCGTGCGGCAGTTGACAACCGCGCTGGAGTCGTACCGGGGTGCGCTGATCGTGGCGAGCCACGACGTGTCGTTCCTGCGCGGGCTCGGCATCACGCGGTGGCTGAACCTCGACGAGCGGGGGCTGACGGCGGTGGATCCGCGGTAGTGCGGGCGTGACGCGCGCCGTCATGCGACGCGGCGCCTCGCCGTCCCGGCCGGGACGGCGAGGCGCCGCGTCGGCGCGTCCGTGGGTCAGCCGCCCGGGACCGACAGGACCGGGGCGCAGGTGCGCTGTGCGTTCGCCGGCGGATCGGTTCCCGGCCCGACGGACCCGCCGATCCCGCGGACACGGGCGGCACTGCCCATGAACCCGGTCGCGACCCGCAGCTGTCCACGGCGGCGCACCGCGGCGCGTTCGTCGAGGATCGAAGCAGCCCGCCCGACTCCGGACACATCGCCTCCTGCGGGCGGCGGTCACGTCCGATGACAGAGCCAACCGGCCTGCGATACAGGGCACTTGTCCCCCGACGACCGAGCGCAGCGCCGCCACCGCGTCGTAAGCGCGTCCGGACTCCCCCGACCGCTCCATCGGGGAAGCGGGGCCGGCGGGCGCGGGAACTGCCGGCGAGCAGGCGCAGCTCGTCCGGACGGTCGTGGGCGAGGCTCCACCACCACAACCCGCCCTGATCCGCGAGTTCGGCCACGGCCGCCGTCAACGTAGTGTCCACGCCCTGCCCGGTAGCCGGCGCGGACGTTCCCAAAACGCCCTCCACCGCACTCGACCCGGTCGTCGTAATCGCCACATCGGTCATCGGATACTCCCTTTGCTCAGGGTGTACACCGAGTCCTTGGCTCTGTCTCACATTCGGTGGTGACGGGGAGTGATGTCAGCCGAGCAGGATCCGGTGGCGGAGTAGGGCGAAGCTTGCTCGGCCGTACATCTGACGCTTGATCAGCTTGGTTTTGGTGTTCACGCCTTCGGTGCCGCCGTTGTGGAAGGGCAAGGTGAGGGCGGCGTCGACGGCTGCCCGGTCGAAGTCGAGGCCGCGGGTGTAGGCGTGCAGGTGGGGCAGGTCCTCGACGCGGGTGGCGGTGATCCAGGTGGTCAGCAGGTCGTTGTTGCCTTTTGCGGGTGTCAGCATTTCGGCGAAGGAGCGGACCAGGCCGGCCAGGGCGGTCATCTGCGGACAGGCGACGACGAGCGTGTCCAAGAGTTCCTGCTGGTGGTCTTTGAGCCGGTCGGGGCGGGTGAGGAGGTAGCGGGTGACGCGGCGGGGTGACAGCGCGGGCCGGTCGGCTTCGACGCGGCCCTGGGTGATGTAGCGGTGGAGCAGGTTCTGGCTTCCGGTGTAGCCGAGTTCCCTGATCTCGTTCAGGAGGGTCGGGACGGGAACGGCCGGATCCTGCTCGCGACGCTCGCGCAGGTGGTCGCGGAACGGGTCGACCAGGGTCGGTCGGTACTGAGGCGCGCGGACCAGGCGTTCGGGTTCGGGGACGCGTGCGTAGCGCTTGACGGTGTTGGGCGCGAGGTTGAGGCGGCGCGCGCATTCGAGCAGGCCGACGCCCCGGTCGAGCAGGTCGTGGACGTGGTGCCAACGCTCGCGGTTGGTCCGGGCGCGTTTGCCCGTCCGGGGTGGGGGCCCTGCCTTGCCCCAGCACGCGCTGTGCGCGGCGACCTCCTTGAGCGCGGCCTCGGCCGGGTTCTTCCGGATATGCCGGCGGTCGCCGACCCGGACGGCGTCGGGCAGTGCGCGGCGAATGGCCTCGGCGTAGGCGCCGGAGCCGTCTCGGCACACGATCTCGACGCCGGAGTGGTCGCGCAGCCAGGTCTCCAGGGTGTCGGCCGTGCGGTCAGGCAGGACGTCGATCCGTTCCCGGGTCTCGGCGTCGATCAGGACGGTCGCGTACCGGTGGCCGCGACGCAGGGCGAAGTCGTCCACACCCAGCACTCGCGGCACCCGCATCCGGGGAACCGGCAGCCGCAGCAGGACCCGCAACGCGGTGTGGCGGGAGATGGACACGGCCGGCACCGACAGCAGGCGCGCGCCCGCGCGACCGGCCAACTCCCTTACCACCGAGCCGATTCGGGATGTAAGGCGTGGTGTGCGCCGCTGGTAGCGCTCCAGCACGCCGGGCAGCTGTTCGCGGAAGGTCTGGTGGCATCCCCGGGTCGGGCACACCAGGCGGCGGACCCGCACGACGACGACCACCCGGCGCCCGTCCATCGGCAGGTCCGCCACCGTACGTGAGTGATAGCCGTGGACCCGCCCACTCGGGGCACCGCATCGAGGGCACATTGGCTCCGCCGATGGAGTCCGGGCCAGCACCCGGATCAGCGTGTCGTCGTCACGAATCTCCTCGACGACCAGCGGCGACAACCCCGAAAACACCACGCCCACAAGCGCGTTCACGTTCTCTACGACTCATCGTGGCACTTGCGCAACGCACCGTTACCACCGAATGTGAGACAGAGCCGTTAGTTTTACAGGTGGGCCAGATCGCTGCGCTGATCACCTCGGTGACGGGAAAATGGGGTGGGTGCCCCGGTCAGCCGATGGGTCTGCGATGCCGGTGAGCTCGTTTTACAGGATGGCGATGGGGGTCGTCAGGGGACCACGGATTGTTGCCAGGGCGGCGGTTCGCCGCCTCGAGCACGCGTGTCGGACTCCGTCTCTTCCCCGATCCCTCCGGGGCACCCGCCGGGCACGGTGGTCTGCGACGGGAGGGGAACGGTGGTGGCTCGACACGAGGGCGCCCATGACGAGGGGATTCACCTGCGGTCGGCGGGGTTGGATCTGGGCAAGCGGTTCCTGCCGGCCTGTGTGCGCACGCCGAGCCTGAAGCGGCGGGGCAGTTGGTCGTTGGAGACCGAGCGGTTCGGCACGACCCGGGCGGAGGTCCGGCGTCTGTTGGCATGGGTGTTGGAACGGCAGGCGGACG
>NZ_KB889587.1 GCF_000372745.1 Embleya scabrispora DSM 41855 | reverse complement strand
CGCATCGCCACCAGTGCGGTGCGGTCGGCGGGATGTTCGTACGCCCGGGAGGAGATCCCGGGAAATCGCCTGCGCCCCTCGAAGGTTCCGATCGTCTTGTCGTTCGGCATGCCGTTCCCCCTTGCCCTCGACGAATCCGGTTCCAGATTAGGCTTGTTTGTTGGGCGCCTTCGGCGCCGGCTCGCGAGGCACCACTTTTTCTTTCCCCCGCTTCGCTCCTCCAAGAAAAAGCGGCCCCTCGCTCGGGACGGTGTGTCCCTCCGCTTCGCTCCGGGTCACACCGTCCAAGATTGCGGCTCCGCCGCTCTCCGCGCTTCGCGCGTCGATCACTGGGGTGGGCTGGGTCGGGGGCGCTGACGCGCCGGGGATTTGGGGGGCGGCTCGGGTCGGGTGGGCGCGGGTGGGTGGGGTGTTTCGTTGGGGTGGGCGGTGTTGGGGAGTGGGGGCGGAACCTGGCCGCGCGACGTGGTGTGGGCGCCCGTACGATGTCGTGCGCACACGTCGGCAAAAACTACGCAAGGGCTGACCACGGATGACCCAGCACGCGACGACCGTCCTGACCACGCTGGCCGGCGAGAGCGGCAAGCACGACAACCTGAACCCGTTGGGCGCCGGTATCGGTGCGCTGGCCGTGCTTCTCGTCCTGCTGTTCGTGGTGACGCGGTACAACAAGGACCGCTGAGTTCGTTCACGAAGCCGGACGTGGGCGCCCGGGCCGGCCTTTTGCCGTCCCGGCGCTTTGCCGTGCGCGTTAAGGTGACGCCAGATCAGGGGCGGCCGGGGGAGGACGCGATGCGCACATTCGCCATGGGCGAGAAGACGAAGCTGGACGATTCGGCTATCGGGGTGGAGTTCGATGTGTCGGGCGAGGGCCTGGCCGCGTACTGCTTCAGCGTGGGCACGGCGGACCTGGACGTGGTCTGTACGGCCCGGCCGGCGTCGCTGACGAGCGCGGTCGCGCTGGTGGCCGGCGGCACCGGAACGGCCGAGTTCCACGTGGACCTGTCCGCCGTGGACGACGCGGTGGATCGCCTGGTGTTCGCGATCGGCGCGCAGGCACCCGGATTCGGTGCCGGGTCGCTGATCCGCCTGCTGGGCGCCGATGGCGAGATCGGGCGGTTCGTGTTGCCGGTGGCGGACCTGACCCGCGAACGCGCGCTGATCCTGGCCGAGGTCTATCGGCGGGACGGCTGGCGGTTCGGCGCGGTGGGACAGGGCTACGAGGCGGGCGTGAAGGAACTCGTGCGCGACCTGGGCGGGGATCCCGAACAGACGCTGATCGTGGCGGCGGTGCCGGCCGACGCGGAGCCGGTGCGACCGTCGCCGGCCGCGACGCCGGACGAGGTCGGCTCCGACGACGAGACGGCCGCGGACGCCGAGCCGGGGGCGGAGCCCGGGCCGGTCGCATCGATCGCTGCGGACGAGGGTGAAGCTGAACCGGCCGCGCCGTCGGAGGCGGGAGCGGGGGCGGGGGTGAGGATGGAGGCGGAACCGGTGTCCGTGCCGGAACTCGCGCCCGCCGTCGAGGAACCGCCCGTGCCCGCTGCCGTGTACGACGGTCGCGGCGACAAGGTCCTCTCGATCACCCGCCCGGTCGAAGCCGGTCCCTTCCTGGTCGAGCTGGACGCCCGCGGCAGCGACAACTTCGTGGTGTGGACGCTGGATGCCGACTTGGAGACGGACAAGCTGCTGGCCAACGCGATCGGCGCGTACCGCGGCCGGGCCCTGGTGGACGAACGCGGCGGCCACACCTCGCGCCTGAAGATCGAGGCCGACGGCGAGTGGACCGTGCGACTGCTCGCGCCCGAGGCGGCCCGGACGCTGACCGACCGGCTGACCGGCAACGGCCCGGAGACGGTGCGCTGGACCGGCCCGCGCACGGTGCTCGCGATGACCCACGCGGGCGTCAGCAACTTCATCGTCGGCACCTTCGCCGAACACGGTGGAGACGAGGCCTACCTGGGCACCCTGGCGAACACGATCGGCGACTACGAGGGCGAGTCGATCCTGCCCAAGGGTCCGTGCCTGATCGAACTCGAAGCCGACGGCGACTGGTCCCTGACCCCTGTCGCCGACTGAGCGCACCGGCGTCGACACGCCACCATTGGGGGCAAATAAAGCGACAAGAGTGGTTTGCTTGATCTGCTGACCCGGTGAACCACATGCTGCGCCGTTGCGGACTCCGGGCCGTCGCGCTCGCACTGGTCGCCTCCGTCGTCGGGTGTGGGGGAGGCAGTTCGGGCCCCCCGGTGCTCAACTGGTACGCGCCACCGGACAACGGGGCCTACCAAAAGCTCGCCGACCGGTGCAGCCGGGCGTCGGGCGGCGCCTATCGGGTCAAGGTCTCGGTGTTGCCCACCGACGCGTCCGGGCAGCGTGAGCAGCTGGTGCGGCGCCTGGCCGCCAAGGACTCCTCGATCGACGTGATGGCGCTCGACCCGGTCTTCGTACCGGAGTTCGCCGAGGCGGGCTTCCTGCGCCCGTTCGACCCGGGCGAGGCCGCCGCGCTCACCGAGGGCATGCTGAGCAGCGCGGTGGAGTCCTCGGGCTGGCGCAATCGACTGGTCGCCGCGCCGTTCCGGGCGAACACCCAACTCCTGTGGTACCGCAAGTCGGTGGCCGCGGCCGCCGGGCTCGACCTGAGCCGGCCGGTCGACTGGGACGAGGTGATCACCGCCGCCGAGAAGACGCACAAGACGGTCGCGGTGCCCGCCAAGCGCTACGAGGGCATCACCGTCTGGGTCAACGGCCTGGTCACCGGCACCGGCGGCGCGATCGTGCGGGACGTGGAGAAGGGCGTCGACCTCAAGCCCACGCTCCAGGAGGGCGGTTCGGGCAGGCGGGCCGCCGAGATCATGCGCCGCCTCGGCCGCTCGTCCGCCGCGCCGGTCAACCTGGCCACCTCGATCGAGGACGACACCCGCACCACGTTCCAGTCCGGCTCCGGCGGCTTCATGGTCAACTGGACGTACGCGCGCGGCGCCGCGGTCGAGGCGGTGGCCGACGGCCAACTCGCGCGCGAGGTGCTCGACGACTACGGCTGGGCGCGCTACCCGCGGACCGACGCCGGCAATGCCTCCAGGCCGCCGTTCGGCGGCATCGCGCTGGGCGTCAGCAGGTACGGCAGGCACACCGCGGCGGCGGTGAGCGCGGTGCGCTGCGCGGGCAGCCTGGAGAACCAGATCACCTACATGCTGGAGTCCAAGGAGACCACGGCCAAGGCCGCCGCCTACGACGACCCGCGGGTACGCGAGGCGTTGCCGATGGCCGGCCTGATCAAGGAGTCGCTCGAACAGGCCGGCCCGCGTCCGCGCACCCCGTACTACAACGACGTCTCGGCGTCCGTACAGCGCATGTACCACCCGCCCGCGGGCGTCGACCCGAACACCGCCCCGCGTGAGACGGACGACCTGATCACCGGGGTTCTGCACGACAAGGTGCTGCTGTGAGCACGGTATCCACGGCCGAAGCCGCGCCTCGGCACAAGAAGCCCCGCGGGCAACTCGACCACGCCCAGCGGATGCGGCGCACCGGGTGGATGCTCTCCGCGCCCGCCGTGGCGATCATGATCCTGGTCGCGATCGCGCCGCTGGTGGACGCGGTTTGGCTCTCGCTCTTCCACAAGCGACTGACCACACCGGACGCGAACTCGTTCGCGGGCCTGTCCAACTACTGGGTGGTGCTCAAGGACCCGCTGTGGTGGACCGACGTGTGGACCACGCTGGCGCTGACCGTGGCCACCGTGTCGGTGGAGTTCGTGATCGGCTTCGGACTCGCCCACCTGATGCAGCGCGCGTTGCATCTGCGCCGCAGCCTGCGCACGATCGTGCTGATCCCGTACGGCATCGTCACCGTCGTCTCCGCCTACGCGTGGCGCTACGCGTTCGACCCGTCCACCGGGTTCGTCAACGACTGGTTCGGCATCGACATCGCGTGGTTCGACCACCGCTGGTCGGCGCTGTTCGTGATCGCCGTCTCGGAGATCTGGAAGACCACGCCGTTCATGTCGCTGCTGCTGCTCGGCGGGCTGATCCAGGTCTCCCCCGACGTGCAGGAGGCGGCGCGCGTGGACGGCGCGGGCCCGTGGCAGCGGCTCACCCGGGTCACTTTGCCGATCATGAAGCAGGCCGTCCTGGTCGCGCTGCTCTTTCGCACGATGGACGCGTTCCGGATCTTCGACGCGGTGTTCGTGATGACCGGCGGCGCCAACGACACCGAGACGGTCTCCTTCCTGGCCTACCGACAACTGGTCAGCCGCACCGCGCTGGGTCTGGGCTCGGCGATCTCGGTGCTGTTGTTCGCCTGCGTGCTGCTGATCGCGTTCTTGTTCATCAAGCTCTTCCGCACCGACGTGAGCAAGCTCGGGAGTCCCACGTGAGTCAGCCCAGCCCGGCCCGGGATGGGGCCCGCGTCCTGGTCAGCGTCCTGGTGATCGCGATCACAGTGCTCCCGTTGGCCTGGATGGTGTCGCTGTCGTTCAAGGGCGGCGACGACATCAACAACGCGAAGTTCCTGCCCAGCTCCTGGAGTTGGGACAACTATCGGACCGTCTTCAAGAACGACCTGTTCACCGACGCGTTGCGCAACTCGATCGGCATCTCGCTGATCGCCACGGTGATCGCGGTCGCCTGCGCGACCGGCACCGCGTACGCCCTCGTGCGAATGGAGTTCCCGGGCAAGCGGCTGATCCTGCTCGGCGCGCTGGCGATCGCGATGTTCCCGACCATCGCGGTGGTCGGTCCGCTGTTCGACATGTGGCGCAGAATCGGCCTGTTCGACACCTGGATCGGGCTGATTCTGCCGTATCTGTCGTTCACCATGCCGCTGTCGATCTGGACGCTGACCTCGTTCTTCAAACAGATCCCGTGGGCCCTGGAGGACGCCGCGCGGATCGACGGCGCGTCCGCGTGGCAGGCGTTTCGCTACGTGATCGCGCCGATGGCGGTGCCGGCCGTGCTGACCACCGCGATTTTGGTGTTCTTCTTCGCGTGGAACGACTTCGTCTTCTCGGTGTCGCTGACCTCGACCAACAAGTCGCGCACGGTGCCCGCCGCGTTGGCCTTCTTCACCGGTGCCTCGCAGTTTCAGCAGCCCACCGCCGCGATCGCCGCGGCGTCGGTCGTGGTGAGCATTCCGGTGGTCGTCCTGGTGCTGATTTTCCAGAAGCGGATCGTGGCCGGCATCACCTCGGGCGCGGTCAAGGAGTAGGGACCGATAGATTCTCGCGCCATGAGCGAGCGGAACAGACGTGTCGGTGTCATGGGCGGCACCTTCGATCCCATCCACCACGGGCACCTCGTCGCCGCGAGCGAGGTGGCGGGCCAGTTCGGGCTCGACGAGGTGGTGTTCGTGCCGACCGGGCGGCCGTGGCAGAAGTCCGTGCGGGACGTGTCCTCGCCCGAGGACCGATACCTGATGACGGTGATCGCCACCGCGTCCAACCCGACCTTCTCGGTGAGCCGGGTGGACATCGACCGCGGGGGCGAGACGTACACCCTCGACACACTGCGCGACCTGCGCGAGTCCTCGCCCGAGGGGACCGAAATATTCTTCATCACCGGCGCCGACGCGCTGTCCCAGATCTTCTCCTGGCACAACGCGCACGAGATGTTCGAGCTCGCGCATTTCGTGGGTTGCACCCGTCCGGGGCACACTCTGTCCGACCCGGGTTTCCCGGACGGCGGCGTGAGCCTGGTGGAGGTCCCCGCACTGGCCATCTCGTCGACCGACATCCGTGCAAGGGTGGCCGGGGGCGATCCGGTCTGGTACCTGGTGCCGGACGGGGTCGTCCAATACATCAGCAAGCGGGGGCTGTACCGGGGAGCTTCGTGAGCAACGACGACCGGCGCGAATGGGAGCCTTACGGCACCGAGCGAGGGGACGGCGGACAGACGCAGGAGCCTTACGGCACCGCGCGAGGCGACGGCGCGCAGGCACAGGGGCAGCAGCCCGGATACGGCGCGTACGGTCCGGACGGCGGCTACCCGGGGTACGACGGACAGCCGGTACCGCCCGGGCAGCCGGGGCAGGGCGGGCTCGATCCGGTCGACTTCACCCCGCAGCAGTACTCGTACGACCCCAACGCGTACGGCCAGGGCGGCTACGGTCCGAACGCGTACGACCCGAACGCGTATCAGTCCGGGGCCCATCAGGCCGCGGCCTATCCGTCCGGCGGCTACGACCCGAACGGGTTCGACCAGGGCCAGGGCGCCGGGACGTACGATCCGAACGGTTACGGCGGCGCCGGGCAGGGCGGTTACGACCCGACGGCGTATGCCGCGCCGGAGTATCCGCAGCAGGGCCGGAGTGGTTACCCGGATCAGCAGCAGGGTGCGGACGGTTACCCGGATCAGCGGCAGGGTGCGGGCGGTTACCCGGATCAGCAGCAGAGCGGCTACTACGAACCGCAGCAGCCCACCGCCTACTACGAGCAGCCGCCCGCGCCGCCCGCACCCGCGCCACCCCCGCCCCCGGTGGTGCCGGCGAGTCGGCCGGCGCCCTCCGGGCCGCTTTCGGCGGCCGGTTCGGATCCGGCCTCGACCGGGGTCGCGGCGGGGTCGGTCCCGGTCCGGCCGGCCGGACCGACCCGTTCGCGGTCGAAGGCGGCCGGGACGCCCGGGGCTTCGGCGTCGAGCCCCTCGGGTCCGGTCGAGACCGGATCCGGCTCCGGGTCCGGTGCCGGCAGGTCCGGGGCGTCGGCCGAGGACGGCCGGGTGCCGGCGCCGAGGGCGCGCCGGCCGGGACCGGGTCGGCCGGGCCGACCGGGCTACGGCTCGGACGAGTTCGCGTTCGTCGACGACGAGAGCGAGCAGGCCGAGGACGTGATCGACTGGCTGTCCTTCGCCGAGACCCGCTCCGAGCGCCGGGACGAGAAGCGCCGGGCGATCAGGCAGCGGCTGATCGCGCTCGCGGTGGTGCTCGCGGTGGCGGTGCTCGGCGTCGGCGGCTACTTCGCGTGGGACACCTGGATGCGCGACGAGAAGACCGTCGCCGGGCCCGGCAAGAACGGCGGCGTGCTGGTGCAACTGCGCGCCAAGGACGGTCAGGCGTCGGCCAACGCGCTGTTGACGGTCGATCCGGCCAAGAACACCGCGTCCATGGTGAGCGTGTCCTCGGTCACCATCGTCAACTCCGCCAACAACTCGTTCCCGCTCGGCCGGTTGATGGCCGACGAAGGCCCCGGCGCGTCCCGGGACGCGCTCTCCGACCTGCTCGGCGTCAAGCTGGACGGGTCGTGGGTGATCTCCGAACCGGTTCTGCAGGGGCTGGTCGACCTGACCGGCGGCATCCAATTGAACGCCGACGTCGAGGTCAAGGGCCCGGACGGCAAGGTGCTGGTCGGGCAGGGCCGCAATCCCGCGAACGGCGTCGCGGCGCTGGCCTTCGCCACCTACAAGCAGCAGGGCGAGCCGCCCGCGGTGGCCGGCGATCGGTTCGGCCGGGTTCTCCAGGGCCTGCTGGCCGCGTTCCCGACCCAGCCGGACGCGATCCTGACGCTGCTCGCCAACATGGCCAACCTGCCCGACCCCTCGTTGCCGGACGACAAGCTCAGCGTGCTGCTGGCGAATCTGGCCAAGGCCACCCAGGGCAAGCAATTGCAGGTCCGGGCGCTACCGGTGTCCCCGGAGGGCACCCTGGACGGCCCGGCGGCGCTGCCGATCGTGCGCGAGCTGCTCGGCGGCACGGTACGCCAGGGCAAGGTCGCCGCAGGGCCGACTCGGGTGATGGTGGAGGACGCGAGCGGCAAGGCCGGCGCCCAACAGGACGCGAACGTGCGGCTGCTCAACGCGGGCGTCACGTACGTCCCGGGCGGCGTGGCGGGCAAGCGCACCCAGCCGGCGTCGACCGTGCAGTACGCCGACGACGCCCGCAAGGGCGACGCGGACCAGGTCGCGCTGACCCTGCGCCTGCCGCCGACCGCGGTGAAGAAGGCCACCGGCGAGATGCTCGCCGACGTGGTGGTCACGCTGGGCCAGGACTACAACCCGGACAGGTCGTAGCCCCGGGTGCGGCCGGTCCCGACCTTCGGTCCGGGACCGGCCGCACTTCGCCGAGGCGACTCGGCGGCCTGATCGTCGCCGTCGGTCCGCGAACGGGCGTGGCTCCGGGAACGGGCGAATAACGAGTGGCCGTCGTATGCCCCGCGTGTGAGACCCTGAACGGTAATCCCCTTGTCGTCCGCAGGAAGCGAATCGTGACCGCAACCCCCCACGCCCTGGAGCTCGCCACCGCGGCTGCCGTGGCATGTGCAGAAAAGCTCGCCACCGACGTCGTCGCCTACGACGTGAGCGAGGTCGTCACGATCACCGACGTGTTCGTGCTCGCCTCCGCGTCCAACGACCGTCAGGTCAAGGCGATCATGGACGAGGTCGAGGAAGCGTTGCGCGGGCTCGGCGCCAAGCCGGTCCGTCGCGAGGGCGAGCGCGAAGGGCGCTGGATCCTCCTCGACTACATCGACATCGTGGTGCACGTCCAGCACGCCGAGGAGCGGGCCTACTACTCGCTCGAGAAGTTGTGGAAGGACTGCCCGCGGATCGAGCTGCCCGAATCGGTGCGGCTGGGCAACGAGCAGGCCAAGGCCGCGGAGGCGGCGGAGGGCGCGCTCTGAGCGGGAAGGGGCGCCGTGTCCTGCTGTGGCGGCACGGCCAGACCACGTGGAACGTCGAGCGGCGCTTCCAGGGCCAGACCGACATCCCGCTGACCGATGCGGGGCTGGGCCAGGCCCGGCGCTCGGCCCGGCTGCTCGCGGCGCTGCGTCCGGATGCGATCGTGGCGTCCGACCTGACCCGCGCGGTGGACACCGCGGCCGAACTCGCCCGGCTGGTCGGCGTCCCGGTCACCCTGGATCCCGCGCTGCGTGAGACGTACGCGGGGGAGTGGCAGGGGCTGACCAACCAGGAGATCGAGGAGACCTTCCCCGAGCAGTTCGCCGCCTGGCGGCGCGGCGAGCCGGTGCGGCGCGGCGGCGGCGAGTTGGAGAGCGAGGTCGCCGACCGGATGGCCGAGGCGATCGGGCTCGCGGTGGAGAAGTTGCCGGAGGACGGCACGCTCGTGGTCGTCTCGCACGGCGGCGCGATCCGCTGCGGGCTCGGCGCGATGCTGGGCCTGCCCCGGGAGACCTGGAGTGCGCTGGGCGCACTGTCCAACTGCTGCTGGTCGGTGCTGGGCCCCGGGGCGCGCGGATGGCGACTCCTGGAGCACAACGCCGGCACGCTGCCCGAGCCGGTCATCGGCGACGACGTCTGATCCACCCGCGACGACGATCCCGCAGTCGAGGGCGCCCCGAGCGGCCGCCCGCCTCGACTCCGGGATCGTTTTCGTGTTCCCGTCGCCCGTGACGCGTGCGGTCAGCCCTGCCCGGCCTGCTTGCGGTACAACTCCTCCAGGTCGGCGAGCATGCCGTCGGCGAGATCACGTTCGGCCTGCCAGTAGCGCTCGCTCCACTTGAGCACCAGGGCCGGGAACGGCCAGCGGTCCTGTGCGGAGTCCTCGCTCGCGCGCACCTCCTCCAGCGTGCCCGCCGCGTAGTCGCGGTGCTCCACCAGCGTCTTGCGCAGTTCTTCCGGCTCGCTGAGGTGGCCCAGCCAGACCCGCAGTGCGACGCCGTGCTTGAGCACGGGCGGACCGGCCGGGGTCTCCCGGGCCCACGCCGCCAATGCCTCCTGGCCGGATTCGGTGATGCTGTACAGCCGCTTGTTGCGCAGTTCGTCCTGGGACGCGATGCGCGAGACCGCGAAGCCGAGCTGCTCCAGGCGCTTGAGCTCGCTGTAGATCTGACTCAGCGCCGGGCTCCAGTAGAAGAAGCGCAGAGACGCGTCGGCCCACTTCTTGAGGTCGTAGCCGGAGCGCTCGCCCGGGAACGACAAGAGGCCGAGTACGGCCCACGCGGTTGCGGGCAGCTTCGGGAGCGGATCCCCCGTCATCGTGGCCTCCATCGGTGCACGTCAACTTTTTCTGATTCTACGTCAGCCGGCTATTGACCTGACAGGTCGTCATACATCTAATTGAAGTATTCCGCCTCGCGCACCAGGAGTACGGCATGCAGTTCTCGATGATCTTCGAAGCCCAGATGGCCAACCCCACGGCAGAGCACGAGCGCGAGGTCATCCTCAACTCCGTGGACCAGGCCGTATACGCCGAGCAGATGGGCTTCGATCGGATCTGGGCGGTCGAGCACCACTCGACCAAGTGGTACTCGCACATGAGCGCCCCGGAGATCTTCCTGACCTGGGTGGCCGCGCGGACCAGTCGGATCCGGATCGCGCACGGCGCGGTCTGCATGCCGTTCAACTTCAACCACCCCGCCCGGGTCGCCGAGCGGATCGGCATGCTCGACACGCTCTCCGGCGGCCGGCTCGACGTCGGCGCGGCCCGCGGCGGCACGCTCCAGGAGTCCTCGCTGTGCGGGGTGGACATCGAGCAGACCAAGGCCCAGGTCGAGGAGGCGCTGCGGATCATCGGTGCCGCCTGGCAGCAGGACGAGTTGGTCTGGCACGGCGACGTGCTCGACATCGAGGGCTCGCACCCGATCCTGCCGCGCCCGGTGCAGACCCCGCACCCGCCGCTGTTCCTGGCCTGCAGCAAGCAGCCGAGCCTGGTCGAGGCGGCGGAGTACGGCGTCGGCGCGCTGGTGCTCGGCTTCGCCGGCCCCGAGGAGGTGGCGAACCTCAACCAGATCTATCGGGACGCGATCAAGGAGCGCACCGGCGAGCGGTTCGTGTCCTCGGTGACCAACGACCACCTGGTCGCGCTGTGCCCGACGATCGTCTCCGAGGACGGCGCCCGCGCCCGCCAGGTGGGTGCGCGCGGCCAGCGCTTCTTCGCGCAGTCGATCGCGCACTGGTTCTCCGGCGGCAAGTCCGGTATCCCGGACGAGGCCGTGGTCGAGGGCCGGGACGAGGTGGCGATCATCAACCAGGCCGCCGAGCAGCAGGTCGCGATGCTGCACGAGGCGAAGATCCCGGTCACGGTGAACGCGACCGCGACGTACAACATCAACCACGCCTACGGGACGGCCGAGGACGCGATCGGCTACGTGCAGAAGCTGATCGACGCGGGCGCCGACGAGATCATGTGCCTGATCCAGATGGGGACGATCCCGCAGGAGGACTGCATGGAGACGATCCGCATCTGGGGGGAGAAGGTTATTCCGCACTTCCGGGCCAAGTACGGGGTCTGAGAGGGGCTGGGCGGCCTGCGGGCGGCCTGCGCCGGGTTGGCCTGCGAGGTCGGCGTGTGGGGTGGGTCTGCGGGTCGGCCTGTCGAGTGGGCCTGCGGGGTTGGCGTGCGGGTCGGCCTGTCGGTGGCCTGCGGACCGGGCCGTGGGAGCGGCGCGGGGGGATCGAGATTTCGTTCGGGTGGGATGCGCGTGTCGTGGTCGTCCCGGGCGAGGAGGGCTCGGCCGGATCCGGTGCGGAGGACTGGGTCCGGCCGGGGTCGGGGTCGGGGGTGTGGCGGTGTATGACGTGCGGGTCGTGGGGGACGGTGGGCGGGGCGGGGGGGGGGGGGGGGGGTGGGGGGGGGGGGGGGGCTGGCCGGGGCGGCCGGTCTGGCCGGGCCGGGTCGCGAGCAGGGAGGGCGCGGGCCGGGGTCGGGGGTGCGGCGGGTCGGGGGTGGCCGGGGTCGTGGGGGCGGCGTTGCTTCTTGTTGGGCGCCTTCGGCGCCGGCTCGCGAGGCACCGCTTTTTCTTTCCCCCGCTTCGCTCCTCCAAGAAAAAGCGGCCCCTCGCTCGGGACTTCGTGTCCCTCCGCTTCGCTCCGGGGCACGAAGTCCC
>NZ_KB889586.1 GCF_000372745.1 Embleya scabrispora DSM 41855 | reverse complement strand
CGTATGCCGCCCTGCCCTGGCCGTCGGCGCGGTACTCGTCCAGAAAGGCCGTCAGGTCCAGTTGCCGGACGGTGGCGATGACCTTCCAACACAGATGTCCGGCCGGAAGCCATTCCCGGATGTCCTGCGGCATCGCGAACGCGCAATCGACGTCATAGGTAACGAAGTTGAACCCCATGTGTCTGGCATCCGACTGATCAGCGTGGCTGAAACTCGAACAGTGGGAACTGCTTGACTATCCGAGAGCGGCAGTTGTGCGACAGCCTCGCGGTCTTCGTGCGGAGGTTCCGGAACCCGCGACGGACCCGGGCAGGAGTGAGTCCGTTCGGTTTGGCGGGCTTCTCCCGGGGGCGTCGCAAATCGTGGACCAGGGCTCGTGCGAGGGGCGGTGATCACGATCCACGTCCATCGATCCGCAGCTTCCGGGTCCCGGATCCCGGGCGCGGTCCAGCCGAGGGTCTGCTTGAACAGGCGAAACATGTGCTCGATGTCGAAGCGTCGCAGGAACGACTGCCGACAGCGGTCGACGTCGGCGTCGGTCGCGTCGGTCTTGGACCACCACAGCCGGACCGGCTCGGCCTCGCCGCCACTGGGCAGGATCCTTCGGTCCGCACTCCCCGGCGGCGACCAGGCGTTCGACTACCACGCGGACCCGGGCGGCGGTCGCGGCGGCGACGTCCTCGCCCGGCCCGAGCCGTACCGCGTCCAGGACCACGGTCCACGAGCTGCGACCGGGTTGCAGTGCGGCGACGACCGAGTAGGGCCGGCCCGGCACCATCCGGTGCATACCCTCGCCCCGCCCGTAGGTACGGCAGAAGGACCGGCCCGGGCTGGTGTCCGCATCCGGCCGCAACCACGGCGAGACGTCGACCGCGAGCACGATCCGCCCGTCCGCGGCCCTCGGCAGCGGCAGCCGAACCAGCGCGTCCCGCAACCGGGCGGTGTCGATCCGGCCCTGGTCGACCGCACCGTACAGCGCTCCGTGCCCACGACGGTGCTCCGGCGCGAGCGAGAGCCCGACCAGTGTCTTCACCGGCCCGTCGGCGCACAGCACCGCATCGGTCAACTCGAACAGCGCATCACCGCGACGGGTCAGGCAGCCATGGAACTCGTGCCGGAATTACGACAGTTGCCCGAACGCCTCAACCCGTTCCGGCCCGTACGACGGACCCGTCAGCATGGCCTTCGCCCCGATCCGTCATGTGCCCCTCGGTCGAAACACAGGATCCGGCGAGGGCCGCCGACACCACAACCGAACGTCGAAAACCTGGACACGGGACCGCCCGGGTGCTGCCGCGACGCACACTGAGGTAACCACGCAACGCAGTGCGTTCCCATGAGAAATCCGGAGCTGCGTCTACACGGACGTCGCGCCGTGGGCGGGATCGGTTCGTCGCGCGCCCGGCCCGAGGACATCGTGATCGGGGACCTTGATCCAGGCGATGGCGCCGGAGTCGTCCAGCCACAACCAGATGATGTCGTCGTCACGCTGCAAGGTCACCACCCCGGATCCGGAAGAACCGAACGAGGCCGTCAACAAGGCATCGCAGTCGGGCCGGCAGGGGCACCGAGCGAGGAACACCAGGTCACCGATCGTCGACGCCAAGGCGTGACCGTCCTCCTCGGTACCGAGCATCTCGACGATGTCTCGGGCGAGCGTCGGAAATACCTCCGCGAGACGCGGGCCTACCGGAGCGATCACGACCGGCAATCCATCGAGCAGCACAAGTACCCGCCGCCGGAGGTTGAACGTCAAGCTAAGGTGCTGTTCACCCGCACTGTGGCGATGCCATTGCGCATGTCATCGTTTCGGCCCTGGAGGTCAACACATGGGGGACCCCATAGGTGCCGGTAGCGTGCGCGGTGAGAGCCGTGCCGGGTTGTTCGTCGGCCGCGTTCGTGAATCGCAGCGGCTTGACGAGTGCGCGGACAAGGCGCGACGCGGCGAGTCGTGGCTCGCTGTCGTCGAGGGCGAGGCCGGCATCGGGAAGACCGCTCTCCTCCGCCGGTTCAGCGCCGACTTGGCGGGCTTCACACTCCTGTGGGCCACCGGTGACCCGTCGGAGAGCGACCTGCCGGGCGGCGTGGTCGGGCAGTTGGTGCGCCGCCTGGACCCGACACTCGTGAAGCGGTTCCCCTTGCTCGCGCAGGAAACGAGTGGCGCGCCCGCGCATGCCGTCGGTGGGCAGTTGCTGCTCCTGCTGGGCGCGCTGCAGGAGGACATGGGCCCGGTGGCGGTGGTGGTGGACGACCTCCAGTGGGCGGACACCCTGTCCGTGCAGACACTGGGGTTCGTCGTACGCCGGCTGTGGGCGGACCGGGTCCTGACGGTCCTGGCCACCCGCCCCGACGCCGAGGGCTCAGCCGGGGTGCCGGACCGGCTGGTGCGGTCGTCGGACCGTGCTGTGCGGATCGGGTTGGACGGGCTCGACGACGGCGATGTGGCCCAGCTGGCACGCGGGCTGATCGAGGCGCGGTTGGCTCCGGCCCTGGTCCGGCGGCTGCACGCCTACACCCGCGGGCACCCCCTCTACCTCCGCACGGTGTTGGCCGAGGTTCCCGTCGACACGCTCCGCGACGAGGCGTTCGAGCGGTGGCCGGTGCCCCGCTCGCTCCAGGTCGGGATCCGCGCCCAGGTCGACCGCCTCCCCCGCGAATCCGTGGAGCTGCTGGAGGCGATGGCGGTGCTGGACACGCGGGTTCCGCTCGCGACAGCCGCCCGACTCGCCGCACTCGAGGACCCGGCCCGCGCACTCGGCCCCGCGCTGGCGGTCGGACTCGCGCAGTGGTGGCCGACCGAACCGCAGAGCCCCGTCGCTCTGGTCCACGCCCTGCAACGCGACGCCGTGTACGACGCGATAGGCCCTGAACGCCGCCGCGCGCTGCACGCGGGTGCCGCGGCCCTGGTCGGTACGGCTGCGGCGTGGACGCACCGGGTCGCGGCGGCGACCAGCGCGGATCCGCAGCTCGCCGACGAGCTCGAGCAGTCCGCGACGCGCGAGGCGTCGAGCGGCCGCAACGCCTTGGCGGCGACGCGCCTGCTGTGGGCGTCCGCGTTGTCCGAGCATCGGGACGACCGCGAACGGCGGCTGTTGACCGCCTGCGCCCAGTCGCTCCTCACCATGCAGCCGGTCACCGCCGCCAAACTGCGGCCCCAGGTCGAGGACTGCGCGCCGGGGCCGCTGCGCAGTTGCGTGTTGGGTGTCATGGACATGACGGCCGGTCGGTTCCCGTCCGGCGAAGCACTGCTGAACAAGGCATGGCGGTCGGCTCTCGCCGAGCCGGGTGCCGACTGGGTGGCGGTGCTCGCAGGCACGTTCCTGGCCAACATCATGCTCCGCAACGGCCGCGGCGCCGAGACGGTGGAGATCGCCCGGCAGACCCTGACGATCGGCGATCTCGACCCCGCCACGACGGACTTCACCCGCGCCGTCCTGGCGACGGGCCGGCTCTGGGACCGCGGGCCGCGCGCGGCCCTGCGGGATGTCGCGCACCTGCCCGCGGAGAGCTCCACGGTGCCGGACCATCAGCTTGACACGCTGGCCACGCGCGGCGTCCTGCGCCTGTTTCTGGGGGAACTCGCCTCGGCCCGGGCCGATCTGGCGACCGTCGCAAGGCGCGACCGGCAAGGTGCCGGGTCGAAGCTCGGTTCCCTGACGCTCTCGCTCATGTCGGTGGTGGACTATCTCGACGGCGACTGGAACGCCGGAGAATCCGCGGCGGACCGCGCGCTGGCGATCGCGGCCGCCCAGGACCAGCGGATCGGCGACGCGGCGGCGCGGTTCGCCGCGGTGTGCGTGCAGGCCGGCCGCGGGCAGTGGGACGCGGCCGACGGACACGTCGAGGTCCTGTCCCAGCTCACCCAGGCCCTCGGCTCCCCCGTGGAGATCGTGTACTCGTCGCTGGCCGCGGCAACGCTGGCCCAGGCGCGGGCCGACCACCCGGCCATGCTGCGCGCGCTCGAACCGCTGCTCGACCGGGCGTCCCGCACCGAAGGCGACGGGATCCGGCTCCGGTTCAAGCCCTTCTGGCTGTGGCAGCAGTCCCTGCTGGTCGAGGCGTTGACCGGCACCGGACAACTCGCAGCCGCGGCGCGGGCGCTCCGCGACCTCCACGAGGGCTACGACGGCACCGGCTATCTCAGGATCGTCGTGGCCAGGCTCGCGGGTGTCCTCGCCGAAGCCGAGGGCCGGCCGCGCGACGCACTGGCGATCTACGAGCAGGCGGTGGGCTCCTCTGCCGCTGCGGAGGTGCACACGGATGCCGCCGCCGACAGCGCGCCGCTCTACCGCGCGATGCTCGAGCAGGCCTACGGACGAACCCTGTCGGCCACCGGATCCGCGCCCCGCCGCCAGGCCGCGAAGTGGCTCACGACGGCGCACGGTCGTTTCGGCGCACTGCGGGCGGACCCGTTCCTGCGCCGCTGCGCCGCGGACCTGTCGGCTGTCGGACTCGGCGCCCCCGCCGAGGGTCCCGACCGGCGGCCGGTCCTGACCGAACGGGAGCTGTCGGTAGCGCATCTCATCGCGGGGGGTCGGACCAATCAAGAGGCCGCGGCGGAGCTATACGTGAGCCACAAGACCATCGAGTACCACCTGTCCAACATCTACACCAAGCTCGGCATCTCCTCGCGCAGGCAGCTCGGCGAGGCTTTGGGCGGCCGCCGGGCATAGGCGCGGCCCCGCGAACTAGGGTCCGCCCCTAGGGTCCCCCAGGGAGGCTGGTGCTTGGCTGAAGCGGTGACGATACCGCTGTGGGTAGGTTCCCGTGCCCGACCCGCCCCGTTCACCGGGCGGCACAGCGAACTCGCCGCTGTGGCGACCCTGTTGGCCGGGGTTCGGGACGGGCGCAGTTGCACGCTCGTGCTGGGCGGCGAGCCCGGCGTCGGCAAGACGCGGCTGCTGGACCGGGTGGCCGAGACCGCCGGGGACCTCCGCGTCGTCAGGACCGCCGGGGTCGAGTCGGAGGCCCGCCTCGGCTTCGCGTCCCTGTACCGGCTGCTCCGTCCTCTGCTGGCCGGCCTCGACGCGCTCCCTGCTCCGCAACGCGAGGCACTCCGCTCGGCGTTCGGCATGTTCGCCGGTCCGCCGGCCGACCGGTACCTCGTCGGCATGGCCTGCCTCACGCTGCTGGCCGGGGCGGCGTTGGAGCAGCCGCTGCTGTGCCTGGTCGACGACCTGCAGTGGCTGGACCGCGAGTCGTCCGACGCGCTCGCGTTCGCCGCACGCCGCCTGCACGCCGACGCCATCGGCCTGATCCTGGCCGGCCGCGAGGAGCCCGCGGGCCCCGGACCATTCGACGGCATCGCCGCCCTCCGGCTCGACGGACTGCCGGGAGCCGACGCCGGGGCCCTGCTCAGAGCGGCTGTCCCGGGGCGCCTCGCCCCGGCGATGGCTGCCCGGATCGTCGCCGACACCGGCGGCAACCCGCTGGCCCTGATCGAGATCGCCGGCACCCTGGCACCCGAGCATCTGGCGGGCACGACGCCGCTGCACGCGCCGCTTCCGGTGGGCGCACGCCTCGAATCGCACTTCTCGCACCGTATCGGCGCCCTGCCCGCCGAGACCCGGGCGCTCCTGCTCCTCCTCTCCGCCGCCCCGCCCGAGGACTCGCTGCTGCTGTGGCGCGCGGCCGGTGTCCTCGGCATCCCCGCCAAGGCCGCGGACGCCGCAGTCTCCGCCGGCATCCTCGCTCCCGACGACCCCACCGGGTTCCGGCACCCCCTGATCCGCTCCGCGGTCTATCGGGGCGCGGACGCCGCGGATCGGCGCCGCGTGCACGAGACGCTCGCCGCGCTCAGCGATCCGGCCCGCGACCCGGTCCGCCGGGCCTGGCACCGGGCAGAGGCGACGATCGGGCTGGACGACGAAGTGGCCGCGGAGTTGGCGGCCGCCGCGCAGCGAGTCCGGGTCCGCGGCGGGTACGCGGAGCAGGCGGCGCTCCTCTCGCGGGCCGCGCAACTGTCCGCGGACGGTCGGCCCGCGCGCCTGATCGAGGCGGCGCGCGCGTATCTCGTCGCCGGGGATCCGGACGCGGCGCAGGCCCTTCTCGACCGGGCCATGCCGCTTCTCGGCCCCGGCGACCCGGTCCTGCACGCGCGCGCGGTGCGGGCCAGAGCAACCATCGATCTGTGCTTCGCACGCATCGCCGGCGTCCCACCCCTCCTCTTGGACGCGGCCCGCTCGATCGCCGACACCGAGCCGGCGCTGGCCCGAAAGATGTTGTTCGAAGGCATGCACGCGATGCTGCTCGGCAACCACAGCTCCCTCGCACCTCGGGACTTCGGTGGCGCCGTGCTGGGCTCACCCGCGATGCTGCCGGAGCCCTCGACCGCCGAAGACCTCCTGCTCAAGGGGTTCGCCGTACGCGTGCACGTCGGCCACCCGGCGTCCGTCCCGATCCTGCGCCGAGCGTTGGACGTCCTGTGCGAGGGACCCGACATCGTCGAGGACGGCCTGCCGCTCGCCGTGCTCGCCGGCTACGCCGCAGACGAACTGTGGGACGACGCGGGCGGATACGCGGCGAACAGGCGGCTCGAAGAACACGAACGCGGCAGCGGCGCGCTCAGTGCGTTGTGGACGACGCTGCTGGTGCGGTCCACGTGGGAGCAACGTGCCGGCCGCTTCGCCGCCGCGGCGGCCTGTATCGACGAGTCCGAGGAGCTTGCCGCGCTCGTCGGGCTGCCGCAGGTGGGCCCCGCCCACCGGATCGACCTGCTGGCCTGGAGCGGCCGTGAGGCGGAGACCCGGGCCGCCGCCGACGTGATCACACGGCACTGGGTGGCCGAGAAGGAGCACGACGCGTTCGGCGACTGGGCCCGCAACTGCCTCACCGTGCTGGAGATCGGTCATGGACGGTACGCCGAGGCACTGGCGTTGGCGCGGATCACCTTCGCGAAGGACAACTGCAGCGCGGCGGCCCGGGTGGCGCACGACGTCGTCGAGGCCGGCGTGCGCTGCGGCGACCATCACGCCGCGAAGGACGCGTTGACCCGTCTGGAGGAGCGCGCACCGGCAGCGGGCACCCCCTGGGCGCTGGGCCTGCTGGCCCGCTGCCGCGCGCTGATGGCCGACGACGACCACGCCGAGGCGCTGTACCTCGAATCCGTGGAGCTGCTCGGCCGGACGAAGGTGGCGACCGAATTGGCGCGGTCGCATCTGCTGTACGGCGAGTGGCTGCGTCGACGCAGGCGGCGCGGCGAGGCGCGTGTCGAACTGCGCACGGCGTACGAGATGTTCGCGGGGATGGGTGCGGCGGGGTTCGCCGAGCGTGCCCGCGTCGAACTGCGGGCCACCGGTGAGCACGCCAGGAAGCGCGATTCCCGGGGCGGGCTCGGCCTGACCCCGCAGGAGCGCCGGGTTGCGGAGCTGGCGGCCGGCGGAACCACCAACACCGAGATCGCCGCCCGGTTGTTCATCACGACGTCGACCGTCGAGTACCACCTCAACAAGGTCTTCCGCAGGCTCGGCATCACCTCGCGACGACAGCTCAAGTCCGTCCTCGACGACGGGGCCGCGGACGCATGAGGAGCCCGGACGCGGCGATCCCCGGCACGCCGGCGGGCCGGGGGATGCCGCTGCGGGACCCGGATCGTCCGCGAGGTCACGGGCCGTTGTTGAGGAAGGCCAGCAGGATGCCGGTGAGCTCGGCGGGGTGCTCCTCGTAGATCCAGTGGCCGGAGTCGCCGATGACCTTGCCGGTGACGTTCGTCGCGTATCGGATCGCCTGTTTCTCCAAGGTGTCGTCCAGGCTGTGGTCGGCGCCGATGGCCAGCACGGGCATGGTGAGCGGAGTCTTGACGTACGCGGCGTTGTCCGCGATGTCCTGCGGGAAGGCGCGGAACCACGCCAGGCTGCCGTTGAGGCGGTCGCGGTCCTTCAGGTAGCGGGCGAACACCGCGACCTCGTGCGCGGTGACCGATCCTTTGCGGAACTCCAGTTGGTCGATGAAGCGGTCGGTCCAGGTCCGTTCACGGCCGCGGATCATGGCTTCGGGCAGGCCGTTGGCGACGCTGAAGAACCCGAAGTTCCACACGCCCGGGCCGTCGGCGGTCAGCGCGGGGAACTGGTATATGCCCAGGTCGGGGATGGGTGCCTCGCTGAGCACGAGCTTGGTGACGTCGGTGGGGTGAGCCGCGGCGTAGGCGTACGCGACCATGGTGCCGATGTCGTGGCCGACGATCCGGACGTCCTGGTCGCGCCCGAGTGCGACCAACAGTCGGTGGATGTCGTCGGCCATGGTCTTCTTGTCGTAACCGGTCGCCGGGGCGTCGCTCTTGCCGGCGCCGCGCAGGTCGGGGGCGATGACGGTGTAGTGCTGGGCGAGGGCCGGAAGGATGTCGTGCCACTCGTACCAGGTCTGCGGGTAGCCGTGGATCAGTACCAGGGTCGGGCCGTGGCCACCGATGACGTAGTTGAGGTCGACCGCGCCGAGTTCGGCTTTGCGCTCGCCGAAGCCGACAGGTATGTGTTCTCTCGCGGATGCGGCCGCCGCGGGTGCGGGCTCGGCGGCACCCACGGTGACCGCCGCGGCGAAGACGGTGGTGGCGACGACGGCCGCGAGCATCGGTCGGCGGATGAGGGCATGCGTGAGCTTCACGTGTGCTCCGGTGGGATGGGAAGGACGGTGGTCGCCTGGACGTGGATGCGTCACAAAGTGGTGACGAGACCACCGTCGATGGTGAAGTCGGCCCCGGTGATGTTCGCCGCGCGGTCACCGGCCAAGTACACGACGAGGTCGGCGACTTCCTCCGGCCGGGTGAAGCGGCCGGTGGCGGCGGCGGCCGCGGCCTGCCTGGCCACGTCGTCGGCGGTGCCGCCCGCTGCCTGGGCCACGGTGGCCGCGACGCCGGACCGGCCGACCCACAGCGCGGTGGCGACCGGGCCGGGGCTGACGGTGTTCACGCGGATACCGCGCGGGCCGATTTCCTTCGACAGCGCTTTGCAGAAGTTGGACAGTGCCGCCTTGGCCGCCCCGTAGTCGATGACCAACGGGTCGGGCAGGAAGGCGTTGACGGAGCTGACGGTGACGATGCTTCCTGCGCCCCGGTCGAGGAGGATCGGCAGGGCCGCCCGCGTCGCGCGGACCGCCGCCAGGAAGTTGACGGTCAGCGTCGCGTCCCAGTCGTCGTCGGTCACGGTGAGGAAGCCCCCGGTGCGCGGCCGGACCGCGCCGACGTTGTTGACCAGGATGTCCAGCCCGCCGAACGCGGCGGTGGCTGAGGCGATCAGTTCGGCGGGTCCCGCCGGTTCGGCCAGGTCGACCGCCACCGCGACGACCCGGCCGTCGGCGGTGAGTTGCTCAAGTTCGGCGGTGACTTCGCGGGATCCGGCCACCACCCGCGCGCCTTCGTCGACCAGGGCGCGCGTGACGGCCAGTCCGATGCCGCGGCCGGCGCCGGTCACGACCGCCGTCCTGCCGGCGATTCCGAGTTCCATGTCGTGCTCCTTCCGCGGGGGACGCCCGGCTACAGGGAGTGCGAACGCAGCCAGGCCAGTGCCGTATCGGCGACTTCGCGCCAGCCGCTGTCGATGGTCAGGGAGTGACCCTTTTCGGGGAAGTCGGTGATGTCGGTGACGGCTTGCGAGTGCCGGTACTGCTTGAGCGTCGCGCGGGTGACGGACTCCGGGACGGTGTGGTCCTTGCCGCCGGTCATCAGCAGCAGGGGTCCGCGATGGGCGTTACCGGTGGCGACCTTGGCCGGCGAGTGGGGGTTGAAGTTGGCGGCCGCGGCCTCGAACAGGGGCTTGCCGGGCGCCGGAATCGCCCAGCGCTCGAACAGCACGTCGGACTCCTCGGCGGACACGGCGTTGCCGAACGCGAAGCGGAACTGCGCGGCGGTGAGAGAGACCGCGCGGTGCCGGTTCGCCGGGTTCTTGAACACCGGCAGGGTGGACCGCAGCGCCGACAGCGGCAGCGGAAGGACTCCCTTGATCTGGGCGGCGTCGACGGCGACGGCCGCGGCGGCCAGGTCCTGCCCGAGGAGCTTCTGGGCGATCATGCCGCCGAAGGAGTGGCCGACCAGGATCGGCGGCTGGTCCAGTCCGCGGATGATGCCGGCGTAGTGCTCGACGACGTCGTCGATGCCGTGGTCGGCGATGCTCTCCGGGTTCGCGCGCGCCTCGGCCACGGTGTCGGGGTCGCCGGGCCAGCCGGGCGCGGACGGCGCGTAGCCCTCGGCGCGGAACAGCTCGGTCCAGGCGTCCCAGGACGAGGCGTGCAGCCACAGGCCGTGGATGAACAGGACCGGTATGGGGGTCATCATCGCGGATTCTCCGTTCTCGGGTGCGGGAGGGACGGGGCCGGCGGCCGGGTCACGGGCGGGTGCCGAACGGGCCGAGCATCCCGGCGTCGATCCGGAAGGACTCGACCAAGGTGCCCGCGTTGTCCAGCGTGAACACGTCCGCGGCGGCCAGAACTCCGGTGTACTTCGCGACGACCGGCGCGGCGGCGGCCGCCGCGACCGCGTCCAGGTAGGTCTTGAAGACCGCCCAGGAGTTGCCGGCCGGGCCGTACTTCGCGAAGT
Organism: Embleya scabrispora DSM 41855; assembly: GCF_000372745.1. Classification (GTDB taxonomy): domain Bacteria; phylum Actinomycetota; class Actinomycetes; order Streptomycetales; family Streptomycetaceae; genus Embleya; species Embleya scabrispora. The sequence goes on along the minus strand of NZ_KB889586.1, from coordinate 1,655 downwards.
ACGGGGCCGGATCCAGGCTCATCGCGGCCCGTGTGGAGACCTCCAGGTCGGCCATGTAGGCCAGCTGGAGTTCTCCGTCGGCGCGTACCCCGAGCCGGCCGAGGTGGCCGCCGACCAGCGTCCGCCACGGGTAGGCCATCGCGATGTGCTGCGCGCGCAGCCAGGCCGGGATGTCCTGGGATACGGCGAGGTGCTTGAACGGCACCCAGCCCGGATACAGGACGTCGACCACCATCAGCGTCCGGTGGGCCGGGGCGTGGATGAAGATGTTGTCCGGTGAATGGTTCGGGCCGTGGTAGGCCAGTTCCAGGCGCTCGCCGCCCACCTGGAGCGTGTACCGGTCCTCGAACGTGACGGTCGGGGCGGGGCGATTGGGGTCCTTCGCGCGGAGCAGGAAGCGCCGGCATTCGCTGTGCCCGATGCGGACCACGTCCTTGCCGAGGATCGACGAGGCTCCGGCATGGTCGGCGTGGGAGTGCGAGTAGACCAGGTGGGTGACCGTGGCCGGACGGCCGTTGGCCCGGGTGACCTCGGCGATCGCCCGCAGCAGGTTGTGGCCGATGGTCGGCGGCGCGTCGACCAGGACGACGCCTTCCCGCGTGCTGAGGAACATGGCCTGGTAGTTGCCGTCCGTGACCCAGTACAGGTGTCCGTCGATACGGCCGACGAAGTAGCCCGCGCTGTTGAGCGCGGGACCCTGCGCTGCGGCCGGCACGGGTGCGAAGTCGGGGAGGTCGAGGTCGGGCGAGGGTGCGGCCTGCGCCGTACCTGCGAGCGCGCCGGTGGCGAGAACCACGGCGGGGATCGCCGCCGCGGCGGTCGCCGTGCGCAGGAACGTCCGGCGGTCCGCCAGGGGCGGCCCGGGTTTCGCGGTCATGGTCTGGCCTTTCGGGATCGGTCTGGCGCCCGGGTCGGTCGGGTGGATCGTGGATCGGGTGGATCGGGCCCAGGACACCACCCGGCCGGCAACGCTCGCACCGTGGAAAGACCCCAGTCCCGTTGTCGGACGCGGCCGCCGCAGGGCTGGGGTTCTCCCCGGGCGGGAGCCGACAGGGCAGCTGTGCGCGGACGGCACAATGACTCCTCCACGCGCCTCGGCAGACACCGATGGGTCGTCGAGCGAACGGTGTCCTGGCTGAACGCGTTCCGCCGACTCCACCGTCGATACGAGGTCAAGGCATCGCACTTCGGAGCGTTCGTCAGCATCGCGGCCGCATTCATTTGCTACCGCCGATACGCCAAATGAGACGGCTTCCAAGACTCTTTGAAGCGTCTAGCACCATGAGGACTCCGGTGGAGCACCCCGCATATGAAGTAGTGCTCCCCGGCGGCCTAATCCCAGATGGTGCCCTTACCCCCAGGCGACCCGCTCCGGCGCAATAGCGAATCCTGATGTCGGGGTAACGAAGCGTGTCGCCCGTCATCGACCCGTAACCGTCCGTTAAGCTCGCGCCGCCACACAGGTTCCGACTCTTCACGGAGGGCAGGACGGCAAGGATCAATCGCGAGCGTCTCGTCGGAACGCTGACGTTCTGGCTGCGTCCGGCCTTCGCGTTGCGAGTCGTCAACCGGTTTCAGCGGATCGTCGGTTTCGACCGCTCGATGGCCCTGGCGTCCAGCGCCCTCACCGCACTGGTTCCGCTCGCGGTCCTCGG
>NZ_KB889585.1 GCF_000372745.1 Embleya scabrispora DSM 41855 | reverse complement strand
CCAGCACGTACCTGGCCTCGGCACCCTTGTACCGGGTGTTCATCGGCACCACGACCGCACCCGCGGTCAGCGCGCCGAGCGCGGACACGATCCAGTCCAGCGAGTTCGGCGCCCAGATGCCGACCCGATCGCCCTTGTCCACGCCCGCCGCGATGACCGCGGCGGCGGCACGCCGTACGCGGTCCCGCAGTTCCGCGTAATCGACCCGTACATTGCCGTCCACCACGGCCTCACGGTCACCGAAGCGGTCCGCCGCGCTGTCGACGAGAGCAGGAATGCTCCCCCACTCAAGGTCCCCTTGCATGATCGCTCCCGGAGAGGCCAGAGGTTGATTGAACCTGACGGTACGTCAGATCATGGCGGCGTGGGAAGCGGCATCACGGCGATCGAGACGCAGACCACCGCGACGTGGTGGTCACCGATGATTGAGGGCTGAGGCATGCGCAAGTTCGAGACGCTGGGCTACGAGCAGGAGAACGGCGTCGCGTGGGTGACGTTGAACCGGCCGAACCGGCACAACGCGTTCGACATCACCATGATCGACGAACTGCACTCGCTGTGGCGTGAGCTGCGGCACGACGACGACGTGCGGTGTGTGGTGCTCACCGGCGCGGGCGACAAGGCGTTCTGTACCGGCATCGACCGGGGCGTGGACATCCCGCAGCCGTCGTCGCCGTACATGATGGACGACCCGATGCTCAAGGTGGGACCGAAGTTCTCCGACCTGTGGAAGCCGGTCATCGTCGCGGTGAACGGAATGGCCTGCGGCGGCGCGTTCTACCTGCTCGGCGAATGCGAGTTCGTGATCGCGGCGGAGGAGGCGACCTTCTTCGACCCGCACACCACGTACGGCATGGTGTCCGGCTTCGAGTCGATGCACCTCGCACAGCGCATGCCGCTCGGCGAGGTCATGCGGCTCACCCTGCTGGGCAACGCCGAGCGGATGAGCGCCAAGCGCGCCTACGAAACGGGACTGGTGTCCCAGGTGGTGCCGGCGGCCGAGTTGCTCGACACCGCCCGGTGGGCCGCCGAAACCATCGCGTCCTACCCTCCGCACGGCGTCCAGGGCTCGGTGCGCTCCATCTGGGCGGCCCGCGACCTCACCCGCGCCCAGGCCCTGAGCATGGCCCCCCACATGATCGAACTGGGCAACCTCGACTGGTCCGACCAGGCGGGCCTGTTCCAGAGCCGCAGCAAGGACTACCGAGTCCGCTGATCAGTGTGCGCCGGGATGGGACGTCCTCGCGGCGCGGCTCATCCCGGTGTCCACGTCGCCAAGAAGAGACATTGTGCGGCGTATCTGAGCCCTGCCAGGCGCGAGAGCTACCGCAGCCGGCCCTCCACAGGCACCGCACGAGCGGGTTCGCGCCAAACTTGTGGGTGGCCTCCACACAATGGCTCGCAGTTGACGCAATGGCCACCGTCCAGCGCCTGGAGCAAGACATCGCCCTCCCCACCTCAATGCCTCCTTGACCACTGTTGATAGCAAATGCCTGTCAAGACCGGGAGTTCATCAGCCCGGCAAAGCTCTACCCCTGAAGCAACCACAGGTAGGTCGCGTCGCAGGCGAGAGCACTCGGCTCCAGAAGGACTTGGCGAACACACTCACGCGTACCCCGAGCTCGCGTCCGATCCTTTCCAAGGTCGGACCCCGGCGCCACACGTGGCGAACACGCGAGGCGGCCGCGCGTCGGGGAATGCCCAAAGCTCTGAATCCCCAGGCCCCGCATCCCTTCCTATTCGTGGAGCGAACCCCACACTCAGCCATCGCTGACATGGGTGACGACAAGCCTGACCCGCTCCGCGATCCGCTGGTGAGCCGCCTTTTGCGTCTTGCTGACGGGCCGCACGAAGGAGTCGACCAAACACACCACCCAGGGGAGGGAGTCCCCGTTCGCCTGCGCCGTGATCGCCGCCCATGTCAGATGCTTGAAATCCTTCGCCGGCCCCCAAGCGAAACGCTGCTCCTTCTCTTCGTCGTCCTCTCGGCGAATCGTCACCTTCAACGGCTTGATGTCGAGGGTGGTGAGGTCTGCAATCCAGCCGGAATCGAGCGCCCTACTCACGAGGATGCCAACCGGAGTAGCGGGCTTGGCAACGAGCGGTGCGTACTTACCGACGCCATAGGTCGCGCGCGCGTACTCCTTCATCGGACCGTCCTTGATCCAAGGTCGTACGTCCTCGGGTTTGCCGATGAACGCGAGAAGCCTCCCCCCGATCGCTGGGTCGGCGGTCCACGAGCGGTACTGCCTGGTGCGCTCGTAATCGGGCAGGTACGCCCAGTTGAGTTCCGCCGCGCGCTGGTAGAGGAGACGGACAACCTGTTCCTCAAGATCGCGGGGTAGGGAGTAGGTGGTCATTCGATGCCTCTCGCGGAGGGGAACTGGAGGCGGACCTCGTCCGCAGCGGTCTCGAGATCCGCAGCGTCACGGATCCAGTGGTCCATGAGGGAGCCGACAGTATCGTCGCTGAACTCGATACGGGAGGCGTGTGGCATACGCACGTTGAGGTGCTCACTCTCCTCCGTCTCAAGAGCGCGCTTGAGGTCGAGGGTCGCCGCGACGCGGCGAATGTCGGTCACGAAGTCCAGGACTCGCAATGCACGTTTGCCCTCGCTCAAGCGGAGACCACGACCGAGTTGCTGTACGAAAACGCGCCGACTGTGGGTGACTCGCAAGAAGGCAATAAGATTAACGTCTGGGACATCGACGCCCTCGTTGAAGACGTCGACGCAGGTGATGATGGGAACTCTCCCTAGTCTGAACTCGTTGAGGAGAATCTGGCGCCGCTGTCGAGGAAGTCCGCTGTGCAGGAACGAGGCATTGGCCCACCCGCTGTCGGAGGTCGCGAAAAGTCTCGCCATGTGTTCGGCATGTTCGATGGTCTGACAAAAGACAATCGCCCGCGGGTTCGGGGTACTACGCCAGGCTTCCCGGAAGTGCTCGGCAATCTCCACGTCCCGCTGAGGCAGGAAGAGGGAACGATTGAGATCCTTGACCGAATAACCGTGCAGGCTGGCGTCCTTGACGATCTCCCAGTCGATGTTGTCGACGTACAGGCGATAGTCGACAGCGGACAAATATCCAGCCGACATTCCCTCGGCGATGCCCATCTTGAAGCTTGGATAGCCAAAGCGGGCGGTAATGTCGAACTTATCACCGCGCCAGGGCGTCGCGGTGACTCCCAGCTGCGCTGCATCGCCGCACAGATCGAGCAATTCTGCATACCTGCCGGTCTCGGCGACGTGGTGAGTCTCATCGATCATAATGAGGTTCGGTCGGTAACCCGCCCGCACCGATCCCAGCACGGATTCGACTGTGCCAACGACTACCCCGTCCAGCGCGGGCGGCTTCGACTCACCTGTGAGCAGTCGGGTAGGGACAGACTTGTCGATGTGTCGCCACATGGCTCGCTCCAACTGCTCGACCAGGTTCTTCACGTGCGCGACGACCAAGACGCGCGCGTCCCGATGGCATTCCAGGTGGCGGCGGATAACCTCCCCGCCGACCACGGTCTTGCCCAAACCGGTGGCCAAGACGAGTAGGGATGTTCCCCGCCTGTCGAGGTCTCCGATGATCGCATCGACGGCAACGCGCTGGTACGGGCGCAGCGCGTACTCGCCCACGACGGTATCCGACATGCGGCCGCCGATCTCCGCAAGTGTGGCGCCGTGCCAAACCGATGTCCGGATACCTACACCGGCGAGCGCCCGACGTCTTGCTTCAGCAGCGTGGTTGATGTCGGTGTTGGTAGCCAGAATTGCTTTGTCCGCGCGATAGCGGGTGCGGGCTCGCTCCAAGTCGTCGATGCCAGCGCGGTCTACCGTGCCATGGGCCTTCCACTTGCACTGGAAGACCCACTGCTCGCGGTCGCGGACCGCAAGTAGGTCGGCTCCCCCATCGCCAGCTCCGTCAACGACTCGGACGTCATTGAACCCGAGATGCCAAAGCGCCCGCTCGAGGGCATGGGGAAGCCCAGCCGGCCCCCCGGCCAGGAGTTCGGCGGCGGTCAAGAAAACGGCGCTCACTATTCGTCCGCCAGTTCGTCCGCGAGTAGTCGGATACTGAGGCGGGTCCGCAGAAGCTGTGCGGGCAGGGCGGCCCCGTCGAAACTGGCTTGGGTAGCGATGTCCGTAAGGTAGCCAACCGTGCGAGCCAGGCTGAGCCGCTGCGCAGAGGCGGAGGTAACGCCCTGGTAGACGCCCAGGAACACCTGGCCATCCATGAACGCCTCCGGCCAGGCTTCCAGTAGTCGGATCAGGAATAGCGCAGGCACGTGGAGGAGGAAGTCGCCGCGCGCGCCCAAATCGGCGGTCCTGGTCACATTGCCGTTGGCGATCATCGCGTGCTCGGTCGCGGTCAGTTCGTCCGGCGACAGGTACTGGAACGCCCGCTGCGGCTCTTCGGTTCCATCCAACGAGGCAGCCATGCGGGAACGGATCTCGGCGAGCAACTCCCTCGCCTCCGCGCTAATCGTCTGAGGGTCGAGTGCGGTGCCGGGTAGCGACTCGGCGCGCAACATGGCAACAAGCTGGGAATGACTCCAAGAACTGTCCGTCTGCACCTTCAGCTGAACAGCAACCTCGACCAACAACAGATCGGCTGGCTCCGTGCCAAACCGGCGGAAGACCTCATGATCCAGGTCCAGGAAGACGACGCAGGCATTGCCGCGCCGCTGGTCGATCAGCAGGGGAGTGATGTTGTGCTGCTCGTCCAGCAGCGGACCTGCGGTCAACCGACGGGCCTCGATCTCGACGAACCCCACGCGTGAGTGCCCGATAGCACGGCATAGTTCCGGGTACACAACGGAGTTCGTGGTATAGCGCTCAATACGCTCCTGCCAGGTATCCCGTCGGCTCGCGTGCGGCGCAGGCACGGCCGACTTGGCTGGCTCGACCTGCGGAGTAGCGGGCTGTTCACCGGCGAGGGCGTCCGCCGATGCCTCAATGGTGGCGCCGAATCCGAGGGCCTCCATTACGGCGGTCTCGTCAGGCCTGCCGGGAGTGCTCACGGCAGCCCGGTCGGCCTTGCCCCGCCCCTTCGCCTCCTCATGGTCCAAGACGGCCCGCCACCAGCGCTCGTCGATCTGGTAGTCGGGGTTGCCCTTTTGGAACTCCAGCCCCCAACGCCGGGTGTCCTCGTGAATGGGCTTCCTACCGTCACCGGGGACCAGGTATCTCTCACCCGCGTCGTTGCGACGGTATCCCTTGAACAGACGGGCGAGAGGACTGGTGTTCTCTTCATACCCCAGGGAAACGGCACGCTGAGGCAGCAGTGGGCCGACGCCCCGCAGGATCTCGACAACCGCGCGCCAACTGCGGTCTCCGTACTCGAAGGCATCCTTTTGGTAGGTCACCGGCACATGGTCGAGATGAATCTCGCCGATGATCCGACCGCCTTGGTGGGCAAGTTCCACCGGGTACTCGGGCTCCTCGTTGCCGGCTCCACCGTCGGGGTTGCGCCAGGTGAACAGCTGTTTGTCCCACCGAAGGATCTTGCGACCGTTGCGCAAGAAGTCGATGCCGTACTGGCGCTTGTCCAGGTAGCGCTGAATGCCCAACCATCCGTGCACTCGGCGGGCACGTACCGCTAGCCGGGTGCTGCCACAGTCCTCGCAGACTTCCCGGCCTGGGAGCTGCCACTGGCCACATTCCGAGCAAGCGATCCCATCCTCCAATTTCTGGTCGATCTCGATATACGCGGGGATGCGTTCTTTGTTGTTGTAGAGAACGGACCGGTTATCACCCCAGCGGCAATGGCGCACCGGCTGGACTCTCAGTCCGCCGATCCACAACTCGAAGGGTCGGTTCTCCAGCATCCAGGAGTAGACGCCACCAAGTACGGTGCGAAGAGCAGCCTTATTCCTGCGCAGCCACTCCGCACGGGGACGGTGCAAGCGGCTGACCACAATGCGTGTGCCGTGTTCGTTCGGGTCGCTTTTTGGCTCGGTAATGTCATCTGCCTCGAAGTCGTCCCCGATCCGATCGAGGTCGATCTCTACGCCGATCCACTCAGGGTCGCCTTGTCGGGTCGTCAGTACACGCGTGCGCCGACCCAGCCGGGCCGTGGAGACATTGAACCCCATCCCGAACAAGCCGAGCTTGTCGTGCATGTCATTGCCGGTCCAGCCCGCGCGGACGGCCCGTTCGAGCCGCTCGTAATCCATGCCCCTGCCTGTATCGGCGATCACGAGCTCTCCGTCAGCCGAGCCGGGCAGCTGCACGCTGACACGGAATCCGCCAACCCACGGGATCTCCGAACGATAAATCTCCGTAAAGTCATCGAAGGCATTATCGATCAACTCAGCAACGCACTGCCATTCGTCGAACTCGATCTCGCCCAACATGCGTAGTACGCGCGCGGAAGGAGTAATTTTCATAATGCGGACGTCCCCTCATCTGTCCCCATCCTTCGCGCGGACACGGCGAATCAGCCCCAGTCGCGGGCAGCACGTCGCGACCCGACTCCGCCGGGAGTCACGCGCGTGGAGTACAGGTTAGAGGCCGTCACCGAGAGTCGAGCGACCTCGCGGGTGACGCTCCTGGGCAAAGCCCTCGGAATCCCATACCCACGGGGCTCTCCAAAGCACGGCTGACCCCGGAACGTTCCCCTGGCAACGTCGGGCCCGGTACGCTCCCTCGTCGTCGGGTCAAGGTAGTTACCCATCGCATCGACGGCCCAGCGATCCACAGAAGATATCGCTCCTCGTAGGTGTTGGCTGCCGGTCGGACTCTCCGCGATCCCGCTGAGGTCCACGGTACGAAGCGAGGGGAACCACGCTTCACCATCGGCGTGTTGCCCTTCCTTCCCGATCCACGATTTCGACGGAGGCCGAGTGTCCCCCCGCCCTGAGCGCGTCCCCACACCGAGCAAACCACGGAACTGGCGAGGCAGCGCGAAACGCCCAACTCCCTATAATCCCCTCGATCTCGACAATCTCGGACGCAGTGTCGAGGCCGCCCTGGTATCCCATGCTCCCGAACCGCTCGACAGCGTCGAGCTCATGACCGGGGCGGGTATCTACGCCATCTACTACAAGGGCGGCCACCCGCTCTACGAGCCGATAAGCGCCAGCTCCAATCCCATCTACGTGGGTCAGGCCCGCTCCGCCGGCGCACGCAAAGGGTCGGCTGCCGTCGACGAATTCGCGACACCGCTGTGGGACCGAATCGCCGAGCACCACGAGTCGATCACCCAAGCGCGCGACTTGAACGTCGCCGACTTCGAGGTGCGTTACCTGGTGGCTGTGGAGGTTTTCGTCTCACTCGCCGAGCAGCTCATGATCAAGCGCGAACGCCCCGTCTGGAACAGTGTCGTAGACGGGTTCGGCAACCATGACCCAGGCGCCAACCGCCGCAAAGACAGCTTCCGTCCGCCTTGGGACGAACTCCACCCGGGACGCTGGTGGGCCGAGCCCGACAAGATGCCCACTGCCAGCAAGATCTCTGCGGCGGAGTCGGCCCGGCGGATCGAAGCTCACTTCGCGAGAGACCTCGCACAACTGGCCTTGGAGGACGAACAGTTGGACCTCGGGAGCGATCTGATAAACGAGTGAGCCGCGCCCCGACGTCAAACTCCATTGCGTTGGCAAGGATTCGGCCAATACGCCCGCAAACGCACGATGGTCGTGTCGGTCGCACCGAGGCCCACGGGCGGCATCTTCACTGGCCATTCCAACGGCGGATTATGGCAGGAACCGCAATACCTTTATAGGGTCGTAATCTCTGGGCGCTACCGTCGTCTCACCGGCGAGAAGCCCTCGGCGGGGTGCTGGCGGCAAGGACCACCACGTCGCCGAGAACGCTATTGACCCACCGTCCTCCGGACTGCTTGGACGGTTCTCTCGATCATATCGGCTGCTAGCGGTAGGTCCTCATGCTCCCAAACGCGGATAACCGTCCACCCGGCGGTGCGCAACAGCTCGTTCGTATCGGTGTCCCGAGCGCGATTCGCCTCGATTTTGGTCGCCCACGCCTCGGCGTTCGTCCTAGCGGGGCGGCAATGTTCGGGGCAGCCGTGCCAGAAACACCCATCTACGAACACCGCGATCCGTTCCTTGGGAAACACCACGTCCGCGCGCCGACGGATGCCCGCGAGGGGACGCACGTCCACGCGATAGCGCAAGCCTCTCGCGTGGATGAGGGAACGCAGTGCCAACTCTGGCCCGGTATCCCGGCTGCGGTTGGCCAGCATGACCGCGCGAGCGGCTCGGGAAGACGCCCTTGACCCGGAAGGCAACGGTTCCTCCGCCAGCAACCCCTCCGCCCACGCTCGCCGCCACGCCTCGGCGAGGTTCGCGCCTCGTGTGTCGTACCCAACCTCGCCGATGTAGCGCTCCTGCGTTCCGCCGTCCTGGTACCAACGGAGGTAGGCACGAACCCTGCGGGTCCGCCGGTAGAGGCGCAGACTGATCGAAGCCCGCGCGAAGGATCCGTCGCCGAGCGCAACGGAACGGCGATGGCGTCCCCCCGCAGCGCGGTCCTGCTCGACCGCAGGCGAGAGTATCCCCGCCCGCCGCTTATACGCGCGCTCGGGCGGGAGTCGTTCCTTCCAAACCCGGCCACTCCGCGTCGCCGTCACGGTCATTGCCCCACATGGGTGAGAGCGTCAGCGACGGCTCTGGCGAAAAACTCGCCGAGGACCACGGGCACGGCGTTACCAAGCTGCCGCATCTTCTCTCCTCGAGGGCCGGCGCCCTGCCACTCGTCAGGGAAGGTCATGAGGCGGGCGGTCTCCCGCACGGTCAGATAGCGGTGCAGCCGCCGCCAACCGTCCGGAGACCCCGAGTCCTTGACCTGGTCGTCCAGAAGCAGCACGGACTCTCCGCCGGGCACACCGTGCACACCAGCCTTCACGGTTTTGGCGGGTCTGTCGAGCTCGTTTGGCGTGTGCCCCTTATAGATGCGCGCGTTGGGCCAGCCAACGTGGTCGGTGATGCCGAGCGCCGCCGCTTGCTCAGTCCTGCGGTCGAGCAAGTCGAGATCGATGGCTGGGAGGGCCGGCAGCCGGGAGTCCGTGCCACGACCTTCGAGCGCGTCGCGCGTAGTGCGCCACGGGTAGTAGTCGTCTTCCTTGATGACCTTCGGCAGACTCGCGCGCACCCTTTCCCGCACACGCCCGGGAACCTCGGGATGATTCCGCCAATAGGGGCCGTCCTCGTCACGCATCGACCGGAACAACGCGGCTTCGGAGAACCGCTGCGTATTGACGTCCTTCTCGAACGCGTCGACGTCCACACCAAGGTCGGCTCGGAACGCCACGAGCACGACACGGTGACGCACCTGTGGGACACCGTAGTTGGCGGCATTCACGATAACCCGGATCACGCGGTATCGCTGGTCGTCGTCGTCTTCCCGTGGACGCGCGGCGAGCTCTCGGGCCAACTGCTTGTCGTGGACCTGCCACGCGACCTCGGCCTCCCGCTCCAGGAACGGCAGCGACAACTCGCGTTGGATGTACTCGAAGTACTCCGCGAAGGAGGGCCTCATTAGGCCGCGGACGTTCTCACAAATCACCGCCTTGGGGCGCGTCTCGCGGACCGCCTTGAACATCGCGGGGAACATGTTCCGCTTGTCCTCGTCCCCCTTGGCAACACCACCAGCGCTGAACGGCTGACACGGCGGCCCCCCCGCGAGCACGTCCACCCCGCCGCGCAGGGCACTGAGGTCCAGATCTCGCACATCACCGGGATACAACGGCGCCGGCTGCCCCTCCGCAGGCGGCTGGGGCGCGGTGTCCTCCACACGCTTGACACCGTCCACGCCCAGCGTCCTGGTGGCACTCGCCTCCAGCGTCTCGCACGCGCGGGCGTTGAACTCGTTGAACAGCAGTGGCCGAAAGCCAGCGCGATGCACCGCCATGGCCAAGCCGCCCCCGCCCGCGAACAGTTCGACACTCGTGCGGACCCTCTTGGAGTCGTTTGGCTGCTCAACCATAGTCAAACCATACCGCGGAATCGGAGCGAAACAATACCGCGGGATCGCCAACCGCCCACGATAGCTGACTCCATCACGTGGCCAGATATCGTCGACGGTCAGCCCCGCCGGTCATCCACGCCGCGCAAGCGGCGCCGAGGCCGACGCGCCCAGACAACCAGGAGCAACGCTCCGGCGTGGGATCCGCGACCAACACCCACTCCCAAGATCCCTCACCCAGGTCCGGGATATCCAGCGACACCCCGGCGCTTCGCGGGTAGCAGCCCCGCCGGTCGAGCCGCAGGGTGATCACTCCCTCAAACAGTTCGCCGTCACCCCGGAGTACCGCCGATCCGACCGCCGCGCGGGCTGCCACCATCCCGCCTCCGGCATCAACGTGGGACCATCTCCGACGCACTTGGCCGTGGCATCAAAAGCTCGCGCTATCCCGCGCGCCGCAGGAGACGCAGCAAGATCGCTCACGCCCGGCCCAGTCGGACCGCGCGGTGGGAGGGCGGCCAACGTCGACGAAATCCCCACTGCCAAGCTGACTCCGAGCACCATGACGCAGCGGCAAGACGCTGATCGGCGAGAGAGGTGACACGCGTGGGCAGTTGGGGCGTCGGCCCGTTCGACAACGACATGGCGACAGACTTCGTCAGGGACCTCGACAACTCCCCGGGGTCCGAACGAATCGTAATGATCGAACGGGCCCTTGAGGCTTCCGCCGATCCCAGCGAAGGCTTTCTGGATCACGACGAGGCAGCCGTCGCGGTCGCGGCTGCGGCGATCATCGCGGCGAGCCTGCCCGGAGGCACACCGTTTCAGGTCGCCTTCGAACCCGGCTCTCTCACCGGAGAGGGGCTCGAATCCATCCCGACCACGGTGCCCCAACTCGCGGCACGAGCCCTGGAACGAGTGATCGCCGAAGACTCGGAATTGGACACGCTATGGGCCGAAACCAACGAGCACGAAGCGTGGAGGACCTCCGTCAGGATGTTGCGCGACTCCTTGACCGAAGCAGCGAACGAGGGCGCATGAGGATGACAAAACGCCTGGGGGCCACGCCAACACGCATAGCTCGTGAGTCGCCGTTCACGCGGATGTGGTCGTTTGGCATCTCGCCGATCGCGTCGTGGCGTGTACTCCAGGCGAACAAGACTTGAGCGGCCTCGCGAAGGGAGCGCCGCTTTCCGGGAGTCCGTTCTCTCCCCCGTACACGTCGTTCGCGCATCACGGCGACGACGTCTCGCGGCGTCTGTAGGGCCCGGTCCAGACCACATCCTGACGGGCTCGCCAGCCGGACAACCAGCGCGGCCGAGGAGCGGGGGACGCTCCCAGCGCGTCATCGCGCGGAGAGCCCAAACCCCCGACCCACGGATGCGGGTCGGGGGCCCGGTCGGACGACGGCCGCCCTGTTGCGTCGTCCGGTTCTCGGGGGGTCAGAAGGACGGAGTCGAGGGTGCCGGGGCGTCGCCGAGCAGGTCGGTCGCGATCCGGTCGCGGTGTTCGCCCGCGTCGCCCCACGCGGTGCCCAGTGCCCAGGCTCGCTTCATGAACAGCTGGAGGTCGTGCTCCTCGGTGTAGCCGATCGCGCCGTGTACCTGGAGGCAGTTGCGGGCCGCGAGGTCGGCCGCCTCGCCCGCGTAGATCTTCGCCATCGACACGTCGCGGTCCGCCGAGGGCAGGTCGCGGGCGAGCGAGTAGGCCGCACGCAGCACCACCGGGCGGGCGAACTCCAGCTTGATCAGCACGTTGGCCAGGTGGTGCTGGACCGACTGATGGGTGCCGATCCGCACGCCGCGCTGGACCCGCTGCTTGGCGTAGTCCACCGTCATGTCGAGCATCCGCCGGGTCAGGCCCAGCAGTTGCGCCGCCGCGCCGAGCGCGCCGCGGTTGGACGCCCGGGCCAACGCCCGCTGTGCGCCGGAGGCCACCAGGGTTTCCGGAGTCGGTTGGAAGCCGACGGTGTAGAGCTTGCGGCTGCGGTCGACGGAACGGTGTGCGGTGAGTTCGCAGGCGCCCGGGTCGGTCACATGCAGGTCGCCGTTGTCCAGCCCGATCACCAGCACGTCGGCGGCGGCGGCCTCGACCGCGAGCCGCCGGCCGGGCAGCAGTACCGAGGCGGTGGCCCGACCGGCGGCGATCTCGGCCAACCACCCGGCGTCGGCCGCGAACTCGGCGAGCAGGCCGACCGCGACCGCCGATTCGAGCAGCGGTTCGGGCAGCGCGGCGTAGCCGGTCTCGACGAGCACGGCGGCCAATTCCTCGTCGCCCATGCCCAGGCCGTCGTGCTCCTCGGGGACCACGATGCCGGTCACGCCGACCTTGGCGAGTTCGGCCCAGCGCGTGGAGATCGCGCTGTCGGCGGCCCAGGCGGCGCGTACGTCCGTACCGGTGCACCGGTCGGCGAGGAAGTCGCGGACCGTGTCGCGGAACAATTCCTGGTCTTCGGTGTATGCGAGGCGCATCGTCGGAATCCTTCTACTTCGCTCGGGGCAGGCCGAGGATGCGTTCGGCGATCGTGTTCCGCTGGATCTCGTTGGTGCCCGCGTAGATCGGCCCGCCGAGCGCGAAGAGGTAGCCGTCCAGCCAGCCGCCGTCGCCGTCGTCCAGCTCGCCCGCCTCGCCGAGCAGGCGCAACGCGGTCGCGTGCAGCTCGACGTCCATCTCGGACCAGAAGACCTTGTTGATCGAGGAGTCCGCGCCGATCGCGCCGCCCGCCTGGAGCTTGGTGACGGTGCCGAAGGTGAACAGCCGGTACGCCTCGGCGTCCATCCACGCGCGCACCACCGCGTCCCGCTCGGCCGGGCGCGGGTCCCGCTTGTACAGGTCGATCAGCTTGTTCGCGGGTGCCACGAAGCGGCCCGGGCTGCGCAGGTTGAGCCCGCGCTCGCTGCCGGTGGTGGCGATCATGATCTTCCAGCCCTCGTTCACCCCGCCGAGTACGTCGGCGTCCGGTACGAAGACGTCGTCCAGGAAGACCTCGGCGAAGCCCGGCTCCCCGTCGAGCTGCGGGATCGGCCGTACGGTCACGCCCGCGGCGGCGAGGTCGACCATGAAGTAGGTGAGGCCGCGGTGCCGCTGGGCCTCGGGATCGGTGCGGAACAGGCCGAACAGGCGGTGCCCGTACGTGCCGCGCGAGCTCCAGATCTTCTGCCCGTTCAGCAGCCACCCGCCGCGCTCGTCGTCGCGGTCGGCGCGCGAGCGCACGTTGGCCAGGTCGGAGCCGGCCTCCGGCTCCGACCAGCCCTGGACCCAGATCTCCTCACCGGAGGCCATCTTCGGCAGGTAACGGTCCTGCTGCTCCTTGCTGCCGAATTCGAAGACCGTCGGCGCGAACAGGAAGATGCCGTTCTGGCTGACCCGGCCCGGGGCGCCCGCGCGGTAGTACTCCTCCTCGAAGATCAGCCATTCGGTCAGGCCCGCCTCGCGCCCGCCGTACTCCTTCGGCCAGGACACCACCGCCCAGCGCGCGTCGAAGAGCTTGCGCTCCCACGCCTGGTGGGCCAGGAAGCCCTCCCGCGTGTCCATCGACGGCAGTGGCTCGGCGGGCACGTTGGCGGCCAGCCAAGCGCGCACCTCCCGGCGGAACTCCTGCTCCTGCTCGGTGAATTCGAGATCCACTGGGCGACTCCCTCGACGGGTGTGAGACCGAGGACACACAGGTCGAAACCCGGTCGGACACGGGTAGCATAACTGACGGGTCGTCAGGTTAACCGTTCCGTACGGTGTGGCGACACCGTGGGCGGCGTGCGATCGGACACGCGGGCGAGGGAAATCGTCAGTCGAACAATCGAGGATCAAGGGGGCCCCAGTGGCCGAGGCATACATCGTCGACGCGGTCCGCACGCCGGTCGGCCGCAAGAAGGGCAGCCTGGCCGGGGTGCACCCGGCCGACCTGGGCGCCCACGCGATCAAGGCCCTGGTCGAGCGCAGCGGGATCGACCCGGACGTGGTCGAGGACGTGGTGTTCGGCTGTGTGGACACCATCGGCCCGCAGGCCGGCGACATCGCCCGCACGGCGTGGCTGGCCGCCGGCTACAGCGAGGCGGTGCCCGGGGTCACCATCGACCGGCAGTGCGGCTCGTCGCAGCAGGCGATCCACTTCGCGGCGCAGGGCGTGATGTCCGGCACCCAGGACGTGGTGGTGGCCGGCGGCGTGCAGAACATGAACCAGATCCCGATCGGATCGGCGATGACCTCGGCCGTGCCGCTCGGCTTCTCCGACCCGTTCTCCGGTTCCAAGGGCTGGGTGGCGCGCTACGGTGACGAGCCGGTCGACCAGTTCTACGGCGCCGAGCTGATCGCCAAGCGGTGGGACATCTCCCGCGAGGAGATGGAGCGCTTCGCGCTCGCGTCGCACGAGCGCGCCCTGCACGCGATCGACAACGGGTGGTTCGAGAAGGAGATCGCGCCGATCGACGTGGACGGCACGCCGGTCTCGGTCGACGAGCCGCCGCGCCGAGGCACCACCCTGGAGAAGATGGCCGAGCTGAAGGTGCTGATGGAGGGCGGCCGGATGACCGCCGCCGTCGCGTCGCAGATCTCCGACGGGGCGGCGGCGCTGCTGATCGTCTCCGAGCGCGCGCTGAAGCGGTACGGCCTCACCCCGCGCGCCCGGATCCACCACATGAGCGTGCGCGGCGCGTCGCCGATCGAGATGCTCTCCGCGCCGATCCCGGCCACGGAGTACGCCTTCGCCAAGTCCGGCCTGGGCATCGACGACATCGACGCGGTCGAGATCAACGAGGCGTTCGCGCCGGTGGTGCTGTCCTGGATGAAGGACATCAAGGCCCCGCACGAGAAGGTCAACCCCAACGGCGGCGCGATCGCCCTGGGCCACCCGCTCGGCGCCACCGGCGCCCGCCTGATGACCACCCTGCTCCACCACCTGGAGCGCACGGGAGGCCGCTACGGCCTCCAGACCATGTGCGAGGGCGGCGGCCAGGCCAACGTGACCATCATCGAGCGCCTGGGCTGACCGGAAGTACCCGAAGAAGCGCGGGGCACGACGGCGGTGACCGGGGTCGAAGAAACGCAGGCCGCGACCGAGGACCGGTCATCGAAGAAACGCAGGGCGCGACCGGTATCACCGATGGTCGCGCCCCGCGGTACCCGACCCGGTCGGTCGGCCCGCGGAGACCTTGCCCGCCTGACCACCGTTCGGAAGCGGTGGGACCTCGTCGCAGCCGCTACGACCGACGCTCGGGCCTACGCGGACTGTTCCGGCACCCAGAGCGGTTTCTTGCTGTCTTCCGGCCAGATGGTGGTCGCCTCACCGGTCCGGCTGTCGTAGGCCACTGTGCGCGGGACCTGCGAGTTTTCCGCGTTCTGCCAGTCGATCGCGATCTCCCGGCCATCGGGGGACCAGCCGAAGACCCAGAGTTGGGCGCCGCCCCCGCCACCGCTCTGCGCCCTGGTGGGAATCTTGGTCAGCTCGCCGGTTCCCGCATCCATGACGTACACCAGCGTCGAGTGCGTGACGACCGAGACCACCGCGAGGCGCTTGCCGTCCGGCGAGATGGCCGAGAGCGGGTCCACCGGCGCGAGTTCCGTCGGGCGCGGTAGGTCCTTGGTCGAGCCGTCGTGCTCGTTGTACAGCACGAGAATGCCCCCGGTGCTCGAGCACATCGGTGGCGAATCCGGCCAACCCTCGCCGTCGGTGATCTTCGCCGCGCGCGAGAAGGAGTACAGCCCGACTCGGGACGCGGAGAACGTCGAATCACAGAACTGGTCGGCGTCGTCGAAGAGTTGCTTGGGCGCCGAGCCACCGTCCACCGGAACGGACATGATCCGGGCGCCGAAGTGGGTGACGCCGGCCGAGTCGGCCGTCTGGGTGAAGAACAGCGTGTGGCCGTCGGAGGAGAACGCCGGCTGGATGAACGCGCCGTCCTTCGGCGTGAAGTCCACCGGATCGGATCCGTCCAGGGACTCCACGCGCAGCCCGGTCCCGGCAGCGCCGTCGGCCTTCAGTACATTGCCCACGACCCGGTGGGCGTCCGGGGAGATCGCCTCGATCCGGATGTCCCGCACGGCGATCTCGACCTGTGGTGCATCGGTGCCCCGGTGATCGGTGAGCACCGGGCGACCGTCGATGTACAGGATCAGGCGGGGGTTCTCCAGGTCGGTCGCCGCAGCGGTCTCGGGACCGTCGGACGGGGGATCGGTCGGCCCGGGTCCGTCCGCCTGCCGCCCGTTCGAGGGCGCGGCCGTCTCGCCGGGGGCGGCTCGGCCTCGGGAGTCGTGATCGCCCCGACCGAGCGTCCAAGCGGCGATGGCACCCGCCACCACGATCAGCGCGACGGCGAGAAACCACACCGGACGGATCTTTCCCGCAGCGGTTCGCAAGGGCACGACGCCACCTCTTTCGTCGGCCCAAGGCCCGTACGTCACCCGCATCCGATGCGCCCCGGAAGGACCTTCACATCCACACGCCGGGCCCGTACCCGCCGGGTCGCGGCCCATCCAAGCATGCGCGGAGGATAACCACCACCCTCGCGCCCGACCCGCCTACCCGCAGCGGGAAGGGATCCGCCGCCCCGCGAATGCGCGGCCACCGAGCCCGTTGCCGCGCCCACCGACCGACGCGCTCGACCGGCTCGGGTACCGGTGCCCTGGGTCCGCCGATGTCATCCCGGCGGCCCCATGGGAATCGCCCGCCGTGGGCGCTCCTCGATGCGTTCGGTCGTGATCAGCCCCGCCAGTCCAACGCGACGCGAACGTCACCGTTGCGGGAATGGAACGTTCGGTACTCGCCCGGCCCGTCCGCGATGAGCCTTCCGACGGCGTCGTCCATCGGCAGAGCAAGGGCGTACATGCCGCCCAACAGCACGGCTTGACGCAGTGATGCCTGATGCGCGGCCAAGTACTCCTGTGCGGGACTGCTCAGTTGCGCCCGCGCCGAGAGCAGCAGCGGGCCGTATCCCGAGATCAGCGCCCCACCGGTGAGCGCGTCCTGCCACGATTCCGTGGTGGCCAGGGCCACCGACGCAGGTGCGGAGAACTCTCGATCGGCCACCAGACGGGCCGTGTCGGTGGCGTCCTGCCCCGTGAGCGCCGTATCGACCGCGATTCCGGCTGTCGCCAGGGCACGCTGTGCGGGACCACCCACGGTGATCACCTTCGTCCGTGATCGGTTCAGTCGGTTCAGGTATCCGGCGGTAGCGGTCGGTAGGTTGGCGCCCCAGGTAAGCACGAGCGTCGTGTTCGTTGCTGTGCCGGTGACGGCGCCTGCGGCCAAGGCGTCGTAGTACTCCTCGGCGGTGGCCACGAGCACCTTCTCGGGAGTCGCGGTCATCTCGCCGGCAATCTCGATGGCGGTGTCCTCGACGGCATTGCCCGCGAGTCGCCGGGGCACCAGGCCCAACGAGCGCACCTGGGTCTCGATCGAAGCACCGAGTACATCCCGACCGCCGAGCAGATACACGGTGGAACCCGGCGCCAGAGCCCGGCTCAACTCGGCCGAGAGTTCCGGAGTCATTCCGCTGCCCGGCGTCAACAGCATCGGGCCGCCCTTGGCCCCCGCGAGGCCCGAGCCGGCCAGGCCGTCGTAGAACGAGTCGGCGCGGGTCAGGACGGCGGTCCTGGCTTTGCGCGCTCCCGTTTCGGTGGATGCCGCCGCGTCGTACTTGAAACGCGACGCCGCGATGGACGTGTCGATCGCATTCTCCCCGTAGACCCTCACGGCCGTGGCCGGGGAAACCGGACGGGGCCGCCATACCGGTCGCGAACTCAACTTGGGACCGCGCCTGCCTCCGCCCCCGGTTTCGAAGTTTTTGACAGCCACGCCCAAGTAATCCTCATAGGCAATCGATTGGCCGCTGGGAGACCAGTCGGGATCGATCGGAGCCTGATAACCGGACCCGGTCCAGGTCTGCTTGCCGGTAGCCAATTCGTGGACACCGATCGCCCCGTGTCCATCCAGCCAACCCGAGATGGCAATCCTGGTCCCATCCGGCGAGATGTCGGGGGCCCGGTCCCAAAGCGGAAGAACTTCGCCATCCTGGTTGGTCCAGGTGACAGACGTCGTGGCTCCGGTCTGCTCGTTGTAGAGCATGACCCTAGGAGATTGCTCGCCGTCGCAGTTCCCGTCGACGTCCTTGTCGCGACGCGTGAAGGCGTAGAGCCCGATCCTCGATGCCGACATGTGGGAATCACAGGCCGCCTCGGCCTCGGAGAACAAGGGTGTCGGGGGCGCGCTGCCGTCGGACGGCGCGACATAGAGGCCGGTGGCCCCTTGGGTCGCCAGACGAGGATCCCTGGTCATGAACAACCGCGTGCCGTCGGACGAGTACTCCGGATCCACCAACGACGCGTGGGGATCCTTGATATCGATCGGAGCCGAGCCGTTCACTTCGATGGACCTGACCATGCTGTAGCCGTTACCGGAACCGCCATTCCCGACGAGACGGCTTCCATCCGGGGAGGCGCTGCTCGGATAGAAATCCCGAATCGGCGTATACCACCCCATGAGATCATTATCGGCCTGCGCAACGGTCAGGTATCCACCGTTGGCATCTGTCGCGTATGTGTAGAGCATCTCCATAGGGGGCGGAGGCTGCGCCGGCGTCGCCTTGGCGGGAGTCATTACGCTGCACATGGCCAGCGTCATCGCCGAGAGGGTAACTCCACCAGCCCATCGACGCTTGATGGGATGCGTCAAGTCCTACGCTCCTAAGTCATTGGGAATCAGGAAATCGGAGCAGACGGCCAACCGACCGCACTCGCTTCAATGGGAATCGCGGTGGCTCGGGAACCGACCGGACGCGCGGGGTGAGCCCGCGCGTCCGGTCCGGTCGGCTCAGCCGATCGGCACCTGCACGTCGCCGTTCGGCGAGTCCACGAAGTCGTACATGCCGTTCGGCTCGGTCAGCGCGGTCGCCTCGCGGACCTGGGCGTCGCTCACCGCGAGCGGCCCGCCGACGGTCACGAGCCGATCGAGAGAGGGCGCCGTCGCGGTGAGGTAGTCGGCCGTCGCCCCCGGCAGCCCGTCCCCGGTGGTCAGCAGCAGCGGGCCGCGACCGGCGATCAACGCGCCTCCGGTCAGCGCGTCCTGCCAGGACTCCTGGGACACCAGCGCGGCCGCCTTGGGCCGGTCCATGAACCGGGTCGCGAGCAGACGCGCGGTATCCGCCGCGTCCGTGCCGTCCGCGGTGCGATCGGCGGGGATGCCCGCCGTCCGCAACGCCGTCACGGCGGGTCCGCCGACGGCGGTCACCTCGGTGACCGAACGATCCAGCGCACGCAGGTAGTTCTCGGTCGCGCCCGGCAGCGTGGTGCCCCACGTGAACACCACCGTGGTGTCCGAGCGCGACCCGGCGGCGGCACCCGCGGCGAGGGCGTCGTAGTACTCCTCGGCCGTCGCGACCAGCACCCGCTTCGGCGACGTGGTCATCTCGTTCGCGATCACCACCCCGGTGTCCGCGACCGCGTCGCCCTCCAGCCGCTTGGGCACGAAGCCCAGCGCCCGCACCTGGTTGTCGACCGCAACGGACACGACGTCGCCGCCGCCGAGCACGTACACCGTCGCCCCCGGTGCGAGAACCCGCGTCAACTCCGCGGAGACGACCGGCGCCAGGCCCGCCTTCGGGGTGAGCAACATCGGCCCGCCCTTGGCCCCCGCCAGACCCGCGCCCGCGAGACCGTCGTAGAAGGCGTCGGAGCGGGTCAACACCGCGACGTTCGCCTTGCGCGCACCCGTCGCCGACCCCGCCGCGTCGAACTTGAACCGCGACGTCGCCACACCGGTACCGATCGCGTCCGAGCCGTGCACCCGCACGCCCACCGACGGCGTCACGGTGCGGTTCGCCCAGATCGGCACGGTCTGCCCGGCCCCGAGGGAGTTGACTCCGCCGGTCACCAGGTCGAGGCGCTTACTTGTGTTGAAGACGCCGAAGGCGAGGTAGCGGCCGTCGGGCGACCACCGGGCCGGCCAGACGTTGGTGTCCTCGTACACGGCCTTGCCGCGCTTGGTGGCCAGGTCGAGGACCCGCAACTCGGCACGGTCACCGGTGGGCAACATGCGCATGTAGACCAGACGCGTCCCATCCGGGGAGATGCTCGGGAAGAGCCCCGTGACCGGACTCTCCACATCCGCGTCGTTCAGCTCGACCGCAGGCTCGACCGCGCCCGTTCCCGGGGTGTAGAGCATGACCGACGACGCACCGTCACAACGGTTGCCGATCGGAGCCTTCCGGGAGAAGGCATACCGGTCGGTCGACGTGGACAGGAAACCGTCGCAGGAGACCGTCTGCGCCGGCAACAGCGGCTCCGCGGTCGAATTCCGATCCGCAGGAGCCACCATCAGTCGGGACTGGTTCCCGTGATCGTCGGGAACGGAGCCCTGCATGTACAGCTTCGAACCGTCCGGCGAGAAGGCCGGGTCCCCGCTGGAGGTACCCGGAACCACGATGTTCACGGGCTTGGTCCCGTCGACGTCGACCGTGCGGTACCGACGATCGTTGACATCGCTGGAACGGCCGGCGAGCCGCTTGCCGTCCCTGGACACCGCATCGACGGCGGAGATCCCGTTGGGCGTGAACGGGGCCGAGCCGGTGCCATCCGCTCGGACCACACTGGAGCCATCGACCCACCCCTCGGTGTAGATCAATTCCACCGGATCACCCGGAGCGGCCGGCGCTGGCCGCTCCGCGTGCGCCGCGGGCGCGAGCAGCACGCTCGCCGCGAGTGCCAACGTGGCCGTGGTGCACACGGCACCGACGGACCTGAGGGAAGCTTTCCTCAAGGTCAAAGCAATCACCTTTCACATAATCGGATAAATAGTGGCCGCGCGTTCGCACGGAACCGCTCGGGGCGGCCCGACGAGCGATCGGGCCGGCCCCGAGCAGGGGTGCACGGATCAGCCGAGCGGCACCTTGACGTCGCCGTTCGGCGAGTCGACGAGATCGTGGAAGCCGTACGGACCGGTGAGGCGCACCGCGGTCTTCTCCTGCTCCGGGTCGACGGCCGACGGCCCGCCGACGGTGACCACCCGATCCACGGACACAGCCGTGGACGCGAGGTACTCGGTGGTGGCATCGGGCAGTCCGGCTCGGGCCGTCAGCAGCAGTGGCCCGTGCCCGGAGACCAACGCCCCACCCGTCAGGGCGTCCTGCCAGGTCTCCAGCGTCACCAGCCCGACCGCCTTGGGCTCGACGAAGGACCGGGCGGCGATCAACCGCGCGGTGTCGGCGGCGTCATCGCCGTTCGCCTCGGCATCGGTACGGATGCCCGCGGCCGCCAACGCACTTACGGCCGGCCCGCCCACGGCCGTCACCGTGGTCTTGGCACGGTCGAGTCCCCGCAGGTAGGCGGCACTTGCCGGGGGCAGGGTCGCGCCCCACGAGAAGATCACCGTGGTATCCGGGCTGGAACCCGCGGCCGCCCCCGCCGCGAGGGCGTCGTAGTACTCCTCGGCCGTCGCGACCAGCACCCGCTTGGGCGTCTTGGACATCTCGTTCGCGATGGCCACACCGGTGTCCGCGACCGCCGCGCCTTCGAGTCGCTTGGGCACCAGGCCCAACGCGCGAACCTGGTTGTCCACCGTCGCCGAGACGACATCCCGGCCGCCGAGCACGTACACGGTCGCGCCGGGCGACAACACACGGGCCAACTCGATCGAGACCGCCGCCGGCAACCCGCCGCCGGGGGTCAACAACATCGGCCCGTTCTTCAGCCCGGCCAACCCCGCACCGGCCAGTCCGTCGTAGAACTCGTCCGATCGGGTCAACACCGCCACATCGGCCTTGCGGGCCCCCACGGCGGTCGAAGCCGCGTCGAACTTGAACCGCGACGTCGCCACACCGGTGCCGATCGCGTCCGAGCCGTACACCCGCACGCCCACCGACGGCGTCACGGTGCGGTTCGCCCAGATCGCGCTGACGTCCCGGTAGGCCTTCCCCATGTCGTTGATTCGCCCCGTCACCAGATCGACGCGCTTGACGGACTGGTAGGCGCCGAAGGCGAGGTAACGACCGTCGGGCGACCACCTCGCGAACCAGGGGGCGCTGTCCACATTCACGGTCTTGCCACGCTTGGTGGCCAGATCGAGAACGCGTATCTCGGGGCGTGACTCGGGGCCGGGCAACGTTCGCACGTAGACCAGGCGCGTCCCGTCCGGGGAGATTTGCGGGAGCCCCATGACGGGAACCTCCACACCCGCCTCGTCGAGTTCGACGGCAGGCTCGACCTCGCCTGTTCCCGGGTTGTAGAGCATCACCGACTGCGTGTCTCCGCAGCCGGCGCCGACCTGTTGCCTACGAGCGAAGGCGTACCGACCGGTCGACGTGGACAGGGCGCCGTCACAGGAGACCGGCTGCGGCGGCAACAGCGGCTGGGCGGTCCCGTCCCGATCCGCGGGGGCCACCAGCAGGCGGGACTGGGTCTGGGTCTCGTCGTCGGCGAAGTCGCCCTGCAGATAGAGGGTTGAACCGTCCGGCGAGAAGGCCGTAGCCGTACCGAAAATGCCCGGTATCACAATGTGCGCGGGGTTGGTCCCGTCGGCATTGATCGTGCGGACCCGACGGTCGCCGCTTGCGCTTGGGAGGCCCGCGAGTCGCTTGCCGTCCTTGGACGCGGCGCGAAGGACACCGATCCCGCTGTCGGCGACCGGAGCCTGCCCGACACCGCCGTCCGCACGGAGCAGCCGAATGGGGCCGGATCCCGCCTCCGACGCATAGACCAACTCCACCGGATCACCCGGCGCAGCCGGCGTCGGCCGCTCCGCGTGCGCCGCAGGCGCGACCAACACGCTCGCCGCGAGGGCGAGCGTAGCCGTGGTGCACACGGCACCGACGGTCCTGAAGGAAGCTTTTTTCAAGGTCAAAGCAATCATCTTTCGCAAAGGTGAATTCCGGCCGGCGATGAATCCGATCACGTCCCCCAACGGATCGCGGCGAACCCGGTGCCGCACATTGGCACAACGGGCCGACATCGACACCCCCAACCAGCCGGACCGGCCCGCGCCGAGCGTAGCGCCCGCACCGCAGCCGCGACAGTGCGTTTCCCAACACCCTGACGGAACCTCAACTCCGTTGTGGGACAACTGGGTTCGTCCATCTGCAAAAGCGAAACGCCCGAAAGGGCGCGGCCACCGGGTTCGGTGGTCGCGCCCTTCGGGTTTCGGGGCGGAAGTGGTCTGCCGAGACTCAGAGTTGGCGCTCGTAGACGTGCGGCTCGTAGTCGGCGGGGTACTGCCGCGCCGCGTGCTGCGGGGCGTGGATGCGCGGGATCCGGCTGGGCCACCAGTTGGCTCGGCCCAGGAGCGTCATCAGCGAGGGCAGGATCACGATGCGGACCACGATCGCGTCGATCAGGACCGCGGCGGCCAGGCCGATGCCCATCTGCTTCATGTCCAGCATGCTCAGCGTGCCGAAGACCACGAACACCGAGACCATCACGAGCGCCGCGCTGGTGATCACGCCGGCCG
This sequence comes from Embleya scabrispora DSM 41855, assembly GCF_000372745.1. Classification (GTDB taxonomy): domain Bacteria; phylum Actinomycetota; class Actinomycetes; order Streptomycetales; family Streptomycetaceae; genus Embleya; species Embleya scabrispora. The sequence continues at coordinate 202,357 of NZ_KB889585.1, read as the reverse complement.
AACCGGTGATGCCCTTCTCGACCGCGGCCTTGGTGGACATCCCCTGCATGGCCGCCTCGCGGATCCGGCTGACCACGAAGACGTGGTAGTCCATCGAGAGGCCGAACAGGACCACGAACAGGAACAGCGGCAGCCAGGAGATGATCGCGCCGCTGGAGTTGAAGTCCAGGATCCCCTCGGCCCAGGTGTGCTGGAAGACCACGACCAGGAAGCCGAAGGAGGCCAGCGCGGAGAGCAGGTTGATCGCGATCGCGGTGAGCGCGACGACCACCGAGCGGAAGGTCACCGACATCATCACGAAGGTCAGCAGCAGCACGAAGGCGATCACCAGCGGCAGCTTGTCCTGTACGTGGTCGGCGAAGTCCTTGTTCTGGGCCGTCTCACCCGAGACCGCGAACTCGGCGCCCGCCACCTTGCCGACGGTGTTCGGCAACACGCTCTCGCGCAGTTGCTTCAGCGCCGTCTTGGCTTCCTCGGAGCTGGAGATGTGCGGCGTGATGACGTCGGCCTTGAACGCGCGCCCGTCCTTCGAGACCAACACCTCGACCGGGTCCTGGGCGAACAGCGGGTTGCCGCGGGTCTGTGCGACCGCCTTGTCCAACGCGGCGCGGGTCTCCTTCTCCTTGCCGACCGGAGCCAGCGCGACCAGGTTGTACGGGTTGTGCTTGCTCGGGTAGGCGTCGGTCATCCGGTCGTAGGTCTGCATCGTGGACATCGAGCGCGGGAAGTCGTCGCTGGAGGTGTTCTGCAACTTCATCCCGAAGGCGGGCAGGGCCAGCGCGCCCAGGGCGATCACCGAGACCGCGAGGGTGATCGCGGGGTGGTTCAGCGCGGGACGCAGCAGCGCCTTCCACATGCGCGGCTCGCGGTCCTCGCGGGCGGTCAGCCGCCACAGGATCGGAATCCGCGGCCGGTCGATCCGGTTGCCCAGCTTGGCCAGCAGCGCGGGCAGCACGGTGAGCGAGCCGATCATGGCGACCGCGACCACGATGATGCCGCCGGTGGCCAGGCTGGAGAAGACCGCGTCGTCGGCGATGTACATGCCGGCCATCGAGACGGCCACCGCGATCGCGGAGACCACCACGGCGTGCCCGGAGGTGGCGGCGGCGATCTCGATCGCGTCGATCCGGCTGCGGCCCTTGGCCCGCTCCTCGCGCTCACGCTTGACGTAGAAGAGCGAGTAGTCGACGCCGACCGCCATGCCCATCATGGTGATCACGCTGGCGACGGTGCCCGAGTCCGGGAAGACGGCGGAGGCGAGGCCGTACAGGCCGATCGAGGCGCCGACCGCGGAGATGGCCAGCAGCACCGGTACGGCGGCGGCGATCATCGCGCCGAACGCGACCATAAGGATGATCAACGTCACCGGCAGGCTGAAGAGTTCGGCCTGGCCGAGGTCCTTGCCGATCTGGTCCTGGATGCCCTTGCCGATCGACGCGTCGCCGATCTCCTCGACCCGCAGCTCGGGGTGCGCCTTCCGGACACTCGCCGTCGCCTTCAGCAACGGGTCGATGTGGTCCTGCGCCTTGTCGGCGGATCCCTTCATGGTGAGCGGGACCAGCAGCGCGCGGCCGTTGTCGGACGGGACCGGCGCGGCGACGTCGGCCACCTCGGGCAGGGCCCGCAGCTTCGCGGTGACCTCGGCGGCGACCTTGTCCGCCGCGGCCCGGTCCAGCGTGCCGTTCTTGGCGGTGATCAGTACGTTCTCGCTCGCCGCGCCGTCGAGACCGTACTGCCGGGAGATCTCGTCGGCCCGGCCGGACTGGCCGGTGCCCATGTCCGCAGGGGTGGTCTTCTCGGTGCCCACCATGCCCCCGACGACCAGGCAGATGACGACGAAGGCGATCCACATGGTGATCGCCCGCCACGGGTGGGTGGCGCTCCATCGTGCGACGCGAACGGTCGCCGGCTGCTTGGTCATTGTCAGGTCCCCTCGTGATCCACTGTGTCCCGCTGACAGTTCGAGTCTGTCGGCGCGACGGTCGCGGAACACTGCGCCGAACCCCCGATCCGGGGTGGGTCCAGACCCACCCCTCGGGTGGGCGCACACCCGAGGGCGCAGCGAAGACCCGGCGCGAACACGGCGCGAACACGGCGCCGGCACCGCCCGAAAGGGGCGATGCCGGCGTTCGAGTGCGGCGCGGAGCGGTCAGACCCGGGCGGACTCCAGGTCGTAGAGGATCGCGCTCGCCTGCTCGGTGATCCGGGTGATCAGCTCGGCGCACGAGGGCAGGTCCTCGATCACGCCGACCACCTGGCCCGAGGCCATCACGCCCAGGTCCGGACGCCCGTCCACCATCGCGGCCTTGAGCAACATCGGGGTGTTCGCCGCCATCAGCACCTGCGGCCAGCTCAGCCCCTGCGACTTCTTCATCGCCAGGCCCTCGCGGACCATGTCGGTCAGCTTGGTGCCGCTGAGCTTTTGGAACCTCATCGCGTTGGCGATCGAACGCGGATAGCGGGCGAGCACCGAGCGCTGTTCGAGCCGCTTGACGAAGTCGGTCGCCAGCACCCGGTGCGGGACGCCGTCGACCTCCTTGGACACGATCGTGCCGTTCACGTCGGTGGCCAGGTAGACGTCCTTGACCGCGCGGCCCACCGGGCTGTCCGAGGTGAGCAGGAAGCGGGTGCCCATCGCGATCGCGTCCGCGCCGTACGCCAGCGCGGCGACCAGGCCGCGCCCGTCGAAGAAGCCGCCGGCCGCGATCACCGTGACGTCGCTGCCGCGCAATACGTCGGTCACCTGCGGCAGCAGCAGCGTGGTCGGGATCGAGCCGGTGTGCCCGCCGCCCTCGCCGCCCTGCACGATCACGCCGTCGACGCCCCACTCGGCGACCTTCTGCGCGTGCCGCTTGGCACCGATCGAGGGCACCACCAGCATGCCCAGGTCGTGCGCGCGTTTGATCAGGTCCTTCTTCGGCGCCTGCGCGAACGAGGCGACCCGGATGCCCTCGCGGCCCATCAGGTCGATCCGCTCGGCCGCGTCCGGGGCGTCCGCGCGCAGGTTGACCGCGAACGCCCTGGTGGTGCTCTTCTTCACCGCCGCGATCGCCGCGACCAGTTCCTCGTAGGTCATCGTGGCCGAGGCCAGGATGCCCAGACCGCCGGCCTCCGCGGTCGCCGCGACCAGCCGGGGGTAGGACACGTAGCCCATCCCGGTCTGCACGATCGGGTGGTCGACGCCGAACTTCTCGGTGAACCCGTTGCGCAGCGCCGGGTGCGGCCCGCCCGCGCTCACGCCGGCACCTCGCGCAGCCGCATGCCGCGCGGGTCGAGCACGTCGCGCACGATCCGCAGTTCCTCGTCCGAGGGCACCCGCGACGTGGGCACCTCGGCCGGGATCACCAGTTCGAAGCCGGTCGCCTCGACGACCTCCTCGACGGTGACGCCCGGGTGCAGCGAGCGCAGCCGCATGACCTTCGCCTCGGTCTCGAAGTCCAGCACGCACAGGTTGGTGACGACCCGTCGGACCTCGTGGAAGCGCCCGGCCGAGCCCACCGCGGCGGCCCGGTCGTACCCGACGCAGGAGACCATGTCCACCTTCGGCGTGAGCACGCGCGCCGAGTGCTTGGGGATCCAGTAGCTGGTGGTGTGGTTGATCGTGTTGCCCGGACCGCCGCGCGAGCCGAGCACCTGGCGCTTGGGTTTGGCCCAGTCGCCGATCGCCGAGATGTTGGCGTTGCCGTGCGCGTCGATCTGCACGGGGCCCATCATCACGTGCCGCCGCCCCGAGGCGAGTACGTCCAGCACCTGGCGGTAGGGAATCCAGCCGACCACGGCGAACTCGTCGGGTCGGGCGCCCAGTCGGGCGTCGCCCTCGAAGAAGTACGACTCCCCGTTGGAGAGCATCAGGTCGGGTTCGAACGTCGCGCGGGCCAGCCGGGCGCCGATCGTGGGCACGGCACCCATCGGGCTGCCGATGATCTCGCCGTCACCGCGGAAGCAGTCCGCGACCGCGGCGACGCACACATCGGCCCGGGTGGCCTCGGTCAGGGTCTCGGTGCTCACTTGGCCGTCTCCTTCTTGAACTCCTCGACGGCGGCCTGGTACGCCGCTTCGCTCTCGACCTTGAGGAATCGCCGCTCGAACGCGGCCCACGCCTCGGGGTCGGCAGCAGCGGTAACATACGCCTTCTGGAACGCCTCGTCCCGGCCGTACTCCGGCGGACACTCGGTGAAGTGCGCGCCGTTGGGCGCCTCGACCACGCCGTGCGTCATGTAGCGGTGCACGGTCAGCGTGTGTACGCAGCCGGCCGCCTTGAGCAGTTCCTCGCTGGGCACGATGCGCTCGGCCGAGACGTACGCCTTCTCGGCCGCGAGGCAGAACAGGTCGTCCATGAACTGGTCCGGGCCGGTCAGCGCGGCGTTGCCGCGTTCGTCGGCGACGTTCGCGTGGATCAGCGCGACGTCCAGGTTCAGGGCCGGCATCGCGACCAACGTCTCGTCGCCGTAGGGCGATTCGATCGTCTTCAGGTGCGGTGAGACCTTGAGGATGTCCGAGCCCAGGCCCGCGCGGGTGGGCAGGAACGGCAACCGCTGGGCGGCGGCGCGCAGGCCGGTGAGGAACATGCCCTCGTCGTACTCGACCGCCTCGACCAGACCGTTCTCGCGGACGTGGCGGAAGTTGGGCTCCAGCGGGATCGAGTCGAGCGACACGAACGCGTAGACGAGCTTGCTCGCCTTGCCGGCCCGGGCCAGCAGCCCGACGTCGGGCCCGCCGTAGGAGACGACCGTCAGGTCCTTGAGGTCGGATCGCAGGATGGCTCGCACCAGGGCCATCGGCTTGCGCCGCGAACCCCACCCGCCGATGCCGACGGTCATCCCGTCGGAGAGCTGTGCGACGACCTGATCGGGCGTCATGCGCTTGTCAGCCATGGATGGTTGCTCCGTCTCTGCTTCGAGGTGTCCGCATCACTTGGAGGTGTCCGCTTCGCGACCCTCGGTACTGTGCTCGCCCGGGGGGCAACCCCCGGACCCCCGGCAAGGCGGCGGTGGCGCTCACTTGGACGTGTCCGCTTCGCGACCCTCAGTAAAAGCGTCGCGCAGTTCGTCCGATACGCCGGTCAGGTTCAGCTCGAACGTGAAGCCCTGCTCGTAGCGGTACGAGCGCTTGACGTCGACCGGGTCGATGCCGTTCAGCGACGCCTTCGCGGCGCGGATGACGGTCGGGCTCTTCGTGGCGATGGTGCGGGCCACCTCGAACGCGGTCTCGACCAGCTTGTCCCGGTCCACCAGCTTGTAGATCGAGCCGTAGGCGTGGAGTTCGGCCGCCGGGGCGTTCTCCGACGTGTAGACCATCTGTCGCATCCGGTGTTGCGGAACCAGCCGGGCCAGGTGGGTGGCCGCGCCGAGCGCGCCGCGGTCCACCTCGGGCAGGCCGAAGAACGCGTCGTGCGACGCGACGATGATGTCCGCGTTGCCGACCAGACCGATCCCGCCGCCGACGCAGAACCCGTGCACCGCCGCGATGACCGGCACCTCGCAGTCGTACACCGCGGCGAACGCGTCGAAGCAGCCCTTGTTGGCCGCGACGAGCGCATCGAAGCCCTCGGTGTTCGACATTTCCTTGATGTCCACGCCGGCGTTGAAGCCGCGACCCTCGGCCCGGAGCACCACGGCCCGGACCTGCGGGTCGCGGCTCGCCTCGCGGAGTCGGTCCGCGAGCTCGAACCAGCCGGCGACGGTGAGCGCGTTGACGGGGGGTGCGTCCAGCACCACCTCGGCGATGCCCTCACGCACCTCGTAACGGATAGCCATGGCAACCAGATCCATTCGGCCGCGTGCGTCGGATCGGCCGGCGACGTCCCATGTACCGGCGGGTGCGGCCGACGCGGCCGTCCGGTCGTGAGAGGCACATCACCACCCGATCTGACTGATCGTCAGATTTCTGCCACCATAGTTGACCCCGAGCGACCCACGCCAGACGAAGCGAGCGTGGCGCCCACGACACCGCAGCCCGTCAGGAGCAGGCCATGACGTCCTCCCCCAACCCGCTCGACATGAGTGGACGCGTCGTTCTCGTCACCGGTGGCGGCAAGGGGATCGGACGGGGCATCAGCGAGCGCTTCCTGGCGGCCGGCGCCGATGTGGTGGTGTGTTCGCGCCGCGAGCCGGAGACACTGCCCGCCGCCGGCGCGCGCACCGCGGTGTACACCCCGGCGGACGTGCGCGACCCCGACACGGCCTTCGCCGCCGTGGAGTTCGTCGAGGAACGCTTCGGTCGACTGGATGTGCTGGTGAACAACGCGGGCGGCGCGCCGCAGACCGACGCGGCCACCGCGTCACCTCGGTTCTCCAAGGCGATCATCGAGCTGAACCTGCTCGGTCCGCTGTATTTCGCGCAGGCCGCCCACCGCTTGATGCACCGTCAGGATTCCGGCGGGGTGATCGTGAACATCTCCAGCGTGAGCGGCGTGCGCCCCTCGCCGGGCACCGCCGCCTACGGCGCGGCCAAGGCCGGGATGAACTCGCTCACCCGCTCGCTGGCCGTCGAGTGGGCACCCAAGATCCGACTCAACTCGGTGATCGTGGGCCTGGTTCGGACCGAACAGGCCCACCTGCACTACGGGGACGAGGCGGGCGTGCAGCGTGTGGCCGACACGATTCCGCTCGGTCGGATGGCGGATCCCTCCGACGTCGCGGACGTATGCCTGTTCCTCGCCTCGCCGATGTCACGGTATGTCAGCGGAGCGGAACTACTCATGCACGGCGGCGGGGAAATGCCCGCTTTCCTCCGTGCGGCGGACAGCGAGACCGATCATGCGCCCGTAAACTGACGGCATGACAGGACAAGTTCGCACCGTCGACGGCCGCGTCGCCGGGCGACGCGGACAGGCGACGCGGCAAAAGCTGCTCGACTGCCTCCGCGAGATGCTCGACACGTCTCCGTACCGGGACGTCAAGGTCATCGACGTCGCCCGTATGGCAGGCACCTCTCCCGCCACCTTCTACCAGTACTTTCAGGACGTCGAGAGTGCGATCCTCGAGATCGCGAACGACATGGCCAAGGACGGCCAGCGTCTGAAGACTCTCGCCGAGGACCAGAACTGGGCCGGCAAGGGCGGTTTCGCCGCCGCCGAGGCCCTGGCCGACGGCTTCCTCGAATTCTGGCGGGACTACGAGCCGATCCTTCGCGTCGTCGACCTGGCCTCGGCCGAGGGCGACAAGCGCTTCTACAAGGTGCGTCAGAAGATTCTGACGGCGGTCACCGGCTCGCTCACCGAGGCCATCGAGAACATGCAGGCCAAGGGCAAGGTCGGCGACGAGGTGCAGCCGAACGCCATGGCGGGCACCCTGGTCGCGATGCTGGCGGCGGTGGCCGGGCACCAGAAGGGCTTCGAATCCTGGAACATCAAGATGAAGGACGTCCGTCCGGCGCTGTCCACGCTGGTCTTCATGGGCGTCACGGGGAAGAAGCCCCCGACGCGTTAGCGGCACACCGCCTGGAACGCCGGACGGGCCGATATTCGGCCCATCCGGCGTTCCAGGACACGCTTTTCTAGATCCCGGCCAACTCCGCGATGCGCTCGCGCTGCGCGCCCCGGTCACCGAACAGGTGCGCGGACGTTATGGCCCGCTTCAGGTACAGGTGGCAGTCGTACTCCCAGGTGAAGCCGACCCCGCCGTGCAGTTGGATCATCTCCTCGGCGACATGCCGGTACGCGGCGGTCGCCGTCGTCATCGCCAGCGGTGCCATCACCGCCAGTTCGCCCGGCGTGGCAAGTCCCGCCGCCTCCGCCTCGGTGGCCGCCCAGGCCGCGTAGTACAGCGCCGAACGAGCCGTCTCGACCTCGACGTACAGGTCGGCGCAGCGGTGCTTGATCGCCTGGAACGAGCCGATCGGCCGGCCGAACTGCACCCGCCCCCTGGTGTACTCGACGGTCGCCTCCAGGCAGCGTGCCGCGCCGCCGACCGCCTCCGCGGCCACCGCGATCTCGGCGAGCGCCAGGACCCGCTCCAGGGCCGCGTCCGCGCCGGGGGTGCCCAGCAGCCTGGCGGGGGTGTCCGCGAAGGTCAGCCGGGCCTGCTTGCGCGTCTGGTCCAAAGTCGGCAGCGCCGTCCGGGTCAGCCCGGCGGCGTCCTTGTCCACGGTGAACAGCGCGAGGTCGCCATTGACCCGTGCCACCACCACGATCAGATCCGCGATCAGGCCGTCGATCACGTGCGTCTTGACGCCGTCCAGGCGCCACCCGTCGCCGTCGGCCCGCGCGGTCGTCTCCACCACACGCACGTCCCGGTGCCCCGGCTCGGCCAGCGCGAGCGCGCCGAGCGTGTCACCCGCCGCGATGCCCGGCAGGTGGTCGGCCCGCGCACCCTCGTCGCCCGCGTGCACGAGCGCGTACGCCGTCAGCACCGACGACGCCAGGAACGGTGAGGGGAAAAGCGACCGGCCCATCTCCTCCAGGGCCACGACCAACTCGGTGAAGCCGAAACCGACCCCGCCGTACTCCTCCGGAATCGCGAGACCGGCCAGCCCGGTCTGTTCGCACACGCGCCGCCACACCGTGGCGTCGTAACCCGTCTCGGTGGCCATCACGGCCCGGACGGCGGGCGAGTCGCTGTGTTTGTCGAACACGTCCCGGAGTGCTCTGCGGATCTCCTGCTGCTCATCGCTGAACTCGACGTCCACGTACCGCAACTCCTTGGCACTCATGTCGTGCGGGTCGGGACGGTTGCCCGGCCCGAGTTCCGGTCGGCCCCATTGACGATCCGGCAGCCCGCGAGCACCAGTATCTGACACACCGTCATACCCTTGGAACATTGCTTTCGTCACACCCCCGAAACGTCGCCTTACCCCGGGCGTGTCGTGTTGTGTGGCATACACCACCCCCACGCCGATACTTCGCGCGCAGGCCGAAGGGACCCGTTGTGACCGTTCTCGCCCAGGTGCTTCGTGAGGCCGCCCGACGCTTTCCCGAGCGGCGGGCCCTCGTGCACGGCGGAAGCGGGTTCACCTATGGCGGGCTGGACGCGGTGACCGATCAGGTCGCCGCCGGACTGGCCCGGCGCGGTGTCCGCCCCGGTCACCTGGTCGCACTCGTGCTCCCGTCCGGGCTCGAGTACGTGGTCGCCTACACCGCGCTGGCCCGGCTCGGCGCGGTCACCACCGGCGTGGGACCGCGCTACACCCCCACCGAACGCGCCGCGATCCTGGACCGCGCCGCGCCGGATCTGGTGCTGGCCACCGAGGAACTGACCGAGGGCGTCCCGGCCGGCCCCGAGCACATCCGCTGCGTGCCGGCCGCGGCCGCGCACGACGTCTGGGCCGCACTTCGGCGCGACGAGGTCCCGCCCGCACCGCCGGTGACCGGGGATCGGGACCCGGATCTGCCCGAGACGGTGGTGTTCACCTCGGGCACCACGGGCACCCCCAAGGGCGCCCTGTTCACGTCCCGGCAGATCACCGCGATCACCGCGATGGACACCGGCGACCGCTGGGGCGAGGGCGGACCGCAACTGATCGCCACCGGCCTGCCGCACGTCGGCTTCATGACCAAGCTGGCCGGCTACCTCAAGATGGGCGCGACCCTGCACCTGCTCGGCCGCTGGCGGGCCCAGGACGCACTGCGCCTGGTCGCCCGCGAGAAGATCCCCTACCTCGGCGGCGTGGCCGCGCAGGTTTCCCTCCTGCTCGGCCGACCCGAGTTCGACCGCTACGACCTCACCCACGTACGCGGACTGATCGTCGGCGGCGGGCCGTCCCCCGCCCCGCTCGTGCACGAGGCCCGGACCCGATTCGGGGCGGGCTACTCGATTCGCTACTCCTCCACCGAGTCCGGGGGGTTGGGCACCCTCACCGCGTTCGACGCCCCCGACTCGGAGGCGCTGCACACGGTCGGCCGTCCCCGACCGGGCACCGAGTTGGAGATCCGCCACCCGCGGACCGGCACCGTCCTGCCGGTCGGCGAGGAGGGGCAGATCTGCCTGCGCTCGCCCGCCGTGATGGCGGGCTACTGGCGCGACCCCGAAGCCGGCGCCGCCCTCGACGGCGACGGCCGGCTGTACACCGGCGACCTCGGCCGGATCGACGAGGCCGGCTGCCTACGGATCACCGGGCGGATGACGGAGATGTACATCCGCGGCGGATACAACGTGTATCCGCAGGAGGTGGAAGCGGTGTTGCTCGACCATCCCGACGTGGCCTCGGTGGCGGTGGTCCCTCGACCCAGTCGGGTGATGGGCGAGATCGGCGTCGCGGTCGTGGTGTCACGTGCAGCATCCGAGCCGTCACTCGCCGCATTGCGCGAGTTCGCGGCCTCGCGACTGTCCGCACACAAGCTCCCCGAAGCGATCCGGATCGTGCCCGAGTTGCCGCTCACCGGGATGGACAAAGTGGACCGCAGATCCTTGACCGAACGTGAGAAGTCTTTCGGGGACGTTTAGTAACCGCGCGATGACCAGCAGATATCCGCAACATGTTTGACCAAGTCAGCAAATGTCCAGGTGATCGGACAGATGCGTCGGGACCGGGCCGGTGAGACAGTGGACAGCCCTGACGTCCCATCAGCAAGCTAACTGACTAACCGTCAGCTCGATTCCAGTGTCGATCGGATCTGGCGGCGACGAAAGATCGAAAAAGGGACGGGCGCGATGATGCTTCACGACAGCAGAGGACACCACTTCCCGGGGCACACTCGAACCAGCGTCACCGTGAACGCGGATCCGTCGGCCGAACTCGACGTGACCGGCCGACCACTCGCGCTCCGCCCCGCCGACCTGGACCGCTTCTTCCGACCTCGCACGGTCGCCGTGATCGGCGCCTCGGACACCGAGGGCCGACCCGGTGCCCGCATCACCGCGCAACTGATCGCGTGGGCCGATCGGGTGGGCGCGCGGTTGTTCCCGGTCAACCCCAAGCACGAGCGCATCGCCGGCAGACCGTGTCACCCGGACATTTCGGCCGTCCCCGAGCCGGTCGACCTCGCCGTCGTCCTGGTCGGCGATCCGGCCGAGGTACTGGAGCAACTCGCGGGCGCGGGTGTGAGTTTCGCGGTCGTGTTCGCGTCCGGCTTCGCCGAGGCGGGGGCCGCCGGAGCCGAAGCCCAGGCCCGGCTGGCCCAGCTCACGTCGGGCGGCTCGCTGCGCCTGCTCGGGCCGAACACCAACCTCAACGCGTTCGAGGAGTTCCGCACCGACCTCGAAGGCCCCGCCATCGCACTGATCACCCAGAGCGGACACCAGGGCCGCCCGGTCTTCGCCGCCCAGGAGATCGGTATCCGGGTGTCCCACTGGGCCCCGGTCGGCAACGAGGCGGACCTGGAAATCGCGGACTTCGTGAGGCACTTCTCCGATCAGGAGGAGGTCGGCGTGATCGCCGCGTACGTCGAGGGGTTCAAGGACGGCCGCACCTTCGCCCTGGCGGCCGACCACGCGGCCCGGCAGGGCGTACCGGTGGTGGTGGTCAAGGTCGGGCGGACCGAGACCGGCGCACGGATGGCCCAGTCGCACACCGGCAAGCTGACCGGCGGCGACCGCACCGCGTCGGCGGTGTTCCGCCAGTACGGGGTCACCCGGGTGGACGGCCTCGACGAACTGATCGACACGTCCCAGCTGTTCGCGCGCACCAGCACCCCACTCGCGCAGGGGGTCTGCGTGTACTCGATCTCCGGCGGCACCGGCGCGCACATGGCCGACCTCGCCGCCGCCGAGGGCCTGACGGTGCCTCAGCTGGACCGGTCCACGCAGGAGAGGCTGCACGCGTGGATACCGCCGTACCTGACCGTGTCCAACCCCGTGGACAACGGCGGCCACCCGGCCGGCGACGAGCGTGGCCGCAAGATCATCGACGCGATCCTGGCCGACCCCGCGATCGGCGTGCTGGTGTGTCCGATCACCGGCGCGTTCCCGCCGATGAGCGACCGCCTCGCGCAGGACCTGGTGGACGCCGCGGAGGCGAGCGACAAGGTGGTCTGCGTGGTCTGGGGCTCGCCGGTGGGCGACGAGAGCGCCTACCGCGAGATCCTGCTCAAGTCGAGCAAGGTGGTGGTCTTCCGCACATTCGGCAACTGCGTGCGGGCGCTGCGGGCGTACTTCGACTATCACCGCTTCCGTACCCAGTACTCGTCGCCGTTCGAGGATGTCCCGCGCACCGCGTCGCCGGCCGCGGCGAAGGCCAAGCGGCTGCTCTCGTCGGGCAAGCCACTGTCCGAGCACTCGGCGAAGCAACTGCTGCGCACGTACGGGATCCGGGTGCCGCGCGAGCAACTGGTCACCTCGGCCGCCGCCGCGGTGCGCGCGGCCGGGCTGATCGGCTACCCCGTGGTGATGAAGGCGTGCGGCCCGCAACTGCCGCACAAGAGCGACCTGGGCCTGGTCAAGCTGGGCCTGCGCTCGGCGAGCCAGGTACGGGACGCGTACCGCGAGATCACCGACGCGGCCAAGGAGGCGGGTGCGGGTCGGCTCGAAGGCGTCCTGGTGTGCCAGCAGGTCGATCGCGGCGTCGAGATGGTGGTCGGCATCTCGCACGACGACCTGTTCGGTCCGACCGTCTCGGTCGGCCTGGGCGGCATCTTCGTCGAGGTCTTCGACGACATCGCGATCGGGGTGCCGCCGTTCGGCGCGTACGAGGTCAAGCGCATGCTCGGCGAACTCCGCGGCCTCAAGTGCCTCCAGGGCATGCGCGGCCAGCCGCCCGCCGACCTGGACGCGCTCGTCGACGTGGTCATGCGGGTACAGCGCATGGCGCTCGAACTGGGCGACGAACTCGCCGAGTTGGACATCAACCCGCTGATGGTGATGCCGCGCGGCGGCGGCACGGTCGCACTGGACGCACTCGCGGTGGCCCGCTAGGGCCGGTCACCGGCCGGGCAGGCGGGTTCGGCCCCGGCCCGGCGTTCGAGGCACCCTCCGGCCCGGGCCGGGCAACCCGACAGCCCGGCCGGACAACCGACAGCCCGGCCGGCGTTCGAGGCCGCCGTTCAGCCCGGCCGGCGTTTGAGGCCGACCCGAATCGACCAACGCTCAACGCCGGACGCACCCAACAGCCCGTCCGGCGCTTGAGGACGGCCAACCCCACCAAGGAGCCACGCACACATGACCACCACCGAGCAGGAACTGCTCCACCGCATCGAAAACGGTGTCCTCTGGCTCACCCTGAACCGCCCCGCCGCCAGCAACTCCCTCACCTGGGCCCAACGCGAACTCCTGATCGAGCTCCTCACCGAGGCATCCGCGACCGAGTCGGTCCGCGCCGTAGTCCTCACCGCCGCAGGCCAAAAGCACTTCTGTACCGGTATGGACCTGCGCAGCTCCCCCGGCACGAAGTCGCTGCTGGCCGCCGCCGAGACGCCCGACGACGACGCCTCGCCCAAGCCCCCGGTCCGGCCCACCGGCTACGCCACCCGAATGATGAAGACCGGCGTACAGCGCCTGACCAATGCCGTCCTGGACTGCGAGAAGCCGGTGATCGCGGCGATCAACGGCACCACCGCCGGCTACGGAATGAGCCTCGCGCTCGCGTGCGACCTGGTGATCGCCGCCGACAGCGCCCGCTTCATCCAGATCTTCACCCGGCGCGGCCTGGTGCCGGACGGCGGCAGCGCGTACCTGCTGCCGCGCCTGGTCGGCCCGCAGAAGGCCAAGGAGCTGATGTTCTTCGGCGACGACCTGCCCGCCGCCGAGGCGCTGCGCATCGGCGTCGTGAACAAGGTGGTCGCCGCCGACGAGCTGGAGGCGGTGACCAGGGAGTGGGCCGAGCGACTGGCGACCGGGCCGACCCGGGCGTACGCGTTCACCAAGCAGCTGGTCAACCACTCGCTGGAGAGCGACCGGGTGGCGGCCTTCGACGAGGAGGCGCGGATCGTCGAGCTGAACATGACCTCGCGCGACGCGAACGAGGGGGTTGCGTCGCTGATGGAGCGCCGCAAGCCGGAGTACTACGGCTGGTAGCCGCACTCGCCCGAGCGGCGGGGCACAACGGCCCGCCGCTCGGACCTTGTTCGAGCGTTGTGCCTTACGCCACAAGGCAACTGACGAGTCGTCAGGTGTGACGAAGGACCCCCTCTCCTTTGATTGACGCAAGGAAAACGGGTGACGTAGCGTCACAGACCCGACGCCCCAAGACACCTGCGAGGAAGTCCACCATGGGCCAGATCGACGCAGCGAGCACGAAGCCCGCGGATCCCGCGGCCATTGCCCTGCCGGAGGGTGAAGGCATCGTCGAGGCGGCCACGTTCCGGCATGTCCTCGGTCACTTCGCCAGCGGCGTCACGGTGATCACCGCGCTCGACGGCGACACCCCGGTGGGTTTCGCCTGCCAGTCGTTCGCGTCGCTCTCGCTGGACCCGCCGCTGGTGACCTTCTTCGTGGCGAAGACGTCCACCACCTGGCCGCGGATCCGACCGGGCGGCCGGTTCTGCGTGAACGTGCTCGCCGAGGACCAGGAACAACTGTGCCGGGGCTTCGCGGTCAGCGGCGCGGACAAGTTCGCCGGCGTCGCACACAGCCCGGCGCCGACCGGTTCGCCGAAGCTGGACGACGTACTCGCCTGGATCGACTGCACGCTGGAGAGCGTGGTCGACGGCGGCGACCACGAGATAGTGATCGGCCGGGTCCAGGCCCTGGACGCGCCGCGGGTGGAGTGTGCTCCGCTGCTGTTCTACAAGGGTCGGTTCGGCCACCCCAGCGCCAACGCGTGACGCCGATTCGGACCCGGGCCGAGGCCGCGAGTCCGAATCGGTGCCTGCCGTGCCCGCTCAGTGCGCGCCGGCGCCGGTCAGTGCCCTGACCTCCAACTCGGCGAACTTGCGGTCGTCGTCGTCGCTCCGGCGACGGCGTGCGGACATCGCGCCGATCGCGGCACACGCGAAGCCGACCGGGATCGAGATGATCCCCGGATTCTCCAGCGGAATGGGTGCCGGCGTCGTACAGCTGAACAACGCCGTCGCGTTGCCCACGTCCTTGCGGTCCTTGGACACGTTGCAGTCGTCCGCCTGCTTGGCGGTGAGCTGCTTGATCGCCGGTTTGGTGTCGGTGGCCCCGCCCCAGCAGATCGGCGACAGCGCGACCACCAGGACCGAGGTGACCAGGCCGCCGTAGATGCCGAACACCGCGCCGCGCGTGTTGAAGTTCTTCCAGAACAGCGAGAACACGATGGCCGGGAGGTTGGCCGAGGCCGCGATGGCGAACGCGAGCGCGACCAGGAACGCCACGTTCAACTCGCGGGCGAACACCGACAGGATGATCGCCGCCGTGCCGATCACCAGCGCCGCGATCCGGGCGACCTTGACCTCGTCGGCGTCGGTGGTGCGGCCCTTGCGGAACACGTTCGCGTACAGGTCGTGCGCGAACGACGAGGACGAGGCCAGCGTCAGGCCGGCCACCACGGCCAGGATGGTCGCGAAGGCCACGGCCGCGATGAAGGCGAGCATCAGCGCGCCGCCGGTGGTGCCCGCGCCGCCGCCCAGGTGTTCGGCGAGCCGGGTCGCGGCCGTGTTGCCGGTCGGGTCGGCCTTCTTGATCTCCTTGCTGCCGATCAGCGCGGCCGCGCCGAAGCCGAGGATCAGCGTCATCAGGTAGAACACGCCGATGATGCCGATCGCCCAGGTCACCGACCTGCGCGCGACGCGGGCGTTGGGCACGGTGTAAAAGCGCACCAGGATGTGCGGGAGGCCGGCCGTACCCAGCACCAGCGCGAGTCCGAGCGAGATCAGGTCGATCTTCGACCAGCCGTCCGTGGCACCGTACTTGAGCCCGGGTTGGAGGAACGACTCGCCCGAACCGGACTTGCTCGCCGCGGTGCCGAGCAGGTCGGCGACATTGAAGTGGAACTTCGCCAACACCCACACGCACATCACGAACGCGCCGACCATCAACAGCCCGGCCTTGACGATCTGCACCCAGGAGGTGCCCTTCATCCCGCCCACGGTGACGTACACGATCATCAGCGCGCCCACCGCGGCGATGACCGAGATCTGGGCGGTGTCGCTCTTGACGTCGAGCAGAAGCGAGACGACCGAGGCCGCGCCGACCATCTGGGCCAGCAGGTAGAAGATCGACACGACGATCGTGGACACGCTCGCGGCCATCCGTACCGGGCGTTCGCGCATGCGATTCGCCAGTACGTCGGCCATCGTGAACCGGCCGGAGTTGCGCATCGGTTCGGCGACCAGGAGCAGGGCCACCAGCCAGGCGACCAGGAAGCCGATGGAGTACAGGAATCCGTCGTAGCCGGACAGTGCCAGGATGCCCGCGATGCCGAGGAAGGACGCGGCCGACATGTAGTCGCCGCCGATCGCCATGCCGTTCTGGAGGGCGGAGAACGAACGGCCACCGGCGTAGAAGTCCGACGCCGTCCGGTTCTTGCGGCCGGCCCAGAAGGTGATGCCGAGGGTCACCACGACCAGCACGGCGAACATCGCGAAGGTCCAGCCTCGGTTGCTGGACTTCGCGGCGAGTTCGAGAGAAAGGTTCACGCTTCGAGTTCCTCTCGCAGTTCGGTGGCGACGGGGTCGAGCCGGGTGCGCGCGAATCGTGAATAGGCCCAGGCGATCACGAACGTCGAGACGAACTGGAGAAGCCCGAACACGAGCGCGACGTTGATGTGGTTCATCACTTCCTTGGCCATGAAGTCGCGCGCGTAGGCGGACATGACCACGTACAGCAGGAACCACCCGAGGAAGGCGGCGGTGACCGGGAAGATGAAGGACCGCTGGCGCTTCTTGAGCCCCCCGAATCTCGGGTCCTGCTCCATTTCCAGATATCCGGTGCGGTCGTCGACGTAGGGGGCGCGCGGGGCCGGGACGGAGGCCACCCCGCTCTCCGACGCGGAGTGAAGCTCGGACCCCGGCTCGGGCTCGGGAGGACGATCGTGCGGGTCAACGTGCGGAGTCGGCATGGGGCGGTAGGGCTCCTCTCCAGCGGACACCCCGCGCGTGGCCCGAGGCGCCGATCGGGTACCTGACCGCGGTCCGTGGGACCTGGGGCCGCAGCGGAGCGAGTTTAGAGGTGCCGCCGGGACGCGCGGAACCTATCCGATCAACTGAAAGCGGGACTGACGGGTTACGCGGATAACCCACGATTTCCCACCCACCATGGAATTGATCAAAACCGTCCACGAGTTCATCATTCTCGACCGAACCACCGTCGAAGTCGCCCGCACAAGTCCGCTACGACCAATCCTCACCACATCCGAAGCAACTCGATCACCACCGCTCCGGGCCGGATTCGCGCCTGACGCCGAATCCACGCTCAAGATCGAAATGCCGTGGATTCACCCTCGGACACGGCGACTTCGGCGAGGGCGCCGCGACCGACCCGCGCACGCTCCGGGACGCTTCCACGCCCGGCTCGTCGCCGAAGTGCCCGTCAGCCGGCGAGCCTCAGTCCCACGACCACGGACTTGCCGTATTCGTGGCGGGGCACCACCGCCCAGGTGGCGGTGAGTGCGCTCACCAGGAGCAGCCCTCGCCCTCCGCATGCCTGCGGGCCGGGGGAGGCAGGTGCGGGTAGGGCTGCGCCGGGGTCGGAGACGGCGAGCCAGCAGTAGCCGTCGGCGGGCCAGAGCACGAGTTCGATCGGGCAGCCGTCGGCCGGGCAAGTGCCGTACCGCAGCGCGTTGGTGACGAGCTCGGAGGTCACCAACACGAGTTCGTCGGCGAGTTCGGCCCGACAGCCGCGCGGAAGGGCACCCACCACGGCACTTCGAGCGCGCTTCACGGAGGCGGGCTCGGCGGGAAAGCTCCAGTGGGACGGGATGACAGGGATGGCGGGGACGGCGGGCGTCGGTTCGCCGGCAGGGCAAAGGGATCCGGGCATGGGCAACTCCTGGACAGCGCGGGCTCGATGGGCACGTACGCGGTGAACGCGTCGCGCGACGGCGCCGGTGGCCTACCTCCCCGAGCACGGACACACCCGCCCCGAGTGGGCGGGCATGCTCGCGCGGTGCACTTCCGGCATCGCTTTGCGTGGATGATGCGATACTCACCGTAGGGCTTCGGGGGCACATGTGCCACCTAGTCATCCAAGGGCGGTGGACCGCAATCCGCGGGCGAGGCAAACTGAGCAACATGTACGCAAGGGGTTCGAGTGGCGCCGAGGAGTAACCCGACCGCCCGCCAGCAACGATTGGGCGCCGAACTTCGCAAGCTACGCGAAGGTGCCGGTCTGTCCACAGAGCAGGCGGCTGCGGTCTTGGCGACAAACCGAACCGTCATCACGAGCACGGAAGCCGGTCGGCACGGAATCAGCCCGGAGCGCGTACGGCGGATGGCCTACCACTACGACTGCACGGACAAGGAATTGATCGAGGTCCTTGCCGGCATGGGTGCCGAACGCACGAAGGGCTGGTGGGAAGACTTCCGAGACCTTCTGCCACCGACGTTCCTCGACATCGCCGAGATGGAGTGGTTCGCCAGAGGGTTGCGAATGACCACGCTTGCCCACATCCCCGGCCCCTTCCAGACGGAGTCCTTCGCCCGCGCCCTCTTCGAGGCCGCGATTCCGCAGCTACCCGAGGACGAGTTCGAGGCTCGCGTATCCCATCGCATCCAACGCCACCGGGCACTCGACCGGCCGGGTGGCCCTACATACATGGCCACGATCCATGAGGCCGCGCTCCGCATCGAGGTTGGCGGTCGCACCGTTCTGCACGAACAACTCGCGCACCTCCTGGACTTGGCGGACAAGCGCAACATCACCATCCGGGCCATTCCGTTCTCCGCAGGAGCGTTCCCCGGCTCCGGTCAGTCCTTCCTGTATGCCTACGGCGAGGTGCCGAGCCTGGACACGGTCCAGCTGGATCGCACCAGCGTCGCCGAGTTCCTACACACGAGCACACAGCTTCGCAAGTTCAGCCTCCAACTCGACCAGATGGAGCGGATCGCACTCAGCGAATCTCGGACACGCGATCTGATCCAGTCGATCATGCAGCAGCTCTAGGAGCGCACGTGCCTGACATCACCTGGGAAGACCCCTTCTGCCAGGACTCCGGAAACTGTTTCCGTCTCGGCACTGACACGGACGGAAACGCCTACATCGCCGTCAACGGCCAGGAAGACCACTACCTCACCGACACCACGGACGCCCTGCGCACCCTCATCCGCGACATCAAAGCCGGCAAGGCCGACCATCTTCTTTAGGGGCGTCGGAGCTTGCCGGATCGCGCCGTGAGGCGTCCCACGCCCGCTCGTGGGCCGACCACGCACCACCGCACGCCATCCAGCGATCGGCTGATCCGAAGAGAACGGCCAACGGCGTGTATCAAAAGTGCTGCCAGGAGCCTGAGCCGTGTGCGCGAAGGCCGGCGCAACCAGGTGGCGTTCGGCGTCGAGATCGGGAAGGCTCACGCGCATGGTCTCGGTATTGCAGAACGTGGCGATCGACTGTGCGGATGCCTACGAGCTGGCTCGGTTCTGGAGCGGTGTGACAGGCCGTCCGCTGCATCCGGAGGACAAACCGGGTGACCCGGAAACTCAGGTGCTGCTGCCGGACGGCCCGGTGCTGTACTTCAACCAGGTGCCCGAGGCCAAGACGATCAAGAACCGGATCCATCTGTGCCTGCGCCCCGAGACCTCGCGCGACCTGGAGGTGGAACGGCTGCTGGGCCTCGGTGCCACCTTTGTCGCCGACCACCGCAATCCCGATGGTTCGGGCTGGGCAATCCTTGCCGATCCCGAAGGCAACGAATTCTGCGTCCTGCGCAGCGAGTCCGACCGGGCGACCACGAGTTCCTGATACACGACCCAACAAGCCTCGGGGTGCGTCCGGTCGTGCCGCGAGCCGCTCCGGGGCGACGGATCACTCGGCCCAGGGGAGAGGGATCTTCGCATCGCTGCCAGGCATCATGGCCTTCCCGCCGACCACCATGCAGACCAGCGCCTCGGCCGGGCCACCGCTCGCCTTGAGTCGGCGAACGACGCCCGCCGGGACGATCACCGCCCGGCCGGCCTCGACCTCCTCGCTTTTGCCGTCGACCGTGACCTCGAATGTGCCGGACAACGGCATCCAGACCTGCTCCCGGTCGATGATGTGCACAGGGGTGGAGATGTCGGCGCCGATCTCCACACGCCAGGTGCTCACCTCCGCACTGCCCTGGCTCGGCCCGGCAAGCGCGAACATCGCAGCCGCTGCGGTCCTGGTGGTGCGCTCCTCGGTCTCACCGACGACGTGGCCGGGCGCATCCTGCACCGGCTGGAGGCCCAGCTGACCGAGCGGCTGCACGCGGCCGGCCTCGAGGTGCCGCGTGCCGAACTCGCCGGGATGATCCGCGGTCTCGCAGGTGCCTCGGTGCCACCCCTCCGCCCCGTCTGGTGATGCCTGGCCGAACTGCCGACCGATGAGCGCATCAGCCCGCGAGGCTGCCGGCTAGTCGCCGTCCGGCCACATCCGCCGCGGTGCGGCCTTGGCCAGGTACGCCTCGGTCTCGGCGCGGTCCAGGACCGCTTCGAGGGTGAGTTCGCCGGTGATGTGCGGATAGAAGCGGCCCGCGTTCCAGGTCCTTTCGTACGTCGGCGGGTCCAGTACGAGCACGCGCTCGCCGTCCACGACCGGGATGTCCGCGGGGCAGCCCTCGTTCCAGAGCCACGCGCCGTCCACACCCGCCAGGTTGAACGCGCCGGTCGTCTTCGGCGCCCGGTCCGGATCGACCGCCGCGTCCCGAGACGCGGCGACCGCCTCGGCCGACGGCGGTTCGCCCGCGATGTGCCCGCCGCCGATGAGGAGGTGCCCGATCAACGTGTGCAGTTGGAAGTTGTCGCCGATGCGGGTGACCCGCATCCGGTAGCCGGTCCCGGTCGGCCGATGCAGCACGACCAAGGGCTCGTCGTGGAACATCTTGAGCAGATAGCGCAGACACTTGAGGTCCGCGTCGCCCAGCGCGACCTCCTCGGCCAACGCGACGAGCGTCCCGTCGGCCTGCACCGCCCGACGTATCTCCTCGCGCGAGAGCATCGCGACGGCCGCCATCTCCCACAGCGGCAACTGCATCCACGCGGACACGGCGGCGAATCGCCCCTCCTTCAGTCCACCCGCCGAAGCCGCAACGCGTTCGAGCACCTCGCCCAGGGCGAGATGGTCACGCTCGGGCAGGTCCTCGCCGACCGCCTCCGCCCACAGCGCCGGGAAGCCCGCGACGTCGCGCAGGGCATCCCGCACACCGGCGAGGACCGGCCACGAACACGCCTGCGGATCCGCGCCGTTCTCCACACAGGCGCCGATCATGACGGCGAGGATCGCCGCAGCCCCCAAGGGGGTTCGCGGCAACAGGTTCGCCAGTCGCGGACCCACCTCGGCGCTGCTCTTCGGCTTCGCCTCCTCGAAGGCGTCGCGCAGTTGCCCGAACGCCTCGTTCAACAGAGCGTCGTCCCGCTCCTCCAAGGCCCGCTCGAGCCGGTCGACCGCCGTGTTCAAGGCACGTTCGCGAAAGATCATCCGCGCAATGTAGCGACCCGCACCGCCATCCGCCGCCGGGCCGCCTCGACCCGTCGTGCCGCAGCCCGGAAGCGGCCCGTGGGCGGCCTCAATTGAAGGCGTCGACATACACGGAACACTTTCCGGAGGCCAACACCTCACCGATCCGGCTCGGCTCGGGAGCCGAGGGCGAGGCGCTCGACGGCGTAACCGAGCCGGTGGGGTCCGGAACGGCGCTCAGCGATTCGGCGCCCCTCGGCGACGCGGCGGTCGGCCGATCCGGTGCCGGGGCGCCGCTCGTACGCCGAAGCGCGCCCCTCGGCGTGAGGAGCGCGCTTCGACCGGAAGATGATCCAAAAGAATGCCGCGTCAGAAGACGAAGACGCCGCGCGCGATCTTGCCCGCCTCGGCGTCCTCGACCGCGTGGTGGAAGTCGTCCAGGGCGTAGGTCTTGGTGACCAGTTCGTCGAGCTTGAGGCCGCCGGTCTTGTACAGGTCGGCGTAGCGCGCGATGTCGTACTGCGGGCGGGAGGAGCCGTAGCGGCAGCCCATGATCGACTTGTCCAGGAACATCGAGGACACGTGGAAGGACGCCTCGGCGTCCGACGGCGCGACGCCCAGGATGATCGCCTGGCCGGCCCGCCCGAGCATGTCGATCGCGTTGCGGATCACCGCGACGTGCCCGACGCACTCGAACGCGTGGTCCACGCCGCCCGGCACCAGGGCCTGGACCGCCTTGACCGAGTCCTCGACCGCACGCGCGTCGACGAAGTCGGTCGCGCCGAACTGCCGCGCCACCTCCTCCTTCGCCGGGTTCGCGTCCACGGCCACGATCCGCACCGCGCCCGCGAGCTTCGCGCCCTGGATCACGTTGAGGCCGATGCCGCCGGTGCCGATCACCGCGACGGTGTCGCCGGGCTGTACCTTCGCCCGGTTCAGCACCGCGCCCACGCCGGTCAGCACGCCGCACCCGATCAACGCGGCGGAGGCGAGCGGGATGTCCTTGGGGATCTTGACCGCCTGGACGCCCTTGACCACGATCCTCTCCGCGAACACCGACAGGCCCGCGAAGTTGTAGACCGGCTTGCCGCCACGCGTAAACGGCTGGTTGAGCTGGCCGAAGCTCTTGGCACACATGGTCGGCCGGCCACGGTCACACTCGCGACACGCACCACACGAGGCCAGCGTGGACAGCGCGACGTGGTCACCGGCCTTGACGTGGGTCACGAGTTCGCCGACGGCCTCCACGACGCCGGCACCCTCGTGCCCGAGCACGACCGGAGGCGGGAAGGGGATGGTGCCGTTGATCACCGAGATGTCGCTGTGGCACAGACCCGCCGCACCGATCTTCACCAAGACCTCGTTGGCCCCGGGTGCACGCACCTCGAGGTCATCGACGATCGAGGCTTCCTTGCCGTCGAAAAGAACGCCCTTCACCGGTTCCTCCTCCATCGGAAATGGGCTGACGAGCCGGGGCGCTCGACGGCTTACCGGCCGGACCGGCTCCGGAGCTCAAGCGCGCACGCGTACCCGCGCGGCACTCTAGCCCGGAACTGATGAGCAGTCAGCCGGTTGTGACAGTCCTCTCGTCACCCCCCGAAACCGCCTCTGAGCAGCCCGTCGATCACACACGTGTCGCATCGACGGACGGTTCACCACCCGTGCCGGCGGGGCGACTTCACCTCCCGCGCGGCACCCCGGCGGCATCCAGGATCCGATGCATCACCTCGACCGGCAGCGCCGGATTGCGCGCCGCGTACGGCCCGAGTTCGGGATCGTCCAGCAGCACAAGCAACCGATCCACCGGCACCGCCGGATGCCGGGCGAGCGCGGCCCGCACAGACCGCTCCGGATCCGCGAGCAACCCGACCACCACATCCACCGGCGCGTCCGGATCACGCACGACAAGCTCCCGCATGCCGCGATCCGAATCACCCGCGAACCGCGCGAGCCCGTACGTCGGAAAGCCGGGACGCCAGGTCAGCCGCCTCCGATGGCAACCACGGAAGTCCCGATACCCACCCAACAGCGACTCCGGCGCGACACCCGCCTGGTGACGACAGGTCAGCACCCGCACCCCGAGGTCGGGATCCACCGCCAAGGCATCGCGCCGCTCCGCCGAAAGCCCGCCCGAGCACGCCGCGATCCGCCGCAGCCCGGGATGCGCCGAGCGCGCCCACTCGTCCGGCGTACCCGCGAGGGGACGTGGCACGTACCGAATCGCGTCGTCCAGATCCTCCATCGGCGGCACCGCGTAGTCGATCGCCGCCCGCTGTTGCTCCGTCAACTCCGCCCGGATCGACACCGCGTAGCGAACGCGCGGATCGGGATCCCGGGCGAGACAGGCAACCAGATCGGCCGGAAGATGCGGGTTCCCGGCGGCGTAGTACCGGTAGTGCGGAGGCGCTTCACCCCGAACGATCCGCTCGGCGTCGGCGCGCGTGAGCGGGCTTCGGGAGATGGCCGACGCACTGCCTCGGTTGGTCGGTGCCCAGTCGATGTCGGTCAGGCATCGGCGTACCTCGATCGCTCCCCTTCTGGCCCGTCCACGGATCTTGCGCACCGGGTCGAGCGTCAGTGCCACCCGATCGGCAAAGGGGAGGTGCTCCCACCATTGGCACGCCGTCAACCGCAGTTCGGGCTCCGGCCGGACAACAAACGATCGGTATATGTGCTGCGGCGTGTCCCCGGAGGACAAGAGCGACCGCAGCACGTCGTCGCGGGTCAACATCTGATCGCCAAAAGCGCTCTCCGCCGACATCGCATGCGAAAGAAACCGCGCGTAGCCGTCATCCGGCAGCGGACGCGGATCCCCGTCCGGATGGCGTTTGCCGTCGACCGTACGGGTAGCCACCACCCGGTCCGGATCGGCGACCAACCGCGCCCGCTGCACCGGATCCACATGCGGATTACCGCCCAACGCCATCCGCACCCGGCGATCGGGATGCCCGACCATCACCTCGATCACGTCCTGCGGCAAGGCCGTCGCCTCGGCAAGCCCGTTGCAGGCCACCCGCCCCAACTCACCCGTCAACGCCCGTAACAAAGCCTCCCCCGGCACCGCCGGATTCCCGAGCACACCCGCAACCAGCCCGTCGATCCCCGACATCGCCCGTCACCCCCGGCCCGGGACGCCCGTCGCGTCCAGGATTCGGTGCATCGCCTCGATCGGGAGGGACGGGTTGCGGGCGGCGTACGGCGCGAGTTCGGGATCGTCCAGCATCGTGAGCAGTCGTCGACCGGCACCGCCGGATGTCGCGCAAGTGTGGTGCGTACGCATCGCTCCGGGTCGGCGAGCAACCCGACCACCACTGCGGCCGGCGCCTGCGGGTCGAGCACGACAAGCTCGCGCATGGCCGGGTCCGGGTCGTCCGCGAACCGGGCGAGCCCGCGCGTCGGGAAGCCGGGCCGACAGGTCAGTCGCCACCGATGACGGCCTCGGAACTCCCGGTACGCACGCAACAGATCCTCGGCCGGCACGCCGGGCTGGTGACGGCACGTCAGAACCCGTACGCCCGGGTCCGGATCGCCCAGCAGCGCATCCCGCAGGTCCTGTGGCAGCCCGGGAGCGCACGCCGCCTGCCGCCGCCGCACCGGGTGCGCGGAGCGCGCGTAGTCGACGGGCGATTGGGATCGGGCCGGGTACGGATACCACGCGACCTCGTCGAGGTCGGTCAACTCCGGCACCCGATAGTCGATCGCGGCGCGCTCCTCCTCGGTCAGCTCGGGCCGAAGCGAGACCCTGTCCCGGACGTACGGGTCCTCGTCCCGAGCCAGGACGGCCACCAGGTCCGGCGGCAGGTGCGGGTTCCCGGCCAACGCGCTGCGGTAGTGGCCCGGGCAGTCCTCCCCTCGAACCACCCGCTCCATCGCCTCCCGTTCCACGAGCCGACTGCTGAAGACCCAACTGTGGCCCCAGTTCTCGGGATTCCAATCGATATCGATCCCGGCGTAGATCTCCGCGTCGTCCTCGACCACCTCCCGAGCCTCCGCGCGCACGTCCGGGTCCGGGTCGGTCAGCAGCGCGGCCCGGTCCTCGGCCGACAGGCCGCCCACGAACCGGGCCGCGAACCGGCGCAGCCCCGGCTGGGGATGCCGGGCGAGAGCCTGTCGCAACCGATGCGGCATGCTTGCGCACCGATTCATCGCCTCCAACAGCCGCAGTTCATCCCAGGGTTGGTCCTCGCGCGCGACGTTCGCCCACTGCCGAGCGGCGAAGAACGCCTCGTAGGCGGCATCCGGCAGCGGTCTCGGCTCGCCGTCGGGGTGCGTCCGGCAACCGAAGAGATTCGCGAGCACCACCCTGCGCCGATCGTGCACGAGCCGACCTCGTTGCTCGGCATCGATGTACGGATTCGCGGCGACTGCGGCCCGCACACCCTGATCCGGGTGCACGAGCATCACCTCCACCACGTCCCGGGGCAGGCCCGGCGCGGCGCGAAAGGCCCGCCGCAGTTGTTCGTCCTCGGCGCTCAGGAGCACCCGAAGCAGCACCGCGCTCGGTACCGCCGGATTCTCGATCACGCATTCCGCGAGAGATCGTGTCCCGAACATTCAGTCCCCCGTCACCCCACACGCCGAAGGAACAGCCTGCCGGCTCGGGCCGTTTCGGAGCTTCACGACGATCGTGCCCGGCAAACCTTCGGCCGCCCGCGGCGCCGAGGGCAGCGGGCGAAGCGCGGCCATTGCCTCGATGCTCGGAATGCCCACGACGCCCGGGATCCACGGCCTCACCGCGACCGGAATGCCGAACCCTCCTCCCCGCCACCGACCCGCCCGAGTCGGTTCATCCGCCTCAAGCGGTGTGCGGCGTGAAGACGACGCTCGATGTGTCCCCGTCCAGGGCGATGTTCAACGATGCGTCGAGCGCCTTCGCCAGGCGGGCGAGCAGCGGGAGGGTCGGCACCGTACCGCCGAGTTCGAGCTTGGAGATCTGCGGCTGCGTCATATCCGCCCGCTTGCCGAGCTCGCTCTGCGAGATGCCCAGTTCGGTACGCCGGTCATAAACCGCTTGGCCGAGAACCGAAGCCATGCGGACCTCCACACGCATGGCCTGGACCTCGAGCGATTCGGTGTCGCCGGCCACAAACCTCCAGTCCCGGGTGAGTTTCCAGCGTGTGTGGCTCATGAGGATTCTCCCTTCGCAGAGGTTATCCACATATATTCAATTATATAACCCGGCCCCGAAGCCCCACGGTTGCGGAGATGCCGACCTCAACGGGTGGGGGCGCGATACCCGAGATACCCGAGTCCGGTGGGGCGCACGTGGCCGATGCGACGCGGCGGCCCATGTGCAGACGAATCGTGATCCGGGCGACCAAATCGATGTCCGAAGGGTGTTGACGCCTCGTCCGA
This sequence comes from Embleya scabrispora DSM 41855, assembly GCF_000372745.1. Lineage (GTDB taxonomy): Bacteria > Actinomycetota > Actinomycetes > Streptomycetales > Streptomycetaceae > Embleya > Embleya scabrispora. The sequence goes on along the minus strand of NZ_KB889585.1, from coordinate 175,658 downwards.
CACTGATCACCCTGAGTGTGGCGGTCGTTCGCGAGGGGACGACGAGGCGCCCGGGAAGTGCCCCGGGTTTCCTCGACGAAGTGGGACCGTCATCGTTCCGGGCCTCGTCGCGGTGCCCGGAGCGCACGCGGGCCCCGGGACGGGGCGATCCTGTCCGGGGCCCGCATGCCGTCCGGTCTACGCGTGTCGGAGGGCCGCGCCGATCCGGGCGGACGCCGGCCGGATCGGCGCCGCCCCTGTTCGAGGGCCCGCGCCCGACCCGGGCCGGATGCCCCCGGACCCACGCCGCCCCGACTCGCGACTACTTGATCGCCACCGGGTTCACCGGTGTGCCGACGCCGCCCACGAAGGGCTCCGGCGATGCCTCCAGGAAAAACTCGTACACGCCGTCCGCGGCGCAGTCCTCGGACAGCTCCTCCAGGTTCCAGTTCTGCCCCTGGAGCATGCCCATCTCCACCAGGTGCAGCGCGTGCACCGCCATGAAGCAGTCCTCGATCTCCGGCGGGAAGACCTCGAACGTCACGGTGTCGTTGGCCACCGCCGCGACGTCGCGCGCGTGGAACCACTCGGGCGTGCGCACCGACAGGCCCGGGCCGTAGAAGTACATGTCCTTCTCGCCCGCGAAGTACTGCCGGATCTGCCCGGTGCGCACCAGCACGATGTCGCCCGCGCGCACCTTCACGTTGCCGAACTCCTCGGCCGCCTCCAGATCCGCGGGGGTCACCGCGTACTCCGGCGGCAGGATGTCCACACCCTTGGATCGGGCCACGTCCAGCAGCACGCCGCGCGAGACGAGGGTCTTGACGTTGTGGATGCCCAGCCGGCGCGCGCCCTCCTCGGCGGTGACCGTCTCCTTGGCCGAGTGGCCGTTGTACAGCCGGTCGTCGTACGTCGCGTGGGTCAGCCCGTCCCAGTGCGTGCCCGCCTGGATGCCCATCACCACCGAGTCGTCGCTGGTGGCCACCGTGCCGGGGCCGAAGACCTCGTGGTTGACCAGGAACGTGGTGCGCTTGGGGTTGTCCCGGCCCGGGATCATCCCGTTCTGGATGCCGTCCTCGCGCAGCTCCACGGCCAGCGAGAAGCGCTTGCCGGTGCGTACGCAGCCCGCCGCGGCCTTGACCACGTCGGCCGTGATCAGGTTGACCGTCCCGATCTCGTCGTCCTGGCCCCATCGGCCCCAGTTGTTCACGCGTGCGGCCAGTTCATGGAACTCGGGGGGCAGCGACATGGGGGAGCCTCCTCCAGGCGGTGGTGACACGTGCCGATGGGCACGAATACCGACAGGCGCACTCTCGGAATCCGACGACCGCGCTGTCAAGTGCTGTCAAGAACTGTGCATGGTGCTGTGTGCTGCGGCACTCTACCCAGGAAAACTAACGGATCGTCAGATAATGTCGAGAGGGCGTTCTCACAGGCCGCGCACCTTGCGTCCGCAAGGCTGCGAGGCTGCGCACGCCTGCGCGGGTCCCGCGCGGGCGGCCGAACCAGGCGTTCGAAGCGGCCCCGGCCGCACCGACCGCGGAGCACGCCACGACCGACCCGACCTGGGCCTCGGCCCTCGATTTCCGGGGCCTACCGACGAGGCCACCGACAAGGAGCGGACAACACATGGGTGACTTCCTCACGGGCAAGGTAATCGCGGTCACCGGCGCCGGCCGGGGCATCGGCCGCGCCGTCGCCCTCGCCGCCGCCGCACACGGCGCCAAGGTGGTCGTCAACGACTACGGCGTCGCGATGGACGGCAGCGAGCCGACCAGCGAGGTCGCCGACGCCGTGGTGAAGGAGATCGAGGCGCTCGGCGGCGAGGCCGTCGCGGTCGCCGACTCCGTGGCCACGATGGAGGGCGGCGCCCGGATCGTGCGGGCAGGCGTCGAGAAGTGGGGCCGGATCGACGGCGTCGTCACGGTCGCGGGCAACCTGCGCGAGCGCATGCTGTTCAACATGACCGAGGACGAGTGGGACAGCGTCATCGCGACCCACCTCAAGGGCACCTTCACCGTCGTGCAGGCCGCGTCCAAGGTGATGAAGACCCAGGGCTTCGGCTCGATCGTCGGCTTCACCTCCGGCGTGTACGCACTCGGCTCGGTCGCCCAGGCGAACTACGCCGCGGCCAAGGGCGGCATCGTCTCCTTCGTCCGCTCCGCCGCGCTGGGCCTGAACAAGTACGGCGTCAACGCCAACTGCGTCGCGCCGGTGGCCCGGACCCGGATGTCCGAGGGCGTCCCGCAGACGCTCAAGGAGATCGGCGACCCCGAGGACGTCGCCGAGCTGGTGGTCTTCCTGCTCTCCGACCACGCCAAGAACATCACCGGTCAGGTGTACACGACCGCGGGCCCCAAGATCGCGCTGTGGGACCAGCCGCACGAGATCAAGACGATGTACGCGGCCGACCGCTGGACGGCCGAGGAGATCGCCGAGAAGCTGCCCACCCAGATCGGCCAGGACCCGATGCCGGTGCTCGCGCAGCTCAAGGAGTACGCGGCCGCCGCGGCCAAGAAGAAGGCCGCCGAGGCCGCAGCCGCCGCCGGCAACTGACCCAGCCCTCGGCACGCACCACGCGCGCGGGGTCCGGTGTCCCCGGACGTCGCGCGCGTGGCCGCCGACCCTCGGAAGACGAGATTGGACACGCTGTGGATTTCCGGTACAGCGCCGAGGACGAGGAGTTCCGGGCCGAGGTCCGCGAGTGGCTCCGGGAGAACCTCTCCGGTGAGTTCGCCGCGGCCGTCGGTACCGGTGGTCCCGGCAGCGAGCACGAGCACTTCGAGATCCGTCGGGCCTGGGAACTGCGCCTGGGCGAGGGCGGCTGGATCGGCCTGGACTGGCCCAGGGAGTACGGGGGCCGCGAGGCGTCCCTGATGCAGCAGGTGATCTTCGGCGAGGAGTACGCCCGCGCCCAGGCGCCCGGCCGGGTCAACCACATGGGCGAGAACCTGCTCGGCCCGACCGTGCTCGCGTTCGGCACCGACGAGCAGAAGGCCCGCTTCCTGCCCGCCATCGCGCGCGGCGAGGAACTGTGGTGCCAGGGCTACTCCGAGCCGGGCGCCGGCTCCGACCTGGCCAACCTGCGCACCACCGCGACCGTCGACCCCGAGACCGGCGACTGGCTGATCACCGGCCAGAAGGTGTGGACCTCGCTCGCGCACGAGGCGAACTGGTGCTTCGTGCTGGCCCGCACCGATCCCGCGTCGCAGCGGCACAAGGGCATCACCTTCCTGCTCGCGCCGATGGACCAGCCCGGCATCGAGGTCCGCCCGATCGTCCAGCTCACCGGCACCAGCGAGTTCAACGAGGTGTTCTTCGACAACGCCCGGGCCGGCGCCGAACACGTGGTCGGCGAGGTCGGCGCGGGCTGGGGCGTGGCGATGGGCCTGCTCGCGTTCGAGCGCGGGGTGTCCACGCTGGCCCAGCAGATCGGCTTCGAGATCGAGCTGGACCGGGTCGTCGCCGAGGCGAAGGCCAACGGCGCGATCGAGGACCCGGCACTGCGCGATCGACTGCTGCAGAGCTGGATCGACCTGAAGGTGCTGCGCTGCAACGCGCTGCGCACGCTCGGCTCGCCCGATCCCGGCGCCGCGTCGGTGGCCAAGCTGGTGTGGGCCGGTTGGCATCAGCGCCTGGGCACACTCGCGATGGACGTGGCCGGCGTCGAGGCCACCCTGGCCGCCGAGGCCCCGTACGAACTGTCCGCCGCGCAGCGCCTGTTCCTGTTCACCAAGTCCGACACCATCTACGGCGGGTCGAACGAGGTGCAGCGCAACATCATCGCCGAGCGCGTCCTCGGCATGCCCCGTGAACCGCGAGGAGACGCCAAGTGAGCCCCACCCCCGCCCCCGCATACGTCGAGGGACACGGCCTGCTGGCCGGCAAGACCGTGCTGATCACCGCCGCGGCGGGCACCGGGATCGGCTTCGCGGCGGCCAAGCGCGCCGCCGAGGAGGGTGCCGTGATCGCGATCAGCGACAAGCACGAGCGCCGACTCGGCGAGGCCGCCGACGAACTCGCCAAGCTGATCGGATCGCGGCCGCTCGCCGTCCCGTGCGACGTCACGGTCGAGGAGGACGTGCAGAACCTGATCGACACGGCCGCGCGCGAACTCGGCGGCATCGACGTGCTGATCAACAACGCCGGGCTCGGCGGCGAGGCCAACCTCGTCGACATGACCGACGCGCAGTGGGACCTGGTCATGAACGTGACCCTGAACGGCACCTTCCGCTGCACCCGGGCGGCGCTGCGGCACATGCAGCCGCGCGGCAAGGGCGTGATCGTCAACAACGCCTCGGTGCTGGGCTGGCGGGCGCAGAAGGGCCAGGCGCACTACGCCGCGGCCAAGGCCGGCGTGATGGCGCTGACCCGTTGCTCGGCCGTCGAGGCGGCCGAGTTCGGTGTCCGGGTCAACGCGGTCGCGCCGAGCATCGCGATGCACGCGTTCCTGGCCAGGGCGTCCTCGGAGGAGTTGCTCGAAGAGCTCTCCTCGCGCGAGGCGTTCGGCCGTGCCGCCGAACCGTGGGAGGTCGCGAACGTGATGGTCTTCCTGGCCTCGGACTACTCCTCGTACATGACCGGCGAGGTCGTCTCGGTCAGCTCCCAGCGCGCCTGACGGCACAGGGCGGTCGCCGTCACGCCACGCGCTCGACGGACCGTCGGGCCGTACGCCCGACGGCCGTCACGCCACGCGCCCGACAGCTCTTCATACGCCCAATACCGCAAGCCACAGCGCATCCTGACGTCACGTCACCTCGCACGGCGGCCCATCGCACCGCGCGCGGTCCCCTGACACGTCGTCAATAACGGCGCCTGGGCCCGGGTATCAGTCCCCGCAGGGACCGACCCGGGCTCTCGCGCGCCCCGGCCCAATCCGGCCCGCGGCTGCCGCGGGCGAGGAAATCGAGGATGTCGGGCAGCAGTTCGCCGACCCGATACGGCGGCCCCTCGGCGTCGCCGTCGACCGGCCCCGGGCGGTCCGCGTCGGGATCGTACGCCGACCACTCGGCGTCGCACCACGGATGTTCCCGACCACATTGCGGGCAAGCATTTCCGCTCATGTCCACCCACGATAGGTGGTCGATCGCGGACGCGCCGTAACTTTTCCGGACTTGTCCAGAACCGGTCCGTCGGCCGCGCCCGGCCGCGGCTCCGGGCGCGCCGGGCGCGCACGCGGGAGCGAGACGGGGCCCACACATCTATTGCCGACCGCCACTCGAAATGAACCCGGGCCGGTGTTACTTTGATCTGACTATCCGTCAGGTTCTGTGCCGGCTGCCTCACCTGCACGTACACAGGTGAGGCTGCCGGCATGGGCGCGCCCCGAAAGGCGACCCGTGGACTTCGACTTCTCCCCCGACCAGACCGCGTTCAGCGAGACGGTCGAGCGGTTTCTCGACGCCAATCCCGACCCTGAAGTGTTCGATGTCACCCGGGAGAACATGGCCCAGGTCGTCGACACCCCCGCCCGCCGCGCATACATGCGCAAGATGGCCGACCAAGGCTGGCTCGGCATCACCTGGCCCGAGGAATGGGGTGGCCAGGACGGTGACGGGGTCTACGAATACCTCCTCAACGAGGCCCTGGCCGGACGCGGTGGACCGCAGATCGGCAAGGGCGTCGGCATCATCGGCAAGACCCTGCTCGCGCACGGCAGCGACAAGCTCAAGGCCGAGTTCCTGCCCAAGATCCTCAACAACGAGGTCGAGTTCGCGGTCGGCTACAGCGAGCCGGAAGCCGGCTCCGACGCCGCCTCGATGAAGCTGCGCGCGGTCCGCGACGGCGAGGGCTGGCGGCTCAACGGCCAGAAGACCTGGACCACCTCCGCGCACTTCGCCGAGTGGTACTGGGTCGGCGCGCGCACCGACCCCGACGCGCCCAAGCACCACGGCATCACGCTGTTCCTGGTGCCGATGGACCACCCGGGCATCACCGTCCGGGGCATCTGGACGATGGGCGACGAGCGCACCAACGACGTCTTCTTCGACGACGTCTGGGTCTCCGACGAATACGTGGTCGGCGAGCTGAACAAGGGCTTCCAGTACATCTCCCAGGCACTGGACCTGGAACGCTTCACGATGTTCTCGTTCGCCCCGATCCAACAGCGGCTGAACGTGCTCACCGAGTACGTCAAGGAGGCCACCCGCGACGACGAGCCGCTGCGCGAGGACCCGATCGTGCGCAAGCAGTTGGCCACGCTGGTCACCGAGGCCGCCGTCGCCCGTCTGCTCGGACTGCGCGTGGTGGCCGCCGCGGCCGGTGGCGGAAAACCGCCCACGGTCGAGGCGTCCGGCTACAAGCTGTACGCCACCGAGCTGTCCAAGCGGCTCGCGAACGCGTCGATGGACATCGCCTCGCCGGGCACCCAGCTGCGGGTGGGCACCGAGGACGCGCCGATGACCGGTCGCGCCGACTCGACCTACCGCTACACCGTGCTCGACACCATCGGCGGCGGCACCTCCGAGGTGCAGAAGAACATCATCGCCCGCCGCGGTCTCGGCCTTCCCAAGAACTTCTGACGGGGCCGCGGTCATGTCCGGAGAGTTCCTGGAAGGCGTCACGGTGTTGGACCTCGCGAGCGTGGGCCCCGCCGCCCGCGCCTCGCGCTGGTTGGCGGACTACGGGGCCGAGGTGATCAAGGTCGGCCCGGTCCCGGCCAAGAGCGGCGTGCAGATCGCGCCGCCCTACTACTCGTACAGCGCGCATCGGCGGATGAAGCGCGTACTGGTCGACATGAAGGCGCCCGAGGGCCGCGAGGCGTTCCTGACCCTGGTCGAGGGTGCCGACGTGGTGATCGAGAGCTTCCGCCCGGGTGTGGTGGACCGGCTGGGCATCGGCCCGGAGGCGGTCGCGGCGCGCAATCCGTCGATCGTCTACTGCTCGACGTCCGGCTTCGGCCAGGACGGCCCGCACGCCCAGCAGGCCGGACACGACCTGAACTACCTGGGCGTGGGCGGCTTCCTGCACATGTCCGGCCCCGGTCCGAACGGCGGTCCGCCGATCCCGGGCGCGACCGTGGCGGACAGCGCGGGCGGCGGGATGCACGCGGTGATCGCGATCATGGGCGCGTTGTTCCGCCGGCAGCGCACCGGCGAGGGCGCCCGCCTCGACGTCTCGGTGGCCGACGGCATGCTCGCGCTGATGGCGCTGGGCGTGGACGAGTACCTGGCCACCGGCGTCGAACCGGAGCCCCGGCACGGCATCCTGACCGGCCGCTACGCGTGCTACGACACCTACCGCGCGCGGGACGGCAAGTGGCTGGCGGTGGCCGCGATCGAGGGCCGCTTCTGGGCGAACCTGTGCCGGTTGACCGGGCTGGACAAGTGGGCCCCGCGTCAGCTCGACGACGACGCGCAGGACGCGATCCGGGCCGATCTGGCGGCGGCCTTCGCCACGCGCGACCGGGACGACTGGGTGGCCGAGCTGGCCCCCGCCGACACCTGCGTGTCGGCGGTGCTGTCCGTACCGGAACTGCTGGCCGACCCGCAGTACCTGGCCCGCGGCGCGTTCGCCACCGCCGAGCACCCGGCCCAGGGCGAGTTCCGCCAGGTGGGCCCGGTGCTGGCCGGCCAGCAGGCGCCCACGGACCCGTACCCGGTCCGGGAGTCCGGGATCACCGACACCGACGAGCTGCTCGCCGCGGCCGGGCTGGGCCCGCACCGCATCGCCGAGCTTCGTGCTTCAGGAGTGGTCGCATGACGGCACAAGACACCGCGCTGCCCGAGGACGTGGCGGCGCTCATCGGCAAGGTCCAGTACGAGAAGCGGGGTGACTTCCCCGCCGAGCGCGGTTACATCTGGACCTCGTGCGCGTCGGTGCAGAACGGCAACCCGCTGTTCTGGGACGAGGCGCTCGCCGAGGAACTGACCGGCGGACCGATCGCCCCGCTGAGCCTGCTGTCCGCATGGGCGCGCCCGCACTACTGGGCCCCCGGCGCCGAGGGCGAGCAACTCTCCCTCCAGGTGCACTTCGACCTCAAGATCCGCTTCGAACTGCCCGAGGCGATCATGACCGACAACACCAACGTGTTCTACGAACCGGTGCGCCTGGGCGACATCGTGACGTCGCGTCAGGTGCTTCGGTCGGTGAGTCCGGAAAAGCGCACCAAGCTCGGGATCGGCCGCTTCTGGGTGATCGACGTCGAGTACCACAACCAGGACGGCGCCCTGTTGGGCACCGAGTCCTACACGGGCTACGGCTACCGGCGGGAGGCCACCGGATGAGCGACCTGACCCTCGATCAGCTGGCCAAGGGCGACGCGCTGCCCACGTTCGGCGTGGACGTCACCGCGACCACGGTCATCCTGGGCGCACTGGCCAGCCGCGACTGGCGGCCGATGCACCACGACTACAAGTTCGCGGTCGAGCGCCAGGGCGTGCAGGACATCTTCCTGAACACGCCGAACCAGGCCGCCTGGTTCGAGCGCTACCTCAACGACTGGACCGGCCCCAAGGGTCGGATCGGCCGGATGGTGTTCCGGATGACCAAGCCGGTCTTCCCGGGCGACCACATGCTGCTCACCGGCACGGTGGACGACGTCTCGGTGGACGAGGCCGGTTGCGGCTGGGTCCGCGCCGAGATCTCGCTGACCGTGGACGGCGCGGCCCGCACCACGGCCACCGCGCGAATCGCGTTGCCCACCACCCCCGACGACAACCCGTGGGACCGGCGCGGCGAGCGCTGGAAGCCCTAGAGGAGACGCGCGATGGACCTCGATTTCACCCAGGAACAGGACATCCTCCGGGAGACCGTGCGCGGCCTGACGGCCCGGCACGCCGACCTCGGTGTCGTTCGCGAGTTGGAGAACGACCCGGTCGGGTACCCCGAGGACTTCTGGAAGAAGCTCGGCGAGTCCGGCCTGACCGGCCTGACCCTGCCCGAGAAGTGGGGCGGGTCGGAGATGACCACGCTCGACGCGGCCGTGGTCTACGAGGAGTTCGGGCGTTCGCTCGCGCCGACTCCGCACTTCGTCAGCTCGGTCCTGGTCGGCGGCGTACTCGCCGCGGCCGGGTCCGACGACCAGCGGCAGAAGTACCTGCCCGGCATCGCGGCCGGCAGCACCATCGCGAGCGTGGCGTGGCTGGAGCCGGATCGCGGCTTCGGCGGCAAGGGCGTCGCGCTGGCCGCCCGCGCGGACGGCGACGGATACCTGCTGTCCGGCACCAAGCGGCACGTCGCGTACGCGGCGGCGGCCGACGTGCTGCTCGTGCTCGCCCGCACCGGCACCGCGGGCACCCCGGGCGACCCGGCCCAGGGCGTCTCGCTGTTCCTGGTCGACCCGAAGGCGGCCGGGGTCACCCTGACCCAGCAGACCACGATCGCCTCGGACACCCAGTACCGGGTCGACCTGGCGGATGTACGCGGCGAGTTGGTCGGCTCGGCCGGAGCCGGCTGGCCGACCTGGTCGGACGTGCTCCACGACGGATTGATCCTGCTCGCGGCCCAGGCCGTGGGCGGCGCCAAGCGCGCGCTGGAGATCACCGTCGAATACGCCAAGCACCGCAAGCAGTTCGACAAGCCGCTCGGCGCGTTCCAGGCGATCGCGCACAACCTGGCCGACGCCTCGACCGCCGTGGACGGCGCCGAGACCCTGGTCTGGGAGGCCGCCTGGTCCCGGGACAAGGGCCGCGACACCGCGCGCCTGGCCCCGATGGCCAAGCTCTTCGCCGCCCGCACCTACCGCGAGGTCACCGACCTGGCGGTGCACGTGCACGGCGGCATGGGCTTCACCCTGGAATGCGACGTACAGCTGTACTTCCGTCGCGCCAAGTCCCTCCAGCTCAACTGGTGGGACGACCGCTACCTGGAGGACCTGATCGCAGCCGACGTCCTCGACAAGGGCTGACACCCCACGACGCGGCACCCCCGAAGGCGGCTCCCGGCTCAGGCCGGGGGCCGCCTTCGTCGCGGGGGGACGATTCCAGACACCGCCGCAGGCAAGCAACAGGCCGCCCCAAGACCACGGCCGCGTAGCGGACGAGCACCACCCACACGACCCACGCCCACACCGCCCCGGCCGCGTAGCGGACGAGCAAAACGCCCCACCCCGCCAATCACTCACCACCCGGACCCACCCCCCACTCCGCCCCCGCGCAGCACACCGCCTCGCCGCCGATCACTCGAAAGTGGGGTTTCGAGGCATTCGTCCGATCGTGTAGACCCGGCGTCGCCACCCTGATGCCATGGGCAACTCTCGGCACTCGGCTCGGCACTCAGTTCGGCACTCGGCTCGGCACCCGGCTCGATATGCGGCTCGGTGTCTGCTGGTGGCGTGTGTCGGCCTGCCGGCCCTGGCCGGCTGCGGCCAAGCCTCCGCCGACGAGCGCGTCACGGTGACTGTGGAAACCGGGCCCGGATCGGCCGAGCCCGTCGGCCCACGCACGGAGGTACACACCGACCGGGTGCATGTGGTGTACCAACCCGGGGTGCTGACCTCCGTCCGGATCGGCGACGACGTCGCGGTGACCGTGTGTCCCGGCGGCGGATGCCCGACCGGGCCGCCGCCCACTCCCACCGCCACCCGGCCGCCACCGCCACCGCGGCCACCGCGGCCCCGGCCGTCGGCTCCCGCACCGGTGGTTACCAAGGCGACCGAACGAGCCCCCATCGCACCACCCCCGACCCGGCCGCCGGCCGCGCCTGCCCGCCCGTACGTCCCCGTAGTCTCGGACCCACTGCCCGAGCCGCCGAGCACCCCCGCATCCACAGCCGAACGCCCGCCCGTGCCACGGCCGTTGCGGATCGCCGCCGCGCCGCCCGACGACGATCCGTCATCCCCCGGCTTCGCGGACGGGATCGGACCGGCCCTGATCGTGTCGATCCTGCCCGCCGCGCTCGCGGCCCTGCTGCCCCATCCCGGGAGAAGAGGAGTGCGCTCGTGATCACCTGGATTCTCGGCGCCCTGCTCGGCGCCGGCATCGCGGCGGGAGCCCTCGTTCTCCTCAGCCGCAGCGAGAGCGCCAAGGCGAGCGGATTCGACGGTCAACTGCTGTCCTTTTGCGGCGGAGCCGTGCTGTCCTCCTTCGTATTGCTGACGAGCTTTCAGATCGTCGGGGCGTGGGAACTCCAGTCCACGGTCCGCCAGCACGCGAGCGACGAGGCACGGGTACTGACCAAGACCTACGCGGCGGCCGGCAGGCTTCCCGCGCCCGACCGCGAAGCGGTCCGCACCGGACTGCGCGACTACACCCGCACAGTGATCGACAAGGAATGGCCGGCGATGGCCGACAAGCACGACACCCCGCTCGCGTGGCGGCAACTCGACCTGGTCGCGGCCCGCGTGGCCGCCGTCTCCGCCACGGCGCACGACACGGCCGTCGACACCGAGGCGGCCGTGGCCGACCTGTACGTCAAACGCCACGTACGGCTCGCCGATCCGGCCGCCATCACCCCGATCGTGCTACCGGTCGCCATGATCGTCGCCGGCGTGTTCACGATCGTCTTCCCGGCGCTGGTCGGCCCGACCACGGATCGCCGCCACGTCGTCGCACTGGCCTTCGTCGGCGCGATCGTCGCCTTCGGCATCCTGTTCGTCCTGCAACTGCGCAACCCGTACACCGACCCACTCGCCGTACACCCGAGCGCCTTCCGCACCGCCCTGACCCGCTACACCCAACTGGGCTGACCCACGACGCACACCGAGCCCGGGTGCGGGCCGACGCCGCGTCCACCCGCGTGCGGCACACGCTCCGCGCGGGCCGGGCCCAGCGGCCCACGCTCCGTCCACGCCGGCTCGGGTCACCCCGGCCGGGCCCGTCACCGCGCCGCGTAGCGCAAAAGCACGACCCCGTTGCCGAAGGCCCGGGTCTCCGCGAGCCGCAGGTCGGTCATCCCGTCCGTCGGCCGGAACATCGGCCTGCCGCGTCCGATCAGCACCGGATGCACGTAGACCCGGTACTCGTCGATCAGGTCGAGCCGCCTGAAGGTCGCGGCCAGATCGGCGCCGCCGAGCACGAGATCCCCACCCGGCTCGGCCTGCAGCGCCCTGATCTCCTCGACCACCACGTCCCGCTTGATCGTGGTGTTCCAGTCCGCGCGCTCCAGGGTCCGGGAGAACACGATCTTCGGCATGTCCCGCCAGATCCCGGCGAACTCGACCATGGCCGGCGTACTCGCCGGATCGGCGTCCGCCGTCGGCCAGAAGTCCGCCATGAGCTGGTGGGTGACCCGCCCGCTGAGAAACGCCCCCATCGTGCCGAGCCACTCGTTGAAGTGCAGATGCAGCTCCTCGTCGACGCGATGCCAGCCGATGTCGTGGTGAGGACCCTCCATGAAGCCGTCCAGGGACACCGACATGGAGAAGACGATCTTCCGCATCACACGCACCTCGTCGCACTCGTCCGAAACCGGGCTGCCTCCCGGGACGACTCCCCAGGACACGCATCGACCATGCCGACCGCGTCCGCGACCGACCCGCGGTGGCGCCGATTCACCCGACCGAGCCGGGCACAGAATGTCGGGTCCGACAAGCGTGCCCCTTCCTAACGTGGAGCTCGCAAGCAAAGGAAGGAGTCCGTGGTGCTGGAGCGGCTGAACCGGGCGCTGGAGCACATCGAGGCGCATCTCGACGAGCGGCTCGACATCGGCGAGGCGGCCCGGATCGCGGTGACGTCGGAGTACCACTTCCGCCGGCTGTTCTCCGCGCTGGCCGGGATGCCGCTGTCGGAGTACGTGCGACGCAGGCGGCTCACGCTGGCGGGCGCCGAGGTACTCGCCGGCGAGCGCACCCTGCTGGAGATCGCGGTGCGCTACGGCTACACCTCCGGCGAGGCGTTCGCCCGGGCGTTCCGCGCCGTACACGGCGTGGGTCCCGGCGCGGCCCGGCAAACCGGGGCGGCGCTGTACTCCCAGCCACGGATGTCCTTCCGCCTCATCGTGGAAGGAAGCAGCAGCATGCAATATCGGATCGTACGCAAGGACGCGTTCCACGTGGTCGGCAAAAAGGCCCGTGTCCCGCTGGTCCACGAGGGCGTGAACCCGGCGATCGCCGAATTCGTCCGGGGCATCGCCCGGGAGACGACCGACCGCATCAAAGCCCTGTCCGACCAGGACCCGGACGGGATCGTCGCGGTCACCGACGACCTCGACCCCAGCCGCGCCGAGGGAACCGAACTCGACTACTACCACGGGGTTGTGACGGGCACTCGGGTCCACGTACCCGAGGACCTCGACACGCTGACCGTGCCGGCCGGCACGTGGGCGGTATTCGAGAACTCGGGCCCCTACCCGCAGGCGCTCCAATACCTGTGGCGCGACATCTACACCCAGTGGTTCCCGTCCAACCCGTACCAGAGCCGCCCGGGCCCGGAGATCCTCCGGGTCCGCCCGTCGGCTGACGGCAGCACGGCGGACGCGGCGCTGTGGATCCCGGTGGAACCGACCGCCCCCTGACCCGAGTTCGGGAATCGAACCGCAGATGGAGCCGAACGACGACGATCGGTTCGCCGGATTCTCCCGTTCGACGCAACGAGCGGAAAAACCCGGCCTCTTGGCATCCGCAGAAGGTAACAGCCATGGCATGCGCCGGTCCGGGGTCGCGAGCACCTCGGGGGGCCGGGCCGTCGACGGTGTTGCACCGCCGGTATGCCCGGCGATCTCGTGTCGACCCGGCCACCGTCGGGCCGACGGTCGAGGGGGGACGCGTGCGACGGGGCCGCGTGTTACCGCGCCGACGGATGGGAACGGCGACTGCGCCGCAGGTCGCGAAGCTCCTGTAACACCGTCCGTCGGGTCGGGTCGTGGTGGCTGTGACCTGGGCAAACGTGGTGTTGTCGGGGTGTCGGGCGGGGTGGGTCGGGGTGGCCGTCGTTCCTTCTCGTGACCATGTCACCGGTCTGTGACAGCGATGTCGTGGTGCGACGACTCGGGTATCGCCCGGGCCGGCGGCCTGGCCATAGTGGTCGAGCAGGCACCGAGGGGCCGAGAGTGTTTCGGCCCCAACCACCGGATACCAAGGGGTCGTTCATGTTCCGCAACCGTCGCACCGCCCTCCTCGTCTCCGCGGCCGTCCTCGGCGGCGCGATGTTGACGACGGCGTGCCAGGGCACGGACTCGACGAACTCGGGGGCCGCGCAGGGCTCCTCGCCCGTCGCCCCGCCGGCCGCCCCGCCCGGGGCGTCGACCACCGGCGGCAACGGAGGCGGCAACCCGGGTGGCAGCGGGGGCGGGGGCGGGACCGAACCCGCCGGGAAGGTCTCCGCCGGGAAGGACTCCGCCGGGAAGAGCTCCGGCGGACAGGGCACGACCACCGGCGGCGGAGGCGGAGGCGACAACAGCTCGATCGGCAAGTGCCGCACCGACGACCTCAGGGCCACCGCGCAGGACGCCACCATCGGCGGCGACAACGAACTCACCGTCGCGGTGACGTTCAAGAACATCGGCCACAACTGCACGATGTCCGGATTCGCGGGCGTCGACCTCCAGACCGCCAAGGGGCCCCTGTCCGCGAAGCGCGTCGGCGCCCCGGCCGACCCGTTCGTCCTCAAGAGCGACACGTCGGTGTCCTTCGGCGTCACCTACCCCTCCGGTGCCACCGGCGACTACGGCGTCAAGGTCACGGGCCTGCAGGTCACCCCGCCCGGAGAGACCAAGACCATCACCCTGAACTGGCCCGGCACCCCCACCGTGCCGGTCATCGACGGCGCCGGCTCCCCGATCAACGTCGGCCCCATCGGCAGCGCCGGCCAAGGCGGCTGACCCACACGACTCGGCAGACCGATGAAGATCGCCGGCGCGGCCCCACCACGTGAGCGGTGGGGCCGCGCCGGCACGCCGCCGATGTGGTTACGCTGCCCTGATGAAGCCGGATCGGATCGACTGGGGCAACGCGCTGACCGCAGCCGGGGCCGTGTTCGCCGCGACTGCGGCTTGGGCGACGTTGAGGACTTTGCAAAAGCAGCGGCAACAGCTCGACGAGCAGCGGTCGGTCATGGCCGAACAAACCCGCGTCCTACGGCTCCAACAAGACCAACTGCTGGCGTATGCCAGAGACCGAACCGATCAGGCCCGCCGCATCACGGTCGACAGCAAGTTCACCGACGTGCCCGGTCATCCCAATACCGACGGCAATGGATCCCGCACCGTCACGGTCACCAACCCGACCGACTATCCGATACGCGGCGTTCGCGTGGACTTCGGCGGCGATCCGGAGTGGGCGACCATTCAACTCGAAGGACAGTACGGAGCCACACGATCGAAGTATCCGATCGACGTCCTGGCTCCGAGAGGTGTGGCCGTTTTTTACAGCGGCGTATGGCCTGCCAACGACATCTTCTACAACCCGCCTCAGGTTACGTTCACCGATTCCCTGGGGCAGCAGTGGAAAATGAACGAAACCGGCCAACTGTGGCTCGTCACGGGCTGAGGCCGCCGCACAGCACATGGTTGCGCCCCCCGGAGCGGAGCTGGGCGGGCCTGGGGCGCGGATGCCGATGATCGCGTGATCGCCCGTCCGACCCGGGCAAGTCTCCGGGCGTGCCGGGTGAAACCCGCCGCCGCCGGATCTCCCAGCACTGCCACTCCCCGGGACTGGTCAGCTGCGGGGAAGCCCGAGTTGGACACATGTTGCGAGTACCTCAAATGAGGTGGTCAACCGACGGAAGCCATATCCCTACTTCCAGGTGCCTAGGAAAGCGCTCCAAGCGCTCCCGCTGGCCACGACGACAGGCCCCTGATCAATCTTCGAGTCTCGCGCAACAACGTGACTCCCGATCGGGGCGACTTCGACGCAAGCGTCATCGGCATTGGAGTAGGAAGCTTTTCTGAACGGGCCAACAGGCTTAAGGCCGCTTATAGTGCTCACTTTTTCTCCATTTTTCTGGCGTGGCTATCGATGAATTTCAGGGTTTCTTGAGCCGACAGGGCCGCACGCTTCAGGCGTTTGACGTGGCGATCGATTTCTCGAAGATCCCGCGGCTCTTCGCTCAGGGGCCGCCGGCCGACAACCGCATCCTGACGCAGGATCCTCGGCGAGTTCAGGGTATTGAATTGAAAGACCGTGAACCCGGATCCAAGGGTTGCCGAGGCCAGCGTTTCGAACGGAATCACACGAAGTTCGACATTGTCGAGGCTCCCAAGTCTCACCATATGATCGAACTGCGCGATCATGGCACCCCTGCTCTTGACGTGCATATGCAGGGCCGATTCGGTGAAGAAGCCTGTGAAGTGCAACCTTTCGGGACCGAATAGCCTGCTCTCGCTACGCTTCACGCGCACTGCGGCATGAGCCTCAAGGCGATCTTCGTCCCGCATTCCCCAGGCTGCGGTCAAGGCGTACGCGTACTCCTCGGTCNGTACGAGACCGTTCAGCCCATGAGGTTGGTACTCGATCACCGCCGTAGAGGCATGCTCCAGTTCAATGTAGTCGCGATACGAAGCGCTGATCTCGTTCTCGAACTCACTCCACCAATGCTCATCGCCAGGGTCTTGCCGGATGCTTCGCTGGAACAGGTCGATGAGCCGGTTCCGCTCATCCCCTTGGACGCGGTACAGATCCAGGAGCTTCGTCAGGTTGTCACTGTTGACGGCGCNCTTGGCATTCTCCATGCGATTGACCAACGGCTCCGACACTCCGAGCGCCTCAGCCACCTGCTTCCCGGTGAGCGTCGACTTCTTCCGCAACATCTTGAGCTCATCAGCAAGTTGGCGCTTCTCCAGCGTCAGCATCGACATCGAACCTCCCAACGCCCAGTCTGCTACGGCACGCGCTCGCACCGCGAGGCGCTCGACGCCTCCTGCCAAGCAGACTTGCCAAATTGCCAGAAAGAGAGGACGGTATCTGGCAGATCACCTACAGTGAGCCCTCGGGCCCACTGAGTGATCATGCTCGTGTCGCTCTTCAGGCGGCCCAGCACATGTCAGAGGCGGCATCGGGCTCTTGATCCGCGATCCGGTTCGACGAGTTCGGCCGTCAGAGCCGGCTCGCGCACCGACAAAAAGTGCTGCATCCCACCATTCAGGCGTCACATGGGAGTCACCATGCTGCCGACCACCCTCAAGGCGGACTTCCCGCTGACCGACACCTCCGTGAAGCTCGCGCGCGAACGCTTGCGCCAGTTCTGCGCAGCGCAACAGATCCCGATTCGCGCCTGCGACTCGGCTGCACTGATAGCCACCGAGCTGGCGACCAACGCCGTTCGGCATGCGCAACGAGACGCCACACGAGCCGAGTTCACCCTGATCCTGACCCTCTGCGGTAGGAAGCTCGAAATCGCGGTGTGGGACTACCTGCCCTCGCCCTGCCCCCGGCTCCAGACCCTCGCGGACATTCCGCTCGACGCCCAAAGCGGCCGTGGACTCGCTCTGGTGCAGAGCGACGCGGCCGGATTCACCTGGTCCCGCATGACGAGCGGCAAGCTCGTCTCCGCGTGGATCGAGGTCGACACCGAATGCCCGGAGCAGGCACCCCTCGGCGCGCAGCCCCCACTCTTCTAGCCACGCGCGACACGCCCGCACTCGCGGGCGGGACCGGGCTCACTCCCGACCAACACGGGAGAAGGGCAGTCCCAATGCACGCCAACCCCGTGTGCATCAACAGGAGTTCACCCATGCACTACTTGCTGAAGCCCACCCGGGTGGCCGCCGACGAGCCGACGACCCGCAATCCCCACGCGCCCTACCTCGTCGCCGCCGGCGAGACCTTCGACGTAATCGAGGTCGACGAGACCCTCGGCCGCGCCACCCTCACCGTCCTACGCGAACGCGGCCTCGATCCCGGTCCGGTCATCTTCGACCGCCGCTATCGCCGGATCGGCTTCCTCGTCCCGCCGGACGCTACCCACACCCTCCCCGCCCGCGAACGCCGAACCGGACCCCGCCACCACGGCCGCGGCTCGTGGATCACCATTCCCCGACCCAACGCCCTCCCAGGCGACCCCATCGTCTGGCTCGTGGAACCACCCGACGACACCCGAACCGTCTGCACCCTGCGCTGCGTCCGTCGAGCAATCCAACAAGCAGCCCGAACCCTTTGACCCGACCCCAACCCCGGCCACCAGCCGCCGAGCGGAGCCCCCATGGTCACCATCGCCCTCGCCGTCCGACCCCCGCCCACGCCCCGCATCAGGCGCATCACCCTGGAACTCGATACAGCCCACACCCCGGCCCGTCACGCCGACGACCTCACCACCAAGCCCAACCAAGCAACGACGAAGACGACCACCGACAACTGGCGCAGCATCATCACCGACGCTGCCCAACTTGGCGCCGAATCAATGCAGTTCGCCGGCGCGGAACCCACCGCGCACCCGGACTTCACCGACCTCCTCCGGCATGCCATCCACGCCGGCCACGACATCGAGGTCCACACCGACCTGCTCTACATCACCCGCGAGCAATGGACCCTGTTCACCCACGAACGAGTCCGCCTCGCCACCACGTGGTACTCCGACGACCCCGCCCAACACGACGCGATCACCGATCAACTCGGCGGCAGCCACATCCGCGCCCGCGCCCGCGCCCGCGCCAACATCCTCACCGCCCTCGGCCTACACATCCCGCTCCGAGTCGAACTCCCGACCGCCCTCCCCACCCGACGCACCGACGCCGCCCGAGCCGAACTCGCCCTCCTCGGCGTCCGCGAGGACCGCATCGGCAACACCGACTTCCCACCCCACCGCCACATCCCCCACGCCCCGGCCGACCCCGACGACCCCAACTCGTGGGAGCACGTAGTCGTACAACCCAACGGCGACGTCACCCTCTCCCCCGTCAACCGCGCCCGCATCATCGGCAACATCCACCGACACACCTTGACCACGCTTCTCGCCGGCGACCCCCCATGAGCAGCCCCGCATCACGATGCGCATCGGAGTCCGGTCGGACATACGGCCGACCCGTGCCCGATCACGCAGGTCACGTCCGGCCCGAGGTGGGTGAAGCGGCCGCGGGTGGACCGTCAGACTTCGCCGCGGGCCGCCCGTAGGTCTGCGCCGCGCATGCCGACGCAGTCCAACTCCCAAACAGGGACAGGACGTCCACGATCCGGCGCGGCGCATCCAGCCGACCCGCGCTCGGCAGGACGTGCCCGACGACCCGGTCATCGAGTGTGGCGACGAAGGACATCGGTGCCAACGCGGCCTTGGCAACGCGAAGTGCCGCCACCAGACCGGGAACCCGCTCGCCGTTGCCGAAGGCGCGCGCGTGGACCTCATGCACATCCCCGTGATCGCCATCCGTCTCCTGCCGAACGATCAACTCGCCACTGTCGGAACTGATTCGGGGGCCCTCGGGACCGACTCGGGACGTCATGACCGCGACGGTAACCCGTCCGGCCGCGCGCTCGCGACGGCGATACTCGACCGGCCGCGCCCCGAGAGTGCGCTCCGCAGCGCAACCATCCCGGCCCACCCTTGGCGAGTCCGCACCAGGGCACGACCGGGAGGGCTCGGGCGACGGCGCCGAGGCGCCGAGAAGGGCGATGTCGGTGCAGGCGAAAGTGGCTTGCCCACCGGATGTCGCGTGGGTAGCGTCGCCGTCCGTGACTCCGACTCTGCGCACCGAGCGGCTGCTTCTGGAACCGTACGTCCCCGAGGACGAAGAGGGCTTCGTCGCCCTGTTCCAGGACACCGGAGTGTCGCAGTGGATGGGTGACGGCCCCGCCCCCGAAGCCGCGCACCGCGCCCTGTTCGGACGGCTCTTCACGAAGGTCTATGCCCAGGACCTGTTCGATGTCTGGGCCGTTCGTCGGGACGGACTGCTGGTCGGGCATGCCGAGATCAAGACGACCGACGTGGCCCAGGGCCACGAGATCGTCTACGCTCTGGCGCCGACGGCCTGGGGGGTCGGCCTGGGAACCGAGTTGGCGGAAGCCATCGTCGCCCATGGCTTCGCCACCCTCGGACTGACCGAGGTCTACGCCACCGTGGCCGCACCGAACAAAGCCTCGCTGACCCTGCTGGACAGAATCGGCTTCGAGCATGTCCGGGACATCGTGGAGGACGACGGCGGCACCACCCGCATGTTGGTGCGCCGCCTGACTGCGAACGACAAGTCGGCCCTCGCCCGACAGGGGTGAGCAAACCGCTGCCGTGGGTCGAGGGCGAAGGCGCGGTCCCGGCTCGACGTGCGCATGGCGCCGGGTGATGCACTTCCTCGACCGGGGTCGGCGGCCGGGTCTACCTTGGGAGGCATGCCTCCCGGTGAGTTGGTGCGGCCCGGCCCTGACGCTGCGACGACCGACGTTGTCTTCCGCGAGAAAGGCGGTTCGCGCGGCCAGGCGGTGCTCGTCGCACTTGCCTCGGTGGTGTGGGTGCCGTTTGTGTTCGGCGGCGCCGGACTCGTGATCATCTTGTTGATGGTCGGCTTCGGCGCCGGCTTCGCCAAGGCGCTGCTCGTGGCCGGCCTGTTCGCGGCTGCTGCCTCGCTGATCGCCGGCCCGGTCGTCGCGGCCAGGGAACTGCGTCATGTCCGCCGGGTGCAATTTGCCCCGGCGCGGACTCCGGCCCGGCTTCGCTTCGTGCGGGCCGGCCGCCCGGGGCCATGGCTGCCGATCGCCGACCTGGCAGGAATTCATCTGCACGAGAGCATCGTCGAGCCCTCCAAGGGCCATTCGCCGCCTGCCCACAGAACGCTGTTTGTCATCATGGCAATCGGGGGTGGCCATGTCATGCAGGCCGACGACCCGGCGCCCACGGACGCGCTGCGGCTGAAGCAGGACTTGCATGCCCTGCTGTCGGCAGTCGGCATCCCCGTCGAGCTGGAGACATCGCGCCGCCGATGGCCCGAGCCTCCGTCGGAACGTTTGCCCTCCGGGTCGGCGCACGTTGCCGCGATCGTCACCAATACGAGCTCAGGCGGTCCAGGCTCCGGCAACGCGGGCGGGACCTCCGGCGGCATGTGATCCGGTGACTGGCGTGTGTCCGGATCGTTCTCCGGTCACGGGGTCGGCACCACGATGGCGGCAGCCTCACCATCCGGCTCCGCAGCTCAACCGCCGGGCTGAAGCCGCCCGATCGGAAAGCAAGGAGTCCTCCGGGTGTAGTCGGGCGAGTGCGCAGGATGTACAGCGGCGATCGGCCGGCCGTCAGACGCCGTAGCCGCCGTCCACGTCCAGCTTCTGGCCGCTGATGAAGCCCGCCCGGTCGGAGGCCAGGAAGCAGACCGCCTCGGCGATGTCCGCCGCCCGGCCGAACCGCCGCAGCGGGATGTTGCGGCGCGCGACGTCCAGCGCGCGCTCGTCCAGGTCGCCGCTGTCGATCAGCCGCGCGGCCATGCCGTCGGTGAGCATGCCAGGGCCGACGCTGTTCGCCCGCACCCCGAACCGGCCCTCCTCGGCCGCGATGCCGCGCACGATCGCCTCGACCGCGCCCTTGGTACAGGACGACAGCCCGTCCCGCACCGGGAATCGGCTCGTCGCCGCGGTCGTGACCGCGACCAGGCTGCCGTTGCCCGCCGCGCGCAGGTGCGGCAGCGACGGGTGCACCAGGTTGAAGAACGCGGCCGCGTCGCCGTCGAGTTGCTCGCGATACTGGGCCGGCGTGACCCGACTCAGGTGCAACATCGGTACGTGCGGCCCGGACGCGTACACGACCGTATGCACGCCACCGAACTCCGCCGCCGCCGCATCCACGAAGGTCGCCACGGCGTCCGCGTCGGTGAGATCGACCTGCCACGCACGGGCCCGCCGGCCGTGTTCGGACCGGGCCTGCTCGGCGACGGCCTCGGTCGCGGCGGCCCCCTTGCGATAGGTGACCGCCAGGTCCGCACCGCGCTCGGCGAACATCCGACAGATCGCGGCACCGATCCCGCCCCCGGCCCCGACGACCACGACCGCCCCGGCCCGACTCTCGAAGTCGCGCTCCATGACTGGCTCCCTGCTGCTGCCCGAGCTGATCTGACGACCAGTCAGGAATATCCCCAAGGCCGAGAACTGTCAATGCACCAGTCCCCTGATCAGCACAAACACCCAAACTGGTTGACCTACATCACGCAACTCACGTCGCCGGAATCGACCCGGCCCCAGCCGACTTGAGCAGGCGCTCCGACCTGCCCGACCCGACGCCGTCCTCCTTGCCGAACAGCCCCAGCCAGTGGGGCGATTCGCCCAGGTCAGGGGGGTGCGGTCGACCCGAACATCCACTGCCATACTGAGTCGGTTTTACGCCCCCTTTGCCACTTCCCGCGGAGGTCCCCGCTTTGGTACGTGCTCGCCTGCACCGGATGGCCGGCCCACTCGTGATCACCCTCTTGTCGACCGCAACCGCGTGCGCGAACTCTGGCGAAAACCTCGCCGGCGCCTCCTCCGCGAAGACACCCACCGTGACGGCCTCGGCGCCGGCGGCATCCCCGAGCGCGTCCGGCAGCACCGCCCACCTGTCGACGGCCGAACTGAAGCGCGTACTCCTCAAGAAGACGGACATGCCCCAGGGCTGGGAGTCGATCGTCGACACGCAACGAGATGACCACGAGTCGGGACCGAGCGACTGCGAGCGGCTGATGGCGCAAAGCAACCCGGGATCCGGTGTGTACCCCGTCCTGGCAGCTGCTTCGATCACGGCTCGGGATCCCGCACCCGGAGGCAAGTCGTACGCACTTGTCGGGTCCAACCTGACATCCCTCTCGGCCGATGACGCGAAAAGGTCCATCCCCGCGATCCGGGACCTGCTTCCACGCTGTGTGGATCAGCAGGTGACCACGGACGAATTCTCCGGCCGTTTCACCGCCCGGGCAGTCGAGTGGCCCAGTCTCGGTGAGGAAACGATGGCCCTCGAGTTCGTCACGCGTGCCGACACCGGTCAGGCATGGGTCCACTCCATCGTCCTGGTACGCGTGGGCACCACGCTGATTCGGGTGGTCCGGGTCAACCTCACCGGGACCACCCCGCAGCACCCCGACGAGGCACTGGTACGCAAGCAGGTCGAGCAGGTCGTCGCGGGCCCGAACTGAGCCGGCTGAGACCGAACGCCACGGAGTCCGGCGCGGTACGGAAGACACGCTTGCGCAGCCACTCGACGGGCTGGTTCGGGCCCGCCGTATCCGGATGCCCGGCCGGCACACCCCGAAGACGTCGAGGCGTCGAGGCATCCCCGCCCGCCGCGGTCTCCAGCCGTTGAGACCGTGCGGGCAGGATCGGCCGCGCCACCCCGTCACTCCTCCGGCGCCCGCGCCAACGCATCACCGAACTCGGCGAGCAGATCGGCGAGTCGGTCCACCTTCTCGGCCGGCCAGTCGGTGAGGACCTCGCTCATCAGGCCGGCCCACTGGGCCCGGATCCCGTCGGCCAGACGCCGCCCGCGCCGAGTCGCCCGAAGCAGGTGCGCGCGACCGTCCGTCGGGTCGACCGAGCGCTCGACGAGACCACCGCGAACGAGTACGTCCACCTGACGGCTCGTCGTGGACCGGTCGCTGTCCAGGAGTTCGGCCAGCGCCGACGCCCGTACCGGACCGAACTTCACCACCCGGGTAAGCGTCTGAGCCTCGCCGCGGGTCAACTCCCCACCCGCCCGACGAGCGAGTTCGCGATGCCGACGCCCACTCCGCGCCCCGGCCATGACCACTTCGAGCCCGGCCTGCAACCGACCGAACGCCTGCGCCCGCGCAACCGCATCGCCGTCGCCATCGCCATCGCCCCGAGTCACGCCCGCGCCCCTCCCGCCGCCCCCGGCCGGCATTCAACCCCCCACCGCAGTGCGCGTCCAGCGCGTGCCCGCCCAGCGTACTGAGCCGACCCGCCTGCCCCACCGGCACGAACCGCTCCCACCCCGGCTCCCGCCTGCCCAGGCTCTACTCGCCCACCCCCGCCGAAGTCCGCCCGAGGCTAGCCGCCCGCGCGGCGCCGGTAGAGCACGGTGGCCAAGGGGGCGAAGACGATCAGAAGCCCGATCGACCAGATGAGCGTGGTGTAGACGGGGTGTTGCATGGGCCACGCGTCGATCGAGGCCGAGGGGTTGGGGTTGCCGAGCAGTTCCCGGGCCGCGGCGGTAGCGGCGCTGATCGGGTTCCAGGTGGTGACCTCGCGCAACCAGGGGGTCATGCGCTGCGTGGGGACCAGGGAGTTGGACACGAAGACGACCGGGAACAGCACGAGCAGGCCCAGGGCTTGGGCGGTTTCCACACCCTTGCTGACCAGCCCCAGACAGGCGCATCCCCACGACAGGGAATAGGCGAGCAGCAGGACGAGGACGAACGCCGCGATCGCGTTGCCGACGCCGTTGTGGGGCGACCAGCCGATCGCGAAGCCGGTGGCGGCGACGATGCCGGCGCCGAGGACGGCGGTCAGCAGGTCGGTGATCGAACGGGCCACCAGCACTGCGGGCCGCCACATCGGCAGGGTACGGAAGCGGTTGATGACGCCGGTGTTGACGTCCGTGCTCAGCCCGACGGCGGTGCCGACGGTCACCATGATCTGGTTGAGGACGAGCATGCCGGGTATGGCGAAGTCCTTGTAGCCGGCGCCGCCGGGCAGCACGACTCCGGCGCCGAAGACGAAGATGAACATCAGGGTGAACAACACCGGCTGGATGGTGACGTCGGACAGTTGCATCGGCTCGCGGGATATGTGCACCAGGTTGCGCCGGGTCAGTACGAGCACGTCCGACGCCTTGCGAGCCGGGCCATGCGTCCGTGCCACCACGGTCGGCAGCGTCGCCGCCGTACCGGCGGGCAGGGTGACGGTGCTCATGCCCGCGTCACCTGCGCTTTCGGGTCGAGCCGCCGCCCCGCACTCGATCCGGGACCGAGGTCGGCGTCCGGGCCGCCGGTGGTGGGCTGCCCCTCGGTCGGATGGCCGGTCAGGGCGAAGAACACATCATCCAGCGAGGGTGGGTGGACCTCCACGTCGTCGACGCTGATCGCCGCCTCGTCCAGGGCCCGCACCACGGCACCGGCCAGTCCCGAACCGCCGTTCACCGGGGCCCGCAGGCGCCGCCCGTCCTGGCTCACCACAACCGCCCCGGCCACGAACCGACTCAGCGCGCCGACGGCCTCGGCGTGGGCGGTGGTAAGGGTGACCTGGAGGTGGGCGCCGCCGGTCCGGGCCTTCAGCTCGGCCGAGGTTCCCTCGGCGATCACCCTGCCGTGGTCGACGACGATGATCCGGTCGGCCAACTCGTCGGCCTCCTCCAGGTATTGGGTCGTCAGCAACAAGGTGGCGCCGTCGGCGACCAGTTCACGAATCACGCCCCACATCCGCACCCGGCTGGTCGGGTCGAGACCGGTGGTCGGCTCGTCCAGGAACAGCACCGGCGGTCGGGTCACCAGCCCGGCGGCCAGGTCCAAGCGGCGGCGCATCCCACCCGAGTACCCCTTCACGATCCGGTTGCCCGCCGCGGTCAGTTCGAAGCGGTCCAGCAGCGCACCGGCCAGCCGCCGGGAGTCGCCCTTGCGCAGCCCGCTCAAGCGGCCGATCATCGCGAGGTTCTGCCGGCCGGTCAGCATCTCGTCGAGCGTGGCGTCCTGAGCCGTGACCCCGATCTTGGCCTGCACCGCTTTGGTCTCACGCACCACGTCGTGGCCGGCCACCCGCGCCCATCCGGCGGGCCCAGGCGCACGACCGGCGTACCGTCATCCCGTTGGTGATCGGCGTGGTGTTCCTGATCCTGGTCCTGCTGCTGCGCGCGCTGGTGGCCCCGCTGCTGCTGATGGCGACCGTACTGCTGTCCTACGCCGCCGCCCTGGGCCTGAGCTGGCAACTGTTCCGGCACGTCCTCGACTTCCCGGCGATGGACGTACAGATCATGCTGGTCGGATTCCTGTTCCTGGTCGCGTTGGGCGCGGACTACAACATCTTCCTGATCTCCCGAATCCGCGAGGAGTGCGAACATCAGGCCCACGAACCGGCCGTACTGACCGGCCTGACCGCCACCGGCGGCGTGATCACCAGCGCCGGCGCGGTCCTGGCCGCAACCTTCGCCGCCCTGACCGGAGCCCCACAGGTCGCCTTCATCCAAATCGGCACACTCGTCGCCCTCGGCGTCCTGATCGACACCTTCCTGGTCCGCTCGATCCTCGTCCCGGCCCTGGCCCTCGACACCGGCCGATCCTTCTGGTGGCCCAGCCGCCCGCACGTCCCGAACACGGCCGCGGACACGACCCGCACGAAGATCCCGGCATCCGGCTGACCCGGGCGGGCATCCCGTAGCGTGCTGCGCAACGCATCCCACCCGCCCAGCGCACTGCGGCCCACCCGACGCGCCCCGGCCCACCCGACAACCAGCGATGTCTTCCTCGCCAGGAGGCCGAACCGACATGGCGTTGCCCCCCACCGAAGCCGATCCGTCCGACCCGATTCGCATCCTGGATGTCGCCGGGGACGACTACCGCCGAGTCTTCGAACTCTTCCTCGCGGGGTCGAACGAGAAGGCCGTGACCCACGCCCATCTGAGCGCCCTGGTCGAACAACTGCCCCGTCGTTCGGTGTTCCTCGACATCGGCGCCGGGTCCGGGACGACCACCCGGCATGTGGGCAACTACTTCGAGCACACGATCGCCATCGAACCCGGCAGCTACATGCGCGACGCCCTCCGCCGGGCCTGCCCGGACGCCCGGGTGCTGCCCGATCCCGTCGAGACGGCGGACCCGGGCACCCTCGCCGACTTCGCGCTGTGCTCGCACATGCTCTACTACCTGCCGCAGTCTCAGTGGTTGCCCACCGTACGGCGGTTCCTGGGCTGGGTCCGACCGGGCGGCGAACTCGTCCTGGCGCTCCAGAATCCGAACAACGAGTGCATGCGCCTGGTCCGGCACTTCTTCGGCATCCGCTTCGACCTGGCCGCGACGGCGAACGCGCTTCGGGCGGGCCACGAGGACCTCGTCGAGTCCTGCACCGTCGAGACCCTGCCCGTGCGCTTTCACGCCGACAACCTGGCCGACACCCTCACGGTGGCCGAGTTCATGGCGAACGTCCCGAATCTGGCCGAGCTGGAATCCCGCCCGACCCACGAGGACCTCGAACGATATGTACTGACCCACTTCGCCGACCCGGACGGCGCCGGCTTCTCCATCGGCCACGACCACGACATCGTGCGCATCCGGCGATCCTCGCGCCCGTGAGCCGGCGCGGGCGGCGTCCGATCAGGAAAGCCGCCCGCGCCCGCGTGGCGCCGCCGGGTAAGCCGAAGCCCCCACCCACCGCCAACCAAACAAGCACCGACCGAGCCACCCAGCCCGGCCGGCGCATGAGGCCACCCAGCCCGGCCCCAGGCTAAAGCGTCGCCGCCAACGCCTCCTCGTTCTCCTCCGCCCCGCCGAACTGCGTCGCGTGCACCCAAGCCCGCTTCAGGTACAGGTGCACGTCCACCTCCCAGGTGAACCCCATCCCGCCGTGCACCTGCGTGGCGTCCTTGCCGTTCCGCGTCGCCGCGTCGTCGCCCATCACCTTGGCCGTGAGCACCGCGACCTCCGGATCACCCACCGCCGGGTCGTCCAGTGTCACGGCCGCCGCGTACACCGCCGCCCGCGCCAGCTCGGTCCGCACCAGCATGTCGGCGCACAGGTGCTTGACCGCCTGGAAGCCGCCGATCACCCGGCCGAACTGCTCCCGCTCCTTGGCGTACCGCGTGGCCAACTCGGTGAGCCGACCCGCGATGCCCAGCTGCAGCGCCCCCGTGAGCACGGCTCCGATTCGGCGCCACTGATCCGCAACGAGGGCATCGGCCACCAACTCACCCACCGGCAGCTCGTCCACCGACGTCACCGGCGTGAACGGATCCACCGGATGTGCGACCCGCACCCCCCGCACCGCGCCCGGATCGACCCGCCGAATGCCCTCGTCCGTGAGCACCAACAAGCAGTCCAGCGCGTCCAGGTGCTCGATCAGCAGCGGCCACGAGTCGCCCTCGATCAGCCCGACGACCGCGTCACCCGCAGCCGCCTTCGCCCCCGGCTCCCCGGGCAGCGAAGCCGCCAGGTGCGTGGCCACCAGCGGCCCGGGCAGCAACACCCGACCCGCCTCCTCGTACACCAACGCCGCCTCGGCCACCCCGAGCCCGACGCCGCCCGCATCCTCCGCGACCCGCAGCGAGAAGAACCCGGTGTCGGCCAGTTCGCGCCACAACGCGCGGTCCACCATCCCGGGCACCGGCGCGGTGTCCAGCAGCGCCCGCATCCGGTCCCGACCGAACCGACCCTCGCAGAACTCCCGGACCCCGGAACGCAGATCGCGCTGGTCCTCGCTCAGCTGGAAATCCATGCCCGATCACCGTTCCTTCGGCAGGCCGAGAATGCGCTCGCCCACGATGTTGCGCTGGATCTGCGACGTGCCCGCCGCGATCGTGTACGACAGCGACGACAACCGCTCGTCCATCAACGAGCCGCTGGGCAACCCCGCGACATCGTCCACGGCCAGGGCGGCCCGACCGAGCAGCCGATGCGCCAGGTCGTACACCTTCTGCTTCGTCTCGGAGAACCGCAGCTTGAACACCGAACCACCCACACCCGGCACCCCGGAGCGCTGTGCCTCGGACACGTTCCACTTGGTCAACGCCCACAGCGCCTCGAACTCGGCGGTCAGGTGTCCGAGCTCGCGCCGCAGCGCCAGGTCGTCCCAGGCACTCGCCTGACGCCGCGTCACCTTCTTGGCCAGCGCCGCGAGTTCGCGCAGCAGTCGCTGGCAGGCGACCACCTCGCTGACGAACGCGGTACCACGCTCGAACGACAGGGTGACCATGGTGACCCGCCAGCCGTCGTTCTCCTCGCCGACCCGGTTGGCCACCGGCACCCGTACGTCGTCGAAGAACACCTCGGCGAACTCCGAGGTGCCCATCACCGTCTCCAGCGGACGGATGGTGATGCCCGGCGTGTCCATCGGCACGATCAGCCAGGTGATCCCCTTGTGCTTCGGGGCGTCCGGGTCGGTGCGCACCAACATCTCGCAGTAGTCCGCGACTTCCGCGTGCGAGGTCCAGATCTTCGAGCCGTTGACGACGTAGTCGTCGCCGTCCCGGACCGCCCGGGTCCGCAGCGAGGCGAGGTCGCTGCCCGCACCCGGTTCGGAGAAGCCCTGGCACCACACGTCGTCGCCGCGCAGGATGCCCGGCAGATACCGGCGCCGCTGCTCGTCGGTGCCGGCCGCGTCGATGGTCGGTCCCGCATGCAGCAGGCCGACGAAGTTCGCACCCACGTACGGCGCGCCGGCCCGCTCGGTCTCCTCCAGGAAGATCAGGTGCTCGGTCGGCGTGGCCCCCTTGCCGCCCGCCTCGACCGACCAGTGCAGGCCCGCATAGCCGGCCTCGAACAACAACCGCTGCCAGGCCGTGTCGTAGGCCCGCCGACCCGGCCAGTCGTTGCGGTCGGGCTTGGCCGGCAACAACGGAATGGCCCGGTCGAGCCACGCGCGCAGTTCCGCGCGAAATCTCTCCTCGGCCTCGGTATACCGGAGGTCCATGGTTCTCGACTCCCTATCGAACGAAAGGTCGAATGCTCGGGCAACCGAAACGGCCTGTCGGCCACGAGACCGAAAACCGAAAGCCGGAAGACCTGAAAAGCCGGGCGGCCAAACGACCGAACGGCCGGAGGCAGTCCGCGAACCGAAGGGCCCGAGCAACCCCCGGCCCGAACGGCCGTAAGCCACAACGCCAAGGCCCTCGAAACCCGGAAGCCCAACAGCCCCCAAGGCCCCGAAACCTCGAAGCCGCAAAGGCCGAGACCGGAGCCCGGTCCCGGCCGAGGCCGAACCCGAAGGCCGAACCCGAAGGCCGAACTCAGGCGCCGTACACAGGCGTCGGCGTCGGCGCCTCGTCGAGCAGTTTCGCCACCACCGGACCGAGCTCGGCCGGCTCCCAACGACGTCCCGCGCTCGCCTCCGGACCGTGCTGCCAACCGGTGGCCACCGAGACCTTGTCGCCCTCGACCTCGAACACCCGCCCGGTCACCTCACGCGACTCGGCCGAGCCGAGCCAGACCACCAGCGGCGAGATGTTCGCCGGGTCGTAGAAGTCGAAGCTGCCGTCCTCGGGCTTGCGCACCATGTCGGGCATCGCCTCCTCGGTCATCCGGGTACGCGCGGCGGGCGCGATCGCGTTGGCGGTCACGCCGTACCGACCCATCTCCACCGCGGCGATCTGGGTCAGGCACGTGATGCCGGCCTTGGCCGCGGCGTAGTTGCCCTGCCCGACCGAGCCCATCAACCCCGCGCCGGACGTGGTGTTGATCAGCCGCGCGTCGATCGTGTTGCCCGCCTTGGCCTGCGCGCGCCAGTACGCTCCCGCGTGTCGCATCACCGCGAAGTGCCCCTTGAGGTGCACCCGGACCACCGCGTCGAACTCGTCCTCGCCGAGCGAGACCAGCATCCGGTCGCGCAGGAAGCCCGCGTTGTTGACCACCACGTCCAACCGGCCGAACGCGTCGATCGCGGTTTGCACCAACCGCTCCGCGCCCGCCCAGTCGGCGACGTCGTCCGCGTTGATGACCGCCTTGCCGCCCAGCGCCTCGATGTCGGCCACGACCTGCTGGGCCGGCCCGAGCGAACGCCCGTCGCCCTGGCGCGAGGCGCCGATGTCGTTGACCACCACGTGCGCGCCCTCCCGGGCGAACGCCAGCGCGTGCTCGCGCCCGATGCCACCGCCGGCACCGGTGACGATGACGACGCGCCCCTCGCAGATCCCACTCATTCCAGGCCCCTCCGGTGTGCTGACGACGTGTGCTGAAGACGTGTGCCGACGACCAGCCGACGACGCGCCGACCACGTGTGCCGACGCGAGTCGAAATACCTCGGAAGCGGCCCGCCGGGAACCCGACGAGCCGCCCCTTGCCGCTGAACCGAGACCCCGACGCCCGAACCCCGACCGACCCCGACCAGGGGGTCGACGAAGATCCGACCGAGGCCGGACCGGACTTCGTCCGGAACCGGATCAGACCGCGACCGAAGCCACCCGGTCCTTGTCGAAGTCGAGGTCGAGCATCCGGATCGCGTTGCCCCGGATGATCTTGTAGACCGTCTCCTCGCCCAGCCCGGCGAGGTGCTCCTCGGCGATCTTCTTGGTGTGCGGCCACGTGGAGTCGACGTGCGGGTAGTCGGTCTCGAACGTGACGTTGTCCTCACCGATCACGTCGAGCGAGTTCACCCCGTGCCGGTCCCGGAAGAAGCACGCGAACATGTTCCGCCGGAAGTAGTACGACGGCGCCTCGGGCAACACCTCACCGGTGACCGCCCAGGCCCGGTGCTCCAGCCAGACGTCGTCCATGCGCTCCAGGGCGTACGGGATCCAGCCCATCTGCCCCTCGGAGTAGGCCAGCTTGATCTTGGGGAACCGCGCCGGGATGCCCGCGAAGATGAAGTCGGCCATCGAGGCCATCGCGTTGTTGAAGCTGAGCGACGCCTGCACCGCCGCGGGGGCGTCCGGCGAGGCGGCCGGCATCGTCGAGGACGAGCCGATGTGCATGTTGATCGTCACGCCGAGGTCCGCACAGACCTCGAAGAACGGGTCCCAGTAACCGGTGTGGATGCTGGGCAGGCCCAGGAACGCCGGGATCTCGCTGAAGCACACGGCGGTGACGCCGCGCGCGCGATTGCGCTTGATCTCCTCGACCGCGAGCTGCACGTCCCACAGCGGGATGATGATCAGCGGGATCAGCCGACCTCCGGAGTCGCCGCACCACTCCTCGACCATCCAGTCGTTGTAGGCGCGCACACACGCGAGCGCGACCTCCTTGTCCGCGGCCTCCGAGAAGGTCTGGCCGCAGAACCGCGGGAAGGTCGGGAAGCACAGCGAGGCTTCGACATGGTTGACGTCCATGTCCTTGAGCCGCTCGGCCGGGTCGTACAGCCCGGGGCGCATCTCGCCGCGCGTGATGCCTTCGAGGGTCATCTCGTCGCGGCTGAAGCCGACGGCGGCGATGTTGCGCTTGTACGGAAAGCGCAGGTCCTCGTAGAACCACCAGTCGGCGGGCGGGCCGTTCGGATCGGTGGTGATCTTGTAGCTCGCCCCGGTGTACTCGAGCACGCCGATGCCGGTGGTGACCGGCTTGGGCCCACGCTCGTGGTACTTCTTCGGCAACCAGCGCTCGAACAGGTGTGCCGGCTCGATGACATGGTCATCGACGCTGATGATCTTCGGCAGTTCACCGAAGGAGTTTCCGGACTGCGTGGCAGCCTGTCCGGGCTGGTTGGTGCTCATCGGCCCCTCCCGCTCACTGAAATCTGATGGACCGTCAGATTTAGCGTAATCTCTGGGCCGAGGGAACCACAAGCTGACTCAACGTCAGGAGAATCACGGATGGCCCTGCGTCTCGAAGAACTGATCGCTCCCGCACACACCGCGTTGGTCACCCAGGAATGCCAGAATGGGGTGATCGGTGCCCAAGCGGTATTTCCCGCACTGACCGCGCACACCCAAGAGCTGATTCCGGCCGTCGACCGACTCGCCAAGGCCGCTCGCAGCGCCGAACTCCCGGTCGTGCACTGCCTCGCGGTGCGCCGACCGGACGCTCTGGGCGCGAACACCAACGCCCGGATGTTCGGCGCCGCGGCCAAGTCGCCGATCCTCCTGGAGCCGGGCTCACCCGCTGCGGCGGTGGCCGACGGAATCACCGTCGACCCCTCCGACCTGGTGCTTTCCCGCTATCACGGGCTCGGCCCGATGGCCGACACCGGGCTGGCCGCCATCCTGCGGAACCTGGGCGTGCGCACCATCGTGGGTGTCGGCGTCTCGCTGAACGTCGGCATGCTCAACTTCGCGATGGACGCGGTCAACGCCGGCTTCCAGTTCGTGGTGCCCCGCGAGGCGGTGGCCGGATTCCCGCCCGAATACGCCGAAGCGGTGCTCGCGAACACCTTCAACGCGATCGCCACGATCACCACGGTGGACGCCGTACTGAGCGCCTGGACCTGAAGAACTGATGCCCCGTCACGACATAAGTGACGGGGCATCAGTCGCATCGCGGATCGCCTGCGGTCGCCTGCGGATCGGCTGACCGGCCGTCAGCGCGCGGGCGTCCAGGGCTTCTTGTCGTATTCCTCACGAAGCTTGAACTTCAGCACCTTGCGCAGCGTCTCGTTTCGGGGCAGCGCGTCGACCAGTTCCAACTGCTCCGGGATCTTCTGCGTCATCAGACCGGCCTCGCGCAGATACCCGACCATCTCGGCGAATTCCAGGTCCGCCTCGCCGGGTTGCCGCTCGACCACGGCGCAGACCCGCTCGCCGCGCTCGCGGTCGACCAGGCCGATCACCGCCGCGTCGGCGACCTTCGGGTGGGCGAAGAGCAGATCCTCGATCTCGCGCGCCGAAATGTTTTCACCCTTTCGGATGATCACGTCCTTGAGCCGACCGGTGAGCGAGAGGTGCCCGTCGGCCCGCAACCGACCCAGATCGCCGGTACGGAAGAAGCCGTCCTCGTCGAACGCGTCCGCGGTGAGCGCGGGGTCGGTGTACCCCTTGAACACCATCGGTCCGCGCAGCCGGACCTCGCCCTCCTCGCCGACGTCCGCAACCGTCCCGTCGGCCCGGGCGATCCGCACCTCGATGCCGCTGACCGGCTTGCCCTCGGTATGGGAGCGCTGGTCCTCGGAATCGTGCGGGCCGCCCTGGGCGATCATCGGGACCTCGGTCATCCCGTACCCGTGGCACAGGATCGCCCGCATCTCGTCGCGCACCTCGGCGACCAGCTCCGGCGGCTTGGGCGCGCCGCCGCCGGAGACGATCCGCAGGGTCGGAATGATCTTCTCGCCGGGCTGCTTGCGCTGCTCGTTCAGGAACGCCACGTAGAACGCGGTCGAGCCGCCCACCATGGTGACGCCGAGCCGCTTGTACACGGGCACCACGCCGGCCGGGTCGAAGTTCTCGACGATCACGGCCGGGAATCCGGAGGCGAGCACCGTGACGATGTAGTCCGGACCGGCGATATGCGCGTACGGGAAGGCGATCGAGCCGACGTCGGTCTGCGACATGTCGAGCGCGACGGCCAGACCCTTGCCGCCCGCGAGCAGCGTCGAGTCGCTGTGCTGGACGCCCTTCGGGTCGGACGTGGTCCCGGACGTGTAGTAGAGCCAGCGCACCTCGTCGCCGTCGGTCGGCGCGGGCGGCAGGTCCGCCGGGTCGGCCTCGGGCAGCTCGTCGTACGCCACGAGCACCAGCGGCGGCTTCGCCAGGTCCTTCGCGAGCGCCTCACCCATCGCGAGGAACTCGAAGCCCTTCCAACTGCGCGGACACAGGAAGAACTCGGCGTCGGTCTGCCGCAGACAGAACCCGACCTCCTTCTCCCGGTAGAACGGGATGATCGGATTCTGCACCGCACCGAGCCGAGCCAGCGCGAACGAGACCACGATGGACTCGATCCGGGTGGTCAACTGCCAGGTCACACGGGTGCCGGCGGTGACGCCGAGCGCGTGATAGCCCGCGGCCACGCGCTCCGCCCACGCCTTGAACTCACCGAAGGTGACCGTGCGGTCCTCCGGGTCGAGCAGCATGGGCACATCGGGAGTCGCCGCCGCGCGGCGCTCCACCAGCTCCCAGAGAGTGGTGGCGTCGTAGATCGGGTCAGACACGTGTCCTCCGCGCGGGAAGCCGGGGCCGGGGGTACGGCGCCGGGCATGGCAGAGCCAGAGCCTAGGCGCTGACCTGACGGTACGTCAGAAGCTTTGCGGGAAGAAAGACTTCGCATGGTCACGCGCATCACAACCGGGTCGTTCACGGCCTCGATCGGCGCTGGCCAAGCAAGGCAGGACTGCCTAACCTGGGTCGGTACCGCCAACCCCGGGGGCCACAACATGTCGCCATTTCGCCGGGAGCGCCCACCGGTGTGCCTGGGCCCGCTCACGAGCTTCCCCGAGGACGTCCCGAAGCGGATCGGCACCAGCCCGCCGCTCGCGATCCTGCGCCACGGCGACACGGTCCACGTCTTCGAGGACCGCTGCCCCCACGCCGGCGCGATCCTGTCCCGAGGCACCCTGACCGGCGAACACCTGACCTGCCCGGCCCACGCGGCCACCTTCGAGGTCGCCACGGGCCGCTCACTCGGCCCCCTGGCCTGCCGCCCCCTACGCACCTACACCGCCTGGCTCGAAGACGGCCTCCTCTACCACTCCCCCATCCCCCGCCCACCCCGCAAAGCCCAACGCGCCCCTTGCCCCACCCAGGCCCCAACCGACGCTTGAGCCCGGCTATCCCGGCCGGCGCCTGAGGCCACTCGGCCCGGGCCGGCGCCTGAGGCCAAGTAGCCCGGCCCGCGCTTGAGGCCGAAGACGCGACTCAGCCCGAAGACGGCTCCGCCGCAAAGGCCCCGCACCCCTTGGCCCACGCCCCCGACAAATCCGCCCCCGGCGGAAACCGCCCGGCCAACTCCAACACGACCATGCCATGCGCGAACCCCCAAACGGCCCGCGCAGCATCCGCGTCCCCACCCACAGCCCGCACCAGGGGCCCCGCGGCCCGATCCTCCAGCCCCGCCGGCATCGCCGCACGATCCAACGGCTGCCCACTCATCAGCCGATACAGATCCGGATGCGCCAACGCATAGGCCCGATACGCCCCCGCCAACGCCGCAACCGCCCCCTCGCCCGGCGCAACACTCGCGCCCGGGGCAAGACCCGCACTCGGCGCGACCTTCGCCTCGACCGCCTCCAACGCCTCCGCCAGCTCGGCCATCCCCTGCGCGATCAGCGCATTCTCGACCGCGGACTTGTCCGGGAAGTGCTTGTACAGCGACGGCGCCTTGATACCGATCCGCTCCGCGATCCTCCGCATCGACACCGCTTCCGGACCCTCCCCCTCCAGCAGCTCCCGAGCGGCGGAGACGATTTCGCGGGCCCTGGCACTGATCGGAGGCGACGACACGTCAGACATGCTTGCGGAATCCTTCCGGAGTGCGCAGTCCGTACCCGGCAGCACGGTCCATCGCGATGTGGGTGAGCCAGCCGAGGCCGGCGGTGAACAGGGGCGGCCATACGACCGGCGAAACGGTGTACCCGACCAGGACGATCAGCGGGACCCAGGCCCGGTGCAGCGCGTTGTAGAACGGCACCGCCCGCGGCTGAAGCCGACCCGGCTCGTGTGCCCCGTCCCGCAGCGCGTCCTTGGCCCCGATGAACATGGTCAGGTCGGGCAGCACGAAGAAGAGCAACGCCGCCGCAGAGGTCGCGAAGCCGTACTTGACGCTCTCGAACACCGCGAAAGCCGCCAAAAACAACGTCAGCACGATCCACGCTCCGCGTCGCATCCACCGGACCACGACCGAACCGTCGATTCCCGTGTGCGCAACAGTGCTCATGCCGCCGCCTCCATCCACCCTGGCTAACGATGTTAGCCGACTGCGCTCATCATCCAGCTAACACCGTTAGCCGTCAAGCCCGGCGGCACTCCGATCCGCACACCCGCACCATCGAGCCAACCAAATGAGCGCAACGCCGACCACACTCGACGTCAGTTCCGGCTCGCTGTCCTCGACCCCCGGCTCGATGCCCAGGTGGGCTGCGATCGCGGGAAACGCCGCACCCATGCCATCCCGCGCGTGGATCTCCCGAATCGCGGTCAACTCGCCTCGGTGCGAGTCGCGTTCGGCGGCGGAGAGCAGCCACGGCGCGACCGGCTCGTGTGCGATCAGCGCGTGCAACGCCTCGGGGTGGGTGGCGGCCACGCGCAGCCCGATCAACACCCCCCAGGCCCCCGCCGGGGGCGTCGACCGCCATCCCGGCAGCGTGCGCTCGGTGCTGATCGCCCTGAGCGACATCGTCGCCCACCCCGACAGCGCCATCGGCGAGATCGCCCGCCGTACCGGCCTGCCGCAGAGCCAGGTCTCCGCCGCCGTCGCCCGCCTCAAGGAATCCGGCTCGATCGAAACCACCCAGGACCCCACCGACCGCCGCCGCCTCCTGGTCCGCCCGGCCGCCACCCCGTCCCCCAGGGTCGCCGAGGCCCGCGCCGCCGGCGTCGAGGAAGCGCTGTGCAAAGCCATGGCCACAACCGACGAGCAGGCGGTCGCCGAAGCATTGGCACTACTCGTCCGACACCTGCCGCCGGTAGCCCTGGCCCGGCTGCGGTCCTGACGCCGGATCAGCGGGCGGTAATCTCCGGCCCGATCGCAAAGCCCTTCACCGGGCCGTCCGGAATCGTGACCACGGTGCCATAGGCGACCCGAATCGCCATTCGGTACTCGCCACCGGACTGCCGATCAACCGATCGGGTGACAACCACGCATCGGCACCGCTACCGCAACCGCCGCGCCACCTCGGTCGCCCAATAGGTCAAGATCGACGACGCCCCCGCGCGCTTGATCGAGGTGAGCGTCTCCAGAATCACCCGGTCCCGGTCGATCCAGCCGTTCGCCGCCGCCGCCTCGACCATCGCGTACTCGCCGCTGACCTGGTAGGCCGCCACCGGCACATGCACCTCGTCGGCGATCCGCCGGACGATGTCCAGGTACGACATCGCGGGCTTGACCATCACCAGGTCCGCGCCCTCGGCCACGTCCAACAGGACCTCGCGCACGGACTCCTCGGCGTTGGCCGGGTCCTGCTGGTAGGTCATCCGGTCGCCCTCGAGCGTGGATTCGACCGCCTCGCGGAACGGTCCGAAGAAGCCCGACGCGTACTTCGCGCTGTACGCCAGGATCGACACGTCCTGGTACCCGGCGTCGTCCAGCGCCCGCCGGATCACCCCGACCTGACCGTCCATCATGCCGCTGGGGCCGACCATGTGCACGCCCGCCTCGGCCTGTACGACGGCCATCCGCGCATACGCGTCCAACGTCGCGTCGTTGTCGACCGAGCCGTCCGCGGCCAACACGCCGCAGTGTCCGTGGTCGGTGAACTCGTCCAGACACAGGTCGGACATCACCACCGCGTCGGCGCCCACCTCGGCCACCACGTCGCGGATGGCGACCTGGAGCACACCCTCGGGGTCGAAGCCCGCCGAGCCGAGCGCGTCCTTGACGGACGGGATGCCGAACAACATCAGCCCGCCGACCCCGGCCGCGACCGCGTCGTGCGCGGCCTTGCGCAGCGAATCGCGGGTGTGTTGCACGACGCCCGGCATCGAGGAGATCGGCACCGGTTCGCTCGCGCCCTCGCGCACGAACAACGGCAGGATCAAATCGGCGGGATGCAGCCGGGTCTCCGCGACCAGGCGGCGCACCGCCGGGGACGTGCGCAGCCGCCGAGGGCGGTGCGCGGGAAACCCTGACGTTGCGTCAGCCTGGTACGACATAAGAACTACTCGGCCTTCCTCATGAGACCCATTCGTCAAGCGCCTCTCACCCGGGAACTCCACTTGCGAGAACCCGGCTTCCGAGAACCGGGATCCCCGCTCCGGAGAACTCCGCACCGCAGCACCCGTGGCACCCCTCGTCGGAGAACCGCCGGAACCTCTCGTCCGAGAAGCACCGGAACTCCTCGCCGGAGAACCGCTCGACGAAACCGCGACCTACTTGGCCTTCCTACGCGACCCCGGCCGCCGCTCGCTCGGGCGGGTGACCGGGTCACCGGCTTCGACCATAGCCGCACGGCGCGCCGTACCGAATTCCGCGAGTGCCTCGGCCAGCGCGGACACCGACGGCTCGGGAGCCATCACATCCACGCGTAGACCGTGCTCCTCGGCGGTCTTCGCGGTCGCCGAGCCGATACACGCGATCACCGTCACCGCGTGCGGCTTGCCCGCGATGCCGACCAGGTTGCGCACCGTCGAGGACGACGTGAACAGGACCGCGTCGAAGCCGCCGCCCTTGATCGCCTCGCGGGTGTCCGCCGGCGGCGGCGCCGCGCGCACCGTGCGGTACGCGGTGACGTCGTCGACCTCCCAGCCCAGCTCGACCAGGCCGGCCACCAGCGTCTCGGTGGCGATGTCCGCGCGCGGCAGGAACACCCGGTCGATCGGGTCGAAGACCGGGTCGTACGGCGGCCAGTCCTCCAGCAACCCCGCGGCGGACTGTTCGCCCGAGGGCACCAGGTCCGGCTTGACGCCGAACTCGACCAGCGCCCGCGCGGTCGCCTCGCCGACGGCCGCGACCTTGATGCCCGCGAAGGCCCGTGCGTCCAGGCCGTAGTCCTCGAACCGCTCACGCACCGCACGCACGGCGTTGACCGACGTGAACGCGATCCACTCGTAGCGGCCGGTGACCAGACCCTTGATCGCCCGCTCCATCTGCTGCGGCGTGCGCGGGGGCTCGACCGCGATGGTCGGTACCTCGTGCGGCACCGCGCCGTACGAGCGCAGCTGCTCGGAGAGCGTGACCGCCTGCTCCTTGGTGCGCGGAACCAGCACCTTCCAGCCGAACAGGGGCTTCGTCTCGAACCACGACAGGGTGTCGCGCTGGGCGACCACCTCGCCGACGACCACGACGGCCGGCAGCGTGATCTTCGCGGACCGCACGTCGGAGGCCACCTGGGCGAGCGTGCTCACCAGGGTGCGCTGCTCGGTGGTGGTGCCGTTGACGGTGACCGCGACCGGCGTGGCCGGCTTGCGACCGCCGGCGACCAGCTCCTGGGCGATCTCGGCGATCGAGTCGAGCGCACCGCGCAGCACCAGCGTGCCTTCGACGGAGCCGACCGTGGCCCAGTCGATCGAGCCCTCGGCCATGTCGAGGACACGCACGCCGCCACTGCCCTTGGCCGCGTGCAGCGGGATGCCCGCGTACGTGGGGACGGCTGTGCTGACCGGGACGCCCGGGACGACCTCGAAGACGATCTTCGCCTTCGCCACGGCCGTGATCTCGTCCGTGACCGATTGGTCCACGCACGGGTCACCCGCCACGGCCCGGACGACCTGCTTGCCCGATCGCGCGGCGGCCACGACGACCTTGGCCCGGGCAACGGCCGACAGGAGTTCCCCGTCGTCACCGGTCACCGGGTCGAGGACCTCGACGCCGCTCTTGCAGTGGAACAGGACCTGGCGCAGCGTCGCCTCGTCGGCGACCACCACATCGGCCTCGGCCAGCACCTCGATGGCCCGCAGTGTGAGCAGTCGTGGGTCGCCGGGACCGGCACCCACAAAGGTCACGATGCCGCTGGGCTTCTTCTTCGCTCTGGGGCTCAAGGGACGCGCTCCCCCATCAAACCGGAGGCCCCTCGGGCGAGCAGTTCGGTGGCGAGTTCGCGACCGATCTTCTGCGCCTCGTCGAGGGTTCCGGTGGCGGACAACCGTACGCTGTCGGTGCCGTCGACATTCGCGACTACGGCCCGCAGGTACAGCTCGGTGACCTGCTCGCCCTCGGCGACCTCACAGAGGGCGCCTACCGGAGCCGAACATCCGGCTTCCAACACGGCGAGCAGCGTGCGCTCGGCCAGTACGGCGGCTCGGGTGTCCGAGTCGTCCAAACCGGCGAGCAATTCGACGAGGACGGCATCGTGTGCCGCACACTCGACGGCCAATGCCCCTTGACCGGGGGCAGGCAGCATGTGGAGCGGATCGAAGGTCTCGGTGACCTCCTCCGCACGGCCCAGGCGGCCGAGGCCGGCCTTGGCCAGGACGACGGCGTCGAGTTCGCCGGACGTCACGAAGCCGATCCGGGTGTCGACGTTGCCGCGGATCGGCACGATCTCGTGGCCGAGCCCCAGCAGCAGCAGCTGCGCGGCGCGGCGCGGCGAACCGGTCCCGATCCGGGAGCCGGCCGGCAACTCGGCGAGCGCGAGCCCGTCCCGGGCCACCAGCGCGTCCCGCGGATCGTGCCGCGGCGGAATCGCCACGAGGGTGATGCCCTCGGGGTCGCCGGTCGGCAGGTCCTTGAGCGAGTGCACGACGAAGTCGACCTCGCCGGCCAGCAGTGCGTCGCGCAGCGCGTTGACGAAGACGCCCGTGCCGCCGATCTGCGTGAGCTGCTCGCGCGAGACGTCGCCGTGCGTGGTGATCTCCACGAGTTCGACGGCCCGGCCGGTCAGGCGCGTGACGGCGTCGGCGACGTGCCCCGACTGGGCCATCGCCAGCTTGCTGCGCCGGGTGCCCAGTCGCAATGGTGCTTCGGTCACGCAACACCTTCCACTGCGTCGGGGGCGTCCGCCCGGCGGACCACCTCGGGGGTGCCGGGGTCGAGATCGAACAACATCCGCAGCGCGTCCGCGTACGACGAGCCGCCCGGCTCGCCGGCCAACTGCTTGACCCGCACCGTCGGCGCGTGCAGCAGCTTGTCCACCACACGCCGTACGGTCTGCTCGACCTCGGTGCGCACGCGGTCGTCCATCTCCGGCACCCGACCGCTGAGCCGGTCCAGCTCGGCCCGGACCACGTCCGAGCCCATGCTGCGCAGCGCGACCACGGTCGGCGCGACCTGCTGGGCCTGCTGGGCGGTCGCGAACGCCGCGACCTCCTCGCAGACGATCTTGCGCACCAGGTCCACGTCGGCCTCACCGGGCGAACCGGCGGAGACCTCGGCGAGCCGTTCCAGGTCGATCAGCACGACGCCGTCGAGGTCGCGCGCACCCGGGTCGATGTCCCGCGGCAGCGCCAGGTCGATCAACACGAGCGGCTGCTCGACCCCACGCTCACGGCGCACCGCGAGCACGGCCTCGATCTCGTCCCGGCCGATCACCAGACCGGCCGCACCGGTGCAGGAGACCACCAGGTCGACCGAGGACAACGCGTCCGGCAGCGCGGACATCGGCACGGCCCGGCCGGCCACCGACTCGGCCAGGTGTTCGGCCCGCTCGTAGGTGCGGTTCGCCACCACGATGTGCCCGACGCCCTCGCGGTGCAGCGTCTTGGCGGCCAGCGCGCTCATCGAACCCGCGCCCACCACGAGCGCCCGGCAACCCTCGACCGGGCCCATCGATTGCTCGGCCTGGGCCAGCCCCACGGTCATCAGCGAGCGGCCGGCCTGGTCGATGCCGGTCTCGGTGTGCGCCCGCTTGCCCACCCGCAGCGCCTGCTGGGTCAGCTCGTTGAGCACCCGACCGGCGGTGCCGTGGGTCTGCGCGAGCGCCAGCGCGGCCTTTATCTGGCCGAGGATCTGTCCTTCGCCGACGACCATCGAGTCGAGTCCGCAGGCGACCGAGAACAGGTGCTGGACGGCGCGGTCCTCGTAGTGCACGTACAGGCACGGCGTCAGCTCGGACACCGGCACGCCGGTGTGCCGCGACAGCAGGTTGCCCAGCTCGGTGACCCCGCCGTGGAAGCGGTCCACGTCCGCGTAGACCTCGACCCGGTTGCAGGTCGACAGCAGCACGGCCTCGCCCACCGGTTCGGCCGCGATCAGGTCGTGCAGCAGCGCCTCCTGGGCCGTCCCGGTGACCGAGACGCGTTCCAGGAGACTGACCTCGGCCGTGCGGTGACTCAGACCCACTGCCAGGACACTCATGGTGTCTTCCTACCGTTGTTCGCCGTGTTCGCGGGCGCGACACCCACGCGACAGCCGGTCACGCGGGCATCACCTCGGGGAGATCGCCGCGTTCCCCCGGCTTCGAGGGTCGCCCCGGAACCGGTCCCGCGACGGGATCGAGACCGGATTTGCGCTGTTCGTGGAAGGCCAGGATCTGCAGTTCGATGGACAGGTCCACCTTGCGCACGTCCACACCCTCGGGAACCGAGAGCACGGTCGGCGCGAAGTTCAGGATGCTGGTGATCCCGGCGGCGACCAGTCGGTCGCACACCTCCTGTGCGGCCGGCGCGGGTGTGGTGATCACACCGATCGACACGTGGTCCTCGCGCACGATCTGCTCGAGGTCGTCCATGTGCCGCACCGCCATGCCCGCGATCCGCTGACCGGTGACCGCCCGATCGGCGTCCAAGAGCGCCGCGACGCGGAACCCGCGCGAGGCGAACCCACCGTAGTTGGCCAGGGCGTGACCCAGATTTCCTATGCCGATGATGGCGACCGGCCAGTCTTGGGTGAGCCCGAGTTCACGCGAGATTTGGTACACGAGATACTCGACGTCGTAACCGACACCACGGGTGCCGTAGGAGCCGAGATACGACAGGTCCTTGCGCAGCTTCGCCGA
This sequence comes from Embleya scabrispora DSM 41855, assembly GCF_000372745.1. GTDB lineage: Bacteria > Actinomycetota > Actinomycetes > Streptomycetales > Streptomycetaceae > Embleya > Embleya scabrispora. The sequence continues at coordinate 132,889 of NZ_KB889585.1, read as the reverse complement.
ATTCACCCCGGCGGCAGCGGCGAGTTCCTCGGACGAGACCGTGGGAACACCCCGCTCCGACAGCGCACTGAGCGCCCGGAGGTACAGCGGAAGCCGCGCCACCGTCGCCTCGGGGATGCCACGTCCCCGCTGCGTCGGTCGCTCGGTACGCCCTGTAGCCACGCTGCTCCTGTGGGTGGGACCTGGGATTTCGATTGCCAGGTTAGGCTTTTGTGAACGTACGCACAAAGTAGGTGTCCGATTTGAGCGCCTGTCGTGATGCTCATCACGCCTTGGTTCCGAATCGGAGCGTGAACTCGGTCACACGAGGTGACATTCGTATGATCCATGCGTAGTCGTGGTGTCCGACCGCGCACGAGTCCTTACCGTACGTGTCGGTAAAATTTCCCTCCGCCGGCCCCCCGCCCGGGGCTCGGCCCCCGGCCCGAGATCGCGGCCGATCAGCCGCCCAGGGCCCGGCGCAGCCGCCGCTCGTCCACCCGCCAGAAATCGTGCTGCGCGCCGTCCACCAGAGTCACCGGGATCTGCTCCCAGTACTTGTGCTGGAGTTCCGCGTCCTGCGTGATGTCGACCTCCGTCCAAGTCACGCCCAGTTCTCCGGTCACTCGTTCGATGACGACACGCGCGTCGTCACACAGGTGGCAACCGGGCTTGCTGAGCAGCGTCACGGTGCGGGTCGCGGCGTCGGGGCGGCGGCGGAAGAGATTCACGTCCTCGATTGTCACCCGCCGGGGGCGTCGCCCAGAAGGCCGCTCGCGATCCGGCTCGATCCGGTCGCGGCAACACGCCCGACCGGCCCGGGCTTCACCGACGCGGCGCGACACCGCAAGACAACCGCCACACACCCGCAATACGTGCCTACTACGCTCGGTGTCATGGTTCTCTTGCGCCGGCGATCGACGACCAAGGACACCAACGACAGTGCCGTGCGCGCCGGCGAGGCCGCCGCGGCGGCGGCGCACGCGAGCGCCCCGCCACGCGCCCCCGGCGAGGACGGCCTGCCCACTCGGATCGGCGCCGCGTTCTTCGACCTGGACAACACCGTGATGCGCGGCGCGTCGATCTTCCACCTGGCCCGGGGTTTGTACGCCCGCCGGTTCTTCGGCGCCCGCGACATCGCCCGGTTCGGCTGGCAGCAGGCCCGGTTCCGGCTCGGCGGCGAGCACATGGGGCACGTGGGCGACGCGCAGGAGGCCGCGTTGTCGTTCGCGCAGGGCCATACGGTCGAGGAGATCCGGGTGATCGGCGAGGAGATCTTCGACGAGTGCATGTCGGACAAGATCTGGCCGGGCACCCGGGGATTGGCCCAGATGCACCTGGACGCGGGCCGTCAGGTGTGGCTGGTCACCGCCGCCCCGATCGAGATCGCCACCACGATCGCCGGCCGACTGGGCCTGACCGGCGCGCTGGGCACCGTCTCCGAAACCCGGGACGGGGTGTACACCGGTCGCCTGGTGGGCGAACTACTGCACGGTGAGGCCAAGGCGGAGGCCGTGCGCGCGCTCGCGGACCGCGAGGGCCTGGACCTGACCGACTGTTCGGCCTACAGCGACTCGGCCAACGACATCCCGATGTTGACCCTGGTGGGCGATCCGTGCGCGGTCAATCCGGACGCACGGCTGCGCCGCCACGCCCGGGCGCACGGGTGGCGCGTGAAGGATTACCGCACCGGTCGCAAGGCCGCCCGGATCGGTCTGCCGGCCGCCGCCGGCGTGGGCGCCGTGGCGGGTGCGCTGGTCGCCGGCACCGCCGTGCGGCGTCGGGTGCCGGGCCGGGTCTGAGCCGGCCGTCCCCATCCCCGCGCACCCCCTGCGACCTGCGACGAAAGGGTTGTTCAGGGCCGGCTCGCAGACCCGGACGGCGGCGAGTTGTCCGCATATAGCACACCTCAACCGGGACAACCCGGCAAACACGCAAAGAGCACACAACAGCGGTCCATCCCGGTAGCTTCCTAACGCCGATGGGCACACTTGGTATCCCTTCCTTTACTAAGCGTTATTCTCGATCGGCGCACAGCGGTATCCAAGTTCCCTACTATGGGTGATCGATTCCGCACCGAACGTAATTACCGCTGAAGCAACAGGGAGTCCCGTGCACCGAATCGTCCGGGTTGACGTGTCCGGGCTGGCGACACTGCGTGCGGCGGTGTGCGCGAGCTTTGCCCCCTCGTCCGTAGGCTTCGCCGCCACCGCCGGTTACGGCGCCGGGGTCTGTTACACGACCCCGGCCCAACCCGTGGGCTTCGCCCTCGCGTCGCGCGCCGGCACCACCGAACCGACCCGTCCGACCCGAGGCTCCGGATACACCCGGGGACCGGGGCCGGACGGCGAGGCCCGCCGCATCATGGCCCTCGTCGAACTCGCCCAGGACGGCGACGGCGACGCCTTCGCCCAGCTGTACGACAACTACTTCGACACCGTCTACCGGTACATCTACTACCGGGTCGGCGGCCGTGCCGTCGCCGAGGACCTGACCAGCGAGACCTTCCTGCGCGCACTGCGCCGGATCGGCACGTTCACCTGGCAGGGCCGCGACTTCGGCGCCTGGTTGGTGACCATCGCGCGCAACCTGGTCGCCGACCACTTCAAGTCCAGCCGGTTCCGCCTGGAGGTCACCACCGGGGAGATGCTCGACGCCAACGAGGTCGAGGCCAGCCCCGAGGACTGCGTGCTGGAATCGTTGTCCAACGCGGCCCTCCTGGACGCCGTGCACAAGCTCAACCCCCAGCAACAGGAATGTGTGACCCTGCGCTTCCTGCAGGGACTCTCGGTCGCGGAGACCGCACAGATCATGGGTAAGAACGAGGGGGCGATCAAGACGTTGCAATACCGCGCCGTACGGACCCTCGCAAGGCTTCTGCCGGAGGACGTGCGGTGAATCACACTTCCGTAACCTTCGGGGTCTTCGGCTCGTTCTCCCGGATAGCGACCCCCTCCGGGGATCGTTGCGGCGGGGAGCCGCCACGTGGCCCCCGACCCGGAGACTTCCCTGGACGGACATCCGGGGAGAGGAGGTGCGGCCTGTGAGCATTGCGGCCCTGGATCGACGACCCGCGAACGCCTTCGCGCGAGCCCTCGACGAGAACGACCGCAACAACCGATCGGCAGAGCCCCTGCCCGCGCTGGTCCCGCTGTTGCGGACCGCCGAGCTGCTGCGTGATCGGTCCGAGTCGGCGCCGGTGCCGAGCGTGGACTTTCGAGCCGCGCTACGGCAACGACTGCTGGACGAGGCCGCGGCACTGCCCGCGACCGAGGGCACGGCCACCGTGCCCGCGCCCCGAGGCGCGCATCGCCGCAAGGAGCTCGCCACCCCGCCGCGCACCGTGCGCTGGCGTCGACGCGCGGCCATCGCGGGCGCGTTCGTGGTGGCCACCGGCGGCGGCCTGGGCGGGGTGGCCTACGCCAGCTCCGACGCGTTGCCCGGCGACATGACCTACGGCGTCAAGCGCACGGTCGAAGACTTCAAGATCTCGCTCGCGGACAACGACCACGAGCGCGGCGAGCGCTATCTCCAGCAGGCCGAGACCCGGATGAGCGAGGCCGAACAGTTGCTCAAGCGAGCCGGCCGAACGCCCACCGACAAGGCGACGGTGCGGCATCTGCGGCAGGTGCTCGACGACTGGCGCGACGAGGCCGACAAGGGGCGGGAGCTGCTCACCGACCACTTCCGCAAGAGCGGCAGCGACGGCCCGATGCGCAATCTGGCCGACTTCGCCCGCTCCGGCCACGAGCGCATGGACCGGATCGGCGACCGGCTCCCACCGGAGCTGTCCTCCGAGCGCGACCGGGTCCGCACCCTGCTCACCGCGATCAACGAGCAGGTCGCCCCGATCGCGGGCACCGCCGACAAGGCCTCGTCCACGCCCTCCGAGCGCGGGCGCACCGGCGGCTCGCCCGCCGCTCCCGGCGCGAACCCGGGCGACGCGCCCGGCACCGGACCGCAACCGCTCGCCCCGCACCCCCCGGGCCCGGGTGGAACCGCGGCGAACGGTGCCCCGCAGCCCAACGGCTCGGCGCCGACCGGTGATGCCGCGCCTCGACAACAATCCCAGCAGGACGGCGGCCTGCTCCCGGGGCTGAACATCCCACTCCTCGGCGACGCACCCGCCCAAAGTCCCACCGCCCAATCCGGCGGCGCGGACACCGCCCCGACCCCGGCGAAGACGCCCAAGGGTCAGATCCTCCCGCCGCTGCTGCCCGGCCTGCCGGGTATCGGGCTCAATCTGCTCGGCCCCGCCGAGGAGGATCCGCCCGGCTGAGCCGGCACCCCGGCTCGACCACCGGCGACAACGCGAGCGGCTCGTGGACACCCGTCCACGAGCCGCTCGCGTTGTCGTGCCGGGAGCGTTCGCACCCGGCATCCGACGCCTTGGCAGGCACCCGCCTGCCCTAGAAGAAGACCGACCGACGCTGCATCAACAGCCGGTAGATGGTGTGCTGGATGGTCTCGCGCACCTCGTCGGTGAGGTTGAACACCACCATCGGGTCGTCCGCCGCCTCCTGCGCGTACGCGTCCGTGCGGATCGGCGCGCCGAACTCGATCCGCCACCGGGTCGGCAGCGGCACCAGACCGAGCGGGCCCAGCAGCGGGAACGTCGGGGTGACCGGGAAGTAGGGCAGGTTCAACAACCGGGCGAGCGTACGCACGTTGCCCACCATCGGATAGATCTCCTCGGCGCCCACGATCGAGCACGGCACGATCGGCACCCCGGTGCGCAGCGCCGCCGAGACGAAACCGCCGCGCCCGAAGCGCTGCAGCTTGTACCGCTCGCTGAACGGCTTGCCCAGGCCCTTGTAGCCCTCGGGCCACACGCCGACCAATTCGCCCTTCGCGAGCAGGCGTTCGGCGTCCGCGTGGCAGGCGAGGGTGTGCCCGCTCTTGCGCGCCACCGACCCCACCAGGGGCAGTTGGAAGACCAGGTCGGCGGCGAGCAGCCGCAGATTGCGCCGGTCGGGGTGGTGGTCGTGCACCGCCACCTGGGTCATCAGCGCGTCCACGGGCAGCGTGCCGGAGTGGTTCGCGACGATCAGCGCGCCGCCCTTGGCGGGGATGTTCTCCAAGCCGCTGACCTCGACCCGGAAGTACTGCTCGTAGACCACCCGCAGCGCGGCCATCAGCTTGTCGTTGAGCTCGGGGTCGAAGCCGAACTCGTCCACCTCGTAGTCGCCGGTGATCCGCCGGCGGAGGAAGGCGAGCCCGTCCGCGGCCTTGTCCTCCCAGCCCGGTCCGGCCACGCCGTCCAGGAGCCCGGCGGCGGCACCGCCCACGACCCCGCCGACCGCGCCCGCGAGCGACCCGAGCAACGAGCGCCCGGTCCCCGGCGCCCGCCTGGGTCCCGCGCCCGCGCCCTCCTCATGCTCGCGAACCGGCCGCTCCCGGGTCGGCCGTTCCTCGGCCGGGCGCCCCTCGATCGACCGCACCGGCACCTCGCCCTCGACCGGCTCGGGCACCCGGACCGCCCGCGCGGGCCGGGCGGTCCGTCGCCCCGACCGAGGCGCGGGCGTCCGCGCCCCGGAGGCGGCGCCGTCGAAGGGAATGATCCGGGCGTCACCCATCGGGGCTCCTCCTGGTGAGCAGCAACGTGGCGAGTCGATCGGGCACCTGTGCCAGGAGCCTCGGGTCGAACAGGCCGGCCGAATGTCGACCCCAGGCATAGTCGGCGAACGTCTCGGCCGTGCTCCTGGCCGCGACGAAGCCCAGTTTCTCCCGGGCACGTGTGGGGTCGACCACACGCCCGTGGGTGAGCAGCCGCACCTGCTCGGCGGACAGGTGCACCGATCCGACGCGGCGCAAACCCTGATTGACCAGTCCGACCGCGGCGGCCGGGAAGGGCAACACCGGTCGGCCCAGCCGACGAGCGGCCTGGGACAGGAACAGCACCCCCTCGGCGGCGATGTTGTACGTACCCGGCCGATCGGCCAGCACGGCGATCCGCAGCGCCTCCAGCAGGTCGTCCTCGTGCACGAACTGCAGGCGGGGGTCGTAGCCGAGCACTGTCGGCAACACCGGGAGCCCGAAGTAGGAACCCATCGGCGAATCGGTCCGCGGCCCGAGCTGCGGTGCGAAGCGCAGCACCGTGACCGCGACATCCGGCCGGCGCCGAGCGAAGCCGCGCACGTAGCCCTCGATCTCGACGGCGTCCTTGGCCCAACCGGCGGAGGGCTGTACCCGTGGTTCGGTGTCCTCCGCGAACAGCGCGGGGTCGCGCGGCGAACCACCGTAGACGGCGGTGGTCGAGCGCACCACGAGGCGGCGGATCGACGGCGCCTTCTGGCAGGCCGCGAGCAGCTGCATGGTGCCGATGACGTTGGTCTCCTTGATCGAGACCGCGCCACCGTGGTTCGGCGGCACCTCGCTGGGGCTCAGGTGCACCACGGTGTCCACCGCCGCCGATGCGACCACCTTCGCGATCATCGGGTTGCGGATGTCGGCGAGCACGAAGTCCACACCGTCAGGGGTGGACCCGGGCTCGACCATGTCGACCCCGATCACCCGATCGACACCCGGTTCGTCGCGGATCATCCGCACGAAATCGGCCCCCGGGTCGCCGGCTACACCGGTGACCATGACGACACGTCCCATGCTGTGCCTCCCCCGCTCATGTTTGCTCACCAGGTGATCGCCATGCAGCCGAATGATTACGGAACGCAAACGCGAGACGACAAGTTCCAACGTATCCGTCGCGCCTACCCGCCGGGCGCAGGTTTACGAGGCGTTCACACCGGCAGTTCGTCCGGGCGCGCCGCGACATCCGTCCGCGACACCCCCGAAACGCACGACGACCGCCCGACGCGTCCCCCGAAGGGAACACGACGGGCGGTCGCCCAAGGCTTCAGCGGCATACGCCGGTGGGATGCCTACTTCTTGTTGCGACGCTGCACGCGCGTCTTCTTGAGAAGCTTGCGGTGCTTCTTCTTCGCCATGCGCTTGCGACGCTTCTTGATGACAGAGCCCACCGACAACCCTCGCTCACGTGACGTTCCTACCGCGCGGAGCCGGATCAGCCCGCACAACTGGGGGCCAGCCTACTCGCCGCCCCGGCCCACCTCTAAACGAGGCGGTCCGTAATGCCCCCCTACGCTGTTTCCACGTAGGAGTCTCGCAGGTAGTCGTGGACGGCCTGCTCCGGAACTCGGAAGGACCGACCAACCCTGATGGCCGGCATCTCGCCACTGTGGACCAGGCGATACACCGTCATCTTGGACACCCGCATCACCGCGGCCACCTCGGCCACAGTCAAGAAGTTGACCTCGTTGAGAGGCCTCTCTCCAGAAGCCATGACGCACCGAACCATTCAGCACGCGTCGGGCGCCGGCTTCCCCTCCGGCGACTGCCACACGCACGTGCGTCCCTCCAGAGTAGTGGCGTGTGGTACCAGTGGGGAAGAGGAGTAGTTATCCCACCTGAATCGCCCATCAGGCTGTTTTATGGATTGATTCCGGACAGTCCGGACCGATCGAGCACGTAGGCCATGAGCGGTTTGTACAGGTGCGGTGCGACGTTGTCGTCGAGCGGGACGACCACCTCGACCCGGCTCTCCTCTGCCGCCACGAACAACGCGGGGTCGTTGCAATCCGCGAATCCGATCGTGGGAACACCCGCCTGACCCGCGCCTCCGGCCCAGCCGTGGTCGCCGATCAGCAGATCCGGAAGCGGCTCGCGCGCGGTGGCCAACTCGGCCAGCATCGCCCGCACGCCGCGCGCGGAGTGGGTGTGCCGGAAGTCTCCCTCGTCGTCGACCACCATGGCGACATCACCCCGATAGCGGATCGTGCGACTCTCCCCGCCCTCGGCGGTCGGCGTGCGATAGACCCAGCCCGCGGCGGGGCGCAGGAGCGTACATCCGGCGTCGCGCAGCACGCGCGCCAGTGTCCGATACCAATCCTGTAGGCCGTTCGGGTGACCCGTGGCCACGATCACCCGCTCGCGGCGTTTGGCGGCCAGCGCCACTCGATCCGCGTACGCGTCCAGGGCGGCGATGGTCAGGTCCGGGTCGATGGTGTCCCGGCCGTTGCGGTGGGCCGGATCGGCGACCACTCCGCAACGGCGCACCATCAGGGCCAGCACATCGTCCGCGTTCCACCGACCGTCCGGTTCCAGGCCGAACAGATGGCCGGGGTGCCGCTCGCTCATCAGTCGGTAGTGCCGGAGGTTGTTCTCTCTCGTGGTCGCCACGTCGCCGGCGATCCGGCCGCGCACGAGGTGGGAGCGAAGCTCCTCGGGGGTGGGAACCGCAACGGTCACGCACAGCTCCTTGGGTCACGGGTCGAGGTCACGGCAGGCGTCGGGGGCACCGGGTCACAGGTCGAACATCGGGTCGAGACCATGCGCCGGGAAGACCGCGCGCCGGGTGGCCAGAATTGATTGGTCGGTCCGGTCCGCCGGGTCGTAGCCCGCGGAGAACGGCCGAAAATCGCCGGTCCCGCCGTCGGTCATCCGCTGTGGTCCCGTTTCGCGGGTCAGCATCCGGACCTCCTCGCGCCAGTCGAGCGGCACGTCCCGGGCCGGGTCGATGGGGTGGCCGGCCGCCTCGGCCACCAGGTGCGTCCAGGTGCGCGGGACCACGTCCACCGCCGCGTAGCCCCCACCGCCGGTGGCGATCCAGCGCCCGCCCGCGTGTTCGTGCGCGAGCGCGTGCAGCGCGGCGTGCGCCGTGCGCTGCGCGTCCACGCTCAGCGCGAGGTGGGCCAGCGGGTCGTCCGCGTGGGTGTCCGCGCCGTGCTGGGTGACCAGCACGTCCGGGCGAAAGGCCGCGAGCAGCGGCGGCACCACGGCGTCGAACGCGCGCAGCCAGGGCGCGTCGGCGATCCCGGGCGGAAGCGCGACGTTGACCGCGAAGCCCTCGGCGTCCGGCCCGCCGATCTCGTCCGGGAACCCGGTGCCCGGGAACAGGAAGCGCGGGCTCTCGTGCAGGCTGATCGTCAGCACGCGCGGGTCGTCGCGGAACGCCTCCTGCACGCCGTCGCCGTGGTGCACGTCGATGTCCACGTAGGCGACCCGTTCGGCGCCGAGTTCGAGCAGGCGCGCGATCGCCAGCGCGGGGTCGTTGTAGACGCAGAATCCGGCCGCGGCGGCGGGCATCGCGTGGTGCAGGCCGCCCGCGAAGTTGATCGCGTGGTCGGCGCCGTCCGGGTGTTCCGGTCCCAGCCACACCGCGTCGGCCGCGGCGATCGAGGCGCCGGCGATCAGTGCGGACACCTCGTGCATGTCCGCGAACGCGGGGGTGTCCTCGGTGCCGATCCCGAACGCCGGATCGGCCTTTCGGGGATCGAACGAGGCGGCGCGCACGGCGGCGACGTAGGCGTCGGCATGCACCATGGCCAGTTGTTCGTCGGAGGCGATCCCCGGCGCGCGCACCCGCAGTTCCGGCAGGTTGTGCAGGCCGAACGCGCGGATCAGGTCGATGGTCAGGCGCAGGCGTACCGGCTTCATCGGGTGCCACGGGCCGAAGTCGTAACCGGTCATCCGGTCGTCCCACATCACCTGCACCGCTCGACTCATGCGGTCACGCTACCGCCCGGGCCGGCTCGCGATCATCGGTCGTGAGCGGGTTCACCGTGCGGGGCGAAGGCGTGGGCCAGCGGCACCACGGCGAGCACCAGGAACAGCGGCACCAGCATCGCGACGCGGAACGAGGCGAGATCGGCGATCCCGCCCACGAGCGGGGTGCCGACCAGGAAGCCGACGTAATTGAAGATGTTGAGTCGGGCCACCGCCTCGTCGGCGTCCCGCGGCGACTGTCGGCCGCCCGCGGCGAACGTCTGCGGGACCAGGACGCACAGGCCCACGCCCAGGATCACGAAGCCGAGCAGACCCACCGCGGCGTGCGGGGCGGCCAGGACCACCGCGAAGCCGGCGGCGGCGACCACGGCTCCGCCGCGGACCACGTTGACCATGCCCCAGCGGCGCACGCCGAGGTCGCCCACGCTGCGGCCGATCAAGGTGGTGATCATGTACGCGATGTAGGGGACCACGGCGAACGCCTCGGAGCTGTCCAGCACCTTCTCCAGGTAGACCGCGCTCCAGTTGGCCACCGTCGAGTCGCCGATGTAGGCGAACGTCATCACCAGGCACAGCGGGATCAGCGGGCGCCACGGCAGCTTGCGGGCCGCCGAGCGTTCCGGGTCGGCGACCGGCATCACGGTGTCCGTGCCCAGGTAGCCGGGGCCGACCACGAGCGCGACGGGCACGGTGACCAGGACGGCCCCCGCGTACATCCACACCAGCGGGACGTCCCCCCACGCGCACAGCCCGGCGACCCCGGCGCCGGCCAGGCCGCCGAGACTGTACGAGGCGTGGAAGCCGAGCATGATGCTGCGACCCGCCCGGGCCTGGATCGCCACGCCCTGCATGTTCATCGTGGCGTCCACCGCGCCCAGGGAGAGCCCGAACACGAAGAGGACGATCGCCAGTTGCCACAGCCGATCGCCCGCGCCGACCCCGATCAGGATCGCGCACACGATCGGCTGGGAGACCCGGAGCACCAGCCGGCTGCCGAAGCGCTTGGCCAGCGCCCCGGCTATGACGCTGCCCACGCCCGCGACGATCGGCACCACCGACAGGACCGCGGTCAGCGTGCCGTCGCCCATGTCGTAACGGCGCTGGATCGCCGGGATCCTGGTCACCAGAAGGGCGAAGGACGCGCCCTGGATCAGGAAGCACGCGAGCAGGCTGAACCGCGCGCGGCGCAACATCTCGTCCTTGGACGGCTCGGCCGCCGGTTCGGTCACCTGCATGGGCGTGCACGCTACCGACGGGTCACTTCGACGGACAGAGGCCGGGAAGATCTTTTGATGAATCGTCAGATTCCGCGGCCGGAAAAACCGTCCGAAGGCGGATGTACTCCCAGCAGCTCCGGCAGGTCGACCATGTCCTTGAACAACGAATCGGCGTCCGCCAGCCGCTCCGGCGGGGTCATCGCGGCATAGCCGTGGACGGTCATCCCCGCCGCCCGCGCCGCCTGCACGCCCAGCGGACTGTCCTCGACCACCACACAGCGCACCGGGTCGACGCCCATCGCGGCCGCGGCGTGCAGGAACAGATCGGGTGCGGGCTTGCCCTGCGCGACGTCCTGGCCGCTGAACCGGATCGGGTCGGGAAAGCGCCCGATCAAGTCGGTCCGGGTCAGCGCGAGCCGGATCCGCTCGTGCGTGCCGGACGAGGCCAGGCAGTACGGGACACCCGCGAGGTCGAGGGCGGCGAGCACGTCGGCGACCCCGGCCACGGCTTCGAGCTCGGCCCGGAACCCGGCGAACACGCGCTCGTGATAGACGTGATCGAAGTCGTCGGGCAGCGTGACGCCGTCCCGCTCGCGGACGATCGTGTGCACGCGGGCCATGGTGCCGCCGAGGTAGTCGCGCAGCGAGTCCTCGTAGCTGGTGGGCACGCCCAGTTCGGTGAGCAGGCCGGCGAGCGCCCGATTGGCGATCGGCTCGCTGTCCACCAGCACACCGTCGTTGTCGAAGATCACCAGGTCGGGCTTCACTTGAGACCCTCGGCGATCTCCTGCGACCGGTTGCTCGCGGCCTCCAGCGCGGCCAGCAGCGCGGCGCGCACGCCGTGGTTCTCCAACTCGCGGATCGCGGCGATCGTGGTGCCGGCCGGGGAGGTCACCGCCTCGCGCAGCAGCGTGGGGTGCTCGCCCGAGTCGCGCAGCATCACCGACGCGCCGATCGCGGCCTGCACGATCAGGTCGTGCGCGGCGGCCCGCGGCAGCCCGAGCAGGATGCCGGCGTCGGTCATCGCCTCGACCAGGAAGTAGAAGTAGGCCGGGCCGGAGCCGGACAGCGCGGTGACCGCGTCCTGCTGCTTCTCCGGGACGCGGATGGTCTTGCCGACCGAGCCGAAGATCTCCTCGACCCGCGCCAGGTGTTCCTCGGTGGCGTGCGCGCCGCCGGAGATCGCGCTCATCCCCTCGTCCACCAGCACGGGCGTGTTCGACATGACCCGCACCACGGGCGTGCCGGCGGCCAGGCGGGCCTCCAGGAAGGAGGTGGTGATGCCCGCCGCGCCGCTGACGACCAGCCGGTCGGCGGGCACGTGCGGGGCCAACTCGTCCATCAGCGCGGCCATGTCCTGCGGCTTGACCGTCAGGATCAGGATGTCGGCGGCCTTGGCGGCCTCGGCGTTGGTGACCGCCTCCACGCCGTGGCGACGACGCAGATCCTCGGCCCGCTCGGCCCGGCGCGTGGTGACCAGAAGGTCGCCCGGGCTCTTGCCCGCCCGGATCATCCCGGACAACAGCGCTTCACCGATCTTCCCGGTGCCGACGACGGCGACCCGCTGAGCCATGGCCCCACACTTTCTCGCGTCCGTTGGTCCTCCGGAGGCACGCCGGGTGCCTCCAGTGGCCACCGTACGGTACGTACACGTGTCCTATGGGGTGCGCCGGCGCAGGGTCAGCGCGCCGAGCGCGAGAGCCGCGAGCACGCAGCCGGCGATCACCGCGACATCGCGAAGCAGCAGGCCGGAGACCTCGCTCTCGGTGCTCAGCCGGAGCATCGCATCCACCGCGTAGGACAGCGGGAGCACATCGGAGACGGCTTCGAGCACCGGCTGCATCTGATCTCGCGGCACGAACAGCCCGCACAGCAGGAACTGCGGCAGGATCACCGCGGGCAGGAACTGCACGGCCTGGAACTCGGTGTTGGCGAAGGCGCTCACCAGCAACCCCAGGGCGAGTCCGAGCAGCGCGTCGAGCACCGCGACGCACAGGATCAGCCAGGTCGGCCCCGCCACGTCCAGATCGAGCAGCCCGATCGCGAGTCCGGTGGCCACAACCGCCTGGACCACCGCGACCAGACCGAAGGCGAGCGCGTAGCCGCCGATCAGTTGCAGCTTGCCGATCGGCATGGTGAGCAGCCGCTCCAGCGTGCCGGTGGACCGCTCACGCAGCGTGGCCACCGAGGTGACCAGGAACATCACCACGAACGGAAAGATCCCCAGCAGCGGCCCGCCGATGTGGTCGAACTGCTGCGGCCGGCCGTCGTAGAGCCAGTACAGCAGCGTGAGCAGCACGCACGGCACGAGCAGCATGAGCGCGATGGTGCGCGGGTCGTGCCGCAGCTGGGCGAGCACGCGGCGCGCGGTGGCGGTGGTGGCGGTGCCGGTCACGACGCACTCCCGGGAGCCGAAGGCGAGAGGGCGGCGGCGGTCGAGCCCGGCCCGGCCGCCGCCTCGACCAGGGTGAGGAAGGCCGACTCCGCGTCCTGCGTCCCGGTGCGCGCCAGCAGCGCGGCCGGGGTCTCGTCGGCGAGCAGCACGCCCTCGCGCAGCAACAACAGCCGCTCGCAGCGCTCGGCCTCGTCCATCACGTGACTGGACACCAGCAGCGTGACGCCGCCGGCCGCGAGCCGGTGGAACAGGCCCCACAGATCGCGCCGCAACACCGGGTCCAGGCCGACCGTGGGCTCGTCCAGGACCAGCAGCTCCGGCGCGCCCAGCAGCGCGGCGGCCAGCGAGACTCGGGCCCGCTGCCCGCCGGAGAGCCGGGCCACGGCCGCATCCTGACGGTCGATCAGGTCCACCTCGCCGAGCACCCGATCCACCTCGCCCGCCGCGGCGCCCAGGATCGAGCCGAAGTAGCGCAGGTTCTCCCGCACGGTCAGGTCCGCGTAGACCGACGGCGCCTGGGTCACGTAGCCGATCGTGCTGCGCAGTCCGGCGTGCCCGGCGGGCCGGCCCAGCACGTCCAGCCGCCCGCTCACATGCGCCTGCACGCCGACGATCGCGCGCATCAGCGTGCTCTTGCCGCAACCGCTCGGTCCGAGCAGCCCGGTCACGCTCCCGCGCGGCACCCCGAACGAGACGTCGTCGAGCACCACGCGCCCACCACGCACGACCCGTAGCCCCTCGGCTCGGATCGCGTCGTCCCCGGCATAATTCATCATGTGTTGAATATGCGCGCGCCGGCCGCCCCTCGTCAAGGACCCACGCGCACGACAAAGGGCGCCCCGGCCGCAGCCGGGACGCCCTTGTGGCAATCGCCGTGGATCAGTCGGGCATGGCTCAGTCGAACATCGACACGTCGCGCACCGCGCCCCTGTCCGCGCTGGTGGCCATCGCCGCGTACGCCTTCAACGCGGTGCTGACCACCCGGTCGCGGTCCACCGGGCGGTACTTGCCCAGGTCGTGCAGCAGCCGCTCGCGACGCTCGGCCAGTTCCTCGAAGGAGACCTCCAGGTCGATCCGCCGATTCGGGATGTCGATGCTGATGATGTCGCCGTCCTGGACCAGCGCGATCGTGCCGCCGGCCGCCGCCTCCGGCGAGACGTGCCCGATGGACAGGCCCGACGTACCGCCGGAGAAGCGCCCGTCGGTGATCAGCGCACACTTCGCGCCGAGCCCGCGGCCCTTGAGGAAGGACGTCGGGTAGAGCATCTCCTGCATGCCCGGACCGCCCCTGGGACCCTCGTAGCGCACGACCACGACGTCGCCCTCCTTGACCCGCTTGGTCAGGATCGCGTCGACGGCCGCCTCCTGCGACTCGACCACCACGGCCGGGCCGGAGAAGGTCCAGATCGACTCGTCCACTCCCGCGGTCTTGACCACGCAGCCCGCCTCGGCGAGGTTGCCGTACAGGATGCCCAGCCCGCCGTCCTTGCTGTAGGCGTGCTCGACGTCGCGGATGCAGCCCGCGGCCACGTCCAGGTCGAGCGAGTCCCAGCGCTCGGACTGGCTGAACGCGGTGGCCGAGCGCACGCAGCCGGGCGCCGCGTGGAACAGCTCGACCGCCTCGGCGGAGGGCGAACCGCCACGCACGTCCCACGTCTTGAGCCACTCGGCGAGCGAGTCGGTGTGCACCGAACGGACGTCCTCGTGCAGCAGCCCGGCGCGGTACAACTCGCCGAGCAGCGCGGGCACGCCGCCCGCGCGGTGCACGTCCTCCACATGGTACGGCGCGTTGTTCGGCGCCACCTTGGCCAGACACGGCACGCGCCGCGAGAGCGCGTCGATGTCGGCCATGGTGAAGTCCATCTCGGCCTCCTGCGCGGCCGCGAGCAGGTGCAGGATGGTGTTGGTCGAGCCGCCCATGGCGATGTCCATCGCCATCGCGTTCTCGAACGCTTTCCGGGTCGCCACGTTGCGCGGCAGCACGCTCTCGTCGTCCTGCTCGTAGTAGCGCTTGGTGATCTCCACCGCCGTACGGCCCGCGTCCTCGTACAGCGCCTTGCGCGCGGTGTGCGTCGCGAGCACCGAGCCGTTGCCGGGCAGCGCCAGGCCCATCGCCTCGACCAGGAAGTTCATCGAGTTGGCGGTGAACATGCCCGCGCACGAACCGCACGTGGGACACGCGGCGTTCTCGATCCGCTCCAGGTCCTCGTCGGAGACCTGGTCGGACGCGGAGTCGGAGATCGCGGTGATCAGGTCCAGGTGCGGGCGCACCCGGCCGTCGACCATGACCGCGGTACCGGCCTCCATCGGACCACCGGAGACGAACACGGCCGGGATGTTCAGCCGCAGCGCGGCCATCAGCATGCCGGGGGTGATCTTGTCGCAGTTCGACACGCACACCATGGCGTCGGCCTGGTGCGCGTTGACCATGTACTCCACGGCGTCGGCGATCAACTCGCGCGAGGGCAGCGAGTAGAGCATGCCCGAGTGGCCCATCGCGATGCCGTCGTCGACCGCGATCGTGTTGAACTCGCGCGGGATGCCGCCCGCGGCGGAGATCGCCTCGGACACGATCCGGCCGACCGGCTGAAGGTGGGTGTGCCCCGGTACGAACTCGGTGAAGCTGTTGGCAACCGCGATGATCGGCTTGCCGAAGTCCTCACGCTTGACGCCTGCGGCCATGAGGAGGGCGCGGGCGCCCGCCATTTCGCGACCGTGGGTGACCGTCCGAGACCTGAGTTGCGGCACTGCACACACCCTCTCAGCAATTCACCGGTGGATCCGGGGTGCTTTCGAGCTTACGTCCGCGACCGCGACCTGCGGCGCGGACGTCCACCATGCGACCCGCCGCGCGCCGGGTCGGATCGCGCTCAGCCGGTCAGATGGCGCTGCAGGATCGGCGCGAGCCGTTCGGCGAGCCGTGCCGCCGGCGTCGAGGCGATCGGTTCCAGTCGCAGCACGTAGCGGGTGAGCGCGACCCCCAGGAGTTGGCTCACGCACAGGTTCGCCCGCAGCGCACCGTCGTCGCCACCGATCCCCTCGGCCAGGCGCGCGATCAGTTCGGCGCCGACGAACTCGCGAAACGCCGGATTGCCGCCGTCCACGACCGACGTGCGCAGGATGGCCAGCAGCCGGGTGCCGGTGTCCGGATGCTCCCACAGCGTCACGAACGCCTCGGCCAGGCGCTCGCCCGCCTGCTCGACACCCCCCGCGAACACCCGGGCGACCAGCACCTCGGGTTCCAGCGGCAGGTCCATCGCCGCGATGAACACCCGGTCCTTGGGCCCGAAGTAGTGGTGCACCAGCGCCGGATCCACCCCCGCGCCCCGGGCGATCGCGCGCACCGAGGCACCGGCGTAGCCGCGCGCGGCGAACTCGGCGCGCGCCGCCTCCAGGATGCCCTCGCGCGTCGCCGAGGCGTTGCCGCGCCGGCCGGGCGGGCGGCCCGGACCCCGCCGCGCGCCGGCCGCGCCGGCCGCGGTTCGCGCTTCAGCCATAGCGCCGCTCCGCCTCGGCCTCGGCCGCCAGGTGCAACCGGGTGTACGCGAGCGCCTCGGCCAGATCCGCCTCGCGTTCGGCGCGCGAGGCGGCTCGGCGGGTGTTGACCTCCAGCACGATCGCCCCGGCGAACGAGGTGCGCGCGAGGTGTTCGAGCAGTTCCGCGCACGGTTGGGTGCCGCGTCCGGGCACCAGGTGCTCGTCCTTGAGCGAGCCGCTGCCGTCGGCCAGGTGCACGTGCCCCAACCGGTCGCCCATCCGGGCCAGCATGTCCAGCGCGTCCGAGCGTGAGGTCGCGGTGTGCGACAGGTCGAGCGTGAAGTGCCGGTAGTCCTCGTCGGAGGGATCCCAGTCCGGCGCGTACGCGGCGACCTCCTTGTCCCGGTAGCGCAGCGGGAACATGTTCTCCACCGCGAACAGCACGTCGGTCTCGCCCGCCATGCGGTCGATGCCGCGCACGAAGTCGCGGGCGTAGCTGCGCTGCCACCGAAACGGCGGGTGCACCACGACGGTCTTCGCACCGAGTCGCTCGGCCGCGTCCCGCGCGCGCACCAGCTTGGTCCACGGGTCCGTCCCCCACACCCGCTGCGTGATCAACAGGCAGGGCGCGTGCACGGACACGATCGGCACACCGTGGTGGTCGGACAACCGGCGCAGCGCCTCGACGTCCTGACTCACCGGATCGGTCGAGACCATGACCTCGATCCCGTCGTAGCCGAGCCGGGCCGCGATCTCGAAACCGTCGGCGGTGGACTCGGGGTAGACGGAGGCGGTGGACAGGGCGATCTTCGCGTCGGGCACGCGCAAAACCGCGTCCGGCACCCGCGCCTCGGACGTGTCGGCCCCCGTACCGTGGAGTATGTCGTGGTCGGCCACGTCGCCCAGAGTAGAACCATCGGCCGCCGACCCGGTGGTATCCCACACGTGGGTGTGGGCGATCCGGGCGGCGACCACGGCATCCGGGTGAACGGCCGGCCTCAGTCCATCCAGTCCAGGCGCCGCAGGATGATCCCCTCGCGCAGCGCCCACGGACACACTTCCAGCGCCGCCACGTTGAACAGGTCCAACGCCGCGTCGGCGACTATCGCACCCGCGACCAGTTGCGGAGCCCGGCCCACGGACACCCCCGGCAGGGCGGCCCGCTCGCTGGAGGTCATCGCCGCGAGCCGGGGCAGCCAGTCGGCGAGACCGGCCCGGCTGAGCGAGCGCTTGACGTACGGGCCCTCGCCCGAGGCCGGCGCGCCGGCGATCCGGGCCAGCTGCTTGAACGTCTTGGACGTGGCCACCACGTGGTCGGGCCGACCGAGCCGGGTGAACTCGGCGACCGTTCGGGCGATCTCCGCGCGTACATGCTTGCGCAGCACCCGCATCTCGTCCGGGGATGGCGGGTCGGTGTGCAGCCAGGCCCGGGTGAGCCGGCCCGCGCCCAGCGGCAGCGAGGCCGCCGCGTCCGGCTCCTCGTCCACGCCCGCCGCGATTTCCAGCGAGCCGCCGCCGATGTCGAGCACGAGCAGCCGCCCGGAGGACCAGCCGAACCAGCGGCGCACCGCCAGGAAGGTCAGCCGGGCCTCGTCGGCACCGGTCAGCACCTGCAGGTCCACGCCGGTCTCGCGCCGCACCCGATCGAGCACCGCCTCGGAGTTGGCCGCCTCGCGTACCGCGGACGTGGCGAACGGCAGCAGGTCCTCGACGCCCTTGTCCTCGGCGATCTCCAGGGCGGCGGCCATCGTCCGGACCAGCAGATCGACCCCGTGTGGGGCGATGCTCCCGTCCGGCTCCAGGAGTTCCGCCAGGCGCAACTCGCGCTTGTGCGAGTACGCGGGAAGGGGTCGAGCACCCTGATGGGCGTCGACCACGAGCAGGTGGACCGTATTGGAGCCCACGTCGAGAACACCGAGTCGCATGGTCACGAAGGTAATCCGTCGCCCCACACGCGCGAGCGGGGGCGTTCCCTCGGTTGCCACACCTTTGCCCGACCGACCATCCGGACCGGGGCCCTACGCTTGTCGTGTGCCTGAGGTAGACCTGGATTTTCCGCGCGCTTGGTTCGAATTCCCCGACCCCGAGGACGCCGATCAACTCTTTCGTTGCGACCTGACCTGGCTGACCTCGCGTTGGCAGTGCATCTTCGGCGCCGGTTGTCACGGCGTCGTGGCCGGCCGCGCGCCCGACGGGTGCTGCTCGCTGGGCGCGCACTGGTCGGACGAGGACGACGAGACGCGGGTGCTGACGTGGGCGGAACGGCTGACGCCGCAGACCTGGCAGTTCCACGACCTGGCCATGGAGCAGGGCGTCAGCGAGTTCGAGGACGGCGACAAGCGCACGCGGCTGGTCGACGGGGCGTGCGTGTTCCTGAACCGGCCCGGGTTCGCCGGCGGCACCGGCTGTTCGCTGCACGCCCTCGCGCTGCGTGAGGGCGTGCACCCGCTGGAGACCAAGCCGGACGTGTGCTGGCAGCTGCCGGTGCGCCGGACCTACGACTGGATCGACCGGCCGGACGAGACCCGCGTGCTGATGGTGACGATCGGCGAGTACGACCGCCGGGGCTGGGGCCCGGGCGGCCACGACCTGCACTGGTGGTGCACCGGAAGCACCGAGGCACACGGCGCCGGCGAGCCGGTGTACGAGTCGTACGGCCCGGAGCTGCGCGAGCTGATGGGCGAGGCGGCCTACGCGGTACTGGTCGCGGCGTGTGAGGCCAGGCTCGCGGGTGGCCGACCGATCGCACCGCATCCGGCGGATCCGGTCGACTGAGTCCCACCGGGACGGGCTCGGCCGGTCGGCCCGACTCCGGGCGAACTCGGCCCGGAACGGACCCGGCTCAGCCCGTCGGCTCGGGACTGCGCGGCGGCGTTGTTCGCGCGGGCCGTGTGCCGGCCGGGGGGCGCGACGGCGTCGGCTCGCCGGTGCGGCCCTCGATGGTGATCACCGTGCCGCCCGGATCCACCACCACCGCGGCCGTCCACGATCCCCGCGGGGCCCGCTTGGGATCCACCGACACGGTGACGGTGTCCTGCTGCCCCGGGGCGAGCGTGCCCTGCGCGGGGCTCGGTCGCAGCCAGGCCGCCGCCGTCCGGGCCTGCCAGTCGACCGGGACCGAGCCGGTGTTGCGCAGCGTGACGAGCGTGTGGTCACCGGTGTGGGTGGCGGTCACCAACAGCGGCAGCGGGGCGGTCGAACCGGGCGGTGGAAGCGCGGCGACACCGGGCGCGACGACCTCGGATGCGATCGAGGCGACCATCGCCGTGGACGGCCCCGGGGCCAAGCCCTGCCCGTGCGGCGAACTCGGGACGGTCGGGCTCCCCGTCGTGGCCGGCGACCGCGCCGGTTCGATCGGAGCCGGCGCCGCGGCCGGGTCGCCCGGGTCCTCCACCCGCGCGGAGGCGATGGTGACGGCCTTGGCGGTCGACTCGCCGGCCGAGCCGCCGGACGCCTGCCACAGGGCGAGCGCGGGCGCGGCGACCACCGCGGCCACCACGACCGCCGCGATCACCGTGGCCCGGCGGCGATTGCCGCGCTCGACCACGCCTGCCCGAAAGACCGGGAAGCCGGCCCGGTCGAACTCGGCGACCCGCCGGGCGATCTCCGGCGGCCGCTGGGCCGAGCGCCCCTTGCCGACCTCGCCCAGCACCTCGATCCGCAGCGCCGCCGGCGGGGCGATCAGCGCGAGCCCGACCGGCGCCGCGGCCGCGCCCGTGGTCGGCGCCAGGCGGGCCGCGGCGCGGCGCACCTGCGGGCCACACCGCCGACACGTCTCGACGTGCGCGATCAGGCGCTCGCGGAGCGCGGAGGTGAGCCGCCCGGTGGCCAGCTCCTGGCCCTCGGGGCACCCGTGCGACGCCTCGGCGCCCGCCATCGCCGCCCGGGTCCGGTCCACCTCGCGGCCGGCCGCCAGGAGCAGGCTGCGGGCGTGCTGTTCGTCGCAACCGAGCACGGCGGCCAGGCCGCGCGGGTCGAGCCCGTGCCGCACGGACAGTTCGAGCGCCTCGCGTTGCTCCGGCACCAGGCCCACCGCGTCCGGCCAGGCCAGTTCGTCCAGGTCGGCGCGCCGGGCGGGGGATCGGCCCGCCTCGGTGCCGGGGAACGGATCGGCGACCTGGTCGACGTCCGCGGCCAGCAGCGGCAGGCTGCGCTCGTGCGCCCACACCACCCGCACGTCCTCGGGCCGCGCGGGCCCGGTGCCCACCCGCACGTGCGCGTCCAGCCGGACCAGGCACTCGTACCGGGCGAGCGCGTACAACCACGGTTTGAGTAGGTCCAGGTCGGGAAGCCGGCCGATGTGACGATCGGCCAGCACGAAGGTGCTGCGCAGCGACTCCGCCGCCGCCTGGTGATCCCGAAGCACCGAGAGGCAGTAGGTGTAGAGCCCTTCGGCATAGGCGTCGTAGGCGGCGCGTCCCCACGAAAGCACCGCGGCGGGGGAAGCGAAGCGAGGAGCACCTCCGAGGGAGGTCGTCGGGCCGGTCACCGAATCCGTCACGCTCGTGAACGTAGGTGTCCGAGAGCCGCCGACTCAGGTGATTTGCACTTTCATACGCCTTTCGAGGTCGACAATCATACTTTCGAGTGAATATCCGTCACCTTTGGCCGCATTCCTTCATCGAACATCCACGCGACGACTCGCGCCGTGGACCACGAGCGAAACACCCGTCGGCTGCGCCGAAAGAGTGACCGCCCACGCGGCGGTCGGTGCGCTGTCCGCATTTGCCGAGATCGTGATCGAGATCGACTGGCCATTGGCCAACGTTCCGGAATTCGGACTCACCGTGAGCCAATCGTTTTCCGACACGGCCACGGACCACGTGACCGGGCCACCGGTCGCGGTGAGCCGGACGGTCTGCGCGGCACCGCCCGCGTCGAGGTCCACCGATGTGCGCGACCACGCGAGGGTGCCCCGCGGCGCCGGATTGCCCTGCGTCGTCTCCATCGACCGCGGCCGGTTCGCCGGCAGCCCGGCCGCCGACGCGGGGCCGGCCGCCGGGGGCTTGGCGCTCCTGCTGCTGCGGGCGGTGGGCTTCGCACTACCGGCGCGCGTACTCGGCACCGCGGTCGGCGCGCTCGACCCGGTCGGCCTCGACGGCGCGACACTCGGCGCGTGCGTGGGCACCTCGGGCGGATGAATGATCACCGGCTGATCCGGAGCCTGGGCCGAACCCCGCGCGACCGGCGAGCCCGCGTCCCCGTCGCCCGGTCGCACCAGCACGGCCAGGCCGAGCACCAGCGCCACGGCCACCGCACCCCCCACCACGACCGGAACCCGCGAGCGGGGCCGGCCCATCCCCTTCGGGAAACCGCTCCGATCCACCGGCCCACCGGCGCCGCTCGTCCCGGCCGCGAACAGCTCGGTCCGGATCGAGTACGGCGCCGCGGGCGGGACCGCGGCGGCCAACACCGCCCGCGCGTCCACCTCCCCCGGCCGCAGCGCCACGCAGTCCGGGCACGAGTCGACGTGCAGGTACAGGGGTTGGCGCAGCGACGCCTCCACCGCCGCGCCCGCGTCCGGCAGCAGCAGCGCGAGTTCGGGGCAGTCCCGCCGCGCGTGCGTGGCCACCGCGTACACCGCGAGCGCGTGCTCGAACTGTTCCCCGGCGCGGCTCAGTGCCCGTTCCACCCGCCGCTCGGACAGCGCCAGCACATCGGCCAGTTCCCGATCGCGCAGGCGATGCCGCACGGACAGGTCCAGCACGATCCGCTCGACCTCGTCCACCGCCCACAACGCGTACCGGACCAGGGGCACCAGCCGCTGCCGATCGGGCACGGACCACACCGCTCCGCCCGCGGCCAACACCTGCTCGACCACCCCGGGCCCACGCCGGTCGACCGCCTCCCGGGCGCACTCGACGCGCGCCAGGCCGTACAGCAGCGCCCGGGCCCGGCTCGGCTCGCGCAGCGCGCGGATCCGCTCGGGCGCCGCCGCCAGCGTCGCGCGCACCGCCCGCGCCGCGACCCCCGGCTCGTACCCCAGCGCCACGCAGAACCCGAACAGGGCGTCACCGTGGGCGTCGTACAAAGCGACGGCGTCGGGCGCCGCGCCCGTCACGTCCGCCGTACCGGATCCCTGCCCCGCAACGTCCCCACCCGCCATGCCGCCCCACGGTAGGGAGAACGCCCCATGGTCACCATCGCTTTGCCGGCTCGGTGACAGGATCAAGACATTCCGACCATGATCGATCGGCGGCCGACCGGCCGCCGGTGATCGATGTCGGCGCGGGCCGTTAACGTTCCTGGCATGGCCAGGACCACCACGAAGGATCGCCCGTCGTACCGCTGCACCGAATGCGGCTGGACCGGGCCGAAATGGCTGGGTCGCTGCAACGAGTGCCACGCATGGGGCACGGTCGAGGAGTTCGGCGCGCCCAAGGCCCGCTCGATCGTCGCCGGACCGGTCACCACCGCCGCGCTGCCGATCGGCCGGATCGACGTCCAGGCGGCCAAGTTCCGCTCGACCGGCGTCGAGGAGCTGGACCGCGTGCTCGGCGGCGGCCTGGTCCCGGGCGCGGTCGTGCTGCTCGCGGGCGAGCCCGGCGTCGGCAAGTCCACCCTGCTGCTGGACGTGGCCAGCAAATCCGCCTCGCCGGCCGCGCGCACGCTCTACATCACCGGTGAGGAGTCCGCCGCCCAGGTCCGGCTGCGCGCGGGTCGGATCGACGCCCTGAACGAGGAGCTCTACCTCGCCGCCGAGACCGACCTCGCCGCGCTGATCAGCCACGTGGACGCGGTCAAACCCGCGCTGCTCGTGGTCGACTCGGTGCAGACCATCGCCTCGCCCGCGATCGACGGCGCCCCCGGCGGCGTGTCGCAGATCCGCGAGGTCACCGGCGCGCTGATCCGCATCGCCAAGGAACGCAACATCGCCACCGTCCTGGTCGGCCACGTCACCAAGGACGGCTCGATCGCCGGCCCGCGCCTGCTGGAGCACCTGGTCGACGTCGTGCTGCACTTCGAGGGCGACCGACACGCCCGGCTGCGCCTGGTCCGCGCGATCAAGAACCGCTACGGCACGGCGGACGAGGTCGGCTGCTTCGAGCTGCACGACGAGGGCATCACCGGCCTGACCGACCCCAGCGGCCTGTTTCTGACCCAGCGCCAGGAACCGGTCTCCGGCACGTGCGTCACGGTGACCCTGGAGGGCAAGCGCCCGCTCGTGGTCGAGGTGCAGGCGTTGGTGGCGCCGTCCCAGATCCCCACCCCGCGCCGGGCCACCTCGGGGCTCGACTCGGCCCGGATGGGCATGGTGCTCGCAGTCCTGGAGCGGCGCGGCGGGGTGCGCCTGGAGAAGACCGAGATCCACACCGCCACCGTCGGCGGGGTGAAGCTCACCGAGCCGGCCGCCGACCTGGCCGCGGCCCTGGCGCTCGCGGGCGCCGCCGCCGACCACCCGCTGCCGTCCAAGCTGGTCGCGATCGGCGAGGTCGGCCTCGCCGGCGAGATTCGCCGGACCACCGGCGTGCAGCGCCGACTGGCCGAGGCGTTCCGGCTCGGCTTCACGCACGCGCTGGTGCCGCCCGATCCGGGCAAGATCCCCAAGGGCATGAAGGTGATCGAGGTGGCCGACATCCGTGAGGCACTGCGCGCGTTCAACCTGGTCTCGCACCGCGAGCGCAAGGCCGACCGCGAGTGAGCGGGCCCGCCGCGGGCCCGCCCGGAGCGGACCTCGACGGGACGCCGGCCGGACCGCGCGATGCCGGCCGGCAACTTTCAGGTGCCCCGAGGAGTGACCAAGCGTCGCCTCGGAGATACTCGACAAGCGGAACGGCATGCGCGACCTGTGCCGAAACACGGCTTCGGGCCGGATAAGGCGACCGGTCGGCGGCCGGGAGGCACTAGACTTTTCCACCGATCTTCCGACGTAGCGGCCGACCTGTGTCGACCGCAGGTCCTGAGGCGCTCCCGGCCGTGCATACCGGAGCAAATGCCCGGGTGACGGCCGATGGCCGGCCGAGGATGGCAACGACCACGGGGAGTTCTGTGGCTACGAATGACCGGACCGACAAGGGCACGAGTGCCGACGCGGCCCTCGTGAGGGCCGCGCTGCAATCCGTGGCCCCGGGCACCGCCCTGCGCGACGGCCTGGAGCGCATTCTCCGGGGCAACACGGGCGGCCTGATCGTGCTTGGCTTCGACAAGGCGGTGGAGGCGCTTTCCACGGGCGGCTTCGTGCTCGACGTCGAGTTCTCCGCGACCCGGCTGCGCGAGCTGTGCAAGCTCGACGGCGGCGTCGTGGTCGACCGCGAGTGCACGAAGATCGTCCGAGCGGGCGTCCAGCTCGTCCCGGACCCGTCGATTCCGACGGAGGAGACCGGCACCCGGCACCGCACCGCCGAGCGGGTCAACAAGCAGACCGGCTACCCGGTGGTCTCGGTGAGCCAGTCCATGCGCCTGATCGCGCTCTACGTCAACGGCAAGCGACACGTGCTGGAGGACTCGGCGGCGATCCTGTCCCGAGCCAACCAGGCGTTGGCCACCCTGGAGCGGTACAAGCTCCGGCTCGACGAGGTGTCGGGCACGCTGTCCGCGCTGGAAATCGAGGACCTGGTCACCGTGCGGGACGTGTGCGCGGTGTCCCAGCGACTGGAGATGGTGCGCCTGATCGCCCGTGAGATCGACGGCTACGTCACCGAGTTGGGCGTCGACGGCCGACTGCTCTCGTTGCAGCTCGAAGAGCTGATCGCGGGCGTCGAGGACGACCGCAAGCTGGTCGCCCGCGACTACGTGCCCGAGCGGGCGATCAAGCGCGGCCGGACCGAGGCCGACGTGCTCGCCGAGCTCGACGGTCTCGCGCACGCGGATCTGCTCGATCTGCAGACGGTGGCCCGCGCACTCGGCTTCACGTCGGGCCACGAGGTGCTCGACTCCGCGGTCAGCCCGCGCGGCTACCGACTGCTCGCCAAGGTCCCCCGACTCCCACCCGTGGTGATCGAGCGGCTCGTGGAGCACTTCGGCGGCCTGCAGAAGCTGCTCGCGGCCAGCGTCGACGACCTCCAGGCCGTGGACGGCGTCGGCGAGGCCCGGGCACGCAGCGTGCGCGAGGGCCTGTCCCGACTCGCCGAGTCCTCGATCCTGGAGCGCTACGTGTAACCGCGGTCGTACGGACACGAGAAGGGGCCCCGGCGCGTGCGCCGGGGCCCCTTCTCGTGCTCGATGCGGATCGTCCCGCTACTTGCCCACCGTCGCGGTGAACACGAACTCGCCGGACGGCTCCAGGCCTGCCAGCGTGCCCTTGGCGCGGTAGGCCGCCTTGTCCGCGGGAGCGGCCTTGGTCTGCCCGCCGTTGATGGCGCACTGCCCGGCGTTGGAACGGGTCCAGGCCCAGTCCCGGGTGATCGACACGGCCTGGGCGTCGCCCTGCTGCAACTGGCGCAGATCGGTGGCCGCACCGGCCGCGCAGTCGGCCGAACTCCACAGCCGGTCGTTGCCGGAGAGCACCTCGATGTAGGCGCGGCTCGGCGCGAGGTCGACGTAGCAGGTCGGCCCGGTCCGGTTGGTGACGATCACCTTGAGCGCCACGTTCTGCGAGGCGTTGTACGCGCTCTTGCCGGACTCCACCGGCTGGATCTGCACCCGGATCATGCTCGGCGTGCACCAGATGCCACCGTTCGGCGCGGCCTTGCCGCCCCCGGGCGTCGTACCGCCGCTGCCGGCCGTACCCGCGGACTGCCCGGAGCTCTGGCCCGGTTGCCCGCCGGGCTGGCCGGCCGTGCCCGCCGACGCGCCGGAGGTGCCCGCGCCGGGCGTGCCGGTACCGCCGCCCGGGATCGGCGGGTTTGCGCCGTTGGTCGGGTTGGCCCCCGGTGTGATGGCGCTCGGATCGGGCGAGGCCGATCCGGACGCGATCGGCTTCTTGTCCGAGGCGTTCTTCTTGTCGTCGGAGTCCCCACCGGCAGTGCATGCCCAGGCCACCAGCGCGATCAACAGCGCGAGGGCGAGCAGCACGACGACCCGCCGTCGCCAATACACGGTTGACGGCAGGTGACCCACGGGACGGCGCATCGAGTCCACGCGCAAACTCTAGGGGAGATCGTTACGCCGTCCGGTGTAGCCACACCGTCGAAAGCGTTGGAATTTCCTGCCGTGTCGCGACCGAAGAAGCCCTGGTCGCAGGCTTATTCCGGCATTTACGGGCAGAAGCCACCGTCACTCGCCCGAGTGACCTCCCGTAACGTGCGAGGATCGGGGAGAGATGTCACACGCACTGCACGAGCCGATCCTGGACTGGTATTCGGCCAATCAACGCGATTTGCCCTGGCGGACCCCCGACGCATCCGCGTGGGCGGTCGTGGTCAGCGAGTTCATGCTGCAACAGACTCCCGTGGCGCGGGTGTTGCCGGTCTACGAAGCCTGGCTGACCCGCTGGCCCACGCCGGCCGCGCTGGCCGCCGACGAGCCGGGCGAGGCGGTGCGGATGTGGGGTCGGCTCGGCTACCCGCGCCGCGCGCTGCGGCTGCACGGCGCAGCCGTCGCGATGGTCGAGCGCCACGACGGCGAAGTCCCGTCCGCACACTCGGATCTGCTGGCGCTGCCGGGCGTCGGCGAGTACACCGCCGCGGCCATCGCCTCGTTCGCCTTCCGGCAGCGGCACATCGTGCTGGACACCAACGTGCGCCGGGTGATCGGCCGGGCGATCGACGGCGTCGAGTACCCGCCGCAGGCCACCACGCCGGCCGAGCGGCGCACCGCGACCACGCTGTTGCCCGCCGCCGCGGAACGCGCCGCGACCTGGGCGGTGGCGATCATGGAACTCGGCGCGCTGGTGTGCACCGCGAAGTCGGCCAAGTGCGTGGGCTGCCCGATCGCCGCGCTGTGCGCGTGGCGGCTGGCGGGCAAGCCCGCGTACGAGGGGCCGCCCCGGCGCGGCCAGACCTACGCGGGAACCGACCGCCAGGTCCGCGGTCGCTTGCTCGCGGTGCTGCGGGAAAGCGCCGGACCGGTTTCCCAGGCCGCGTTGGACGCGGTGTGGGACGAGCCCGTCCAACGCGCACGGGCGCTGGACGGGCTGGTCGCGGACGGTCTGGTCGAGCCGTTGGCGGCGGGCGTGTACCGACTGCCCGCCGGCTCGCTCAGCGGCAGTACTTCTTCTCCGCGTCGATCGGATTCGTCGGAATCCGCATCGAGTTCCGCTTCGGCGACCCGATGAGGTTCTTCCAGAATCGCGATACCGACATGGGCTCACGGGTCGCTTCCTGAAGTTCGCGAATACCGCCGCAGTTCAAAGCCCGCCGGGCCGCCTCGACCTTGGCCGGATCGACGTTGCGCATGTCCAGTCGGGTACCCGGCTGGGTGAAGTCGGCCAGAATCCATTCGATGTAGGTCAGCTTGTCGTGCCCGGACCGGGTCCGGTAGTCGAGGTCCAGGTGCGCGCCGAGCGGATTGGCCAGACCGAAGATGTCGATCGCCAGCCCCGAGGTGGGCACCAGGACCGCGGGCTGCCCGAGCGCGCCGTAGACCACCGAGTCGGTGACCGGGACGTGGTACTTGAGCGGCGCGGAGCGGAAGTCGAAGTTCAACATCCAGAACTTGTCGGGCTCGTGGTAGTAGGTCAGGTAGACGAACTGCGCGCCGGGCGTGGCGGTGTCCGTCCTCCACTCCGTGCCGACGCCTTCGAGCCGCTTCACGAACGCGTCCCGGTATGCCTTCGAGGTGACCGGGTTCCGCTCGCCGGTCCAGGTCACGTACCACGCGCGGGTGTCCTCGATGTTCTGCGGACCGAAGCCCTGGTACGGCACGCGCATCGAGGCCGCGCAGACCACCGACCACACGGCCAACCCCGCGGCGGTGCTCGCGTACAACCGCTGCAGCGGCAGCACCAGGACCGGCAGCAGGAACGCGAACGTGCCGGGCAGCAGCAGCCGGGCGTGCATGAAGTCGCCGCCGACCACGATCACGTAGCCGAGCAGCACCGTGCCCACGACCAGCGCGGTCGCGGTCAGCACCCGGATCCGGTAGCGCTCGAAGTCGCCGACCGAGCGGCCCACGGTGACCAACAGACCCACCGCCACCACGGTGAGCAGCAGCGGCGCCCAGATGTTGTACGGGCTCGCGTAGTCCTCGAAGTAGGTCCAGCCGCGACCGACGTCGGTCTTGGTGCCCTCCTTGGCTATCGCCGTGTTGGGCAACAGAACGCCGTAGTAGCCCATCCGGAAGATCTGGTAGAGCACCGGGAGCAGGCCGCCGCACAGCGCGAGCACGGCCAACCGCTTGCGGGTCGGCCGCAGCAGCAGCCAGGCGGCCACCGCGAACACGATCGTGCCCAGCGCCAGGTCGGGCCGCACCAGCACGCCCATGCCGAGCGCGAACGAGGTCCACGCCTGGCGCGCGAAGGAGCTGTCCCGGTCCAGCCGGGCCAGCAGCGACCAACTCGTGCCCAGCCAGACGAAGATCAGCCCCATCTCCAGGCCGGACGTGGCGAAGTCCCAGAACGGCGGCAGCGCGGCGATCACCAGCGCCCCGGCGGGCAGCGGCCACCCGCCACCCGGGAGGTCGCGATACAGCCGCCTGGTGCCCGTCGTGGCGATCGCCAGGCCGGCCACCGCGCACACCAGTGAGCCGTACACCGCGACGGCGACCAGGTCGATCCCGGTCACCCCGCCGACCAGCGCGAGCAGCCACGGCCACAGCGTGGACGTCGCCGCCTCGGCGCGCTCGCCCACGTTGAAGTTGGGCCCGTTGCCGTCCAGGATCTGCTGCGAGACGCGGACGAAGATCAGGCCGTCGTCGCCGATCCAGCGTCGTTGGAAGGCCGCCAGTCCGAGGAGCAACGCCGGGACCAGCACGACGGCCAGGGCCCATCCGCTGCGCGCGTCCGGCCGATACCACGGCCTTTTTTGCGACATTTCCGGATCGGTATTCCCCATGACCTCGGTCGCATTATTTTCGACCAAGGCGCTTTCTACGCCCATCGCCTTGCTCCCGAGCTGTTGTCGTCCCGCACACCGATCGGCGCAATAATATCATCGTGGAAATGGCCGTCCGAATTGCCCCTGCCGGCACTCGACAATTCGATCGAAAACTGTATCCACGATCCGAGCTGCGCGTGTCATTTCGGAGATTATTTCTTTCCAACGTAGCGAAACAATCGGGCAAAGGGATTGCAATACGCACCCCGGCCGACCCGATCCCGATGCGCCGCGGCCCGGGCCGACGGCGCATCGGCCCGGCGCACTCCGGCGCACCCGACCCGAAAACCTTCGTGTCCCGAATCCCCGCGCCGAGCGCACGGCGCGCGAATACTGGGTGTACACGCGCCCACTACGGAACGCGATACGGCTCGGTCGCGGGCGCACACCGATCGAAGGGGGACGCGGTGACGGAGGAAGCCGGACACGACGAGTCCACGGCGGGCGACGCGATCCGATGCACGGGTTGCCAGGGCACCGGCCTGGACACCTCCGGCCGGGTGTATCGCAGCCGGCATCGCGAGGTGTCCACGATCTGGGCCGGCACCCGCTGCCCGCACTGCCGAGGCACCGGCTGGCTGCACAACGGCCCGGCCGACCCACCGGAGGGCTCCCTCGGCGGCCCCTGGCGCACAGGCGGGTAGCGGCCCGCTCCAGGCCCGTCCCAGGCCCGCCCTAGGGGGTAGTCGACGAGACGGGCCGCAGGTATCGGCGGAAGCCCTGAGCCCGGCTCTCGAAACCGCAGGCGCGGTAGAACTCGTGTGCCTCGGCGCTGTCCGCGGCCAGGAGTTGCAGCTTGTAGCACCCCGCGTCGGCGGCAAGCGTGCCGGCGGCGGCCAACAGTCGGCGGCCGGTGCCCTGCCTGCGGCGCGTCGCCGCCACCACGACGTTCTCCACGAACATGATCGGGCGCCCGCCTCGGGTGAGGTTGGGCAACACCGCGCAGTCGGCGGTGCCGACGACGTCCCCGTCCAAGTCCGCGACCAGCACCGTGCGACCACGCTGCGTGGCGATGTCCGCCCAGATCAGGTAGGCGTCCTCGACCGGCAGCGGCACGTCGTCGGGGTGGAACTCGGCGTACAGCGCGAGCAGCCCGGGCAGATCCCGAGCCGTCGCCGGGCGGATGGTCATGGTCATGCCGAAAGCCTACAAATTGTGATGGGCCTATCCCGGGGCGCGCGCCGCCGAAGCCGTCCCGAGCAGCACGGACAGTCGACTCGGTATCCGGTCGAACGCGGTTGGTCACTCACCCGTTCGGGTGAATCCCACTCGGTCCGCCACCGGCCGGCACCGGTTGTATTCCCGCAGATGACAGCGCCGCGACGGGCACCCGGTCGACACCGCCCCGGCCGCCTCCGGTTGTCCCTTCGGCCGATTCGCCGTCTGCTGGTGAACGGAGCTCCCACACGACGACCGCCATGTCGCGACACCTTGCCGCGACGCCGGGAACAGGAGCGTTGGCTCGTGAAGACGAATGTCACCCCGCAGGAACTGATCGGCCGCAAGGTCGTCGATTCCGAAGGCAGCAAGATCGGGACCATCGGCCAGGTGTACCTGGACGACCGCACCGGCGAGCCGGAATGGGTCACCGTCAAGACCGGCATGTTCGGCGGACGAGAGAGCTTCGTGCCGCTGGGCCCTGCCGACATGCAGGGCGACGACCTGCGTGTGCCCTTCGACAAGGAACTCGTCAAGGAGGCGCCGAGCCTGGGCACCGACGAGCACCTCTCGCCGGAGGAGGAGGCCCGCCTCTACCGCCACTACAGCGTCACGCCGTCCAGCGGCATGACCCGCACCGAGCCCTCGCAGGGAACCGGCACCGACGCAGCCGGTACGGCGGCGGCCGGAGCCGCCGGCACCGCCGGCGCGGCCGACACCCACCGACGGGCGGACATGTCCAAGTCGCAGCTCGCGGGTTCGGACAACGGCTTCGAGGAGCTGACCGGCAAGCACGATCCCTCGGTGCGCACCAACGACCCGCCGTCGGCCCGCGCCGACACGCCGTCCTCGACCACGACGGCCGCCGGGCTCGGCGGCACCGCGACCGGTCGGCACGGCCGGGAGGGGATGGAGGCGGACACCAAGGCCGGGATGCGGTCCTCGACCACGACCCGCGCGGCCGGGGCCGAGATGGGCACCGCCAAGGCCGGTACCGACGACGCGATGACCCGCTCCGAGGAGCGGCTGGACGTGCACGTCGAGATGGTCGAGGCCGGGCGCGTGAGGCTGCGCAAGGTGATCGAGACCGAGCGCGTGGACAAGGTCGTGCCGGTGATGCACGAGGAGTGGGAGATCATCCGCGAGCCGATCGACAGCTCCAACCGCCGTGCCGCGCTCGAGGGCCCGGACATGCGCGAGAGCACGCGCGAGCTCGTGCTGCACGCCGAACGGGTCGTCGTCCGCAAGGACGTCGTCCCGGTGGAGCGCATCCGGCTGGTCGCCAAGAAGGTGCAGGGCGAGCAGCGGGTGACCGAGGAGGTCCGGCGCGAACGCATCGAACTGCACGACGGGGACAAGATGCAGGTCCTCGACGGCAAGGGCGAGCGTCCGGACAAGAACATGAACAAGTAGGCCCCGCCCCGCTCGGTCTCCCGCGAAGCCCCCGATCGCCCCCGGCTCGTCTGCGACGGCGGCCGGGGGCTTCGGCGATGACCGGGGCGTCGGTGGTGTCCGGGAGTATCGGGCACCACCGGGAAAAACAGCGGGAAATCACCTCTTCCGCCCGGCGTTACTCGCCAGTAGGGTCCGAGACATGGACCTCACGGTGCTCGCCATTCCGGCCTTCACCCTCCTCTTGGTCGTCGAGTGGGTGTCGTATCGATTCGCCCCCGACGACGACGAGCGCGGGTACGCGGTGAAGGACACCGCGACGAGCCTGACCATGGGCCTGGGCAGCATCGCGGCGGGGCTCGGCTGGGGGTTGTTGACCGTGCTCGCCTGGGACGGGCTGCACGAGTCGACCCCGCTGCGGCTGGAGCACACGTGGTGGGCGTGGGTGCTGGTGATCGTCGGCGTGGACTTCTTCTACTACTGGGAGCATCGCGCCGGGCACGAGATCCGGCTGTTGTGGGCCAGCCATGTCGTGCACCACTCCAGCCGGCACTACAACCTCTCCACCGCGCTGCGACAGACCTGGACCGGGGCACACCACATCGTGTTCATCGGGCCGATGTTGCTGCTCGGCTTCCCGCTGACGATGGTGGTCACATCCTTCTCGATCAACCTGCTGTACCAGTTCTGGATCCACACCGAGCGGATCGACAAGCTCTGGAAGCCGATCGAGTACGTCTTCAACACGCCTTCGCACCACCGCGTGCACCACGGTTCGAACCGGCAGTACCTGGACCGCAACTACGGCGGCATCCTGATCCTGTGGGACCGGCTGTTCCGCAGCTTCGAGCCCGAGGGCGAGCCGGTGAACTACGGGCTCACCAAGAACATCGAGACGTACAACCCGCTGCGGGTGGCCTTCCACGAGTACGCGGCCATCGCGCGTGACGTCCGGGCCGCGGGCACCTGGCGGGTGCGCTTCGGCCGGGTGCTGCGCGGACCCGGTTGGCAGCCCGCGACCGCAACGACCGAGCCGCCCGCCGTCGCCCGGGCCGGCGCGTGAGGGCACGCGCGCTGCTCGTCGCGTACCTGACCCTGGGCGCCACCGACACGGTGCTGGCCGCGGCCGGCGTCGACGGACCCCGCTGGGTGAGCAAGACGCTGCTGATGCCGGTGCTGATCGCCTTCGTGTGGGCGGCCGCACGACCCGGTGCGGGGCGCGACCCGTGGCTGCCGATCGGCGCCCTGGTGGGTGGGTTCGTCGGCGATGTCGGGCTGCTCGTGGACCGCGAAGCGACCTTCATGATCGGGATGGCCGGATTCGCGGTCGGGCACGTCTGCTATCTCCTGGCCTTCGGGCGCATGGGCGCCGCGCTCTCGGCGGGCCGGGCCGTCGGGTACCTGCTCGCGTGGGGCGCGACGATGGCGCTGGTGTGGCGCGGCCTGGACGAGTTGCTGGTGCCGGTCCTGGGCTACAGCCTGCTGCTCACCGCGATGGCGGCGTACGCGGCGGGTGCGGGCCGGCGTACCGGTCTCGGCGGTGCGTTGTTCCTGCTCTCGGACGCGGTGATCGCGCTGGGCATCGCCGACGTGGACCTGGTGCCGGGGCAGGACGCGGTGGTGATGCCCACGTACGTGGCCGCCCAGTTGCTCCTCGTGCTCACCTGGGCGACGTGGCCGTTCGCTCGTCGGAACGCCGACGAGGCGGCGGACCGTCGGTCCGCCGCCTCGTCGGGCTGAGTCGGCTCAGTCGGCGTACTTCGCCGCTGCCGCCGTGTACTCCGGCTCCGGGTTCATCGCCGCGGCGAGCCGCAGGTACGGCGCGGCCTCCGTGCCGCGGCCGGCCCGCTCCAGGGTCCGGCCGAGCGCGTGCGTGGCCCACGCGTCACACGGGTCCAGCTCGACCACCCGGCGCAGCGTCGCCTCGGCCCGGCGGAGTTGGAGCGAGAGGAAGTAGGCCCGGCCGGCCAGTTGCTGCACGGCCACGTTGTCGCGCTCGTCCTCCAGCACCGGCTCCAGGACGCGCAGCGCGCCCAACGGGTCGCGTCGCTCGACCAGTTCCTCGGCAACTCGGTAGTTCTCCAGGGTCAGCGTCACGGTGGCTCCTTTCGCGATGCTCGTGACGGCTTCGGACACCAGGCAGAACCGAATACCCCGGCGAGGTATTCCGTCCGGCCGATCGCGCTTCGATCAGGCGCCCGGGACGAGCACCGCGCGGCCGTTGATCCGGCCGTGGTGCTGTCGGTCGTACACATCCGGCGCCTGCTCGAGCGGGAACTTCTCCACATACGCGCTCACCGCGCCGTGCCGGGCCGGCTCGATGAGTTCGATCAGTTCGGCGCGGGTGCCCCGGTAGGGCGTGCCGACCGAGCACTCGTACGGGAGCAGGCCGAAGCCGACCGGGAGGATGCCGCCGCCGATGCCGACGATGGTCAGGTCGCTCTCCACGGCCGCGCACCTGGCGGCCGGGTCGACGGTGGGCCGCACGCCCGCGAAGTCGAGCACGAGCTGCGCGCCGAGGCCGTCGGTGGCCTCGCGGACGATGTCGGCGGCCTTGTCGTCGGACCTGATCGCCAGATGCGCGCCCGAGCTACGGCGCGGTGTAGCCGCCGTCCACCAGGTGGTAGCTGCCGGTGACGAACGCGGCTCGATCCGAGAGCAGGAAGACGACCGGTTCGACCACCTCGTCGACCGTGCCGAGCCGGCCCATCGGGTGCAGTCGGGCCAGCGCGGCGTGCGCCTCGGCGTCGGATTCCTTGAGCAACGGGGTCTCGATGAAGCCCGGGCCGACCGCGTTGATCCGAATCCCGCGCTGCGCGTATTCGATCGCGGCGGTCTTGGTCAGGCCCAGCACGCCGTGTTTGGCGGCCACGTAGCCGACCGCGTTCGGGAAGCCGACCGAGGACAGGATCGACGCCATGTTGACGATCGCACCGCCACCGCACTCCAGCATCGCCGGGATCTGGTGACGCATCCCGTAGAAGACGCCGCCGAGGTTGATGTCGATCACCCTGCGCCAGCCGTCCGTCGGGTACTCGCCGGTGTGCGCGTGCGGGCCGGTGATGCCCGCGTTGTTCACCGCGAGGTGCAGCCCGCCGAACACCTCCACCGCCGCACGCACGAGCGCCGCGCACGACTCCGGCTCGGCCACGTCCACCCGCATGCCCCGAGCGATGCCGCCGGCCTCGGCGATCTCGGCGGCGACGCGAGCGGCGCCGACGTCGTCGAGGTCGGCGACCACGACGTTCGCGCCGTCGGCGGCGAGTCGGCGGGCGATCGCGGCACCGATGCCCGAGGCGGCACCGGTGACGATGGCGGTCCTGGTTGCGAAGTCGGCGCTCATGCCTTCGATCCTGGGAGCGGGCGACCGCCCGCGCCCGTCGGACGAGACCTAATGGGGGACGGCCGCAACCGGCCTCACAGGCCGTTCAGCGCCACGTCGATGCCGCGCCGGACGATGTCCGCCTTGATCTCGTCCGGGAGATGGGCCAGTTCGGTGTCCAGCAGCAGCACGCTCAGGCCGTGCACGGCGGACCACATCACCACGTCCGAGTACTTGCGGCGCTCGGCCGGGAGCCGGCCGAGCACGACCAGTTCGTCCAACGCCTGGGACATCAGCGTGTAGGACTCCTCCGACTCGTCCGGCGTGCCGGGCAGATGCCCCTCGCCGTCACCCGCGGCGGCAGCCGCCTGCCGACGACCGATCATCGGGTCGCCCTCGGTGACTCCGTGGAAGATGGTCCGGAACAGGCCGGGCTCGGCGAACGCGAAGCGCACGTAGCCCAGCCCCGCGGCGCGCAGCCGACGCAGCGCCTCGTCCCCCGGATCGGGACACGGCTCGCCCGCGGCCAACTCGGCCCGCATCGTCGCCGCGAGCATCGCCAGGCCACGATCCTTGACCGCCACAACCAACTCGTGATGGTTGGCGAAGTGCCGGTAGGCGGCGGTGGAGGACACGCCGCTCGCGCGCGCCGTTTCGCGCAACACGATCGCCTGCGGGCCTCCCGCCCGGGCCCGTTCCACCGCCGCCTCGGTCAGCGCGTTGCGCAGGTCGCCGTGGTGGTATCCGCGACGACCCGAGGTGCCGGCGGCTTGCTCGCTTGCCATGGTTCTCCGTTCGATCCAACCCCATGTTGACACTGCGCACATTCGATGCCAAGTTATCAATGACAACATTGTTATCGGCGTCAACATGACGTTCTGCCCTTGGCACCCTCCGTCTCCCACGGACCGCATGGAAGGTCGATGATCATGCTCGAACGACTGGGGGATCTCGTATTCCGCCGGGCACGCGCCGTGCTCGTGGTCGGCGCGTTGTTGTTGCTCGTCTCGGCCGGGTTGGGCTTCGGCGCCTTCGGCAAGCTCCAGTCGGGCGGATTCGACGCGCCGAACTCGGCCTCGACCCGGGCCCAGGACGAGATCAAGCACACCTTCGGCGGCCGGCCCAACCTGGTGGTCGAGATCCGGGCCAAGGACGGCTCGAGCGTCGACGCACCGGCCGTCGCGGAGGCCGGCCGCCGACTCACCGCGTCCCTCGCGGCCGTGCCGGGCTTCGACCAGGTGGCCTCCTACTGGACCACCAACGCACCCGGGCTCAAGGCCGACGGGGGCCGCGGCGCGCTGCTCGTCGCCCATTCGGTCGAGGACGACATCAGCGAATTGCCCAAGGCCGCCCAGCTGCCGCCGGACAGCCCGCTCCGGGTCCGAATCGGCGGCGACGCCTCGATCGGACCGGCCGTCAACGGCCAGGTCGGCAAGAGCCTGGCGATCGCCGAGTCGATCGCGATACCGCTGACGCTGCTGCTGCTCGTGCTCGCCTTCGGCAGTCTGATCGCGGCCCTGGTCCCGCTCGTGATCGGCTTCATCGCGATCATGGGCACCTTCGCCGAATTGTTCGTCCTCGGCAGTCTGACCGACGTGTCGATCTTCTCGATCAACCTCACCACGGCCCTGGGCCTGGGCCTGGCGATCGACTACGCGCTGCTGATCGTGGCCCGACACCGCGAGCTGCTGCGCGCGGGGCACGACCTGCACGACGCGGTCGTGGGCACGCTGCGCACGGCCGGGCGGACCATCCTGTTCTCCGCCGCGACGGTGGCCGCCGCGCTCGCCGTGCTGCTGGTCTTCCCGCAGTACTTCCTGCGCTCGTTCGCGTACGCGGGCATCGGCGTGGTGATCGTCTCCGCGCTCGCCGCGCTGATCATCGCGCCGGCCCTGCTCACCGTGCTCGGACCGCGCGTGGAGTCGATGCGGATCAAGGGCATCCGAGGTGTCCAGGGCACGGAGGCGCCGGTGTGGTCGCGGCTCGCCGGCTTCGTC
Source organism: Embleya scabrispora DSM 41855 (assembly GCF_000372745.1). Taxonomy (GTDB): domain Bacteria; phylum Actinomycetota; class Actinomycetes; order Streptomycetales; family Streptomycetaceae; genus Embleya; species Embleya scabrispora. The sequence continues at coordinate 95,516 of NZ_KB889585.1, read as the reverse complement.
ACCCGTCGGCCCGCGCTCACCGCGCTGCCGGTGCTGGCGGTGCTGCTGCTGGCCGCGTCGCCGCTGCTCGGGGTCGAGTTCGGCACGCCCGACGAACGGGTCCTGCCGACCAGCACCGAGGCCCGTGGGGTCGGCGACACGCTGCGCGCGGACTACAGCCTCGACGACACCCGCACGCTGGACGTGGTGCTGCTCGGCACCGGCGCCCAGGCCCCGGTGGACACCTACGCGGCCCGGCTCGCCGCGCTGCCGGGAGTGACCCGGGTGGACAGCGCGGGCCCGGAGCGGGTCCGACCCGACGCGCGCCTGCTGTCGGTGATCACCACGCTGCCGGCCAAGTCGGACGCCGCGCAGGACCTGGTCCGCGACGTCCGGGCGATCCCCGCACCGGACCGCACCGAGGCCCTGGTCGGCGGCACGGACGCGCGCCTGGTCGACACCAAGTCCTCGATCGGCGACCGGCTGCCGCTCGCCTTCGGGCTGATCGTGCTCAGCACGTTCGTGCTGCTGTTCCTGTTCACCGGAAGCATCCTGCAACCGCTGCGCGCGTTGCTCCTGAACGGGATCAGCATCATGGCGGCGGTCGGCATCACCGTGTGGGTCTTCCAGGACGGGCATCTCTCCGGCCTGCTCGGCTTCACCCCGCTGCCCATGGACACCTCGATGACGGTGCTGCTGTTCTGCATCGCGTTCGCGCTGTCGATGGACTACGAGGTGTTCGTGACCAGCCGGATCAAGGAGTTGCACGACGCCGGTGCGTCCGACGAGGACGCGGTCCGGCAGGGTCTGGGTCGCACCGGACGGATCGTCACCACCGCCGCGGCGCTGCTCGCGGTGACCTTCGTGGCGTTCTTGACCAGCAGCGTGAGCTTCCTCCAGCTGTTCGGCTTCGGTGCGGCGCTGGCGATCCTCCTGGACGCGACCCTGGTCCGCGGCATCCTGGTGCCGGCCGCGATGCGCGTGCTCGGCAGGCACGCGTGGTACGCCCCGCGGATGCTGCGCCGTGTGCACGACCGGGTGGGCCTGCGCGAGTCGGCGGAGTCGGCCGTGCCGGCGGCCCGGTCGGATGCCGCGCGCGGGGCCGGCGAGCCCGTACGCAATGGCGTGCGCTGACCCGGCACGGCGACCGGCGCGCTCGGTTGGCACGACGAAGGGGCCGCCCCCGGAAAGTACTTTCCGGGGGCGGCCCCTTCGTCGTGCCGCGCGCGGTCTCCCGCGCGCCCGACTACTCCTTGGTCAGGTTCGGGCCCGAGCCGGTCGCCTCGATGGGCGGTGCGTCCGGCAGCGGGGCCTTCTCCATGCCCTCGAAGGTGAAGTTCTCGTCCTTGCCCTCACCCTCGGTGTCGACCACGATGATCGACCCGGAGCGCAGCTCGCCGTAGAGGATCTTCTCGGAGAGGTTGTCCTCGATCTGGCGCTGGATCGTCCGCCGGAGCGGACGGGCACCCAGCAGCGGGTCGTAGCCCCGCTTGGCGAGCAGTGCCTTGGCGGCGGGACGGAGCTCGATGCCCATGTCCCGGTCGCGCAGCCGCTCGTCCACCTTGGCGATCATCAGGTCGACGATCTGGATGATGTCTTCCTCGGAAAGCTGGTGGAAGACGATCGTGTCGTCGACACGGTTGAGGAACTCGGGACGGAAGTGCTGCTTCAGCTCTTCGTTGACCTTCGCCTTCATCCGGTCGTAACCGGTCTTGACGTCGGACGATCCGGAGAAACCGAGGCCGAAGCCCTTCGAGATGTCCCGTGTGCCGAGGTTGGTCGTCATGATGATGACGGTGTTCTTGAAGTCCACCACCCGACCCTGGGAATCGGTCAGTCGACCGTCCTCCAGAATCTGCAGCAGCGAGTTGAAGATGTCCGGGTGGGCCTTCTCGACCTCGTCGAACAGCACCACCGAGAAAGGCTTGCGACGGACCTTCTCGGTGAGCTGGCCGCCCTCTTCGTAACCCACATATCCGGGCGGCGAACCGAACAGCCGGGAGACCGTGTGCTTCTCGGAGAACTCGCTCATGTCCAGCTGGATGAGCGCGTCCTCGTCGCCGAAGAGGAACTCGGCCAGCGTCTTGGACAGCTCGGTCTTACCGACGCCGGACGGGCCGGCGAAGATGAACGAACCACCGGGACGCTTGGGGTCCTTGAGCCCGGCGCGGGTGCGCCGGATGGCCTGGGAGAGCGCCTTGATGGCGTCCTTCTGGCCGATGACCCGCTTGTGCAGCTCGTCCTCCATGCGCAGAAGACGGGCCGACTCCTCCTCGGTCAGCTTGAAGACCGGGATGCCGGTGGCGGTCGAGAGAACCTCTGCGATCAGTTCCTCGTCGACCTCGGCCACGACATCCATGTCGCCGGCCTTCCACTCCTTCTCCCGCTTCGCCTTGTCGGCGAGCAGCTTCTTCTCGCTGTCGCGCAGGGACGCGGCCTTCTCGAAGTCCTGCGCGTCGATCGCGGACTCCTTGTCCCGACGCACGTTGGCGATCTTCTCGTCGAACTCGCGCAGGTCCGGCGGCGCGGTCATGCGCCGGATGCGCATCCGCGAGCCGGCCTCGTCGATGAGGTCGATCGCCTTGTCCGGCAGGAACCGGTCGGAGATGTACCGGTCCGCGAGCGTCGCCGCGGCCACCAGGGCCTGGTCGGTGATCGACACGCGGTGGTGCGCCTCGTAGCGGTCGCGCAGGCCCTTGAGGATCTCGATCGTGTGCGGCAGGGACGGTTCCGCGACCTGGATCGGCTGGAACCGGCGCTCCAGCGCCGCGTCCTTCTCCAGGTGCTTGCGGTACTCGTCGAGCGTGGTCGCACCGATCGTCTGCAGCTCGCCTCGCGCCAGCATCGGCTTGAGGATGCTCGCCGCGTCGATCGCGCCCTCGGCGGCACCCGCACCGACGAGCGTGTGCAGCTCGTCGATGAACAGGATGATGTCGCCGCGGGTGCGGATCTCCTTGAGCACCTTCTTCAGCCGCTCCTCGAAGTCACCGCGGTAGCGGGAGCCCGCCACCAGCGCGCCGAGGTCCAGCGTGTAGAGCTGCTTGTCCTTGAGCGTCTCGGGCACCTCGCCCTTGACGATCGCCTGGGCCAAGCCCTCGACGACGGCGGTCTTGCCGACGCCGGGCTCGCCGATCAGAACGGGGTTGTTCTTGGTGCGGCGGGACAGCACCTGCATGACCCGCTCGATTTCCTTCTCGCGCCCGATGACCGGGTCGAGCTTGCCCTCGCGCGCCGCCTGGGTCAGGTTGCGCCCGAACTGGTCGAGCACGAGGGACGTCGAAGGTGTCCCCTCCTGGCCGCTACCGCCCGGCGCGGCGGATTCCTTGCCGGTGGAGTAGCCGGAGAGCAGCTGGATGACCTGCTGGCGGACCCGGTTGAGGTCGGCGCCGAGCTTCACGAGGACCTGGGCTGCGACACCCTCGCCCTCGCGGATCAGACCCAGCAGGATGTGCTCCGTGCCGATGTAGTTGTGGCCGAGCTGGAGCGCCTCGCGAAGCGACAGCTCGAGGACCTTCTTCGCACGGGGCGTGAAGGGGATGTGACCGGACGGGGCCTGCTGACCCTGACCGATGATCTCCTCAACCTGCTGACGCACTGCCTCAAGCGAGATGCCGAGGCTCTCCAGGGCCTTCGCAGCGACGCCCTCACCCTCGTGGATGAGGCCGAGGAGGATGTGCTCAGTACCGATGTAGTTGTGGTTGAGCATCCGGGCCTCCTCCTGAGCCAGGACGACAACCCGCCGCGCGCGGTCGGTGAACCTCTCGAACATCGTTATCGCTCCTCAGAGCGGTCGTGCAGATCGGGGACGGTCCCCTCCCTGTCCTTCCGCATGCTAGTCCTGCACGCAGGACCGCTCGATTCGTCCGTGAAGACGTGCGACCCACGTGTTGCGGACCGCGTTGGACAACTAGTCAAACCCGATGGTGCGTGTCGGTGTTCCCGCCGGCCACGTCCTGAGGCCGATTCCGAGTACGCCAGAAGCGAACGCGGTATTTTCCGGCACGGGCCCGGTCCGGCATCGGCACCGATTCCGCCTCCCCGTCTCCCCTCCATGTCCGGGTCATACCCAGGACGACACCTGCTGTATACCGGCAGGTCACGACCGCTGTGCAGGCAACAGCGCGGGCACTCGGGCAGGCCCGGAGCGGCCGCCCCGCGCGTCATCTCACTCATCGCGGTTGCCATATCACCTTTCGTAACCTCGCTGTCGTCCCGGAGTTGAACACGTTATGGCAGCCACGCTTGTTTTCGCGTCCCGTTCGGCGCCCGTCGTGCCCGGTCCGTTGGACGAGGCCCTCTGGTACGCGCGTGCCCTCGGCTGGCCGGCGGCTCCGGGATCGGTCGACGCGACGGGCGGGCCCGCGGTGGCCACCACCGATCCGCGGGTGCTCGCGCGGTACTGGGCGGCCGACCCGGCGGCCTCGGTCCGGTTGGCCGCCGGGGTGCGGTTCGACGTCCTGGATGTCCCCGCGGCGGCCGGCGTCCGAGCCCTGGACCGGGCCGAGCGGATCGGCGTCCCGATCGGGCCGGTGGCGGCCACCGGCACCGGTCGCGTGCAGTTCCTGGTGGCTCCCGGGGTCGCGGGCGATCTGCCCGCGCTGCTGGACTGGCTGGACTGGGCCGACCCGGATCTGGACCTGCGCGCGTACGGCGAGGGCGACACGGTGGCCGCGCCGTCGCCGTGGCCGGCCACGTGGCGGGCGCCGTGGCCCCGCTCGTGGGAGCACGCGCGCTGGCTGCGCCCGCCGGTCGACCCGGGCCGCGTGCGCCCCGTCGGGGACCTCGCGACCCTCGGTGCGGCGCTGCACGTGGACGTGCGATTCCCGGACGTCACACGACTGCTGAGCACTTTGGCGCACGCCTGCCAGCATGTGCGGCTGTTCCCGCGGCCGCGGGCCTCCCAGCCGAGGCCGCTGACCCACCACCGCCCGGCACCGGCCTGAACCACGCCCCGGCGACCGGCCCCGGACCGGCTGACGCCCCGACCCCCACCCGGGCCCGGGAAAACGACACGAGCGGTGCCCTCCCCCGGTTCATTGGGGGAGGGCACCGCTCGATGATGGCGTCGACGATCAGGCGTGGGCCTTCTCGTATGCCTCGCGAATGTTGCCCGGCACGCGACCGCGCTCGCTCACGTCGTGGCCGTTCTCCTTGGCCCAGGCGCGGATCTTGGCGGTGTCGCCGGAGGCGGCACCACCCTTGACCACCTGGCGGACGCCGCGGCGAGCCGCGACCCGGCCACCGGTCTTACGGCCGGCCTCGACGTAGGTCGTCAGGGCCGAGCGAAGCTGCTCTGCGTGCGTGGCGCTCAGGTCGATCTCGTAGGAGACACCGTCGAGCGCGAACGTCACCGTCTCATCGGCCTTGCCGCCGTCGAGGTCGTCAACGAGAAGAATCTGGACCTTCTGTGCCACCAGGATTCCCTTTCATCGGGAGGGTTCAACCAACTCGAGAAAAGGAAACCGCTTTCTGCGGGAAAATACAAACCCACCCCGCGCGGAACCCGTCGAGTCGGCAATACGTTACCGGGTTTGTGGTTGCGACTTCACCGCACACCACACCGCCATGAGCAAGAAGCGTCAAGGGGTTCGCCGGCACGGGTCACGCGATCTCCACCACACTCGCGCGGTCTACGCGGATCGAGATCACTGCCAGAGATGGAGCAGCATCCGCGTGTTGCCAAGGGTGTTGGGTTTGACGCGTTCCAGATCCAAAAACTCGGCGACGCCCTCGTCGTACGAACGCATCAGTTCACTGTAGACATCGCCGTCGATCGGTGTCTCCTCGATCTCGACGAAGCCGTGCTTCGCGAAGAAGTCGACCTCGAAGGTCAAGCAGAATATCCGCCGAACACCGAGCCAACGCGCGGTCTCCAGGAGTTTGCTGAGCAAGAGGTGGCCCACTCCGTGCCCGCGACACACCGGATCCACCGCGAGAGTGCGCACCTCGGCGAGGTCTTCCCACATCACGTGCAGCGCACCGCACGCGACCACCTCACTGTCCGCGTCCCGCTCGGCGACCCAAAACTCCTGCACGTCTTCGAAGAGGGTGACCGTGGGTTTGTCCAAGAGGATACGCAGCCCCACGTACCCATCCACAAGGCGTCGAATGGCCCGCACATCGGACGTTCTGGCACGTCGGATCGTCACTTCCATGCGCTGACGCTATCGCGATCACGATAGTCGTCGCCGCTCCGCCCTGTTTACCACCGATCTGCCCCGGTGGCAGCTGAAACACCCGGACCGACGACGAAGGTCCGGGCGGGGTTTCCCACCACCCGGACCTCGCGTTCTTCATACATCCGGCACCACCGATACCCATGACCCGCCGCCACTGCCGCACGAGTGATCAGGCCGGATATGGACGGATTTCCCCGATCATTACCGGGTCGTGGATTCGACCACGCGTGTGCTCGCGCAGGCCGCCTCGGCGTCGTCGGCACACGCGTTGCGGATGACCGGCTTGGCACCCGGCGCGCTGACGAAACTCGATCGAGCGATCATCTCGGATCCGGCCGCGCCTTGCGGCACCTTGAACACGAGAATCAGGGTGACCTCGGAGCCGGCCTTGATCCGGCCGGTGTTCCACACTCCGGTCGCCGCGTCGAATTCACCCTGCGACACCTTGGAATCCACCGGTTTCGCGCCCGCCGGCAACGCGTTGCGCACGACCGCGGACTTCGCCTCGCTGCCGCCGGAGTTCGACACGGTCACCGTGTGGGTGACCCGGTCGCCCGGCTTGGCCTGCGCGAGGTCGGCCGCACGGCGCAATTCCAGCTTCGCCGTCGAGGCCGGGGGCCCCGGCCGGGCGGGCGGCCGGGTCGCGGTGGGCGGCGCGGGCGGACGGGTCGGCGCCGGCTCGTCCGGCAGCCGCACCGCGGACGTGCTTCCGGTCCGAACGGCCGGGTCGGGGAGACCCGGCGGGGTCACGCCCGGCGGCAGTGACGTGCCCAGCGGGCTCGGCGCGTCCCCGAGGGTGCTCTGGAGCCGCTGTCCGAGCGTCGCTCGCATGCGATCCAGCTGCGCGCGCAGGTCGGCCATCGCGTCGTTCGCCGCCGTCAGGTCCGACCGCGACGGTGCGGACACGCGCGAGGACGACCACCGGGTCCACTCGTGCGAGGTCGTCCATTCGTACGACGTCGTAACGGGTTCCGGCTGCCACTCGGATGCGGCAGCCGCCCGGTCGACCGTGACCGGGATCGCGACCAGCACGGCGCCCACCGCGACGCCGGCCATCGCGAAGGCGCGTCCCGCTCGAGTTTTCGCTCGCATCATGTCGGCTCACTTTCAGTTCCGCCGCGCAGAAGTCGCATTTCTTACGTAGATCATTAATGCGATTACGCAGAGTTGCGCTTCGGGTCGACGCGGGCTGCGCCGAACGAATTAACCGAGCCGCCGAACAGCCCTCATCGCCGCCGAACGCGCCATCGATTCGACTCAGGGGAGCGCGACCCGCAACGCGTCGCGCAACGCCTCGATCTGTTCCGGCGTCATGCCCTCGACGAAGTGCACGAGAGCGCCCGCGCGACTGTCCCCCGCCGCCCAGTCGGCGCGCATCAACTCGGCTGTATACGCGTCCCGCGAGCGCACGGCTTCGTACCGATAGGCCCGCCCGTGCATCCGGCGGCGCAACAGTCCCTTGCGAAAGAGTTTGTCGAGCACGGTCATCACCGTCGTATATGCGGGCTCGCGCTCGGGCAGCAGCGCCTCCTGCACCTCGCGCACCGACGACGGGCGATTGAGCCGCCAGACGCGGAGCATCACCTGGGCTTCGAGTTCACCGAGACGGTTCATGGTCGACTCCTTCCCGAAACCTGGCCGCGCCGTGAGCTGCATCACGGACGGCGCGCAGTCTCCTATGCGGCATCGTAGACACCGTTTCGTCAGGATTTGTCCTATGTCGTGATTCGCGGTATGCGCGAACGCGGGAGCGCGGAACGTACTACTACGCGAGGGCGTAGTGTCCCCTCTCTCGCGACTTGGTCGATATGCCGTGGGTTGTTACCACTGATCCCGGCCCTGTCGTCGATTCCCCGAGGTGTTCGTGCCGCACTCCCCCGAAGCTCCGACCACGTCCACGTCCACGTCCGCCGATCGCCTTTCGCGGCTGAAGGCGCTGCGTCCGAGTCGTCCGGCCACCGCGGTCGCCGGCCTCGCGCTGCTGGCCGTCGCGGTCACCACCGGGGTCCAGGCGGCGGGGACGGACACGAGCCGCGTGCGGGCGACCGGCGCGCCGAGCGCCGATCCGGACATCGCACAGCGGCTCGCCGGCCGCGGCGCGGACGTCGCGGCCCGCTCGCAGGAGCGCCCGGCGCTGGACACCGCGCAGGCGGCCGAGCGGCAGGCCGCCGCGGACACGGCCGCACGTGTGGAGGCCGAGCGTGTGGAGGCCGAGCAGGCTCGGGAGGCCGAGCGCGTGGAAGCCGAGCGGGCGGAAGCCGAGCGGGCCCGGGAGGCCGAGGAACAGGCCGAGGCCGAGCGGGCGGCGGCGGAGCGGGCCGCCTCGGGATGGGTGGTACCGACCTCCGGCTACACGCTGACCGGTCGCTTCGGCAACAGCGGCTCGCGCTGGGCGCACACGCACACCGGCCTGGACTTCGCGACGCGCTCCGGCACGCCGATCAAGGCCGCCGCCGCCGGGAAGATCGCCTCCGCGGGCACCGCCGGCGCGTTCGGCAACCGGATCGTGATCACCCACCCCGACGGCACCCAGACCTGGTACTGCCACCAGTCGCGGTTCGCCAAGACCTCCGGCTCGGTGGCGGCGGGCGAGGTGATCGGCTACGTCGGTACGACCGGCAACTCCACCGGACCGCACCTGCACTTCGAGGTGCACCCCAAGGGCGGCGCGGCCGTGGACCCGAACAAGTGGCTGGCCGGCAAGGGCGTCGCGCCCTGAGCACCACGCCGTGAGCACCGGGTCCCGAGCACCGCGTCCCGATCGCCGTGCCCGCTGCGACCGGCCCGTCAGCCCCTGATCGCGAGCGAGTCCAGCCAGTCCCACCAGCCGCCCGCGGCGATCAGCCCGGCGAGCTTGGCGTAGCCGGCCGAGTCGCAGTGCGCGCCGTCGCCGTACGCCTCGATGCTCGCCCACCACTCGGGGTCCTCGCGCAGTGTGCGCTGGAGGGGCACGAAGGTGATGCCGCGCGCGGCGCACGTCTTCGCGTACGCGTCCTCCAAGGCGAGCGCGTCCTCGCCACCGTTCGCCTCGCCGGGGACCGGGGGCGCGCCGACGACCAGGCAAATCCAGCGGGCGCCGGTGGCGGTGTCCAGTATCGCGTCGAGGTTGGCCACGCTGTCCGCGTGCCCGACTCGGCGGCGGCCGCGCTCGACCTTGACGTCGTTGACGCCGAACGCGAAGACCATGCCGGTGCCGTCGGCGTGCCGCATCCGCGGGACCGCCTCGCCGTACCAGCGCTCCGCGACGTCGGCCGACGTCTCCAGCCGCACGCCGAGGTTGTACGCGGTCAACTGCCGTCCCCGGCGACGGGACTCGGCCGCGAGGCGGCCGACCCATCCGCCGCCGGCGAGATCGCCGACGCCTTGGACGAACGAATCGCCGGCGACGCAGATCCGGAGATCGGGGGCTGCTTCCATGCGGCCGACCCTATGCGTACGAACGGGTGATGCGCCCGGAAATACGACAGGAGCCCCCTCGGGAGCGACGATCCGTCACCGAAGGGGCTCTCGTGCGCCGGTTGGCCGGCGCGTCAGTCGGTGGTCGGCTTGACCAGCGGGAACAGGATCGTCTCGCGGATGCCACGGCCGGTGAAGGCCATGATCATCCGGTCGATGCCCAGCCCCAGGCCGCCGCTCGGCGGCATCGCGAACTCCAGCGCACGCAGGAAGTCCTCGTCGATCCGCATGGCCTCGACGTCACCGCCCGCGGCGAGCAGTGACTGCTCGGTGAGCCGGCGACGCTGCTCGACCGGGTCGACCAGCTCGGAGTACGCGGTGCCCAGCTCCATGCCGAAGCCGATCAGGTCCCACTTCTCCGCGACGCCCGGCGTGTTGCGGTGCTGGCGGGTCAGCGGCGACGTCTCGATCGGGAAGTCGCGCACGAAGGTCGGCTCGGCGAGGGTGTGCTCGACCAGCGCCTCGTAGATCTCCTGGACCAGCTTGCCCTGGCCCCACGCCTTGTCGTACTCGATCTCGCGCGCGTCGGCGAGCTTGCGCACCGTCTCGATCGGCGTCTCGGGGGTGACCTCCTCGCCGACGGCCTCGGAGACCGAGCCGTAGACGGTGATCTCGCGCCACTCGCCGGAGATGTCCACCTCGCGGTCGCCGTAGCGGAAGGTGTGCGTCCCGAACACGGCCTGGGCGACGTGCTGGTACACCTCGCGGGTGAGCGTGGCCATCGTGTTGTAGTCGCCGTACGCCTCGTACGCCTCGAGCATGGTGAACTCGGGATTGTGCGTCGAGTCCGCGCCCTCGTTGCGGAAGTTGCGGTTGATCTCGAAGACCTTCTCGGCGCCGCCGACGACCAGGCGCTTGAGGTACAGCTCCGGCGCGATGCGCAGGTAGAGGTCCATGTCGTACGCGTTGATGTGGGTGACGAACGGGCGCGCGGTGGCGCCGCCGTGCACCGGCTGCAGCATCGGGGTCTCGACCTCCAGGAAGTCCCTGGTGTCGAACCACTCGCGAATCGAGCGCACGATCCGGCTGCGGGTGCGCAACATCGCGCGCGACTCGTCGTTGACGATCAGGTCGACGTAGCGCTGGCGGACCCGGGCCTCCGGGTCGGTCAGGCCCTTGTGCTTGTCCGGCAGCGGGCGCAGGCACTTGGACGTGATCGCCCAGGAGTCGACCATGATCGACAGCTCGCCGCGGCGGGAGGTGATGACCTGGCCCTCGACGCCGACATGGTCACCGAGGTCGACATCGCTCTTCCAGGCGGCCAGCGACTCGGCGCCGACGCCGTCGAGCGAGACCATCACCTGGATGTCGCCGTCGGCGTCGCGCAGTGTCGCGAAGCACAGCTTGCCGCCGGTGCGATACAGCACGACCCTGCCGGTGACGCCGACCCGGCGCCCGGTCTCCACGTCGGCGTCGAGACCGTCGAACTCCGCGCGCAGGGCGGCCACCGTCGTGCTGCGGGGGAATCCGACCGGATACGGGTCGGTCCCCTCGGCCCGAAGCCGGTCGAGCTTGTCGCGGCGAACCCGCATCTGCTCGGGAAGGTCGTCGATCTGCGGCTGCGCTGCGCTCTGCTCGGTCACGGGACAAGGCTACCCATGGCCAACCGGCTCCCCGAACCGATATCCGCCGGACAGGGCCCAGCCGGGGGACGGGTCCCGGCGACGGAAGCCCGGAAGGCCGCACCGGGACGCGAGGCGACCGACGCGAACCGCCCTGACCGCTGCCCCTCACCACCAGCATGCGGCGTTGTCGGTACCGGGACCGCCGATCCGGCGTCGCGGGCTCAGCCCGTGCCGGTCTGCAGGACCTCGGGGGCCGGAAGTTGGCCCAGGACGCGGCCCTGGCGGCGGTGGGGAATGACCGGAGAGAGGATCTCTCGGGCCCGGTCCGAGGCGGCGGGGGCCGGCGTCGCGGTGTCGCGGTCGGTGGTCGCGTCCATCTCCGGTTCCGTCGCCTCCGGTTCGGTCGCCTCGGGTTCGGTCGCCTGCGGTTCGGTCGCCTCCGGTTCGGTCGCCTCGGGTTGGATCGCCTCGGGTTCGACGGGCCGAGGGGCGGGGGCTTCGTGCTCGGACGGCTCGTCGTTCGCGGTTTCCTCGGCCGGGGCTTGGTGGGGTACCGCTTCGAGTTCGGCGGATGCCGAGGCCGGGGACGAGACCGGGGACGAGACCGGGGCCTCGCCTTCGGGGGTCTCGTCGTCCGGCCCTTCGCCTTCGGCTGCCGCCGGGTCGGCCGCCTCGGGTTCGAGGGTCTCGTCACTCGGGAACCGGGCCGCCGGGGCCTCGTCTGCCACGGCCGGCTCGGCCGGGGCTTCCGCTTCGGGGTGGGCGAAGTGTTCGTGGTGGGCGGCCGGTTTCTCCGCGGCTTGCGGCTGTGTGGCGGCCCGGGCCGGTTCCGGGGCAACCTCGGACTCCGGTGGAACCGTCGGCATCGGGCACTGGGTTGCCGGCCTCGGGCGGGTGGGGATCAGGATGTCCAGGGGGTCGGTGCGGGTGGCCCGGACGGCTGCGGCGGCGGCGCGGCGGTGGGCCCGGGCGGCGAGGCGGCGTTCGAGGTCGGCCTCGGCCAACCGGGTGCAGCGGCTCAACAGCGCGACGCGGCTCGCCCGTTCGCGCTCGCCGCAGGGCAGGTCGAGGGTGCTCCGCAGGGCGGCCAGGTCCTCGGCCGAGGGGACGTGCGCGACCTCGTCCACCGCGTTGCGCAGACAGGACAGGAAGGTGGCCGCGCTCCCGGGCAGCGCGGCCCGATAGCGCCGCAGCTCGGCCGTCATGAACGCGCGCAGCCGCTCGCGCTCGTCCTGCGCCTCGCCGATCGCGCGGCCGAGCAGCCAGAAGTCGACCGAGTCGCGACCGCTGCGCACCGCGACGGCCAGCGCGCGGCGCAACACCCGTACCTCATGCGCGCTGAAGGCCATCCCCTGGTCACCATGTGGCGTCGGCATACCACGCACTGTATGTGCAGAGATGGACAATCCTGCTTATTTGGTGCTTGTGTTTTTCCGACTTCGAGCCGACTTCGGGTCGGCTTCGGGCCGACCCCGCTCAGACCGCCGCGTTGCGCTCGTAGACCATCCGCAGGCCGATCAGGGTCAGCCACGGCTCGTGCACGTCGATCACCGACGCCTCGCCCAGGACCAGCGTCGCCAGTCCGCCCGTGGCCACCACCGTGACCGCGTCCGGGTCGTCCGGGGACAGTTCGGCCGCCATGCGCTTGACCACGCCGTCCACCTGCCCGGCGAAGCCGTACAGGATGCCCGCCTGCATCGCCTCGACCGTGCTCTTGCCGATCACGCTGCGCGGGCGCATCAGCTCGATCTTGCGCAACTGCGCGCCGCGCGCGCCCAGCGCGTCCACCGAGATCTCGATGCCGGGGGCGATCGCGCCGCCGACGTACTCGCCCTTGGTGCTGACCGCGTCGAAGGTGGTCGCCGTGCCGAAGTCGACCACCACGCACGGGCCGCCGTACAGCTTGACCGCCGCGAGCGCGTTGATGATCCGGTCGGTGCCGACCTCCTTGGGGTTGTCCATCAGGACCGGCACGCCGGTTTTGACCCCGGGCTCGACGACGACCGTGGGGATGTCGCCGTAGTAGCGCCGCACCATGTCGCGCATCTCGTGCAGCACGGACGGCACGGTGGAACAGATCGCGATGCCGTCGATGCCGTCGGCACCGATCAGCGGGTGCTGGCCGAGCAATCCCGCGAGGACGACGGCGAGTTCGTCCGCGGTCCGCCGGGCCTCGGTCGAGATGCGCCAGTGCTCGACGATCTCGTCACCGTCGAACAGGCCGAGCACGGTATGCGAGTTACCGACGTCGATGGTGAGCAACATCGTGGGCGTCCTTGGTGTTCTGGCTCGGGCCGTGGGGGACGGAGCGCGGCTTCGGGAAGGGAAGAGCGGCGGGGCGGGGCGGGACGGCTGATCCGGTGAACGGTACCGGTCGCTCAGGCGCGCAGATCCACGCCGACGTCCAGGATCGGGGCGGAGTGGGTGAGCGCGCCGACCGCGATGTAGTCCACACCGGTCTCGGCGACCTCGCGGGCGGTCGCCAGGGTGAGGCCACCACTGGCCTCGAGGCGGGCCCGGCCCGCAACCAGGGCCACCGCCTCGCGCATGCGATCCGGCGTCATGTTGTCCAGCAGGATCAGGTCGGCGCCCGCGTCCAGGACCGGCGGGATCTGGTCGAGGTGGTCCACCTCCACCTCGACCGGCACGTTCGGGAAGGCCGCCCGCACGGCCTTGAACGCCTCGGCGACGCCGCCCGCGGCGACCACGTGGTTGTCCTTGACCATCGCCGCGTCGGACAGCGACATCCGGTGGTTGACCCCGCCGCCGCAGCGCACCGCGTACTTCTCCAGGGCGCGCAGGCCCGGCGTGGTCTTGCGGGTGTCCCGGACCGAGGCACCGGTGCCCTCGATCGCGTCCGCCCACGCGCGGGTGGCGGTGGCCACACCGGACAGCCGGCACAGCAGGTTGAGCGCGACCCGCTCGGCGGTGAGCAGCGTGCGGGTGCTCGCCTCGGCAGTGAACAGCACCGTGCCGGGCGTCACCGCGTCGCCGTCCCGGACGTGCCGGGTGAGCACCAGGTCGGCGCCGCAGACCAGTTCGAGCACCGCCTCGGCGACCGGGATGCCCGCGACCACACCCGATCCGCGGACGGTGAACTCGGCGTGACCGCGCGCGTCCTCGGGCACGGTGGCCACCGAGGTGACGTCCACGCCGCCGTCGAGGTCCTCGGCGACGGCGGCGGTCGCCAGCGCGGCGACGGCGAGCGGGTCGAGCCCGGCCTCGGCCAGGCGCGACGTGAGATCGGCGGACAGCTGGACGGTGCTCACGCGGTCGACTCCTCGGGTTCGTGTGCCTGGTAGGCGACGTGCAGGGCGCCCTCGCGCAGCGACGTGACGAGGTTGCCGCGCCACGCGGCGTCGTCGAGGTCCGGACGGTCCTCGCGCCAGTGACAACCGCGCGTCTCCTCGCGGAGCAGCGCGGCTCGGGTGAGTGCGCTCGCGACCAGGTGCAGGTTGGTGGTCTCCCACGTCTGCGTGCACGGATCGGTGCTGGTACGGGTGGCCAACTCGACCAACGCGGCCTCGGCGCCGGCCAGACCGTGCGCGCCGCGCAGCACCCCGGCGCCCGAGGTCATCGCGCGTTGCAGGCGCAGCCGGACCTCCTCGCCGAGCAGCCCCGCCGGGCCCTCGGGGGCGGCCGGCGCAGCGAACGGCGGCATGCCCAGGGCCAGATCCGCCGCGATCCGCTCGGCGAAGACCAGGCCCTCCAACAGCGAGTTGGACGCGAGCCGGTTGGCGCCGTGCACGCCGGTGCACGCCACCTCTCCGCATGCGTACAACCCCGGCACGCTGGTCCGTCCATGCAGGTCGGTGCGTACGCCTCCACTCGCGTGGTGCGCGGCGGGCGCCACCGGGATCGGCTCGGTCACCGGGTCGATCCCGTGCGCACGGCATGCGGCCAGGATGGTCGGGAAGCGGTGCTTCCACATGTCCGCGCCGAAGTGCCGGCCGTCCAGGTACATGTGTTCGGCGCCGGTTTCGGCCATCCGGCGCACGATGCCCTTGGCCACGATGTCGCGCGGGGCCAATTCGCCGAGCGGATGACGATCCGTCATGAACCGGATGCCGGCCGCGTCCACGAGGTGGGCGCCTTCGCCGCGGACCGCCTCGGAGACCAGCGGCTGCTGACCCTCGGCGCCCGCACCGAGCCACAGCACGGTCGGGTGGAACTGGACGAACTCCAGGTCGGTGACCTCGGCCCCGCCGCGCAGCGCGAGCGCGACCCCGTCGCCGGTGGCCACCGACGGGTTCGTGGTGGACGAGAAGACCTGGCCCATGCCGCCGGTGGCGAGCACGACGGCCCGCCCCACGGCGGCGCCGACGCCGTCCCGCGCGCCCTCGCCCATCACGTGCAGGGTGACCCCGCACGCGCGCCCGGAGGCGTCCTTGAGCAGGTCGAGCACGAGCGCGTTCTCGATCACCTCGATGTCCGGCGTGGCCCGCACCGCGGCGACCAGAGCCCGCGATATCTCCGCTCCCGTCGCGTCGCCGCCGGCGTGTGCGATCCGGTTGCGCAGGTGGCCACCCTCACGGGTGAGCAGTACGTCGCCGTCCGGACCCCGGTCGAACTCGGCGCCGGTGTCGATCAGTCGGCGCACCGCGTCCGGACCCTCGGTGACCAGGACCCGGACCGCGTCCTCGGCGCACAGCCCGGCACCGGCCACGAGCGTGTCGCGCAGGTGCTGTTCGGGGCTGTCGCCCTCGCCGAGCGCGGCCGCTATCCCACCCTGTGCCCAGCGCGTGGAGCCCTCGTCGAGTTGTGCCTTGGTCACCAACAGGACCCGGCCCGCCCGGCGCGCACGCAGTGCGACGGTCAGGCCGGCCACCCCGGAGCCGACCACGATGACGTCCGCGCGCACGCTCCACCCGGGATCGGGAGCGGCCAGGCGCGCGGGAAGTGCGGGCGTGTTCATTGCGCGACCCGGTCGCCCACCACGCGGTCACCGCGTACCGTCTCGCCGCCGGGAAGAGCCTCGGCCGGGTCGTGGCCGGTACCGGTGATCGCGTTGGCCGCGTCCACGAACACCACGCGCGGCTTCATCGCCCGCGCCTCGGCGTCGGTGACCTGGGCGTAGGCGATGATGATCACCAGGTCGCCGGTGTGCACCAGGCGTGCGGCGGCACCGTTGATGCCGATCACGCCGGTGCCGCGCGGGCCTGCGATCGTGTAGGTCTCCAGGCGGGCGCCGTTGTCGATGTCGACCACGTGCACCAGTTCGCCGGGCAGGATGTCGGCGGCTTCGAGCAGATCCTCGTCGATGGTGATCGAGCCGACGTAGTGGAGGTCCGCCTGCGTGATCGTCGCGCGGTGGATCTTGGACTTGAACATCGTGCGCATCATGACCGGGGGACTCCCGTGATCGTCAGGCGGGCGTTGTCGATGAGCCGGGTGGCGCCCACGCGGGCCGCGATCGCCAGGATCGCCGGGCCGGCGTGATCGGCGGCCACCGGGGTGAAGTCGTCGATGTCGACCAACTCCACATAGTCGGGTTTCAGCACGCCGCGCAGCACGTCCTCCGCGGCGGCGCGCACGGCGCCCGCACCGTCGCCCGCACGCCGGGCGCCCGCGTCGAGCGCGCGGCTGAGCGAGAGCGCGATCTCCCGCTCGGCCTCGGACAGGTAGCGGTTGCGGCTGGACCGGGCCAGCCCGTCGGGTTCGCGGACGGTGGGCACGCCCACGATCTCGACGGGGAAGTTCAGGTCGCGCACCATGCGCCGGATCAGCGCGAGTTGCTGGGCGTCCTTCTCGCCGAAGAAGGCGACCTTGGGTGCGGTCAGGTGCAGCAGTTTGGCGACCACGGTGAGCATGCCGTCGAAGTGGCCGGGCCGGGAGGCGCCTTCGAGCACCGCGCCGGTGGGTCCCGCGGTGATCCGCACCCGCGGCTCGCCGCCCGGGTACACCTCGTCCACCGACGGCGCGAACACCACGTCGGCGCCCGCCTCCCCGCTCAGTTCCAGGTCGGCGTCCAACGTGCGCGGGTAACGGTCCAGGTCCTCGCCCGCGCCGAACTGGAGCGGGTTGACGAACACGGTGACCACGACGTGACCGGTCGGGCCGACGAACTCGCGCGCCGCGCGGATCAGCGCCGCGTGCCCCTGGTGCAGCGCGCCCATCGTCATCACCACCGCGCGCAACCCGTACGGCCGGGTGTCCTCGGTGAGTTCGGCCGCGGTCCGGGCCAGGCGCACGGCGGTCACGGTCGGCCTCCCTCGGCCAGCACGTCCAGCAGCGCCTCGGCCGCCTCGGCCTTGAGCAGGCCGGCGTTCAGCGCCCGGTCGGCGGTCAGTCGGGCCATCGCCACGTAGGCGGCCAGCGCCTCGGGCGAGACCCGGCGCAGTTCGCTCACGTGCGCGGCCACGGTGCCCGCGTCGCCGCGCGCGACCGGTCCGGTCAGCGCGTGATCGCCGGCTCGCAGCGCGTTGTCCAGGGCGGCGCCCAGCAGTGGTCCGAGCATGCGGCCCGGGGCGCGGACGCCGGCCGCGCCGAGCAGTTCGATCGACTGCGCGACGAGGGTGACCAGGTGGTTCGCGCCGTTGGCCAGGGCCACGTGGTAGAGCGCGCGGTCGCGCTCCTCGATCCACTCCGGTTCGCCGCCCATCTCCACCACGAGCGCCTCGGCGACCGGGCGCAGCGGCTCGGGCGAGGTGACCCCGAAGGAGCAGCCGACCAGCCGTTCGAGGTCGATCGTGCTGCCGGTGAAGGTCATCACCGGGTGTAGTGCGAGCGGCAGCGCGCCGGCGCGCGTGGCCGGTTCCAGGATGTCGACGCCGTAGCGGCCCGACGCGTGCACCAGGAGTTGACCGGCCTTGATCGCGCCGGTCTCGGCCAGGCCGTGTACGAGCGCTTCGAGCGCGTCGTCGGGCACGGTCAGCAGGGTCAGGTCGGAGGCCGCGATCACCTCTTGCGGGGTGACCAGCGGGACGCCCGGCAACAGGTCCTCGGCGCGACGCCGAGAGGTCTGCGAGACGCCGGAGGCGGCCACCACCGAGTGCCCGGCGAGGGCGAGGGCGGCGGCCAGGGTCGGGCCGACGCGGCCGGTGCCGACGACTCCCACGCGCAGCCGCGCGGGGCGGTCGGTGGGGTCGGGCGAGCGGCCGTGCGGATGCGGACGTGCGGTGATGTCGTTGTTCACGCGAGCGAGCCTTCCGTTCCAGTCCGCGGCGGGTACCGGACGAGTACTGGCCCGATCAGGGTACTCACGCGCCGGGCGGGCCGGTCCCCGGGTTGGTCGGCACGTCGCTCGGCCGCGGGCCCGGCGGCGCCCACCGATAGCGGGTGGAGCCCGCCTGGTGCGCGACGCGGCGCACGACCTTGTGCCGGATCAGCTCGGGCCCGCGCATCCCGATCGCGCCGAGCGCGGTCAGCACGAGGCCGGTCAACAACATCGTGCCGGTGACCACCCGGGCCACCCGGGCGCTGCGCGGGCCGCCCTGGGTTTGCAGCGAGTAGGCGGAGGAGGTCGAGCGGGCCTTGTCGGCGGTCGATTCCACTGGTGCGGCGCTACTGCGCTCGGGTGACGGCGACGGGGTGGGGCCGACGTCCAGGGCCCCGGCCGCCGCGACGATCCCGATCGCGGCGACCGCGAGCGCGCAGCGTCGACTCGCGCGTATGACCAGCTGACGGCTGCCCATGGGGAGCCTCCCGGAGACCGGTGACGATTGACCAGGGTGCGAGGGTTCGGCCCTCTTCTTTCCCCGAGTCGGTCGCTTATGTGTCCCCTTTCGACCGCCTTCGCATGCCTCTCATCCCGCGAAGGACTCGCGATCGGGCTCCGCGGGCGGGCTCCGCCGGGCGGGCTCCGGGCAGCCCGACCGACGGTCACCGAAGGTCGCCGAAGGTCACCGCCGCCCCCGGGCCCGGTCCGGTCCGGTCCGGTGGACGGTGCCCTAGCCGAGCCGGACCGGCAATCGGGTGAGCGCGTTGTTGAGGTTCGAGCGCAGCCGCTCCGGCTCGCCGGTCGCCTCGATCGTGGCATGGGTCGCGAGCAGCTCCTCGAAGAACACCCGTCCCTCCAGGCGCGCGATGTGCACGCCCAGGCAGAAGTGTTCGGCGAAGCCGAAGGACAGGTGCGGGTTGGGCCTGCGGGTGATGTCGAAGCGCTGCGGGTCGGTGAAGACCTCCTCGTCGCGATTCGCGGACGTGTAGTACATGGCCACCTTGTCGCCCGCCTTGATCGACACGCCGCGCAGTTCGGTGTCCCGGGTGGCGGTGCGGCGGAAATAGTGCAGCGGGTTGGCCCAGCGCAGGATCTCCTCGACCGCGCCCGGGATCAGCGCGGGGTCCGCGCGCAGCGCCGCGAGCTGGTCGGGGTGGGTCAGCAGCGCGTGCAGGCCGGCGGACAGCATGGTCTTGGTGGTGTCGTTACCGGCCGTGACCAGCTGCACGAAGAACTGGCCGAAGTCGAGGTCGGTCATCATCCGGCCGCCGAACTCGGACTCCAGGATCAGCGAGGTGATGTCCTCGCGCGGCTCCTCGGCCCGGCGCGAGGCGGCGAAGCCGATGGCGTAGCGGGCCATCTCGATCGCCGCCCCGCCGCCCTCGCCCGCCGTGTTGCGCTCGGCGAGCGCGTGGATGTGGTCCCAGTCGGCCGGCGGCAGGCCCATCAGCTCGCCGATCACCTGGGTCGGCAGGCTGGAGGTGACGTCGTGCACGAACTCGACGTCACCGGTGCCCACCCGCGCGAAGATCTCCCGGCAGATGGTCCGGATCCGGTCCTCCATGCCGCCGACCACCTTCGCGGTGAAGGACTTCACCAGCGGCTTGCGGTACGCGCGATGGCGCGGCGGGTCCATCGACAGCAGCGTGCCGCGCAGGGCTTCGAGTCGCTCGGGTTCGAGGTCCTCCAGGATGATCCCGCCGGCCTCGGCGGAGAAGATCGCCGGGTTCTGCGACACGTACTCGACGTCGGCGTGCCGGAGCACGGCCCAGTACCCCGGTTGTCCCGGGATGTCCTGCCAGTGCACGGGGTCGGTCCGGCGCAACTCGGCGAACAGCGCGTGCGGCGGGCCGTCGAGATACAGCTCGGGGCTGTAGAGGTCGGGTCCGGTCGGGGCGGGCGTGACGGTCATGACATCTCCCTTGCGGCCTCGGATGGCACCCTTGTCAGCCCACGACCACGTTCGGCCGGCCGAAACCCTGTGCCTCGCACAGGGCGTAGTAGGCGCGCAGCGTGCCCGCGCCGTCGGTCACCGAGGTGATGTTGCCCTCGGCGTCCAGGTTGAGGTTGGCGCCGTACATCTGGAACCACACCCGGGTGTCGGGCTCGACGCAGGTGAGCGTGTGCACGGAGCCGGCGGGCTCGTACAGGAACGAGCCGGCCCGGTTGACGTAGTCGTACTCGACGTATTTCCAGGCGCCGGACACGGTGTAGCCGTAGACGGGGCCGGTGTGCCGGTGCGTTTCGACGGCGAAGCCGGGCTGGAAGACGTTCTCCACGATCCACAGGCCCTCCTCTTCCTTGACGCACAGCACCTTGAGCTTGTTGCCGCCGCCGATCTCGACGAACGGCAGGTCCTCGGCTCCGATGTGCACGGCGGGGCGTCCGGTCTCGGTGGTGGTCATGCGGTTTCCTCCCGGAGGCGATCACTGCTCCTGTAACGGTGTAACAGCATGCCTCAAGGGCCGGTGAGTTTCGAGGGTCGCGCGCGATGGGCAACATCATCGATCGCACATGTGTACGTCGGGGACGGGGATGGGGAGCGGAAGATGGGACAGCTCGACGGGAAGGTCGCCGTGGTCACCGGCGGCGCCAACGGAATCGGCCGCGCGTGTTGCGAGCGCTTCGCCGAGGAGGGCGCCGACATCGTGATCGCCGACCTCCTGGACGAGGCCGCGATCGGCACCATCGAGGCGGTCGAGAAGCGCGGCCGGCGGGCCACCTACATGCACACCGACGCGAGCAGCCCGACCGACACCGGGACGGTGATGCAGCACGCGATCGACACGTTCGGAGCGATCGACGTCCTGGTCACCGCGGCGGGCATCAGCACGGCGGACTACGTCAGCGGCCGACCCGGCAACACGGCAGCGACCGAGCGGGACCCGATCAAGCGATTCGTGGACAGCCCGCTCGCCGAGTGGCAGCGCGTGCTCGACGTGAACCTGACCGGCACGCTGCTCGCGGTCCAGGCCGCCGCGCGCTGGATGGTGGCCCAGGGCCGACGCGGCTCGATCATCACCATCGCCTCGATCGCCGCGAAGCACCCCGAGGCGGGCTCGGCGGCCTACTCCGTGTCCAAGGCGGGCGTGTGGATGCTGACCAAGCAGGCCGCGCTCGTGCTGGGGCCGGCCGGAATCCGGGTCAACGCGATCGGTCCGGGCTTCATCGAGACCAACATGACCGCGGTCCTGCGCGGGATGCCCGAACTCGAGCAGCGCCTGCTCGGCAGCGTGCCGCTGGGTCGGATGGGCAGCGCCCGCGAGGTGGCCAACGCGGCGCTGTTCCTGGCGAGCGACCAGTCGTCCTACTTCACCGGCGAGATGCTGCATCCGGACGGCGGCTTCTACACCGACTGAGCCACCGCACGGGCACACCCGCACGCGGGATCCGCGTGCGGGTGTGATCGACGGGTCTACCGCCCCCGGGCCTTGACCAGTCCGGTCTCGTACGCGAGCACCACGACCTGGACCCGGTCGCGCAGCCCGAGCTTCATCAGGATCCGGCCGACGTGGGTCTTGATGGTGGCCTCGGACAGGAACAGCCGCTGGGCGATCTCCGCGTTGGACAGGCCCTGGGCGACCAGCATCATCACCTCCAACTCGCGCTCGGTGAGCGCGTCCACCACGTCCGGCCGCGGCTCGTGGTCGCTGGGCAGGATCGGCGCGAACCGGTCGAGCAGGCGCTTGGTCGTGCTCGGCGCGACCACCGCGTCGCCGGAGGCCACCGCCCGGATCCCGGACAGCAGCTCCGGCGGCGGGACGTCCTTGAGCAGGAAGCCGCTGGCCCCGGCCTTGAGCGCGGCGAACGCGTACTCGTCCAGGTCGAAGGTGGTCAGCATGAGCACCTTGGGCCGCAGCCGGCCCTCGGGCAGCACGAGCGAGTTCTCACCGCCCTCGGCACAGATCCGCCGACACGCCTCGACGCCGTCCATCCGCGGCATCCGCACGTCCATCAGGACCACGTCCACGTCCACGTGCCGAAGCTTGTCCAGTGCCTCGACCCCGTCGCCGGCCTCGGCGACCACGCTCATGTCCGGCTGGGCCTGCAACACCATGGTGAAGCCGGTCCGCAGCAATTCCTGGTCGTCGACCAGCATCACCTTGATGCTCACTGAGCTCCTTGAAGAGTCGTCCTGGTGGGCGTACCGGAGGAGATGGAGGAGGATTCGGGGCGGGCGGCGTAGGGCAGCATCGCGCTGACCGACCACCCGCCTTCGATGCTCGGTCCGGTGCGCAACCGACCACCCAGCATCGCGACCCGCTCGCGCATGCCGACCAGACCGTGGCCCATCCCGTCACCGGGGGCCGCGGCGCCTCGGCCGTCGTCGCTGATCTCCATTTCGAGCCCATCTTCCCCGTAGCCGACGCCGACGGTTGCGGTGGCATCGGGGCCGGCGTGTTTGCGCGTGTTGGTCAGCGCCTCCTGCACGATGCGGTACGCGGTCAGCGCGACGCTCTGCGGCAGTTCGACCGGCACCCCCTCGACCCGGAGTTCGACGTTGAGGCCGGTGGTGCGCACCTGCTCGACCAATTCGCCGAGTTGCTCGACACCCGGCTGCGGCACGTACGCCCCGGTCTCGGTCTGCGAGCGCAGCACCCCGAGCAGTCGGCGCATCTCGGCGAGCGCCTCACGTCCGGTCGCCGCGATCGTGCCCAGCGCCTCGCGGGCCTGGTCCGGCGACGACTCGATCGCGTACGCGGCGCCGTCGGCCTGCACCACCATCACCGACACGTTGTGCGCGACCACGTCGTGCAGCTCGCGCGCGATCCGGGCCCGCTCGGCCGCCGCGGCGATCTGCGCCTGCTGGTCCCGCTCGAACTCCAGCCGGGTGGCCCGCTCCTCCAACTCGGCGTAGAACGCCCGCCGGGTACGCATCGAATCGCCCAACACCCACGCGATCGCCAGCAACACCACGAGGAAGCCGAAACCGATGACGTTGTCGCGGAACGAGGAATCACTCGATTCCGGGAAGCGCGCGAGCAGGATCGCCGGCCCGAGCAGGACCATCGCGAGCCCGATGCGCGAGAGCCATCGGGGGCCGGACTTGGCGGCCGTGTACAAAGCGACGAGCATCGCGTAGTTGGCCGAGGTGAGCGTGCCGTCCCAGACCAGCTGCATCAACCCGCCGACCACGACCAGGGCGGTCGCGGTCATCGGGCGCACCCGGTGCAGCACCATGCCCAGGCTGAGCAGCACCACGATCACGAGCCACCACCAGCGCGGCACGGGTGCGGCGGGGTCCTCCACGACCTGGAGCAGTGCGAGGCCGAGGACCGGAATCGTGCACACGGAGTCGACCCACAGGGGGTGTGCTCGCAGCCACGCATAGATTCGTTGCACACTTCGACGCTACGTGGCGCGGGGCCGTTCGCGCGTCAACCGACGTACCGAATCATCACTCCGCCACAAGTCGCATTCGACGACGCCGCGCGCACACCCCTGGTGCCGCGGGGACGGCTCAGAGGCCCTCCCCCGGGCGTACCGGCAGTCGGGCCCGGACCTGCCAGCCGCCGCCGGAGCGGGGCCCGGTATCCAGCCGGCCGCCGAACAGCGCGACCCGCTCGCCCATGCCGACCAGGCCGTGGCCCATCCCGTCACCGGGAGCGGCCGCGCCCCGACCGTCGTCGCCCACGTCCAGTTCGACGTCCTCGCCGAGATAGCGCAGTCGCACCAGCGCCTTGACGTCGGGCCCACCGTGCTTGCGAGTGTTGGTCAGTGCCTCCTGGACGATCCGGTACACAGTCAACGCGACGCCCTGGGGCAACTCGACCGGCACCCCCTCGACGGTCAGGTCGACCGGCAGGCCCGCGCTGCGCACCCGCTCCAGGAGGTCTTCCAACTGTTCGACACCCGGTTGCGGGACGAAGGCGTCGCCCTCGTTCTGCGAGCGCAGCACGCCCAGCAGTCGGCGCATCTCGGCGAGCGCCTCGCGGCCGGTGGCGGAGATCGTGCCGAGCGCCTCGCGGGTCAGCTCGGGGGCACCGTCCAGCGCGTACGCCGCGCCGTCGGCCTGCACCACCATCACCGACACGTTGTGCGCGACCACGTCGTGCAGCTCGCGCGCGATCCGGGCCCGCTCGCTCGCCGCGGCGATCTGCGCCTGCTGGTCCCGCTCACGCTCCAGCCGGTCGGCGCGGTCCTCCAACTCGACGTAGTAGGCCCGCCGGGTACGCATCGAGTCGCCCAGCACCCACGCGATCACGAAGGGGCCCATCAGCAACAGCGTGAAGAAGACGATGCCGGTGGTCGGCACATCCGGGTTGTCCCACCAGCGCAGCATCGCCGCGATCGGCGCGAGTACGCCGCCGACGAGCGCGGTGCGCGAGGCCCAGCGCGGGCTGTACGCGGCGGCGCTGTAGGCGATCGCGGGCATCGCGAGCGCCTCCAGGCCGGGCGGTATGTCGTCGAAGAGCTGGAAGGCGCCGATCGCGAGGGTGACCACCAGCGCGAGGGTGGGATTGCGCCGGCGGATCAACAGCACGATCGACATCGTGCCGAGCGCGATCAGATGTGGGATGTCGGGCGGCCCGGGCTGGTCGATGATCACCTCGAACAGGCCGAACATGAGCAGCAGCAGCGCCCACGCTCCGTCCACGAGCAGGGGCCGTCCACGGAGCCAGGCGTACAGGTGATGCACACAGGCAGGGTAGACGGGCACCATTCGCCCACACTCCCGGCGGACCGGCACGGACCGACCTCGGTCGCACGGCGGCGGTCGGGGGCCGGTACCGTCGGGTGCGATGGAACGACGGCTGACCTGGAAGGAAGCCACCCGTCGGGCGTTGTACGGAGCCGAGGGCTTCTACCGCCGGGCCGAGGGCCCCGCCGGCCATTTCCGCACCTCGGTGCACGCCTCCCCGCTGTTCGCCCGCGCGCTGGCCGACCTCGCGCGCGCCGCGGGCCTGGGCACCGTCGTGGACGTGGGTGCCGGGCGGGGCGAGTTGCTGATCGCGCTGTGTCGGATCGCGCCGCACCTGGAGCTGATCGGCGTGGATGTCGCCGACCGGCCGGAGGCACTGCCGCCGTCGATCGCCTGGGAGCCGGAGATCGCGCCGGGCCGGGCCGCGCTGCTGATCGCCAACGAATGGCTGGACAACGTCCCCGCCGACGTCGCGGAGGTGGACGAACTCGGTGTGCCGCGCGTGGTCGAGGTGGACGTGCGCACCGGAGAGGAGCGGTTGGGCGCGGCCGTCCGCGACGGGGACGCGCGCTGGCTGGACCGCTGGTGGCCGCTGGTCGGCGCGGAGCCGGGCACGCGGGCCGAGATCGGCGAGCCCAGGGACGCCGCGTGGGCGCGCGCGATCGAGCGGCTGGAGCGGGGGGTCGCGGTGGCGATCGACTACGGGCACCTGGCCGACGGGCGTCCGCCGTACGGCTCGCTGACCGGGTATCGGCAGGGTCGGCAGGTGCCGCCGGTTCCGGACGGCACCTGCGATGTGACCTGCCATGTCGCGATGGACGCGGTGGCGGCGGCGGGCGAGGCGGCGGGAGCGCGGGACACGGTCCTCACCACCCAGCGACACGCGTTGCGCGCGCTGGGCCTGGTCGGCCACCGGCCGCCCTACGAGCTGGCCCGGATCGACCCGGCCGGCTACCTCGCGGGCCTGCGCGACGCGGGCGAGGCCGGCGAACTCACCGCCCGCGGCGGCCTGGGCGACTTCCACTGGTTGGCCCAGGGGGTCCGAATGCCGGTCCCCGAACAACTCCGCCCCTGAAACGGACGACCGTCGACCGACCCGCCCGCACCCGGTCGGGCCGGCGCCCGAACCGACCGACACACGAAGCCACCCGGCCCAGCCGGCGGCGAGACCACCCCACAACCCGAGCCACCCCGGCCCGACCGGCGTTCGAGGCCACCTCTCCACCCGAGCCGATCCGGCCGGGCCGGCGTTCGAGGCCACCCCAGCCGGCCCGGCCGGGCGCACTTTCAGGCCGGCGTCAGCTCTCACCAAGGACGCCGGCCGCCCGAAGCTCGGCGATCCCGGCCTCGTCGTACCCCAACAAGTCCGCCAGGACAGCCGCACTGTGCTGCCCGACCGTGGGCGCCCGCTCCGGCACGGGAAGCGACTCGCCGACGAACTTGATCGGCGACGGCAACTGCTCCGCACCGAGCCGGTCCTGACCGATCCACGGGAATCGGTGCTTGAACTGCGGGTCCTCGGCGATCGTCTGCGGCGTGTTCACCGGCGCGATCGGCGTGTTCGCCTCGTTGCCGAACTCGATCCACTCGCGCGCGGTCCGGGTCGCGAAGATGTCCCGCAGAATGCCGCGCAATTCGACGTTGCCGACCGCGTGGTCCGCGTACTTGGAGCCGGGCCAGCGCTCGAACAGGTCGGCGCGGTCCACCGCCTCGCAGAAGTTCTTCCACAACGACTGCTCGGACGCCATGAACAGCACGTACCGGTCGTCCTTGGTCGCGTAGATCTGGTAGCGGACTCCCTGCTCCATGCCGCCGGTACCGGGCGCACGCCGCTCGTAGTTGTCCGACTTGTTGCCGGTCACCTCCGACTCCGGGCGCTCGTACGCCTTCCAGGTCTCGCTGCGCAGCCAGTCCATCGACGCGGCCGCGTCCGACTGGGCGATGTCGATCACGCTGCCCTCGCCGGTGGCCCGGGCGCGGATGATGCCCGCGAGCACACCGAGCGCGCCGAACATCGGGCCGGCGTGGATGCCGATCGAGGCGTGCTCGGGCAGGTACGGGAAGCCGTCCTCGTTGATCGCCGGCTTCACCACGCCGGCCCAGGTGTCGTAGGCGACACCGTGGCTGGGCATGTCCCGGTAGGGGCCGGTGGCGCCGTAGCCGGAGATCGTGCAGAACACGATCCGGGGGTTGATCTTCCTCAGGTCCTCGTAGCCGATCCCGCGTCGGGCCAGACCGCCCGGCCGCATCGCCTCGATCACCGCGTCGGCGTCCTTGACCAGTGCCTTGAAGGTCTCGATCGCCTCCGGCTTGCGCAGGTCCAGGACCAGCGACTTCTTGCCCCGGTTGACGTGCAGGTGCATCAGTGACGAGCCCTCCACGATGGGCCACGTCATGTCCCGGATGTAGTCGCCCTGCGGCGGCTCGATCTTGATCACCTCGGCGCCCAGGTCCACCAACGACGAGGTGATCGCGGCCGGTCCCAGCATCGAACACTCGATGATGCGAACCCCTGCGAGCGGGGCTCCACCCTTCGACTCGACCTGACTCATCGCTGCCTCCCTGCGAATATGACGATGCGTCAGATATTAACCGGCGCCCTCGTCGAGGGAAGAGGCGGAACCTGACGAACTGTCAGATGCGGGTGCGATCCAGCGCTCCGCACCCGCCTCGCGACGTCCGGTACGCGAGCGTTCGGCCTGTTCGGCCACCATCGTGTGGGCCTCGGCCGCATCCCGTCGGGCCGCCTTGACGTGCACCGGACCCGGGGTGGAATCCAGGTGCACGGTGGCCAGGCCG
Source organism: Embleya scabrispora DSM 41855 (assembly GCF_000372745.1). Taxonomy (GTDB): domain Bacteria; phylum Actinomycetota; class Actinomycetes; order Streptomycetales; family Streptomycetaceae; genus Embleya; species Embleya scabrispora. Next base: position 67,736 of record NZ_KB889585.1, on the reverse strand, counting down.
AGCCGGCGCTCCCACGGCCCCTGGGTCCGCCGCACGCTCTGCACCTTCGCGTGCGGGATCACGTCCAGGACCCGGTGGAACCGGCCGCTGCGGGCCACGAACACCTCGGCGTCCGCACCGTAGGCGTATGCCGACCAGCCGACGGGGTCGTGCCAACGGGCCCGACGCGGCGCCGGGATCAGCTCGACCGCGTCGACGTCGATGCCCGGCAGGACCTGCCCGAGCAGCCCATGGGCAACCGCCCGCGGCGCGACCGGCAGCAGGATCGTCTCCTTGTTGTCGGCGTCCTTGCCGCCGTAGCCGGCCACATTGATCTCGACCCGGACCCAACCGCGCAGCCGCCACAACCACGGCTGCACGATCCGCACCGCCTGGACCCGGCCGGGCGGCACCGTCTGATGCCGCTGTTCGAGCAGTCCGTGCCGCAACCGCAGGCCGTCCGGCGAGCGGGCCACGGTGAAGTCGAAATTGCGGATCACCCGCCCGGCGGTGAACTGCCAGGCAGCCAGGAACAGCGGCACCGACCCGAACACGAAGGCGAGTTCGTGCAGGGCAAAGGCCAGGATCACCACCGCCACGCTGGGCGCGAGCGCGGCCCAGGTGCCGACCGAGAGCAGCACCGAGCCGACCACCGCCGACAGCGGCACCGACACGAGCGTCTGCTCGGGCGCCTCCCCCGCGTCCGGGCGCACCCCCGCGGCGCGCGCGAGCAGCTCGGCGCGCAGCTTCTGCGCGTCCGCCTCGCCCAGATACGACAGGCTCGCCTCGGCCTTATCCCCGCCGGCGACCTGGAGCTGCAACTCGGCGAGCCCGAACAACCGGGCGGCCAGCGGGCGGACGATGTCGACCGCCTGGAGCCGGGACAGCCGCACGTGCCGGGTCCGCCGGAACAGCACCCCCGAGTCCAGCCGCAGGTCGTCGCCCTCGATCCGGAACGTGGTGAACCACCACGAGACGTATCCGTAGCCGAACGCGAGCGGCACCACCACGCCGAGCCCGATCACCAGCCGACTCGGAGTCGCCCACCCGGAGTTGACGTTGTGCACGACCACGCCCAGGCACGCGGCGATCACCACCCAGCCGCGGGCGGGCGGGGTCAGCGGGTGCAGTCGGCGCGGCTCCCCGGCACCCTCGACCGGCCGCTCGTCCCCGGTGCTCACAGCCCCGCCGATCGGGCCTCGCCCAGCGCCGCGAGCCGGTCGCGCAGCCGTGCGGCCTCGGCCGGCGGCAGGCCACGCACGACCGCGTCCGAGGAGGCCGAGGCGGTGTGCAGGGTCACCGTGGCGATGCCGAATCGGCGCTCCAGCGGGCCCGCCTCGACGTCCACGAACTGCATCCGCCCGTACGGCACCACCACCAGCCGGCGAAACAGCACGCCGTGCGCGATCAGCAGGTCGTCGGCCCGCTCGGCATAGCGCCACGAACGCTGGTTGCGCCGGATCGCCGGCAGACCCCAGGCGCCCGCCCCGGCACAGGCGAGCACCACCACCGCGCCCGCCCACCAGGCCACGAACCGGCCGAGCAGACCGCCGACGACCACGGCGAGCAGCACGCAGCCGGCGAGCAGCAGGGCACGGCGCATCCGGTACAGCTGTTCCGAGACGGCCCGCCAGTCGAGATCGGGCGGAGTCAGGGCGTCATCGGCCGGTTTCATACGGGCAACCTTCCCAGGTGGGCATACAAGGGTGCGAAGGAGCACACGACTACTGGCAGACTCAGGGTCCATGACCGCCAGGACCGTGGGCGTGGGTATCGGCGCCGACCAGCTCGACACGACCGACATGGTGCTCAACATCGGGCCCCAGCACCCCTCCACGCACGGCGTGCTGAGGCTGCGACTCGTGCTCGACGGCGAGCGGATCGTCTCCGCCGAGCCGATCGTCGGCTACATGCACCGCGGCGCGGAGAAGCTCTTCGAGGTGCGCGACTACCGACAGATCGTGATGCTCGCGAACCGGCACGACTGGTTGAGCGCGTTCGCCAACGAACTGGGCGTGGTGCTCGCGGTGGAGCGCATGCTGGGCATGGAGGTGCCGCAGCGCGCGGTATGGGCGCGGACGCTGCTCGCCGAGCTGAATCGGGTGCTCAACCATCTGATGTTCCTGGGCTCGTATCCGTTGGAGCTGGGTGCGATCACCCCGATCTTCCACGCGTTCCGCGAGCGCGAGGAGATCCAGGCGGTGATGGAGGAGATCTCCGGCGGCCGAATGCACTTCATGTTCAACCGGGTCGGCGGGCTCAAGGAGGATCTGCCGGCGGGCTGGATCGGGCGGGTTCGGCACGCCGTCGCGACCGTGCGCACGCGGTTGTCGGGCCTGGACGACCTGGTCTCGGGCAACGAGATCTTCCGCGCCCGCACCCGGGGCGTGGGGGTGCTGACGCCGGCCCTGGTGGCCGCGTACGGGGTCAGCGGGCCCATCGCGCGGGCCTCGGGCGTCGATTTCGACCTGCGCCGGGACGAGCCGTATCTGGCCTACGGCGAGCTCGCCGACGTGCTGCGTGTGGTCACCCGCGAGGAGGGCGACTGCCTGGCCCGGTTCGAGTGCCTGCTGGAGCAGGTACACGTGAGCCTGGACCTCGCCGACGCGTGCTGCGACCGGCTCGACGAGCTCCCGCAGGGTCCGGTGAACCTGCGGCTGCCGAAGGTGCTCAAGGCGCCCGAGGGGCACACCTACGCGTGGACCGAGAACCCGCTCGGCCTGAACGGCTACTACCTGGTCTCCCGGGGCGAGAAGACCCCGTGGCGACTCAAGCTGCGCTCGGCGTCCTACAACAACGTGCAGGTGCTGACCGAGTTGCTGCCGGGCTGCCTGATCGCGGACATGGTGGCGATCCTGGGGTCCCTCTTCTTCGTGGTGGGCGACATCGACAAGTGACACCCCGGACTCCGGCCGGCGATCGGGCGGGGCGCCGGCCGGGTCAGGCGTGCTTGCGGATGTCGATCCGGGGGATCTCCTCGGTGTCGTCGTGCGCGGTGAGGTCCACCGGCAGCGGCTTGGGCCGCGGCACACCCGGACGGGCCCGGTCTGACTCGCTGGGCGCGAACCGTACGCCGTGCCCGCGGTGCACCGGCGCGGGCCGGCCGGCCGGCGCCTCCTCGGCACGCACCGGATCGGCGAGCCCATCGGCCTCGATGTCGTCGACCGCCGCCTCCGGGGCGGACGTCGCCTCGGCGGGCGCGATCTCGTCCCCGTGCGGGCGCCCCGCGACGAGCGCGTCGTAGTACGCGTCCGGACCGAACAGCTCGTCGGTCAGGAAGCCGGTCGCCTCGGGCTCGGCCAGGACGGCGCGCGGCGCGAAGAAGTCGAACCGCCCGGAGGCCCCGGAGCCGGCCACCCGGCGGGTCACCTCCAGCACCTTGTCCCGCACCATCCGGGTCACTTCGGCGGTCTCGGACGCGGACGTGGCCGCACCGGCGTGGGCGGGGGTGGGGGTGGGCGCGCCGGCCGGCGCGGGCGCGCTCGCCTCGGCAGGGGCCGAGGCGGTGGGCTCGGGCGCAATGGAAGTGGTGGGCGCCGGCGCAGCGGAGGATTTCGCGGGCGCGTCGGGCGCGTCGGCGGGGGCCTCCGCCGGTGCGGAAGCCGAGTCGTCGGGCGCGGCGATTGTGGACGGGGGCGATTCCGCGAGCGCGGACCCGGTGGTGGACTCGGCCCGGCCGACCTCCGCGGGGGTCGCCTCGGGGGCACCCTCGGCGGTCGCTCCGGCAGCCGGACGGGCGACGCTCCGGCTCAGCTCGGCGGGCGGTGCGATCGGCGCTCCGGGGCGCGCTCCGGTACTCGACCCGACCTCGCCGGCATCCTCGGATTCGCCCCGCGCGGCGGAGCGCACGGCCGCAGGCGCCGAAGCGTCGGTCGGTGCCGTCCCGCTCGACGTGGTCGCACGCCCCTCGGCGGGACCCGCGATGTTCGGAGCCACGGCGGTCGACGCGCTCTCGGACCGCGCGACAGAGCCGCCGGCAACGGACGTCGGGGCGCCCGATGCCACGGCGGTCGTCCCGGTCCCGGCTCGCACAGCGGAGCGGCCGGCGTCCGGAGCCGGCTCGGCCGACCGGGTCCCGGTGGCGACCCCCGCTCCGCCCCGCCCCGCGGAACGTGCCGTCGGACCGAACACCGAGGCCGCGTAGGCCGGGACCAGGTCCGGCGCGGACACGGGCGGCCGGCGTACGGCCGGAACGATGGACGGAGCCGTGGGACGCGCCACGCCGGCCCGCCGGTCCAGCAGGTCCAACACCGCCGCGCCGCGCGCGAACAAGTCCGGGGTCAGCCGCTGCGGACGCGACACCAGGTGTGCCGCGGTCAGTTCGCCGGCCCGCAGCGCGGCGAGTTCGTGCTCGTCGGCCCGTTTGATCGCGGCGCGCAGCTCTTCGGCCATGCGCTCCCGCTCCCGGCGCCGGGCGATGCTCTCCTCGGCCAGCCGCCGGTGGTGTGCGGTGCTTCCGCGCACCACCCACACGATCGCGCCGCCGGCGGAGAACACACCGAGCAGCACGGCGAGTCGAAGGGTGGTCGCACCTCCCGCGACGACCGCCAGGACGACGGCGACGAGCGCCGGCGCGCATATGGCGGCAAGCAGGGATATGCGTGTGGCGGTCGAGACCGAGCGATGGCGTCCACGTGGCATGCACCAGACGTTAGCGCGATACGGCGTTCGCTTTGGTGCGGGGGTTGCCGTGGGCGCGGGCTTTTTGCTTTCCGTGGTCAGGACTTGGCCGAGCCGGCCGCAAACGCCAGCCGGGCCGATTTGGCCCCGAGCGCCGGCCGGGCTATTGAACTGCCCGACCGGCGTTGAGCGTTGCTCCGGGCGGCGAAGAATTGAACCGCCCGGCCGATCCGAAATGGCGCGCCGACCTCGAAGAATCCGCCTACCGGAGGATTCGTCCCAGGTCGGCGATTCGGGGATCAGATCAGGTTCTTGGACTTCAAGTAGGTCTTCGCCACGTCGGCCGGCTTCTTGCGGTCCTCGTCGACCTGCTTGTTGAGCGCGGTCAGATCCTCGGTGGTGAGGATCCGGGCGAGCTTGTCGACCAGCGGCAGGATCTTGTCGGCCTTGCCCGAATTGACCACGGGAATCACGTTGTCGGCGTTCTGCAGCTTCTTGTCGTCCGTGAGGACGACCAGGCCGAACCGGTCGAGCGTGGCATCCGTGGACGTGGTCAGGACCAGTTGGTCCTTGCCATCCTTGACCGCCTGCTTGGCGGCGGTGGTCCCGACGCCGAGCGGGTCCACGCCGCTCACCTTGATGCCGTACGTCTTCTCCAGACCCGGGGCGCAGAACGGGCGGGTCTTGCACTCCTCGCCCGCCGCGATCTTCACCTCGATACCGGCCTTGCCCAGATCGGAAAGCGTCTTCAGGTTGTTCTTCGCGGCGAAGTCCTTGGTCACCGCGAACGCGTTCTGGTCCACCGCCTGCGACGCCGTGCCGGATTTGAGCCCGGCCGGGCCGGCGAGCGTGTTCAGCGCGGCGACCGTGGCCGTCACATCCGATGAGGCGACCGGTGCGGCATCCGGGCCGTTCTTCTTTCGGTTCAGGAATTCCGCCATCGTCGCCGCGTACTCCGGCACGACCGCGATCTTGCCCTTCTCCAGCTCGGGTTCGTAGAGCTCACGGTTCTTGACCGTCTTGATGCTCGCCTTCACCCCGCCCTTGTCGAGCAACTGTTTGTACATCTGCGCCAGGATCTCCGATTCGGTGAAACCGGCCGAGCCGACCACCGTCTTGTCGTCGTCCGAGGACGAACACCCCGTCGCACCCAGCAAGAACACCAGGGACAACCCCGCCGCCGCACCGACCGTCATGCCCGTCCTGCCGCGCCGCATAAGCATGCGATGCACCGCCCTTTCCGTTCTCACGAGGTCACACCGCCACGCGGCGTCCGGGCCGTGAATCGCTGCACGAGCGCGAACAGGCCCTCCACCACCAGAGCCAACGCGGCCACGAGGATTGCCCCCGCGACCACTTGACCGTTGTCCTGCAGGTCGAAACCGGCCGTGACGATGCGCCCGAGACCGCCCCCCGCGACCAGTGCCGCGAGTGTTGCCGTGGCAACAACCTGAACGGCACACGTTCGAATTCCCGTCATGATCAACGGAAGGGCCAGCGGCAGCTCGACCCGGAGCAACATCTGACCGCCCGTCATGCCCATTCCACGCGACGCCTCGACCACGTCCCGGTCCACACCGCGCATACCGACGTACGCGTTGGTGAGGACCGGCGGGATGGCGAACAGTACGAGCGCGATGATCGTCGCGGTGTCGCCCATGCCGATCGGACTCAGCCCGAGCAGCACCAGGACCGCGAACGTCGGGATCGCGCGCCCGATGTTGGAGACGTTGATCGCCAGCGCACCGCCCTTGCCCAGGTGGCCGAGCCACAGGGCGATCGGCAGCGCGATCACGACCGCGATCAGCACGCACACCGCGGTCAGCACGATGTGCTCGGTGAGCCGATTCCACACCCCGCTCTCGCCGCTCCAGTTCGCGCCGTCGGCCAACCAGTCCCAGGCATCGCCGAGTACGTTCACGCCGCCGCCCCCGCTCGCACGTCGACCTCGGCGGTGGGCGCGGACACCAGCGGCAACCGCCGCTTGCGTCCGCCGGCCCGCTCCCATGGAGTCAACAGCCGCTGTACGCCGAGCAACAGCAGGTCCGCCACGATCGCCAGCGCGACGCACAACACCGACGCGGTCAGCACCTGCGCCTTGAAGAGCGTGTCGATACCCGAGTAGATCAGGTTCCCCAACCCGCCGGAGCCGACGATCGCGCCGACCGTGGTGAGCGCGACGGTGGACACCGTGGCGATCCGGACGCCGGCCATGATGGCGGGCAGCGCGAGCGGGAGTTCGACCTGGAACAACAACCGTCCGGGCCCGTAGCCCATCCCCTTCGCCGCCTCCACCACGTCCGGTGGCACCGATCGCAGACCGGCCAGCATGTTCCGCACCAGGATGGTCAGCGAGTACAGCACCAGGCCGATGATGACCGTCGTCTCGGTCAGGCCCGTGAACGGCTGCAGGATCGCGAACATCGCCAGCGAGGGAATCGTGTAGAGGATCGTCGTCGAGCCGAGCAGCACGCTCCCGGTCAGGCGCCAACGCCGGGCCGCGAGGGCCATCGGGAACGCGACGAGAAGACCGATCGCCACCGAGACGACGGTCAGGTAGATGTGTTCGCGCAACGCGGTGGTGATCTCCCCGGAGTACTCGTCGAAGTACTTCCCGCACACCCACGAGTTGCGCTTCAGGCAGTCACCGGAGGCCACAATCACGGGCGGACCCTACCCCAGCGGTCGAACGAGCATTCCCGTGACGGCGGACACACCCGGTGTGTGATCGGGACCGCCCGGGTACGTTGCCTCCCTTGGGGGGCCGGGAATCGTCCGGGTCTCCGGACACCTGTCACGACTGCCTGCCATGCCCCCGGAGGGTCCCCATGATCCGGCTCGACCGCGTCACCAAGCGGTACCCCGACGGCACCGAGGCGGTCGCCGAACTGTCGCTGGAGGTCGCCACCGGCGAGTTGGTCACCCTGGTCGGCCCGTCCGGCTGCGGCAAGACCACCACGATGAAGATGGTGAATCGGCTGATCGAGCCCACGTCCGGACAGATCTTCCTGGACGACGAGGACATCACCCGGGCCGACCCGGTCAAGCTGCGCCGGCGGATGGGCTACGTGATCCAGTCCGGCGGCCTGTTCCCGCACCGCACCGTGCTGGAGAACACCGTCACCGTGCCGAGCCTGCTGGGCTGGGACCGCCGGAAGGCCCGGTCGCGCGGCGTCGAACTGCTGGAACTGGTCGGCCTGGATCCGGCCAAGCTCGGCGACCGCTACCCGCACCAGCTCTCCGGCGGACAGCGCCAGCGGGTCGGTGTGGCCCGGGCACTCGCCGCGGACCCGCCGGTGTTGCTGATGGACGAGCCGTTCGGCGCGGTGGACCCGGTGGTGCGCGAGCGCCTGCAGAGCGAATTCCTGCGGCTCCAGGACGAGTTGAAGAAGACGATCCTGTTCGTCACGCACGACATCGAGGAAGCCGTCCGGCTCGGCGACCGGATGGCGGTCTTCTCGATGGGCGGCCGCGTCGAGCAGTTCGACACGCCCTCCAGTGTGCTCGGCGCACCCGCCACCGACTACGTCGCCGACTTCGTCGGTGCGGACCGCGGCCTCAAGCGTCTGTCGGTGACCGAGATCACCCCGGAGGACCTCGAACTGCCACCGGTCGTACATCTGGACGACCCGATGACCGAGGCGCTCGCGAAGCTGCGCGCGGCCGATTCGCGCTGGGCCGTGGTGCTCGACGACGAGGGAAACCTGCACGGGTGGGTGGACGACCGCCCGGCCGGCGGCACGGTGCGCGACCGGGCCCGGCGGATGGAGGCATGGGTGCCGGTGCGCGCTTCGCTCAAGCAGGCGTTCGGCGAGATGCTTCAGCACGACGCCGGGTGGATCGCCGTGGTGGACGGGGACCGGTTCGTGGGCGTGCTGACGCCGGCGCGGCTGCACGAGGCCCTGCGGCGGTCCATCGGCGCAGAGGAGCGGGACATCCCGTTGGCCGAGGTCGTGCTGGACACCATCGAAGGGTGACGACCCGGCCTTCGGCCGAGGTGTCCACAGACGCCGGACGGGCCGGCTTCACTTGTCCTCGGGGTCCTCGGGGACGCGCAGTATCCGTTCCAGGAACAGGCATCCGCCGATCAGCAGCAGGCCCGCGCCCACGGCGAAGGCACAGCGCTGGGCCTGGGCCGAGCGCTCGGTGACCTCCAGGAAACCGGTCAGGTAGAGCGCGTAGCCGCCGTACAGGCCCACCACGAGCGCGCCGACCAGCGAACCGGCCTTGGCGAAGACCACCGCCCGCGCGGCGACCAGCGGATCCACCGGGCGCGCGTTCGGCCGCCGCTCGCGCTGTGCCTTGAGCCGCGAACGCAGCGACAGCGCGGTGGCCAGCGCGATCGCGGCCAGGCACAGCAGCACGATCGGAGCCAGGATCGGGACCACGGGCGGCGTGCCGCGCGAATCCCACAGATCGATACCGGCATACGCGATGCCACCCGCCCCCAGCGCGAGGGCGAGCAGGACGAGCGGGCGCGTGGGCTTCATCGGTCTGCGGTCAGCTCCAGGTCGTCACGGCGATGCACCCCGTCGAGGCCCACCTGCGCGAGCAGGTCGGCGACCCGGCCGTGGCCCGGTACCTCCGCCTCGGGGTCGATGTCGTGCCACGGCGCGAGCACGAAGGAACGCTCGTGCGCACGCGGATGCGGCAGAGTCAGGTGCGGGTCGTCCTGCACCACGTGCTCGAACCAGATCACGTCCACGTCCAGCGTGCGCGGTCCCCAGCGCTCGACCCGGACCCGCTGGAACGCCTCCTCGATCGAGTTGCCGCGCTCCAGGACCAGATCCGGGGTGAGCAGCGTGCGCACCTCGACCACGGCGTTGAAGTAGCTGCCCTGCTCGGGGCCGCCCACCGGATCGGTCTCGTAGACCGGGGACACCCGCAGCAGGCTCACGCCCGGGGTGTCGGCGATCTCGTCGATGGCGCCCTGGAGGGTCTCCAGGCGGTTGCCCAGGTTGCTGCCCAGCGCGAGCACGACCCGGCTCCAGGTCAACAGCGCACGCTGGGCGGTGCTCTCGGCGGGCTGCTCCGGGACCGGTTCGCGGGTGGGTTCGCGGGCGGTGTCGGTCATCGGTCCCGCCCCCGCACGATGGTTACCGTCACGTCGTCGAACGGGACGGTGATCGGGGCGTCCGGCTTGTGCACGATCACTTCCACCTCCTGCACGAGCGGGCGGGCCAGGCACACGTCGGCGATGCGCTGCGCGAGCGTCTCGATCAGATCGACCGGGTCGCCCTGGACGACGCCGACCACGTCCTCGGCGACCTCGCCGTAGTGCACCGTGAGGGTGAGGTCGTCGGACCGCGCGGCCGGACGGGTGTCCACCCCGAGCACGACGTCCACGACGAAGGTCTGGCCCTCTTCGCGTTCCTTCGCGAACACTCCATGGTTGCCGCGGGCCTTCAGTCCCCGCAGCGAGACGCGGTCCAGCATCAGTCGCCTCCTCGGCGCTATCCCATCACTGCGCACCCCGACCGGTCGGTTGTCGACCCGTCGAGGGGCGGTCGCGCCGACGGCCGGACCACCTCTGTGCGGTACGAATGTACCCAGCGATCCCGACAGGTTCGCTCGGCCGGGTGCCTCGAAGGCACCCGAACGCCGCATCGAAGCGGTCGGGATCGGTCAGATCTCCTCTTCGGCGTCGACCTCCGCCATCACCGGAGACGCGTGGTGCAGCCACAACCGCCAGCCCGTCGGGGTGCGCCGGAAGACGTTGGTGACCACCGCTCGGCCCCCCGCGAAGCCGGCCTCGTCGCCGCCGTCCTCCTCGGCCATCCCGGTCAGCATGTTGGCCGTGCAGGACAACACCGCGACCTCGCCGGCCAGCTTGACCTCGACGTCGGTCAGGAAGAACTGCACATACGCGGTGTTGGCCATGATCAGCGCGTACGAGCGCAGAATCTCCGCGCGTCCGTGCAGCGCGGGCCAACCCGGATGCACGCACGTCACGCTGGGCGCGTCGGCGCCGTCGGCCCAGATCGCGCCCAAGGCGTCGATGTCGCCCTCCTCGACGGCCGTCCACAGCGCGAGGTTGACCTCGCGTACCGCGTCCGCCTCGGGCGACGTCTGGTCGTCAATCGGGTTCATCGGGCCTCCTGCCAGGCAGCCGCCACCTTGACCGCGTCGAGCGAAGCGGGCACCTCGTGCACACGGACGGCCCACGCGCCCGCGGCGGCGGCCAGCGCGGAGAGCGCGGCCGTCGCGTCGTCGCGTCCGCGAGGCGGACGCAGTGTGCCGTCCTCGGCGGCGAGCAGCCGCCCCAGGAAGGTCTTGCGGGACGCGGCCACGAGCAGCGGACGACCGAGCTCGTGCAGCGCGTCCAGGTGGGCGAGCAGCGGCCAGTTGTGCGCGGCCGTCTTGGCGAAGCCCAGGCCCGGATCGAGCACGATCGCGTCGGGATGGACGCCGGCCGCGATCACCTTCTCCATCCGCTCGGCCAACTCGGTGCGCACCTCGGCGACCACGTCGGCGTAGACCGCGCGCTCCTGCATCCCCCGCGAGTGCCCGCGCCAGTGCATGACCACCACGGGCACCCCGCTGTCGGCCACGTACGCGGCCATCGCCGGGTCCGCGAGTCCGCCGCTGACGTCGTTGACCAGGCGGGCGCCGGCCTCGACCGCGGCGCTCGCGACCTCGACCCGGGTGGTGTCCACGCTGACCACCGCACCGGCCGAGGCCAGTTCGCGCACGACCGGGACGACCCGGCGCAATTCCTCGTCCACATCCACCCGACCGGCCCCCGGCCGGGTCGACTCGCCGCCCACGTCGATCAGGTCGGCCCCCTGGTCGAGCAGCGCGAGCCCGCGCGTGATCGCGGCCCTCGAGTCGAACCACAGGCCGCCGTCGGAGAACGAATCGGGGGTTACATTGACCACACCCATGACCGCGCACCGGCCGAACTCGGGCAGGCCGCGCACCCCTGGTGGGCGGTCGGGAGCCCGATGTCGCGGGCCGGTCGTCGCTGTCATGGGGAACAGAGTAGGGGTTGACCGGGCGCTGCCCGGTCAACCCCCAAGTACTGCGTCGTGACTTGTTATCGGCGCTTCGCCCGACCCGCGACCGTGCGCTGTGGGGCCGCTACCGGCTCAGGATCAGGCTCATCGCCTCGGCCCGCGTGGCCGCGTTGAGCAGCTGGCCGCGCACGGCGGAGGTGAGGGTGCGTGCCCCCGGCTTCCGTATACCGCGCATGGTCATGCACAGGTGCTCGCACTCGACCACCACGATCACCCCGCGCGGGCGCAGGATGTTCACCAGCGCGTCGGCGATCTGGGTGGTCAGCCGCTCCTGCACCTGCGGACGCTTGGCGTACACGTCCACCAGGCGGGCGAGCTTGGACAGGCCGGTGATCTGACCGTCCTCCGACGGGATGTACCCCACGTGCGCCACCCCGTGGAAGGTCACGAGGTGGTGCTCGCACGTGCTGTAGACCTCGATGTCCTTGACCAGGACCATCTCGTCGTGGCCGAGGTCGAAGGTCGTGGTGAGCACGTCCTCGGGATCCTGCCGCAGCCCGGCGAAGATCTCCTGATACGACCTGGCCACTCGCGCCGGTGTGTCCTTGAGACCCTCGCGGTCGGGGTTCTCCCCGACCGCGAGCAACAGCTCCCGAACCGCGCGCTCGGCGCGGTCCTGGTCGAACTCACCCACGGCACGACCGTCGAAGGTGACCGGGTCGATCGTCACGTTCAGTTCTCCGGAGAATCGGACGGCGGCTCGGGGTGCGCTACCGCCCCACCGGACCCCGTCGTGGTGCCCGTCGTAGAGGTCGGGCCACCATTGAGAATCCCATTGTCGCTGCCGCCACCGGAGAGCGTGAGCTCGCGCGGCGTCATCACGGGGGGACGGCTGGACGGCTGACGCCGACTGGAGCCCGTCCACGCGGGACGGGCCGGGCGCTTGGTGACCGGAGCGAAGATCTCGGCGACCTGGGCCTTGTCCAGGGTCTCCTTCTCCAACAGCTCCAGCACCAGGTTGTCCAGCACGTCACGGTTCTCGACGAGAATCTCCCACGCTTCGTTGTGGGCGGTCTCGATGAACCTCTTGACCTCTTCGTCGACGATAGCCGCGACCTCTTCGGAGTAGTCGCGCTGGTGACCCATTTCACGACCCAGGAACGGCTCGGCACCGTCGTTGCCGAACTTGATCGCACCCAGGCGCTCGGTCATGCCGTACTGCGTGACCATCGAGCGGGCCAGACCGGTGGCCTTCTCGATGTCGTTCGAGGCGCCCGTGGTCGGGTCGTGGAAGACCAGTTCCTCCGCCGCGCGCCCGCCCATCATGTAGGCGAGCTGGTCGAGCATCTCGTTGCGCGTGGTGGAGTACTTGTCCTCTTCGGGCAGGACCATCGTGTAGCCGAGCGCGCGACCGCGGGACAGGATCGTGATCTTGTGCACCGGGTCGGTGTTCGGCAACGCGTGCGCCACCAGGGCGTGGCCGCCCTCGTGGTACGCGGTGATCTTCTTTTCCTTGTCGCTCATGATCCGGGTGCGCTTCTGCGGCCCGGCCACGACCCGGTCGATCGCCTCGTCCATCGACTTGGCGTCGATCAGCTTGGCGTCCGAGCGGGCGGTCAGCAGCGCGGCCTCGTTGAGCACGTTCGCGAGGTCGGCACCGGTGAACCCGGGGGTACGCCGGGCGACCGCCTTGAGGTCGATGTCGTCGGTGACCGGCTTGCCCTTGGCGTGCACCTTGAGGATGTCCCAGCGGCCCTGCATGTCGGGACGGTCGACCGCGATCTGCCGGTCGAAGCGGCCCGGGCGCAGCAGCGCCGGGTCCAGGATGTCCGGCCGGTTGGTCGCGGCGATCAGGATCACGCCGCCCTTGACGTCGAAGCCGTCCATCTCGACCAGGAGCTGGTTGAGCGTCTGCTCGCGCTCGTCGTGGCCGCCGCCCATGCCCGCGCCGCGGTGTCGGCCGACCGCGTCGATCTCGTCGACGAAGACGATCGCCGGCGCGTTGGCCTTGGCCTGCTCGAACAGGTCGCGCACTCGGGAGGCACCGACACCGACGAACATCTCGACGAAGTCGGAACCGGAGATCGAGTAGAACGGCACGCCGGCCTCACCCGCGACCGCGCGGGCGAGCAGCGTCTTGCCGGTTCCGGGCGGGCCGTACAGCAGCACACCCTTGGGGATCTTCGCGCCGACCGCCTGGAACTTGGCGGGCTCCTGGAGGAACTCCTTGATCTCGTGGAGTTCCTCGACCGCCTCGTCCGCGCCGGCCACGTCGGAGAAGGTCGTCTTCGGCGTGTCCTTGGAGATCAGCTTGGCCTTGGACTTCCCGAAGTTCATGACCCGGGAGCCGCCGCCCTGCATCTGATTCATCAGGAACAGGAAGACCACGACGATGAGCACGAACGGCAGCAGGGAGAACAGGATGCTGACGATCGTGCTCTGCTTGCTGAGCTTGACCGTGTAGGAGTCCTGGATCTTGCCCTGCTCGTACTTGGACTGGAGCAGGCGCTGGATCTCCACGCCCTGCTCGTCGATGTACGAGGTCTTGATCTTGTTGTGCTTGTCGATCTTCACCCCGTCGATCAGGGTGAGCTCGAGTGACTGGTCGTTACCGCCGATGAGCTTGGCTGACTTGACCTGGTCGTTTTGGATCGCCTGGATCGCCTTGCCGGTGTCGACACCCTTGAAGCCGCTCGAAGAGGAGACGAGCTGCATCAGGAGGATCACAGCAATGACGGCCAGCGCGATCCACATGACCGGCCCGCGGAAATAGCGCTTGACGTCCATCGATGCGGGGCAGCAGACGCCCCGTCCCTCCTGCCGACTTTTGACCCGGGCGCCTTATGGCCCCCGGGTACGTTGCCTGTCCGGTATCGCCCGGCACGGTCGCCCGTGCTGATCGGATGTCACTGCGTTAGACGGTACACCGGGCGTCCGCACGTCAACGCGCCGCGCGTTCACTCACATTGCGCGCCTTCGTGAATCGACCCCCGACGCACCCTCCAACGAGGGGAAACGTTCCCCTTGTTCCCGGATGCTGTTACAGGTTGTCGATCGCGCAAACCCGAAGCCCTGATCCATGCGCCCGAGCGGGTCAGGTCGGCTTCGAACCACCGTATACATGCTCGGCCAAAGTGCCCACGAACGGCAGGTTGCGGTAGCGCTCGGCGTAGTCGAGGCCGTAGCCCACCACGAACTCGTTCGGGATGTCGAAGCCCACGTACTTGACCGGGATGTCGACCTTGGCGGCCTCCGGCTTGCGGAAGAACGCGCACACCTCGAGCGAGGCGGGACCTCGCGAGGTGAGGTTGGCGAGCATCCACGACAGGGTCAGACCCGAGTCGATGATGTCCTCGACGACCAGGACGTGCCGACCGGCGATGTCCGCGTCGAGGTCCTTGAGGATGCGCACGACGCCCGAGGACTTGGTGCCGGAGCCGTAGGAGGACACCGCCATCCAGTCCATCTTGACCGGCGAGTGCACGGCTCGGGCGAGGTCGGCCATGACCATGACGGCGCCCTTGAGTACGCCGACGAGCAGCAGGTCCTGGCCTCGGTAGTCCTCGTCGATCCGTTCGGCGAGCTCGACGAGCTTCGCCTCGATCTCCTCCTGCGTGACGAGGACCCTTGCGAGGTCGGCGCCCATGTCCTTCTCGTCCACCACATGCCTTACTACGAAGTTTTCGACTGAGCCCCGCGGTCACCGGTCAGGATTGAGCCGGCCGGTGAAAGAGAAGCCTGCCACACCGCCTGCGTATCTCGACGCCCCCGGGCAGGTGGATGGGCCCCTGGCCGTGCCAGGAGATGACCAGCTTCTCCACCGCCTCCACGTGCCGGGCGAACAGGGCACCGGAGGGGCTGCCCGCGCCGACCGCCGTCCGGCGCAACACCCGGCGGCGGACCGCGGCGGGCAACTCGGCCAGCCCGGCGACCTCGAGCTCGCCGTCGTCGTGCGTGACGTCCGCCTGGGCGCGGTCGGCCCACTGGTCGAGCGCCTCGGCATCGTCGCGGAACAGGCGCGCGGTGCGGGCCAGCGCCTCGGACACCCCGGGGCCGAGCGCCTTCTCCAGCACCGGGAGCACCTCGTGGCGCACCCGCGCCCGGGTGTAGGCGGGGTCGGCGTTGTGCGGGTCCTCCCAGGGCAGCAGGTCCTGGGCGACGCACGCCTGCCGGGTGATGTCTCGACCCAGCTCCAGGAACGGGCGCTGGTAGTGGCCGGTCAGCGGCGGCATGCCGGCGAGCGAGCGGGCGCCGGAGCCGCGGGCGAGCCCGAGCAGCACGGTCTCGGCCTGGTCCTCCAGGGTGTGCCCGAGCAGCACGAGCGCGGCGCCGTGCGTCTTGGCGGCGGTGTCCAGGGCGTTGTATCGGGCCAGCCGCGCGGCGGCCTCGGGGCCGCCCCGGGTGCCGACGGTGACGCCGAGCGCCTCGACCGGGCCCAGGCCCAGCTCGCGCAGCCGGGCGACCAGGTCCACGGCGCGGCGGGTGGAACCCGCCTGGAGGCCGTGGTCGACGGTGATGGCTCCGGCGCGCAGACCCGCGCGGGGGGCCTCGAACGCGGTGGCCGCTGCGAGCGCCAACGAGTCCGCGCCACCACTGCAGGCCACCAGGACGAGGACACCCGGTTGCAGCTCGCGCAGGGTTTTGCGGACGGCCAGCCTGGTGGCGGCCACGGCGGGATGGGGTCCCATGGCTCGACGACACCTCCTTGCACGTCCGGTTCGGCCGGTTCGCGGAGGTCGCGGCCTCGCGAGAAATGCCGAAGAGAATTGGTTCGCCCACGCTACGTCACCCGAAGCGCCCCGGGCCGCAGACACCACCGGATGTCGCCCGGATGAGGGGGCGGGCGCGCCGACGCCGGCCCGCCGCGGCGCGCGGAGGCGCCGCGTCGGGTGTCGTGCGTCGACTCAGGCGGGGTCGGTGGGGCCCTCGCCCGGCGCGGCGCCGGTCCTGCCGTGCACCCGATCCACCCACATGCCCGGCTCGGCCACCTCGGCCTTGGTGGGCAACGTGTTCGGCGAGGTCCACACCCGGTTGAAACCGTCCATGCCGACCCGGGCGACCACCTCGCGCACGAACCGCTCGCCGTCGCGGTACTGGCGCAGCTTCGCGTCCATGCCGAGCAACTTGCGCAGCGCCTGGTCGAACCGCCCGCTGCCCTGGGCGCGCCGCTCGGCGAACTTCTCCCGGATCTCCGTCACGGTCGGGATGACCTGCGGTCCGACCCCGTCCATCACGAAGTCGGCGTGTCCCTCCAGGAGCGACATCACCGCGGTGATCCGGCCCAGGATCTCGCGCTGCTCGGGTGTCTGGACGAGTTCGACCAGCGAGCTGCCCTCGCCGTCCCCGTCGGTGCCGCCGCGGCGTGCGCCCGCGAACGTGGAGACCGCCTCGCGCAGCCGGCCGAGCACCGCGGAGGGGTCGACCTCGGTCTGCCCGAGGAAGCCGTGGATCTCCTGCTCCAGGTGGTCGCGCAACCACGGCACGGCGGTGAACTGGGTCCGGTGGGTCTCCTCGTGCAGGCACACCCACAACCGGAAGTCGTGCGGGTCCACGCCGAGCTCGCGCTCGACCTGGACGATGTTCGGGGCGACCAGGAGCAGGCGCCCGGGGCCGTGTCCGCTCGCGCCGGGGCTCTGCGGTGCGAAGGTCTCGTACTGGCCGAGCACGCGCGAGGACAGGAACGCGAGCAGGGTGCCCAGTTCCAGGCCGGTCACCTTGCCGCCCACGGTGCCCAGCGCGATGCCGCCCGGCATGCTGTCGCGGCGCTGTTCGACCTTGTCCAGGAGCGGTCGCAGCACGTGCCGGAAACCCTGCACGTTGGCCCGGGCCCAGCCCGGCCGGTCCACCACCAGGACCGGGGTGTCGTTGTCGCCCGAATCGAGTCCGGTGAACGCCCGGACGTGTCCCTCGGACGTCTTGGCGTGCGCGCGCAGCTCCGCCACGACCGCCCGCGCCTCGTCCCGTCCGACGTCGGGTCCCGGCCGCACGAGCCGGTTCGCCGTCGCCACGGCCAGGTCCCAATCGATCATGTCCGCACCGTTGCCGCTCGTCATACGGCCACGGTACGTGCTCGGCGCGCCCTCGAAAGAGGAACCGGGGCCCGCGACTTCATCGGGACCGGATTTTGCGGGCGAACGGGAGGGCCGGTGCGCGGTCGGATGTCGGGGTCGAGGTGATGCGCCCGGCCCCCGGTCGGCCGTCCCCGTCAGCCGGTGGTGCAGCCGCAGTCGGCCAACGCGGCGGCCATCCGGTCGATCGCCGCGCGGGCCGGGTCGGGGTCGCCGGTGAACTTGTCGGCCAGTATCGCGAACGCGAGCAGTCGGCCGTCCCGATCGCGGACCAGGCCGGCCAGCGTACTGACCCCGGTCAACGAGCCGGTCTTGGCCCGGACCACGCCGGCCGCGTCGGCGGAGCCGCTGTTGGGGCCGTACCGGTCGGTCAGGGTGCCGGTGAAGCCCGCGATCGGCAGGCCGGTGAGGGCCCAGCGCAGTTCGGGGTGCGGCTCGGACGCGGCCACCGCGAGGGTTTGCACGAGCGTCTGCGGGGTGAGCCGGTTCTCCTTGTCCAGGCCGCTGCCGTCCTTGAGGTTGGACGTCCCGTAGGTCACGCCCAGGCCCTCCAGGACCTTGCGCGCCGCGACGGTGCCGCCCTGGAAGCTCGCGGGTTGTCCGTTGGCGATCGCGACCTGCCGCAACAGGGCCTCGGCCAGGTCGTTGTCGCTGACCGTCAACATCTGCTCGACCATCGCGGACATCGGCGGCGACTGGACCGAGGCGAGTTCGGGCGCGCCGCCGGCGGGCGCGGTGCCCGGGGCCGGCGTGCCGTCGACGGTGATGCCCGAAGTCTTCAGCGCCGCCGCGAACTTCCTCGCGGCGTCGATGCCCGGGGACTGCACCCGGTTGCTCTCCTTGCCCACCACCGTCGGGTCCACCCGGCCCTCGTCGACCATCAGCGACACCACCGGGGCGATGTTCTCGTTGATGCCGATCGCGTGCAGGGCGGGGCCGGTGTACAAGGTGGTGTCGTACTGCAGCTTGACCTGCGTGGTTCCGCTCGCCTTGAGCGCGGTCGCGGTGG
This sequence comes from Embleya scabrispora DSM 41855, assembly GCF_000372745.1. Lineage (GTDB taxonomy): Bacteria > Actinomycetota > Actinomycetes > Streptomycetales > Streptomycetaceae > Embleya > Embleya scabrispora. Next base: position 49,104 of record NZ_KB889585.1, on the reverse strand, counting down.
CCGCGGCCAGGTCCGACAGCCGGGCGGCCCGGTAGGCGCTGCCGTACTGCTTGCCGTCGAGCGCGGTCAGCGTCGGGTCCCCGCCGCCGACCAGCACGATGGTGCCCGGCGTCGCGCCCGGCACCACGCGGGTCGCGATCCGGTGGTTGGGCCCCGGGGAGGTGAGCGCGGCCACCGCCGTGGTGATCTTCGTGGTGGACGCGGGGGTGGCCGCCCGCTCCTGGTTGGCGCCGTACAGCGCCTTCCCGGTCAGCGCGTCGACCACGGCGACCGCGGGCGGAGCGCCGAGCGCGGTGGCCTTGGTCAGCGGATCCAGCGCGGCCCGGATGCCGGCCTCGGTCGGGATCGTCCCGGCCGGATCCCCGGAGACCGGCGCGAGCACCGGCTGCGCGCTCGCGACCCGCTTGGTCTTCTCGTCCGCTCGGGCGGCCGAGCGCTCGCCCTTCCACGACCCGTGCACGAGTGTGGTGAGCACGGCCAGCGCGATCGCCGCCACAACTGCGGCGATCGCTTTGCTCCTTGTGCCGGCCACGCGAGACCATCCCCTTCCGCCGGACCACCGGCCATGCGAGACACTGAGATCAGATCAGGTTCTGTCCGGGACCTGTGCCGGGTTCGGCCTCGCGGACAGAACGACCCTAACGGTCCCGGCAACGGTCCCGGCGCAGCACTATGGAGGAGCCTTGGAGTTCGACGTCACCATCGAGATCCCCCGGGGATCGCGCAACAAGTACGAGGTGGACCACGAGACGGGCCGCATCCGGCTCGACCGGATGTTGTTCACGTCGACGCGCTACCCGGCGGACTACGGCTTCATCGAGGACACCCTCGGTGAGGACGGTGACCCGCTGGACGCGCTGGTGCTGCTGGACGAGCCGACCTTCCCGGGCGTCCAGGTCCGGTGCCGCGCGATCGGCATGTTCCGGATGACGGACGAGGCCGGCGGCGACGACAAGGTCCTGTGCGTGCCGGCCACGGACCCGCGCGTGGAGCACCTGCGTGACATCCACCACGTCTCGGAGTTCGACCGGCTGGAGATCCAGCACTTCTTCGAGGTCTACAAGGACCTGGAGCCGGGCAAGTCGGTCGAGGGCGCCAACTGGGTCGGCCGCGACGAGGCCGAGGCCGAGGTCGAGGCATCGCGCAAGCGGCTCACCGAGCAGGGTCACCACTGACCCGATAGCCCCTCGTACGAACGCCGGTCGTCGGCAGGCACCCACCAAGGTGACTGCCGGCGACCGGCGTTCGTCGTCGTGGCGGTCGGGCGGTCGAACGGTCGTGGGCACGGTCAGGACGGCCGGGCGTAGTAGTCCGGGGTGCCCATGTAGAACATGTTGCTGATCTTGATCACGTCGCCGGTGCGCGGTGCGTGGATCATCCGGCCGGCGCCCAGGTACATCGCGACGTGGTGGATGTCGGAGGCGCTCTTGGTCTCGGTCCAGAAGATCAGGTCGCCCGGGCGCAGGTTCCGGTACGACACGGGAGTGCTCTCGAAGTACTGCGTGGCGGCGAAGTGGGTCATGTTCACGCCCGCCTTGCGCCACGCCTGCATGACCAGGCCCGAGCAGTCGTAGCCGCGTGGGCCCTCGCCGCCCCAGACGTAGGGCTTGCCCAGTTGCGCCTTGGCGTACGCGATCGCGGCGGCCGCGCCGGGCGTGTCGGGTCGGGTCGCGGCCACCGGGTCGGCGCCCTTGGCGGGCTTGGCCGGCCCGCTCGTCTTCGCGGTTTCGCCCGCGTCCCGCTCGCGGGCCTCGCGGGTCGCGTCGGCCTCGGCCCGGGCACGGGCCTCGTCCTCGGCGTGCCACCGGGCCTCGGCCACCAGGCCGTCCCGACGCCGGGTCTCCAGGTCGACCGACGTCCGCTTCAGCGTGGCCAGTTCGGTGAGCAGCGCGGTGCGCCGGGCGGCGATCTCGCCGACTCGGCGCTGCTGCTCGGCGAGTTCGGCTTCGACCCGGTCCTTGGCCGCGCGGACCGCCTCGGTCGCGCGGGTGGCCGTCTCCGCGGCGTGTTCGGCCTCGGCCTTGGCGGCTGCCGCGTCCCGGACGGCGGTGGTGCCGCGGCGCAGGGTGTCGTCGCCGGCCTGCGAGATCCGGCGCGTGCTCTCCACCCGGGAGACCAGTTCGGCGGGCGAGTCGGTGCCCAGGACCGCCTGGAAGGTGCCGAGTCGGGCGCCGCCGCCCATCCGGTAGGTCTGCGCGGCGAGTCGGCCGAGTTCGTCTCGGGCGCGGGCCAGCTGGGCGTCCGCCGTGCGCAGGTATCCGTCGGCGAGGACGGCCCGGTCCCGAGCCTGCCGCCCGAGCACCACGGCCCCGTTGTATGCCTCGACGGCGATACCGGCGCGGATGTCGAGCCGCTCGAGATCGCGTGCCTCGTGGTCGAGTTCGGCTTCGATGCGATCGATGTCGAAGACCTTGCCGTCGACCGCGTCCTGTGCCCGGTGAACCCGGTCGGCCCCGGGGTGGGCGGGGCCGGAGGGGTCGTCGGCACGGGCTCCGGGGGTGATCGTGAAGACGAGGACGGCGGCGAGTCCGACAGGAACTGCGGCGCGGATGAACGGTCGAGGCATGCGGTCTCCCTCCAAGCGGCGGACACCGAGGGGAACCGGAGGTTCCGGTTCCGGGCAGGTCTCCTCACGCTAACGACCGGTGTTCATAAGCGCACCAGGAGCGACACAATTCCCGCCAATGGGCTCATTTCTCGCAAGTCGCCTCGAACATCGGTGCGCACCCGCGCCCTTCGTCGGCCACGGCGACCCGGGCGCCCGATCGGACCCGGTGCTCGGGTCAGCCGGTTGCCGCGGGCTGTTCCAGGGACCACATGCACACCGTGCCCGACTCCGAGTCGGCGGTCAGCCAGACGCCGTCGGCGCGCACCACGAGCCATTCGCGCGGCGCGTCCTCGGGGTACTCGACCTCGGCGATCGCCCGCAGGTCCGGCACCGAGAACAGCACGTGGCGCTCGCCCGAGGAGGCCGCGAGCACCAGGTCGCGGCGCACGAAGCCGGCGTAGATGTCGAACACTTCGTCCGGGTCCGGGAAGACCTGCTCCCCCGGCCGGGCCGCTATCACCGCGCCGTCCGGGTAGCGCACCAGCGCGAGCGGACCGGCCTCGATCGGCGTGGTCAGCATCATCCGACCGGAGCCGTGGATGTCGGTGAGCACCCGGCTCTCCCCCGGCGGCACCTCGGCGACCCGGTCCGGGGCGTCCGTGCCGAGCACGAAGGCCCGGTAGGCATCGTCGGCGTGCGAGGCGGCCAGGCCCACGTGCACGCCGTCGGGATGCGGAATCAGTTCGGAGCCGACGGTGGCCGGGTGCAACGGCCACGCCGCCAGCGGGGTGCCGTCCGCGCCGTCCAGCAGCACACACCGGTCGCCCTCGGCGGTGCGCACCACCGCCCAGATCCCGGCGGAGGTGACCGCACAGGAGCCGGCCTCCTCGAACTCCCACGGCGTGTGCGGGTGGTCCCACACCTCGCGCCCCTCCGCATCCAGTACCACGACGCGATCGGGTGCCGAGACGACGAAGTGCCCGAGGTCGGCGGTGACCGAGTGGCCGCCCCTCCAGTCCTCGGGCAGTCGCGCCTCGCGCACGGTGCTCAGCGAGTCGTCGAGCACGACGAGCGAACCGTCCACGCCGTGCGCGAGCCAGGCCGCCGCACCGGGAATGCGATCGAGACTCCACAGGGACGGCAGGTTTGCCCGGGCCAGAAGTTGAGCGCGCATGGCGTGCACTCTATTGGCGGCCGGCACCAACTCGTACGGCTCAGCGCCGGTGACCCGGTTCCGCGTCCGGCCGGTCGTCGCTCGCGCGGTGCCGACCCCGCCCCGGGACCGACTCCGCCCCCTCCCGCGCGGCCCGCTTGCGCGACGCCGAGCGGGCGCGCAGGACTTCGATCGCGACCGGGATCACCGAGATCAGCACGATCGCGACCAGGATGAACTCGATGTTGTCCCGGACGAATCGCACCTGGCCCAGCGAATGGCCGAGCAGGGTGACCCCGCACGCCCACAGGAACCCGCCGACCACGTTGTAGACCACGAACGTGCGGTACCTCATCCGGGCAACGCCCGCGACGATCGGCGTGAAGGTGCGCACGATCGGCACGAACCTGGCCAGCACGATCGAGCGCGGGCCGTACTTCTCGAAGAACTCGTGCGCCTTGTCCACGTTCTCGCGCTTGAAGAACCGCGAGTCGGGCCGGTTGAACAGGGACGGCCCCACCTTGCGGCCGAACAGGAAGCCGACCTGGTCGCCCAGCACCGCCGCGGTCCACAACAACAGGCATACCAGCCACAGCGGTTGCGAGATGTACTTGCCGTCGGAGACCAGCAGGCCGGTGGTGAACAGCAGCGAGTCGCCCGGCAGGAAGAAGCCGATCAGCAGCCCCGACTCGGCGAAGACGATCACCAGGATGCCGATCAGGCCGAACGTGGAGATCAGCTTGTCGGGGTCCAGGAACGATGGACCCATGGCGATGGTGTTCACGGCGCGAGCCTCCCGGAACGGGTGATGGCGGACATCGGAAGTCACCCGACCAGGTCATGGTTAGGCAAAGAGAGTTCCTTCCGAAGGTAACGTCCGCATCGTGGGACCGGTTCCCGCCGGTGCGATGCCGATGTCCTCGGCCGGCTGTCAGGCGCGTTCGGGGCGGGTCAGCGCGACGAGCGCGCCGTCCTCGTCCATGGTCAGTTCGACCGCCAGGGCGCGCAGATCGCCGAGCCGGCCCAGGTGCGAACCGCCGCACGGGATGTGTGCGTCTCCGTCCGGCAGGCCGCAGTGCCACACCCGACGGGCGGTGAGCGCCGGGCCGGGCACCTCGACGCGTACCTCGGCATCGGTTTTCAGCCACTGGGTGAGCAGCGCCTCGACCTCGTCGCGGATGCCGGGCAGGTCCTCGGCCAGGCCGTCCGCGGTGAAGCCCTTCTTGCGCAGCGACTTACCGATCCGGTAGTCGTCGCGACTGCCGCCCTCGTCCATCCGGGACGAGGTGATCGCCAGGTTGTCGAAGTCGGGGCGGCCGAGACTGTCGGTACGCACCTCCTTGCGCCAGCGCGGCGCGAGCACCGCGTTGAGCGCGAACGCCAACAGGTGGCACGAGGTGTGCGCGGCGCTGAGCGCGGCCCGACGCTCGGCGTCCACGGCCAACTCGGCATTCGCCCCGACCAGGTCGCCCGGATCGCCCGGCGCCCGGTCCAGGACGTGCAGGACGAGCCAGGACCAGTCCTCGTCACCGCGCCGGACCGGGATCGCCTCGCCGACCGCGAACTCGCCGTCCGGCCCGACCGCGCCGGTCACGCAGTCCGACACGACCGACTCCACGCCCGCCACCCGGATCACCCCGGTGTCGGCGGGCTGGTCCGGCCACGTGTGGTCCAGCGGGTGGAACGGCGTCCTGGCGACCACCAGGGCGGTCCGCCCGTCCGGCAGCACGGGCGCGGCCAGGATCGGCGCGGCGCCGGTGATCGCGCCGACCGGGAAGGTCACCTCGGTGGAGGTCGTGGGGAGTGCCATGTGCGTCCTAACCTCGATTCGATCCGGTCGCCATCGTGCCGGTGCGGCGATGGCGCCATTCGGTCCATTCGATCATGGACAATCCTCCTCACACGGGAATCGCGAGCAGGGACGGTTTGTGCACCACCAGGGCTGGATCTCGACCACGGCGACGCGGCTGGCGGGCGACGCCGAGCCCGGGCCACACGGCGTCGGCTGGATGCTCGTCGCATTCATCCTCACGTTCGCGGTGACCCGCCTGATCACCCGACTGATCCGGGCGGGCAAGGGCCCGTTCCGCAACATGGTGGTGGGCAAGGTGCACGTGCACCACCAGGTGTACGGGATCTTCCTGATGCTGATCGCGGGCGCGCTGGAGTTCGCCTACGAACCGGGCGGCGCGCTGCGCCAGGTGCTCGCCGGGTTCTTCGGGATGGGCGCCGCCCTGACGCTGGACGAGTTCGCGCTGCTCGTGCACCTGGACGACGTGTACTGGGCGGCGGACGGCCGCAAGTCGGTGGACGCGGTGCTGATCACCGCCGCGATGGGGCTGCTGCTGTTCGTCGGCGCCAACCCGCTCGGCCTCGGTGACGGCGACAGCAAGCCGGTGGCCGCGACGGTGGTCGCCTTCAACCTGGCCTTCGCACTGTGCGCGTTGGCCAAGGGCAAGGTCGCCACCGGGCTGATCGGCGTGTTCGTACCGTTCGTCGCGATGGTGTCGGCGATGCGCATCGCCAAGCCCGAGTCGCCGTGGGCGCGCTGGCGGTACAAGGAGGGCCCCGGGCGCACCTCGCCGCACGCGGATACCAAGCTGGCCCGCTCGCTGCGCCGCTTCCCGCCCGACCGGCGCACATGGTGGGACCACACCAAGGACTTCGTGGCGGGCGCACCGCACCGGTGACCGCGGGAGCGGCCCTCGCCCGCGATGCGCGCCACCACCTCGGCGCTACAGGTTGGGCAGCACCTCGTTCTCGAACAGGCGCAGGCTCTCCCATGCCAGCTCCGGCGGGATGCCGCCCATCATCGGGTGCAGGATCGCGAACGCCGCGTCGCCCTGCGCCTTGAGCTCGGCCACCAGGGTCTGCGGGGTGATCACCCGGTACTGCCCGCCCGCGCGCAGCGCGTCGGCGTCGGCGACGCTCGCGTAGCCGCCCACGCCCGAGGTGCCCGCCGCGGCCATCGTCTCGCCGTAGGCGTTGACCTCGTGCAGCGCGTGCGGCGCGATCTTGTCCCAGTCCCGGTCGGGGTCGTTCGAGAGGTGGAAGAAGCCGGTGTCGCCGCCGAAGTAGGGGCCCGGGTCCTCTTCGCCCAGCTTGACCTTCTCGTCCCGGTAGAACTCCCAGATCGCCGGGTTCGACGGCATGAACCCGTCGGCGATACGCGCCGCGCGGCGCGCCGCGGCCTCGACGCTGCCGCCGAGGATGATCGGCGGACCACCCTTTTGGAACGGCTCCGGGGTCACCCGCACGGTCCGGCCGCGAAACTCGAACTCCTCGCCCGTCCACGCCTTGCGCAGCGTCTCGACGGTCTCCACGGTGCGCTTGACCCGCTCGCGCATCGGCACGTCGTACATCGCGAATTCGCTCTCGACGTAGCCGTTGGTGAGCACGACGTTGACCCGGCCCTGGCTGAGCAGGTCGAGCACCGCGAGTTCCTCGGCCAGGTGCAGCGGATCGTGCAGCGGCGCGGGTATCGCCGCGATGGTCACGCCCATGTTCCGGCTCCGCGCGGTGATCGCGGCGGCGAACTGGAGCGGGGCGGGCAGGTAGCCGTCGGCGAAGCCGTGGTGCTCGGACAGCGTAACCATGAAGAACCCGCGCCGATCGGCCCATTCGACCATGTCGAGTGCCGCCGCGTAGCGCTCCCCCATGCTCGTCCCGGCGAAAGCCGGATTGCGGAAGTCGAAACGCAGCGCGAACACAGCCATGCCGTTCTCCTGTCCCCGGCGTCGCCGGGATGAGCGGCGCCGCACTCTCTGATGGGGCGTCAGGTTAGTGGCGCGCGTCGAGGAGAACCAGGGCCGGTCCGGTCAGCCCGTGCGCAGCGCACGGTCGAGCAGTACGCGCAGCGCGCGCCGGTCGGCGTCCGGCAGGCCGGTCAGCGGTGGATCACCGGCGAGCGCGGCGAACAGGCGCGCACGCAATTCGGCGCCGGCCGGGGTGAGCGCGATCAGCTTCGCCCGGCGGTCCCCGGGGTGCGGTCGGCGCTCGACCAGGCCGCGCTCCGCCAGGCGGTCCACCACGAACGTCACGTTGGGCGGTTCGCAGCACATCCGCCGGCCCAGCTCGCGCATGCCCAGCGGCTCGGCGAGTTCGTGCACCGCGTTCGCCTGGGACGCGGTCAGGCCGACCGAGCCCGCGCACGCGGCGAAGTGCGCGTCCAGCCGCGCGGTGGCCGCGTAGAGCAGCGCGGTCAGTCCCGGCAGCTCGGCTTCCCCCGTGGTCATGGCCACACTCTAGCCGAACTTCGTTACAGCTCGAATGATTCGAGGTGTAACGTCGGCCCGGAGCTGACATGCCGTCAGTTCCCCTGGTCGCCTCGGGAGGAACCCGCCCATGCCCGCAATCCTGGCCGGCCGGATGGCCCTGGTCACCGGTGGCAGCGGCGGCATCGGCTCCGCGTGCGCGGCCCGACTGCTGCGCGACGGCTGCTCGGTCACGCTGACCGCCCGGCGGGCCGACGCGCTCGCCGCGACGGCCGAACGGCTGCGCGCGCGGGCCCCGGCCGGCACCGAGGTGCGCGTCGTCGCGGCGGACGCCTGCACCACCGACGGAATCCGTGCCGCGGTCCGCGCGGCGGGCCCCGAGCTCGCCGTCTGCGTGGCCACCGTGGGCGGCGGAAGCACCGCACCGATCCTGGCCATGGACGACGAGACGTTCCTGGCCGACCTGCACCGCAACACGCACAGCGCGTTCCTGGCGATCAAGTACGCCGCCCCCGTGATCGCCGCGCGCGGCGGCGGCGCGATCGTGTGCGTGTCCTCGACCGCGGCCAAGCTGACCATGCCGTTCCTGAGCGGCTACGCGGCCGGGAAGGCGGGCCTGGAAGCGCTGGTCCGGGCCGCCGCGGACGAGCTGGGCGCGGCCGGTGTCCGGGTCAACGCGGTCCGTCCCGGCCTGGTGCGCTCGCACGAGGAGGCCCGGATCTTCCGTGACGAGGAGATGATCGCGCGCTTCCTGGCGAACAAGCCGCTGGGCCGCACCGGCCTGCCCGAGGACATCGCCGAAGCGGTCCGCCACCTGGCCGGCCCCGAATCGTCCTGGACCACCGGCCAGAGCCTGGCCGTGGACGGCGGCAACGAGCTGCGTCGGGCACCGTCCTTCGAGAAGTACGCCCGGGCCGCGCTCGGCGACGCGGTGATCGACGCGGCGACGGCCGGGCGTGATCCGTACGCCGGGTCGCGCTGAACCCCGGCGGCCTGCCGGTCCGTTGTCCCCGCCCCACCTCGAACCGACCCCGACTTCGACCCCGACCCCATCTCGACCCGACCTCGACGCGACGGAGCATCCGGATGACCACGGACGTGCAACTTTCCATCGGCCTGCCCAACTTCGGCGCCTGGCCCGCCGGAGACTGGCGCGGCTTCGTGGACGTCGGCCGGGCCGCCGACGACGCGGGAATCGACCGGATCGTCCTGGTCGACCACGTGGTGATGGGCCCCAACACGCAGAACTACACGTGGGGCCGCTTCCCCACGCCGCCCGAGGCGGCCTGGCCCGAGCCGCTCACCCTGCTCGCCGCGATCGCCGCCGTCACCTCGAACGTGCGCCTGGCCACCGGCATCCTGGTCGCCCCGCTGCGCAGCGCCACTCTGCTCGCGAAGACCGCGGCCACCCTGGATCAGATCTCGCGTGGACGGTTGGAGTTGGGCGTGGCCACGGGGTGGCAGCGCGAGGAGTACGACGCGGCCGGGCTCGACTGGGACGCGCGTGGGCGACTGCTGACCGACACGCTGGCCGCGTGCAAGGCGCTGTGGACGAACCTGCCCGCGTCCTTCGCGTCCGAGACGGTGAACTTCACCGACGTCTACTGCGCACCGCAGCCCGTACAGGCGGGTGGCGTGCCGCTGTGGATCGGCGGCACGCTGAACAAGCGCAATCTGGACCGGATCGTACGCAGCGGCGACGGCTGGATTCCGATCATGGGCCTGTCCACCGCCGACATGGGCCGGGATGTGGTCCGCATCCGCGAGGCGCTCGCCGCGGCCGGTCGCGACCCGCGAGCGCTGCGCGTGCAGGGTCCGCTGCCGATGATCAAGGACGACGCCGGGCGATTCGACCTGGCTCGCACGATGGCCGGCGCGAGCGAGGTGATCGCCGCCGGTGCGACGGCCGTGCACCTGCCCATTCAGGTGTTCTGTACCGGCCCCCGGGACGCTCCCGCGTTCTTCGCCGAGGCCAGGAAGTTGTTCGACAGGGTGGTGTCCGGAGGCTGAGTCGCGCCCGAGTGACGTTCCACCTGGGGCTTTACCCCTGCTTGGGGAAAGTTCCCGGTTTGCGGAACGTCGTCGGTGGGAGGGTCGTTCCCTTGATCAGGGCGCGAAACGGCGCCTTTGTCCAACGCGGGAGGGCCCTCCATGTCCGACGTCACGCTGCCCACCGGCGCCAACGCGCCCCTGACCGGCGACCGCGCCGAGGTCTCGATCGGGTGGGGCTCGACCGACGTCGTGGACGTGTCCGCAGTACTGCTGACCGACGCGCACAAGGTGCGCACCGACGAGGACCTGGTCTTCTTCAACAATCCCGTCGGCGGCGACGGCGCGGTGCGCACGGCTGCCGGCCCGTCGGGCACCACCCACGTCAGTGTCGAACTGGCCAAGCTGCCCGCCGAGATCGCACGTGTGGTGGTCGTGGTGAGCTCGGACGCGGACCGCCCCGGGATGACCCTGGGCCAGGTGCCGGGCCTGGGCGCGGTCACCGTGTCCGGGGACGCGCGGATCGGCTACACGCCGGACGCGTTCGCCGGCGGCGAGACGGTCGCGGTCCTGGTCGAGCTGTACCGGCGCGGCGACGCGTGGAAGGTGCGTGCGGTCGGTCAGGGCTACGCCAGCGGCCTGGCCGGGTTGGCCACCGACTTCGGCATCTCGGTCGAGGACGAGCCGGATCCGGAGCCGGTCCCCGCGCCCGCCGCACCCGCGCACGTGATGGTCAAGGAGCCCGCCGCGGCGCCGGCGCCGGCCGCCCCCGCGCCGATCTCGATGGCCAAGGAGCCGCTCGGCCGGGTCGATCTGGCCAAGGGCGGCCGGGCGACGATCAACATGGACAAGGGCGACCGCTCGGTCACCGTCACCGCCTCCCTCGTCTGGGACGGCGGCGACGACGCGCGCCGCAAGACCGGCGCCGACCTGGACCTGTACGCGCTGTTCGTGCCCAGGTCCGAGGTGGGCGCGAAGAAGGGCGGCGGGGACGGGGTGATCTACTACCGCGAACTCGGCAGCCTGACCGCCGCGCCCTACATCCAACTGGACGGCGATTCGCGCGTCCCCGGCCGTGAGACGGTCCGGATCACCCGGCCCGACGAGCAGGGTTACGTGCTGATCTGCGCGTACAGCGCGGTCGAGAACGGCTTCGGCAGCTTCAAGTCCTACGGCGCGCACGCCGAGGTCACCGACGGCCAGGGCTCCACCGTGAATGTGCCGCTGTTCAACAACAAGCGCGCGGTGTTCTGGGTGGCGATCGCGCTGGTCGACTTCACCGACCCGGACGGCGTCTCGATCCAGCACGTGGAGAAGTACTCGAAGCTGATGCAGGAGCGCCGCCCGATGCTCTACTCGGACGGCACGTTCGAAATGGGCGCGGGCCCGGCGGAGTTCAAGACGGTGCGCGCGCCGCGCGAGCGCTGATCGCAGCCGGCGGGTCGCCACCGCTCGGTCGTCGTGGCCGGGCGGTGGCCGATCCTCGGGGTCGTCGAGATCCTCGGGGCTACTTGGCCGAGCGGTAGACGATCACCTTGTCGCCGACGCGGGTTTCGTTGAAGAGCCGCTGCACCAGGCCCTTGTCCCGGACGTTCACACAGCCGTGCGAGGCGCCGTTGTAGCCGTGGGCGGCGAAGTCGGCCGAGTAGTGCACGGCTTGGCCGCCGGAGAAGAACATCGCGAACGGCATCGGCGTGTGGTACAGCGTCGACACGTGGTCGCGGCTCTTGAAGTTGATGCTGAACGCGCCCTCGCGGGTCGGCGTCTCGGCCGAGCCGAAGCGCACGTCCGTCGAGTACTGGGCCTTGCCGTCGATCACCCAGGTGAGCCGGTCGGTGCGCTTGTCGATGCAGATCGCCCGGCCGGTCAGGCACCGCTCGTCCAGCCCGGCCTGTGCGGCCGGGGGCTTGGCCTTGGTGGTCGGCGGCTTGCTGGTCGGCGGCTTGGTCGCGGGCTTGCTCGTGGCGGGCTTGCTCGTGCTGGGCTTGGCGGACGTGGGTGCGGCACTGGTCGGCGCACCGGTCGTGGGTGCGGCGGAGGTCGGCGCGGTGCTCTCGGGCGCCGGCGTCACCGGTGCGGACGAGGAGGTGGCGGGCAGCGGCGACTGCGCACCCGCCTTCGCGGTCGAGTCACTCGACGAGCCGGAGTTGCAGGCCGACAAGGCCAGGATCGCGGTCACGGTGACCGCGAGGGATATGCGAGTGTTCTTCATCGAGTGGTGCCTCTCCCGACCCAAACCCAAATGTGGAGTGTTCCCCGAGTCGTGCACCCTTGTAGACGCCGATGGACCGCGAGAGGTTGCGCTACTGGTTTGACCCATTCGGGTGAATGTTCAGCCGGACATGTCCGGCGGTGACCAGTTCGGGATCGACCGGTCGCAGATCCGCTGCCCAGGCGTCCAGCGCGGCGCCCGCCCTGCCCTCGGCCAAGGCCGCGCCGATGCCCAGGCAGCGCATGCCGGCCGCCTCGGCGGCACGTACACCGCTCTCCGCGTCCTCCACGACCAGGCAACGATCCGGCCGCACCCCCAGCAGATCGGCCGCGCGCAGGTAGCCCTCGGGGGCCGGCTTGCCCTCGGTGACGTCCTCCGCGGTGATCATGTACACCGGTTCGGGCAACTCCGCCGCGCGCAATCGGCCACTGGCCACCCGGCGGGTGCCGGACGTCACGACGGCCCAGCGCGCCGCGGGCAGCGCGGCCAGCAGAGCGGCCGCGCCGGGCATCGGGCAGATGCCGGTGAAGTCCCGTTCCTCGTGCTCGACGATCCACGCGGCCTCGACCTCGGCGTCCAGCGTGGGGGCGACCACGCGCACCAGGTCGATGTCCCGCCGCCCGTAGGAAGCGGCGACGGCCGCGTCCGGGTCCACGCCGCGGTCGAGCGCCCACATCCGCAGGATGCGTTCGATCAGGGGATGGGAGTCCACCAGCACGCCGTCGAGATCGAACAAAATCGCGTCGCAGTCGAGCGTCGTGCCGTCGTTCGCCATGCCGCCAGGCTGTCAGGCGCGGCGACGCGACGTCGAGGCATTCCCGCCGGGTGATCACATCGCGCTGATCAGTCACCCACCCAGCTCGGATATCGACGGAAAGCGGTCGTCTCCGGACCCGGGTCAACGCGCCCGTTGCCTAACCGTCACGTTTGCGCCGATCCCTACCGGCTAGGGGCTCACTACGGCCCGGACGCGCTCACCCCCAGGCGGCAACTCATGTACTTGGTTCTCGCTTCGCTCGCACTGATCGTGATGTTCCTGTTGATACCCGGGCTGGCCTGGCTCGAGGACCGCATGTTGGGGCCTCAGACCCTGCCGGCCCCGGTTCCCGTTCCCGTTCCCGTTCCCTCGACCGTGAGACCGGCGGTCGGACCCGCGGCCGCGACCTCGGCACCGGTCGTACCCGCGCTGCCCACCGCGCCCCGTCCGGCCGGGCACACCGTGCGATCGGGACGCGCCCGCCACGCCCGCCGCCCGACCTCCCTGAACGCCTACCGGCACCACATCGGTCGCCGACGCCCGTCCCGAGCCCCGGTCTTTCGTTGACCGCCGGCGCACCGTCCCGGAGTCGATCCTGAGCGAGCCCGCCGCGCCGCCGCCGGTGCGCATCGAATCCGTGCCGCCCGAACTGGGTTCCCCGCTGGGCGCCGCCCCGCTGTCCGCGCACTCCGACATCTGGCACGTCCGGGGCAGTCGCGCCGACCTGGTCCTCAAGCTCGCGACGCCGGACGGTACGTCATCCGCCAATCCGCGCTTTTGGGCCCGCGAGGTCGATGCCTACGAGAGCGGCTTCGCGGCCGGCGTATACGCCCCCTACGGCCTGACCGCACCCACGGCGCTGCGTGCCGATCGGCGCGAGGACGGGTCGGTGGCGCTGTGGCTGGACTATGTGCGCGGGCGATCCGGGAGCACGTGGGACCTCACCCGGTGGATCGATTTCGCCCGCCGGCTCGGCGCGGCACAGGCCGCACCGCGACCGGCCGGGCCGTCCTGGCTGTTCGAACCCCCGTCGTTGGTCGGGCCGCTGGCGACACGCGCCGCCGAACTGCCATACGTGCAGTGCCACCTGGACCTGCGGCCGGTGGATCTGATCGCACGGGACGAGGACGTCGTGGTGTTGGACTGGTCGCACGCGGGCTATGGGCTACCGGGCGAGGACCTGGCCGGGTTGCTCTTGGCGCACGCGGCGAACCCCGAGTTGGCCTCGGCGCTGGAGGCCGCCTTGCCGGCCGAGTACGCGCGGGGCGCGGGCCGGTCGGAGACGGACGTACGGGTCGCGATCGCCGCGACGGCGCCCGCGAAGTACGGGCCCGGCGCGGACGAGGCGACCCGACGGGTGTTGCGGCAGTGGACCGAGCACGCGACGGCCGGTTGAGCCCGGGCGAGCGGACGCGACGGGCCCGCGGCCCACCCCGGCCGATGGTTCAGTGACCGGGCCAGATGCCGGTGCCCCGCCGGAAGGCCACGGCACCGCCTCGATTGACGGCGGCGTGCACGACGGCGTAGATCGCGCCTTGAACGGCGGCGGCGGCCAGGATCTCGCCCCAGCCCCGGTCGCGGTCCATCGCGTCGGGGGCGTCGTCTTGGTGGGTGAGCAGTTTCCAGGTCTTGTTGAACATCTTCGTCGCCGCCATCCCGCCCACCACACCGACGACCATGCCGATCGGGCGGTATATCAACCTTCCGGTACGCATGGCGGACTTGGTGTTCACCGCGTCCGAACGCCCTCGGGGCCCGGATCCGCCGCTCATCCCCGAGACTTCCGAATGGCCCAGATCAGCAGCACGACGGTGGTGACCGCAGCGGCGACCGCGGGCAACGGGCGCCTGCGAACCTCGGCCGCACCGGTGAGCGTCGCGTGCCGAAGCGGGTCGGGGGTGTGTTCGAAGAGCTGGTCGCCGGCGGTGCGCCCGACCTCGACGGTGCGGTCCTTGGCCTGAACGATCCGGTCGCCGGCCGTCCCGCGGGCCCGGTCCGCCCGGTGCCCGGCCTGCGCGGCCTTGTGCCGGGCGGCCTCCTTGACCTGGTCGCCGGTGTGCGCGGCGGCCTCCTTGAGCTGTTCGGCCCGGTGCAGCGTCGCCTCCTTGGCCCGCTCGGCCCCGTGCATCGCGGCCTCCTTGGCCCGGTCCGCCTTGTGCGCCGTGCTCTGCTTGGCTCGCTCGGCTCCGTGCATCGCGGCCTCCTTGGCCTGCTCGGCCTTGTTCGTCGCGGCTTCCTTGGCCTGCTCGGCCCTGTTCGTCGCGGTCTCCTTGGCCCGCCCGGTCGCCCGCTGCGCGCTCTGCTTGGCCCGGTCGACGCGCCGGCCGGTGTTCTCGGCGGCTTCGCCGACCTTCTGGTGTACCTCGGCCGGCAGTTCCGCCTGGGTCAGCTCTTCGACCGCGTGCGCGACCTGCTCCTGCTTGCGGTTGGGCCGCCGATCCTGCGGGGTCTCCTGGTCCGACTCCTGCCGCGGGAAGCGGGGCTCGCCGGACGACGCCGCGGCGGGTTCGCTCGGCGGCACGACGACGGTTTCCTCCGGCTCGCCCGAGGCGGACTTGCCGCCGAGGTTCCGGCCTTGGGTACTCATCGGTGCGTACTCCTCTTCACGGGCTCGATGTCCTCGCGTCATCCCCGAGGACCGCGCCTTGCGCCTGCCCGGTGGACGGCCGGTCATTCGTCCTCGGCGGGCCCTCGACGGACGGGGCCGTCTCCCCGATCCTGCCGGGGGCGCAGACCCGGCAGGACCGAGGACACGGTCCCGGCGCCAACTGCGTCGATGTCGGAATCGGTGTCTCCCGGTCGAGGCTAGGAACAACTGCGCCGCAAATCCGGGAATGTCACCCGGATGCGCGACGGCGTGTCCCATGGATCACCCGCTCGGCCGGATCGGGGCACGCTCCGGGCCGAGCAACTGCGGCTCGGAGGCGATTGCGGGGTGCGGTGCCGGATCCGGGCGGACCCGGGCCGAGCGGGCGATCATCGGCCGGTCAGCCCGCGCCGTCGCGCCCGACCGCCCGCGACCCGATCCGGACCCGGGCCGGCTGCGGCGGCTTGTCGTGGAAGACGCAGTCGCCGCACGTACCGCCGCCGGGAATCCGGTAGTACAGACAGCACGTGGTGCGTCGAAACGCACCCAGGGCGCCGTGCACGCCGGTGCCGCGCAGCCGGTCGGTGGCCGTCAGGCCGTCGACGAACGACCGGGTGGTCGCCGCGAGTTCCGGCTCGTCCGGGGCCGGGTGCCGGTCCAGCACGCGAGCCGCGCCGACCAGGGCCGATGCGGCGTTGCCGAACAGCAGCCGCTCCGCGATCGGCGCCACCGCCCGGGTGGCCCGGGCCAGGGGGACCAGATGCGCGGTCATCACCGTGGCGTACACGTGGTCGATCCCGGCGCGGTCCGCGGCCACCGGGGTCGGCACCGGATCCGGCGCCCACAGTTCGACCGGGCCGCTCGCCGGGAAGCGCCAGTGCGTCCGGGCCGGATCCAAATCCGGAACGAACCCGCCCAGCACCGCCGCGCCCAGCGCCACCGACCACAACCGCGAAGCCACGCCCAGGTACAGGATCGACGCGGCGACGCGCGGCTCGTCGGTGCGCAACCTGCCCCGCACGTGCTCCACCCGGGCCGCCAACACGTCGGGCGCGGCACGGTCGTACAACTCGGCCAACGGCCGAAAGCCCGTACCGTCGATGATCGGTCCGGTCCGCAGCACGAAGTAGGGCCCCACCTCGGCGACGCGCGCCATGCGATCGCCGACCTCGGATCGCGCCGCCGAACCGGCGCGACCGGAGAACGACGGCGGTCCGGGAAACGCGCCGCGGGCCGCACCGCCGGGCCGGCCGCTCGCCCCGGTCAACGGCTGTCGCCCGGACGCCACGGCAGATCACCCGCCCCACCCGCATCGGCCCTCCGGGCGAGGACGAACAGGTCCTGTCGCGGCCGCGCCGACACCGCACGGGTCAGCGGCTCCGGGTCGCCGAGCGCGAGCACGACCCCGATCGCCGTGTCGGTCTCGTCCGTGTCGGTCTCGTCCGTGTCGGCGTAGGCCGCCGACCCCGGATCGGTCTCGCGCGTCCGGGAGGCACCCCCCGGCGCGGTCGTACCGGCATCGCCGGTACAGGTGTGGATTCGGCTCAGCACCAAGGACATGGCGGAACACCGGCCTCTCTCGGGGAAATCCGCCCCGGTTCGTGAGGTGGCGACGACGTGAGTCTCCTGGCTCTCGGCTCTTCGCTCCTCCCGGCCTTCCAACCCCGTCGCGGGGCCGTGGCCGGTGCGGGAGTCGCTCCCCGATCACAGTGGCGGGACCGCGTCGGATTCACACCGACTTCCTCGTGCCGCCGTCGCACAGCGCCTCCCACCATGACACGCGCGGCGAGCCGGGTCCACCGTCGACCCGGCCGGTCCACGCGTGCGGGTGAAGCTCGCCGTCGCTCCGCGCGCCGAGCGACGAACCGGTGGGCGCTCGGCACAGGATCGGGATTCGAGAGCGGCTCCCTCGGCCGGCGGCGGATCCGGTGGGCGCCGTCGGACCCACCCGAGAATCCGGCCGCGTCCGGACGGCAGCGTCGGAGGTATGCGTGCCCACCGTGTCCGGAACGCCCGAACCGCCCACTCGGGTGCGTCGAGTCGGCGCGGTACTCGCGTGCTGCGCCGTGCTGTCGGCCCCCGGCGCCGGGCATCCCGCCGCATCCGTGATCCCGATCCCGTCGCGCCCGCCCGTCGTGTCCGTTCCGGGCCCGTCGATCGACCGGGTGCGGCCGACCGGCGGGCCCGGAAAGCCGGTGCCGCCGGCGCCACGGGCCGGCGCGGACCGGGTCGGCACCCGCGCCGGGCAGTCCGTGGACGTCCCGGTCCTGGCCGGCGACACCGGCGAGGGGCTGGTCGTGTTGTCGCACACCAATCCCGAGCACGGTCGGGTGTTCGATCTGGGGGACTCCCGGGACACCACCACGACGCGGTCCGTGTTGCGCTACACGCCGGGGCCGGGCTTCGCCGGTCGCGACGGCTTCCACTACACGGTCGTCGACCGGCTCGGCCGCCAGGCCACCGCGAGTGTGCGGATCGACGTGGCCGCCGAGCCGAGGGCGGCGGAACGGACGGTCGAGCCGAGGACGGGCAGGCTCGGCGCGCATCGCGGCGTCGACAAATTCCGCACGCCCTCGGCCGTGCGGGCGCGGGCCGGGCACGACTCGGGGGGCGGGTCGCTGCTCGTGGCCCTGCTGGGCTCTGCGCTGCTCGGCGCGGGCGTCCTGGCCTGGGTCGCACGGCGTCGGCCGGGGCGGCGGCCACACTGAGCCGGGGTGGGCGGGCCGGCTGACCGCCTCGCCGGGGTGGGTCCGGCCGGCTGATCGCGTTGCCCGGGCGGGCCCCGTCCGATCACGGCTTCCGGGCGCCCTGGGTCAACTGGTAGAGCCCGTAGAGCACTTCGGCGATGCCGACGATCAGCAGCACGACGCCGATCTTCCCGAGCGCGATCACGGGCGTGTCCACGTCGTCCGCGAACAGCTTCAGAACCCCGCCCACCACTGCGCTCGCCAGTCCGGCCGCCAACGAACCGCGTGCCTTCGCCACCGTCTTCCTCCTCCACTCGACCTGCGGATACGGCTACGAGGCTAGGTCCGGGCCCGGGCCCGGCACGCCCTGCGCGAGAACGACCCGGCGTACACACTTCGGCCCAGTCCGCGCGCCCGATTTCCCATCCACGACAGGCTCCGCGGGGCCGGCCTCGCGGGGGCTACGTTCGCGGCCACGCTGCTGCCTACTTGGCGGGCCTTGCGGACGCGGCCTGTGGCGGCGGCACAGGGGTGAGGGGCGGCGGGGGCGGCGGTCGGCCGGTCCGGGGGCGGTCGGGATCCGGCCCAGTGGTCGGGGACGGTGGCGACGGTGCTTGCGGTCGCAGTCCGGATTCGGACCAACTCCGCGTATACGACCAAAACTTCGTGCAGCACCAGGACGACTGCGCCCATCTCGCGCAGTCGCGTGCTCACCTGAATCCGTCAACCCCCTTACGGTGGTGCGAAGTTCGCAGTGCGAGCAAGGCGCAGGGCTCGGCCGCGCCCGCGTAGTCGCGGGGTAGGGCAGGGCCCTGGTCGCTTCGTCCGCGTTGTCCCCGCCTGAGGCCGGCTGCCTGCCGCATGACAGCGGCGGCCATGGCAACGGCCATGCGAATCCGCGTTCGTCATCGCCGTCCGAATCGGCTTTCCGCGTGCACGACGAACTCGCGGACGGCCGCACCGAAAACCGGTTCAACGTCAACTACGCCTTGCTGTCACGCACTTGCCGAATCCCCTCTAGGCTTTCGGCCAACGAGTCGGGTCACGGCCGATCCGTAGTGTTCCCCGCAGGGCCGTGCGCGGCCCTTTCAGACGATGAGAGCAGGTATGACACCTTCAAGTGAACTGACGGGCGGCGCGCACGGGCCGGGCCGACTGCGGTCGGTCTTACGCGCACGCCGCTCCCTGGGCAGCCTCGCGGCGCTCGCGGTCGGGTTCGGCACTCTCGCGCTGACTGCGGCGCCGGCGTATCCGGACACGGACGACGGCTCTGTGACGGTTCGGGTGGTACGAGCCGTGGACACGACCGGCGTGTGGAGTCCCGCCCTGGAACCGGGCATCGGCGGCGTCACGGTGACACTCACCAACGACGACGGGGGCAAGATCACCGGGGTGACGGCCGCCGACGGCACGGTCACCCTGGCGCCCGGCACCGCTCGAACGACCGCGGGCAAGTACCGGGTCCAGGTCGTGAATCCGAAGCCGGGTGTGCTGTTCCCGGCGTTCGCGTCGCGGCAGGGCCTGGCCGGCGCGCCGAACCAGCTCAGCAGCAACGAGGAGTTCGTCGACCTCGGCAGCGGCAAGCATGTGGCGTACACGACGGGGCTGTGGAGCCCCGGCGACTACTGTCAGAAGAACGCGCCGCTGGCGACCGCGTGCCAGCCCGCGACGAACGAACCGGTGTCCATGCGGACGCTGGTGACGTTCCCCTACAACGCGCGCGGCGTCAACACGAACGTGACGGACCTGTCCACGAACGCCGCCACCGGCAACCTCTACGGCATCGGCTGGAGCAAGCCCGGAAAGCGGCTGTTCAGCTCGGCGCTGGCCAAGCGCGACACGACGTACGGCCCCGGCGGCGCCGGCGGGATCTACGTCACCGACGTCACCCGCAAGACGACGTCGCTGTTCACCACCGTCCCGGACGCCGGAACCTCGGCGCACGGCGTGGGCGCCAGTGACAACGCCTTCCTCGCCGCTCCGGGCAAGGAGAGCCTGGGCGACCTGGAGGTCTCCGACGACGGCCGCGATCTGTTCGTGGTCAACCTCGACAACCGCAAGCTGTACCGCTACGACGCCACCCTGCCGACCGCGACGGCACCGGTGGGCTCGTACGCCATCCCGGACCCCGGCTGCCCCGCTCCGGGTGACTGGCGTCCGTTCGGCCTGGGCCTGCAGGACGGTGTCGGATACGTCGGCGGCGTCTGCTCGGGCGAGTCGACCGGGAAGGTCTCGGACCTGCGCGCCGTGGTCCTGCCCTTCGACCCGGCGACGGGGGTCTTCGGCAAGGCCGTGCTGAACCAGCCCCTGGACTACCCGCGCAAGGCCACGCTCGGCGGGACCTGTCCCGGGGCGGGCTGGTTCCCGTGGACGAGCACGTTCCCGGCGCAGCAGAACGGGCAGGCGTGCGCCGGCGCAATGGCCAACCCCGAACCCGAGTTGGCCGACATCGCCTTCGAGACCGACGGCTCGATGCTGCTGGCGTTCCGCGACCGGTTCACCGACCGGACGACGGCGTACGCGCGACCCGGAGACCCCACGACCGCCATCGCGATGGTGGCCGGCGGCGACCTGAACAAGGCGTGTCTCGCCGACGGCAAGTACGTCATGGACACGAACACCGGCTGCGGGAAGACGCCGCGGGGGACCAGGTTCTTCGACGTGAACACCATGAGCGGCGGCCACCCGAACGCGGCCTACGCCGGCCTCGCGCTGTCGAAGGTGGAGGAGTTCGTCGCCACCGCCGGTGTGGACCCCATCGACACGGCGTGGGGCGCGGGCACGATGTTCACCAAGCGCGACGGCACCCGGCAGCCCGCCGCGGGTCTGCGCTTGAACACCGAGGGCAACGCCTCGTTCGGCAAGGGCGCCTCGATGGGCGACCTGGAAGTGCTCTGCGACCAGGCGCCGCTCCAGATCGGAAACCGGGTCTGGTACGACCCCGAGCGCAAGGGCATCCAAAGCCCGGGTCAGCGTCCGGTTCCCGGCGCCACCGTCAACCTCTACGACGAGTCCGGCAAGGTGGTCGGGACGACGAAGACGTCACCGCGCGGCGAGTACTACTTCGACGACTCGAACGTGACCGGCGGTCTGAAGCCGAAGACCAAGTACACGATTCGGATCGACAACCCGGCCGACTACGCGCCGGGCGGCCCGCTGTACCAGTGGGTGCCGACCGACGAGGGGGTCGGCGACAACCGCTTCGTGGACTCCAAGGGCAAGGTCCCGGCCGGCGGACGTTATCCGGAACGCGCGCTGACCACCGGCGGACCGGGCGAGAACGACCACACGTTCGACTTCGGATTCCGCCAACAGGAAGGCGCGGTGCGCCTGGTCAAGCACGACCAGGACGGCAAGGCGCTGGCCGGGGCGAAGTTCGAGTTGTGGCGGGAGACGAACGGAACCGACGGATTGCAGTCCGACGGAGCCACTCCCGACACGAAGGTCGGCGAGCCCTGCACGACCGGGACGGAGGGCCTCTGCAAGCGCGACGTGCTGCCCGGGACGTACTTCTGGAAGGAGATCAGCCCTCCCGAGGGCTACGCCCCTCCGGAGAAGCCGGTGCTCGGCCCGCTCGTGCTGAACGCGCAGAACCTGGACGCCGGAGTCGAGGTGACGGCGGTCAACCGACGGCTGCCGCCCACCACGCCTCCGCCGACGACGAGCGCGCCGACGACATCGGCTCCCTCCACGTCGGGCGGAAACCACGGTGGCTCGTCGGGGCCGCTGGCCCGCACCGGTCTGGGCGGGAACCTGCCGTTGGTCTTCGGCGTCTCGGCGGCGTTGATTGCGCTGGGTGGCGGGGCGCTCGTGCTCTTCCGTAGGCGCGGAGTCCGGCAGCCGTAACTCGGGGCTCGGCGGTCGGCGTTCGGTATCGGGCGTCGATCGCCGGGCGCCGGGCGCCCGGCGCCGATGGTCGGCTGATGCCGGCTGCCGAAAAGCATGGATCGGGCGGGTTCGCGGACCGATGGTCCACGGACCCGCCCGTGTGTTGGTCGACGAAAGAGAAGGCATCCGCATGGCCCGGAAGAAGACCGGCGACCGCCCGCCGCGTCGGCGGCGGCTCTGGAACACGGCCCTGGTGGCGGTCGCGCTGTGCGGGACCACGGCGGCCGGCCTGGCCGTCCACCGGGCGCTCTCCGACGACGGCGACACGGACCGGGTGGTGACCATCGACGAGGCGGGCCGTCTGGCGGCGTCGCGGCTGACGTTGTATCAGGCCAGCCCGGTCGCGGTGAGCCTCACCGCCGCCGAGGGCGGTGGCGTCACGATCCGGGTCGAGGCGGTCGTGGACTACCGCACCCATCGAGCCGTGGGCAGCTACCGGGTCACCGGGGCGGCCGGCCCCCTCGACCGCGGCCTGATCGTCTGGGACGGTGCGGGCCTGGGGCTGGCGCCGGCACCGGCGGGCGGCACCGACCCGGCATGGCAGCAGGCCGAGCACATCCCCCGTTCCGGCTGGTCCTCGCGCGCCTACACCGCGGATCCCCTGGACTCCGGGCTCCGGCTGCTGATCCAACTCGGGGCGGACCGACCGGACAACCCGATGCTGCTCGCACAGTCGGGAGCACGATGGCTGGGCCGCGACCGCATCGAGGGTCGGACCTACGACAGGTTCTCCGGTCCGCGCGCCCAGGACGCCGTGCGCAAGGAGGCCGAGGACACCCGGTCGCCGCTGACCTACTGGGTCGACGGCGACGGCGGTCTGCGACGGGCGACGATGCGCATGCCGGGCCTGGGTACCCCCACGACCATCGAGATCACCGGGCGCGACGACCGGGCGCGCATGCCCGAGGCGCCGTGGATCGCCGGCTGACCCGGCCGCGCCGAAGACGACACCGGTCCCCCAACGGCGCCCGCTGTCAACGTGGTTGCGGCATTGCCGCAGCGTCGGTCGGCAGGGCGTAGCGGTCGGGATCGACCGTTCCCGGGAGGTCGATCGCGGGCCGGCCGGGCACCGTGGGGTCGGGCATCGAGGGTTGCGCGGGCGGGGCGGGCACGGCGTGGAACGGGACGCCGGGCGGCGGCTGGACGGGGACGGCCCGGCCCGCCGGGACGGTCCGGCGCGGCGTGACGGCGCACCCGGCAAGCTCCTCCAGGCCGTTCGGGCTCTGTGTCGCGGGCGAGTTGCCGGTGAAGCAGTTCCCGGGATCGACCGAGGCCGTCACCAGGTCGGCGCCGTTGTCCGTGACGCGGTTGCCCTCGACGCGGTTGCCGACGGCCGGATGCCCGGCCGGGTCGGTGACCAGGACCCCCGCCGAGCGGTTGCCCCGGATGAGGTTGCGCGCGACACGGTTCTCCTGGCCGCCGCCGATCCCGATGCCGATCCCGAAGCCTCCGTCGGCCTGTTCGGGCGTGTCCGACGCGTTGTTGTCGGTGATCACGTTGCCGGCGATCACCGCTCCGTGCTGCGGCGCCAGCGCCTCCAGGTCGTTGGAGTTGACCGTGACCCCGACGCGGTTGCCGACGACACGATTGCCGAGCACCGACAGCCCCTCCGAGGCGTTGGTGATCTCGATGCCGACCGCGTTGCGCTCCACCGTGTTGCCGCGCACCAGCGTGTCGCACGGCTTGCACTGGCCGACGTAGATTCCGGAATCGGCCTGCCCGGAAGCGTAGGAGTCCTCGATGACACCGCCGCGCGCGTCAAAGGCGTAGATGCCGTAGAGCCCGTTGTTGTACGCCGTCACCTTGGTGGCCCGGAACCCCCGCACCATCGGGAAGCGGGCGGTGTCCAGCGGGCTGTACGCCGAGCCGCCCGCGCCTCGCTGTTGCAGTCGCTCGTCGGTGACGCCGGTGAACAGGACGCCGTTGGCGAGGTATCCGCGGACGGTGAGGTTCTCCACCACGGAGCCCGCGCCGGTGACGGTGATGCCGTTGGCGAGCCGCACACCGCCGTCGAAGACCACGGTGTTGCGATCCATGCCGCGCAGCACCACGCGCGGTGTGGTGACCCGCACGCTCTCCCGGTACACGCCGGGGCCGACCAGCACCGTGTCGCCCTCGCGTGCGACATCCACCGCCTTCTGCACGGTGCGGAAGTCCTGCGGCACGCGCAGCACGTTGCCGGCCGGGTGCTTTTCGGCGGACGCCTCGGAGTCCGTCGACGACGAGCAGGCCGCGACCGCCGGCGCGACACAGACGAGCGCCAGCGACAGGCAGCGCAACGCCGTCGTCCTCGACCGCCGCACCACGGGCCGGGACGTCACGACAGGTAACGAGCTAGCGGGAGAGTGGAGTTGCATGACAGGTGTTCTATCGTCTGCAATGTCGCCCATGCATACCGACCCGGAAAATCGACAGGCGCAGGCACGACCTGCCACATCCGGTTTGGGACGCAGAGCCCTGCTCGCGACCGGAGCCGCGCTGGCCGCGACGGTCGGCGCGGCGGCGGAGCCGAAGGCGAGCCGACCACGGCGGCGCGACGCCGCGTCCGACACCCCGCCGGCGATCGCGGCGATCCCCTTTCACGGCCCGCGCCAGGCCGGTGTGACGGGGCCTCAGTTACCCGCCACCCACATATCGGCCTTCGACCTGCCGTCGACGTCCGCGACCGCGGACCGCGAGACCCTTCGCAACATCCTCACCGCACTGACCCACACCCTGTCCACCGCGGCCGCGGGCACACTGCCCGACCCGCGCCTGCACACCGGAGAGCCGACCCGACTCGCCTGCGTCGTCGGCGTCGGCCCCACACTCGCGGCCCGCCTCGCCCTGAACGTGCCCGCCGAGTTGGCCGACCTGCCACCGTTCCCCGGCGACCGCCTGGACCCGGCCCGCGGCAACGGCGACGTACTGCTCCAACTGTGCGCCGCCGACCGCTGGACACTCACCATCGTCGCCGAACTGGCCACCGCCGCCGCACAGTCCGCAGGCGCCGTCCCGCGCTGGACCCAATCCGGCTTCCTGCCCCACATGCCCCCGGGCGTCACCCCGCGCAACCTCTTCGGCTTCAAGGACGGCACCGCCAACCCCGACGACCCGACCGCCCAACGCTGGGTCTGGGGCCCGCCGGGGGCCCACGAAAACGCGACCATCATGGTCTACCGCCGAATCCACATGGACGTAGCCGGCTTCGCGGCCGTCCCGCGGGACCGACAGGAAAAAATGATCGGCCGCCGCGCCACCGACGGCGTCCCCCTCACCGGCACCGCCGAACACGACGACCCGGACATCTACGCCAAGCACCCGGACGGCTCCTACGTCATCCCCGTATCGGCCCACGTCCGCCTGAGCAGTCCCCGCCTCGACGCGGGCGCCCGCATGCTCCGCCGCAGCTACAACTACGACGACGGCCCCACCGACCGCGGCCTGCTCTTCTGCGCCTACATGCGCGACCCGTCCCTGTTCACCCGGGTCCAAACCCGCCTGTCGACCCGAGACGCCCTGAACCCGTTCCTGGAACACCGAGCCTCGGCCGTGGCCTACATCCTCCCGGGCACCCTCCCGGGCGAACCCCTCGGCGCCCGCCTCCGAACCTGAAGGAAAAACACAAGCCCCGGGTCGGAAAGCCCACCGACCCGGGGCCGACGACCTCAGTGCCCCCGGGGAGGTTCGACGGGTGTCACGCGGGGTCGGGCTGCTCGATCGGGCGTCGCCACCACTCCGTGGACTTGAAGCACCCCATGAGCCAGTGTGCTTCGGCAGTGTTGAGAATGACGTTGCCGATCAGCGGTATCGGTTCGAAGCGAAGCATCCGCTCCTGAATGGGCACCGGATCCCAGTCCAGGTCGTGGTGAAGAAGAACCGCGAACGACTCCCCGCGACGCTGCCAGAAGACCATGGGCTCGGCGTACTCGTTCTCGAACGGTTTGACGATGTCTTCGGGAGCGAATTCGACACCCGCCATGTCCGCCCACCTGCCGACACCCTCGCGTTCCCGGATCAGATAACGGCGCATGCCGTCCACGAACGCGTCGATGTTCGCATCGTTCAAGACGAAGTCCGGGGCGACGACGATGGACTTCGGCGTCTTGCGCAGCGCGCGGGCCCGACGGAGTTGACGGGTCGCGTTGGCCCAGAAAAGGCCGCCCCGCTCGGGGTCGTGCACCACACAGAGCACCGGGAGGCTGCCGTCACGCCAGTTGCTCCCGTGATCGCCGACCGGGATGCGGTGGCCCCTTCTCGTCCGAGTCGAGACGCCGCCCTTCACCTGAATGGCCAGGGAGTCCTCCGTCCGCTGTTCATTCCGGACGAACGTGACGTGCAGATCCTCACCGTGATCGTTGCCGCCGTCGATCTCCTGCACGATGTGGTGGTGCCGCTCCAGCAGCGCACGCACCTCATTTACGGCCATGCGTGCGATACGCCGACTTTCCGGCACCTTCGGCATCCGGCCCCCCACCCGGACCAGCAGAAAACCCCAGGTCGGCAACCTGCCCGACCTGGGGTTTCGTGGAGCCGCCTAAGGGAGTCGAACCCTTGACCTACGCATTACGAGTGCGTCGCTCTAGCCGACTGAGCTAAGGCGGCTTGTCTCTCCACCTCGAAGGTGGCGACAGGGAATGAGTGTACACACCCGTCGGGGTGGTCCACACGCGCGTTTGTCGGGGGTCAGCGGCAGGTCTTGCCCTTGGTGGGGACGGTGCCCTGGGTGAGGTAGTCGACCACCGTGCGGTCGACGCAGTCGCTGCCTCGGCCGAAGGCGGTGTGGCCGTCGCCGTCGTAGGTCAGGAGGGCGCCGGAGGCCAATTGGCCGGCCAGGGACTGGGCCCAGGCGTACGGGGTGGCCGGGTCCCGGGTCGTGCCCACCACCAGGATCGGAGGGGCGCCCTCGGCCTTGATCGGGTGCGGCCGGCCGGTCGGCGGGATCGGCCAGGAGGCGCAGGTCAGGCCGGCCCAGGCGAGGTTGCGGCCGAAGGTCGGCGAGTCGGCCAGGTAGCCGGGCAGCTCGCGCTCGACGTCCTCGCGGGACGTGGCGGCCGGCGGCGCGTCCAGGCAGTTCACCGCCGCGTTGGCGGCCATCAGATTGTTGTACTTTCCGTCCGGGCCGCGCTCGTAGTACTGGTCGTTGAGTTCGAGCAGCGGCTGCCCGTCGCCGCGCAGCGCGGCCTCCAGGGCCTGCCGCAGGTCCGGCCACTGGTCCTTGGAGTACAGCGGCGACAGGATGCCCGTCGTCGCGATCGACTCGGTGACCTTGCGAGTCCCGTCGCCGGGCAGCGGGCGCGCGTCGAGTTGTTCGAGCAGGCCGCGGATCTTGGCCAGCCCGGCCTCGCGGGTCGCGCCGAGGGAGCACGAGCCACCGCCGACGCAGTTGTCCAGGAACGCCGCCAGCGCGGTCTCGAAGCCGCCGCCCTGCACCTTGTTGGCGGCCGCCGCCGACTGGCTCGGGTCCATCGCGCCGTCCAGGACCAGCCGGCCGACCCGGCTCGGGTACAGCTCGGCGTAGGTCGCGCCGAGGAAGGTCCCGTACGACGCGCCCACGTAGTAGAGCTTCGCGTCGCCGAGGGCCGCACGCAGCAGGTCCATGTCGCGCGCCGCGTCCACGGTGCTCACATGGCCGAGCAGGTCGCCCGACTTGCTCGCGCAGGCCCGCCCGTAGGCGCCGGCGCCGTCCAGCCAGGCCTGCTCCTCGTCGGGAGTGTCCGGCGTCGCGTCGAGCTGGGTGAACGTGTCCATCGCGCTGTCGGTCAGGCAGCCGATCGCGGTGCTGCGGCCGACACCGCGCGGGTCGAAGCCGACGATGTCGAAGCGCTTGCGCAGGTCGGCCGGGTACCTGACGGCCGCGTACTGCGCGAAGTCCAGGCCGGAGCCGCCCGGACCACCCGGGTTGAGCACCAGCGAGCCGATGCGGTTCGGGCCGGTGGCGGGTTTTTTCATCACCGCGAGCTTGATCTTCGGGCCGTCCGGCTTGGCGTGGTCCAGCGGCACCTGGAGCGTGCCGCATTGGAAGCCGCCGGTACACGCGGTCCACCCGATCGGCTCCACCGCTCCGGTCGGCAACGCCTTGTCGGTCGCCTTGCCGTCCGAGTCGACCGTCGCGGGCGGCTTGGCCGTGTCCGCGACCCTGTCCGGTGATTTCGCCGACGATCCCGAACCGCATCCCGCCACCAGGAGCAGGCCGACCGCCGCCGCGACGACCCTCGCGCGAGAACCCCGCATCATGCGACCCGCTCCTCGGCTAGCCCAGTACGACCATGGCACCTCCTGGGGAGGGTAACCGCGCAGCTCGGCGATACTCCCCAACGCCGCGCCGGCACCCCGCGGCCCCGTCAACTACACCGCTTCCCCTTCGCCGGCATCGTCCCCCGCAGCAGGAACCCCTCCACCGCCCCGTCCACGCACGTGCTGTTGCCGCCGTACGCGGTGTGCCCCTCGCCCTCGAAGGTCAGCAGCGTCGCGTCCGCCAGCTGGCTCGCCAGCTTCTCGGCCGAGGCGTACGGCGTGGCCGGGTCACCCGTCGTACCCACCACCAGGATCGGCGCGCTGCCCTGCGCGCGGATCGCGTGCGGCTTCGCCGGCGACTTGAACGGCCAGTTCTCGCAGCTCTGCCCGGTCAGGTCCTCGGCCGTGACATCGCGCGACAGCAGCGGCGCCTCGGCCTTGAGCCGGGTCAGCGCGGCCTGCACCTGCTCCGGCGTCGGCGCGTCCCCGGACCCGTCCGCACAACCGATCGCGATGAACGCGTCCGAGCTGTTGTCGTAGTGCCCTTCCTCGTCCCGCCCGTTGTAGTTGTCCGCGTAGAACAACAGCGCGTCCGGCGACTTGCGCACGATCGCGTCGGCGAGCGAGTCACGCAGGTACTTCCACGCGGTGTCCTTGTCGCCGTAGAGCAGGCTGATCACGCCGGTCCAGCCCAGGCTGGAGGTGAGCTTGCGGCCGCCCCGGCCGGTGAGCGGCTTCTCCTGCAGACCGTCGAGAAAATCGGCGGCCCTGGTCGGCGCGGTCTTCGGGTCGTTGCCGAGCGCACAGCCCGAACGCTGCGCGCAGTCCTCGGCGAAGCGGCGCAACGACCGGTCGAAGCCCACCTGCTGCTCGACCGACGCGCTCAGGTTGTCCGCGGCCGGGTCCACCGCGCCGTCCAGGACCAGTCGGCCGGTGCGGGTCGGGAACCGTTCCGCGTAGGTGGCGCCCAGGTAGGTGCCGTAGGAGAAGCCGATGTAGTTGAGCTTCTCGTCGCCCAGGGCCGCGCGCAGGATGTCCATGTCGCGAGCGGCGTTGTCGGTGCCGACGTAGGGCAGCAGTCCGCCGGACCGGCTCTGGCACTCCGCCGCGTAGGTCTTCTCCCGCTCCTTGGCCCGCGCCTCGGCCCGCGCCGGGTCCTCGGGCAGGTCCTCGGCCACGTACGCGTCCCGCTCGGTGTCGGTCATGCACTTCACCGGCGCGCTGCGCTCGACCCCGCGCGGATCGAAGCCGATCAGGTCGTACGCGTCCTGGACCGGCTTGCCGAACGTGTCCTCGGCCATCCACCACGCCGCCTCGACCCCGGAGCCGCCCGGACCGCCGGGGTTGATCAGCAGCGAGCCGAGCCGCTGTCCGGGCTTGCCCGCGGCCTTGCGGGTGACCGCGATGTCGATGGTCTTGTCGGTCGGCCGGGAGTAGTCGAGCGGCACGGTGAACGTCGCGCAGCGGAACGTCTTGGCCTGGCTGCGCTCGTCGGGGTCGTCGCTCTCGCAAGCCTTCCAGGTCGGCTGCTGGGTGTAGAAGCGCGCCAACCGGGGATCGGGGTCCCCGGGTGTGGCCGGCCCCTTGGCCCCGGCCGCGGTGGGTCGGGGCGCGCCGGGTCGACCGCCCCCCGCGGCGTCACCGAGATCGGACGCGACCGTACAGCTCGCGATTGTCGCGACGGCGAGCGCGACCGGGATCGCACGGCCGAGGAGTCCCACCCGGGATATTCGTTTCACGCGTACTGCCTACCATCGAACGGACACTCACGCACGAACGGTACGCGGCGGGCCAGGGCCGCGATCCCCCACCCGGGGGCATCCGGTCCGGGCCCGCCGCGCCGCGTCACGCTGCCGGGTTCCGGGTGTTGCGGCCGAGGAAGGTGAACGCCTCGGGCAGCTGACGCACCACGTCGCCGGAGGCGCCGCCCGCGCCCTGGATCGCCTTGACCGAGGTCGGCGCCTTCGCCTTCGCGGCGAAGTCGGTGCCCGTGCTGCCGGTGTGGCCGGAGAGCATGATCCGTACGTCGGGCCGCGCGTCGAGCAGCTTGACCGGGTCGTTCGCCGCCTTCGCCGCCGCCTCGGTGTCCCACAGCGGGGACTTGAGCGTGGTTCGGCCGGACAGGCTGACCGCCGCCGCGTAGTACTGCGGGTACTGCAACGCGTACTTGACCGAGCACAGGCCGCCCGAGCCGTCCCCGATCAGCGCCCACGAGGTGCGGTCGGCGCTTGCTCGGTAGGTCGCCAGCACCGCCTCGCGCACGTCCTCGTTGTGGAAGGTGGCCATCTTGGGCCGGTTCGGGATGTCGCTGCACTCGGTGTCCTTGGCCGCCGTCCGACCGGCGTCCGCCTCCTGCTTCGGGTACGGCATCAACTCGGGCGCGACCACGATGTACGGCGGGACGGTGCCCGCCTCGATGGCCGACGCGAGCTTGGGCAGGAACGCCACCGAGTCGTCCACGAAGCTGTTCGACTCGACGCCGGGCAGCGCCGACTGGGCGACCAACACCGGGTAGCTGCGGCCCTGGTCGGCAGGGGTGTCGTAGCCCGGCGGCAGCCAGACCCACACATCGGCGGTGACCCCGGACAGGCTGCCGGCGACGGTCATCTTCGTCAGCGTGCCACCGGACTTGGCGGCCACCTTGGTGAACTTCTGCGGCGCGGCCTTGGGTCGGCTCGACGTGGCGGACGGTTCGACCGACGGGTCGGCCTTGGTGGAGGACGCGACGTTCTGCTTGTCGTCGTCGGAGATCCCCCGGTACGCGAAGGTGCCGCCGACGCCGGC
Organism: Embleya scabrispora DSM 41855; assembly: GCF_000372745.1. GTDB lineage: Bacteria > Actinomycetota > Actinomycetes > Streptomycetales > Streptomycetaceae > Embleya > Embleya scabrispora. Next base: position 18,069 of record NZ_KB889585.1, on the reverse strand, counting down.
CGCGATCACGGCGAGCGCGAGCAGCCCGATGCCCAGCGGCGAGCGCACACCCCGCTTGCGGCGAACGGGCGCCGGGCCGGCCCCGATCGACCGGGGCTCGGTGACACGCATCGGCTCGTGTCGAGCCAGACCCGCGGGCGCCGAGGAGGTGAGCTCCACCGAGGCGAACGGCAGCGGCGCCTCGGCCCGGGCCGGCGGCGGCTCCGACGCGCTCGTCGACGCGGGCGAGCCCGGCGGCTCGGCCGGGCGGCTCCGCTCGGCCGGCGCGACCGGGGTGGGCCGCTTCGACGCGCCGCCCCACGCCGGCGTCGACGCGTGCTCTCGGCCCGCCACTCGCGCTCCGGCCGGCGGCAACGCGGCGGCGGGGGGCTCTGGTTCGACCTTCGGACCGGCCGTCGGGTCAGCCCTCGGGTCGACCTTCGGACCGGCCGTCGAGTCAGTCCTTGGATCGGCCTTCGAGTCGGCCGTCGAATCGGTCGACGAGAGGCTCTCGATCGGGTCGGCCGCAGCACGCGACTTGCGCGCCCGCAACACGAGAACGACAACCGCCCCGAGGGTCACCGCGATCAGCAGACCTTTGAGCGTCCTGGTCACGGAACGCAACCCCGCACCGTCCTTCCGAACCTCACCAGCCACAATGTTCCCGCGAACTCTCCCACGATGACGCCCGAGTGGGGGTTCCGGGTTCCGCCCGAAGAGCACCTCCGCTCCAAGGAGTGAAGGATGCGCGTCCGCAACCCGACACAGGGCGCGGCCGGTTGCCTGTTCGACACGCGGCCGCGCCATCCACCCGGGCGACAGCCGACACGCGAGCACGGCCCACCGGACCCGCGCCGGCGAAAAACCCGGCAGGCGCCGAGCGGGTGAAGTGGCTTGTCGGACGGCCGAGTCGGCGTCGGGGCCGAAGCGCTCGCCTCGGCCGTGGGCTCAGCCCGTCCGCAGGGTCAGCACCATCGCCTCGACCGCCAGGAGCGGGGCCACGTTCGCGTCGATCGCTCGGCGGCAGGCCAGGATTGCCTCGATCCGGCGCAGCGTCGCCTCCGGCGTGGAGGTGCGGGCGATCGTGTCCAGGTCCGCGCGCAGCACGTCGTTGGCCAACGGGACGGCGGCGCGCAGTTGCAGTGCCAGTACGTCCCGGTAGAACGCGGTCAGGTCCACCAGCGCTCGGTCCAGGCAGTCCCGCTGGGTGCGAGTGGCCCGCTTCTTCTGCTTGTTCTCCAGTTCCTTCATCACGCCGGCCGTGCCGCTGGGCATCCGGCCGGCGCCGACCGCGCCCAGCGCGGCCCGCAGCTCCTCGGTCTCGCGACCGTCCAGGTCGGCCGCGACCTGCTTCGCGTCCTCGGCGGCCGCGTCCACCAGGCGTTGCGCGGCGGCCATCGCCAAGCCGATGTCGCCGACCACCATCGGGATCCGCAGGACGTCGGCGCGGCGTCCGCGTGCCTGTTCGTCCAGGGCCAACCGGCGCGCGCTCTTGATGTCGCCGCCGGACGCGGACGCGGCGAACGCGGCCATCGCCGGGTCGATTCCGTCCCGGCGCATCAGCAGGTCGGCCACCGCGCCGGCCGGAGGCGTACGCAGCGCCACGTTGCGACAGCGCGAGCGGATCGTGGGCAGCGCGTCCTCCAGGGACGGTGCGCACAGCAGCCACACGGTGCGGTCGGCGGGTTCCTCGATCGCCTTGAGCAGTACGTTGCCCGCGCCCTCGGTGAGCCGGCCCGCGTCCTCCAGGACGATGACCTGCCAGCGCCCGCCCGCCGGCGTCATGGCCGCGCGTCGGACCAGGTCGCGGGTCTCCTTGACGCCGATCGACAGCAGTTCGGTGGCGACCACGTCGACGTCGGCGTGGGTCCCGGTGAGCGCGGTGTGGCAGCCGTCGCAGTGCCCACAGCCGGGCTCGGCGCCCAGGGCCAGATCCGGGCTGACGCACTGCAGCGCCGCCGCGAACGCGCGCGCGGCGGTCGCCGTGCCGACCCCGGGGGGGCCGGTGAACAGCCACGCGTGGGTCATCCCGCCGACGCCCTCGCCCGCGAGGACCGCCCGGGCGGCGCCGGCCGCGGTGCGCAGTTGTTCGGCGACGCGATCCTGCCCGACGAGGTCGTCCCAGACGGTCACGCGCTCTTGTCTCCTCGTTCCGGTGTACCCCGAGTACGACCGTACCGGGGTGACGTGACAATCGAGGCCACGTCACCCTCGGACGGACCCGGCCGGCAGGCCGGACCGGCAAGGCCCGGGCTCAGGTCTTGTTACGACGCCAGCGCCGCTTGCGCTCCGGCTCGGACGGCTCGTCGGGAGTGCCCGCGTCCGCCGCGTCCGCGTCGTCGTCCGCGTCCGGGTCGCCCGTCCACGGCCCGAGCAGGTCGTCGGCCAGCGTTTGATCGCCCGGCTCCACCGGCGGCGGCACGACCGTGGGCAGCGCGTGCGTCTCGTCCAGGCTCAGCTGCGGGATCTCCCGGGTGTCCTCGGCCGCCTCACGCAGCCGTATCTGCTGCAACTCGGTGGTGTCGGCGTCGTCCGCGGGCGGCTTCGGGATGCCGTGTACGGGCGTGTCGGCCATCGACGGGTCCGGCCGCCGAATCCCGTGCACCGGCGTCTCCGTCATGTCGCCGTCCCGGGAGGAGCCCGCCTCCGCGGCAAGCGCGGCGGCCTCCTGCGCGGCGCGGGCCTGCGCCGACGCCGCGGCCTCGGCCGCGCGCGATGCCTCCCGCTCGGCCCGGCGGCGATCCGACTCGGCCCGACGCAGCGCGTCCTCCGCCCGGCGGCGCTCCTCGGCGGCCCGGCGCTCGTCGGCGACCCGAATCGCCTCCTCGGCACGCATGCGCTCGACATCGCGAGCCGCCTCGGCCTGCAACCGGTCGCGCTCCTCCTCGGCCAACCGCTGCCGCTCCAGAGCCGCCTCGCGCTCCTCCTCGGCGCCGGCCCGGGCCTGCTCGGCCTGGAGCGCGGACGCCTCCTCGAGCCGGCGGCGCTGCTCGTCGCGGCGCTCGGCCTCCTCCTCGGCGCGCACCCGGGCCTCCTCGGCCCGGGCCTTGGCCTCCTCGGCGACCCGCTGCTGCTCCTCGGCCCGGCGCTCGGCCTCCAGCGCGAGCCGGCGGCGCTCCGCCTCGGCGTGCAGCCGGGCCTCCTCGGCCGCCTCGGCCGCGGTGCGGGCCCGCTCGTCCGCCTCGGCGGCGATCCGACGGGCCTCCTCCTCGGCGTGCCGCTGCTCCTCCTCGGCCAGCCGCGCGGACTCCTCCTCCAGCCGGGCCTGTTCGGCCTGGCGCTGGCGCTCCTCGCTCTCCGCCCGCAGCCGGGCGATCAGCGCGGCCTTCTCCGCGTCCCGGGCGGCCTGCTCGGCCTTGCGCCGGGCGTCCTCCTCGCGCATGCGCTTGGCCAGCTCCAGCGCCTGGCGCTTCTCCTGCTCGGACAGCGGCAGTTCGCGGTCGAGCCGGTGCCGGATCGGCGTGGTGACCGCGTCCGGCTCCTGGTCGGCGTCCACCACCAGGTAGCGGTCGGGGTCGTGCGCGGCCAGGTCCAGGAACGCGTGCCGGACCAGCAGGTGGAAGTCGCGCGGCTCGGACTCCAGCCGGTCGGGCGCCTCGGTGAAGCGACTGTGCCCCACCGCCGGGTCGAGGTCGAGCAGGATGGTCAGGTCGGGCAGCAGCCCGTCGGTGGCCCAGCGCGAGACCCGGCCGATCTCCCGCGCGCCCAGGCCGCGTCCGGCGCCCTGGTAGGCGATCGAGGAGTCGATGTAGCGGTCGCTGATCACGATCGCGCCGCGCCGCAGGGCGGGCAGGATCACGGTCTGCACGTGCTCGGCCCGGTCCGCCGCGTACAGCAGCGCCTCGGTGCGCGGGTCGACCGGAGCGCCGTCCAGGTCGAGCAGCATCGCGCGCAGCCGCTTGCCGACCTCGGTCGCGCCGGGTTCGCGGGTGACCACGACCTCGTGCCCCTTGGCCCGGATCCAGGCCGCGATCGCGTTGGCCTGGGTCGACTTGCCCGCGCCCTCGCCGCCCTCCAGGGCGATGAAGAAGCCGGTGGCGCCGGCCGGTCGGCCGGTGATGTGGTCTTCGTTGCGGGTGGCCGCGGCGAGGTCGCGCAGGATCGGCACCCCGCGCCGGTCGTCCACGCTCAGCAGCGCGATCCAGCCCAGGATCACCACGAGCGCACCGGTGCCGGCCAGGACCAGCGCGGCTCCGCTGTAGTCGAAGGTGAACCGGTCCGCGATCACCCACGAGCGCATGCCCAGGTAGCCCGCGCCGATCGGCCCGGCGACCAGCGCCACGAACAGCACGATCCGCACGATCAGTTGGGCGAAGGCGAACGCCCTGGCCCGCAGGTCCTCGCCGAAGTCCAGGCCGTACATGGTGTATCCGGTGACCCACGCGACGCCCGCGAACACGCCGAGTACGGCGGCGAGCACCGCGGCCACCACCACGTTGGCGACCGCGGCCAGGATCAGCAGGGTCAGTCCGGCGAACATCACCGCCATGCCGTACAGCCGCCGCCGGCTGAAGGCCGGCACCACTCGCGGGCCCCACAACATGCCCGCGCTGACGCCCACGATGAGCATCAGGAACACCGTGCCGTAGGCGGCGTTGCCCGCGTGCAGGCCGACCACCAGCAGCGGGGCGGTGGCCACCAGCGCGCCGCCCGCCAGGAACAGCGCGATCATCCCGACGATCAGGCCGCGCGCGGTCCGGCCGTGGCCGAACACCTTGCGCCCGTCGGCGAGCACCTTGAACGGGTTGGGCCGCCGAGTGCTGACCGAGCGGCCGCGGGTGGGCATCCGGATCAGGAAGGCGAACACCGAAGCGAGCAGGAACACCGCGCCCGCGGTGTAGCAGGCCAGGTTCGAGGGGTGCTCGACGAACATCGACACATCGTGCGAGAACGCGGTGCCGATCAGCGCGCCGAGGATGAACAGCAGCGCCGCCGCCGGGGCCGCGCCGTAGGAGGTGACCAGGTTGAACTGGTTGGCGGTGCCCAGCCGTTGGCGAGGCACCAGGTTGGGCACGGTGGCGTCCCGGGCGGGGCCGGCGAGTGCGCCGACCACGCCGAGCACCGCGGTCGCGCCCCAGACCCACCACATCCGGTCCACCAGCGGCACGGACACGAGCACCAGGGCCCGGATCACGTCGCACGTCACCAGCGTCCAGCGCCGGTCGAGGTGGTCCACGATCGCGCCCGCGACGGAGGAGACCACCGCGGCCGGCAACATCCGCAGGGCGAACACCACCGCGACCGCGGTGGCGTGCTTGCGGTAGTCGCCCTCGACGGTCCACAGCGCGGCCGAGGTCAGCGCCAGCAACGCGAGCCAATCGCCCAGCGCGGATGCCGCGACCGCGAACCAGAAGCGGCGGAAGGGGCGGATGCTCAGCACGCCCCCGATGCCCTCTGTCGGTTCGACCTGACGGGGCGGTATCGCCGAATCCGGCGCTTGCTGCTCCGCGTGCGTCATACGGAGAACCCTAACGTCGTCACCTGACGGGAAACGGCAACCTCGACCGGATCCCCCGTGCTCCGGCGGCGGACCGTAGCACAGGGCTCGGTGTCGTCGCCGGAACCGACCGAGGCGGCGCCGGATCCCGCCGGCACCGCCTGATCGATACGTACCGAGATATCCCTACCTCAGCCTTGTCGCCTCACGCCTTGTCGGCCGTGTTCTTCGCACCGGCGCTCGCCGTCGCCTTCGCGGCGGCCGACTTCGTGGTCTTGCCGTCGGCGGCCGTCTTCTTGGCCGCCGTCTTCTTCGCGGCGGTCTTCGTCGCCGCCGCCTTCTTCGCCGGGGCCTTCTTGGCCGCCGCCTTCTTGGTCGTCTTCTTCGCCGGGCCCTTGGCCCGCTTGTCCGCGAGCAGCTCGTAGCCCCGCTCGGGGGTGATCGTGTCGACCGAGTCGTCCGCACGCAGCGTCGCGTTGGTCTCGCCGTCGGTCACGTACGGGCCGAACCGGCCGTCCTTGACCGTGACCGCCTTGCCGCTGACCGGGTCGGTGCCCAGTTCCTTCAGCGGCGGTTTGGCCGCGGCCCGCCCGCGCGCCTTGGGCTGGGCGTAGATCGCCAGCGCCTCGTCGAGGGTCACCGTGAACAGCTGGTCCTCGGTCTCCAGCGAGCGCGAGTCGGTGTCCATCTTGAGGTACGGGCCGTAGCGACCGTTCTGCGCGGTGATCTCGGTGCCCGTCTCCGGGTGCTTGCCCACCACGCGCGGCAGCGTGAACAGCTTGAGCGCGTCCTCCAGGGTGACCGTGTCCAGCGCCATCGACTTGAACAAGGACGCGGTGCGCGGCTTGGGGGCGTTCTTCGCGGCGGCCTTCTTCGCGGTCTTCTTGGCCGGCTTGGCGCCGTCCGCGGCCGGGGCCGGGGCGGCGGGCGCCTCGGGCTCGGGCAGCACCTCGGTCACGTACGGGCCGTAGCGCCCGTCCTTGGCCACGATCATGTGCCCGCTGGCCGGGTCGATGCCCAGTTCGTGGGCGCCGCTGGGCTTGTCGAGCAGTTCCTCGGCCTTGGCCACGGTCAGCTCGTCCGGCGGCAGGTCGTCCGGCACGTCCGCGCGCCGGTCGCCGCGCTCGACGTAGGGGCCGTACCGGCCCACGCGCAGCACGATGCCGTCGCCGACCGGGAACGAGTTGACCTCGCGGGCGTCGATCGAGCTGAGGTCGGTGACCAGGGCCTTGAGGCCGCCGAGGTGGTCCTCGTCCGGCCGGCTCTCGTCGCCGAAGTAGAACCTGCGCAGCCACGGCACGGCCTCGGTCTCGCCGCGCGCGATCCGGTCGAGGTCGTCCTCCATCTTCGCGGTGAAGTCGTAGTCCACCAGCGTGGCGAAGTGGCCCTCGAGCAGGCCGACCACGGCGAAGGCCAGGAAGGAGGGCACCAGCGCGGTGCCCTTCTTGAAGGTGTAGCCGCGGTCCAGGATGGTGCCGACGATCGACGCGAACGTCGACGGGCGACCGATCTCCCGGTCCTCCAGCTCCTTGATCAGCGACGCCTCGGTGTAGCGGGCCGGCGGCTTGGTCGCGTGGCCCTCCGGGGTGAGTTCGTCGGCGCTGAGCGCGTCGCCCTCGGTGACCATCGGCAGTCGCCGCTCGCGGTCGTCCAGCTCCGCGTCCGGGTCGTCCGAGCCCTCCACGTACGCCTTGAGGAAGCCGTGGAAGGTGATGATCTTGCCGCTCGCGGTGAACTCCGCGTCGCGCCCGGGCAGGTCCGCGCCCTGGGCGATGCCGCCGATGCGCACGGTCACCGACTGGCCGACCGCGTCCTTCATCTGCGACGCGACGGTGCGCATCCAGATCAGCTCGTACAGCCGGAACTCGTCGCCGGCCAGCCCGGTCTCGGCGGGCGTGCGGAAGCTCTCGCCCGAGGGGCGGATCGCCTCGTGCGCCTCCTGCGCGTTCTTGACCTTGCCGGCGTAGACCCGCGGCGCGTCCGGCACGTACTCGGCGCCGTACAGCTCCCGCACCTGCGCCCGGGCGGCCGTGACGGCCGTCTCGGACAGCGTGGTGGAGTCCGTACGCATATAGGTGATGAAGCCGTTCTCGTACAGCTTCTGGGCGATCTGCATGGTGCGCTTGGCGCCGTAGCCGAGCTTGCGCGAGGCCTCCTGCTGGAGGGTGGTCGTGCGGAACGGGGCGTACGGGGAGCGGCGGTAGGGCTTGCGCTCGACGGCGCGCACGGTGAACGACGCGGATTCCAGCGCGGCGCTCAGCGCACGGGCGCCGGCCTCCTCCAGCTGGAGCACACCGGCGTTCCTGAGCTTGCCGTCCGGACCGAAGTCGCGCCCGGAGGCGACCCGCTTGCCGTCCAGCGAGGCCAGGCGCGCGTTCATCGTGCTCGGGTCGGTGGGGTCGCCCGCCCGGCCGGTGCCGAACACGCCCAGCAGGTCCCAGTACGAGGCCGAGGTGAACGCGCGGCGCTCCCGCTCGCGCTCGACCACCAGGCGGGTGGCCACCGACTGCACGCGGCCGGCCGACAGGCGCGGACCGACCTTCTTCCACAGGACCGGCGAGACCTCGTAGCCGTAGAGGCGGTCGAGGATGCGGCGGGTCTCCTGCGCGTCGACCAGTCGCTGGTTCAGCTCACGCGGGTTGTTCACCGCGGTGCGGATCGCGTCCTTGGTGATCTCGTGGAACACCATCCGGTGCACCGGCACCTTGGGCTTGAGCACTTCGAGGAGGTGCCACGCGATGGCCTCGCCCTCGCGGTCCTCGTCGGTCGCGAGGAAGAGTTCGTCGGCGTCCTTGAGGAGCTTCTTCAGCTTGGCGACCTGGGACTTCTTGTCCGCGTTGACCACGTAGATCGGCTCGAAGTCGGCGTCGACGTCGACACCGAGTCGGGCCCACGGCTTGCCGGCGTACTCCGCCGGTACCTCGGCGGCGCCGTTGGGCAGGTCGCGGATGTGTCCCACGCTCGCCTCGACCACGTAACCGGGGCCGAGATAGCCCTTGATCGTTTTCGCCTTGGCCGGGGACTCGACAATGACGAGTCTCAGGCCGTCGCGCGCGGTCTCGCTGCTCGGGGACACCTTCGCTTCTCTCTCCATCGTCGTCGGCAGCGGCCGTGCCCGGTTGGACAAGGCCGTACTCGGGGGTTCGTATTCACATTGCGGTTGCCGGGTGGCGGAGCGTGACCGGAAGTCGGCCCCGTGTGTCAAACCGGTTCTGCTCGGCTTGCGTCACGGAGTCGTCCCGAGGCCGCCGTCCGACCGGACCGTCCCCCGGATCCGGCGCTTCGCTGCGACGGCCGGGTCCCCCGCCCCTCGAACGGTAACGCGCGCATCGCGGTTCCCGCCTCCCGACCCCGTTGGTTCGCGGTCGAGCGGGAGGCCGCCGCCTCCATACAACACATTTTCTTGGCAACGGCAAGGAGCATCCTGTGGGGACAACACCTGCGACTGTACAGGCGTGCCGCCCCGGATCACGGTGCGCCGGCCCAAGCCGCGCTCAGCCGGTGGTGTCGGACCGCTCCTCGGCAGGCTCGCCGACCTCGGGGAACAGCAGGAATCCATCGGCCACCAAACCGCGCAGTTCGCCGGGTACGGCATCGCGCAACCGGACCGGGTCCTCGTCGAGCAGCTCGGCGATCGCATCCACGATGACGCCGGCCGGAAGCTGCCCGTCACTGGCCCCGGCCAGCGCCGCGCCGACGGTGTCCACCCGGTCCGCCCGGCACATGCCGCGCCGCTGCCGCAGCACGACCGCCTCGGGATCCTCGGCGCCGGGCGCGCCGGTCTGCTCCTGGACCACGTGGTCGGCGAGCCGGAAGGCGACGTCGAGCAGGCCGTCGTCGTCCGTCCCGGCCAACCGGTCCTGTCGGCCGAACCAGGCGTGCACCTCCGCGCCGAGCGGTTGTTCGATCGGGTGCGGCCAGTCCTCGATGCGCACGTTCGGCGTGTCGGCGCCCGACGCACGCAGCGTGATCCAGCCGAATCCGATCCCCTCCACACCGTCCCGCTCGAACGCCGCCAACCACGCGTCGTAGCGTTCGGCGTACGCGCTGCCGTGATGGTCACCCGAATCGCGCAACCACAGCTCGGCGTACTGCGCCGGGTCCTGCACGTCGCGCTGGACCACCCAGGCGTCGCAGCCGGTGGGCGCCAGCCAGGCCGCCAGCCGGTCCTGCCAGTCCTGGCCGCGCAGGTGCTGCCAGTTGGCCAGCAGCTGGCAGTAGCCGCCGTCGGCGAGGAAGCGCGGCGCCTGCGCCACCAGCAGCCGACACACCTCGTCGCCGGGCAGGCCCGCGTCGCGGTAGGTGTACCGCTCGCCCACCGGAGTGATCACGAACGGCGGATTGGACACGATCAGGTCGAACCGCTCGCCCTCGACCGGCTCGAACAGGCTGCCCTCGGCCAGGCCCACGTTGCCCACCCCGGACAGCGCCATGGTCAGCCGGGTCAGGTCGAGCGCCCGCTTGTTGACATCGGTGGCCAACACCGAGTCGGCGTGTCGCGACGCGTGCAGCGCCTGCACACCGCATCCGGTGCCCAGGTCCAGCACACGACCCACCGGCTCGCGCACGGTGATCCCGGCGAGCGTGGTGGAGGCCCCGCCGATGCCCAGCACGTGGTCCGCCCGAACCGGGCCGTTGACTCCGCCGATGCCCGCGCCGAGGTCCGACACCACCCACCAGTCGGTGTCCGCCTCGCCGTAGGGCCGGATGTCCACCAGCGGCCGTACCTGGTCGCCGTCCTGCGTCAGCAGCCCGCCGGCGAGCGCGTCGGCCAGCGGGAGGGCACGCCGCACGTGCGCCTCGGGCGCCGGCGTCTGCAGCAGGAACAGCCGGATCAGCACCGCGAGCGGGCTCGCCGCGTCCGCCCGCAGGGCACGCAGCGCCGGCACGGTCTCACCGCGCGACAGCGCCGCGTACGCCTGCGGGCCGAGGGCGTCGAGGCAGCCGTCGACGGTATAGCCGGCCGCGATCAGGGCCTCGCGAAGTCGGGCCACCTGGGAGGTGTCGTTCATGGTCACGCGCACCATCCTGCCTCGTGCGCGCCGCCGCGGCGGTCAGCCGGCCGGTGCCGTGGTGGTCGGCGGCGCCGAGGAGGACTCCGCGCCGGCGCTCGGCGGCGGGCTGCCGGGCGCGGTGGACCCGGTCGAGGAAGCGCTCGGCGGGGCGGACTTGCTCGGCGGGGCGCTGGAGGCACCGGCAGCGGGAGTGGGGCTCGTCGTGGGCGCCGAGGTGACCGGAGCGGTCGGGATCGCGTCCGGCTTGCCCGCCGCGCAGCCCGGCACCGCCGCGAGCGCCTTGCCGGCGTCGCCGCGGTGCAGCTTGCCCAGGGCCGTGTGCGAGGACGCGCGCAGCCCGTCTATCTCGGGGTTCAGCGAGCGCAGCCCGTCGGCGAACACGTTCTGCTTGTCGGTGGCCAGGCCCTCGACCTTGGTCTGGATCCCGGCCCAGCCCTTGGCCGTGTGGCGCAGTTCCTCGACCACCGACGTGCGCAGCGCGGCGCCGTCCGAGACGGCGGGTATGCCCGCCTTGTCGATCGCGTCGGCGAGGGCGTTGTCCGCGTCGGCGAGGCGGGAGATGTCGGCCGCCAGCCGGGTGCGCAGGGTCGCGGGCTGCTCGTTGGGGATCACCTTGCCCACGTCGGCCAGCGCCACCCGGGCCTCGTCGATCCGCGCCGTCACATCCACCGCGCAGACCTTCGCGGCCCAGGCCCGCAGTTCGGCCTGCTTCTTCTTGTTCTCGTCGTTCTTGTCGTCGCCGCCGCCGCACGCGGTCAAGGCCGATGCCAGGACCAGCGCGGAGACCACCAGGAACTTCCTCGACACGCTTTCCACCTTTGCTCGGAGCCGGACGCAGCGTGGCACAGCGCAAAGGTGTTCGGCCAAACGTGCACTTTGGACGCGGCACGGGCGCGGTCCCGGTTTCTCCGGTTCCGCGCCCGTACGTACCTCGGATGGATCAGGCGGCCGCCTTGGTCGTCTGCTCCTCGTGGTCGCCCTCGTCCTCGCCGACGACCACCGACTTGCGCTTGCTGTACCAGACCGCGCCCACGATCACCACGACCGAGAAGGCCGCCGCCAGGGCGCGCAGCGCGCCGTTCTCGTCGGCGCCGATGCTCAGCTTGATCACGGCGGGCGCGATCAGCAGCGATACCAGGTTCATCACCTTGAGCAGCGGGTTGATCGCCGGTCCGGCGGTGTCCTTGAACGGGTCGCCGACCGTGTCGCCGATGATGGTGGCCTCGTGCGCGGCGGAGCCCTTGCCGCCGTAACTGCCGTCCTCGACCATCTTCTTGGCGTTGTCCCACGCGCCGCCGGAGTTGGCCAGGAAGACCGCCATCAGCGTGCCGGTGCCGATCGCACCGGCGAGGAACGCCGCGAGCGGGCCGATGCCCAGGGTGAACCCGACCGCGATCGGGGCCAGCACCGCGAGCAGTCCGGGAGTGGCCAGCTCACGCAGCGAGTCGCGGGTGCAGATGTCCACCACCCGGCCGTACTCGGGCAGTTCGGTGCCGTCCATGATCCCGGGTCGGGTCCGGAACTGCTGGCGCACCTCGAACACCACCGCGCCCGCCGCCCGGGAGACCGCGTTGATCGCCAGGCCGCTGAACAGGAACACCACGGCCGCGCCCAGAATCAGCCCGACCAGGTTGTTCGGCTGGGTGATGTCGGTGGAGAACGCGAACGAGGTGAGCTTGGAGGCGTCCTTGAGTCCGCCGGCCTCGTCCACGGCCGTGCGCACGGCGTCGCGATAGGACCCGTACAGCGCGGTCGCCGCGAGCACGGCGGTCGCGATGGCGATGCCCTTGGTGATCGCCTTGGTCGTGTTGCCCACCGCGTCGAGCTCGGTGAGCACCTGGGCGCCCTCGCCCTCGACGTCGCCGGACATCTCGGCGATGCCCTGCGCGTTGTCGGAGACCGGCCCGAAGGTGTCCATGGCCACGATCACCCCGACCGTGGTCAACAGGCCGGTGCCCGCGAGTGCGACCGCGAACAGGGCGAGCATGATGATCCCGGCGCCGAGCAGGTAGGCGCCCAGCACCGCCACCGAGATCAGCACCGCCGCGTATACCGCGGACTCCAGGCCGAGCGCGATGCCGGACAGGATCACCGTGGCCGGACCGGTCAGCGAGGTCTTGGTGACATCGCGTACCGGTCGCCGGCTGGTCTCGGTGAAGTAGCCGGTCAACTGCTGGATGACCGCCGCGAGCACGATCCCGATCAGCACCGCGACCAGCGCGAACACCCGGGGGTCGGCGTCGTGCGCGAGGATCTCCTGATCGCTGAGCCCGTCCAGGTCCGAGAACTTGCTCGGCAGGTACAGGAACGCGGCGCCCGCGACCAGGACGAGCGAGATGACCGCCGAGACGAAGAAGCCCCGGTTGATCGCGGTCATACCGCTTCGGTCGCCCGGCCGGGGCGCGACCGTGTAGATGCCCACGATCGCGGTCAGCACACCGATCGCCGGCACGATCAGCGGGAAGACCAAGCCGGCGTCACCGAAGGCGGCCTTGCCCAGGATCAGCGCGGCGACCAGGGTGACCGCGTACGACTCGAACAGGTCCGCGGCCATGCCCGCGCAGTCGCCCACGTTGTCGCCGACGTTGTCGGCGATCGTCGCGGCGTTGCGCGGGTCGTCCTCGGGGATGCCCTGTTCGACCTTGCCGACCAGGTCCGCGCCGACGTCGGCGGCCTTGGTGAAGATGCCGCCGCCCACCCGCATGAACATCGCGAGCAGCGCGGCGCCGAAGCCGAAGCCCTCCAGCACCTTGGGGGCGTCCTCGCGGTACAGGATCACCACGAGCGCGGCCCCGAACAGGCCCAGGCCGACCGTGAACATGCCCGCGACGCCGCCGGTGCGGAAGGCGATCCGCATCGCCGCGTCCCGACCGGCGTTGCCGGCCCGGGCGGCTGCCGCGACGCGCACGTTGCTGCGCACCGCGAGCCACATGCCCACGTACCCGGTGACGGCCGAGAAGACCGCGCCCACCAGGAAGAAGATCGAGCGGCCGATCCGCTCGTTCCAGTCGTCCGCGGGCAACAGCATGAGCAGGAAGAAAACGCCCACCGCGAACACCGCGAGGGTACGGAACTGGCGGGCCAGGTAGGCCGCCGCGCCCTCTTGGATCGCGCCGGCGATCCGGCGCATCGATTCGGTGCCCTCGTCGGCGGCGAGCACTTGACGCACGAGGCCGGCGGCGACGCCCAGGGCACCGAGGGCGATCACCGCGACGATGACGACGTAGGTGAGGTTGCCGCCGGTGACGGAGACGTCCGCGGCGACGGTGAGTTCGGAGGGGTGGATCCCGGACATTCGTCCTCCTTGGCTAGGAGCACTTTCAGATCGGGACTTCTCAATGCGAAAGGAGTGTATGCAAATGATCAAGATCAGACCATGGGAATCGCCATGATCACATCAAATTACCGATGAAATCCGGGCGCGATTCCCAAAATTGGCGTATCGATCCGGAATCAGGTTTTACGACCCGGAAAAGGGGATACACGAGAACGCCAAAATCGCCCCCGAGCATCCCGGAGGCGATGAGGGTCGTACGGAGTGGGGCTCGCTCAGCCCACGGTCTCGGCGGACTTCGCGCCGGAGGGCCACGACATGCGGATCACGCCGCCCTCGGCGCCGGTCCGCACGTCGAGATCGTCGACCAGGCCGAGGATCACGGCGAGGCCCATCTCGTTCTCGATCACATCCATGCCGGCGCCGTTCGTGGACAGGTCGGGCATCAGCCCGGCGCCCTCCGCGAGGGCCGCCTCGGTCAGCGCCGGCTGTGGCACACCGTCGTTGACCTCGATACTGAAGCGGCCGTTGCCGTCATCCAGGGTGACCGTGACCGGGCGGTCGTCGTCCACCCGGTCCTGGTGCATCCCGACGGCGCGGGAACACGCCTCGCCGACGGCGAGGCGCACCTCGTCGAGCACCGTCTCAGCAACCCCCGCGCGCCGCGCCACGGCGGCGGCGACGAGCCGCGCCGTGCGGACGTGTTCGGGCAGCGCGCTGAAGCGCAGCTCGACGATGGCCATGGTTCCCCCAGCCGTGCGAGCACCCGCCCGGGCCGGCGCGGGTGCGGTGTGCGTCCGGTCAGGACGTACGTCGGTCAGTCGGACGAGGCGATGGCCACGGCCACCGACGGATGAATCGGGAAGACCTTGGTCAGGCCGGTGATGCGGAAGATCTTCAGGATGCGCTCCTGAGTGCACACCAACTGCAGCGACCCTTCGTGGGCACGCACCCGCTTCAGGCCACCCACCAGCACACCGAGCCCGGTCGAGTCCAGGAAGTCGACGGCTTCCATGTCGACGATCAAGTGGAACTGGCCTTCGTTGACGAGTTCCACCAGTTGCTCGCGCAGCTTGGGTGCGGTGTATACATCGATCTCGCCGCCCACCTCGACGATCGTACGACCGCCCTCGGTTCGGGTCGACAGGGACAAGTCCACGGATCCTCCAGCACCTTGCTCTTGAGCGGTCGCCCCCCATGGATCGGCAGCCGCCAAGGCATTCAACCACTTATGGGCACTAGGGGACGATGAATCCCGCGACATTGGATGTAACACTGGTGCCCGATGCAGCCCAGAACACGCCCCCCGGAAGGTCTTCTCGGCCGCCTTTTGGCGGGTCGGGATCGACCCGATCGAGTGACGCACGTCCGGCGCATACCCGCTCGCGAAGGCGTTACCGCGGCCTGGCCCGACTGGGTTCGGCCGGAAGTCGGCGACGCGTTTCGCGCTGTGGGTATCGAACTGCCGTGGGAGCATCAGGCCCGCGCCGCCTCTGTTGCGGCACAGGGCCGCTCGGTCGTGATCGCCACCGGCACCGCCTCGGGCAAGTCCCTCGCCTATCTGTTGCCGGTCCTCACGACCCTGGTCGAGGGCGCGGACGCGCCCAGCGGGCGCGGTGCGACCGCACTCTACCTCTCCCCGACGAAGGCGCTGGCCTCGGATCAGGCGCGCGCCGTCGAGGAGTTGCGGGCGGTGAGCCCCGCGCTCGGGCGTGTCCGGGTCGCCGCCTACGACGGTGACACCCCCGTGGAGGTCCGGCCGTGGGTCCGCGCGCACGCGTCCTACGTCCTGACGAATCCGGACATGTTGCACCGTGCGTTGCTGCCCGGACACCGCTCGTGGGCGGCGTTCCTGCGCACGCTGCGCTACGTGGTGATCGACGAATGCCACACGTATCGCGGCGTTTTCGGCTCGCATGTGGCCCAGTTGATCCGCCGGCTGCGCCGGGTGTGTCGCCGGTACGGATCCGATCCGGTGTTCATCCTGGCGTCGGCCACCGTGTCCGATCCGGCGCTCGCCGCCGAACGGCTGATCGGCGCACCCGTGGTCGAGGTGACCGAGGACGGCTCGCCGCACGGCGAACTGGTGTTCGCCTTGTGGGAGCCGCCATTGACCGGCCATGAGGGTGAACACGGAGCACCCGTCCGGCGTACCGCGACCTCGGAAACCGCCGACCTGCTCACCGACCTGGTGCTCGACGGCGTACGCACGGTCGCCTTCGTACGCTCGCGACGCGGCGCCGAGGTGGTGCGGGTGATCGCGCGCGACCACCTGGCCCGGGTGGACGAGGCGCTGGCCGATCGGGTGGCCACCTATCGCGCGGGCTACCTGCCGCACGAGCGCCGGGCGATCGAGCGCGCGCTGCACGACGGCAGCCTGCTGGGGGTGGCCGCGACCACCGCGCTCGAACTGGGCGTGGACATCTCCGGCCTGGACGCGGTGCTGATCGCGGGCTATCCCGGCACCCGGGCCTCGTTGTGGCAGCAGGCCGGGCGCGCGGGTCGGGCCGGGCAGGAGGCGCTGGCCGTGCTGATCGCGCGGGACGATCCGCTGGACACCTTCCTGGTGCACCACCCCGAGGCCCTGTTCGACCGCCCGGTCGAGGCGACCGTGCTGGATCCGGACAACCCGTACGTACTGGCCCCGCACCTGTGCGCCGCCGCGGCCGAGTTCGCGCTCACCGAGGAGGACCTGGAGTTGTTCGGGCCGGTGGCCGCGGAACTGCTGCCGGGCCTGGAGCGGCGCGGGCTGCTGCGCCGGCGGTCCACCGGCTGGTACTGGACCAGTCGGGAGCGGGCCACCGACCTGACCGACATCCGCGGCGCGGGCGGGCCGGCGGTTCGGGTGGTCGAGCAGGACACCGGGCGCCTGCTCGGCACGGTCGACGCGCCCGCGGCGCACTCCGCCGTCCATCCCGGCGCGGTACACCTGCATCAGGGCGACACCTTCCTGGTCCGCGAACTCGACCTCGGCGAGGGCGTGGCGCTGGTGCGCGCGGCCAACCCGGACTGGACCACCAGTGCGCGTGAGGTCACCGAGATCCGGATCCTGGAGACGGTGCGCAGCCAGGAGTGGGGCGCGGCCCGACTGCACTTCGGCTCGGTCGAGGTCACCGGCCGGGTGGTCTCCTTCCAGCGCAAGCGGATCATCACCGGCGAGGTGCTCGGCGAGCACAAACTGGACCTACCCGAACGCAGCCTGCGCACCCGCGCGGTGTGGTGGACGGTCACGCCCGACCAGGTGGCGGCGGCCGGCATCGAGCCGACCGACCTGCCGGGCGCCGCACACGCGGCCGAACACGCCTCGATCGGCCTGCTGCCGCTGTTCGCCACGTGCGACCGCTGGGACATCGGCGGAGTGTCCACATCGCTGCACCCCGACACCGGCCTGCCGACCGTGTTCGTCTACGACGGCCATCCCGGCGGCGCGGGCTTCGCCGAGCGCGCCTACGTCACCGCCACCGCATGGCTGACCGCGACCCGCGAGGCAATCGCGTCGTGCGCGTGCGAACACGGCTGCCCAAGCTGCGTGCAATCCCCCAAATGCGGCAACGGCAACCAGCCTCTGGACAAACCCGGCGCGGTCGCACTACTGGACGCCTTGCTGGGGGCGGCTGGGGTTGAAGGGGCGGCGGGCGCGGCGGAGGCGGCCGAGGCGGCGGGCGCGGCGGAGGCGGCGGGCGCGGCGGGCGCGGGCCGGGTGGCTGCCACGGGTGGCTCCGAGGGGGTGGGCGGCGGTGCGGCTGGTGTGGGGGCTGCGTCGGACGCGGACGGTGTGGGCGAGGGTCGGGGGCGCTGACGCGTCTGGGGCGGGGGGCAACTCGCCTTGGTCGCGGGCGCGGCGAGGTTGTTGGGCGGGGCGCGGGGGCGGTGAGGTGAGGCGGCTGGGGGCGCGGGGGCGGTGGGCGCGAGGCGGCTGGGGGCGCGGGGGCGGCGGGCGCGAGGCGGCTGGGGCGCGGGCGTAGCGAGACGACGGCGACCGGAGTCGCGGGCACGGCGAGACGACGGCGACCGGAGTCGCGGGCACAGCGTTGCTTCTTGTTGGGCGCCTTCGGCGCCGGCTCGCGAGGCACCACCTTTTTGGCGGCTCCGCCGCTCTCCGCGCTTTGAGGTGCCCTTGATCTTCCGGACAGCGACCCACGTAGGGTTGCAGCGAACCGGAAAGAGAAAGCACGTGCCGCAAAGATATACGCAGCAGTTCAAGGACGAGGCCGTTCGCATGGTGTTGGACGGTCCTCGCCCGATCATCCACGTCGCGCGCGAGTTGGGGATCAGCGACACCACTCTCGGGAACTGGGTCGCGCGATACCGCAGGGCCACGACGGAACCCGTGTCGACGTCGCGAGGCGACGAACCCGTGACCG
>NZ_KB889584.1 GCF_000372745.1 Embleya scabrispora DSM 41855 | reverse complement strand
CGGGCGGTTCACGACGGATCCGGAGCGGATCCGGACCCACAACGCGTCGATGTGGACGATCGGCCAGACCGGATCCAGCGGGCGGTTCCGCCACGCGGTGAGCTCGTCGGCGACCGCGTCGGTCACCCGGGAGATCAGGTCCGGGCTCACCTGGACGCCGTGGACGCCGGCGAGGTGGGAGCGGATGNCGCGCACGCTCATCCCGCGCGCGTAGAGGGAGAGGATCCGCTCGTTGAATCCCGCCAACCGGCGCGCGTGCCGGGGCACCGGTGCCGGTTCGAAGTCCCCGTTGCGATCGCGCGGCACCGCGATCGTCACCTCGCCCGCGTCGGTGAGCACCGTCTTGGGTGAGGTGCCGTTGCGCGAGTTCCCCGACCCACGACCCGCCGGGTCGTGACGCTCGTACCCGAGATGCTCGGTCATCTCCGCGTCCAGGGCCCGCTCCGGCACGGCACGGGTGATCTCGGTCAACAGCCCGCCCTCACCCAACAGGGCCGTACCCGAGGCGTCCGCGCGATCCATCAACCGCTCGACCACCTCGTCCACCATTGCGTCCGTGTCCGCGGGCGGACCGGTGGGTCGTGGTTTCTCGATCTCGGTCATGACAGTCCGTTCCGGAAGGGCCGGGGAACCGGGACGGTACCCCGGCCCACCATTCACATCACGGACTTACACGAACTTTCAGACACATCCAAGATCCCCGACAGCGTCTGCGACTTGACGACGACATCAGGAAGCGAGGGCGGCGGCCAGGTGGGGCGAGTCGGTGTCGAAGAGTTCCTTCTCGACGTGGTCGAGGGCAAGACGAACCGCGCCCAGGGCGACGGCGTTGTGGTCGAGGGTCGAGGCGTGGACGGGCACGGGGAAGAGGGTCTTGGCGTGGAGGTGTTCCCGGAGCGGGTCGAGTAGGGTCCGTCCGGCTCGGCTGAGGCCGCCGGACACGATCACGCATTCCGGGTCGACGGTGAGTACCACGGCCGCGATGCCGGTGGCCAGGTGTTCGGCGAGCTCTTCGACCCGGGTCCGGGCGTCGGCGTCGTCGGCCACGGCTGCGCGGATGGTGGCCTCGGGGTCCTGTGGCCACGCGGCCATGGCGTCGAGAGCGCTCTGCCAGCGTGATTCCGGGAGAACGCCGATTTCGCCGGCGGCGCCGTGGACGCCTTGCAGGAGCCGGCCGTCGAGGACGATTCCGGCGGTGATGTGGCGGCCGGCGACGATGTTGACGAAATTGTCGGTGTCGCGGCCGGTGCCCAACCAGCGTTCGGCGAGGGTGGCCAGGCGGGCGTCGTTCCCCGTGACGACGGGCGTGTTGGGGGGGAGTGCCAGGTCCTCGGCGAGATTGCGGCCCTGCATCCCCGGGAGACGGGTGCTGCGGGTCACCCGCCCGCCGCGGTCGACGATGCCGGTGCTGGCGGCGCCGACGGCCAGTACGGTGCTCTCGCGGATTCCGGCGCTGCGGATCGCGGCGGCCATGACTTCGCGGATCGCGAGGATGCGATGGTCCGAGGAGAGGTTCGGGTCGAGTGCACGGCTTTGCCGTGCCCGCTCCGTGCCGGCGAGATCCGCGACGAGCACGTTGACTTCGTGAACCGCCATGTCCACCCCCAGCACGTATCCGTATTCGGCGCGGAAGCGATACCACTTGGCGGGGCGGCCGACCCGGCGTCGGTCCGGCTCCGGTACGACTTCCTCGGCGAGACCGGCGGTGACCAGTGCGACGGCGGCGTCCTCGGCGGTGTTGCGGGACACGCCGATCGCGGTGGCGAGGTCGCGCAGGGTCGACTCGCCCGCCTCGTGCAGCGCCCGCAGTACCGCCGCCGTGTTGATTCTCTGTAGCAGCTGTCCGTCGCCGCCTGCTCGTCCCATCGCTTTCCCCCTCTTGACACTCCGGCAAGCTCGCCGCAGACTCTACCAAAGTTATTTTAGTCAGTGACTCAAAAAATAAACCTGACTCACACGTCACTGCCGGCGGGCCCACGCGTAGCCGGACTACTACGTCACCCCCAACCGATTGGGGCCCTCGAAGGCACGCCGTGGCGTGTCCGTGACCGCGTGGCCCGACCGACAACCACGCCGACAACTACACCGCGGCCCGCCCGGCGGGCAGGGAAGGAACACCATGCGCACAAGAACGTCAGGACGCACCGGGGCAGTACTGGGCGCCGTCGCGATTACCACCGCGTTCGCGCTGTCCGGCTGCGCGGCCGGCGGCGATACCGCCAAGAGCGACGGGACCAAGGGCAACGTCACCATGTCGTTCCTGACATTCGAGACGCCGAACCTGACGGCCAAGTACTGGGACGACGCCATTGCCCGGGCCTCGGCGAAGGTACCCGGCGTCACGATCAAGAAGCTGGTCGCCCCGAGCGCGGACCGCGTCGCCTACGCCAAGCAGCTCGCGGCCTCCGGGCAGCTGCCGGACATCATGATCGCGGTGTCGCCGAACGGATTCGCGCAGGCCGGACAACTCGCGCCGTGGACGGACGCGGAGCTGACCGAGTTCATCGCGCCGCACTCGAACCCGATCGGCGGCAAGGTCTACCAACTGCCCTACAACACGCAGCCGACGCCGCTCGTCTACTACAACAAGTCCGACTTCGCCGCGGCCGGTATCACCGCGCCGCCGAAGACCTATGCCGAGTTGTTGGACGCCGGCGCGAAACTCAAGGCCAAGGGGATCAACCCGTTCGTGGTCGGCGGTGGCGGCAAGGACACCTGGGCGGACATGTTTCCGCTGATCGGCGCGGTGGCCACCGACACGTACAAGCAGACCCCGGACTGGCTGTCCCAGAAGGCGGCCGGCAAGACCAAGTTCACCGACCCGGCGTTCACCAAGGCCGCCGCCAAAGTCGCCGACCTGGCGAAGAGCGGCTACATCGACACCGCGGGACTCTCCCGGGCCTACACCGACGTCGAGCAGGCCTTCCGCGACAACAAGGGCGCGATGTACCCGATGGGCTCGTGGTTCGCGGCCTCGGCGGACGCCCAGAAGCCCGGCTTCGACGTCGGTGTGTTCCCCTGGCCTTCCGACGACGGATCGCTGGTCGTCCCCGCCTACACCGGCGGCGGCATGTCTGTCTCCGCCAAGGCGCCGAAGGTCGACCTGGCCAAGAAGTGGGCGCTGGCGTTCATGCTCGACAAGACCTCGTTGGACAACTCGGTGAAGACCGACGGCTCGATCATCGCGCTGAAGAACTACACCCCTCCGCCCGGCATGGGTCCCGTCTACACCGCGACCGCGGAGCTGTACCGGCAGGCGGTCGAGCAGAACGCGATCGTCGACGCGTTCTCCATCGAGACGGGTGACGGCTCCATGCCCGCCGGCCTGCCCGACAAGGCCGCCGCCGGCGTCGCCGACCTGATCACCGGCCGGAAGAACGCCGACCAGTTCGCATCGTTCCTCGACCAGGAATGGGCCAAGGCCAACCGATAGCCGACGGCAATCCTTGCCGCCGGCCCCGCGAGGAGGCAGGGGCCGGCCGCAGTCCACCACCGACTTGGAGATCACAGCAATGTCCGCGACACTCGCGCGCCCTGCGGGCGCCGGTCCCAGCAAGGCGGGACCCGGTCCCAGCAAGACGGGACGGGGTACACGCCCACCACGCGGTGGACGCCGGGTCACCAAGGCCTTGCACTTCCTGACCTTCGGCGCGCCGGGGATGATCGTCTACCTCCTCCTCGTCCTGGTCCCGATCGCCATGACGGTCCGCGCCGGCTTCACCAACCGCAACCCCGCCAACCCACCGACGCACTGGGTCGGACTGCGGAACTACAGGGACCTGCTCCACGACCCGGCCTTTACCGGAGCGCTGAGGAACACGCTGATCGTCACGGTCATCGTGACGGTCGCGGCCAACGTGCTGGGGCTGTTCATCGCGCAACTCCTGGACCGGAGCGGCTGGTTGTACAACGCGCTGCGCTCGGTCTTCTTCACCCCGGTCGTCCTGTCCTCGGTGGTCGTCTCGGTCATGTGGCAGGCGATCCTGTCCGACGACGGACTGCTGGCCTCGGCGCTGCGCGGCCTCGGTGTCGAGGACCCGCCCGGCTGGCTGTCCGATCCGGACCTGGCGCTGTACTCGGTGGCTTTCATCATTACCTGGCAGGTCCTGGGATTCTGCGTCGTGGTCTACCTGGCCGGCCTGGCCGCCGTTTCGACCGAACTCCTGGAGGCCGCCGAGATGGACGGCGCCGGCCGCCTGTCCCGGTTCCGCCACGTCACCTGGCCGATGCTGGCCCCGGCAGTGACCATCAACACCGTCATGCTGCTGATCACCGGCTTCAAGACCTACGACCAGATCCAGGTGATCACCAACGGGGGGCCCGGCAGCGGCACCACCTCCACCATCGCATTCGAGGTCGTGCAGACCACGTTCACCGGCAACCACATCGGCTACGGCTCGGCGATGGCGACCCTGATGCTCATGATCATCGCGGCGATCTCCGTGGTCGCGCTCCGCTTCCTGCAACGACGGGAGGTCACCCAGTGAACGCCACCCGCACGTCCCCCCGCTCGTCCTCCTGGTTCCGGCCCCTCGCGGCGACCTTCGTGACCGGGGTCTTCTTCCTCCCCCTGTACGTGGTCCTGGTCAACGTGTTCAAACCGGGCTCGGAGATCACCCCACATCCGGTCGGTGTCCCGATCCCTCCGTCGTTCACCTCGATCCACGAGGTCCTGACCCGCTCCGACCACCTGTTCTGGTACGGCCTGATCAACAGCGTGGAGGTCACCGCGATCTCCATCACGGTCCTGACCGTGGTCTCGGCGATGCTCGGCCACTACCTGGCGCGCTCGACCGGCCGCTGGGCCAAGGGGGCACTCGCGATCATGCTGTGCGGGCTGATGATCCCATCGACGGTGATCCTTCAACCGGTCACCGAGGTCCTGCGCTCGCTCGGTCTGATGAACACGATTCCCGGTCTGGTCCTGGCCAACATCGGCTACTACGTCCCGTTCGGCGTGTTCGTCTTCATGGGTTTCGTGAAGACCATCCCGCTCGAGTTGGAGGAAGCCGCGGCCCTGGACGGCGCAGGCCGCTTCCGGATCTTCTGGAGCGTGGTCTTCCCGCTGCTGCGGCCGGCCTCGGCCAGCGTGCTGGTGTTCCTCGGGGTGTGGATCTGGAACGACTTCCTCAACCCGCTGATCATCCTGGGGCCGGCCAACGGCACCACCGTCACCGTCGGCATCTACCGCGCGATCGGTGAGCACCAGAGCGACTTCGGCACGGTCTTCGCACTGATGTTCCTGGCCACCCTGCCCATCCTCGTCTTCTACCTCGCCTTCCAGAAGCACTTCGTCAAGGGCCTGACCGGCGGAGCCACCAAGGGATGACCACCCCACGGCGCAAGCCGCACCGCGCCGCCCGATTTCGTCCCGCAGCACCCCGTCACACCTCCTGGAGCACCTTGTGAACCCCCCGACCGGCACCACGCTCGACACCTTCATCAGCGGCGACTTCGACAGCCCGATGGACCGTCCACTGACGATCGTGATCGTCGGCGCCGGGAGCCGCGGCTACGCCTACGCCGACCTTGCCGCCAAGCGGCCGGAAACCGCGCGCGTGGTGGCGGTCGCCGAGCCGCGCGCGCAGGTCCGCGACGCCCTGGCCACCAAGCACCGCATCACCGAGGCGAACCGCCTCGCCCACTGGCGCGACCTGCTCGACCGGCCGCGCCTGGCCGACGTGGCGGTGATCGCGCTCCTGGACGCCGACCACCTCGCCGCAGCCGCCGGCCTCGCCGACCTCGGCTATCAGCTCCTGCTGGAAAAGCCGATGGCGACCACCGAAGCCGACTGCGAGGCGATCGCCGAGGCCGCCCGACGCAACGGCACCGCACTGGCCCTCACGCATGTCATGCGCTACACCCCCTACACCCTCAAGCTGAAGCAACTGCTGGCCGCGGGTGCGATCGGCGACCTCGTCTCGCTCCAACACCTGGAGCCGATCGGCTACTACCACTTCGCGCACTCCTTCGTCCGCGGGAACTGGCGCCGCGAGGACGAATCCTCGTCGCTTCTGCTGGCCAAGTCGTGCCACGACATCGACTGGATCACCGATGTCGTCGGCCGGCGGGTGGCCCGGGTCGGTTCCTTCGGCTCGCTGACCCACTTCCGGCCCGAGGCGGCCCCGGAGGGCGCGACCGACCGGTGCGTGACCTGCCCGCTGCAGGACTCGTGCGCCTACTCGGCCACGACGATCTACCGCGAGGGCCTGCGCCACGGCGGCACCAAGCGGTACTTCACCCAGATCATGACCGCCGACAAGCTCACCGAGGAAGCGGTCACCGCCGCGCTGACCCACGGGCCGTACGGCCGGTGCGTCTACCACAGCGACAACGACGTGCTCGACCACCAGGTCGTGAACCTGGAGTTCGACGGCGGGGCCACCGCCTCGTTCACACTGACCGCCTTCACCCCCCTGGAGAACCGCCACACCAAGATCTTCGGCACCCGAGGTCAACTCACCGGGGACGGCCGGTACATCGACGTCTACGACTTCCGCACCGAGACCCGCACCATCCACGACACCTCGCTCGACGGTTCGTCGGCCGCCGAAGGGCACGCCGGCGGCGACGAGGCACTGTTCAACGCCTTCGTCGACGCCCTGCACGGCGGCCGCCCCGAACTCATCGTCTCCGGCATCGAAGCCAGCCTGGCCGGCCACCGCGTGGTCTTCGCCGCCGAGCGGGCCCGGCACGCCAAAACCGTCGTCGAACTTTGATTCCCGACTTCCGCCGCCGAGCGCCGGGGGCGGTGAGGGAGCCCGACGCTGTCGCAGGCGCGACCTCCGCAGTACGACACAACATCGCGCGTCCTCGGCCAACGAAATGTCCCCGACACAGGCGAACGGCGAATCAGGAGCAGATCATGAGACGTGCACGCACATGGAGCACGGCAGTCGGTGTCGGCGCTCTGGCGCTGAGCATCGGCATGACGACGACCGTGCCGGCGAACGCCGCGGACGGTGCCGGAACGACGTCCCAGGGGACGACGGCCCAGAACAAGGCCGCGATCCGGCTCTCGGCCGGGTACCTCGCCATCGCCCTGGACTCAAGCGGCACCGTGTCCAGCCTCAAGGACTCCCGGACCGGGACGGACTACCTGGCACCGGGCAAGTCCGCCTCGCTGGTCAGTCTTGTCATCGACGGCCGGCAGGAACGTCCGACCAAGGTGAGCCGCTCCGGCGACCGCCTGACCTTCACCAACAAGAAGGTCGGCTTCCGGATCGTGGTGAAGGCGGAGGACCGGGCCGGCTACAGCACGCTGGAGGCGGTGGAGGTCGAGGGCCCCGCCGGAGCGGATGTGCAGACGCTGCTGTGGGGTCCGCTGCCCACCTCCGTCGACCAGAGCATCGGTCAAGCGGTCGGCGTGGTTCGCGACAACCAGTTCGCCATCGGGTTGAGGCCGCTGACCGACCGGACCGAGGGCGCCTGGCCACAGGAGTATCAGGACTTCGGCTGGGAAAGCGAGGTCGCGGACAATCCCGATAATCTGCAGGTGGCTCTGCCCCACGGGATCGAGGAGTGGAGCGCCGCGGGCAAGACGCCGTGGGGTTCGGTGCTGCGGGCCTTCACCTTCGACTACACGAAGGAACGCGCGCGGCAGAACATCGACGGTTACCGGATCCCGGTCGGCCCGCTGCCCGGCCGCAGCGGGCGGATCGTCGGATCCAAGATTGCGTTGTTCGGCGCTGCACCGGAGATGGCTTTGACCGTGTTGTCGGACATCGCGACCGGAGAGCACCTGCCGTACCCGACCCAGAACGGGCAATGGCAAAAGACGTCCCAGGCGAGCTCGCAGTCCTTCCTCGTCCTCGGAGACCTCAAGACCGGCAACATCCCCGCGGCGGCCGACTTCGCCAAGACGGCAGGGATGGATTACATCTACTCCCTGCCCAACGCGGTCGGGCCGTGGCAGACGACGGGGCACTACCAGTTCAACTCCAGCCTGGGCGGCAACGACGCCGGCGCCGCCCAAGCGGTGGACATCGCCAAGGCCAACGGTGTCCGGCTCGGCGTGCACACCATCTCGAACTTCGTCAGCCTGAACGACGCCTACGTCACACCGAAGTGGAGCCCGGATCTCGCACTCGGGCAACGCGCGACGTCGACCCGGCCGCTGGCCGCAGGTGACACCACCCTCTACCTCTCCAGCTGCGCGCCGACCGCCCCGGGACTGCTCGGCAGAACCCTGCGGATCGGCAGCGAGATCGTGACGTACGCGGAGTCGAGCCAGATCGGGAACGAATGCCGGGTCACCGGCCTGGGCCGGGGCAGCTGGGGTACCGTCGCGGCCGGCCACGCGATTGGTGACCCCGTCGCCCGCGTGCCGCAGAACCAGTACGGTGGTGCGTTCGGCGGACTCGGCATCCTCAACGACCTCTCCGACCGGTTCTCCATCATCTGGAACACCACGGGGATCATGTCCAACTCCTACGACGGCCTGGAGAGTGCTTCGGACTCCGGCTGGGGCGCGTACGGGATGGCCAAGCTGGTCAACGACACCTACGCGAAGACCAAGGCGAAGGACGGTTTCGTCACCGAGACCAGCCGGATGACCTCCAACACCTGGGACGCGCTCACCAGGTCGAGCTGGGGCGAAGTGGGCTCCACCAGCATGAACCAGGTGTTCGTCAACAACGCCTACTACCGGGCCAACTACCTCCCGGGCATGCTGGGTTGGATCAGCCTGAACGGCTCGGACACCGCGCTGAGCCTGGAAAACAAGCTGGCACGGGGCGCGGGCTTGAACGCCGGCGTCGGATTCCAGACCTCGGTGGACAGTCTCACCAAGGGTGGCGACCACGCCAAGACGCTGCTCGACACCATCAAGCAGTGGGAGACGACGCGCAACCTCGGAGCCTTCACCGAGGCACAGAAGGCACGCTTCCGCGACCAGTCCACCAACTGGCACCTCACCGTCGTCAAGCCCGGCCGGCAGTGGTCGCTCCAGGAACTCGACTCCGGCGGCAAGCCCGTCGGTACCGCACAGCCTGTCGTGGCTCCCACCCCGGCGTTCACCACGACGGGGCTGCCTGCGCCGACCGCAGGACGTCTGTACGAGGCGCGGGTTGCCACCAACAGCCCCGGAACGGTCCGCTACACCGTCACCGCCGGCACACTGCCGAAGGGCCTGCGCCTCAACCCCGACACCGGCGGCATCACCGGCATCCCGAAGTCCTCGAAGAACACCACCGTCATCATCACCGCAAAGGGTGGCCCCGGAGTCGCCGACGCCCAGGGCACGTTCACGACCGGCACCCTGGCAACGACCCCGGGGGTGACGCTCTCGTCGAACAAGACCCACGTCGACCGCGGCGGCTCGCTGACCGTGACCGCGTCCATAGCCAACGTCGGCACGACCGCGATGCCCGGCAGCACGGCGACGATCTCGCTGCCGTCCGGCTGGACCACGTCCGCGGCGACGGTCAACGTTGGCTCGATCGCTGCCGGGGCCACCGCGAAGGCGTCATGGACGCTCAACGTCGCCGCGGACGCCGCTTACGGCCCGCAACAGACCAGTACGGTGTCGGTGGCCTACACCGGCGGCCCCGGCAACACCACCGCGTCGCTGGCCCTGCCGCCGGTGGCGTACCCGAACCCGGCTGCGGCCTTCGACAACGCCGGTATCAGTGACGACGCCAACACAACCGCCGCGAACCTGGACGGCGCCGGACTGAGCCTGTCGGCGCAGGCGTTGGCCGCGTCGGGTCTGACTCCCGCCGCGAGCGTCGCCCACGACGGCGTGAACTTCACCTGGCCCAAGACCACGCCCGGCCGGCCGGACAACATCGTGGCTGCCGGCCAGGTCTTCCCGGTCACCGGGTCCGGCAGCAAGCTCGGGTTCATCGGCACCTCCACCAACGGGAGCGGCTCGGGCACCGGCACGATCACCTACGCCGACGGCACCACGCAGACCTACCCGCTGTCCTTCGCCGACTGGTGGGCCAACAGCCCGACAAACGGCAGCGACACCCTGACCAGCCTCCCCTACCTCAACACGGCCAAACAAAGCCATTACGGCCAAACAGTGAGCATCTACGCAGCGACCGTGCCGCTGCAAGCGGGCAAGACCGTCGCCTACGTGACCCTGCCCAACGCCGGCCAGATGCACATCTTCGCCACCGCCATCGGCTGACCCACCAGAGCCCCGCCGGCGCCGCCACCACGGCGCCGGCGCGGCCCATCCACGCCGCCCGCCAAGCGCTCGCCCGCGGCCTGAACGCCCGATGTGGCAACTCCCCGAACCCGAATGCACGGCATCCGTGCGACACGGTACGGCACGGCGCCAACGGTTCCGCGCTGTACGCCTTTTCCCTGCTCCGCCCGAGCCCAGGGGTCGCCTCCGTGGAATACCGCTTCGGCAAGACCCTGTCCATCCTCCGACGTGTTCGGGCTTCGGTACCCGGCGGCGGCACCTGGCGGACCTGTGCCTGTTCCCGCCGAGTGCCGAAGCCGCGACACTCGGCAGGAATCCGTCGCACTCCGCGCCGTGCGCGCCGCACTCCTCCACGTCGAACAACGACTGTTCAACCTCTCCTCGACAGCAGACTGAGACTCTTCGCGGTATCCCGCCCAACATGAACCGAAGAACGTGGGCGGCACGACGGCGGGTGCATCGGCCACGGCCACTGCCGAAGCCATGGAAATCCCGGCGAACCGGTTGTCGTGCCGCCAGGTGCGGATCACCCTGACCGCTCGGCGGAGAAGACGACGCGGTGGCTGTCGAGGCCCTCCTCAAGACCGGTGGTGATCAGGTCGGGCCGACCCTCGAGGGGCGCGTCGATGAAGGTGCCGACGAGTCCGGCTCGCCGCCGGATCGGCCCTCCGCCGTCGCGGATAAACAGGTGACGCCACCAGAGTTCACGGCCCGTGAGCCGGCCACCGGGACCCTCGACCAGGGAAGGGACATCACGTGACGGTCACCGACGCGGCGATCGAAAATATCAAGGAGATGATCGTCTCCGGCGCACTGCGTCCCGGCGACCGGCTGCCCAAAGAGGCCGACCTCGCCACCGAACTCGGCGTTTCCCGAAGTTCCCTCCGCAAGGCGGTCAGGGCACTATCGCTGCTGAACATCCTGGACGTACGCCAAGGGGACGGCACCTACATCGGCAGCCTCGAACCGCACCTCCTGCTGGAAGCCGTCACGTTCGTCCTGGACTTCCACCGGGACGATACCGTGATGCCGGCCCTCCGGGTCCGAGCGATCCTCGAGCCGGCCGCGACCGCACTGGCAGCACAACGGATCGACGACGCCGAACTGGCGGAACTGCAGGCTCTGCTCGACCGGGCCGGCGATTCGCCCAGCGCCGAGGAACTGGTCACCGCCGACCTGGAGTTCCACCACCGGATCGCGGCCGCGTCCGGAATCCCGCTGCTCTGCACCCTCTCGGAGAGCGTCTCGCGCCTCACCGTCCGGACTCGCGTCCGGCTCGGATTCACCGAACGGGACGCGGTCGCGTACACCCTCGCCGAACACCGCGCCATCGCCGCCGCTCTGGCCGACCGCGACCCGGACACCGCCCGTGCCTGGGCGACCGCGCACATCGCCGGCCTGACCCACCGGCTGTCGGCGGCCCTGTGACCGCGAGGCCGTCCCGGAGGAACAGGGGAACCGCACCGGGGAGTCCTGTACTGGTCGAATAGTGCTACTGCCAAGTTCCGCTTCGGGCGGGTAAGTAGTGGTCAAACAGTGGCGTTTCGGCTGCTCGGGGGCGAGTGTGGTGCCCTGGTCGACGAAGAGACGATGCCGAGCGTCTGGATCAGCCTCCCGTACGTGCTCACGCTCAGTGTGCTCACCGAGGCCCTGGGACTGCTGTGCTTCGGCCTGGCGCGCGGCTTGGGCGAAGTGGCACCTGGTTGGCTGCCGTTCATCGGCGGCAAGCGCATCCCGCCGTATGCCGCAATCATCCCCGCGACCCTCGGCGGCCTGGGCGCGACCGTGTTCTGGGCACCGACACTGCTCTCCTGGTTCGGCGTCCTCGGCGGCGGAGAGGGCTTCGCCAACGTGTGGTGGTGCACGCTCGCCCGGGTGTGCATCGCGCCGGGCATGTTGTGGGGGCCGATGACCCTGGCACTGACCTACGCCTACTACATGCGCCGCTGCCGCCCCACCACACGCCGCTGACGCTGCACACCGCCGCCACGCAGCGCCCACGCCNCANCGTCGAATCGGTCGGGGTCGGCACGACGTCTATCTGGTGTTCTCCTCAGGCAGCACGTCCGACTTCGTGAACGTCAATGGGTTCGCATTCACCAAATAGGTCCCGGCGGGACGGCGGGAGTCGAGGACAGGCTGCCGCCGTTCCGCCGCACCACCTGCCGGCGCAGCAGGCACCCA
>NZ_KB889583.1 GCF_000372745.1 Embleya scabrispora DSM 41855 | reverse complement strand
GATCTCGGCTCGGCGTTCCTGTTGCCGCTGGGCACCCACGAGCGCATCCGGGGTGTGCTCCAGGTCGCCAACCGGGCGGGGCGCCCGCAGTTGTCGGACGCGGTGGTGCGCATGGTCACCGGCTTCGCCGACCACGCGGCGCTGGCCCTGGAGATCGCGGAGCGCCGCCGCGACGCCGAACTGTTGACCGTGCTGCAGGACCGCGACCGGATCGCCCGGGACCTGCACGACCTGGCCATCCAACGCCTGTTCGCCACGGGTATGACGCTGCAGAGCGCGACGCGCTTCATCGAGCACCCCGAGGCCCTGGAGCGGGTCGAATCCGCGGTGGACGCGCTGGACGACACGATCAAGGTGATCCGGTCGACGATCTTCTCCCTCAAGGCCCGCGGCCGCGACACCGGCACGGGACTTCGTTCGCGCTGCCTGCGCGAGGTGGACACGGTCACCGAAATGCTCGGCTTCGCCCCGACGTTGCGCATCGACGGCCTGCTGGACACGCTCGTGCCGGAGCCGATAGCCGCCCACGTAATCGCGGTCCTGCGCGAAGCACTCGCCAACGCCGCCCGGCACGCCCACGCAACCCGCGTGGAGGTACACGTGGAGATCCACGACAAGCAGGTGCGGGTACGTGTGCGCGACGACGGGGTGGGCCCGCCGGAGAGCCCGACCCGCGACAGCGGCCTGGGCAACATGCGAGAACGCGCCGAAACCCTCGGCGGCACCTGCTCCTTCGGCCCGTCCCCCGAAGGCGGCGCGCTTCTGGAATGGTGCGTCCCACTGGGCTGACGGCGGCACGCGGCGCCTCGCCGTCGGCACGGCTCCCCGGCCCCGGGCACCGTTGCCGGGCCACAACACGCATCCCGTATTCGCCGCCCACGGCGACCTGCCGGCCACTCTCGGTCCCTCCTCGAATCATGGCCGGGTATGGGAGGTCGGCAACCCGGAGCATCCCGCGGTCGTCTTCGAATTCGCCGGCCAGGCCGCCGCTTTCGCCCCCGACGGTGGCCCCCTCGTCGTCGCGGGGGATGAGGAAACCGTGCTGACATGGTCGACCCGGAACTGGGAAATCGTCAGCGCGGCACGCAGCCGAGTCGTGACCGCCCCCGGCCAATCGGCGTACTTCACGTTCCCGGGTGTGGGACCCGACGGCAGGACCGTCGCCACAGCCGACCCGTTGTCTTTGCGCACGTGGACGATCAACGTCGACGACGCGATCAACTGAACTCAAGTCTCCGCAACGGCGACTGCCACCGGCCCCGACCGGACCGAACCGGCCTCCGCGCTCCCCACGTGATACCTGAACGGCCCTACCTCCAACACCGCTTCCACACGGGCTCGACGGCCCTCACCGAGACGGCAGGGCCCGCGAGGCGGCGAGCGCACTGGGTTCGAACGTCGAGATCCCGTCCGCCGGCATCCGAGACATGGCGTACATGACGCGATTCGTCCCCGATCCTCGACGCGATGCGGTCCGTCGCGGCCGGCGGCTCAACCCCCCGGGCCCAAGGTCCGCAACGGCGGGTGGATCGGCGTGAGTTGCACCCGACTCGGGAAGACACGGCCCGGGTCACCGGGACGGCTCCCCGTCGTGCCGAGCCCCGGCGGCCCACCGCCCCCCGGCCGCAGCGGCTGATACGTCGGGACCGGTTCCTCGTGACCGTGATCCGGGTCGTACACCGCGACGTACACCGCGACCGCCACGCTACCCACGACCAACGCCCCCAGCATCAGCGCGTTGAACACGTTTCCGGCCCGGCGCTCTTCCCGCGTCGGCCAAGTGAAGAGCACTCGCCGCCACCGGGGGGTGAAGTCGATCCCGACCTCATCGGCCGCATCCGCGCCCCCATCGGCGTCGTGAGCGGCCGCGCCCCGGTACCGTCCGGGTGGGGGACTCGCCTCGAGGTCGACGCCGATCGAGTTCAGAAGTTCGCGAAGGCGGGTCGCCTCATCCGGGTCGTGTGGCGCCCCCCGCACCAGGTTCGAGTACGGGGGTATCGCTCTGATCGCCTCCACCAGGCCCGGCTGCGTCCACGAGGGCACCCACCGGGCCAGTCCGGCGGCGACGAGCGCCTCGCCGACCAGGGCCGCCAGGTGGACGGTGAGCTCGTGACGGTCCCGTGGGACCTCCGCCGCGGCGGGGGTCCCACGGTCTGCCGCGACCTCGGCCGTCAGAGCGGTGGCCAACCGGGCCCCGTGGCCGCTACGGAGCAGATCCAGAACCTCTCCCACCCCGGGGTTCGGCGTGTCGGATTGCTGCGCCGCGACGGCCCGCAACCGATCCGCGGCGTCGCCGGCGAGCAGTGCCGTGATCCGGTATCGCCACTCGTCGTTGGGCAGCGGGCGCACCGCCGGCGAGGGCAGCCCGATCTCGCTCTTGCCCCAAAGGCGGCGGGCGCTGAGGTCCCAGTCGCCCAGCAGGGCGACTGCCGGCCTTCCGGGGCCGCCGTGACGCCCGGACGCCCCGCCCAGGGCGGCGATCCGCCGGGCGAGGGAGGGGTGGGTGTCCCACGGGGTGCGTTTCGGCTCGGGCGGCGACATCTTCACCTGATCGACGATGGCCCGGTGGGCGACGTCGTCGAGCATGGCGGCGAACAGGTCGAAGGGCCGTTCGGGGACAATCCCGTGCTCGCGGCCCGGCGCCACGTAATCCGCGATCAGCCGGTCCCAGGAAGCAGTCAATGCCCCCAGTGCCCGAAGGGCGTCGACGACGACGCCGCGCCCGTCGACCGTGGCGGATGGGCCGGCCGCCGGCGGCACCGCGACGCGCGCGGCGACCGCGTCCGCCTCGAACTCCTGTCGCCGGCCCATGGCCAGGGTCAGCAGGTCGAAGCACTTGGTGTAGCCGATGAAGAACCTGCGCAGCACCCAGACGAAGGCGGCGGTGTGGGAAGCGACCCGGGCGGCGAGTTCCAGCCGGCGAAGGACTTCGCGCAGCGACTCACGGGATCGGTGGGTGATCGCGAGGAGCCGAGTGTGTCGGCCGGCATAGTGACCGAGTTCGTGGGCGATCACCGCGCGCAGTTCGTCGTGGGTAAGCCCGAGCACCAGGGGCAGCCCGAGGTACAGGCGGCGGCGTCCGCCGACGAGGCCCAACAGCCACGCCTCCTCGGTGACGGCGGCGTTCACCTCGGCCACCAGACGGATCTCGGTCGGCGGCGACGTGCCGACCGCGTCGGCCAGTTGCCGGGTCGTACTCCACAGCAGCGGTGCCTGCTCGGGCGTGAGCGGCACCGACCCCTCGTCCGTGAACGTCGGCCGGCTCGCCGTGGCGAGTCCCCAGCAGAGCGCCCCGACCACGGGCACCGTGATCAGCGCGCCGAGCGGGTTCGAGGTGTCCGCCGCGTCCGTCGTCTCCGTCAACAGGGTTTCGAAGACCAGCACGGCGTCCAGCATCGCCAGACCCAGGACCAGCACGTAGATGCCCACCAGGAGTCCGACGGCGACCAGTGCCCGCAAGGTGGTCACGACACCGCTCACCGCGGGGCCTCCGGGTTGAGGGAAGCAAGCTCCGCCGCCACCCGGCTCGCGACTCGGCGGCGCCCCTCGTCGTCGTTCTCGTACGAGGCGCGCAGCCATGCCTGGGTTCGGTTCAGCCACGCCCGGAGCAGGTCGTTCAGTACGTCCCTGCCCTCACCCGCCGGTTGCGCCACCAGGTCCTCGCCGAGCCGCCGAACACCGCCGCGGCGCGTTCCGGCCAGGAGCGGTCGCCCCAGGGATCGACGGGCCTTGTCCAGTTCGGCGCTCACGCCGCGCCGACCGGCGTCGACCTCGGCCGCGATCATCGGTACGGCCATCCGTTGGAGGCAGTTCAGTTCGATCACGACGCGCTGCCGACGCGAGAGCGCCGCCATGGCCGCCAGTGCCCGTAACGCGTCGGTGGTCTGGGCGGCGCTCGCGTCGGAGGGCGGGACGAAGCGCAACCCGGCCCTCGGGCGAAGGGCCGGTCGCGTCCGGGCCCGCCAGCCATTGCGGGCCAGCCGGCGGTGGAGCCAGGCGTCGGGCAGGGCCTCCGTCGTGGGATCCATCTCTCGCGCCGCCATCAGATACGCCTGACGGACCAGGTCTTCGGCCTGTTGCCGGTCGAGGCAGATCATGACGGCCTTGGCCGCGGCGACCGGATACGTCCTGCGGACGAAGTCGTCCAGCCACGCCGGCTCGGTCGTCCCCGGGGTCTCGTCGGCGGACCGGCCGGGATCCGGCCGCCGCGGGCGCTTCAGCGAGGACACGGTGACGGCGTCGTCCGGGATACCGTCGGGCGCGGGCCGGCCGGGAGCGTCGGGAGCGCTGCCGTGGAACGCGAGCAGCGGGGCGGTGGTGTCCGCCGCGGCCAGGTAGCGTCCCGCAACACCGAGGGCGTCTTCGAGCTTCGCCGAGCGCAGGCATTCCACCAGGATTCGCAGTCCTTCGGTACACAGGGGCATACCCTGCGCGGCGGCCGCCGTGAACGCGGCGCGGATGGCCTCGGCCGACCCGGCCTCGGCTCCGGTGCGCATCCGCTCCAGCAGGTGTCGCGCGGCGATGATCGCACCGTCGGGGGTTCCTGCGGACTTTTCGAGAACGGCGGGCGGCCAGGAGTCGGGTGCGCGTCGGGTGCGCAGCAGGTGGTAGCCGAGGGCGATCGCCTGCATCCCGGTAAGGGGGTCGGCGATGTCCTCCGCGACCGCCTGCGCTTGACGGGCGGCGCCGATCGCGAGATAGCCCAGCAGGGCGTGGGCGGCCGGATCCGGTTCCGCGCCGAGGACGGTGCAGACCAGGCGTGGCGGATGCGGCCGCGAGGGTCGTACCGTCACCGAGGTTCGCGGTCCCGCCGGCAGGCGCAGCAGCTGCCACGGTGTGTCACGGCTGCCGACCTGGAGGACGGCCGGCTCCGGCGCCGGTCCGTCGAGAACCAGTCGGATTCCGTCGGGCGCCTCATCGATCGCGTGTACCGCGAACGGCGCCGTCCGCCATCCGCCCGAACCGTGGATCCACTGACGCATCCAGACGTCGGTGTACCGGGGGTCGGCGAAACTGCCGAAGTGCGCGGTGTGTTGGGGGATCAGGAGTGCTGTCTCGGCCAGCCACGGGTGCGGCGCCAGGTCGGCGAGGGAAAGGGGGTATCGGGGTTGCTTCGTCCGGCCGCGGGCCACCCGCACGAACTCCCCGCCGATCCGGCATCCGGAGGGCAGGAGGGCGTGGACGGCGTAGGTGCCCGGCGCGAGGGCGATCGGGCACGGCCGTCCTACGGTGAGGAGCCCGGTGGCAACCGTGCGATGGTCGAGGTCGACCACGTCGAAGCAGACCGGTGTGCCTGTGGTTCCGGCGTCGGGAGGGTCCAGGGTGACGGTCAGTCCGGTGGTCACTGCGACCCCTGGAAGCCGACTCGGGAGTGGGGCGGGTAGACACTGTGTGGTCGCGAGACGTCGGCGGCGGCCGACTTGGCCCGCAGCGTGTAGATGCCTGCCCGGACCGTCATCCGCCACTCGTCGGCCGCCGGTCGGCCCGCGTCCTCGGGCACGCGCCGGACCTGGCCGCAGTCGACGGGCGGAAGGTCGCCCGGGTGCAGGGGTGTACAGGTCAAGGACGCGGGCGCATCGGGTTCGGCGGGACGAAAGCTGACGGTCAGTCGGGCCGACGGGGCGTGGTCGAGGACGCACATCACGGCGTCGCCGAGGTTGTTGGCCTCCACTCCGCGATGGAGCGACGCGACGTTCATCTCCTCCATCAGCAGCAGGTCGATGGATCGGCGGATGCCCGCCATGCTGACCACCCATCGTCCGATCTCGTCCGTGGTGGCGGCCTGCCCGTCGAGTGCGCGCAGCAGGGCCCGGGTGAGGTAGGAGACCTCCGCGCGCCGGCCCCACGCCTCGCCGAAGGCGGGCAGCCGCAGGGTCAGTTCGTTTTCGCACACGCCACGTCCGAACAGGTCCGGCCGGGCGAGCGGTTGAACGCCGGCGGGTCGCAGGTCGAAACAGTCCGTACGGCAGGCGTCGATGACGAAGCACTGCGTGCGTGGCCCGCGCTGTTGGAGCGCGAGCCGGGTCTCGTCGAAGTCGATGGCCTGGGCGAACGGTGTCGCGCCGTACCGGTTGAAGTCGCCGGCGAGGAGCAACTGGGCGTCGCTTTGCAGGCCGTGGCCGCAGAAGTAGAGGACGGCGGCGTTGTCCGGGTCGGCCGTGCAGCGCACCAGCCACGTTTCGAACGCGTCCCGGATGTTGTCGATGGTCGCTTCCCGAGGAGCGGGGTCGAGCCGGTCGGGTAGGCGGTCGCCCGCGGCGCACGAGATCAGGAGATCCACGCTGGCGAGCGGGAGGTTCCCGACGCTCGGGCCGCCGTCGACAAGGCGCCGGGCGAAGGCAAGCGCGGAGCGCGGGGGCGAGGTGAGTTGACGCATACCGTCGAACGCGAGGCAGTGGCGCGGATCGGCCTTCTCCCCGCCGGGGAGATAGGGGTATCCGCCGACTCCGATGACCAGCGCGTGCACGGCCGGCCCGGCCGACCGCACGTCGTGGAACAGGGCGGTCACTGCCTCGGCCCCACCTGGGACACGGCCGGGGACGGATCCTCGCCGTCGTCGGGCGGCTTCACCTGCCCGGACATCGGCGCGCGGCCCACTCGCGCCGCGAGCAGGCGGTGGAAACTCGGCCGGAGGAAGTAGGCCGAGTGCGCGCCGAGCAGCCCCGCTCCCGTGGAGTAGCGGTAGTCCTCGGCGTCGGCGAAGATGCCGCCGACCACGAACGCCATGACGTCGTCCGGATCGAAGACGTTGATCCACCGCCCCAGGTTGGGCAACGCCGGGACACGGTCCACGCTGGGGTCCCTTGGGGCGGCGACGGCCTGGAACAGGTCGAGTTCGGCGAAGACGCCTACCTGGGAGCCGACCGTCACCAGGCTGTCGCACGCCAACTCGGGGCGCAGGCAGGACAGCAGGTCGTAGACGATGTTCCCGCCCATGCTGTGTGCGACGATCACCAGCCGCGGATCCGCGACGGTGCGTGCCCGGTCGCCCGCCTCGATCATCTCGGCGATCACACGCGCGATCGCACCGTCGGGGCCGTGCTGTTCCCGCTGGCGCAGATAGCTCAGGACGTCGCCGAGGAAGCGAGAGACCGCGTGGTGGGTTCGCGAGCGGCCGACCGACACCAGTCCCGTGGTGGCGGCGCGGGGAGCGGCGGCGGCGATGCGGGCGAGCCCTTCCTGGAGCCGACCCACCGCGACCCGCCGGCGGCTCCCGCCGAAGGTCTCCGTCACCGGGTCGCCGTTCTGGGTTCCGGCCGGTAACCGGGTCAACAGCCGGTCCAGGAAAACCCGGTCGTCGGTCACCTCGGCCGACCACGTCGGAGTGGGCTGCCGGTCGGCGTAGGCCGCGGCGGCGACGGCGAGTCCGGCCAACTCCCCCGCCTCCGCGGCCTGGGCGCGCTCCGCGCTCACCGTCCACAGCAGATCGATCGCGTCCGCCAGGCACGTGCGCGCGACCGCGGTGACCGGCGCGGTCGCCGCCGTCCGGGGAAAGGCCGCGAGTGCGAAGGCCAGCGCCGGCCAGTCCTCGGACATGGTCGCGCCGAACCGCTCCTCGCTGTGGTCGGGCAGCGACGCGTGTGCCCAGGCGAACCTGCTCGCTGCGTCGCCCCAGTAGGCGTCCAGCACGGTCAGGGCATCGGTGGGCACACCCAGCGCGGGCCCGAGAGACGCTCTCAGCAGGGCGGATCGCTGGGCCGACGACCGGTCGTACGCCGGCGAGCGCCGCGTGGCCACCCCATGCACGAAAACAACGGGCACGCCGTCCCCTCCCCCCGGCTCCCCGAACCCGAGCCGAATCCCGTGCGAACCCCCGCCCGCGGACCACCACTCCCGCCCTGCGCCGCCATCGCGCCCGAACGAAAAGCTATCGGCTACCCATGCCCGGCGAGGGCATTTCGCCCGACTCGCTCCGCACCGCCCCCGGATCACCCCTCCCCGGACCCGCAAAGGTCCACGGAGCGAGGGGCGCCCGGGTCGGGACGTGAAGGCGAACCACTCTCACGACCACGACGAAGATGCGTGGGCAACCTCGGGTGCTCCGGCTGTCGGCGATCCGTGTGCGGTCGGGACCCGGGTTCCGAACGTCGGCATCGACGTGTTCGGCCACCCCGTCCCGTTGGGGAACGCCGAGATCTCGATGCCCGACGCCGAGGTCTTCGATGTCACGGCCGCCGAGTGAATGTACGCCGGCTTCCGGGTCCGCGAGGGTCAAGGCCCCGGCCCGAGCCGGCGAACCTCATGGCATCCGCATCGGCAACGGCGTCGTGAAGTTGATTCTCGGTAGTAGTGACGCGCCCGCGTGGAAGACCGATGGCCCATTCGCCCATCAACGCGTTCACCTCCGGGGTTCGTCCATCGTGGTCCACGGCCTTGGGGTCTCGAGCGCGTACGACTGCGGGGTCGGGGCCTGCGTGGAGGCGGCGGGGGCGCCCCGCGGTGTGGATTCGCCGTCGCCGGCGAGGTCGAACGGACCCACTCCGACTGCGACGAGGACACCGACGACGGTGGCGAACGTCCCGATCAGGGTGAGGATCGGCATCAGCCGACCGTTCCCGTCGCCGCGGGAGGGGGAGGCGCCGGCGGCATGGGCCCATGCCGCCGGGCATCGACGCGCCGTACGGGCCGGGCGGATGGGGCGTCGACACCGTGTCGGCGATCCCGGTCGTACGTCCGCGTTCATCCCCTAACGCAAGGAGTCTTCGCGTACCGGTCAGTCCGAGGTCGCGGTCGATCCATGTCCGAGCGAGGCACAGCGGAGGACCGCCCGGCCATACCCGCACCGGGACACCGGCGCTCGGCCGAAAGTCGCGAACCCACATCGCGGACGCACACGAACCTTCGGATACAACCGGCCGGCGGTCCACGGGCGGCCGAATGCCGTGGCGGACGGGTCGGACCGCGGTTCGACGCGAGTCGCCGAGGCGGCGCAGCGCGTCGTCCAGGTCGGCTTGGGCGTGGTCGAGCCAGGTGGTGGTGATGTCGGTACCGGCGGTGGTGCGGTCGGGGCGCCGGACGGCACCGGTACGAAGGACTGGGTCGGAACGCGGGTGTGGTTGGTGTCGGGAGACGAGTCGCTCGACCCCTGGCTGCTCGGGGACGCCGTGAGCGCTGGACCGATTCGGACCGGGGTCGTCGAACTCTGTCGGCTGAGGCCCGCGCGTTTCGCCGGTCCGCCTGCGGGGTGGTCGGTCGGGCTCGTAACGTGGGTGGGTGTTCTCGCCGATGCCGGTGACGCCGCCTTTGCCCCGGTCGGGTCGCAGCCGGGAAGTGCGTCGTGTGGTGGGATCGGTGACGGGCACCGTTCCGGCCGGTGACCCGCGCGGGCCGGCATGCGCTCGACGGTGTTCCGGCGGCCGGTTGCGGGCCGGCGAGGGGTCGGCCGTCGCCGCAGATGTGTCCCGATGCGCCCGCACACTCCGGTCGCGCTACTCGGCTGCCGCAGTCGAGGAGTCGCGAGGCCCGGCCCGTATCCCACTCGCCCCTGATCCGCTCTCGAGAGGTGGCCCGTGATCTCCCTGCACGAACTGCGCACGCGCGGCGACGACGTAGAGCAGGCCGTCCTCAACTTCGCCCGCCTTCATCCCCGCACCGACGAGACCCCACCCCGTCGAGCGGAGTCGGTCCCGATCCGGCTCCGCCGGGTGTTCCATCGCCTGTGGCGGACGCGGAGGTCGTCGACGTCGACAGCGGGGCGTGGTGCGCTGCCGGCACACCGGGCCGACCTGTCGGCGGCAGTGCCCCCACCCGGCGACGAAGCCCTCCACGACTGGGGCCGTGCCGAAGGGCACTGGACCCGTCTCGTGCGCACCATCGAGGGCGGGGGCACCGCCTCCACCACCGCCGATCGGATCCCGCCGCGGGCCGAGAACGCGGCCTTGGACCTCCTCCTGGTTTTCGATACCCCCGACCGCCGGTTCGGTTGTCCGATGTGCCGGATCCTCGATCGGTCACTCCCGGGTGAACGCCCCGCCCCGGAGATCGCAGTGGACCACGAAAGCCCCGGGCGCGACGACAACCCGGGCGCGACCACACGCCAGGCCGCCGTCCTGCGGGGCCTGCTCCTGCTCGCGGCTCCGTCCGCCCCCAGCAAGGCGATTACCATCGCCGCCAACGTCATCGCCCGTCGCTCCGACGCGCCGACACCGCCCACCGGGGCCGTGTCCGAAGCCGCCGCGCTCACCATCGGTCGCCTCGGCGGCGACGCTTCCCGGTACCTGGCAGGCGCGAACCTGACCGACGCCCAGTTGCCCAACGAGGACTTGAGGTGCGCGAACCTGCTCGGTGCGGACCTCGTCGGCGCCCGCCTGGTCAAGGCGAATCTCTCGCGCGCGAACCTGACCGGCGCGAACCTCGCGCGCGCGGAGCTGACTTGGTCGGATCTCCATCGCGTGGACCTTACCGGTGCGAGCCTGACCGGTGCGGACCTGATTGAGGCGGATCTGACGGGTGCGGTCCTGGCGGACGCGAATCTGACCAGGGCCAATCTGTCAGGCACGACTCTGACGAACGCCGATCTGACCGGCGCGGACCTCACCGCCGCGCGCCTGAGCAATTGGCCCCCCTTTTTCGGGGGCGCGGTCCTCGTCGACGCGGACCTGACGGGCGCGGACCTGACCGACGCGGACCTGGAGGGCGCGGACCTGACCGGGGCGAACCTCTGCGGGGCGCGCCTGACCCGCGCGGATCTGACGCGTGCGCAGCTCGGACGCGCGGTTCTGGCCCGCGCGGACCTGACCGACGCGACGGGCGTGCAGGTGGTCGCCGGGGTGGTGTGGGATCGGGAGACACGATGGCCCGAAGGGCTCGCGGACGACTTCCTCGCCCGCTCCGAGGAAACGAACCCCGGCGTGTTCCGAGTCGAAGGCGACTGACCACTCGAGCGGCAATTCCGGCTCGGCCAGGACCATCGCCCGGGACCCAAGGTCCGCGGCGCTGATCCGCGCGTGGACTTCGGCCCACACCCTCGACCCGCTCCTCGGCAGAACCCTGGGGGCGATGCCGATGGCCCGGTCGACGGCCTCCGGTGGCGCCCCCGAGGCCGGCCGGACTACGGATCCGGTTCGCGGACGGGCGGGTGGTGGGAGCAGCGGAAGCCGCCGAACGAGATCCCCCGGCCGAAGTCCTGGCGAACCCTCGGTAGTTGAGCCCGATTTTTGCATGGGTCCGAGCTGGTCACTCGTAAGCACCGATACGCGGCGGCCGTCGGGGAGTTCCTCGGCGGCGGTCTTGAACCCGG
The DNA here is from genome assembly GCF_000372745.1 of Embleya scabrispora DSM 41855. Taxonomy (GTDB): domain Bacteria; phylum Actinomycetota; class Actinomycetes; order Streptomycetales; family Streptomycetaceae; genus Embleya; species Embleya scabrispora. The sequence goes on along the minus strand of NZ_KB889583.1, from coordinate 1,215 downwards.
TGAAGCCGTCCATCGCGACGACGTCCACGGCGTCGCGCCCGGCCGGCGCATGAGGCGAACCAACCCGGCCCCCGTGCGTATGAGGCCAAGAGCCGCTCCGCGTCAACGACGCGCCGCCTCCTCCGCGGCCCGCGCCCGGAGCTCGAACTTCAACACCTTGCCGCCCGGATTCCGCGGCAACTCGGTGACGAACTCGACCGCCCGAGGCACCTTGTAGTTCGCCATCTCCCGCCGGCAGAACGCGATGACCTCCTCGGCCGTGACCTCCGCCCCCGGCCGCAGCAGCAGGTACGCCCTGCCCACCTCGCCCATCCGCGCGTCCGGCACACCCACCACCGCCGCCTCCGAGATCGCCGGGTGCCCCGCGAGCACCGACTCGATCTCCGCCGGGTAGGCGTTGAAGCCCCCGACGATGAACATGTCCTTGATCCGGTCGGTGATCCTCAGGTTGCCGTGCCCGTCCAACACGCCCACGTCGCCCGTGTGCAGCCAGCCGTCCGCGTCGATCGCCCCGGCGGTCTCCTCCGGGTCCTCGAAATAGCCCTTCATCACGTTGTACCCACGCACCCACACCTCGCCGGACTCGCCCACGGCGGTCGGCTTCCCGTCCCCGTCCACGGTGACCACCTCCACCCCCGGGATGGCCCGCCCCGAGGTGGACGAGACGACCTCGGCCGAGTCGCCCTGCCGGCACATGGTGGCCGTACCGCACGACTCCGTCAGCCCGTACGCGGTGAGCACCGAGTCGAAGCCCAGTTCCCGCGCCATCCGGGTGACCAGGGACAACGGCACCGCCGCCGCCCCGGTGACCGCGAGCCGCAACGAGGACAGGTCGTACCCGCCGGCCCCCTCACGCGCCACCGCGTCCAGGAGCGACGTGTAGACCGTCGGCGCGCCCGGCAGCACGGTGACCCTCTCCTGCTGGATCACCGCCATCACGGCGTCGGTGTCGAAGACCGCCTGCGGAATCATCGTGGCCCCCTTGATCAGGCTCGCGACGATCCCCGCCTTGTACCCGAAGGTNNGGAAGAACGGGCTGACGATCAGGTACCTGTCGCCCTCGACGACACCGACCACCGACGCCCACGTGTCGAACACGCGCAACGTCTGCGCCTGGGTGGTCATCACACCCTTGGGCCGGCCGGTGGTACCGGAGGTGAAGATGATGTCGCCGATGTCGTCCGGACCCACGCCCGCCTTGCGGGCGTCCACCTC
>NZ_KB889582.1 GCF_000372745.1 Embleya scabrispora DSM 41855 | reverse complement strand
AGACCTTCATCGACCGGATGATCGCCCTGGTCGAGGGCGCCGCCCGGCAGAAGACGCCGAACGAGATCGCGCTCAACATCCTGCTCGCGTCGCTGACCATCGTCTTCCTGTTCGCGGTCGTGACCCTGCAACCACTGGCCGAGTACTCGCACGCCGAGCAGTCGATGATCGTCCTGGTCGCGCTGCTGGTCTGCCTGATCCCGACCACGATCGGCGCGCTGTTGTCGGCGATCGGCATCGCCGGCATGGACCGACTGGTGCAGCGCAACGTGCTCGCGATGTCGGGGCGCGCGGTGGAGGCGGCGGGCGACGTGTCGACGCTGCTGCTGGACAAGACCGGCACGATCACCCTCGGCAACCGCCAGGCGTCCGAATTCGTAGCCGTCGACCACCTGGTCGAGGACGTACTCGCCGACGCGGCGCAGTTGTCGTCGCTGGCCGACGAGACGCCGGAGGGCCGCTCGATCGTGGTGCTCGCCAAGGAGCGGTACGGGCTGCGCGAGCGGCAGCAGGGCGAGCTCGGGCATGCGGAGTGGGTCGCCTTCAGTGCCCAGAGCCGCATGTCCGGGGGCGACCTGACGGAGGACGGCGTTGTCCGGCGGGTGCGCAAGGGGGCCGCGTCGGCGATCAACGCGTGGGTGTCCGAACGGGGCGGCACCATCCCGGCCCGGTCGGGCGAGCTGGTCGACGGCATCTCGGCTGCGGGCGGTACGCCGCTGCTGGTCGCGGTCGAGGACGCGGGTGGTGCCCGGATCCTGGGTGTGATCCACCTCAAGGACGTGGTCAAGGAGGGCATGCGGGAGCGGTTCGACGAGCTGCGCCGGATGGGGATTCGGACCGTGATGATCACCGGTGACAACCCGTTGACCGCCAAGGCGATCGCGGACGAGGCCGGCGTCGACGACTTCCTCGCCGAGGCCACCCCCGAGGACAAGATGGCCCTGATCCGGCGTGAGCAGGCGGGCGGCAAATTGGTCGCCATGACGGGCGACGGCACCAACGACGCGCCGGCCCTGGCCCAGGCCGACGTGGGCGTGGCGATGAACACCGGCACGTCGGCGGCCAAAGAGGCAGGGAACATGGTCGACCTCGACTCGAACCCGACCAAGTTGATCGAGATCGTCGAGATCGGCAAGCAACTTCTGATCACCCGCGGCGCCCTGACAACGTTCTCGATCGCCAACGACGTCGCGAAGTACTTCGCGATCATCCCCGCCATGTTCGCCGCCGGCGGCGGCCCGCACGCGCTGCACGGACTGTCCAAGCTCAACATCATGCACCTCGCCACGCCCGAGTCGGCGATCGTCTCGGCGGTGATCTTCAACGCGCTGATCATCGTCGCGCTGATCCCGCTCGCGCTGCGCGGCGTGCGCTACCGGCCGCTGTCGGCCGACAAGATGCTCTCGCGCAACCTCGGCATCTACGGACTCGGCGGCCTGATCGCCCCGTTCGTCGGGATCAAGCTCATCGACCTGCTCGTCTCGCTCATCCCCGGAATCGGGTGACCCGGATGCCCACCATCAACACCACCCGCGTACGCGTGCTCCTCGCCGGACTGCGGGCGTTGATCGTGCTCACCCTGTTGTGTGGACTCGCCTATCCGTTCGCGATGACCGGCATTGCCCGGGTCGTCTTCCCCGACCGGGCCAACGGCTCCAGGATCAAGCATCAGGGCAAGGAGGTGGGTTCCAGCCTGATCGGCCAGTCCTTCGACCTGGTCGACACCCGGGGCAATGCCCGCCTGTTCGCCGCCGACGGCCGGGAAGTCGTCAAGCACGAGAATCCGGGCGGCGAGGTCGCGTATGCCTTCCTCGCGGGCGGCGGCCCACTTACGGCCGATCAGGCAGCCGGTGTCAGCACCGCACCCGATCCGCTGTGGTTCCAACCACGCCCCTCGGTGTCGAGCTATGACGCGCTCGCCTCGGGCGCGTCGAACTACGGGCCGGAGAACCCGATCCTGGTCCGGGCGATCAAGGACCGCAAGGCACAGGTCGCCGCGTTCAACGGCGTCGGCGAGGACCGGGTGCCGGTGGACGCGGTCACCGCGAGCGGATCCGGCCTGGACCCGCACATCTCCAAGGCGTACGCGCTGCTCCAGGTCGAGCGGGTCGCCCGTGCGCGCCGACTCGACCCCGCGGTGGTCCGCGACCTGGTCGACGACAACGTTCAGGCCCCGGTCATCGGCGTACTGGGCAGCGAGCGGGTCAACGTCCTGGAACTCAACCTCGCGCTCGCGCGCGCCGACAAACGGCGAGAGTGATGCCGATGCCGCACAGACGGGTCGGATCCGGGTACTCGTCGCCGGAGTCCGCGATCGTGGAGATGGGCTGACCGACCATGAGCGCTCCCAGACGCGGGAAGCTGCGGGTCTACCTCGGCGCGGCCCCCGGGGTCGGCAAGACGTACGCGATGCTCGACGAAGCACACCGTCGACTCTCGCGCGGTACGGACCTGGTGGTCGGGCTGGTCGAGTGCCATGACCGGCCGCGCACCGAGGAGATGCTCGACGGCCTGGAGATGGTCCCTCGGAGACAACTCACCTACCGGGGAGGCTCGTTCACCGAGATGGACGTGGACGCGGTGATCGCACGCCGACCGAGAGTGGCTCTGGTCGACGAGCTGGCGCACACCAACGTGCCCGGTTCGCGCAACGAAAAGCGCTGGCAGGACATCGACGAGATCCTCGACGCCGGAATCGACGTGATCTCCACGGTCAACGTGCAGCACCTCGAATCACTCAACGACGTCGTCGAGTCGATCACCGGCGTCCCGCAGCGCGAGACCGTACCCGACGACGTGGTGCGCCGCGCCGACCAGATCGAGTTCGTCGACCTGACACCCGAGGCGCTGCGTCGCCGACTCGCGCACGGGAACGTGTACGCGCCCGAGACGGTCGGGGCCGCGCTCGCGAACTACTTCCGCGCGGGCAACCTCACCGCCCTGCGGGAACTGGCCCTGTTGTGGGTGGCCGACCGGGTCGACGAGTACCTGCGCGAATACCGCCACGAGCACGGGATCGACGCGACCTGGCCGACTCGGGAACGGGTCGTGGTGGCGCTCACCGGCGGACCGGAGGGCGACACGCTGATCCGGCGGGCAGCGCGGATCGCCGGTCGGGGCTCGGGCGGGGAACTCCTCGCGGTTCACGTGGCCCGCAGCGACGGTCTGTCCGGGTCCTCGCCGGCCGATCTGGCCCGCCAGCGCCGGCTGGTGGACTCGCTCGGCGGCTCCTTCCACTCCGTCGTCGGCGACGACGTACCCGGTGCCCTCCTCGACTTCGCCCGCGGGGTGAACGCCACGCAGGTCGTGCTCGGCAGCAGTCGTCGCAAACCATGGCAATATGTGCTGGGCCCGGGCGTCGGCGCCACCGTCGCCGCTCACTCCGGCGACATCGACACCCACATCGTCACCCACGAGCACATCGGTCGCGGCCGCGCGGACAAGGCGACACGCTCGACCCAGGACCGGACGCGCACGGTCGTGAGCTGGGCGGTTGCCCTGCTCGGACCGCCCGCGCTCACCGCCGCGCTCGTGCCCACCCGAAGCAACACCGCACTACCCCCCGACATGCTCCTGTTCCTGGCGCTCACCGTCGGAGTCGCTCTGTTCGGCGGCCTGTGGCAGGCGGTTGTCACAGCCGTACTCGGGTCGCTGCTGCTGGACTACTCCTTGACGCCGCCGATGGACACCCTGGACATCGCGGCACCCGGCAACGTACTGGCCCTCGTAGTCTTCGTTGTCATCGCCCTGGCGGTGGCGTCCGTCGTCGACCTCGCCGCGCGGCGCACCCAGCAGGCGGCGCGCAGTCAGGCCGAGTCGGAGACGTTGAGCTTCCTCGCAGGCAGCGTGCTGCACGGTGAGCAGGCGCTGCCCGCCCTGTTGGAACGGGTCCGAGAGACCTTCGGCATGGAGTCGGTGGCCCTGTTGCGACGCGACGGACCGCACGGATCCTGGCACAGCGTCGCCTCCGTCGGACCCAGCCCCGCCGCACACCCGGACGCGGCGGACGTGGAGGTACCGGTGGACGAGTCGCTCGCGCTGGTCCTGTCCGGCCGCACGCTGCCCGCCGACACCCGCCGCGTCCTGGGAGCCTTCGCCGCGCAGGCCGCATTGGTCGTGGAGCGCCGCGCCCTGGTCGCCGAAGCCGCCGAGGCGCGCCGACTCGGCGAGGGCAACAACATCGACATGGCCCTGTTCGCCACCGTCACCCGGGACCTGCGTGCCCCGTTGGCCGCGATCAAGGCGGGCGCGTCCGGCCTGCGTACGGAGGAGGTCGAGTGGGACCGGGCCGACCGGGCCGAACTTCTCGCCACGATCGAGGACGGCGCCGACCGCCTCGACCGCTTGATCGGCAACCTGCTCGACATGAGCCGCCTGCGGAGTGGGACCGTCAACCCCCTCCCGGTCGACATCGCGCTCGACGAGGTGGTTCCGGGCATGGTCACCCGCGCCACGAAATCCGTCGTGCGGCTATCCCTTCCCGACACGCTGCCGACCGTGCGGGCCGACGCGGAGCTGCTGGAGCGCGTGGTGGCGAATCTGGTCGAGAACGCGGTGCTGCACACCCCGGCACGGACACCGGTCGTCGTCCTCGCCGAGGCGGTCCGCGATCGGGTCGAGTTGCGGGTGGTCGATCGCGGACCCGGCCTGCCCGACGAGGCCAAGGATCGGGTCTTCGAGGCCTTCGCCCGGCATGGCGACGCGCCGCGAAGTCACGGGGTGGGCCTGGGACTCGCCGTCGCCCGAGGATTCACCGAGGCGATGGGCGGCTCCCTCGTCGCCGAGGACACCCCCGGTGGGGGCCTCACCATGGTCCTCACCCTGCCCGCGTCCGCCGGCTCGGAACCGAGCGACATCCCGGCCGAACTCACCACCTGAAACCGTTCGTTCGCCTTCGGCGGTACTTGGTCGGCGCCGGCCGAGGAGGCCTCGCATCGCTTGCGGCACGGCGTCGAGCCGGGGCCACTGGATGGTGACGTGCCCGGCGGCGGCTTCGACGCGCCCCAGCGGAGGGAGATCCCTTCGATGCCGACCACCCGGCACGAGGAAGTGCGCGCGGTGCTCGCGCCCTTCGCCAAGGTCATCCCCGCCGTCCCCCGTCCCGCGCCACACGCCTGAACCGATAGCGGCTCAGGCGTTGGGGTCCGGGCCGGGGCGTGTCACTCGCTCGCGCGTGGGGCGAACGCGCGAAGACACCACCCCCGGACCCGGACGCGTTGCCCCGGTACCCCAGAACGCGCCCACTCTCGCGCAGGCGGGTGTACCAGGGGTCGAGGTAGGGGCCGTTCTCCGGCCGGATCCACGCCTGCAACGGCTCGACGGTGGCGCCGAGTTCGGCGGCGTAGGCGACAGTGGGGGTGGCGTACCAGCCGGGCCCGGTGGGTGCGATCCCGTTCGGGGTGAACGGGGACGGCAGGCGCGGGTCGACCCGGACGCCGGAGAGGTCGACGTACCAGCAGCCGGGCATCTTCGGATCGAAGCGCGGCGCGGTGACGTGCTCGGGTGCGCCGATGCCCACCGGGAGGCGGGACGCGGCGGCGAGAAACGCGGCGTTGACGTCCAGGCCGATCGCCCAGGGGGCTTCGCCCTCGTCGTCGGTGACGGCGTGGAGCTCGCGCGACCACACGTGGGCCTCTTCGACCATCACGTCGCGTTCGTCGCGGTTCTGCGCGATCGGGTGTTCCGAGGCCGCCTCGGGGGGTGCGGGGTCGACGGCTTCGAGGAGGGAGCCGGCGACGGGGCCGGAGCGCCAGGTCCCGGTGGTCTCGTCCTTGACGGCCTGGGTGGGCGGGCGCAGCTCGGTCATCAGGGCGAGGCCGGCGGCGGCGGTGGAGCCGCGGGGGGTGACCACGCGGGTGGCGTACGCGCCGAGGAGCTGGGCGAGTTGGGGTGCGGGGAGGGTGGCGGCGTCGGCCCAGGAGCGGGTGTCGAGGGCGTCCCAGTGCGGGAACGCGAGCTGTACGCATTGGCGGCGGCCGCCGTCGACGGGCTTGTACACCTTGGTCCAGGACCCGAAGCCGCGCTTGGTCAACTTCCGTCCGGGCTTGAGGAGTTGCTTGACGACGGGGTGGGACTCGGTCAGCCGCAGGTGCTTGCGGTCGTCGAGTTCGGCCGGCAGGCGCAGGCGTGCGGCGGCCGCGGCGGTGACGACGACCAGGGGGTCGGCGTCGCGGCCGGCGCGGTGCGGACGCTCCGCCCCCAGGCCCGCGTCCAGGGCCCAGGTCACCACGGAGCAGGGTTTTCGCCGGGCAGGGCAGCACGGTGCCGTCAGCCAGGTACGCGAGGAGCGTGGTGGTGTCGGTGTCGGTGTCCAGGACCGCGAGCGGGCCCGCCGGGAAGCGTGCGGGCTTGGACTCGGCGTCCTCGGTCTTCGCGGCCGCCTTGGCGGGCCTGCTCGGCGACGTCGGGCCGGCCGGGGCACGGTGCTCCACCGGGGCAGCTCGCGGTGGCGTCGGCGTGGACTTCGGCGCGGCCGCCGGGGCGGCGGCGGGCGGTGTGGTCGGTGTGCGGGTCCAGGGCGCGGCCGCCGTGACGACCGGCTCGGTGGCCGGGGCGGCCTAGGTGGGCGTCGGGCCGGACTCGGGGGCGACGGGCGCTTGCCGGTGGCCGGGCTCGTCGGGGACGGGTTCGCCCCGGTCCGGCAAGACGGCCGGGGTCCCGGCGGTGTCGGCGGTATCGGCGGCCGGGGTTGGGGGGAGCGCGGGGTAGCGCTCGGCGAGGCCGGCGAGGAGTCGGGCGTAGGCGGGGCGTGGCTCGGTCGAGCAGGCCCTGCGCGACATCGGCCGGCCGGCTGCGGCGGTCGAACGGTTGCCCCCGTTGCTCGCGCTCGTCGGGGACTGGTCGCTGCGTTCGGCCCGCCGGCTCCTGAACGTCGTCGCGGCCGGGACGGCGTAGCGCAGACGGACGCGGCCTCGGCCGGTCGAGTCCGATGCGCGGTGGGATCGGACCAGGGCGCTGGAGCGCGAGGTACCGCCCTGGTCGACGCCTTGTGAGCACGTGCGTGGACTCACGTCAGGGACGAGTCGCGGGGCTTTCGGTGGGGGTTGTGGCGCCGGCAACGATGGCTCGCAGTGCCGCGACGTGGCCGTCGAAGGCGTCTCGGCCGGCGTCGGTCAGGCGGGCGCGTACCTTGCGGCGGCCACCGCTGAGGCGGCGCTCGGTGGCGACATACCCGGCTTCCTCAAGGGTTGCGAGCTGCTTGGACAGCGCCGATTCCGACAAGCCCAGCTGCTCCTTGAGGAAGGCGAATTCCGCCCAGTCGGCGGCGGCCAGTGTTGCCACCAGCGTCAGCCGGGTGCTGGGATGGATCAGCTCGTCGAACCGCGCGTTCGTCATGCCCGTGCCCAACGGCGCAGAACGCGCAGGATGTCCGGTCCGCCGAAGCCGATCACGGCCGCGACCAGTGCCGCCGCCCAGATGCTCGCGTGGTCGGCGCCGTCGGCGTGCAGCGCGAAGGCGGCGGCCACGGTGACGGCGACGAGCCCGAACAGCATGCCGAGCACGACCAGCGGGGTGCGGCGCCCGGCGACGGCCGCGCCGACCCGCAGTCGGTCCGTGCGCCGGCGGCCGTCGAGCAGGCGCGACGCGAGTATCCCGTGCCCGGCGCCGAAGGCCGCGGTTGCGGTCCCGGCAAGCCACGGCGCCACGTTGCCGAGCACGCCCAACCCGAGCCAGCCGGCCGCCATCGCCCACCAGTAGCCGCGGGGCAGACCCACCTCCCCGGCCACCAGGCGCTGGGCACGATCGACGGCGTCCAGCGCGGCGCGAGCCTGCTCCGGAGCGGTGTTCGTCATGGCAGAACCTCACTTTCCTGTCGGGAAAGCAAGCGTCCTACTTTCCCAGCGGGAAAGTCAAGCCTCTCCGCGAGGGCCACATCGGACGACCCACGCGACGTGGTGCCGCCGGGCCCCTGGATCGGCGAGCACCAATGTCCGTCCACACCCGGCAGGCGGACGAGCCCGGGTCGACTCCGGCGCAGCCGGTGAGGCGGTGCCCGGCCGAGCGCACCCGAAGGGGGTCGCCCCTTCAAGAGAGCACCCCAATCGGGGAAAGGGCCGGCGACCCGATCGGCGCGAGGATCGGTGGAGGTCATCGGGCCGGCTGCAATGCTCGGTACCTCGTGCAGCGGCGGCGCCGAAAAAGGTCCCGGACGGCGAAACGGCACCACCCCTAGGGGCGGCGCCGTAGAAGTCGAGGGCCGGTGAGGGTGGCCGCCTCACGGCGGAAGGCACACCGCGGCTCCGGCCGCACCGGTATTCCACGGAGGCAATGGTTGGGCCCGGGGGCACACCCTCACCGATGGTCCGCAGTAATGAACGCGTACGGGGGCGTGTTCTGCGCCGCGAGGTGGACGCGGATCGCCGCCCGGTCGTCGACCCGGCCGGGGTGCACCGGGGCGTCCACGAGGCTCGCGAGCATCCGCGTGCCGTGCAGCTCGCAAGCGGGCGCCCGAGTGCCGGCCCGGTCGATGATCCCACCGCGTCGGGTGCGGTGTCACAGGAGTCGGTATCGAGGCCATGGGCAGCTCGACAACGTCCGATCGTCGTGTCGGTGTTCACGCGGCCATTGTTGCGTTCAGGTGTCGACGTTCGCTCCGGATCCCCACATTTGATGTGAGACTCGGTGCCACCCGAAATTCACCGGGGCTCTCCTCGCGGGTTCCGCAACCACGTCGGGAAGCGCGATTTCGCGTGCCGATCGGACATTCCAGAACGTGCACAAATTTCTTCCTTGCTGTTTCTGTGTAAACAGTATCGGGCAACTCGACACGCCGGATTCGAGTGCGAGAGGAAGCAAAACTTCGTTAGCATAAAGGCCACCCCTCGTCATACGCACAGTCGCCCGGAGCAATCTTGCTGTTATCCGACAGGCCGGAAGGTTCCCGTTGGGACACCTTACGAGCCAAAGCCGAAGTCCTCGCCGTCGCACGTACCTTGACGTCGGCCACACGTCTGCTGGACGTACTCCCTTTACTGCTTCCCGTGGACGGAATCAGCGTCTCCTCACCATCAACCCCGGATCGGCATTCGCGTCGCCGGCCTGGGTCGGCTCCGACATCTGCCGTCGGGTGCTCCGGCTGCCGGTGCCGGCAGCCCGACTCGCGACCCCGTTCGCATGGAGGGCCCGGTGATCACCACCGGGCCCTTCCTCCGTTCCTCTTGGCGGTGGTCGACCGAGCGCCGCGCTTCCCGGCCGTGCGGCGTGTCGCCGGCCGGGAAGGTCCGCGACTAGTCCGAGAACAGCTTGATCAACCGCTCGGCGACGGCGCGGGAGGCGCCGGCGAAGATGCCGAGGACGGCCTGCCCGACGAGATGCAGGGCGGTGCCGGCCCTGACCTCGCCGGTCCGTCGGCCCGTACCGTTGGCCATCTGGGTCCCCTTTCGAAGGCTGGATCTTGAGGGGCCCGTCGGTGATGGTTGGACGCCTGCCGGCGGGCCGCTTCAATGTCAGCACCCGGCATATCGCGATGTCCGGTGTGCGGAACCACGCGGAATCAAATGGGACTTCGCGGGGCTTCCCGCGATTCGACTCAATGCTCGTTGAAGGGGGATCCGCGCCGAATCGACGGCGCGTCATCGATCACTCGCATCCGTTGGGCGAGTTCGCCGTGCGGCTGCGCGAACTCCAGGGGGCCATCGCACGGGCGGGAGGCAGCAAAGCGGCCCGGAAGATCAGCATCAACAAGGTGGCCGCCGGCGAGTGGGAAACGAGCAGAACCGCCATCTACGCCGCGCTCAACAGCACTCGGCCGGCATCGATGAACACCCTGTGCGCCATGGTCTCCGCGTGGCATCCGCAAGGGGAGAAGGGCCTTCCGCAGTGGCAGAGGCTGCGGCGCGACATCGAGGAGCGGCTGATCACCCACGCGAATGGAACGCGTGCGAGATCCAAGCGGTTGAACGATTCGACGGCCAAATACGCCTACGTTTCGCCTCACAACGAGGCGTTGAAGGAGTTGGGGACCCTGTTGAGAGACGGGCCGGCACAGTCCGGGATGAACGTGCGACAGCTCACGGCGCGCACCGACTTGGGGCGAACCACCGTATCCCGGGCCCTCAACGGCCGCACGATCCCGTCCGCGCGGACAGTCTCCACCTGGGACTCCAGCTGGAACAGCCCGGCCGGCTGCTCGTTCGCGACCTACTGGTACGGCGGCCGGATCACCGCCACCAGCCCCACCCTGTGCTCGGGTGACTCGTACTGGTCCTTCCGGCACCCCAACGCGGCCTTCCCCGAGGGCATACAAATCTGTAACACCTGGCATGGGAATTTCGACCGTCCGTGCGCGAGGATTCACTCCTGAGGCCGGAAAACACAAGGAGGTTGCGGGCATGTGGTTGAAACGTCTGCTCGCCAGGATGCGACCCCGGCGCGGAAAGGTGAGGGGACCCGTCCCGCCCATGGTCGAAGTCCTGCGTGACCCCGAGCTCCGCAGCCAACTCAGCGAACAGGAGATCATGGCGGCCCTGTTCGACATGCGGGTCTGGGTGCACATGACCATCGAGGACCTGGCCGCACTGGGCATCCGCCCGGGCATGGGCTCCCCACCCCCGACTGCGGTCGCGATATCCCATCGCCGATGACCACGATCCCGTCCGGTCCCCGACCGGACGGGATCCTCGTCGCCCCACCGCATCCACACAGCGCGATCCGATGGCGCGATGCGCCGCGCGGCCGAACCCGTGAAGTCCTCGTTCCGCCGGTCGCGTTCCCGGGTCGAGCGGCACAACCGGTGGGCAGGATGAACGTATGCCTTTCACTGGGAAGACTCCCCTGTGGCAGCGGTACAAGGACTGTTCGCATATGGCGGTGATGCTCACGCACGTGGGCGGCGGGGAGATCACGGTGGTCTCGGAGAGCGTGCGGGGCGACGATGCCACCGAAACGCTCGCCGACTTGCTCATGGAGCCCGGTGGTCGGGGTGGCATGGTGTTGCACCCCGGTCTCGTGGGCGTGGTGGTCCGGCCCGGCATCGACGTGATGTGGATGGCACAGCCGCCCATCAAGGTGGCCACCGGGGACGGGAACGGCGAATGGCAGATAGCCGTCGACGCGGAGGGAACCGAGGTGACCGTCTCTCCCTGGCCGACATGCGCGACCTCTACACCCGTCTTCAGGCCGAGTACGTCGCCGAGTAGCGCCACCGACCGCACGCGAAGGGCCCTGCCGCCCGCCTGATGCGGACCCGCGATTCGGCATCGAAGCCGCGGCCGCGAGGCCGAACACCGAGGTGCGGCGCCCCCGGCGGGTGGTTTCGTCATCGCCGCCGCCTCATACAAGGTCGGATATTTGAAACCGCCCCCCGAGGACGAGGTCGGCGTGGGTTCGGGCGGGTTCGACGTGGCGCATGTGGGCGTCGCGGCCACGTTCGAGGTAGCCGCGCAGGGTGTTGGCGGGGTCCTTGCCCTCGGTGATCTCGCGGAGGACCTTGCAGGCGGTGCGCAGGTCGGCGAGCGTGCCGAAGTAGGCGGTGCGGTCGGTCAGTTCGCGGATCTGCGTGAGGGTGAGGGCGAAGGTGCCCTCGCCGACGATCAGGGCGGCGTGTGCATGTCGGGCGAGGGCGGCTCGGACGCGGTCGGGGTCGTTGGCGTCCGGGTCGCCGACGTCCACGATGGGCGTGCCGCCGTCAAACGCGGGCACGGCTGGCGCCAGGGCGGAACCTCTGATCGGAAGCGGCTCGGGGCATCGGGGTCGCGTGCAGATGGGCGGCCATCGTCGCGTGCATGATGCTGTGCAGGAAGGGGGCTGTCCGGTGAGAAGTTCGTCGACGATCGATCGTCGCGAAACCCGCGGACATCGAACGGCGGGACGCCTGACCACACGCCCCGTTGCACCGTGTCCGGCGGCCGCGGCCACGCCCACTGGGAAGTCCCCTCCGGAACGTTCGTGGCACCTCACGGTCTGCGCATCGACGGCCTGTGTGACCCCGTTGCGGTTGTGCAGGCCGTTGTCGGGTCAGGGGTGGGATTCATATCGTTGCGTGGGGTGAATCTGGCGGCGGTCCTACGCGTCCTGGTGCCACGTCGGTGGCGGGCGCCGAGGGCGCCACTGCGTGTGGGTTTCGGGCGGGTGTCGACGACGGTGCAGCGCATCCGCAGCCGGTATCGGCGGAAGGGCCTGGGGGGCTTGGTCTACCACCGCACGACCCGTACTACCGGCGGGCGGGGCGGACCGGCGAGCGGGTGGTGGCCGCGATCACCCGGTGGCCCGGGCGCCGCGGTTCGCCCCGGATCCGGACCACGCCCCGGGTCCGGTTCCCGGTCGCGAACCGGACGATCGACGCGGCCACCTCGTCGGAGACCGGCGGTCGGCCCGGCGGACGCGGCTGCCGCCACCGGGCCGCGACCGGGCGCCGGTGCCGGCGCGGCAACGTTCCCGGCGTGACGATCCGGTGCGCGCGCACGGCCTTCGGCAGCACCCGGGCCGACGCGGACGGCACCGCGCGGTCCGGCCACGACAGTCGCGGCCTCGGGGTCGTCCGGCGCGGCACCGCGACCTCGTGGCGCAGAGCGGGTATCTCCGCGTCCTCCGACGCGTGCGACCGCGCGAACAGAGCGAGCCACGTGATCACCCGAACGACGAGCCGGTACACCAAGTCGACCGCCATGACCGGTGATCATCCGATCAGACGAACACGCTGGTCAAACCCTGCGGCCGAGTATCCGACCAGGACAGGTCCATCCGCAGATGCGGGAGACCTCGGCGGCTGCGGCGTACAGGCGGCGGCCGACGGTTTCGGTGTAGGAGG
>NZ_KB889581.1 GCF_000372745.1 Embleya scabrispora DSM 41855 | reverse complement strand
CCGGTGCCGCTCGCCTTGAGCAGCGACCCCTGCGAGGCCGAGCCGAGAACCGCGGTGACCTCGCTGACTCGCACCGAGTCGGGCAGCAGAACCGCGTCACCGGCATCGAATCGACCGGTCTGCTTGTGGCCCATGTCCTTCTGCCACTTCTTCACCGCGGCGGCGGTCGTGTCGGTGAACTTCTCGTCCACGGTGAACCCGCCGTAGCCCAGGGCCTGCAGATTCTGCTCCAACTCGCGTACGTCCACGCCTTTCTCGACTCCGACATACAGTGCCCGCCAAAACGGCGTCTCGCCGTAGAACAGCGGCACCTTCGTCCCGTCACGGCCGTACACGCGATCACCACGCGCCAGTGTGTCGCCGACGCCCGGGAGCCAGGTGATGGTGCCGGAACCCGCGTTGTTCCCGGTGTCGGGCGGCGTACCACCCTGACCGGACCCGCCGCCCGAACCGGACCCTCCACCCGAACCCTGGGGCTGGTTGCCGCCGCCCGGGCCCTGCGACGGCGGCGGGGTGCCGCCGCCCTGCGGCTTGTTCCCGCCGCTCGGGGGCGGGGTTTCCTTGTCCGGCCCGGGCGCCGCCGCGTTCACGGAGTACGTGCCCGCGTATCCGAGTTTGCCGTCCACGTTCTGCCGGTCGACCAGGTCCGCNCGGGTCACCGGGACCGCGTCCAGTTTCGTGCGGTTCGCGGAGGCGTCGGAGCCGTTGCCGCCGTCGGAGAGCAGGACGGCCGCGGCGCCGCCTGCGGAGGCCAGCACCAGGGCGGCGGCGATGGCCCGTCCGCGCCGGCGCCGCCGGCACTTACGCGGCTGCGCCGTGCGGTCCGGCTCGGCCGGGGCCGGCGCGGACTCCTCCTCGTGAGCGTAGATCGGAACCACGATGCCGCCCCTACTTCTTCGTCGTCAGCGGCGGAACCTTCTTGTTGCACACATCCATCGCCTTCTTGACCTTCTCGTCGCTCGCGTCGAGGGTGACCATCGCGCCGCCGGCGCCGGCGTCGCCCACGTTCACGCCGTTCTCGCGCAGGCAACTGGTGTGCTTGGCCTGCCATTCCTTGAACTTGGGGTCGTTGGGGTCGAAGTCGCTCTTGGGTTGGAACTTCTCGCACGCCTTCATGGCTTCCTCGGTCTTCGACGAGGCCTCGTCCGCGGCCATTCCCCCGATCCGCATCGCGCCGCCCTCGCCGGGCTCCGGGTCGGGCATGTCGATGCCGTGCTCACGCATACAGCTCGCGAATTTGACCATCTGGTCACGGCGCGCGGCGTCGTCACCCTTGCCCGAGCCGGAACCGCCGCCGCTGTTCTCGGACTTCGCGCCGCCACTGCCGCCGCCCGAGGCCACCTTGCTCTTCGTCGAGCCGCCGTCGTCGCCGCAACCGACCGTGGTCAAGGCGAGGCCACCGGCCACGATCACCCCGACCGCCAACCGCAGCGCCAGGGGCCGACCCGATCCCGCGCGCCCAAACCTCGTCGTCATCGTCGCTCCCACTTGTAGTCCCATCGTCGGTCCTGTCGCACCCTTCGCCGTCACCGCCGTGACGGCGAAGGGTGCGACGACAGGTCTACGCGGCCGCGGGTTGCCCGGCCGTTACCCGAAACGGTTATCCCGAGGTAACACGAACTCGCGTATAAACAGGAGGTGTTGGCGGTTCAAAGTCCGCCAACCCGGACCATTCGCCGTTCGCCCCCACACCTTCCCGGTTCGACCCCCACGCCTTCCAACCTCTCCCGGACCGAAGCGGAGCGACGAGACCTTGCGAGTTCTGGTGACCGAGGACGAGGAACTACTGGCCGACCTGATCGCCCGAGGACTGCGCCGGGCGGCAATCGCCGTGGACGTCGTCTACGACGGCGACAGCGCACTGGAGCGGCTCGCGATCAACGACTACGACGTTCTGATCCTGGACCGTGACCTGCCCGGCACACACGGCGACGACGTCTGCCGGGCTGTCGTGGCGGGTCGCATGCGTACCCGGATCCTGATGCTGACCGCCGCCGGCACGGTCACCGAACGGGTCGCGGGACTGCGCCTGGGCGCGGACGACTACCTGCCCAAGNCGTTCGAGTTCGCCGAATTGCTGGCCCGCGTACAGGCCCTGGCCCGCCGGGCCACACCGGCGGTACCGCCGGTGCTGGAGAAGCACGGCATCGTGCTGGACAGCGCCCGGCGTCAGGTCACCCGGAACGGCGAGTACATCCGGCTCGCGCACAAGGAGTTCGCGGTGCTCGCGACCCTGATGGCGGCCGACGGCGCGGTGGTCAGCGCCGAGGAACTGTTGGAGCGGGTATGGGACGAGAACATCGACCCGTTCTCCAACACCGTACGGGTGACCATGTCCAAGCTGCGCGCCAAACTCGGCGACCCACAGGTCATCCGCACCGTGTCCGGCTCGGGATACGTGATATGAGCAGCCCGCGTGTACCCGGTGGAAACCGGCGCAGGAAAACCCGGACGAGCGGCCCGGTCGAGAACGCGAGGTCGCTCTCCCGGGCACTGTTTCGCCGGCCGTCGGCGCGGGCCCGACTCGCGCTCCTGTACGGCGGCATGTCGCTCGTGGTCGGCGCGGTCCTGTTGGGCATCGTGTACTGGTTCGTCGACCAGCGGCTGTCCCGGCAACTGCCGATTGCGATGGCGAAGACACTGACGCTGGATACGTCCGTACCCACGTGCGCGAAAGAGTGCGGCCCCCCATACGCGAGCCAGGCCCAGCCCACGCAGCCGGCACCGGGTCCGCAGACCCAGGGCACAATAGTCCCCCCAGACGTGATCCGGAGGGCCACCGACGCCGGCCAGGACGTGACGATGAGTCAACTGCTGACCGTGCTCATCGCGGCACTGCTGCTGCTGGCCGTGACCTCGATCCTGGTCGGCTGGTGGATGTCCGGCCGCGTACTGCGCCCGGTCCACAAGATCACCGCGACGGCACGCCGGCTGTCCGAACACAACCTGCACGAGCGGATCGCCATGCCGGGCCCGGACGACGAACTCAAGCGACTCGCCGACACCTTCGACGGGATGCTCGATCGTCTCGAGAAGTCCTTCGACAGCAGGCGCCTGTTCGTCGCCAACGCCTCACACGAGTTGCGCACCCCGCTCACGATCCAGCGCACGGCGATCGAGATCGGCCTGGCCGATCCGCACTCGCCACAGGACATCGTCGAGACGCGCGAACAGCTGCTGGCGCTGAATCGGCGCAACGAACGCCTGATCGACGGGCTGCTGAACCTGGCGGTGAGCGAACGCGGCAACGTCCAGGCAACACCGGTCGCGCTGGACGAGTTGACCGCCGACGTGCTCCGCCAGACCCAACCCGCGGCCGAGCAGGCCGGCGTCCGGATCGACGCGAACCTCGCCCCGGGCACGGTGTCCGGCGACCCGCTGCTGCTGCGCCAGTTGGTCACCAACCTCATCGAGAACGCGGTCCGCCACAACCACCAGGGCGGCTTCGTCACGGTCGACGTCTCGGCCGGCTCCCTGTGCGTCCGCAACACCGGCCCGATCGTCCCCGCCGACCGCATCCCCGAACTCTACGAACCCTTCCGCCGCTTCCGCCCCAACCGCACAGGCTCCACCCAAGGCTCCGGCCTGGGCCTGTCCATCGTCCAGGCCATAGTCCACGCCCACGCGGCCCGGATATCCACCACCGCCAACCACCACGGCGGCCTCACCATAGCCATAGCCCTGCCCACGCTCGAGGCCAACCCAGGACAACCGACCCAAGGCGCCGAGCCGGGAGCAAATCCTGAACCGATCCGGGTTCGTTAGCCTCGCGCTTTCATGAAGCGAGGCGTCTGACATTTCACTCGCCGACGCCGTGGAAAGGCCGACACCATCGATGCCGAAGCTGCAGCCAGTGCCGTCGTCACCGGACGGGCGACCTCAACGGCCAAGGCCGGTGACGGGCCGGTGAGGTGCTACGTCTGTCGCCCCGGACCTGCGTGAGTCGTCGGCAATCGCCAGTGTGCGAACCGCCGTACGCAGCCTTCCCATCGTGGCTGCGGCGTTGATGCCGTGTCCGACCACGTCGCCGACTACCAGGGCGACCCGGGCTCCGGACAGCGTGATCACGTCGTACCAGTCCCCGCCCACGCCGTCACGGTTGTCGGCGGGCAGGTAGCGGCAGGCGACCTCGAGTGCGGGGGTGTCGTTCAGGGCGTGCGGAAGCAGGCTGCGTTGCAGGGTGAGCGCCGCGTTGTGTTCGCGGGTGTACCGGCGGGCGTTGTCCAGGGATACCGCCGCCCGGGAGACGAGTTCCTCGGCCAGTAGCAGATCCGCCTCCTCGAATCGTTCGTTCGGTCGCCGTCTGACGAACAGCGCCACGCCCAGCGAGAGATGCTGGGACCGTACCGGCACCACGATCAGCGACCGCAGGTGGAATTCCCGGGCCCGGTCGGTGCGGATCACGTCCTCGGCGAGCCAACCCGCGTCGTCGTCGTCGAAGTCCTGCAGTACGGCCTTGCCCTCGATCAGGCAGCGGGCCATCGGCGAGGGGGTGACGTAGCGGCTCGGCTCACCCAGGCCGATGGCCGCCTCCGGGCAGCCCTCGCGCATCGATCGATGGGCCACCCGCCGCAACGAGGCCAGGCCGGGCATCGGTCCTTCCTGTGGTTCCCGGCCGTGCAGGACGGGTTCGAGGAGGTCGACGCAGGCGAAGTCGGCGAACCGGGGGACCGCCGTCTCGACCAGTTCCGCGGCGGTCCCGGTGATGTCCAGGGTGTTTCCGATGCGGGCCCCGGACTCGGTCAGCAGCGCCAACCGCTCCTGTGCGCGCTTGCTGTCGGTGATGTTCACGCCCATGTAGCCCACACCCAGCACGTGCCCCGCGGAGTCGTCGAGCCGGAAGAACGAGGTCGAATAGATCTGTTCGCGGTCCGGCTCCGCCGGTGTGTGGCCGCGGTACTCGAATCCGAGCACCGGCGCGCCGGTCTCCAGGGTGTGCCGCAACTGGGCCTCCATCACGTCCGGGGCCAGGTCCGGCAGCACGTCCGAGACCCGTCGCCCGAGTCTTTGCTCGCGGGGCACGCCCGCCATGCGTTCGAGGGTCTCGTTCAGATACGTACCGCAGGTCCGTGTCCAGCACGGCCACCCCGTAGGGCAGATGCGTGAGGAATCCGTTCCAACACCGATTGGCTGAGCCCCCACCACGGCGTGCTCCGCGGGTCGACCAGGAACAGCAGGAACAGGCTGCGGTCGCCCGCGTGAGCCAGCGGGCAGATTCGTACCGCCAGTTCCAGATGTCGACCGTCGCGGTGACGCGCCGTGACGTGTCCGCTCCAGGGCCGGGGTGCGGGGGGCTCCGCGTCCCGGTCTCGCATGCCGTCCGTGCCGTCCACCGAGCCGGTGGTGTCGGGATCATCGGGGAGCTCGACAAAGGCGGTGATCGGCCGGTTCAGTGTCTCCGGTGCGGGATAGCCGAGGATGTGTTCCGCTTGGGGGCTCCAGCCGAGCACCAGCTTGGCCCCGTCCACGAGCACGGTCGCCATGTCGGCCATGTCGGCCATGTCGAAGGGGACGCCGCGCCTGCCTGCGGGGATCCGTCATGGTTGCTCATGGGCGGGTTCCCTTCCGGCGTGGTACGCAGCGATGCCCCCGTCGCACCCTCCCAAGTCTCCCTCGGATCCGATCGCGGGCCGCGCCGGAGTTCCGCGCGGGTGGCCGTCCGGTTCGCCGGGTTCGGAGCCCTTCGAGCTCGCGCCGCAGCTGGGTCAGCACACAGTGGCCGGGTTGGCCCGCTACGCCGGGGCCATCGGCGAGGACGGCGAGGCCATCGTCGGCGGGTGACGGGGGCAGTGACTTTGGCGAGGTTGGTCGGGTCGGTCGGACTGCTGCGGGCGACGCGTCGAGGGTTCTGCCGGTGGGCTTGCGGACGGTCAACGCCGGTGGCGGTTCGGGCAGTCGCGCCGGGTGGGCGAGGACCGTGCTCTCCAATAGGGCTGGGGAATACGACAGTCGTCCGAGTTTCGACAGACAGGTGCCATCGGGCGATATTCGGCTATTTGTGCGACGTGGGTCCGACGTCATCGACGTGTTTTCGGCCGTTACACGGGCGGCTCGACCGTCCCCGGGAAGCGGGTGGTCGTGCGCAAGGACCGTCGACGGCACCCGGTGTGCCGGGCCCGGTGCGCTCGGATACGCCTTCACGCGGGGATGGTGTCGGGTCCACCGGGGGCCGTGTTGTTCGGGGTCGGTCGGTGGCGGGTGTGGGTCCGACGCGATGTCGGGGGTCGGGGTGGGTGGCGTTCTCGATGAGGGCTTCCAACTCGGGGTGGGGCCAGGGTCGTTCATTGCGCAGGGTGGGCCGGTGGCGGCTGGTGGCGATGTCGTCGAGGAGGACGTCGGGGCTGACGTCGGGGCCCACGCGCAGTGTGGTGCTCGGGGTCTCGCCGGTGAAGGCCCAGCGGATCGCGGCGCCGAGGCCGTAGGTCTCGGCGTCCTCGGTGAGAACGACCGCGGTTTCGGGTGGGGTGTCGGCGAGGGCGCGGGCGATCTCGGGGGCGGTTCCGTGGTCCATGCCGCCCCGGTAGGGGTAGGGCAGGGTCAGCAGGTCGGGGTGGTGGGCCCGGTCCCAGTCGATGAAGGCGACGTTGCCGGTTGCGCCGACGATCATGTTGAAGGGTTGGATGTCCCCGTGGCGCCAGCCGGCGGTGTGCAGGCGGCGCAGGGTGGTGAACGCGTCGAGGGCGATGTCGAGCATGCGTTGCGCCCCGTCGGGTGGGAGGGGGGCTTCGCGGGCGGAGGCGTATTCCTGCCACAGGGTTCGGCCGGGCAGTCGGCCGATCGCGGTCCACACGTGGTTGCCGTGTCGGCCGTGGGCGCTGTCGACGGGGTAGAGCCCGGCGGTGTGGAGCAGGCGCACCACGTGGGCCTCGTGTTCGAGTCGGATCGCCGGCGGCGTTCCCGCAGGGGCGGTCTTGATCTTCCAGTCGCCGGCGCGCCACGCGGTCTCGTGGCTTGCGGTCAGCGGCCGTGCCGGTTCGTCGACTTCGAGGGCGGCGAGCGCGGCGGCGAGCGGCGAGGTGGTGATCGCGTCGGTCACGGTGTTTCCTTGGGGCGGGGGGCGGGTCCGTGGAGGAGGACGTGGGCGACGGCGTCCGCGATGGGCAGTCCGGCGCCGTATTCGACGAAGCCGAACTGTCCCCCCGGATTCGATTCCAGGTACCACCAACGGCCGGCGTGGTCGACGGCGAAATCGATTGCGGCACAGGTCAGTCCGAGGTCGCGGACGTGGGCGAGGCAGGCGCGTTCGATCTCCGGGGGCGCTTCGACGGCTTGGTAGCGGGTGTCCTCGTGCGGGATGACGCGCCAGTCGAGGTCGCCGTCGCGGGTGGTGATCAAGGCGGTGAACGCGCGGTTGTCGACGACGGTCACCCGGGCGTCCGCCCGCTTGTCGACGAGGGCCTGGAGGTGGTGGGCGCAGCCGTCGACGGCGGTGAGGTCGTCGACCAGGCGGATCCTGGTGGTGGGCACCATCGGGGTGTGGCGCTGGGTGAGGGCCTTGAGGACGACTCGGTCGTGGTGTTCAGCGACGAACGCGCGCGCGGCGGTCGCGTCGGTGGTGATCAGGGTGTCCGGGACGGTGAGGCCGACCCGGGTGGCGGCTGCGAGTTGGGCGGGGCGCAGGCGGGCGGATGCCATGGTCGTGGGGTCGTTGCACCATAAGCGCAGCGGTTGCGCGCGCAGCAGGCCGAGCAGGGCGGTGGTGTTCTCGTCGGCGTGCCATCGTTCGTCGGGGGTGGCACGGCTGTGGTGTGGGGTGGGTTTGCGCCAGTACACCGAGCAGCGCTCGTCGAGCGTCACCGCGTGGGGGCCGCTGCGCAGGACCGTGGTCCAACGGCCTTTCGTGTAACGGCCGGTGAGGTGGACGCGGTTACGCAGCCGGCCCGGGTCCAGGCGCACGACTGCGGTGTGGACGCCCAGTCGGGTGACGACCGCGTCGGCGGTGAGGTCGGTCTCCGCGGCCACGACCACGACCCCGGTGGTGGGGTCGTCGTCAGTCATCCGTCTTCCAGCCGCCGGCCTCCTGGGTGCCGGTGTAGTCGGCGAGCGCCGCCGGGTCCGCGACGTGGACCAGTGCGGTTCCGTCCGCGACGACGTTCACCTGGGCATGGGGGTTGTAGCGGTACGGGGGCAGGGCTCGTGGGCCCTGCGTGGGTGCCGGAGCGCGGCGGGTCAGGAGCAGGGGCTTGGCCATCGTGGCTTCCTTCCGTACAGCCGCGCCCGAGACGGGCGCGGAGGGTGCGGTGGTGCGGTGGTGCGGTTCGAACGCACCGTCTGCGACGGTTTCGGGGAAGGGCGTGAGGGGCGTGCATGCGGTGTGCGCAGCTCGCGAACGTGACCACCTGCTCGCGAGTCGAGGCGTCGCCCTTCTCGCCCGGTTCGACTGACTGTCGGCTTTGCCGGCGCTGCCGCCGCCCGAGGCCACCTTGTTCGTCGCCGACGTGTCGTCCTCTCATGCGGCCGTGGTCGAGGCGAGGCCACTCGCCGGAACCACCCCGACCGCCAACCGCAGCGTCATGGGTCGTCCCGATCCTGTGTGCTCGAACCTCGTCATCACTGCTGCTCTCGCCCGTTGTAGGGCCTGTGGTCGTGCCCACCCCGATGTCGAAGTCGGGGTGGGCGACAGCAGGTCTACGCGGCGAGGGGTTACCAGGACGTTACCCGAATTAGTTATCCGGAGCTAACACGCACTCGTGTATAAGAGGGCATTTGATCTAGATGAAATGCCCTTTATATTCTAGTGGATTCCTTGCCAGATGGTGTGGTCTCGCCCGATATGCGCTTGGTGAGGTTGTCGATCGAGGCGATGTGGGTCATGGCTTCGGAACTGGCGGGCAGGGTCTCGTAGAGTCGCGGGTCAACGTCGGCGGAGCATGATCCATCCCGTTGGGTCGGCCGCGCGGCGAGGTGCCCGCTTGGTGGCGGGTCCTTTTCCGCGCGGCCTCCCGCCGAACCGGACGCGATGGTTTCCCGATCATCCGGCTCTCCAGTGACTACAACGTGAATGACTTGGCCGTTCGTGCGACATGGATGCGGTCATGGCAACTGACGCAGGCCACAACGGACTTGCGGCGCCGGTCGAGCATGACGCGTGCCCAGTCGGACGATGGCCATCCGGAATGAGCGAGATCGGCGAGAGCGCGGATGTGATGCACTTCGACGTCCCCGATACGTCCGCAGATCTCGCATGTATCCGCCAGGAGCCGCGTGATCAGCTCCTTGTGCGGATAGTCCACCCAGACAGGTCGACGGTCGACGACTTTTGCCGACCGCTGCTGCCGAAGTGGAATTCCACCGACCTCGCCACCAGTGGCCTCCTGTTCTCCCGCTCGATGCGGGCTCGAAGCAGTGCCTCGCGCACTTGGTCCCTCACGACCGCGCGACATACCTGGCGAGCCTCAGCCCCGGTAACGCCGTCGACCATCGCGGCACCGTCTTCGACATGGGGCTGCTCGACGAGTCGCTGGACGCCCTGCAGGACCCGGGCGCCGGCCGCCCCCGCCTTGGGCCTGCCCAATTCAACCGCGCCGTGTTCACTGCCCAGGCTTCCTTTCGACGCGCGGAGTTCGGGCACGTCGCGTGGTTTGAGGACGCGCGCTTCGATGGCCACGCCGGTTTCGACCGCACGGAGTTCCGTACCCACGCCAAGTTCACGCGTGTGATGTTCACCGAAGGCGCCTGGTTCCAAGACGCCTCGTTCGATGGCGAAACCGCATTCGAGCACACCATATTCACGCGCACCGCATCGTTCGACAGGGCTACGTTCGACGACACGACATTCGCGGATACCGCATTCAATGGTCCGGTCGACTTCGGCGGAACGCGGTTCGCCGGCGACGCGGTGTTCTCCAACACGCACTTCAGAAGCGCTGCCACCTTCGCGGATGCGGCATTCGTCGGCGCCGAGTTCACTGCCGCCGCCACGTTCGACAAGGCGACGTTCGCGGACGCCCGGTTCACCGGGGCACGCTTCGCCGACATCGCGGTCCCCCAAGGGGCCGCAAGCTTCAGGGACGGGTCTCGGGACTATTCAGCCGAGAATTAGCGGCAAGGCGTCGCTCCAGCACACGCGATCGCCGGAACCGGTAATCCGTTGTCTTCCGTCGAACCGGCATGCGTAAAGCTCTGAAGGTCACCTCAGGTGTGTTCTTGGGGGTGGTTGTCATCGGTGCCTGTGAAGCCGCCTGGTCCTACCTTGCGGCTGAAGGCAGCGGGATGGCGGGTGAGTCCACCGTCGGCCCGACCTGCCCGGTCGTTCGTATGGGTGAGGTCTGCCCTCACGGGCATGTTGCGATCTCAGCGGTCGTGACGCGGTGGGGGTGGCCGGGTATCGCGGCGGTCGTTCATACCGGTTCCGGCGGACGGTTCCGGGTGCGGCTCGCGCCTGGCCGGTACACGCTTCACGTGCTCCGAAGTCCGGGGTTGACTGGCGGACAGCCGTTGGCGCTGAGATTGATCTTGTCGGTTAACGGTCGTTACCGACAGCGACAGAGTGCGGCAGCTGCGCTCGAAGTGCTGTGCGTGCGGGGTGTCCGAGGTGTCGGTTCGCCAGTCGTCGACCGGGAGCAAGGGTGCCGGAGGTCCGGTGGAAGTCCCCGGACCGCACTCGGCTGCGGTGCGGCCGAGGAGCTGCTGCCGCTGGTCTACCGGACCTTCGCATGGGCGCGCATCTGTTCGGCCAGCCGTCCGAGTTCGGCGACCGTTGCCGGGGAGGCGTCGCTGAGCCCGCTGTGTACGGCCGTCGGGCTGCGCAGGAAGCGCCGCAGCAGGGCCGTGAGCAGCCCTTCCGGCAGGGTCTGCAGTGCAGCGAACGTGCGGGGGACCGGCGACGTCGGCATGGCGGCCAGGTTCTGCCGCATGAGGTGGAGCATGCCGCGGACCGCGTCGGGGTCGTCGGCCAGCGCCACCGGGCCGCCCGCCGCGTGCACCGCCTGCCCGAGTGGCACCGCGAACGCGGCGTGTGTCTTGAGCCAGGCATCCATCCGCGGCTCGGCCTTGGCGTTGATCCCGGCGGTGCGGAACTCACGGACGATCCGTTCCAGTCGCGGGGTGGTCCGGCCGTCGGGTTCGCCGATCGGCATCGGGACCCGGCTGGTCATGAAGTTGGTCGCGCGGTAGCGGACCACGTCCCCGTCCATCGTGCCGCCGGCCAGTGCCGGGGGGAAGCCGAGCAGTACTCGCTCGTGGCCGATCGCCTCGCCCAGCGGCTCCGCGCCGGCCGCCCAGTTGTGCAGGAACAGCACGTCGCCTTCGAGGCCGGCGAGCGACTCCAGCACCGCGTCGACCTGATGGGTGCGCACGAGGACGGCGGTCAGGTCGTACCCGCCCGCCGGGTGCTCGACCACTGGTACCGGTACCCGCCTGACGGCAGGGCTGTCTTCCTCGGCGAGCTGCACGCCGTGCCGGCGCAGGCAGGCCAGACGCTCGCCCCGGGCGAGGAGCGAGACGTCGAACCCGGCCTCATACAAGCGGGCGGAGAACAGGCTGCCGCAGACCCCGGCGCCGTAAACGAGCAGTTTCATGACAGCCTCTTCCACATGAGTCAAACGTTCGTTTCAATCGAACGTCTGTATAGTACGGCACATGGCGCTACCCGATACCCGGACCAAGATCCTCGACGCGGCCGAACACCTCTTCGCCGAGCACGGCTACCGCGGCACCTCGGTCCGCGCGGTCACCGACCTCGCCGGAGCGAACCTGGCCGCCGTCGGCTATCACTTCGGCTCGAAGGCGGAACTCCTGGCCGCGGTCGCCCGCCGCGTGATCGAGCCCATCACCGCCGCCCAGAGCGCCGGGCTCGACGAACTGCTCGCCCGGACTCCGGACCCGCCGGTCGCCGAACTGGTGGAAGCATTCGCAGGGCCGCTCTTCGACGAGATGCCCGCCGGCAGTGAGAGCGGAGCCCGGACGTCCCAGCTGATCGTGACGATCCTCAGCGACCCGGCCGAGGAGGCGCGCAGCTGGACCGGCCCGGACGAGGACACGGTCCGTGAGCGCTACCTGGCGGCTTTCGCGCGCGCACTGCCCGGCCTTGCCCCACAGGAGCTGTTGTTCCGGATGCGGGGGATCTTCGCCGTGACGGCCGTGGACCGCGTCGAGGTCTACCACCGGCCCTCCCCCGCCTGCCCGACGGTGACGGCGGGGGAGGAGGCCCGCCACTGGGCGATCACGTTTCTGACGGCAGCAATGAGCGCACCACCGACCCGGGCCCCTCGGTAGGTCTGGGACTTTGCACCGTGGGTCACAGACAGGACACTGGAGGCCGGCCAAGGCGAGCCCGCGTTGACCAAGGCGGCGTAGTTGGTGGCGTTGGGGAAGCCGTCGGGGCGACGGGGTGTGGGGGCCTTTGAGGCCGTCGATGGTGAGATAGCACAGGAACGGGCCGGGGTCGGTGAAGGGCCCGGCGGGCGGGCCTTCGGCGAGGGCATGGCGAATCTTGTCGCGGTCGGCTGCGCTCATGGGGCGGCGGCCGTGCCAGTCGGGCCAGCCGTCAGCGCGGAGCGGGACGGTGTGGGTGGCCGGTGGCGCGGCGGCTTGCTGCTGGCCGGGTTCGGAGCCTGTGCTCAATGCTCCTCCTGTGCCGTAGTGATCGTTTTTTCAACGGTGACGTTGAACGTGGTCAGGGTGTGGGCGTGTCGGTGTCTGGGGCGGCGCGATGGATGATGCGGTGGATGGTGGAGCGGCCGACGCTGTACTCGCCGGCCAGGTCGGCCGTCCTGCCGACGTTGTGGCGCCTGGCCCGGTGTCTGTTCTTCGAGCCGGCGGGCCGTCCCGGCCCTGGCCGGGACGGTTTCGGTGCGGCCGCCGGGCGGGCCGGAGGCTGTCGCACAACTTCACCGGTGTAGTTGTCAAGACGTTGGAATCGCCGTGTGCCGGAACAGTTTGTTCAGGTTGTGGACAAGGCCCAGGAGCTTGACCTCGGTGTCGACACCGTCGCGCCCGCGGTAGTGGAGGTCGCGCCCGAATCGCTGAAACAGCTGGGCGAAGCCGGGCTCCACCAGCGCGGCTCGGCGTTTGTAGAGGCGGCGGCCTTCTGGAGTGGCCAGCCGGTCGGCCATGGGACGATGC
>NZ_KB889580.1 GCF_000372745.1 Embleya scabrispora DSM 41855 | reverse complement strand
GGGGCGGGGTTTGGTTATTGGGTCGGTTTGTTGGTGTTGCGGGTGAGGGGGTGGGTTGTTCGGGTTCGGGGCTTGGGTGGGGTGGGGGCTTGTCTGCGGGCGTGGTCGTTTCGGGCGCCTTGGAGTACCGCTGTGTAGACGGCTCGGGCCAGGCGGGCGCCCCAGGTCGAGCGGGGGCCGCCGAAGGGTTCTGTGGGGGTGTTGGGGGTGGGGACGCGGGCTGCTACGCAGATGGCGTCGGAGGGGGTGCCGGTGCAGGCGTAGCCGGCGTCGAGCAGGGCCTGCACCTTTGCTTCGGTGATGGTGGCCACCGCGTTGATCAGGGCCGCGTCGGAGAGGGTGGCGGGGACTGCGGCGATGATGTTGATCGTGCCGGGTGGTGGGGCGCCGGGTAGGCCCGGGACGGGGGCGGCGGCCCAGGTGGGGACGCCGATTCCGGTGGTGACCGCTGCCTCGGCGCCCTCGTCCGCGCCGTGTGTCCATGCGGTGACCTCGGCGGCGGTCATCAGGCCCACTCCGGCGCCGGTCAGGCCCAGTGGCGCCGCCACCTCGGTCAGGTGGGTGACCGGGTCCATCCGGTCGTAGCCCGGCCGGACTTGGAGGTTGAGCACCCACGCGCGCTCGCCGATGCCGCCGCCGAGCAGCGCGGAGGAGGCCATTCGCCAACCGGGACCGGCTCGCCACAGCAGTGCCGGGCGGCGGGTGCCGTCCTCGTCGCGCCACACGGTGCGGGGGCGCAGCAAATCGGCCGGTGTCTCGCGCGGCGGCGGCAGGGTGCTCACGCGGACCCCTCGGCGGTGTCCCGGCCCGTGTGTCCGGGCCGGATCAGGTGTACCCGCGGGCGGCCGTCCGGACCCGGCTCGACCGATACGCGGGCCTGGTAGTGCGTGGCGA
Organism: Embleya scabrispora DSM 41855; assembly: GCF_000372745.1. Taxonomy (GTDB): domain Bacteria; phylum Actinomycetota; class Actinomycetes; order Streptomycetales; family Streptomycetaceae; genus Embleya; species Embleya scabrispora. The sequence continues at coordinate 12,335 of NZ_KB889580.1, read as the reverse complement.
TCGACTCGGCGGTGAGCACCTCGGCGGCCGACCCGGACGCCACCGGACGCCCGTCGACCAGCATCAGCAGCCGGTCCGCGTACTGCGCGGCCACCCCCAGGTCGTGCAGCGTGGTGAGTACCGTGAGGCCGTCGTCGCGGCGCAGGCCGTCCACGATCTCCAGCACCTGCTGCTGATGGCCCAGGTCCAGCGCGGTGGTCGGCTCGTCCAGGAGCAGTACCGGCGCCTGCTGGGTGAGCGCCCGGGCCAGCACCACCCGCTGCCGCTCGCCGCCGGAGAGCCGGCCCACGTCGCGGCCGGCGAACGGGCCCAGATCCAGCCGCTCGATCACCTCGTCGGTGATCGCCCGGTCGCGCCGTCCGGGCCGGGCCAGATAGCCCAGGTGCGGGGTGCGGCCGAGCAGGATGTACTCGTGCACCGGCATCTGCGCCGGCACCACCGGGCTCTGCGCGGTGTAGGCGATGCCGCGGCCCGACTCGCGCCGGGTCAGCTCATCGATCTGGCGGCCGGCCACGGTGATCGAGCCCACGTAGGGCAGCAGCCCGGCGACCGCCTTGAGCAGCGTGGACTTGCCCGCGCCGTTGGGGCCGATCACCGCCAGCCACTCGCCGGGTTCGACATCCGCGTCCACCCCGCGCAGCACCGGCACCCGGTCGCGGTCCACGCCGGTGTCGCGCAACACCAACCGGGCGCTCACATGTCCACCTTGCGGGTGCCGCGCAGCACGAACACGAAGAACGGGGCACCGACGAACGCGGTGACCACGCCGATCGGCAGTTCGCCGGGCGCCGTGATCGTGCGCGCGATCAGGTCGGTGAGCACCAGGAACGCCGCGCCGCACAGCAGCGACATGGGCAACACCCGGCGGTAGCTTCCGCCCACGAAGCGGCGCACGATGTGCGGCACGACGATGCCCACGAAGCCGATCAGGCCGCTGATGGCGACGGCCGACGCGGTGGCGAGGGAGGCGGCGAGCAGCACCACCAGGCGGACCCGGCCGGCCCGTACACCCAGGCCCGCGGCCTCCTCGTCGCCCACCGACATGACGTCGAGCAGGCGTCCGTGCACGAGCAGCACCGCGGTGCTCACCAGCGCGTACGGCAGGATCATCCGCAGATCGGCCCAGCCGATCCCGGACAGCCGGCCGAAGATCCACGAGTAGATCCGGCGCAGTTCGTCGGTGTTCGCGGACTGGACGTAGGTCTGCGCGGAGGCCAGGAACTGGGCGACCGCGACGCCGGCCAGGACCAGATTCGCGGTGCCGTCGGAGCGGCTCGTGCTCGCGCCGAGTCCGTAGGCGAGCAGCACCCCGCCCATCGCGCCGACGAACGAGGCGAGCGGCACCACCGGGATCCCGCCCACGCTGTCGCCGTCCGCGTACACGATCACCAGGGTCGCGCCCAGGCCCGCGCCGGAGGCGGCACCGAGCAGGTACGGATCGGCCAGCGGATTGCGAAAGACGCCCTGATAGCCGGCGCCGGCCATGGCCAGCAAGCCGCCCACGGTCACCGCGGCCAGCACTCGGGGCAGCCGCAGGTCCATCAGGACCGCGTATTGGACCGGGGACAGGCCGTGGTCCAGGTGTACGAACGGCAGCTCGTCCAGCAGCGCGAGCAGTACCCCGCTCGCGGGCAGATCGGCCGCGCCGACGGTCAGGGCGAGCACGACGACGCCGACCAGCAGTACGCCCGCGCCGAGCAGGGGCAGCACCGCCGGTCGGGACCGGATGGGCAGGAGATCCCGCACGAGCCGGCCGTCAGCCCTGCGCCGCGCCGGCCTTGGTGACCGCCTCCGACACGGCCCGGACCAGGTCCACCACACGCGGGCCCCAGCGCGAGGCGATGTCGTCGTCGAGTGCGACCACGCCGCCCTTGCGCACGGCGCCCACCCGGTCCCAACCCGGCCGCTTGGCCACCACGTCGGCGTTTTGGCCGCAGCACTTGGTGTCGGCGAGGAAGACCAGATCGGGGTTGGCCTGCACGAGGTATTCGGCGGACAACTGCGGGTAGCCGGTGCCGGCCTTGTCCGCGTCGTCGGCGATGTTCTTCAGGCCGAACTGCGCGTACACCTGACCGATGAAGGTCTTGGAGGTCGAGGTGTAGAGCGTGTTGTCCAACTCGTGGAAGTAGCTCAGCTGCTTGGCCGGCTTGGGCGTCGCGGCGACGATGGTCGCGATGTCCGTCTTCATCCTGGCCGCGACCTCGCCGGCCTGCTTGGCGTGGCCGGTGGCCGTGCCCAGCGTGGTCAACTGTGCGTACGAGTCGTCGAAGGTCTTCGCCGCCGGCGTCAGCACGACCGGGATCTTCAGCTTGGTCAAGGACGCGACCAGGCCGTCGGTGTCGTCCGAGACGATCACGAGGTCGGGCGTGTAGTTGGTGATCGCCTCGATGTTCGGCTTGAAGCCGGACAGCTTGGTCTTGGGTGCGCTCGCCGGGAAGTTCGACTGGTCGTCCACCGCGGTGACCTGGCCGCCGGCGCCGATCGCGAACAACATCTCGGTGGCACTGGGCGCGAGCGAGACGATCTTCTTCGGGGCGCTCGCGATGGTGACCTTGGCGCCGCCGGAGTCCACGGTCGCCGGGAATGCCTTGGCGTCGGGACCCGACCCGGCAGAGCCGCCGGTCGCCGTCGGCGTGCCCTGGGCCTTGTCGTCCTTCGAGTCGTCCGAGTCACCGCAACCGGTGAGGACGAGCGCGCCCAGCAGCAGCACGGCGGCGGAACGAAACAGGGGTACGGATCTCAACGAAGACTCCAGGTCCTTCGACGCGGCAGGCATCGGGACCCGTGGAGACGGATCGCCCCTCCTGCGAGGCCGATGTCGTCGGCGCGGACGAGGCGACCCGGCTCGCCCCGAAATCCCGAGTGTCCGGGCGGGGCATCACGGTTGCGGGACAGCGCCGGGATCCCACCGGACTTCGCTGCGTTCGACGCCGTCGGCGACAAACCGGCCGCCGACGCGCGAACGATATCAACCGGCCCGTTCACCCTCGGTGATCGGGGCCGGATTACGGGCGATCCGCCGGCAATCGGGCGCTCTTCGCCGGGGCGTGCCCCGGGAACAGCCCGTGCCGAGTCCGTGGTTGAACCGGGCATGACCACCTTCGACGTGCGCCGGGCCGGGGAACGCTTCCACACTCGGGCGGGCTGGCTCGACTCGCACCACAGCTTCTCCTTCAGCCGGCACTACGCGCCGGACAACACCCACTTCGGACTGCTCCTGGTCAGCAACGACGACGTGGTGGCTCCCGGTACCGGCTTCGACACGCATCCGCACCGGGACATGGAGATCGTCACGTGGGTGCTCTCCGGATCCCTGGTGCACCAGGACTCCGAGGGCCACAACGGGATCATCCACCCGGGTCTGGCCCAGCGGATGAGTGCGGGTCGGGGCATCCTGCACTCGGAGAAGAACGACGCGGCCGGCTCGTCGGAGCCGGTGCACTTCGTGCAGATGTGGGTGGTTCCCGACGAGGACGGGATCACTCCCGGTTACCAGCAGCAGGACGTGCGCGCCGAACTGGATCGCGGCGGCCTGGTGCCGATCGCCTCCGGGCGGCCCGGGCACGACGCGGCGATCCGGATCCACCAGAGGGACGCCGCGCTGCATGTGGCGCGGTTGCCTGCGGGTGGCAGTGCGACGCTGCCCGACGCGCCGTTCGCGCATGTGTTCGTCACCCGCGGGATCGTCGAGTTGGAGGGCGCGGGCGTGCTCGCGGCGGGCGACGCGGTGCGCCTGTCCGACGCCCAGGGGCAGCGGGTCAGCGCGTTCGCGGACGAGCCGGCCGAGGTGCTGGTGTGGGAGATGCACGCGGGATTGACCCACGCGTGAAGGTTCGTGCTTGCTTGGAGTGCGCTCCAACTCCGTAGCGTTTGCGTCGTGCCCGCCCCACCGGGGCGGGCTTCCCACCGGAGGCTCAACGATGTCGGCCACGCAGCAGGTCACCGCACCCGAGGACTACGAAGTCGGCAAGTACTCGATCGGCGAAGTGGTCGAACGCACCGGTCTGACCGCGCACACGCTGCGCTGGTACGAGCGGATCGGCCTGATGCCGCACGTGAGCCGGCAGGGGCCCCGGACGGGAGGGAACGGGAACGGGCGGGGGAGTCGGCGTCGCTACAGCGACCACGACCTCGACTGGCTGGAGTTCGTCGGCAAGATGCGGCTGACCGGGATGCCGGTGTCGGACATGCTTCGCTACGCGGAGTTGATCCGCCTGGGCGACGAGACTCGGGCCGCACGCCGAGAGTTGCTGGAGGACCACCGCGAGGAGGTCCGCAACCGGATCAGCGACCTCCAGAGCTGCCTGCTCGTGATCGACTACAAGATCGAGACGTACGCGGACGCGGAGCGGAGTAACGACGATGAGCACTTCCAGGACGAACACTCTCAAGCTGGGTGACCACGGCCCCGAGGTCTTCGCCCAGGGCCTGGGCTGCATGGGCATGAGCGCCTTCTACGCGGGCGCCGAGCACAACGAGTCGGTGGCCACGCTGGAGCGCGCCCTCGACTTGGGCGTCACCCTGTTCGACACCTCGGACATGTACGGCCCGTACACCAACGAGGAACTGCTCGGCGCCTTCCTGGCCGAAGGCGGCCGGCGCGAGCGGGTCACCCTGGCGACCAAGTTCGCGATCAACGTCACGCCCGAGGGCGAGCGGGAGGTCCGCGGCGACGCCGCCTACGTCAAGCAGGCCGCCGAGGCCAGCCTGCGCCGGCTGCGCACCGACGTGATCGACCTGTACTACATGCACCGTCGCGACGTGCGAGTGCCGATCGAGGAGACCGTCGGCGCGATGGCGGAGCTGGTGCGCGAGGGCAAGGTGCGGCACCTGGGCCTGTCCGAGGTGACCGCCAAGGAGCTGCACGCGGCGGCGGCCGTGCACCCGATCGCCGCCGTGCAGTCCGAGTGGAGCCTGTTCACCCGCGACATCGAGGACAGCGTGGTGCCGGCCACCCGCGAGGTGGGCGCGGCGCTGGTCGCCTACTCGCCGCTCGGCCGGGGTTTCCTGACCGGTGCCTGGGCCAGCGCCGACACGTTGCCGGAGGGCGACTTCCGCCGCTCCCAGCCGCGCTTCACCGGCGACAACGCCGCCGCGAACGCGGCCATCCTGGCGCCGCTGCGGGCGATCGCCGAGGCGCACGGCGCCACCCCCGCGCAGGTCGCGCTCGCCTGGGTGCACTCGCGCACCGCGGCGTGGGACCTGTCGGTGGTGCCGATTCCGGGCACCACCAAGCGGCACCGCCTGGACGAGAACGTGGGCGCGGTCGACCTGGTGCTCACCGAGGCCGAACTGGCCGCGCTCGAGCCGATCGCCGGGCAGGTCACCGGGGCCCGCTACCCGGACATGACGGCGACCTTCAACGACCGCGACTGAACCCGGCGCGAGGCCGTCCCGCCCGACGCGGGGCGGGGCGGCCTCATCGGTCGCGTCGGCGTCCCTCGCGCTCCAGGCGGTCCACGGCGTGCCGGCGGAGCAGGCCCTCGAAGCCCGACTCGCGGATGCGGCGGGCCAACGCGGACGGCGTGCTGTGCAACGCGGTCGCCGCGGCGTCCAGGGCCCAGCCGTGCGCGTGCAGGGTGGTGAGCAGGTGACCCCGACGGACCTGGGCGGCGGAGAGCCGGAACGTCTTGCAGTACGCCAGCCGGCCGTCCTGGTGGGTGATCCGCTCGCCGATGTGATTCTCCTCGTCGAGGCGAAACGAGGGCAGGAACCGGGACAGCTCGAACGGCCCCAACCGGTACACCGACTCGTTCCGGTAGGCGCCCTCGCCGGTGAGACCGGACAACATCAGGTGGTGGAACCGCTCCCAGTCCCCGACCTGCCCGGCCGCCGCGCGGCGCAGGTCCGCGAGCGAGGACACCCGCTGGGCCTCGATCGCCACGACGAAGTCCGGGACCGCCTCGACGTAGGTGGCGTAGTGGAACAGCAGCTCGCCGTACAGGTCTTCGAGCAGGGTCGCGTGCAGGGCCCGATAGTCGGACGGATGCGGCACCACGAACACGCTCGCGAGCGTGTCCGCGACGTAGAGCGCGACCCCGCACTGGCCCGGATGGATCTCGAACACCTTGAGCGCATCGGCCAGCCCGCGCACGGCGTACCCGCAGTACGCCTCCTCCATCCGCGGCGACAACCCCTCGCGCACCGCCCGGTCGGTCCACTCCTCCCACACGATCGAGGGCCCGCCGAAGTGCAACGCGAGATACCCCTCCAGGGCCAGGTGCATCGGCAGGAAACGCAGCCTGTTGCTGCCCACGCCCCGGGCCATCCGGCGCACCGCGCGCCTGGTCGGCATCCGCATCCGGGCACTTCGCGGCGTGGCCGGGCGCTCGTGGAGCTGGGTGCCGAAGGCCGCCGTCGGGTCGCCGTCGACATCCCATGACGCGACGAAGGCGTGCGGGATGAAGGACCGGTACCAGGAGCCGTCACCGACATCGACGATCGAGGGATCACCGACCCCGTACACGCGCCGATCCAGTCGCAGGCCCACCAGTGGCTCCTCGCGCACCAACGGCACCAACCGGATCGCGCCCCACACCTGCGCGGGCCGGGCGATCAGCCCGGTTGCCGCGAAACCGCCGTTCACGCCGCGGCCCCACGGGTTCGGAACCGGTCCTGGCGGTCCGCCAGATAGCGGCGCAGTTCCGCGAACCCGGCCCGCCCCTCGGCGAACCGGGCCAACTCGACCAGGGCCGGGACGTCCTCCGCGTCGCGCACCCCAACCGTCGGCACACTCGCCGACAATCGCTTCACATCGAAGCCCTCCGCGTCGTACACCGGGTTCAGATGCACCACCGTGGTCGCCCCCATCGGATCCAACCGCTCGCGCCACACCCGCAGTACCTCGGCGGCCAGCCCGGGCGGACTGTTGTCCCACCCGTCCGAGACCACGACCAGGCGGTCGGGCGCCAATTCGAGCGCGTCGATCAGTCGGTTGCCCAGCGGCGTCGGCCCGCTCGGCCGCACCAGCAGCGGATCGTGCGTCCCCGAGGTCCACAGCCCGGTGAACTCCCCGGCGAGTGCCTTCAACAGGAACCGACACGCGAGCGCCACGGCCAGCGGACGCTGTCGCTTGGCCGTCGAGCCGAAGGACGAGAAGCTGTCGTCGAGCACCGCGACGACCCGCCCCCAGGTCCCCGCGGCCTCCCCCGCCACCCGGCGTGCGGAGACGGTCATGGCATGTCGCAACTCGTCGTGCCGAGCCGCCCGTTCGGCCTGCGACAGGGACAGCACATAGGAGGCGAGCCGGGTCAGCCGCATCTCGGCGAGATCCGCCTTGATCGCCGTGGCGCCGGCCCGCTCGCCCGCGGACTGCAACCGCAACCGCTCCAGACGGGTCAACTGCGGGGCGATCTTCTCCAGGAACGTCGCGCGCTTGATGCCGTGCGCGGAGGCCAGCCCCTCGGCGACGCTGTAGGGCAGATCGTAGAGCGAGCTCTGCGCGTAGTGCGCCTGTCGCCAGGTCTCGAACAACGGTGTGGTGAACACCCGGACCCTGCGCAGCGGCGTGAACAGGAACGTCCCCGTTTCCGCGGGCACTTCCAGGTGCGCGTGTCGCATCGTCGCCTTCACCCCGGCCCGGTACTTCACCGCGTCGAAGACCGGATCACGGCGACCCGCCGCCCAGTCGCGCATGATCGCCCGGGTGCGGCGGTTGTTGACGCCGCGTCGGGCCAACTCGCGAAAGAGCCTCCAGACCCGCTGAGGGGCCATCAGTTCCAGCCTGCGCGCGATCAGTTCGCCCTCGCGTCGGCGCACCTCGGGAGTCAGGTCGCGGCTGCTCTCCAGCAGGTGCCGGACGATCAGGGCCGCGTTGAAGTCGTTGATGTCCAGCGCGAGGGTGGCGGCGTAGAGCTCGCGGTAGTTGCCCACGATGTATTCGTGCAGGAACTCCACGGACAGCCGTTGTGCGTCCGCGTCGTCGCGGAATTCGCGCTGGCCGGTGGCGGTCACCGCCGCGTTGACGAACATCACCACGTCTTCACAGGCGACCAGGTCCCGGCGATCCACCACGTGTCCCCTCGGCCGGCCCAATGCTGATGCCGGCCGGGGAATGGAGGCGCGAACAGCGAAGTGACGCTTAAGAGGCGATTCCGAAAGTCGCAGCCGAAGTCCCGCGGCCGGCCCGCAAAGTCTAGACCCGAGCCACTTCCGAAGGCCCGGCAATATCGGCCGTGGCCCCGATCCGGGAACGGATCGGGGCCACGGCCGAATCACCTGCCGATCAGGCGTCGCCGCCGACCGTGCCCACTCCGGCCGCCTTGACGTCCAAGAGCTCGTACCGCTTGATCGCTTCCGCCACCACACTCGGGTCGACCTCGCCGCGGCGAGCCAGCTCGGACAGCACACCCACCACGACGGACTCGGTGTCCACGTGGAAGAAGCGCCGCGCCGCGCCGCGCGTGTCCGCGAAGCCGAAGCCGTCGGTGCCCAGCGACGCGAAGTCGGCCGGGACCCAGCGCGAGATCTGGTCCGGGACGGCCCGCATCCAGTCGCTGACCGCCACCACCGGGCCGGGCCGGCCGTCGAGTACTCGGGTCACGTACGGGATGTGCGGCTCGGCCTCGGGGTGGAGCAGGTTGTGCTCCTCCGCCGCGACCGCGTCGCGCCGCAGCTCGTTCCAGGACGTGGCCGACCACACGTCGGCGACCACGTTCCAGTCCTCGGCGAGCAGCCGCTGCGCCTCCAGCGCCCACGGCATACCGACACCGGAGGCGAGGATCTGGGCACGCAGCGCGCCCTCCTTGGCGGGACCGTCCTGGTAGAGGTACAGACCCTTGAGGATGCCGTCCACGTCGACGTTCGCGGGCTCCGCCGGCTGCGCGATGGGCTCGTTGTAGACCGTCATGTAGTAGAAGATGTCCTCGGCGTCCGGACCGTACATCCGGCGCAGACCGTCCTTGACGATGTGCGCGATCTCGTACGAGAACGCCGGGTCGTACGCCACACAGGCCGGGTTGGTCGAGGCCAGCAGCTGCGAGTGCCCGTCCGCGTGCTGGGTGCCCTCGCCGGTCAGCGTGGTGCGACCGGCCGTGGCGCCGAGCACGAAGCCGCGGCTGAGCTGGTCGGCCATCTGCCAGAACTGGTCGCCCGTGCGCTGGAACCCGAACATCGAGTAGAAGACGTACACGGGGATCATCTGCTCGCCGTGCGTCGAGTACGTCGAGCCCGCGGCGATCAGCGACGCCACACAACCGGCCTCGGAAATGCCGTCGTGCAACATCTGACCCTGCGCCGACTCCTTGTAGGACAGGAGCAGCTCACGGTCGACCGAGTCGTAGGTCTGCCCGTGCGGGTTGTAGACCTTCGCGGTCGGGAACATCGCGTCCATGCCGAAGGTGCGGTACTCGTCCGGCGCGATCGGCACGAACCGCTTGCCGATCTCGGAGTCGCGCATCAGGTCCTTGAGCAGGCGCACGAACGCCTGCGTCGTGGCGACCGGCTGCTTCGAGCCCTTCTTCAGCACGCTGTAGACCGGGTCGCCGGGCAGCTTGAGCGGCTTGGAGCGGTCCAGCCGCTGCGGCAGCGAACCACCGAGCGCGGCGCGCCGCTCGCGCATGTACTCCATCTCCTCGGACTTCTCACCGGGGTGGAAGTACGGGGGGACGTCGCCTTCGAGCTGCTCGTCCGTGATCGGCAGGTAGAGCCGGTCGCGGAACGCCTTCAGGTCCGACTTGGTGAGCTTCTTCATCTGGTGCGTGGCGTTGCGCGACTCGAAGTTCGGGCCGAGCGTCCACCCCTTCACCGTCTGCGCCAGGATCACCGTCGGCTGGCCGACGTGCTCACGCGCCGACTTGAAGGCCGCGTAGACCTTGCGGTAGTCGTGCCCGCCGCGACCGAGCTTTTGGATGTCCTCGTCGGTCAGGTCCTGCACCATCCGGCGCAGCCGCGCGTCGTCGCCGAAGAAGTGCTCGCGCACATACGAGCCGGACTCCACCGCATACGTCTGGAACTGGCCGTCGGGCGTCGTGTTCATCTTGTTCACGAGCGCGCCGTCGGTGTCCTGGGCCAGCAGCGGGTCCCAGTCGCGGCCCCAGACGACCTTGATCACGTTCCAGCCGGCGCCGCGGAAGTACGACTCCAGCTCCTGCATGATCTTGCCGTTGCCGCGCACCGGACCGTCGAGCCGCTGCAGGTTGCAGTTGATCACGAAGGTGAGGTTGTCCAGCTCCTCACGGGCGGCCAGGCCGATGTTGCCGAGCGACTCGGGCTCGTCCATCTCGCCGTCGCCGAGGAAGGCCCAGACGTGGCTGCGCGAGGTGTCCTTGATGTTGCGGTTGTGCAGGTACCGGTTGAACCGGGCCTGGTAGATCGCCCCGAGCGGGCCCAGGCCCATCGAGACGGTCGGGAACTCCCAGAAGTCCGGCATCATCCGCGGGTGCGGATAGCTGGGCAGCCCGTTCGGGGCGGCCGACTTCTCCTGGCGGAAACCGTCGAGCTGCGCCTCGCTGAGACGTCCCTCCAGGAAGGCACGTGCGTAGATGCCCGGGGACGCGTGCCCCTGGAAGTAGATCTGGTCGCCCGACTCCCCGTGGTCCTTGCCGCGGAAGAAGTGGTTGAACCCGACCTCGTACAGGCTCGCCGAGGACGCGTAGGTGGCGATGTGACCGCCGACTCCGAGTCCCGGGCGGTTCGCCCGCGACACCATGATCGCGGCGTTCCACCGGACGAACGCACGGATGCGTCGCTCGATGTTCTCGTCGCCGGGGAACCAGGGCTCGCTCTCCGGGGGGATCGTGTTGATGTAGTCCGTGCTGCGCAGAGCCGGCACGCCGACCTGTCGTTCACGGGCCCGTTCGAGCAGCTTGAGCATGATGTAGCGGGCTCGCTGGCGGCCCTGCTCGTTGATGACTGCGTCCAGCGACTCCAGCCATTCCCCGGTCTCGTTCGGATCGATGTCGGGGAGCTGGCTCGGGAGGCCGTCGCTGATGATCGAGAAGCGCTCTCGTCCGGAAGCCACGCTGTTCCTTCGCCTTATCGGTAGATGGGGACCCTCCCCGCGCGAGAGCGGGGTCGACCACCCTGAGCGGTGTCGCGCCGTCCCCATCGTGGTACCCGGACGTTGGATCCGTCATCTCTACCGACCGGTAATGGACCGGCGGGGTGCCCGCCTGCATCACATCGACCGAGCCCGATCCGTGTTCGGTTACCGCGAAAGGAGCGGAGCTGCCCTGATCGTCCGGCTGTCGCCGGACGCTCCACGCGGCGGTTCGCGATTGCGGGGTGCTGCAACCGTGAACCTCCAAGACCTTACGCCGACTGTCTTACGCACAGCGCACTGGCGTAGTTCCCTGGGAGGGTGTGGGTGGTTTCGCACCCGTTCGACAGGAGGTCGAGCTGATGTGGGCACGAATTGGCGACCGGCTCCACGTGCACGGGAAGACGGTCGGTCGCGGGGACCGATTCGGGGAGATAGTCGAGGTCAGGGGCCCGGACGGGGCGCCGCCGTACGTGGTGCGGTTCGAGGACGGGCACACCGGTCTGGTGATCCCCGGGGCGGACGCGGTGATCGAGCGCTCGGGCGGCGCCGATCCGGCCGCCGGACGGCCCCGGCGGGCCTGGTGAGTTTTCGTCTGTCACGCTGGACCCGAATACGTTGCGTGATCCACACCCGGTCGGGGTAGCTTCCGCACAGGGCCCGGCGGGGCGTTTGCGCGAGTACGTGACCTGGGTACTTGCGCGAACAGCCTGGCGCGTGTGGACTTACGCGCGTGAGCCCCGAAGCGTTGTGGGGCCGGACAAGGGAGGTTAATTCGTGAGCGCGACCGCGGACCACGCGGAAGAACGGGCCAACTCGGCCGTTCGACTTGGGTTCCAGCCCGGACAGGTGGTCCAGGAGCTCGGTTACGACGACGACGTGGACGAGGAGCTGCGCGAGGAGATCGCGGAACTCACCGGCAACGAACTCGTCGATGAGGACTACGAGGAAGACGTTGCCGACGTCGTCCTGCTGTGGTTCCGCGAGGACGACGGCGACCTCGTCGACACCCTCGTGGATGCCCTCGCCACGCTCACGGATGGCGGCCATATCTGGCTGCTGACCCCGAAGACCGGCCGGGACGGATATGTAGAACCCTCGGACATCGGTGAGGCCGCGCCGACGGCGGGATTGGCCCGCACGACGAGCTTCGGCGCCGTCAAGGACTGGTCGGCGACCCGTCTGGTGTCGCCCAAGGCGGTGCGCAGCGGCAAGAAGTAATCCGATGCCACTGCGGTAAGCAGACGAATGCGAGACCCCGGGCGGTGACTTCGGTCATCGGTCGGGGTTTGGCTGTTTTTTGGGCGCCTTCGGCGCCGGCTCGCGAGGGGCCGCCTTTTTCTCTCCTCCGCTTCGC
>NZ_KB889579.1 GCF_000372745.1 Embleya scabrispora DSM 41855 | reverse complement strand
CGCGAGCCGGCGACGAAGTCGCCCAACAAGAAGCAACGCCGTGCCCGCGACTCCGGCTGGGTGGACCTGCCGCGTCCCCGACGCAGCCCCGCGTCCCCGACGCAGCCCCGTGACCCCGCTGTGCCCGCGACTTCGGTCGGTTGGGCCCGCTGCGCCCGCGACTCCCGTCGGTTGGGCCCGCTGTGCCCGCGACCCAGCCTCTGTGGGCCGATCGTGCCCGCGATCCCGGTCGCGTGGGCCTGCCGCGTCCCGACCCAGCCCCGTGACCCCGCCGCGCCCGCGACCCCGGCCCGGCGGACCTGCCGCGTCCCCGACCCAGCCCCACCCCGCCGCGCCCGCGACCCCGCCTGGGTGAGCCCGCCGCGTCCCCGACCGGTGGACCTGCCGCGCCCGCGAACCCCGTCGGCTGACCCCGCCGCGCCCGCGACCCCCGTCGCGTAGGCCCGTCGTGCCCACGACATCGCCCCCGTAGCCCCCTCATGCCCCCGACCCAGCCCCCATAGCCCGCCGCGCACCGCCCCCGACCCCCGCCCAGCCCCAGCCCCAGCCACTTGCCAAATCGCGCCGTTTCGTCCCGGTCGCTTGTTGGGGCAGGCGTGGATTGCTCTACTGGGTTTCGCGTGACGGGTGTCGCACCCGGTGTACTTCTGCTCCTCCGCACGGTTCGGGTCCAGCCCAGAAACCAACCCAGGAGACAGGTATGTCAAAACGCGCCAAGTCGGCCAAGTTCGCTGCGCTCGCCACCGTCGCCGCACTTGCCGCCGTGACCACGTTCGCAGGCACCGCCTCCGCCGGCGGGCCGTCGACGTCCCCCTACAACTGCGTGGACACCAGGGGCGGAGCGTTCACCGCGAAGGTGACGTACTCCACCGGTGGCGGCGTGCTGAAGGTGAGCATCGCCCGGTCGATCCCGATCGGCTTCCCCGCCAACTCGATCAACACCACGGTGCTCTTCAACGGGCCCAGCGGCGGCGTCGTCTACGACGGTGCGATCAACCCGCCCTACCCGGCGTCCTCGCCCGTGCTCAACCTCGGGGCGATCCCGAAGGTCAGCGGCACCATCTCGCCCGGCCAGCCGCTGAACGCGGTGCTCACCGGCACCCCGCCCTCCCCGAGCAACTGGAGTCTGCGGGTGCTGTTCCCGACCGGGTCGTGGCCCAGCTGGTACTGCGTCACCCGCACCCCGCTCACCCCGCCCCTGACCTACAACTGACCCGACCCCAGACCGGGGCGGCGGCCCCGAGTCCGCCGCCGCCCCGCTCCACCCGGGTGGGCCCACCCGACTCCGTACCTTCCCGGCAACGGCCGTACCAGGCGCGTCGAATCGACCCGCACCGTGCCCGGTTCAGCCCTCACCCGCCGGCCTGCCGATCACGCCCGGATTCCCCCGGAGCCCGCCCCCACAACTCCCTCCCGGGACCCTCCCGAAGCCCGCCCGCACCCCGCCCGCACCCCGCTGACCCCACCCACACGCCGACCGCTACCCGCCGCCCGCCGGATCAGCAGCCCGCGTCCGGTGTGTCCGTCAGCCCGTAGTAGATCCGCGGGGCCCCGTCCAACCGCAGCTCCACCCGCCCGCGCACCGGCGTCAACAACCGCTCGCGCCCGATGCAGTCCACCTCGCGGACCGTTGCCGCGGCATCCCGCCGGCCGCCGTGCTGCCCTCGCCCCCGCTGTTTCGCCGCCGAGGCGACCGTCGCCGCCTCCACCGTCACCGACGTCTTCGTGCGCCACCCGTCCACCCACGGTTCGGGTGCCGCGAACCAGCCCGAGTCGGTCGGGTGGTCGGGGTTGAGGATGTAGCCGTCCTTGCGGCTCCACAGGATCGAGATCGGTCCCTCCGGCGAGGAGAACAGCAGGCCGTGCAGGTCCGGGTCGGCCAGGGTCAACCGGCGTACGAACACCGCCCGATCCAGCACCCGGGCCGCCGTCGCGTAGGCCAGTGCCGAGGGCTTGGCGCCGAGGTCGCGGTGCATCAGGCCGTAGTGGTACTCGGAGTTGACCGGGTCGGCCAACTGCGGCTTGCCCAGCACGCTGTCGTGCAGCTGGTACCAGTTCACGCAGCGCACCCCCTCGGCCTTGGCCAGCGCCAGGGTCAGCAGCACGTTCTCCGCGGCATGCCGGTACGTGTCGTGCCACCAGCTGTTCGGCTTGGTGCACGCGTATGCCTCGGTGAGCCACAGCTCCTTGGCCCCGTACTCGGCGATCACCTCGCGAGCCTTGTGCAGGCCGCCGAGGAAGTTCCAGTACGTGCCGTGGTCGCCCATCGTCCAGTCGGCGGGTGCCGGGGCGTAGTCGGGGGTGAAGTTTCCTCGGCCGGGGTGGAAGGCGAAGCCGTCGATCAGGTCCCAGCCGCCCGCGTCGCGGAAGTTCCTGGTCCAGATGTAGTCCATCCCGGCCAGGCCGGCGTTGAGCACCCTGGTCCGGGCGCCGGCCGCCGTCAGCCGATCGCGTACCGGGTGCAGGCCGTCGCGGACATAGTCGGACGCGGTCTGTCCGCTCATCCACGGCTTGTTGATCTCATTGGCCACCTCGAACCAGTCGGCGTTGGCGGCGATCGCCTTGGCCGTGTTGGTGTCCGCCCACGCGGCGACCTGGGCGGTGGTGCCGCCGAGTGGGATGCCGGCCAGTTCGATGTTGTGCGCGAGGCCGGCGGCGTCCAGCGTGGCCGGCGGCAGGCCCGGGCCGCCGTCGTAGGAGATCCGCACCCGCTTGATGCCGAGCCGCTGCATCAGGCCCAGCACGGCCGGGGTGTCCGGCTTGAGCAGCCACGGGTAGTTGGCGATGCCGAACATGCTGTCGGCGCCCGCCCGGTACGTGAACGGGGGCAGCACCGCGAGGTTGGTCCGGGCGAACGCCTCGTCCGTCCCGGAGGTCGCGCTCACCTCGGTGAACACGATGCCCTGCGGCGGTGAGGTGACGGTGAAGGTCTGCGCCCAGGTGGCGCCGGCCGCGATCGTGCCGGTGACCGCGCCGTTGCCCAGCACCCGGCCGTCGAAGTCGCGCGCCCACCAGGACAGCCGTACGGTCCGGTCGGTCGTGCCACCGTTGGCGACCTCCGCGTGCAGAGGCATCGGGACGCCGCCCTGGTCCCACAGGGAGAACGGCCGGTCGGTCCACACCTCGACGCCCAGTGGCCGGGCCGCTCCGGTGGTGCCGGCCGCCGCCGGCCGCATCGAGCCGAGCACCAAATCGGCCTCGGTCACCGCGCCGCCGGTGGTCGCGGTGCCGGGGGCGTGGATCCAGGTGGCGTTGGTCCAGGCCGGGGTGGTGCCGGCGAGTCGGAAGTACGCGTTCGTGTCGGCCCAGGTCTCCTGGTAGACCACGCCGGCGTTGGTCTCGTACGGGATGCCGCCGCCCGCGTCCCGGTTCCACGTGGTCAGCGCGACGAAGGACTCCGGCGCCGTGGGCGCGAGCACGGTACGTCCGAACATGAAGCCGGCCGGGGTCAGCGTGGTCGAGCCGCCCACCTCCCAGCGCAGATGCGCCCGGTGCGGGGTGACGTCGAAGACGCCTCGCACGGTGATCCCGTTCGCGGCGGCGGGCAGCGTGTACTCGACCTGGATCGCCGGTCTGCCGTCGGCGAGCGTGATCGACGACGGCGTGCCGCCGGTGCTCTGTTGGATGCCGACGACGGTGTCCTTGGCCATGAATCGGGTCAGGCGGACCCGTTCGACGCCGGCGCCGTCGCGGACGGTGACGTAGCCGTCGGCTCCCGCGGTCAGGCTGATGCCCGGTGCGGAGACGGTCACCGGTGCCGCCCGGTCGGCCGCGAAGGCGGTCCCGGGCAGCGTCGCACCGGCCACGCCGACCGCGACCGCCCCGGCGAGAAAGCCGCGTCGGCGCAGGTTGCCGTCGGGGCTGTGCTGGTCGTCGGCGTGGTCGTCGGGTGTGTGGTGGGTGGACATGAGGATCCCTTTCCCGAGCGACAGGGTTGACCTAATGCGGATTAGAGCGAATGTGTACTCCGATCGTCGACACGAGTCAAGGTCGCCGTATGTCTGATTCGCCGGGTCGCGCAACTTGTCGGCAACCCTCTTGACACGCCCTCCTAATGCGAATTAGATACGACCTCATCGCAGCTCAACGCATCCGCGTCCGGAGCGGCATCCACTCCGGGACGACATCCACCCGGAACAACGTCCACCCGGAACAACGTCCACTCCGGAACAACGTCCACCCCGGAGCAATGTCCGGACCGCAGCATCAGGATCCAGGGAGGTACCCGTGGCCGAGTCAGTCCCGGTCAGCACGCACCGGCGCCGCCGCCGTCGGGCGGTGGCAGGGGCCGGGGCGCTCGCGCTCGCCCTCGTCGCCGGCACGGCCGGTTGTTCGTCGGGCGAGTCCGGCGGCGCCGGCTCCTCCGGCAAGACCACGATCACCGTCGCGGGCATGCCCGCGACCACGGCGCCGAAGACGCGGCAACAATTCCTGGACGCGGTCGCGGCGTTCGAGAAGGCCAACCCGAACATCAAGCTCAAGCCGACCGACACCCAGTGGGACGCGCGCACCTTCGCCGCCCGGCTGGCCGGCGGCAGCGCCGAGACGGTGCTGACCGTGCCGCTGACCGAACCACCCGGCCTGATCGCGCGCAAGCAGATCATCGACCTGAGCGCCGAGGTCAAGAGCCTGCCGCACTCCGGCGACCTGGACCCGCGCGCGCTGGCCCCGGCCACCGCCGCCGACGGCAAGGTCCACGGGCTTCCCGTCACCGAGTACGCACTCGGCCTGGTCTACAACCGCGACCTGTTCACCAAGGCCGGTCTGGACCCGGACAAGCCGCCCGCCACGTGGGACGAGGTGCGTACGGCGGCCAAGAAGATCTCCGACACCTCCGGCGCCACCGGCTACACCCAGATGACGGTCAAGAACACCGGCGGCTGGATCCTGACCGCGATGACCTACGCCTATGGCGGCTCGATGGAGAAGAAGGTCGGCGACAAGTACGCGCCGTCCCTGCTCGACGGCCCGGCCGAGAACGCGCTCAGGCAACTGTCCGCGATGCGCTGGCAGGACGACTCGATGGGCAACAACCACCTGCGCACCCAGCAGGACGCCGAACGCGACTTCGCCGCGGGCAAGATCGGCATGATGATCAGCACGGTCAACAGCTACAACCGCTACATCACCCAGTACTCCGGCAAGCCCGCCGACTTCGGCATGGCCGCGCTCCCGCAGCAGAACGCCGGCCGTTCCACACTGCTCGGCGGCCTGATGGCCGTGGTCAGCGCCAAGGCCACCCCGGCGCAGCGGGCCGCGGCGGTGAAGTGGATCGACTACTTCTACCTCAAGCCCGCCTACGACCCGGCCGCGGCCGAGGAACTCGCGCTCGCCCAGGCCGCGGACAAGCTCGCGGTCGGGCTGCCCACGCTGCCGTTCTACTCCGCTGCGGTGTCCGACCCGGTCAACGCGGCGATCAACAAGCACGCCAATATCCCCGCCGCGAACTTCGCGCCCTACGTCACCGGCGTGGGCAAGCTGGACTACCAGGTGGAGCCGCCGGTCGCCGCGCAGGACCTGTACGGGGCGTTGGACACGGTGGTGCAGGCCGTGTTGACCCGCAAGGACGCCGATCCGCACGACGAGTTGGCCAAGGCCGCCGACCGGCTGGGGCCGGCCTTCGAGAAGGCGCAGGCACAGTGATCGGCCACGAGCCCGGGGTGCGCCGTGAGGTCGCGCCGTGAGTACGCCGACCATTCCCCGGGAGAGCCTGCCCGCCGTCGCACCGGCGCCCGTCGGGAAGCGCCCCCTCCGGGTGAACCGCCTGCGCGCCGGCTCCCGGCACATCGCGCCGGCACTGTTCCTGCTGCCGACCGTGCTGGTGTTCGGCCTGTTCTCCTGGTGGCCGATCATCCGCAGCCTGGTGCTCAGCTTCCAGCAGACCAACCTGGTCGAGCCGGCGACCTGGGTCGGCTTGCGGAACTACCAGACGCTGCTGGACGATCCACTGCTCGGCAAAGCGGTGTGGAACACCGTGGTGTTCACCGGTCTGGCGCTGCTGATCGGCTTCCCGTTGCCGCTGTTCCTGGCCGTGCTGATGTCCGAACTGCGGCGCGGCGGCGGGCTGATGCGGGTGCTGGTCTACCTGCCGGTGGCGGTGCCGCCGGTGGTCGCGGTGCTGATGTGGAAGTGGTTCTACGACCCGGACACGGGATTGTTCAACGAGGTGCTCGGCAAGGTCGGACTCGGCCCGTACCCGTGGTTGCAGTCCGCCGACACCGCGATGACGAGCCTGGTGGTGGAGGCGACCTGGGCGGGCGCGGGCGGCGCGGTGCTGATCTATCTGGCCGCGCTGGCGAGTGTGCCGACCGAGCTGTACGAGGCCGCCGAACTGGACGGGGCCTCGGTTCGGCGCCGGTTGTGGCACGTCACGTTGCCGCACATGCGCTCGATCCTGCTGATCATGATGCTGCTCCAGGTGATCAACACCTTCCAGGTGTTCACCGAGCCGTTCGTGCTCACCGACGGCGGGCCGGAGGACTCCACGGTCACCGTGCTGCTGCTCATCTACCGGTACGCGTTCGTCGGCGGCGACTACGGCAGTGCCGCCGCGCTGAGCGTGAGCCTGGCCGCGGTGCTCGCGGTCCTGTCGGCGATCTATCTGCGGCTCACCCGCACGTGGGGGACGAAATGAGTACCGGTACCAGGGGTGTGATGTCCGAGGCGGAACGCCGGCGTCCGCTCACCCGGATCGGCCTGGGCACCACGCAGCTGTTGCTGATCGCGGCGCTGGTGATCGAGGGTGCCGGGCCCATCTACTGGGTGTTCAAGGGCTCGATCTCCTCCACCCAGGAGTCGCTGCGCCACCCGCTGGCGTTGTGGCCCGAGGAGGCGCACTGGTCGAACATCTCGACCGCGTGGACGAGTCTGGACCTCGGCCGCTATCTGATGAACACCGTGGTTCTGGTGGGTGGTTCTTGGTTCGTGCAGTTGTTCGTCGCGGTGACCGGCGCCTACGCGCTGTCCGTCCTGCGGCCGTTCTACGGGAAGTACGTCTACGCCGCTGTGCTGGCCACGCTGTTCCTGCCGGGCACGGTGTCGATGGTCTCGCTCTACCTGACCATCCAGGATCTGCCGCTGACCGGCGGTTCGATCGCGAACACGCCGATGGCGGTGTGGCTGCCGGCCGGTGCGCATGCCTTCAACGTGCTGCTGATCAAGCAGTTCTTCGACGGTATCCCGAAGGAACTCCTGGAGGCGGCCCGTCTGGACGGCGCCGGTCCGTGGCGAATCCTCACCCGTATCGTGCTGCCCATGTCCCGGCCGATCCTGGCCGTGGTGTCGCTGCTCGCGGTGATGAACGCCTGGAAGGACTTCCTCTGGCCGATGATCGCCATCACCGACACGGACAAGCAGCCGCTGGCGGTGGCGTTGCCGCGACTCGCGGACACCTCGGACCAGAGCCTGCTGATCGCGGGCATGCTGATCGCGATCATCCCGCCGGTCGTGGTGTTCCTGGTCTTCCAGCGACAGATCGTGCGCGGGATCGCCTTTACGGGGCTCAAATGAGCGGGGCTCACATGAGTGGGGCTCACATGAGCGGGGTTCGCGTGGGCGAGGAGCGTGGGCTCGGGACGGATGGTGCCGGGCTCGGCACGGTTACTGCCGAGCCCCGGACGGATGTTGCCGAGACTCGCATCACGCGGGTCCTGGTCACCGGCGCCGCCGGGCGGCTCGGGACCGCGGTGTTGGCCGAACTGGCCGATCGGGGCGTGCCGGTGACCGCGTTGGTGGCCGAGGACGTCGGGGAGATGCGGGCCGATCGGGTGGTGGCCGGCGATGCGCGCGATCCGGGTGCCGTGTCGGATGCGCTCGGTGGGGTCGATGCGGTGATCCATCTGGCCGCGCTCGCCTCGCCCGAAGTGGCCGCGCCCGAGGTGGTGTTCGGTACGAATACGCAGGCCACGTTCGTGGTGCTGAACGAGGCCGGGCGGGTGGGGGTGCGGCGTGCGGTGCTGGCGAGCAGCCTGTCCGTGACCGGCCTGCCGTTCGCCCGCTCCACGCCTCGGCCGCAGCCGGCGTACCTGCCCCTGGACACCGCGTTGCCGCTGCGCGTCGAGGATCCGTACGCGCTGTCCAAGCAGGTCGACGAGGCCACCGCCGCGATGATGCACCGGCGGCACGGCATGACGGCGGTGGCGCTGCGCCTGCCGTTCCTCGGCGATCCGGATCGACTCGCCGGACACGCCGCGCGGTTGGCCGGGAATCCGGCGCTCGGCGCGCCGGAGGTGTGGAGCTATCTCGACCTGCGCGACGCCGCACGGGCGTGCGTACTGGGCCTGACCGCGCCGGCGGTGACGGGCGCGCCGGTGCTGTTCGTGGCGGCGCCGGACACGCTGGTGGCCACGCCGACCGCCGACCTGCTCGCCGCGCATCTCCCGGGCGTGCCCTGCCGCGCGGTGTTCCCGGCCCGTGCGGTGCCGATCGACCTGACCCCCGCCCGGCGACTCCTCGGCTTCACCGCCCGGCACCCGTACCTCCAGGAGCGAACCTGATGACCACGTCGGAGACAACAGCGGGCGAGCGGGGTTCCTCGATTTCCTCGGCTTCCTCGATTTCCTCGGCTTCTGCGACTTCTTCGGCTTCCTCGGCGGCAGCGCCGGCGGCGATGCCCGAGACGCAGGCTCCCTGGCCGGCTCGGGACGCGTTGCGGATCACCGCGGTGCGGGCGATCGTTACCGCTCCCGGGGGCGTTCCGCTCGTCGTGGTACGGATCGACACGTCCGAGCCGGGGCTGTACGGGCTCGGCTGTGCGACTTTCACCCAGCGGTTCCACGCGGTGGTCGCGGCCGTCGAGGAGCACCTCGCGCCGATGGTGATCGGTCGGCATCCGGGCGACATCGAGGACATCTTCCGGATGTTGCACTTCTCCTCCTATTGGCGCGGTGGCCCGGTACACAACAACGCGCTGTCCGGGATCGACCAGGCGCTGTGGGACATCGCCGGCAAACGACTGGGCGTACCGGTCTACGAGTTGCTCGGCGGCCGGGTGCGCGGCGGTGCGGCGGTGTACACCGGTGCGCGCGGCGGCGACATCGAGGAATCGATCGAGCGGGTGGCCGCGCTGGCCGAACAGGGCTACCGCTACGTGCGGTTGCAGACCGGGGGACCCGGGCTGGGCACCTATGGCGCCGACGGTACGCCGGGCGGCTACCCGAACGCGCCATACCCGGACGGCTGGGACGTCGGCCACTACCTGCGCACCGCGCCGCGCCTGTTCGAGCGCGCCCGCGAGGTGCTCGGAGACGAACTCGGGCTGCTGCACGACGCACACAACCGGCTCACCCCGAAAGAGGCGGTGGGACTGGCCCGTTCGCTGGAGCCGTACCGGCTGTTCTTCCTTGAGGACCCGCTGGCTCCGGAGCACTTCGACCGGCTGCCCGAGGTGCGCGCCGCCGCGCCGATGCCGATCGCCTCCGGCGAGTTGCTCACCTCGATGACCGACGCCACGCGCCTGATCACCTCCGGCGGCATCGACTACCTGCGGGTGCACGTCTCGGCGGTGGGCGGGCTGACGCCGGCCCGGAAGCTGGCCACGCTGTGCGAGCTGACCGGCGTACGGACCGCGTGGCACGGACCACCGGATGTGTCGCCGGTGGGCGCGGCGGTCAACGTCACGCTGGACGTCACCAGTGCGGCCTTCGGCATCCAGGAGCAACACGTCTACCCCGAGCGGGTGCACGAGGTGTTTCCCGGCACGCTCCGCACGGTGGACGGCTACATCACCCCGTCGGATCGGCCCGGTTGGGGCGTGGACCTGGACGAGGCGATGGCGGCGAAGTATCCGCCGCAGACCCACCTGCACGAGCGGTGGGCCGCTCGGGTGCGGCGGCCCGACGGGGGGCTGGAGGCTCCTTGAATCCGCCGATCTGCCCGATCCGCTCGACCTGCTTGACGTGCTTGACGTGCTTGACGTGCTTGACCTGCTCGACCTGCTTGACCTATTCGATCTGCCCGATCCGCGCGGTCCGTTCGATTCGTTCGAGCCGGAGCCGTCTGAGCCACCTGAATTACGCACTGTGACTGGATATACTGGATCGATAGATCTGATGCGCATTAGAAACCTGTTGTCAGGTGTTTGGAGGAGTACATGAAGCCGATCGGCGGGCCCGGGCGGCCGGCTGGTTCACGCGCGAACCGGCCCCGCCAGGCGGACATCGCCCGCCTGGCCGGCGTCTCACAGCCGACGGTGTCCCTGATCCTCAGCGGCGGTTCGGCGGCGGTCGGGATCGCCGACGAGACCCGACGCAAGGTGATGGCCGCCGCCGAGCAGCTCGGCTACATGCCCGACCCGATAGCGAAGCGCCTCGCAGCCGGGCAGAACAATCTGCTCGGCCTGTACACGTTCACCGCGACCTTCCCCACCGAAATGTCGCACGCCTACCACCCGTTCCTGGTCGGTATCGAACAGGAGTCCGCGGCGCAGGGCTACGACCTACTGATGTTCATCGCGTCGAGCGTGACCGGCGAACGGCCGCACGCCGAGGTGCTCAACCGGGTCCGGCTGGCCGACGGCTGCCTGTTCATGGGTCGGCACCTGCCGATCCGGGAGATGGACCGGCTGCTGGCCACCGACCTGCCGGTGGTCTACCTGGGCCGGCACGACGACTTCGGCGACCGACTGCCGTACGTCGGCGCGGACTACGTGACGGCGACGGCGGAGGTCGTTCGTCACCTGGCCGAGCTGGGCCATCACCGGATCCTGTACGTGCGCGAACTCGACGACGCGATCAGCGCGGTCGACCGCGAGGCCGGATTCCGCCGCGGCATGGCCGAGTGCGGACTGCCGGTCGACCGGTCCACCGTGGTGCGCACGGACGGATCGGACCTGACCGCCGACCGGCTGCGGGGCTGGTACGAGCAGGGTGTCACCGCGATCGTCACCGAGGCGACCGACACGGACGCCGCGCATCGGGCGGTGCTCACCGCCGCCGCGACCGCCGGCTACCGATTCCCCGAAGACCTGTCCCTGGCCACTCTGGGCGCACCCGAACACGCCGTGCCCGGGCCGGCGTTCCTGTCCGGCTTCTCGGTGCCGCGACGGGAGATGGGCGCGGCGGCGGTCCGCCTGCTCACCGGCCTGATCGCGGGCGATCCGAGCTTGGCCAGACACCAGTTGATGAGTTGTGAGCCGATGCCGGGGCAGACGGCGGGGCCGGCCCGGTGAGGTGGGCCCGGTGAGGCCGGGGTGTTGAGGGCAGGGTGTTGAGGGCGGGGGGTGAGGCGGTCCGACGGGCGGCCGATTGATTCGGCGGCGGCTCTTCACCCTCACCCTGCTTCGCGGCTCGCCATCGGCCGAAGGGCCATGTCGGCATGCCGGATTCTGCCTCGTCGGCTTGATCGGTTCGATCCGCGTCACCCGGCTGGATCGCGGGTCGGGCTTCCCGCACCGCCATGCGGCTCTGTTCCGCTGTACGTCCCACCATGACTGCGTTCACGGAAGGCTTCACCATGTCCGAAATCAGCACCGAGGTTCTCATCGTCGGCGGCGGGCTCGGCGGAGTCGCCGCCGCGCTGGCCGCGTGCCGTGCGGGTCGAACGGTCGTACTCACCGAGGAGACCGACTGGATCGGCGGCCAGCTCACCGCGCAGGCGGTGCCGCCGGACGAGCATCCCTGGATCGAGAGCTACGGCGCCCCGGCGAGCTATCGCGAGTTGCGCACCGCGATCCGCGACCACTACCGGACCTGGTACCCGTTGACCGGCGCGGCCCGGGCCCGGCGCGAACTCAACCCCGGCGCCGGCTACGTGAGCAAGCTGTGCCACGAACCGCGGGCCGCACTGGCCGTGTTGCAGGCGCTGCTGGCGCCGCACCTGGCATCCGGGCGACTGCGGATACTCCTGGAGCACGTACCCGCCGAGGTGTTCGCGGACGGCGACCGGCTCCGCGCGGTCACCCTGTGGGGCGTGCGCACCGAGGAGTCGCACACGATCAGTGCGGCGTACGTGCTGGACGCCACCGAGACCGGCGAGTTGCTCCCGCTCGCCAAGGCCGAGTACGTCACCGGCGCGGAGTCTCGGGACGAGCACGGCGAGCCGAACGCGCCCGCGCAGTACGAGCCGTTGAACATGCAGGGCATCACCTATTGCTTCGCCGTGTCGTACCACGAGGACGAGAACCACGTGATCGACAAGCCCGCCGACTACGAGTTCTGGCGCTCGTACCGGCCGGACTTCTGGCCCGGCCCGCTGCTCGGCTTCCTCGCGCCGGATCCGCGCACCCTGGAACCGGAGGTGCGTACGTTCGACCCGCGGCCGACCGGCGACCCGCTCGCGGTGAACGCCGATCAGAGCGCCAACGCGGGCGGCGACGACCTGTGGTTGTTCCGCCGAATCCTGGCCAAGGGGTTGTTCGAGCCGGGCGCGGTGGATTCGGACATCACGCTGGTGAACTGGCCGTTGAACGACTACTGGCTGCGGCCGATCATCGAGGTCGGCGCGGACGAGGCCGCCGCCGCGCATCGGGAGGCCAAGCAGCTGTCGTTGTCGGTGCTGTACTGGCTCCAGACCGACGCGCCGCGGCCGGACGGCGGCACGGGGTATCCCGGACTGCGGCTGCGGCACGATGTGGTCGGCACCGGCGACGGGTTGGCCAAGTCGGCGTACGTGCGCGAGTCGCGACGGATCCGCGCGGTCACCACGGTGACCGAACACCATGTCTCCCGGGACATCCTGGGCACTCATGGGATCCACCACTTCCCGGACTCGGTGGGCGTGGGCGCCTACCGGATCGACCTGCATCCCTCGACCGGCGGCGACAACTACATCGACGTGGCCAGCGTGCCGTTCGAGATCCCGCTCGGCGCGCTGCTGCCGATCCGGATGCGCAACCTGCTGCCGGCGGCGAAGAACATCGGTACGACGCACATCTCCAACGGCTGCTACCGGCTGCACCCGGTGGAATGGAACATCGGCGAGGTGGTCGGCCACCTTGCGGCGTTCTGCCTGAAGCGGGGCGTCGAGCCGCATGCGGTCCGGGAGGACGCTGAGCTGTTCCGGGAGTTCGCGGCGGAGTTGGACGCGATCGGGGTGGAGCGGCACTGGCCGGCGCCGGCGGGGTATTGATTGGTGGGGTGGGGTGGGGTGGGTCGCGGGGTGCGGGCGCGGGGCGGGCGGGGGTCGTGGGTGTGATGGTGGGGCGTGACCGGGGTCGTGGGTGTGAGGATCGGGCGTGACCGGGGTCGTGGGTGTGAGGATCGGGCGTGACCGGGGTCGTGGGTGTGATGGTCGGGCGGGCCGGGGTCGCGGGTGTGAGGATCGGGCGTGACCGGGGTCGCGGGTGTGAGGATCGGCGGGCCGGAGTCGTGGGTGCGGCGTTGCTGCTTGTTGGGCGACTTCGTCGCCGGCTCGCG
>NZ_KB889578.1 GCF_000372745.1 Embleya scabrispora DSM 41855 | reverse complement strand
AGCCCTTGGTGTAGTCGAACTTCTCGACCGCACGAATGAGGCCGACGTTGCCCTCCTGGATCAGGTCCAGGAAGAGCATGCCGCGACCGGTGTAACGCTTCGCCAGCGAGACCACCAGGCGGAGGTTGGCCTCCAGGAGGTGGTTCTTGGCGCGCTTGCCGTCCTCGGCGACGAGTTCGAGCTCATGCCGGAACTGCGGCGTGAGACCGGGCTCGGAGTCCAGCTTCTCCAACGCGAACAGGCCGGCCTCGATGCGCTTGGCGATCGACACCTCCTGCTCGGCGTTGAGCAGCGAGACCTTGCCGATCAGCCGCAGGTAGTCCTTGACCGGGTCCGCGGTGGCACCCGGCGTGGTCACCTGCTGCTGCGGGGCGTCGTCCTCGTCCGTGGTGAGGACGAAGCCGCTGGGACCGACCTCGGGAGCCGCGGCCTCGGCGGGCTCGTCGAACAGGTCTTCCTCGACCAGGGCCTCGTCGCCGTCCTTGGGGGCGGGCGACTCGACCGCGGTCGTCTCGGTGGCGGTGGTGGTCTTCTTGGCCGCCGTCTTCTTCTTGGCTGCTGCCTTCTTCGGCTTCGGAGCAGATTCCACGACGGACTCTCCCGATTCCGTTGCCGCGGGCGCGACTTGCGCGGGCAAGGTCTCTGTGTTCTTGACACGGGTTGAGCGCGTGGATAGCGTCTTCTTGACAGATCGCCGAGTTGTGGCTACGTCTCTCCGTTGGGTCTCTTTGACCGGGTTGACGGTCAACGTCACACCGGCCTCATCGAGGACCTCGTTGAGGCTACGGAGGATGCTCTTCCACTGCGTTGCAGGGATGGCATCGGTTTCGAAGGCTCGGCGTATGTCCTCGCCGGTAATCGATCCTTCGGCACGGCCGCGCTCGATGAGCGCCACCAGAGATTCCGATTCGGCGATTCTGTTGGGAAGCGTGCTGGACGAGCTCGGGGTCACAAATAACCTCTCGGTTCACGCGGGCATGCTGCGGCGCCGCAACTACACCGAATCGATGACGGATCCGCGGGACCGGATCCGTCGGCGCTGCCGGCGCCACTCAAGGCATCGCTCCGATCGGCAAAAGTGTTACGCCCCCGCGAGCGTGACCTGGGTCACGTCGGTCCGCAGCGGCTTCGTGCGGTCGGTTCCCCAGTGTGCGGGACGGCCCGGTGATCTGCACGGTCGTGCCGGTGGACCCGGGGTTCCGGGCTCGGCGCCACCGTCGTGGCCGGGGATCGACGATATCCGAGCGCCGGTTGCGGAGGGTCGGATTTTTTGTGGGCGGTGCGGATCGGGGTCGGGCACCGGCGTCGGTCGTACGGTCCTGAACCTGTCTTGAGAATGCCCGCCCTCCGCCGCGTTACGCACGGGAGGGGCCGGCGCGGTGTGCCGAGCGTGCCTCGGCCGCCCGCTCGGCGCCGGCTGGGACGGACCCGGCCGCGGCCGGGGCGGGCGGCCGGCCGGAAAGCGACGGGCGGATTCTTCCGGGCCGGCCCACCGGTAATGGGTGGGGCGGCGGGGGCGGTCGGGAAATCCCCGGAACGGGTTTGCGCTTTTGTCGGCCGTCCGGTGGCGGGGGTCACCGATGTTCGCCGCCGGCGGGTGGGATATCGCACGCGGGACGAATCGGAAAAGATCATTTCCCGGCTATTTCGCTAATCGATACGGCGCGCGGCGATCGACCGCACGAGATCGATTCGACGAATCGAAACGGGATTCGTATGCGCGGGATCGGCCGGCAGTGGGAGACGGCGCGCGTCGATGTCGTGCGGGATGCGGCGCCGGCGGATATGCACGGTGAATCGTCGTCGAATTCGATCACCACCGGGCCTTTTCGACGGGCCGCGGGTGCCCGGGGATCCGCAACGGGGGCCGCATCCCCGGGGCGGGCGTGATCGTGCCGCGGGCGGCCGACGAACCGGTCGTCGGCCGCCCGCGGGCCGGGTCACACCGTCCAGGCGCCGGTGGAGGCAGCCGTGCGGACGAACTCGGTGAAGTCGCGGCCCGGGCGGCCCAGGGCGCGGGGGATGCCGTCGGAGACCTTGGCCTCCAGGCCGCGCAGGATGCCGTTCAGGGCCGAGGTCCAGATGCCCGCGTCGAGTTCGGACAAGCCCTGATCCACCAGCGCGGCGGTGTACGCGGCGGGCTCGACCGGGATGTAGCGGGCCCGATGGCCGGTCGCCGCGGCGATCTCGGCGAGTGCCTCGTCGAAGGTCACCGCACGCGGGCCGGAGAGTTCGTAGGTCCGGCCCGCGTGGCCGGGGTCGAGCAGGGCCGCCACCGCGACGGCGGCGATGTCCTCGGTGTCGACGAAGGACACCGCGGCGCTGCCGGCCGGCAGGTACAGCTCGCCGGACCGGATCTCGTCGCGGAAGAAGCCCTCGCTGAAGTTCTGCGCGAACCAGCCGGGACGCAGGATCGTCCACTGGGCGCCACTGTCGCGCACGGCCGCTTCGAGCTCCAGGCGGGCCAGGTTGGCCGGGTCGTCGGCGGCGAAGTAGCCGGGGGTGTCGGTGCCGCGGGCGGAGAGCAGGACGATCCGCTCGACCCCGGCGGCGGCGGCCTGCCGGACGAAGGCCGGGCCGGTCGGCACGCCGTCCAGCGGGACCAGGTAGACGGCGGATGCGCCGGCCAGTGCGGGAGCCCACGTGGAGTCGTCGGACCAGTCGAAGTGTTGTTCGGCCGAGCGGGAGGCCACCCGCACGGCGGCGCCTCGGGCGCGGAGCGCGTCGACCACCCGGCTGCCGGTCTTGCCGGTACCGCCGAGAACGAGGATCGGGTGCTGCGTCGGTGTTGTCATGGCTCCAGCCTGGGCGCGGGCGGGCCGGGCGACCATGGGCGAGAAGCCGGGAGACATGTGCGTGCGTCCGGGCCGCCGCGCCCTGTACGGCCGGCGCCGCGCGGGCGATTCCGTTCGTCCGAGACCGGTGCGCGCGGCGCCCGGGCTCGGCAGGGCGGGATGCGCGCGATCGAAGGAGCCGACCATGCCGCACCGGTGCGACCGTGCTCGTCCCGCCGCGGGACACCGAACACGGGCGTTCCGACACCGTGGCCGATCCGGAGAGGCACCGGAGGATGTTCGAGCAGTTGCCCGGATAGCGGTCGGTGGACGGTCCCGCTACGCCGCGTGCGTGCTGCGGTAGGCGGTCGGGCTCAGGCCGCGGACTCGTTTGAAGGCGGTGCTGAACGCGAACGGGTCGGCGTAGCCGACCCGGCGGGCCACGGCGGCGACCGTGGCGTCCGGCTCGGTGAGCAGGTCGGCGGCCAGTGCCATCCGCCACTCGGTCAGGTAGGTGAGCGGCGGCTTGCCGACCCGGGAGGTGAAACGTTCGGCGAGGGAGGTGCGCGAGACGCCCGCCTCCGCGGCCAGGGCGGCGATCGTCCACGGCCGGGCCGGCGCGTCGTGGACCGCGCGCAGGGCCGTGCCCACGACCGGGTCGGCCAGGGCCAGGTACCACGCGGGCGGATGCGCCTCGGGGCGGTCGAACCAGGCGCGGAGCGTACAGACCAGCATCCAGTCGAGCAGCCGGTCCAGGACGAACTGCTGGCCCGGTTTGTCGGCGGCGACCTCGGCCGACACGAAGCCCAGTACGGCGTCGCAGCCCTCGTCGTCCGGGACGAGCAGGGCCTGGGGGAGCGCGGCGGGCAGGCGGCGGCCGATGTCGGCGTGCGCGCGATAGGCGCCGGAGAGCAGTTCGACGGCGGCCTCCGCGTCCCGCTCGGGTGATTCGTCTCCATCCGGGTGGGCGTCGGCGACGAACGTGACCGGAGCGCAGCCCCGGACCAGGGCCGTGTCCCCCGGGCGCAGCGGCAGCGCCGGGCCGCCGTCCGGGACGAGCCGGCCGCTGCCGCGGACCACCGTGTACAGGGTCAGCGGTGCGCCGGAGGTGACCTCGGCGGACGCCTTTGGCGGCAACACCCGTCGGTCGAAGAGCGCGCCGTCCGCCCTGATCCCGCGCAGCAGATCACCCAAACCGTCCATGTGGTCGAGCCTAAGGCAGCCGCCCGGGCCGCCGATCCGGCTCGATCGGGCCGGTCAGCCGGGCCCGGGCGCGGGTGAGGCCGGCGAGCAGGGCGTCGCGTACCTCGGTCGGGGCGATCACGTCGTCGTAGGAGAGCGCGTTGGCCGAGCGCCACGGGCCGCTCGCCTCGTTCGCGGTGAGCCGGCGGGTGCTGTCCGCGTCCTGCTTCGCGGCGGCGGCGCCGGCGGCGGCCGGGATGCCGCCGAGGGTGACGCCCGGGAGCGCGTACGAGACGGTCTGCGCGTCGAACGGGTTCATCGCCATCACCGAGCTGCCGAAACCGAACGCCTTGCGCAGCGTCAGGTGCAGCTTCGGCACCCGCAACCGGTGCTGGGCCGCGAACAGCCGAGCCGCCGCGCGCAGTACGCCCGATCGCTCGGCGGCGGTGCCGGCCAGCACGCCGGGGTTGTCGGCGAGGAAGACGACCGGGAGATGGAACGCGCCCGCGACCTGGACGAACCGGGCGGCCTTGTCGGCGGCGTCGGCGTCGATGGTGCCGGCCCGGACCGCCGGTTGGTTCGCCAGTATCGCGACCGCGTGGCCGCCGAGGCGGGCGAGCGCGGTGACGATGGAGGCGCCGTGCGCCGGTTGCACCTCCAGGACGGTGCCCGCGTCGAAGACCTCGGTCAAAACGGCCTTGATGTCGTACGGGCGGCGCGCGTCCGGCGGGATCAGGTCCAGGAGCGCCTCGGTGCCGCGCGGGCCGGTGTCGGCGTTGCCCGACTCCGCTCCCGCGTACGGCGGATGTTGCCAGGCGTGGGACGGGAAGTAGGAGAGGTACCGACGGGCCAGCCGCAGCGCCGCCGCATCGTCGGGGACGGCGTTGTGCGCGACGCCGCTGACCACGCAGTGCACCTGGCTGCCGCCGAGGGTGTGCTTGTCGACCCGTTCG
Organism: Embleya scabrispora DSM 41855; assembly: GCF_000372745.1. Taxonomy (GTDB): domain Bacteria; phylum Actinomycetota; class Actinomycetes; order Streptomycetales; family Streptomycetaceae; genus Embleya; species Embleya scabrispora. Next base: position 9,519 of record NZ_KB889578.1, on the reverse strand, counting down.
CCGGTCGCGGCGGCCACCAGTGGGGGACCGGCGGTGAACAGGGCGCCGCTGCCCTCCACCATGATCACGAAGTCGGACAGCGGAGCGGTCAGCGCGCCGTGCCCGGCGGACGGACCGTGCACGATCGCGACGGTGGGGACCAGGCCGGCGAGGTCGACCAGGGCCTGAAGGTCGTTGGGCGTGGCGGTGTGCCCGGCGAGCGCGTTGCCCGCCCGATGGCCGGCGCCTTCCAGCAGGGTCACCAGCGGTGCGCGTTCCTGGCCGGCCAGTCGCACGAGCCGGGCGCGCTTGGCGGCGGCGCCCGGGCCGATCGAGCCGCCCTGGACGGTGAAGTCCTCGGCGCCCACGAACACCGGGCGGCCGTCGAGCAGTCCGGAACCGGCGACGAACGCGTCGGCGGGGATCTCCGCGCCTCCGGTGAGCGTGCCGAGCTCGGTGAACGAGTGCTCGTCCAGGAGCGCCGCGATCCTGGCCCGGGCGGGCAGCCGGCCGGGAACCGCAGCCGTGTAACGGGCGACCCTCGCCGGCCCGCCCATGGCCCGCGACCCGGACCGACGCTGCTCCAGATCGGCGAGCAACGGCTGCCAGGCGGCCCGATTCCCGGGCTCGGGACGTCCTGCGATGGTCACGGATCCCCCGTCGTTCGAGCGGCGCGAGACGACGCGGAGCGCGTACCTCCGCGTGAGCCGGGCCAATGTAGCGCCGGCGGCACGAGGGCGACAGAGCCGGCGTCGGCCGACTCGACGCCACCCGGCCGCGGCCACTCGCGCCGCCGCTCCGGCGTCGGCCTCCGGCCCGGCAGGCGGGGTCCACCCGTCCCACACCGGTCGCCCACCCGCGCTCGGGTCCCGGTCCCGCAGCACGCGTCCGCGTCTTTGACCGGCTGCCCCGGCCGCTCGCGACGGCGTCGCGCGTTGTCCTCGGCCCCGCGTGTCCACCGGCTGTTTCCCGGGGTGCAGATTTCGGATGAAAGGGGTGAATTGGGCTCTTGGGCGGTGCGCGGGATTGCTCATTCATGCGTGAAACTGCTATCAAATGAATAGTTTCAAGCATGCAAGTGCAGCAGTGCGCAGTCCGCACCGCCCAAGGACCCGGGAGCGCCATGACGACCGTGAGCCACACCTCTGCCGAGATCGCCACCCAGCCCGAGCTGTGGGCGCGCGCCGCCGCGCTGGCCGCGGACTGTGCGGGATTGCCCAAGTCCGGCGAGCGGGTCGCGATCGTCGGATGCGGAACCTCGTGGTTCATCGGCCAGGCGTACGCCGTGCTGCGCGAGCGGGCCGGGCTCGGTGTGACCGACGCCTTCGCGGCCTCGGAGTTCCCGGGCGTACGGGACTACGACCGGGTGATCGCGCTGACCCGCTCCGGCACCACCACCGAGGTGCTGCGGTTGCTTGCGGACATCCGCGGCACCGTCGCGACGACCGCGATCACCGGTACGCCGGACACGCCGATCATGACCGCGGCGGACGAGATCGTGATGCTCGACTTCGCGGACGAACAATCGGTCGTGCAGACCCGGTTCGCCACCACGGCCCTCGCCCTGCTGCGCACGCACGTGGGCGAGGACCCGGCCGCGGCGATCCGGGACGCGGAGACGGCCCTCGCCTGGGAGCCGGACCCGGAGTTCGTGGCGGCGGAGCAGTTCACCTTCCTGGGCACGGGGTGGTCGACCGGTCTCGCCGCGGAGGCCGCGCTGAAGATGCGCGAAGCCGCCTGCGCGTGGACGGAGAGCTACCCGGCGATGGAGTACCGGCACGGGCCGATCAGCATCGCCGCGCCGAACCGGATCACGTGGGTGTTCGGGCCGGTCCCGGAGGGCCTCGCCGACCAGGTCGCGGCCACCGGGGGCACGTTCGTGGCCGGTGCGCTCGACCCGATGGCGGAACTGGTGCGGGTGCAGAAGCTCGCGGTCGCGGTCGCGCAGAGCCGGGGGCTGAACCCGGACGAGCCGAGGCACCTGACCCGGTCCGTGGTGCTGGACGCGTCGTGAGGGACAGCATCGGCGACGGGGTTCGGGACGGGCGGGAGGCTTCGTGATCCTCACGGTGACGCCGAATCCGGCCTGGGATGTCACCTACCACCTGGAACACCTGGTCCGGCACGGCGCCAATCGCCCGCTGTCGGTCGGCGGGCGGGCCGGGGGCAAGGGCCTCAACGTCACGCGCGTGTTGCGCTCGCTGGGGGTCGCCGTCGCGGCGGTGGCCCCGCTCGGGGGTGTGACGGGCGAGCGAATTCGGGCCGACCTCGCGGCGGCCGACATCGCGTTGACGGCGATACCGGTGTCGGGCGAGACCCGCTGCACCACCACGATCGTGGAAACCGGCTCGGGCGGCGCGACGTCGCTGAACGAACTCGGCCCCGCGCGGACCGCGCGGGAATGGGCCCGGATGGTCGACGCCGCGGCCGAACTCCTGCCCAGTGCCTCGGTGTTGGTGCTGTCCGGGAGCCTGCCGCCGGGGGTCGCGGTGGGCGGCTACGCGGAGTTGGTGACGCTCGCGCGGGCGGCGCGGGTGCCGGTGCTGCTGGACGCATCGGGGCCGGCGCTGGTGGCCGGCGTCGCGGCCGGGCCGGACCTGGTCAAGCCGAACGCCGACGAGTTGGTCGCGGCGACGGGCGAGAGTGATCCGCTGCGGGCGGTGGCGCGGCTGCTGCGGGAGGCACGGCCCGAGACGGCGGTGGTCGCCTCGTTCGGTCGGGAGGGCATGGTCGCCGGGACCGACGCGGGATGGTGGCGGGCCGTACCGCCTGCCCCGGTCCACGGCAATGCCACCGGCGCGGGCGACGCGGCCGTGGCGGCGCTGGCGCGCGGGTTGGCCGAGGGCAGCTCGTGGCCGGACCGGTTGCGGGACGCGGTGGCCCTGTCGGCGGCGGCGGTGGCCGCGCCGGTGGCGGGGGACGTGGACGGCGAGCTGTACCGGACCTGGCGGCCGAGGGTGCGGGTCGACGCGGTGGAGCCGCCGCGATGAGGAACGGCCGAGGGTCCCGCGGGACGCGGGCCGGTGCCCGGGCGGGCCGCGCGGGTTCGGGCGCGGGCGGGCCTGGGGTTGATGGTGGTCGGGATCGTTCACGAGGAGAGATGACATGCCGTTGACCTCGACGGGGATATTGACCGACGCGGCGCGCGCGGACGGGGTGGGGGTGGCCGCGTTCAACGTGATCACACTGGAGCACGCCGAGGCGGTGCTGATCGCGGCGGAGGCGGCGGGACTGCCGGTCGTGGTGGCGATCAGCGAGAACGCGGTGAAGTTCCGGCGCGGGCGGCTCGGTCCGCTCGCGGCCGCGTGTCGCGTGCTCGCGGAGGAGGCCGCGGTGCCGGTCGCGCTGCACCTGGACCACGTCGAATCGGTGGACCTGTTGCACGCCGTCGAGGGCACCGGGATCAGCTCCGTCATGTTCGACGCGTCGCGGCTGAGCTACGCGGACAACGTGGCGGCCACCTCGGACGCGGTGGCCTGGGCACACGAACGCGGGATCACCCTGGAGGCCGAACTCGGCGAGGTGGGCGGCAAGCCGGGCCATCCCGCGCTCGACGCGCACGCGCCGGGGGCGCGCACGGATCCGGAGGAGGCCGCCGCGTACGTGCGGGCGACCGGCGTCGACGCGTTGGCCGTCGCGGTGGGCAGCAGCCACGCGATGCTGGATCGGACCGCCACGCTCGACCACGACCTGATCGCGCGGTTGCGCGCGGCGGTGGGCGTACCGCTGGTGCTGCACGGGTCCTCGGGCGTGCCGGACGACGAACTGCGGAGTGCGGTGGCCGCGGGGATGACGAAGATCAACGTGGGCACCGCGCTCAACATCGCCTACACCGGGACACTGCGGTCGCGACTGGTCGCCGAGCCCGGAAAGGCGGATCCGCGTCCTGCGCTCGCCGCTTCGCGGGGGGCGGCGGCCGATGTGGTCGGGGCCCTGTTGCGGGTGATCACCGGGGCGTCCTGAGCCCGGGAGCGTTCCGGGCCGTCCTCAAACGCCGGACGGGCTGATGGGGAATGCCGGGCGAGCCGGCGGGGAGGGGCGGACGGGCTGAGGGATATGCGCTCTCAGCCCGTCCGTGCGTCTGTGCGTCCGTCCGCCCGTCCGCCCGTCCGCCCGTCCGCCCGTCCGTGTGTCCGCTCGTCCGTCCGTCCGTCCGCCCGCCCGTCCGCCCGCCCGTGCGTCCGCTCGCCTGCCCGCCCCGCCCGTCCGCCCGTCCGTGCGTCCTCGGGTCGTCAGCCGAAGAGCCAAGTGGTCAAGCGGGTCCACCAGTTGGTGGGTAGGGGGATCGGCGCAGGTTGTGGTGGGGTGGTGGGGCGGGACGGCCGAGGTGGGCGGGTCCATTCGGTGGGCTTCACCAGTGGGACCGGGGTGAAATCGACCGGCAGCGAGGTGAGATAGCGGGCCCAGGTGGCCGCGTGCCAGGCCGGTGGGCGGTCCGGGTGGGCCAGGCGGATGTCGGGAAGCCGGCTGTTGAGTGTGTCGATCGCGGTGTCCGTGATGGCTCGGCCGATGTCCTGTCCCGGGCACAGGTGCGCGCCGCCGCTGAACGCCAGGTGGGCTCGGTTGTTGTGGACCGGAACGGTGAGGTCGGTACGGATCTGCGGGTCGACGTTGCCGGCCATCACACCGAGTACGAGCAGGTCGCCGGCCTTGATTCGGCGTCCGCCCAACTCGGTGTCCACCAGCGCCCAGCGCCCCGGGATGACCCACAACGGCGGTTCGTCCCATAGGACTTGCTCGACCGCGTCGGGCAGGGTCAACCGCGCCCCGGCCAGCGAGGCGGCGAATCGGTCGTCGCTCAGGACGACCCGCAGCGTGTTCGCGATCAGCGCGATGGTCAGCTCGTTCGCCGCGACCATCACCAGCCGCAGGTGGTGCAGGACCTCGTCCTCGGACAGCTTGTTCGGGTGCTCGATCAGCCACGACGGGAAGTCGGCGGCCGGCTCGGCACGCTTGCGGTCGGCCAGGTCGCGCAAGGTCTGCAGGATGAACTCGTTCGATTCGATGGCGCGTTCGCTCTGCATCATCAACTCGGCGCTGGCCTCGACCAGACGCGGACCCATCGAGTCGGGCAGACCGTAGAGCTGCGCGATGACCAGCATCGGCAACTGTTGCGCGTACTGGGCGACCAGGTCGGCGTGACCGTCGGCCGCGATCCGGTCGATCAGTTCGTGGGCGAGTCGTTGGACGTGCTTGCGGATGCCGCGTCGGTCGAACCGGTCCAGACTCTCGGTGACCACGGAGCGCAGCCGCTGATGCTCGGCGCCGTCGCTGGAAACGCAATCCGGGCGGTACTCCATGATCGGCAGGATGGTGGCGTCCGGCGGGATGCGGCCCTCGCGCCAGTCGCGCCAGTTGCGCGCGTCCCGGGAGAATCGGCTCGGCGTGCGCATGACCTCCAGGTTCTCCCGGTAGCCCAGTACCAGCCAGCCCGGGAAGTCGCCGTCGACCAGGATCGGCGCGACCGCTCCGTACTCGGCGCGCAACCTCTCGTACGTGGCACCCGGGTCCGCGATGGTCTCCGGGCCGTACAACCTGGTGATGCCCTCGGTGGCCGTCGCGCCCGCGTGCGCGGGGCAGCCGGGCGGCGGAACGGGGGGAGGAGCGGTCATTGCGTCTCCCGGTTCGTGGTGAGCGTGTGGAGGTATTGCATGAGGGCCATCAGGACGTCCCGGCTCGATCCCCGACTGCGGGCGTCGCAGTCGACCATCGGTACGGACTCGTCCAAGTCGAGTGCGCCGCGTAGGTCGTCCATCGAGTGGACCGGCGACTCGGGGAACGTGTTGACCGCGACCACGAACGGCACGCCGCGATCCTCCAGCCGGTCCATCACGTCGAAGCACACCTCCAGGCGCCGGGTGTCGACCAGGACCACGGCACCGAGCGCACCGTCGAACAGGCCGTTCCACAGGAACCAGAAGCGTTCCTGTCCGGGGGTGCCGAACAGGTAGAGCACCAGGCGCTCGTTGAGGCTGATCCGACCGAAGTCCATCGCCACGGTCGTGGTGGTCTTGGCCTCGATGCCCGCGAGGTCGTCGATTCCGACGCCCGCCTGGGTCATCGTCTCCTCGGTGGTGAGCGGCCGGATCTCGCTGACCGCGCCGACCAGCGTGGTCTTGCCGACGCCGAAGCCGCCGACGACCACGACCTTGACCGCGGCGGCGGCCGTCGCGGGCAGCATGTCCTCGGGGCGCGGCCCGGCGAGGGTCTCAGAGCCTTTGTAGTCCATGCATCACCGCCTTGAGCAGATCGATGTCGGGCAACGAAGCGGCCGGGATCGGTGCCCTGGCCTCGAGTTGATTCGTGCGCACCATGCCCAGCAGCACCAGCGTCAGCACGCTGGTCGGCAGCCGCATGTGGGCGGAGATCTCCGCCATCGACAGGGGCTGTTCACACATCCGCAGGATCGCGGCGAGCTCGGGAGCCATCCCGCGCTTCGGTTCGTGCTTGGCGACGAACAGCGTGACGAGGTCCAACCGGTTGCCGGCTTCGGGGTTTTCCCCGACCATGTACAGCCGTTCGGGGTGCGGGTCGCGCCTTGAGCGCCGCGGCACACTCACGGAAAGGCCCCATCGCGGCGCGGCGGACTGGTCAGGTGTTCGCCGATCCGGATCACCAGGTCGCGCATCCGGTGACCGAGCAGGCCGGTGTCCACCTGGCCGTCGGCCAGCACCGCGAGATACGCGCCGGTGCCGGCGGCCATCATGTAGAAGTAGCCGCCGTTGACCTCGATGACGACCAGGCGCATCCGGCCGTCGCCCTTGGGGAATTCGGATGCGATCGCGGCGGCGAGGCTCTGCAGGCCCGCGCACGCGGCGGCGAGCCGATCGGCCGTGTCCGCCTCGGTGTTGTGCTGGGCCATGCGCAGGCCGTCCGCGGACAGCAGCACGATGTAGCGCGTGAACGGCACGCTCTTGGCCAGATCGGCGAGCATCCAGTCCATGTTCGGTCGGTACCCCGTCATCGATATCCCCCGTCGTCCCACGATTCGTCTCCGCTCTCGGACCGCCGTTCGCTGGGCGGGAGTTCGCCGTTGATGCCACTGAGGAACGCGTCCAGACCGAGCCCCGGCGGGGTGTCGTCGACGCTCGATGCGGCAGGCCCCGGCGTGGTCGCACGGTGCTCGCCGCGGGGCGCCGCCGCGCGTGGGACGGTGCCCAGGCCGCGCCGACGGCGTTGCGGCAGCCCGTTCGCGCCGAACTCGGTGCCGACCGGCGTGTCGGTCATCATGTCGTGCAGGGACGGGAGTTCGTCCAGGTGCTGGAGGTGCTCCGGCATCGGGTACATCGGTGGCACGTTCGCGGTGATCTGGTTCTGCGGGATGACCACGACGGCGCGCACGCCGGAGTAGGCCGAGGGGCGGAGCGTCACCTTGAAGTTGTTGGCCTGCGCGAGGCGGGCCACCACGGTCAGGCCCAGGCGCGGGGTCTCGCCCAGGTCGTTCAGGTTGAGCGCCTCGCCGTCCAGGGACAGGATGCGCTCGGCCCGGCGGCGGGCCTCCTCGCTGAGGCCGACGCCGGCGTCCTCGATCTCGACCGCGATGCCGGTCTGCACCTCGGTGGTGCTCAGGTGCACGGTGGTCGAGGGTGGCGAGTACCGGGTCGCGTTGTCGAGCAGTTCGGCGATCGCGTGGATCAACGGCTCGACGTGCTGGGCGATGACCGCGACCTCGACGACCGAGTGCAGCTTGACCCGACGGTAGTCCAGGATGCGCGACATCGCGCCGCGCAGCACGCTGTACATGCCGATGTCGGTTTCCCACTGGCGACCGGGGCGGGCGCCGCCGAGCACGGCGATGCTGTCGGCCATCCGGCCGATCAGCGCGTTGCCGTGGTCGAGGTGCAGGAGGTCGCGGAAGACGACCGGGTCGTCGCCGTGTCGGTCCTCCATGTCCCGCATGTCCTGGGCCTGTTGGTGGATGGTGGCCTGAACGCGACGGGCGATGTTGACGAACGCGCGCTGGGCGGACTCGCGCAGGTCCTCCTCGGCACTGACCGTGTCGATCACCGAGCGGATCACATTGCGGTGCGCGACCGCGAACTCGGTCGGGTCGTCCGGCTGCGGGGCGACCTTGCGCATGACCTCCGGCACGGGCTCGCCGGCCTGGAGGCGGCCGATGGCCTCGGGCAGCAACTCCTCGGCCAGCCGGGCCGTCTCCACCTCCTGCGCGGCGAGTCGGCGGCGCAGCCCGACCTGTTGTTGCTGGAGCCGCAGGTGCAGTTGAGCGATGATGCGCCCACGGCGGCCCGCCTCGGCGGCGCACACGGCGACGGCGACGGTCGCGAGTCCACCGCACAAGGCCACCGCAGGGCGCGCCTGGGAGGAGACCGCGGCCACGGCCGCGGCCGCGCACGCGGCAGTCACGAGGAGGGGGAGGACCCATACGAGGGCCGGCCGTCGGCCTCCGGGGGACGATCCAGCGAGAACCATCGGCATCCTCGAAAAGTCGGAAACGAATCGTGCGGGTGTCCTGCGGACCGCGCGGCGGGCTGTTCTCGGCCGCCGACGGGGGGATGGTCGGGTGGTCCCGTGTGGGCGGGGCAAAGCCTCGTCAGGCAGGGGAAGTACCGTCGCGGGCGCCAGGCTACGCGGACGGCTGGGGCGGATCGGGTGTGTGGCGCACATGCCGCTCGAACGGGTGAATCGACAGGGAACGGGACATTGGCTGGGGCAGAAGCGATATTGCGTTGGGGTTGAAGTCGGGGTTGGGGCACAGGGGTGGGCCGGGGCCGGGGCCGGGCGGTTCGGGCCGGTTCGCGTTCGCATCGCCAGTCGGCTCGCAGCCGTTGGGGTGACGTGCGTCGCGTTCGGACCGCACGCCCGCTTCGCGGCCTGGCTCGTGTCACCGTTCCTCGCCCGCTGCACGGCCATTGGGGGCGTCGTGGGTCGCGTTGGTGGCGCTCGTTCGCTCCGCGGCCGGGGATCGGCCCGCGTCGCGGAAGTGTCACTCCTCTGCTCCGCATCCGTGAAACACGCCGACCGAGACGAACGCCCATGCAGCGGCCCGGAATCCAGGCGCGAACGGGCCAACTTCCCGCCCCGGAGCACAGGCACGACCGATGGCGTCGATATGGGACGCCGAGCCGCTACACGCGGGCTGCTTGTTACCGGCAGCGCCGGGGCGAGGCGTCCCGTCGCCCGTCATGGCCCAATGGCGGATGCCGGTCGGAAGAGCGGGGGGTCGAACCTTGCCGGCCCTGGCGTCCGGCGACCCCGCCCCCGGCAGGTACGGATCAGGGGCCGACCCCCAATGGGACCACTCCCCGAATGGATGGGTTCCCCACCCCGCCGATTCCGGCCACCCCCGGCGCCCCCGACCCGAGCCACCCAGGCCAACCACACTCCCGACTCCGCCCACCCCCACCGCCCACCCCCGGCGCGTCAGCGCCCCCGACCCGCGCCGCCCTCGGTGATCGACGCGCGAAGCGCGGAGAGCGGCGGAGCCGCAGAACTTGGACTTCGTGGCCCGGAGCGAAGCGGAGGGACACGAAGTCCCGAGCGAGGGGCCGCCTTTTTCTCGGAGGAGCGAAGCGGGGGAGA
>NZ_KB889577.1 GCF_000372745.1 Embleya scabrispora DSM 41855 | reverse complement strand
TGGGACAATGCCATGGCGGAGTCGTTCTTCGGAGCTTTGAAGAACGAATGGCTCCACCGCTACGTCTTCACCACGCACGCGAAAGCACGGGGCGAAGTCGTTCGATACATCGAGGGCTTCTACAACCGCCGACGCCTGCACTCCGGACTCGGCTATCGCACACCCTACGAAATCCTGCACCCAGAGCGGGAATTGAACCTCGTGGCATAGAACAACAACGATCACCCCGTCCGGAAAACGCGGGGCTCCTCAGATCCTCGGACCGACCCGGAATCGGTCCCCTACACGCGAACACGTCCCCCTCACGGGAGCGACGCCTGATCATCGGAAATCCTCCGAACACAATGGGTGGAAGAGGAGCGTGCGTGCGGGCGACTCCTCGCCGAGTCGCCCGCCACCCACGCCGTCGGGGACCTGCGGATCCGCACGGGCACTCCGGACGCCGGCTCCCCGCGGCCGAGGCGGGTACCGAACGCGGGAATCGGGGCGAGCGGGAAGTCGGGGGCCGGACGCGAACCGTCAGGAGACCCACGCCCGACCGGCCGCCCCGGGGAGTGGAAGGGCGGCCCGACCCGACACGAACGAGGCGAAGCCGCGACCGTCCGTGGCGGGCAGAAGAAGGGGCGTCCCACGTCGACGCCGGGGGCACTCAGCGATGCGTGAAACAGACGGTGCCCGTCGTGCCGTCGACGTCACTTCGGTCGAACTGGGCGTGGTCCTCTCCCGGTTCCGCGCTGATCGCGACGTCAAGCGCCTTCGGACCGAGCCCGGGAAGCACGGACGCCGCTTCGAAAAGAGCGAGCGCAGCGTCGTGTATCCGCGCACGTTCGCAGTAGGCGAGGGCCCGAACGAGGGCGGGCGTGAACGGCCGCGGCGCGGCCGGGGCCGCCGCGCCGCGTCGGGTCACCAGCGCACCGGGAGGGCCTGCAGCTTGAGCACCCGCAAACCCTCCGACCACGCCAACTCCTCGGCCGGAACGGCCAGGTCGAGGTCCGGCAGACGGCGCAGCACGGCCTCGAACGCGACCCGCAGTTCGAGCCGAGCGAGGTGGACGCCCAGGCAGTGGTGCGGCCCGTGGCCGAACGCGATGTGGCTCGGCGGATCGACGCGGGCGATGTCGAAGGTGTCCGGGTCGGCGAACCGAGCCGGGTCGTGGTTGGCGGCGCCGAACGGCGCGATGACCCCCTCGTGCGGCTTGACTCGGATGCCGCCGAGTTCGATCTCGGCAGTGGCGATGCGCGGGGTGCCCCCGGAGCCGGGCGGCACGTACCGCAGGATCTCCTCGACGGCGGCGTCCAGGCGCTCGGGCTCGGCGCGCAGCAGGGCGAGTTGTCCGGGGTGGGTGAGCAGCATGTAGAGGCCGCGGGTGAACACGGTGGCGGTGGTCTCGTGGCCGGCGGAAATCAACGCGCGGACGAGTGCACGAGTTCGTTCTCGCTCAGCCGGTCGTCCTGGTCGCGGGCGCCGACCAGGGCATCCAAAAGGTCGCCCTCACCCTCGTCGTCGCCCGTGCCCTCGCCCGTGCCGTCGGCCACGCCGGCGCTCCGCCGTGTCGCGATCAACGTGCCCACGTAGTCGACGTATTCGCGTTGTGCCGCGAGCATCTCGTCGCGCGTCCAGCGGGTGAGCGACAACCCCGTCTCGGTCCAGCGCCGGAAGTCGGCCGCGTCGTCGTCCGGAATGCCGAGCAGTTCGGAGATGATCCGGATGGGCAGCGGGAGCGCGAACCCCTCGTACAGGTCGCCGGTCCGCCCGGGTCCGGCAACGAAGTCGTCGAGGAGCCGCTCGGCGACCGCCCGCACCCGCGGCTCCCACGTACGGATCCGGCGCGGCGTGAAGGCGCCCTGCACGATCCGTCGGATCCGGGTGTGCTCCGGCGGGTCCATGCTGACGATCATGTCCTTGACGAGCGACGCGTCGAAGCCGGCGGCCAGTCGCGGGGCCCCGGCGCGGGACAGGTCGCGACTGAAGCGCGGGTCGTCGAGTACGGTCAGGATGTCCTGGTACCGGCTGGCCAGCCACGCTCGGTCCCCGGACGGCAGGATTACCGGCGCGACGGGGCAGCCGGCGCGCAGTTCGCGGTACTCCTCGGGCTGAGTGCCGCCGGGCCCGGCTGCGAACGGGAAGTGCAGTGCGGCGTCGTCGAGTTCCATCCGTACCCCCGTGGAATTTCCGCAACACGTTCTCATTACCCGTCGAGAATGGTCGAGCCGCCGCGTCCACACAAGGGCCACCACGCGAACGCGCGGGTGGATGAGGGTTCGATGACCACCCCGGTTCCGGAGAGCTGGTCGCGGCGGTCACGCGCCGGCGCATCCGTGGATCCGTGGATCCGTGGATCCGTGGATCCGTCGGGTACCGAAGGACCGGGATCGTGGGGATTGTCTGTGGCGGCTGGTCTCAGGTGGTCGTGCGCCTGGCGGAGCGGGAGGTATCGGCGTGTTTCATGCTCCTGCGCCAATCGGGGTAGGTCTCGCCGAAGTGCTGCTGGATCTTGCCCTCGCGGGTGACGACGACGTAGCCGCCTTTGGTCATCTTGAACGGCGCCTTGACCTTGCCGAGCCAGTCGAACCTCTGCCCTTCGCCGGCCCGGGGGTCGAACCAGTGGGGCGTGACGAAGTTCGACACGCCGACCGGGCCGGTTCCGCGCACGACGATCTCATAGGAATCCGACTCGACGGGGTCGCCGACTTCCAGGGCGTACGCCTCGCCGTTGCCGTTGTCGGCCCACAAGTTGACGTGCGGGTCGACGAGCGTCTCCAGCACTTCGTGGCTGAGCACGCTGGAGACGGTCAGCCCCCCGGACAGAACCTCGCCGCCGTTGTCGAGCACGGGCGCGGCGAAGACTCGGCCGTAGATCAGATCTCCCTGCTCCTCGGTGTGCCAGCCGAGCGCGTCGGCCTGGTCGGGGTCATCGAGGACGGCCATGACCCACGCTCCGGGAGGGGCCTCCTGCTCACTGGCCGCGTACACCACGGGAATGGGAACCTGACCCCAGGTCGGTGCCGCGTGCTGCTGCACCTGGGTGGCGCAAGCGCGCGTCATCGCACGCACCTCGTCATCGGTACAACGGGTCGACTTGTTCACCACGGTGATCACAGGCGTTGCTCCTCACGTCGATGCGGGACCAGCGAGACCCCCGGGCGGCCCCAACGTTTTGCTGACACCGGCCTCCGCACCACACAGAGCGACACGGGTTCACCACATAGTGACCGACGGTCGTCATCTGTGACTGCGTGCCGCGCCGACACAGGCGGTTGTGGATTGCCGAGCGAACGCTGCGGACGACTTGATGTGCCCGCCTCGGTATGCAAAAGCGGCATCCGTCTCGCTGCGGTAGCGGTGGAATCGGTGGCCACCCGACCGCCTGCGGGCGCGTGGTGTGCATCGCCCCACCCGGGCGCCCGCACGCGGGCGCCCGGGTGGGGCGCGGCCGCCCGCGGCGGGGCTGGGCTCGCCGCGGGGTGGTGGGGCCGACCCGGGGTCTTCGTCGGTTTTGCTAGGCGCGGATCGTGTACCAGGCGCCGAGTCCGTTGCAGCCGGTCGCGTTGTAGGTGGTGCTGCGGTAACCGGGCGGGATGGGCGAGCCGGGGCAGGTCCAGATGCCGTTGCGGACGAGTTGGTGGTACCAGGCGCCGATGCCGCTACAGCCGTTGCGGTCGTACTGGGTGACGACGTAGCCGGACACGATCGGTGAGCCCCCACAGGTCCAGATGCCGTCGCGGGCGAGGCGGTGGTACCAGGCGCCGATGCCGCTACAGCCGTTGCGGTCGTACATGGTGATGACGTACCCCGACACGATGGGTGAGCCCGAACAGGTCCAGATCCCGTCGCGGACGGGTTGCTGCAGCCAGGCCCCTCGGCCGCTGCAGCCGTTGCGGTCGTAGGCCGTGATGACGTACCCGTCCGGCACGGGTGTCCCCGGGCAGGTCCACCCGCCCACCCGCGCGGCGGAGGACGCCTCGGTCGCGGCGGCGGCCGCGCCCGTCGCCGTACCGGTGAGGACCACGGCCGCGAGCAGCGCGACCGTTCCCATCATCGCGGCGACCCTCCTGCGGGCCGCCGCCATCGTCATGCGACTCCACGGTCGACGGAATATACGGAATTCACCGTTCGATTTCATACCGGTCCTCTCGACATGTGCTCCTGATATTCCTTGACGGCCCCTGGCGGCCGTTGGCAGCCGAGGGACACCCGACAATAAGGCGGCACACACCGTGATCGGTCGCGGTGGAGAAAACTCGGGAACACGAGCGGCCGACCGGTCCGGGCCTGAATACGACGGCCCTCCGGTTTCCGGCCGAGCAGCGCGCATGGGCTTGTCGGGCGCCTCGTACCGGCGGGAAAAGGCCGCGCCGGTGGCATTCCGGCCGGTCGTGGAGCGGGAATCGAAAACTCCGGTTCGTATTCGGGACCCGATCGCGACACGGAAATTCGGTACGCGGCTGTGGAACACCCCCGAAGGAGTGGAAAAACTCCCCCGGTCGACAACGGCAGCCGGGAAAGACCGGCGCAATACTCCCGAAAGATTTCCCCCGGGGCCGCCGCGTCCGTGACAAGCCCCCCGGGGGTGAGCTTCCGTTCCAGTGGTCGTCACAAGGGCCCGGCTCAAGGGGTGCGACGGACTTCGACATTCGGGGGACCCTGTGCCGAGGGGACCGGGATCGACCTCCCGGGCACGGGAGCGACTCGCGGCGTATCCGGTCACGGGGAGGTGGGAACGGCTCGCTCACCTTGCGGGCGACGGTGCGCCCCGAGTCGATGCCACGCCGGCCACGATCGCCGCGTTTGGGACGGGACTTCGTCCGCCCCGGCCCGCGCCGAACCATCGGCGTGGCGCAGGCCGACCCGGACGGAGCCGGGTTGACAGGGGCGGAGCCGACTTGCACCATCATTCCACTAACTACTTAGTGGAATGACGAAAGGTGCGGCGGCGTGAACGACACCTGGGCAATCGAGGCGCACGGCCTCGGCAAGCGGTATCGGCGCGGATGGGCCCTGCGCGATTGCTCGTTCCGCATTCCGGCCGGCCGGATCTGCGGCCTGGTCGGCCCGAACGGGGCGGGCAAGAGCACCCTGTTGAACCTGGCCGCGCGGCTGCGCCGGCCCACCGCCGGCAGCCTGCGGCTGTTCGGCACCTCGATCTCCGATCCCGAGGCGATCCTGCGGATGGCCTTCCTCCCCCAGGACAAACCTCTGTTCAAGCGATTCACCGTCGAGGAAACCCTGCGCCTGGGCCGGGAGTTGAACCCGGGTTGGGATCAGACCGTGGCCGAGCGCATCGTCGGGGCCGGCAACATCCCCCTGCATGCCCGGGTGGGCACGCTCTCCGGCGGTCAGCGCACCCGTGTCGCCTTCGCGCTCGCCTTCGGCAAGCGGCCGAACCTGCTCGTCCTGGACGAGCCGATGGCCGACCTCGACCCCCTCGCCCGGCACGAGACGGCGGCGACCCTGATGGCCGAAACCGCCGATTCCGGCACGACGGTGGTGATGTCCTCGCACCTGCTCGGCGAACTGGCGGACATGTGCGACTACCTCGTCCTCCTCTGCGACGGACGGATCCGACTGGCGGGCGACGTGGACGAACTCCTGCCCGCACACCGGCTGATCACCGGAACCGGCGCCCACCTGGAACCGCACACCGTGGTCGAGAGCCGGACCACCGGACGTCAGACCACCGCGCTGATCCGACCCGAAGGCGCCATCGCCCCGTCCTGGGCAGTCGCGGAACCATGCCTGGAGGATGTGCTGTTGGCCTACCTGCGCGCACCGGCCGCGCCCGTCCTGATGACCGACGTCGCTCGGGTACCGGAGCCGGCGGTGGCTGCGTGAGCACGCTCGTCCACACCCCGTCCGCCCGGCCACCCGCGCGCCACCGACCGCACCTGAGCGGCATGGCCTGGCTGACCTGGCGTCAACACCGCGCCGCCTACCGGGTGGCCATCGTGGCCACCCTTTCGGCCGGCGCCTGGATGCTCTACCAGGGTCTGCGCTGGCGTGACTTCCTGCGCGACGCCCCGCCGTTCTACAACGAGCGGTACTCCCACGAATACGAGAGTTGGTACGAGCCCGCGCAGCTGTACACGGGCCTGGCGCTGTACATCCTTCCGCTGCTCCTGGGCGTCTTCCTGGGCGCGCCGCTCCTCGCCGCGGACCGCGACAAAGGCACGGCGAAGCTGGTCGTCACCCAGTCGGTGTCCCGGGTGCGGTGGATGGCCACCAGGTTGGCCGTAACCGCGCTCGTGGTGGTGGTGTGCACCGGTGTGCTGTCCGCCGCGTTCACCTGGTGGTGGCAACCGCACGGCCTCGAGGTCGAGTGGTACCGACCCGAACGCTTCGCCACCACCGGCCCGATGCCGGTCGCACTCGCCCTGGCGATGACCCTGCTGGGCGCCCTGATCGGCTTCGCGATCGGCCGTACCCTGCCGGCCATGGCGATCACTCTCGGCGCGGGTGTGGCCGTCCTGTACGTGTCCACGCGCTTTCGGGGCCTGCTCGGCGTGCGCCGAACGATCAGCGGCCCGTTTCCCGACCCCGCCGTCCGCGCGCCGGAACACTCCGCCCACATCGACCACTTCTTCACCACCACCTCCGGCCGGCAGGTGTCCCCGGGGCAATGCTCGACCAACCCGCTCGACTCGTGCCTGGCCGACAGGGGCGTGGTGCACTCGTCGGTGAAGTACTTCGACCTCGCCCAACGCGACATCCTGCAGTGGACCGGCGCCGCGTTCTGGACCGCCGTGGCGCTGATCGCCGGCGCCCTGACCGTATGGTGGGCCGCCCGCCGATCGCTTTGACACCAACCGGCCGCGACCTCGAACATCGACCCACCCGGCGGAGGTGAAGAGGAGGTGAACACCATCGAATTCCGCATCGACCGCCGCAGCGGGGTCGCCACCTACCTGCAGATCGTCGACCAGGTCAAACAGGCCCTACGCCTCGGCGTCCTCATCGAAGGCGACCGCCTCCCCACCGCCCGCGAAGTCGCCGAGACCACCGCGGTCAACCCCAACACCACCCTCAAGGCCTACCGCGAACTCGAACGCGAGGGCCTGGTCGAACCCCGACCCGGCCGAGGCACCTTCGTCCTGCACTCGCTCGCAAAGCCGGCCGGCGCCGACGACTCGCCGCTGCGCGCCGAACTCCGCGACTGGATCACCCGCGCACACGCCGCCGGCCTACAACGCGAAGACATCACCGCCGTGTTCACCTCCCTCACCGACGACCACTACGGCCACCACTGACCCGCGCCCCGCAGATCACGACCCGGGGCGAGGCCGGCGCGGGGCCCTCGCAGACACCCTCCCGATTCCTCGAAGGGCGGTCGGGAATCGAACAGGTCCGGTTCCGTCGCCGGCGGTCCGCGCGGGCGACCGGGTCACCGGCATCACGGCCTTCCGTGACACCGAGCGGCTGTTCCCCCTCTTCGGCCTGCCGGACCATTTGGGCGAGGATGCCCGGCTCGACGCTTGGGCCTGAATACCGGCCGCCGCCTCGGTCGGTGTGGGGCGGCCCCGGTGTTTTCACGGTTCGGCCCACGACACGTGCGTGGGCGATTGAAGCACGACTCGAACTTGTTCGCGGAGGCCGGACGGCCCGCGTGGGGCCGGCGCTGCTCCGCTCCTGGCGGCGGACGGCCGGCGGACCATACGCAGCGCGTTCCACGCTGCGTATGGTCCGCCGTGACTGCGGCTCCGGCCGACACCCGGGCGCATTGTCGGTGCAGGTCGGGCCGGCGCAGGCCCGGGGGCCGGGACCTTCGGCGTCTCCGTCGGCGACATCGGGGGTGTTCGTGCCTCGACACGCCGTCACCGCGACACGCCGTCACTGCCGGTTACCGGGAAGGGTTCACTGCCCTGGCGCCGACACGGGGCTGTTGTGATAGGCGGCGATGAGCCACCGGCCGTCCCGCTTCTCGAAAACCCAGGTCGCGTTCACCTTGCCCGCCTCCGGAACCTCGGTCCGGCCGGGGAACAGGATGCCGGATTCGCTGACGACGATCGCGGCGTCCCTGCCGACGAAGCGGAGGCTGAGTTGCCTGTTGTAGGTCGAGCTGTTCTTGAGTGGCCCGGCGAAGGCCAGGGCCATGTTCTCCCGGATCACCTCACGGCTGTCGCGAAGCGAGCCGGTCATGATGGCGGTCGCGTCCGCGGTGTAGTCGGCGACCATGCCCTCGGCGTCACCGCCCTCCCACGCCTTGTAGGAGTCGGCCAAGACGGCCTGGATGGCGGCCTTGTCCTCCGCACGACTGTCGGACATCGGATCTCCCTTGTGATCGGTTCGCCGGCGCATTCCGGCGAACTCGTCACTACGTACCGGCGGCGAGGTCGAAACTCATCGCGCCCGCGGTGAAGAAGTGCCGAAGCGTGCTCGACACGGAGAGGCTGCCGTGCCGGCATCACCTCCAGGCCGTACCCCGACACGAAGTCGAACCCACGGCCGACCGGCGCGCCCTCCCGGCAGCGGAGAAGCCCGGCGCCCTACTCGTCCTTGCGACCGTCCCTCGAGGGCGAGGCCATACTCGTCGTCCCTTGCGTCGCGCGTCATCAGGCGGGCGCCGGAGGATCGACCCGGCCGCCGACCCCGGAGCGCCCGGCCGGGACGCCGACGAGTTGCACGCCGACGTGGTCCCGGACGGATTCGCCGAACGCGCCGGCGACCGCGTCGGTGATCGCCCGGATCAGCTGCCCCGGGGCGTCGTCGATTCCCGGCAGACGCAGCGCGGCCTCGCGCACGTGGAGCGAGACGACGGGGGCGTGCACGCCCCCCGGCACCCCGCCGACACCCCAGCGATGCCTCGGGATACCGAAGATTTCCACGACGGCCATCAAGCGCGCCCGCTCGCCGTACACCCGAACCAACGCCTCGGTGAGCGCCCGGACCAGCCGACCCTCGGCCTCCCCGTCGAGCTCCTCCTCGTGCGCACGTACCTGGAAGTGCGGCATCGGAATCTCCCCTCGCCGGCCCGTTCGCCGAGCACTGAATACAACTTTGCTTTGCAAGCAAATCATCTTTGGGCGCAAAGGTAAACCGCGAGATCGAACAGAGAACCTCCGCTCCGGACGACCTGACACGACCGCCCTTGACGAGCTCCCGGCACGGGCAGGCCCGCTCGTACTCGCCCCGGGCGCGGCCCGGCCCTCCCTCCACGACCGCCTCCACACCCTTCTCGCCGAACGAGGCCCGGCATCGACGGATGCGGAGAGTCGGAACCTGCCTCCGATATCCCGTTCGCGCGACCGTTCCGGCCGGATGACGCGAGGCCCCGCGGACCTGAATTCGTCCCGAGTACCTCCCTGTACGGTGGCTTTTCGGCCGGCGCCGAAAGGCGCGTGCACGGCCTTGAACGAAGGGTTACGGGGATTTGAAAGTCACGGGGAAACGCCGAATATCGTTGGTCGCCGCAATCGCGGCGACCGCCGCGATCGTGGGTGGGTTGCAGCTCTCGGGCTCGGCGTTCGGCGACCAGAGCGATCAGGACGCCAAGCCGGCGCCGACCCAGCAGGCGTTGGAAGGAATCGAGCCGCCCGACTCCGGTTGGTCGGATGTGGACGGCACCGCGTTCGTCAACGGCCGAATGACGATTCCCGCAGTCAGCCCCACCCGCCAACGCGCGGCCGTCTCCGCCGCCGCGGCAGCGCCGTCGGGGCCCGGATGGAAGTCGGCCGGCGCGACGAAACTCCTGTCGACCGGCTACACGATCAAGTTCTACGACCAGAAGTCCGTCGACTGGCTGGGGCCGTACGTCAAGCGCTCCGCAGCCGAGATCCAGCGTGACACGGCGCTGCCGATCAAGGTGGACACGAAGCCGGTCGGCCACGACTACGTCCGCCCCAAGGGCGAGATCGTGATCGGCGCGTTCCTGAACCCGTGTGTGACAACCACCGACGGCAGTCCGTGGAAGGTCGTCATGGACGGATCCGGTACTCCGGGCTGGAGTTGCGGGTTCCACGCGCGCAGCACTCCGGACACGGTGACCAGCGGGCACGCGTACATCAACACGTCCTTCTTCACCGCCGCCGGCAAGCCCATCGCGCGTTTCGGCGAGGTCGGCATGCGGAACCACATCAGCCACGAACTGGGCCACACGCTGGGCCTGGCGCACGCCGACGACTCGCCGGGGAAGTGCGTCAAGGGCACGGACTCGGGTGAGACCCCGGTCATGTGCTCGGCCGTGAACGCCTACCCGGACTCCCGCGCGGGCCAGTACGTGCAGCAGTTCGACGTGCAGGGCCTGCGCTCGCTGGCCGCCGCGGCCGGCGCTCCGGTGTCCCCGCAGGGCAAGGTCACCGGGATCGCCGGCAAGTGTCTGGACGTCAAGGGCGGCAAGCCGGCCAACGGCACCCAGATCCAGATCTACACCTGCAACACCGGCCCGGGCCAGTCGTGGATCCTGCACCCGGACGGCACGCTGCGCTCGATGGGCAAGTGCCTGGACAACTCCCGCAACGCGAACACCGAGGGCAACAAGATCTCGTTGTACGACTGCAACGCCTCGGCCGCGCAGAAGTGGAAGATCGACGCCAAGGGTCGGATCGTTCACGTCGCGAGCGGCAAGGTCCTCGATGTCAAGGGCGGAGGCACCGCCAACAGCACCGTGGTGCAACTCCACTCCGCCACCGCGAGCAAGGGCCAACTCTGGAACGTCCCCAAGTAGGACGGAAGCAGGAGGGAAGCAGGACGGCGAACATTCCCACGGCCCGGTGACGCGAGCCCCCGGCAAGCGCACCTTCGCCAAGGCGGCCCGGATCGGCTCCACCTACCCGGGCCGCCACGCGTTCGACCCTGGTCCGGTACCCGGCGAAGGCGGTGGGGGGCGGGGTTCGGATCGGTGTCCTGTCGTGTTCCATGTCGTGTCCATGTGGATGCCAAGAGTGTGGGACGAGTCTTCTCGCGAGGACACCGCAGTCGAGTGGCTTCGCCCGTGGTTTGAGCGCCCCGTACACCCGACGACCCGACCCTGTAGGCCCGCACCGAGGAGAATTCGCCATGTCGCTCATCGTTCCCGGTTTCGACGACTCCGTCCTGGTCCGTTCCACCGATGCGGAAGTGATCGGCCGCGCGCCGACCACCGTTCGGCTCCTGGCGGACAGCAGTTCCACCGGCGGCGCGCTGTCCACCCAGCGCGTCACCCTCGCCGACGGCGCGAACGGCGCCACGCCGCACCGGCATTCGCGGTCGGCCGAACTCTTCTACCTGCTGGAGGGGACGGCGCAACTCCTGTCCGGCGACCAGGTGGTCACCGCCGAGAAAGGCGACGTAGTCATCGTGCCGCCGGGCCTGGACCACGCGTTCGCCGCCGCACCGGGGGAGGACGCGGACATCCTGATCGTGATCACCCCGGGCGTCGAACGCTTCGAGTATTTCCGGCACTTGGAGCGCATCGCCTACGGCAAGGTACCGCCGGAGAGCCTCCTGGACGTCCAAGAGCTCTACGACACCCACTTCACCACCAGCGAGAACTGGAACCGGCTGCGAAGCCGGGGCTGAGACCGAACGGCCCGGACCGGCCGAACGTCATCCGTCAGCCGGGGGTTTCGAACCGGTAGCTGCGCTCCACCCGAGCGATACGCACCTCGTAGGAGGCGTACCAGCGCTCCCGTCCCAGACGCTGAGCGTGTCGATGGTCCGGGCTGTCACGCCAAGCTTTCAGCGACTGCTCGTCGGCGTAGTACACGAGAGTCACGTCACGCCCGTCGGCCGTACGGGACGACTCCCGTCCCAGGTAGCCCGGCTGCTTCTCCGCGAGTTCGAGCATCCTCGCCTCGGTTCGCGTGTGATTCTCCGAGTCCTCCCCGGAGAGGAGGGTACTGAGAATGGCCACGTAATACGGTGGAGCGAACCAACCGTTGTCCGGATCTTCGAGGATGACGACTCTCCCAACTCGTGATGGTCCGCACATTGCCGGCAGCACGTGGTCTTCGAGGACTCGTCCGAACCGAACATGCTCAGGCCACCATGCCGAGGGAGACACAGCGTTGCCGGCGAAAATCGGACCTCACGCTCCGCCCTCGCGGTCGCGGGGAGTCATCCCGCGCTGCTCGTGAGCGCCGGCGAGATCCTCGGTCGGGAACCCGCCGGAGCCGATTGCGGGCCGGGGCGTTCCAGGCACAAGCCATCTGCTCGTCACGGTTGACGATGTGCGTGGTCTTCCGTGGCGAGCAGGCCGAGGGCTGTTCGCAGCATGGCCGTGCTCCAGTTGAGTGGCGTGTGGGGTGAGGGGACGATCAGTTCGTTGCCCTGGTCGTCGCGGTAGGTGACATAGCATTCCGGGACCCGGTAGGGCGGCACTTCCCTTACGTGGTAGCCGTCGTCCTCTCGAAGCACCGCGTGCCACTGGTCCTCGCCGGTGACGGTGGCCAGCATGCTGTTCAGGTGGCGTACCGCGAATTCGCGGTAGTTTCGGGCCTGTTCGGGGTCGCTCGACCGCGTGTGCAGACTTCGGCGGGCGGCCCATGCGGCCAGTTGTCCGAGTGGGTGTGTCCAGGCGGCTTCGCGCCCCCGCGGCGTCAGGCGGCCGCGCATCACCTGCTTGCGATCCAGGTCCACATCACCCCCACGGGCCTCCGCGTCCGCCCTGATGTCCTCCTTGATGGCGCGGACGGTCGCCTGCACCTCGTGCGTGTGGAAGTTGACGCGCTGGTAGGAGTCCTCGGCATAACGGATGAAGCCACCCGTGACCGGATCCGCCAGGGGGAGCAACGCGTCGAGGACCACGGTCTCCACCTCGCGCGCGGTCATCGGCCGGGCCGGCTCGCCGATGGGGACGCGGGCCTCGGCGAGCAGTTCCGGCAGGCCGTACATCAGCAGGTAGACCAAGGTCGCGTCCGCCCGGCGGTACCGGATCGAATCGAGTTCGTAGTCCGGTGACTCGAATGGAATCCTGCGGCCGATTTCCCGGAGACCGGCGTCCACCATCGTGCCGACTCTCGTGGTGAAATCCTCGCCGTCCGCCAGGAAACCCAGTTTCCCGTTGTCCGTGAGCACTCTGATCCTGTGCAGCAAGGCCGTCTCGACGGCCATCACCGAGGTGCGCCGCGCGGCGATCTCCTCCCACGATCCGGAACTTTCGTACCGCGGGAATCCGACCGCCCGGAGAAACGGCACCACAAAGCGAAGGAACTCCCGGTGCGCCGACAGCAGTTCGTCGGTTCCGATGAACCCTCGATCCAGGGCGTCCAGGACGAGGAACGCGAGCATCTGGAACGAGTCCTGCTTGTTCCGCCACGCGTTCGGCTTTTCGGCCTCGAGATCGTCGAACCAGAGGGATATGTGGGGCCATTCATCCTGCCCGGTGTCCCCTCGCCTTACGACGGCGGCAAACCGGGCGAGTTGCGCGGGTGTGGAGATCAGGTGCAGCGCGCTGTGGATCAGCTCGCGCCCGATGTCCCCTTCCTTCGCGTATCGGACCGGGTCGGTCAGGAAGAGCTCCATCATGGCGCTCGCGCACTGCACGTGATCGCGCAGGTAGAACATCGTCGACATCTCGCCGTGCCGCACCGTGGGGTCGGCGGCGATGTCCGTCGCGGCGACGATGGACACCCGTCGCGCTTCACCGTCGACCCGGACGCTCCCCGCCTCGATCACCGGCAGATCGAGCGCGCCCCGCTCCTTCAGCAGCGTCTCCACAGCGCGCAGGTGCTTCGGCGAGCCCCCTGCCTCCACCAGACGCGCCACAGCCTGATTCGCGAACCGGATCCCGGCGCCTTCGGACGCCTCGTGCGCTCGACTCCTCGCCATCAGATCGCGCAACAGGGTCTGGTCGTACTGCTGGTGAGATGCGGACACACTTGCTCCGTCGTACAGGGCCGACACCGATACGGGCACGGCTCGATTTTCATGAGAACCGTCGTGGCGAAACACCGGACGACGGGCGATCCGCGGAGTCTCACGGGATTACCGATACCACACCGGCATCTCGACCATCCGAGTGACAACCCTCCGCATGATCCGTTCGACGATGATCCTCCCACGGCCCGAGATCCGTCCGCCCGACGCCATCTGGGCAGCGGAGGGAGCCTTGGCCGCGGGCATGCGATCCGGCCGGGGTCCGGGCTGCGCGGCGAACGCGCGGGACCGCGGGTCAGGGCGACGAAGTCGCCTTGCCACCGGCCGGTTCGTACACCAATACGATGCTCGGGTGACGAGTGACGTGGCGACCGGTCAGCCGACCCGCAGGCAACTACCGGAGGAGGATGCGGAGTTCCCCGACACCCCCGGTGCCGCACGTGCCGAGGCCGAGGTTCGGGGGTGGGCCTGGTCGCCGGCCCGACCACGGCATCGGGACCGGCCGCCGACCTCGTTGCGCGAGCGATTGGTGCCCTCGTACACCGACAACAGCCCGTACACCGGCGGCGGCTGGCTGCCGTGCGTCCTGGTGACGCTGCTGGCCGGTTTCATCCGGTTCTGGAACCTGGGCAAGCCGCGGGCGGTGATATTCGACGAGACGTACTACGCCAAGGACGGCTGGTCGCTGCTCAAGCTCGGCTACGAGGGCACCTGGCCCAAGGAGGCCAACGACCAGATCCTGGCCGGTCGGACCGACACGCTGCAGACCCAGGGCTCGTACATCGTGCACCCGCCGATCGGCAAGTGGACGATCGCGCTGGGCGAGCAACTCTTCGGGCTGACGCCGTTCGGGTGGCGCTTCGCGCTCGCGGTGCTCGGCACCCTGTCGGTGCTGATGTTGTGCCGGATCGGCCGCCGCCTGTTCCGCTCGACGCTGCTGGGCTGCGTCGCGGGCCTGCTGATGGCGCTCGACGGCCTGCACTTCGTGATGAGCCGCACATCGCTGCTCGACCTGGTGCTGATGTTCTGGATCCTGGCCGCGTTCGGATGTCTGCTGATCGACCGCGACGACACCAG
>NZ_KB889576.1 GCF_000372745.1 Embleya scabrispora DSM 41855 | reverse complement strand
CCTCCCGCTCGGCTGCTGCCTCCAGCGCCTTGGCGGCCTTCTTGTCCGCCTTCGCGGCGGCCTTGGCCTGCTCGGCCCGCAGCTCCCGCTCCGCCTTCAGCGCCTTCTCGGCCTTCTTGTCAGCCTTCGCGGCCTTTTCGGCTTTCGCGGCTTTCGCGATCTTCTTGGCAGCCTTCTCGGCCTTCTCGGCCTTCTCGGCCTTCTCGGCCTTCTCGGCCTTCTCGGCCTTCTCGGCCTTCTCGGCGGCCTTCTCGGCCTTCGCAACGGCCTTCGCGGCGCCCGTCTCGTCCGATGTCTCGCCCAGGCCCACCGGGGCTCGCCCCTTCGAGTCCCGGTCGAGCCCGCCTGCACCCTTGCGTTCGGCCTTCTTCGCCATACCGCTGCCTCCGCGTCGTCGGGACTCGGGTCCGATGATGCCTCACCCGCGTACCGGTCGCCCACGGACGACGCCTGCACGGGGCACGGTCGACATCGGGCCTACCCGCGCCACGGCCCGGTCAGCGGGTCGGAACGAGCTCCGCGCCCTCGCGGGCCATCGCCACCAGCCGCGAGATCGCGCGCAGGTACTTCTTGCGGTAGCCGCCGGCCACCATCTCCTCGGTGAACAACTCGTCGAACGGCACCCCCGAAGCCACGATCGGCAGCTCGCGGTCGTACATCCGGTCCGCGAGCACCACCAGGCGCAGCGCGGTCGCCTGGTCCTGGACCGGTCGCACGCCGCGCCAGAAGATGCCGGTGACGCCGTCGAGCATGGCGCCGTACCGGCTGGGATGCACGGTCGCCAGGTGCGCGAGCAGCGCGGAGAAGTCGTCGAGCGCGGCGCCCTCGGGCGCGGTCGCGGCGGCCTTGGCGACCACGTCGTCGGCGATCGGGGTGGGCGCCGCGGGCAGGCCCCGGTGCCGGTAGTCCTCACCGTCGATGCGCAGCGCCTCGAAGCGCGCGGACAACCCCTGTATCTCGCGCATGAAGTCCTGCGCGGCGAAGCGGCCCTCGCCGAGCTTGTCGGGCAGCGTGTTCGAGGTCGCGGCCAGCTTGACGCCCGCGTCGGCGAGCTTGCCGAGCAGGGTGGACACCAGGACGGTGTCGCCCGGGTCGTCCAGCTCGAACTCGTCGATGCACAGGAGCCGGTGTCCGGACAGCGCCTCGACGGTCTGTCGAAAACCCAGCGCGCCGACCAGGTTGGTCAGCTCGACGAACGTGCACAGCGACTTGGGCCCGGGGGCGGCGTGCCACAACGATGCGAGCAGGTGGGTCTTGCCGACGCCGTAGCCGCCGTCGAGGTAGATCCCGCTGGGGCCGGGCGCGCTCTCGCGGCGGAACCAGCGCCGCTTCCCGTTGCCGCCGTCCCCGTTCAGCGCGGCGGCGAACCGCTCCAGGCGCAGCACCGCCGCGGCCTGTCCGGGCTGGTTCGGATCGGGGATGTAGGTATCGAAGCGCACGTCGCCGAAGCGCGGCGGCGGAACCATCTCGGCGACGAGGCGGTCGGCGGGAACGCTGGGCTGACGCCGGGTGAGCGACACGACGTGGGCTACGGACACGATCATCAAGCCTACGACGCGTGCAAAACTCGGTCGCATGCGCCGTCTCCTTCCTGTGCCCAGCGCCCCTGCCGAGCCCGATGTCGACCTCGTCGAGACATACGCCTACCCGCCCGGCCGAACCTGGCTGCGGGCGAACATGGTGGCCGGTCTGGATGGCGCCGCCCAGGCGCCCGACGGCCTGTCCGCGGGCCTGTCCTCCCCGGCGGACAAGCGCATCTTCGGGGTGTTGCGCGGTCTGGCCGACGTCGTCATCGTGGGCGCGGCCACGGTCCGTAATGAGGGCTACCGGCCGCCGCGGCCCAAAGCCGCCTACGCCGACGCCCGCGCCGCCGCGGGGCAGCCGCCGGCGCCGGTGATCGCGATCGTCTCGCGCAGCCTGGCCATCGATTTCACCGCGCCGCTGTTCACCGAGGCGATCACCCCGACCATCGTGATCACCTGCGAGGAAGCCGCGCCACAGGGCCTGGCGGCGGCCCGCGAGTACGGCGACGTGCTCGTGGCCGGGCGGGACCGGGTCGACTTCGCGAGCGCCCTGGACGCCCTGGCGGCGCGCGGGCTGACCCGGCAGCTGACCGAGGGCGGCCCGCACGTACTGGCCCAGATCGCCGCGTGCGGTCGCCTGGACGAGCTGTGCCTGACGGTGAGCCCGCTGCTGACCTCCGGTCCCGCCGACCGGATCCTGGCCGGTCCGGCCCTCGCGGACGGGGTGTCCATGCGTCCGGTGTCGCTGCTGGAGGAGGACGGCTCGCTGTTCACCCGCTATGTGCGCTCGTGAACGGTGACCGACCCGGTGCCGCACCCCCGGATGTTCACCCCGCCGGGGCGCGGGACCGGAGAGTGGGAGGGTGCTCTCCCGGGCAGACCGGGCACAGGCGCCCGGCTCGGTGGTCGGATCCTGTGGATCAAGGGAGTGTTGCGTGTACACGATCGTGCTGCTCATCGAAAAGGTCCTGAACAAGGCGGACGTCGAGTTCGTCACCAGCCTGCACGAGGGCGTCGAGACATCCTTCGTGGTGGTCCTGCCCGGCAAGGCCGACCATCGCAAGCTGCTCCAGGCGCTGGACGACGTGGCCCTGGTGCGCCTGGACGAGGCGGCCGAGGACATCGAGGAGCAGCCCGACCCGGACGACGGCGCGACCGCCGCCCGACGCACGCTGGACGCGAGCGTCGCGGCGCTGCGCGCGATCGGCGCGAACGCCGACGGCGAGACCACTCCGGGGCGCGACCCGCTGGACACGCTCAAGCAGATCGTCGAGCGGCACGACGCGGACGAGGTGATCGTGCTCACCGACCCGCACTTCATCGAAGAGGTCTTCCACCGCGACTGGGCCTCGCGCGCCCGGCAGAACGTGGGTGTCCCGGTGCTCAAGCTCTTCGCACACGACGTGAGCTGACACAATCGCGGGGAGCCCGCGCCGAACCGCCCGGGTCCCACGATTCGAAGGAGCCCGCGTCATGGCACCCCCCGCCGAGCCCGTCGACCTCGGCAGCCCCTTCTTCGTCGGCATCGGTGGCGCCGGCATGTCCGGGCTCGCCAAGATCCTCGCGATTCGCGGCGCCCGGGTCTCCGGCAGCGACGCCAAGGACTCCACACAGGTGCTCGCACTGCGCCAGCTCGGCTGCACGGTGCACGTGGGTCACGACGCGGCCAACGTGGCCGAGGACGTGTCCTGCGTGGTCGTGTCGTCCGCGATCCGCACGGACAACCCCGAGCTGGTGCGCGCGCGCGAGCGCGGCATCCCGATCGTGCACCGCGCGGACGCGCTCGCCCGGCTGATGGACGGGCACCGCTCGGTGGCCGTCGCGGGCACGCACGGCAAGACCACCACGACCAGCATGCTCGCGGTCGGCCTGACCTCGCTGGGCCTGGACCCCTCGTTCGCCATCGGCGCCGACCTCAACGAGGCGGGCAGCAACGCCCACCACGGCTCGGGCAACATCTTCGTGGCCGAGGCGGACGAGAGCGACCGCAGCTTCCACAAGTACGCGCCCGAGGTCGCCGTCGTCCTCAACGTCGAGTTGGACCACCACGCCAACTACGGCTCGCTCGAGGACGTGCTGGAGGCGTTCGAGATCTTCGCCGCCCGGATCACCCCGGGCGGCACCCTGGTGCTGTCCGCCGACGACGCCGGCGCGGGCGCGTTGCGCGAGCGGCTCGCGGTGTCGCTGCCGGAGCTGGCTGTGGTCACCGTCGGCGAGCACGAGGACGCGGACCTGCGCCTGGTCGAGATCGAGTCGCTCGGCCTGGGCAGCCGGGTCACCGTGCGCGGCAAGGCCGCCGGCGGCGACCTGGTGTTCCCCGTCGCGGTGCCCGGCCGGCACAACGCCTCCAACGCGGTGATGGCGCTCGCGGTGGGCCTGGCGCTGGGCGTCGAGCCGCAGCGGATGGCCGACGGCCTGGGCAAGTACCAGGGGGTGCGCCGCCGGTTCCAGCTCAAGGGCGAGGAGAGCGGCATCCGGGTGATCGACTCGTACGCGCACCACCCCACCGAGATCACCGCCGACCTCGCCACCGCGCGCGGCGCGGTGGGCGCGGGCCGGGTGATCGCGGTGTACCAGCCGCACCTGTTCAGCCGCACGCAGCAGCTGGGCGTGGAGATGGGCCGCGCGCTGGCCGCCGCCGACATCGCGGTCGTGATGGACATCTACGCGGCCCGCGAGGACCCGCAGCCGGGCGTGACCAGCAACATCATCGCGCACGCCGCACTGGACAACGGCGGCCTGGTGCGCACCGAGCACAGCTGGTCCGACGTCGCCGGTTCGGTGGCCGCGCTGGCCCGGCCCGGCGACCTGATCCTGACCATGGGCGCGGGCGACGTCACCCTGCTCGGCCCGGAGATCCTGGACGCGATCCGCGACCGCAGCAACGCCCCGCGCTGAGCGGCGGTCGGCCCGGCCGACACCCCGCGGTGCCGCGACGTCCCCAGGGGAACGTCGCGGCACCGTTGCGTGTTGGATGTGGACATGGCCTACGAAATCGAGAAGACCGACGACCAGTGGCGGGCCGAGCTGTCCCCCGAGGAGTTTCGGGTGCTGCGCCGAGCCGGCACCGAGCGCGCCTGGACGGGCGAGTACACCGAGACCAAGACGACGGGCGTCTACCGCTGTCGAGCGTGCCGCACGGAACTGTTCCGCTCCGACACCAAGTTCGACAGCCACTGCGGCTGGCCGTCCTTCTACGCACCGCTGGCCGAGGACCGGGTCGAGTACATCGAGGACTCGTCGATGGGCATGACCCGGGTCGAGGTGCGCTGCAAGAGCTGCGGCTCGCACCTGGGACACGTGTTCGAGGGTGAGGGCTACGGAACGCCCACCGACCAGCGCTACTGCATCAATTCCATCTCGCTGACCCTGGAACCCGACCCGCAGGGCTGATCGCCGCGTCCGTCAAACCTGCTTTCGGGCGGTGCGGCAAACCTCACATCGGGTCACGTGGGCGGTGTTCGTCCGCTATGCCTGATGACCATGAATCCGTGGCTGCCACCCCTCGCGTACTCGGTCTGGACGGCGCTCGTGCTCGGCGTCGCCATCGGGTCCGCGCGGCGTGGCGGCAAGCGGGCGGACCGGCGGCGCCTGGCCGAACTGGACCTGGTCGAGTACGCGTTCGTCTCCGGCGGCGCGGCCCGCGCGGCGGATGTGTGCGTCCTGCGCCTGCTCGGCACCGGCTCGCTGCACCTGAGCCGGGACGGCCAGGTGGTCGCGGCCCGCACACCCGAGCCGGGCGCGGCGCCGGACGCACCGCTGCGTGTGCTCGACGAGGAGTACGGCGGGCTGCCGCTGCGCGAGTTGCGCGTACGGGTGGCCGCGTCGCCGGAGATCCAGGCGATCGGCACCGCGCTGCTCGCGGCCGGTCTGGTCGCGCGACCGGACGCGGGTCCGCGCCGGGTGCCGCGCTGGGCGCTGTTCGCGACCATGGCGCTGGGCGTGGCCACGGCCGTGGCGGGCTTCGTGCGCGCCGACGACGGTGCGGCGAGCGCGCGGCCGTGGGTGGGCCTGCTGCTCGCGGTGATCGGCATCCAGGCATGCCTGGCGGGCCTGCTGCTGCTCGGCGTGTTCGGCGAGCGGGTGGTGCCCACCGCGCCGACGATGCGCCGGCTGATCCGGATGCGCCGCGACGAGGCGGCGGTGGACGCGCTGGGCGCCGGCGGGGTGGGCGCGGTCGCGCTGTGGGGCCTGGACCGCTTCCCCGACCCGGTGGTCAAGGAGATCTTCCGCCGCAACGCCCCCGCCCCGGGCAGCCGCGACCCGCGGTCCACATGGTGCGGCAGCACGTCCTGCGCGTCGCCCCAGGGCGCCCGGGCGGGCTCCTGCGGCGGCACGGCGGACGGCTGCGGCGGCTAGGGCGCTTGGAGCCGGTCCGCGGAGCTCGGTGAGGCGCGCGACACGGGTCCCCATGCCGTCCCGGGTCCGGTCGGTCGCGAACGAACCGAGGGAACTCCGCCTGTTTCGGTGTGGGTCGTGCCCGCCATGCTTGGCATATGCGGACAGCGGTGGGAATCGGATGGCGGCCGGAGATCGATCTGACGATCGAGCGCCTGGCCGGCGTCGACTTCGTCGAGGTGATCGCCGAGAACGTGTGCGTCGAGCACCTGCCGGAGTCGTTGCGCGTGCTGCGCGCGCGGGGCGTGCAGGTGATCCCGCACGGCGTCGGCCTGGGACTCGCGGGCGCGGACCGGCCCGACCCGGCGCGGCTGGCCCGGTTGGCGGAGGTGGCCGGTGCGTTGGAGTCGCCGCTGGTCAGCGAGCACCTCGCGTTCGTCAGGGCGGGCGGCATGGAGGCCGGCCACCTGTTGCCGGCGCCGATGACCCGGGACGCGCTCGAAGTGGTCGTGGAGAACGTGCGGATCGCCCAGGACTCGCTGCCGGTCCCGCTCGCGCTGGAGAACCCGGCGACGCTGCTGTCCTGGCCCGGCAACGAGATGAGCGAGGCGCGGTTTTTGACCGAGCTGGTGGAGCGCACCGGCGTACGGCTGCTGATCGACGTGGCCAATCTGCACACCGAGCGCGTCAACCACGGCCTGGACCCGGCCGCGGCGCTGGCCGAACTACCGCTGGAGGCGATCGAGTACGTGCACGTCGCGGGCGGTGTCGAGCGCGACGGCCTGTGGCACGACACGCACGCGCACCCGGTGACCGCGCCGATCCTGGAGGTGCTGCGGATGTTGTGCGCGCTGCGCCGGCCGCCGCGGGTGCTGCTGGAGCGCGACAGCGACTTCCCACCCGTCGGCGAGATGGCCGCCGAACTGGCCGCCATCCGCGCGGTGGTCACCCGCACGGCGGTGCGCTCGTGAGCGCGCGCGAGCGGCTGGCCCGACAGCAGAGCGAGCTGCTCGCGGCGCTGGTGGCGGGCGGACCCACGCCGGCCGGCTTCGACCCGCAGCGGATCCGCGCGCAGGCCCGGGCGCTGGCCGCCAAGCGGCGCGACTCGGCGCTGCGCGCGGTGCCCGAGCTGGCGAGCGCCCTGGGGCCGCGCTGGCCGGGCGAGTTCATGACGTGGGCACTGGTCCACCCGAAGCCGGCGGACGGCGGGACCCGCGCGGACGTGCACGCGTTCGCGGCCCACCTGTGGGAGCGGGGCGCGCTGCCGACCGCACTGGCCGAGGTCTTCATGCCGCGCGAGTCGACTTGGTGGGGGCGGTTGCGCGCGCGGCTCGGGCATCGCACGTAAACGCGCGACCGGTAGGTACGAGCAGGCGATCACGCACAGGGGGTGGGTGGCATGACCTGGTTCATGTTGGTTCCGTTCGTCATCGTGGGCACATCAGCGCTGGTGGTGAGTCTGAGTGTGCGGTCGATGACCCGACGGCGGATACGCCGCACGTTCGGCCGACCGTACGGGCCCGGCGGCGGGTGGCCGACCGGCGGCTCCTCGTTCGGCCCCGGCCCCGGCTCGGCTTCCGGCTCGCCTCCCAACCAGTGGTTGCCGGGCGCGGCCCCGTTCGACGGATACGGCACGCACCACTCGCACGGCCACCACTCGCACGGCCCCGACTGGCAGGGGCACCACTCGCACGGCCACCACGCCTCGTGCGGCGGGAACTCCTCGTGCGGCGGGAGCGGGGGCTCCTCCTGTTCGAGCGGATCCTCGTGTTCGAGCGGCTCGTCCTGTTCGAGTGGGTCCTCGTGCTCGAGTGGGTCCTCCTGTTCGAGCAGCTCGTCCTAGGCACGGGCATCCCCAGGCGTACGGACGTCCCCGGGCGGTCGGGCCGATCGTGACCCGACCGCGCGGGGGCGTGACTCAGGCCAGACCGGCGAGCAGCTCGCCGACCGGGTGCCGGCGACCGGTGTAGAACGGCACCTCCTCGCGCACGTGCCGGCGGGTCTCCGAGCCGCGCAGGTGCCGCATCAGGTCGACGATGCGGTGCAACTCGTCGGCCTCGAAGGCAAGGATCCACTCGTAGTCGCCGAGCGCGAACGAGGGCACCGTGTTCGCCCGCACGTCCGGAAACCCGCGCGCCATCTTGCCGTGCTCGGCGAGCAGCCGGCGGCGCTCGGCGTCCTCGAGCAGGTACCACTCGTACGAGCGCACGAACGGGTACACGGCGACATAGTCACGCGGGGTCTCGTCGGCCAGGAAGGCCGGGATGTGGCTCTTGTTGAACTCCGCCGGGCGGTGCAGCGCCATGTTCGACCACACCGGCTCCAGCAGCCGCCCCAGACCGGTGCGGCGGAAGAGGTTGTACGCCTCCTGGAGCGCGTCCGAGTCCTCGGCGTGCCACCAGATCATGATGTCCGCGTCGGCGCGCAGGCCCGAGACGTCGTAGGTGCCGCGCACCACGACGTCCTTGTCGAGGAGCTGTTCGAACAACTGCTCGACCTCGCCGGCCAGGCCCGCCCTGCCACCGGGCAGCGGTTCACGAAGCCGGAAGACCGACCACATCGTGTACCTGATCACCTGGTTGAGGTCGCGGGCCTTGGGGCGCGCCGGCGTGGGTCGGCCTTCGGTCCCGGGGACGTCCGCGTCGAGAGCGGCGTCGATCACGGCTGCTGCGGCGTCGACCGGTTCCGGGGTGTTGTCCGCGGTGCTTTGCGTCATGGATCGATTCTCTCTCCCCGTGCCGGGAGTCAGCGCACGGGGCGGGCGAGCGGCCTGGCGAGCTGCCTCAACACGTCGCTCGCCGCGCTCGTCGCACTCGCCACACACGCCGGGATGCCGACGCCCTCGTACACCGCGCCGCACACCGTCAGCCGGGGCAGTCGCTCCACCGCATCGCGCACGCAGGCGATCCGGCCGAGATGGCCGACCGCGTACTGCGGCAGCCCGCCACCCCAGCGGGTGACCTTCGTGTCGATCGGCTCGGCGCTCAACCCGATCGCGTCCCGCAGGTCGGCGAGCGAGTCGGCGACCAGATCCGCGTCCTCGCGCTGCAGCACCGCCTGCTCGCCGGCCCGCCCGAGCGAGGTACGCAGCACGAACGTGTCCGGGTCGGCGTCGGCGAGCCAGCCCCACTTGTTGGACGCGAACGTGCTCGCCTTGATCCGACGACCGTCGATCGGCGGCACCAGGAACCCGGTACCCGCGGGCACCGCCGCCAGGTCGGCGCGCCGGAACGCGAGGGTGACCAGGGCCATTCCCGCGTACTCGATCGAGGACAGTTCGACTGCGGCGACCGTGGAGTGCGGGCCCAGCAATCGGGCCGCGGGCGCCGCCGGCACCGCGAGCACCACCGCGTCCGCCTCGATCGCGGTCGGCGCGTTCGTCGGTCCGGTGACCAGCCGCCAGCCGGTCGGCGTGCGCTCCAGTTCGCGCACCGTGGTCCGCGTCTTGATCTCGCCGCGCCCGGTCGCCACCACCGCGCCCGCGACCGCGCCCGGCAACCGCCCCACCCCGCCGCGGATGCCCATGAACACCGGGCCGCTCGGCCGCTCGCCGGCGCGCTCCAAAAGCCCGCGCACGCCCGCGACCAGCGACCCGCCGGCGCGCGCGATCGGCACCAGCTGTGGGACGGCCGCGGCGAGCGAGATGTCGTAGGCGTTGCCCGCGTACACCCCGCCCAGCAGCGGCTCGACCAGTCGGTCCACCACCTCGTGGCCCACCCGCTCGGCGACATAGCGGCCCACCGACACGTCGTCCTCGTAGCG
The DNA here is from genome assembly GCF_000372745.1 of Embleya scabrispora DSM 41855. GTDB lineage: Bacteria > Actinomycetota > Actinomycetes > Streptomycetales > Streptomycetaceae > Embleya > Embleya scabrispora. The sequence continues at coordinate 5,923 of NZ_KB889576.1, read as the reverse complement.
GTGCGGCGCGAGCGCGTGGTCCAGCGGGATCCGGGCCAGGCCCGCCGCCGACAACACCCCGCTCGCCGCGAGCGGTTCCAGGTCGCCGGGCACACCCATGACGTGGCCGCGCGGCATCGGTCGCAGCGCACCGCGCGTCCACAAGGACGCACCCGCCGTGCTCGGCGGCTGCAGGTCCGCGGCCAGGCCGACCTCGCGCGCGAGGTCGATCGACTCGCTGCGCCGGGCGAGCATCGACTCGGCGCCCTCGTCGACCGCGACGCCCGCGATCGTGCCGGCGTGCAGCTTGCCACCGATCCGGGCGGAGCCTTCGAGCACCGTGACGGTCAGCTGCGGATCGCCGTCCCGAAGCAGGATCCAGGCGGCCGCGAGACCGGCGATTCCGCCACCCACGACGACGACATGACGACCGTTTACCACCGGCGAACTGTCCACACCGCACCTTCTCACGAGCACCATCCGGGGACCGGAACCGGCCACGCATCGGCGACACCCGATCCCGAACCGGGCTCCGCGCCCGGCCGTGGACCGGCCGAGCGGGCACGGCCACCCCCGCCCGCGGCCCGACCGAGCCGCTTCCTCGACCCGGTCGACATGCGAAGCAGGGCCCTACCGCGCGCTGACCTCGTGCACGTGCGCCACGATGCGGGTGAGCACCTCGGGGTCGGTGTTGGGCAGTACGCCGTGCCCGAGGTTGAAGATGTGCCCCTCGGCGGCGCGCCCGGCGGCCAGCACCTCGTCGGTCTTGGCCCGGACCGCCTCCCACGGCGCGAACACCACGGCCGAGTCCAGGTTGCCCTGGAGCGCCTTGCCCGGCCCGACCCGGGTCGCCGCCACGTCCAGTGGAATCCGCCAGTCGACGCCGACCACGTCGGCGCCGGCCTCGCCGAACATGCGCAGCAACTCCCCGGTGCCCACGCCGAAGTGGATCCGCGGCACGCCGTAGTGCTCGACCGAGGCCAGCACCTTCGTACTGGCCGGCAGCACCGACGCCCGGTAGTCGGCGGCGGAGAGCGCGCCGGCCCACGAGTCGAACAGCTGGATCGCCGACGCGCCCGCCTCGATCTGCACCTTCAGGAACGCCGAGGTGATCTGCGCGAGCCGGTCCACCAGATCCGCCCACAGTTGCGGGTCGCCGTACATCAGCGCCTTGGTGCGCTCGTGGTTCTTCGACGGGCCGCCCTCGACCAGGTAGCTCGCGAGGGTGAACGGCGCCCCGGCGAAGCCGATCAACGGCGTGCCGCCGAGCTCGCCGACGAGTTGGCCGACCGCCTCGGTGATGTAGGGGACATCCTCCGGCGTCAGATCGCGCAGCCGGGCGAGATCGGCGCGCGAGCGGATCGGGTTCGCCACGACCGGACCGACCCCGGGCTTGATGTCCAGGTCGATGCCGATCGCCTTGAGCGGGACCACGATGTCGCTGAAGAAGATCGCCGCGTCCACGCCGTGCCGGCGCACCGGTTGCAGGGTGATCTCGGTGACCAGGTCCGGCCGCATGCACGATTCGAGCATCGCGGTGCCCTCGCGGAGCTTGCGATACTCGGGCAGCGAACGGCCCGCCTGGCGCATGAACCACACCGGGGTGTGCGGTACGGGTTCACGTCGACAGGCCCGCAGGAAGGCCGAGTCTCGGACGGTGGCGTGCGGAAGGCTCGTTTCGGTCACATCCGCCATGGTCCCAGACGCACCCGGACGGCCCAGACCGAGCACCCCCGTCCGGCGCGTCGCCCGGGCCTGGCGACCCCGCCGCCACCTAGGCTGCCAGGCATGGCAGCAGTCGGCGAGACCGAGGAGCCCGAGGAGTTCCGGCAGGCGCTGGCCGGATGGCGGGCCGCGAACCTGCGCCCGGAGATCGTCCTGGAGGAGATGTCCCGGCCACGCGGCCTGGCCCCCTTCTCGGCGGCGTTCGCGGCCGAGGTGGCCCTGGGCGAGGACGAGGACGAACTGGCGGGCGGCCGGATCGTGCTGCTGCACGACCCGGCGGGCCACGAGGCATGGGAGGGGACGTTTCGTGTGGTCACCATGACGCGCGCCGAACTCGAACCCGAGCTGGCGATGGACCCGCTGCTGCCCGAGGTCGGCTGGACCTGGCTGACCGAGTCCCTGCACGCGGTCGGCGCCGCCTATCGAGCACCCAGCGGCACCGTCAGTCGCAGTACCTCGCAGGGTTTCGGCGGACTCTCCGGGCAGATCGCCCGGACCGAGATCGAGATCCGGGCATCGTGGACCCCAACCGACGACGAGTTGCTTCCGCACCTGTTGGCCTGGACCGAACTCATGTGCACGTGCGCGGGTTTGCCGCCGGTGGTTTCCGGCGAAGGAGTGGTTGCCATACCGCGCCGGCCCTCGCGACCCGGCTCCTGACACGCCGGGTCAACGCTGCGGGACCTCGCGGTCACACACCCGGGTCAACGTCGCATAACGGATTTGGATCTTCCTCTAAAGGCCGGCGCCATATGTGCCGAAGGACAGGGTGACCACCCCGAAGGAGTAGCTGGTCGGGCCGCTTCTTCGGGAATCGCGATCACTGCGCAGGAGGCCCGGTGTCGGTACTTCTCGATCACCCCGCAAACCTGCTTGCCTACCGTCCTTCCAAGCCCACGGCAATGGTTGTCGTCGCGGACCCCCGGGTTCGCGACGCGGTCATCCGCCACCTGTGGGCCCTCGGTGTGCGCGACGTCGTCGGGGCGTCGACCATCGCCGAGGCTCGATCCCGTGCCGGCACGCCGCGCGACCTCTGTGTCGCCGACGTGCACCTGCCGGACGGCTCCGGACTCACGCTTCTCACCGAGATGCGCGCGTCCGGTTGGCCGAACGGCTTGGCACTCTCCGCAGCCGACGACATCGGTGCCGTTCGTTCCGCGCTTGCCGCGGGCGTTCGAGGCTATGTCGTGACCGGCGCGCGAGCGGGACTGAACCCTGGACACGCACGGCAAGCGGGACTGCACCACGGGATGCCCCAGGCAAACCGCATGCGTCCGTCGGAACAGCGCGGGACGGAGCCCGGCTCCGGCGTCCGGGAGCTTTCGGCGCGCGAGATCGAGGTCCTGCGCCTCGTCGCGGAGGGCCGGTCCAACAAGGCGATCGGCCAGGCGATGGGCCTGTCGGCGTTGACGGTCAAGAGCCATCTCGCCCGCATCGCCCGCAAGATGGGCACGGGCGACCGTGCCGGCATGGTGGCCCTCGCGTTGCGGGCGGGCATCATCAGCTGACGCAGGTCGGCTGAGCTTCAGGACACCTCATCAGGTAGAGCCGAATCCCGGCGGGTGGACCCACCCGCCGGGATTCGGCATGTCGGGGGCCGGGCGGCTCGGCGTCGGACCGATCGACATCGGCCCCCTCGGCCTCGGCCCGCTCGGCCTCGGGTCCGCTCGGTCTCGGCCCCGGTCCTCGGCTCTCGGCTCTGGCTCTGCTCGATCTCGGCCCACCTTGCGTCGGGTCCATACGGCATCGGCGCACTCGGCATCGGGCCCGCCACCCGCGCGCTCCGCGCTCCCCGGAACGTCCCGGATATCTCGCGCCGGCTGATTTTGTACGGTTTCCGACCTCCGTACACCGCCGGTGGCGCGCCCACCTTGGCGGGGACCTGCCCGATCGGGTGGACGGGCGGGTTATTTTGGTGGGGTGACCGACGCCTCCTTCGAAACCTCATCCGAACTTCCGGCGCCGGTCCCCCCGGCGCCGGTCCCTCTGCTGGCACCTCGCGAGGGCGTGCCGCCGGTCGTGGCGGACTCGCGAGCGCTCGCCGAGACCATCGCCGCCTTCGCCGCCGGAGCGGGACCGGTCGCCGTCGACGCCGAGCGGGCGTCGGGCTATCGCTACGGACAACGTGCCTATCTGATCCAACTGCGTCGGGCCGGCGCGGGCAGCGCCCTGGTCGACCCCGCGGCGTGTCCGGACCTGTCCGAACTCGGCACGGCGATCGTCGACGCCGAATGGGTCCTGCACGCCGCCTCCCAGGACCTGCCGTGCCTGGCCGAGGTCGGCATGGTGCCGCGGCGGATCTTCGACACCGAGCTGGCCGGCCGACTCGCCGCCTTCCCCCGGGTGGGACTGGGTGCGATGGTCGAGACCGTGCTCGGCTTCTCGCTGGAGAAGGGGCACTCGGCGGTGGACTGGTCCACCCGCCCCCTGCCCGAGCCGTGGCTGCGCTACGCCGCGCTGGACGTGGAGGTGCTGATCGAGCTGCGCGACGAACTCGAGGCCATCCTGACCGAGCAGGGCAAGCTCGACTGGGCCCTGCAGGAGTTCGCCGCGATCGCCGCCGCGCCGCCGCCCACCCCGCGCGTCGACCCGTGGCGGCGCACCTCCGGACTGCACCGGGTGCGGCGCCGTCGCCAGCTGGCGATCGTGCGCGCGTTGTGGCTGGCCCGGGACGGCATCGCACGGCAGAAGGACGTCTCGCCGGGCCGGGTCATCCCGGACAGCGCGATCGTCGAGGCCGCGCTCGCCGGGCCCGCTTCGGTGGCCGCCCTGCTCGCGCTGCCCGGCTTCACCGGTCGGGACAGCCGGCGCCAGGCCGGCGTGTGGCTGGCCGCGATCGAGCAGGCCCGGGCGCTGCCCGAGGTGGAGCTGCCGATGTCCACCCTGCCGCACGAGGGCCCGCCGCCGGCCCGCGCGTGGACGGACAAGGACCCAGCCGCCGCGGAGCGCCTGACCGCGGCCAAGACGGCCGTCGCGGCCATCGCGGACGAGCACACGCTGCCCACCGAGAACCTGCTCGCGCCGGACTACGTGCGCCGGCTCGCCTGGGCCCCGCCCTCGGTGCCCACCGCCGACGCGGTCGGCGACGTACTGCGCGCCTTCGGCGCGCGTTCGTGGCAGATCGGCCTGACCGCGCACGCGCTCTCCGGGGCGTTCCTGCGGCTGGCCGCGCACGCCGCCAACGGAACGAGCGCCTGACCCGCGCGTCCGGGCACCGGGCGCATCCCGCCGGTGCGCCGGGTCCGACGTGCGACGCGCCGACCCCGGCGCGGCGGGGGTGTGGGCCGCGCGCCGCCTCACGGACTGCGCGCCCCCTTACCCGACCTTTGCTTTGTCCGCATTGACGTCGGATCCCCCGGATGGTTTGGTTAGCCTCGCCTAATTCTCATTCTTCATATTTGTTCGAGCGGTGGGGTGGCCTGTGTTCGCCAACTATCTGATTGGCCTGCGCGAGGGCCTGGAGGCGGCCCTCGTGGTCAGCATCCTGATCGCCTACCTGGTCAAGTCCGATCGACGCGAGGCGCTGCCCGCGGTGTGGGTCGGCATCGGCGCGGCGGTCGGCCTGAGCGTGGCCCTGGAGGCCGCCCTCGAACTGACTTCGGCGGAGATGACCTTCGAGCAGCAGGAGCTGTTCGGCGGCTCGCTGTCGATCGTCGCGGTGCTGCTGGTGACCTGGATGATCTTCTGGATGCGGCGGACCTCGCACGCGTTGAAGGCGCAGCTCCAGGGTCGGTTGGACCAGGCGCTGGCGATGGGCACCGGCGCGCTGGTGCTGACCGCGTTCCTGTCGGTGGGCCGCGAGGGCCTGGAGACCGCGGTGATCGTGTGGGGCACCGCCCGCTCCACCGGCGAGAACACCGACCCGATGATCGGCGTCGCCCTCGGCCTGGCCACCGCCGTCGTCCTGGGCTACCTCTTCTACGCCGGCGCCGTCCGGATCAACCTGGCCAAATTCTTCCTGTGGACCGGCGCCGGCCTGGTCGTCGTCGCCGCCGGCGTACTCGCCTACGGCGTCCACGACCTCCAGGAGGCCGACTTCCTCCCGGGCCTGACCGACCGCGCCTTCGACATCAGCGACACCATCCCCCCGGACAGCTGGTACGGCACCCTGCTCAAGGGCATCCTCAACTTCCAACCCGACCCCACGGTCCTCCAGGTCACCGTCTGGCTGCTCTACCTCGTCCCGGTCATGGCCCTGTTCTTCCTGCTCCCCAAGGGC
>NZ_KB889575.1 GCF_000372745.1 Embleya scabrispora DSM 41855 | reverse complement strand
TGAGCGGCTTCGCGCGGCGGGCGTGTGGACTCCGGTGTTGATGCTGACCGCGAAGGACGGCGAGTACGACCAGGCGGACGCGTTCGATCTGGGCGCGGACGACTACCTCACCAAGCCGTTCAGCTTCGTGGTCCTGATCGCGCGTCTGCGCGCGCTGGTGCGTCGGGGGGCGCCGGTACGGCCCGCGGTGCTCGANGTGGGCGGCCTCACCCTGGACCCCGCGCGCCGCCGCGTCGAGATCGACGGCGAGGAAACACGGCTGACCCCACGCGAGTTCGCGTTGCTGGAGTTCCTGATGCGGCGTGCGGGCGACGCGGTGTCGAAGACCGAGATCCTGGCGAACGTGTGGGACGCGCACTACGAAGGGCCCGCGAACGTGGTCGAGGTGTACGTGGGCTACCTCAGGCGCAAGATCGGCCGCGAGGGTCGCGACACGGGTACGGGTACGGCCGGGCCGTCGGGCGCGGCGGGCCGTAGGCCCGTGATCGAGACCGTGCGCGGCGTCGGATACCGGCTGGTCGTTTCCGACTGAGTCGCCGTCAAAGAACCGACCGTCGCCGGCGGCCCGGTCGCCGGGGCGCGTGTCCGCTTCGGCGTGCGACATGTGACCCGCGCGGCGGCCCGCCCGGCCGGTCAGGGCGTCCGGGGGTGGGCGCGGGCGCGGCGGTGTCGGTCGAGGTGGCGGTGGTGGTCATCGGCCGGCTCCTGCGGTCTTGGCGCGCACGAGGTCGGCGGCGAGGAGGACGAGGGTGATCGCGGCGCCTGCGAGGGCGACGGAGCCGGCGCCGTGCGGCCCCATCACCGGGCCCAGGCCCGGCCTGTCACCGTCAACCACGCGCAATGCTCCCGCACTACGGTGATCCCATGAACTCGGCCTCGGCCGCCTTGCTCCCCGTGGACGCAGCCCTCGGTTGGATTCTGGCCGTCCTGCTCGCCGCCGCCGTCACCGTGGTCGCCGTGTGCCGTCTGTCACCCGACCAGGGTATCGGCCGGGGTAGGGAGGTTCTTTTCGCGGGCATGCGGGCGGCACTTCAACTCGCGGTCGTCTCCGCCGCCATCGGCTGGGTGGCCCACTCGCCCGCGGGCCTTCCGGCCTTCCTGCTCCTGATGTTCGCGGTCACCGTGCGCACCGCGGGCCGCAGGATCACCACCGACGGCACGTGGTGGTGGACGGCCGCCCCCATCGCCGCAGGCGTGATGCCGCTCGTCGGACTGCTCCTGGCGACCGGCCTCGTCCCGCCTCGCGGCATCACATTGATCCCCATCACCGGAATCCTCATCGGCGGCGCGCTCACCGCTACCGTCCTGGCCGGCCGACAGAGCCTGGCAGCGCTGCGCCTTCGTCATGGCGAGGTCGAGGCGGCCCTCGCACTGGGCATGCTCGAGCGGGACGCAAGAATCGAGATCGCCCGCCCCGCAGCCTCCGAGGCACTCGTACCCGGGCTGGATCAGACCCGCACCGTCGGCCTGGTCACCCTGCCGGGCGCATTCGTCGGCATGCTCCTCGGCGGAGCCGAACCGATCACCGCCGGCGCGGTCCAACTCTTCGTCCTCATCGCCCTGATGGCCGTACAGGCCGCCGCCACGGCAATCACCTTGGAACTGATCGCCCGCGCCCGCATCACGGCTCCCGCCGCCCACGAGGACGATCCCGCCCGGGGCCGCCGTCTGCGGCGCCGACGGCGCGATTCCGCTCCGCCCGACCGAACGCTCGGCGGCTGACCCCGGCCCACCCGGGCCGGCCACGTCCGTTCACGCCCGGTGGAGGCGACGCGGCCCGAAGGGACGACGCGGCGCACCGTGGTCCAGGCCAGGCCAGGCCAGGCCAGGCCAGGCCAGGCGGGGCCGCGGCCTGGGCTGCGGCTGTGGCCTCCCGTCACGCGCTCGTACGCCTACTGCGGCGCTCGGACCGACTCGGGAACCGTTCGACCCGGCTCATTGCCAGGGCAACGGTCCGCCTCCTTGGATGTGCTGCCCGGCGACTGCCTGAACCGCCGCGACGGTTCGGGGTGCGCGGGTCACATTGAGGACCCTCGGCGAATCGCTGGTAGTTGGAGGGCTTTCGGTCTGCCAGTCGAAGACCTGGACGCCGCCGCCGAACGCCTTCCATCGCATAGTGGCGGCTCGCACCGGCTGCCTGGTCTTCGGACCATCGAGATTCCATCTTGACCAGGTGGCCTGACCACTGTCATTCTCAGGTTTCATCGATTGGTCAGGCCACTTGGCAACTACGTCATCTGGGGAACGTATGTCGCTAGGCATTTCCATGCGCGATTCGCTCGGGGAAGTCGTCGTCCCCGAGGGAGTCCTCTACGGCCCGCACACCGCTCGCGCGTTGCGGAACTTCGCCGTTCCCGGCCCTCGCCTGTGCGATCACCCCGAGTTCGTGCACGCGTTGGTGACCGTCAAGATCGCCGCCGCCCGGGCCAACGCGGCACTGGGAACGCTGGATCCGGCCATCGCGGACGCGATCACCGAGGCCGGTGCCGAAGTGCTCGCGGGCCGCCACCTTCGGCATTTCGTGCTTCCCGTCGTGCAGGGCGGCGGCGGGACGTCGACCAACATGAACGTGAACGAGGTGCTCGCCCGTCGCGCCACCGAGATCCTGCGTGGGCGAGGCAACGGGCACGAGAGCCTCGAAATCCACCCGAACGATCACGTCAATCGGGGCCAGTCCACCAACGACGTCATGCCCACCGCGATCGGGATCGCCGTGTACCGCGCGGCCGGAAGGGCCGTCGACGGCCTCCGGCACCTATGCGACGTCCTGAACGCCAAGGCCGACGAGTACACCGGGCTCGTGCACCTGGGCCGCACCTGCCTCCAGGACGCGGTCCCGATCCCGGTGAGCGCCGTGCACCGGGCACAGGCCCACGCGATCGCGGAGGCGAGCACCGATCTGGCCGACGTCGCGGAACGGCTCCTCGCGGTCCCGCTCGGGGGCACCGCGGTGGGCACCGGCATCGGGGCCGCCGACGGGTTCGGCGCACACGCGGTGCGCATCCTCGCGGAGGCGACGGATCTGCCGGTCCGCCCCGCGAAGGACCCGCACCACGCACTGGCGTCATTGGAACCGTTGGCCCACGTCACCGAGGCGATGAGTCGCTCCGGCCGAACCATCGCCCGCGTCGCGACCGACCTGCGGTTGTTGGCCTCCGGACCGCACGGAGGCATCGCCGAGGTGCTGCTGCCCGGCGTACAGTCCGGCAGCTCGATCATGCCGGGCAAGGTCAATCCGGTGATTCCGGAGCTCGTCATGCAGACGGCCTTCCAGCTCGCCGGTGCCGCCACCACGGCCCATCTCGCGGTGAGCGCCGGTGAGTTGGAGGTGTCACCGATGGCTCCGGTGGTCACGCTGGGCCTGCTCACCGGCCTGCCCGCACTCGCCGAGACCGCCCGGATCTTCGCCGACCGCTGCGTCGCGGGGCTGTGCTGGGACCGGGAGGCGGTCGCCCGCCATCTGCGCGGATCCCTCGCCCCTGCGGTGAATTCCGCGACCACCGAAGGCTACGAGGCGGCGGCGCGCGCGGCGTACGCGCGCCCTGCGGCGAACCTCGATCACATCGCGAAGGGTGCCTGATCCATGAGCACGAGAACGCCGCTCGCCCCGCTGATCACCGACCCGGTCTTCGACGGGGTGACCGACCCGACCCTGGTCCGCGACCACGCGACCGGGCAGTGGTGGTGCGTCTTCGCGCACCGCCGCGCGAACGTGCGACTGTCCGGATCGCCCTCGATCGCACGCTGCCACGGCACCCCCCTCGGCCTGGCCTCCTCCACCGACCAGGGCGCGAGTTGGCTCTACCGCGGAACGCTGGACCTACCGATCGAACCCGGCCACAACACGTTCTGGGGTCCCACCCTCGTCGCCTCCGACGGCACCTACCACCTGTTCACCACATTCATTCGGGGCGTGCCGAACGACCCCGCCTGGGACACGCACGGCCGGCCCAGCCCGTGGCACCGCCGCATCCATCACCTGAGCAGTACCGACATGTGGCACTGGCAGCACCACGGCCCCCTGGAACTGGGCACCGACCACGCCGTGGACCCGTGTGTGGCCCGGACGCCCGACGGATCGTGGTCGCTGTGGTTCAAGGACGAGGCCGCCGGCGGGGCGCTGCGTCGGGTCACCGGCCCCGACCTGATGTCCTGGTCACCCCCGGAGACCGTGCTGTCGACCTGGCACGAGAGTCCCGTCGTCTTTCGCCTCGGCGGCTTCCACTGGCTGATCGCCGAGTCACGAAACGGACTGACCTCCTACCGCTCCACGGATGCCCTGGCCTGGGAGGAGACCGGCCCGTTCGTCGCGCGGACGGGTATCCGGCCGTCCGATGCCGGCTCCGTGCGATCGCCCGACGTGGTCCGCGTCGACGACTCCACCGCCTACCTCGTCTACTACACCCAGTCGGGACACGACAGCTTCGGCGACGAAGTCCCCACGTCCTCCCAATCCTCGGTCGCCCAGGTCGCGTTGCTGCGCGTCGAGAACGGCGGGCTGACCTGCGACCGCGACGCCCCGTTCGAGTTCCGCCTGCCCTGAACCCGCGTCGCACCCCACCGAACCCGCTCCGAATCGTACTTGCGCACGCCACCTGCCCAAGGAGAGAGCATGTTCCACGCCCCCGCACGGACGCGTCGCCGCCTGCCGTTGACCGGCGTCGTCACGGCCCTGGCCCTCACGCTGGCCGCCGCCGGCTGCGCCGACCCCAAGGAAAGCGAGCACGCGGGCGGGAACCCCGCCGCCTCGCAGCCCGGCTCCACGCCCGTCACCGCGGCCAAGCCGACCGCGAACCCGGCCGTCGTGGCCCTGGTACCGCAGAAGTACCGGAGCAAGGGCGAGCTCGTCCTCGCCACGAACGCGCCCTACCCTCCGCTGGAATTCTTCGAGGACGACAACAAGACGCTCACCGGGTTCGACATCGACCTCGGGAACGCGATCGCGGTGACCATGGGCCTGAAGCCGCAATGGCAGAACACCGGCTTCGACGCGATCATCCCGGGCCTCCAGGCGGGCAAGTACGACGTCGGCATGACCGGCTTCAGCATCGAGCGCGAACGCCTCGAAGTCATGGACTTCGTGTCCTACTACCTCTCCGGCGGCGGTTTCATGATCAAGAAGGGCTCCGGCATCGAGGTGAACTCGTTCGACCAGCTGTGTGGCTACCGCGTCGCCGTCCAAAAGGGTGTGAGCCAGGTCGAGTCGCTGACCGAGGCGAGCAAGGCGTGCGGCGCGAAGGGCGCCAAGCCCATCGACATCCTCCAGATCCCGGACCAGAACGTCGTGGTGCTGACCCTGGCCTCCGGCCGGGCCGACGTGGTCGTCGGGGACAAGCCGCAGGTCGAGTACGCCGCGAGCCGCTCCGACGGCAAGATGTGCGTGATCGGCACCTACCAGACCGGCCACAGCATCGCCGGCATCGCCGTCCCCAAGGGCAACCCGCAACTCCTGGCCGCGCTCCAGGCCGCGATCGACTCGCTGATCAAGTCCGGCGACTACGCGAAGATCGCCGCCAGGTGGGGCACCGGTGTCGCCGACCCGGGCGCGACCCTGTCCGAGGACTACGGCAAGGTCTCCGCCCCCTGGGGCGTGGGTCCGGACGGCACCATCATCCACGCCAAGACCTTCACCGACCCGAACGAGATCCAGCCGGGACACACCTACTACAACCAGCCGATCAAGAAGGGGTGTGCGTAGGCGATGCGGACGGATCATTCGGCGGACGACCCGAAGTCCGCCGCGCCCGACGAACCCCCCGAGTCCGCCTCACCCACCGAGTCCGCGCCCGAGGGCACCCGGCACCCCTCGGCCACAACCGACGGCCTCGGCGACCCCGACCTCACCATCCGGGCCATCCCGCAACGGCACCCCTTCCGCCGGCTGGCCGCGGTCGTGATCGCCGTCCTCATCGCCGCCGGCCTCTGGTCCGCGATCACCAACCCCCGCTACGAGTGGGACGTGGTGGCAGAGTGGCTCACCGCCGAGACCATCGTCAAAGGGCTCCTGAAGACCCTCGAACTCACCGCCATGGCCATGGCGATCGGGACCCTCCTGGGCATCGTCCTCGCGGTGATGAGCGGATCGAGGAACCGCCTCGTCTCCGGCTCGGCGACCGCCTACATCTGGTTCTTCCGGGGCACACCGCTGCTGGTCCAGCTCATCTTCTGGTTCAACATCAGCGCCCTGTACCCGCAGATCAGCCTGGGCGTGCCGTTCGGCGGACCGGTGTTCGCGTCCTTCGACGCCAACGAACTGATCACCCCGATGACCGCCGGCCTCCTGGGCCTGGCCCTCAACGAGGCGGCCTACATGGCCGAGATCGTCCGCGCCGGCATCATCTCCGTACCTCCGGGCCAACTCCAGGCCGCCACCGCCCTGGGCATGACGAACCTCCAGACCACCCGCAAGATCGTGCTCCCGCAGGCGATGCGGGTCATCGTCCCCCCGACGGGAAACCAGACCATCTCGCTGCTCAAGACCAGTTCGCTGGTCAGCGTGCTGGCCATCCCCGAACTGCTGTACAGCAGTCAGATCGTCTACGCCCGCACATTCCAGACCATCCCGCTCCTGATCACCGCGAGCATCTGGTACCTGCTCGTCACCTCGATCCTGACCGTCCTCCAGGGCTTCCTCGAACGACGGTTCTCACCCGACGCGGACCGCCCGGATCGACGGCGCACCCGCCTGCGGCTCCGGAAGGCCCTGACATGACGACACAACCCCTCGTCGTGGCCGAGAAGGTCCGCAAGAGCTACGGCCGCAACGACGTCCTCAAGGGCATCGACCTGGAGGTTCGACGCGGAGAGGTGGTCTGCGTCATCGGGCCCTCGGGATCCGGGAAGAGCACCTTCCTGCGCTGTATCAACCACCTCGAGCGCATCCAGTCCGGGCGTTTGTGGGTCGACGGGTCGCTCGTCGGGTACCGACAGGTGGGCGACCGCCTGCACGAGCTGTCCGAGCGCGAGGTCAGCCGCCAACGCGCCGAGATCGGCATGGTCTTCCAGGACTTCAACCTCTTCTCGCACTACACCGCCCTGGAGAACGTGATGGTCGGGCCACTCCTCGTCCGCGGCGAACCCCGCGAGGCCGTGCGGGCCAGGGCCACCGAACTGCTGCGCCGGGTCGGACTGGGCGACAAGCTCGGCGCCTATCCGCGCCGCCTGTCCGGCGGCCAGCAACAACGTGTCGCCATCGCCCGCGCCCTGGCGATGCGGCCCAAGCTGATGCTCTTCGACGAGCCGACGTCGGCCCTGGACCCCGAACTGGTCGGTGAGGTGCTCGACGTCATGCGTGACCTCGCCGACGAGGGCCTGACCATGATCGTCGTGACGCACGAGGTCGGCTTCGCCCGCGAGGTGGGCGACACCCTGGTCTTCATGGACGGCGGTGTCGTCGTCGAGTCCGGACCTCCGGCCGACGTGATCAACAACCCCCGGCAGGATCGGACCAAGGCCTTCCTGTCCAAGGTGCTCTAGCTCGACCAGGAGTCCAGTCCCGTGACCACCAGCAAGCAGTACGACATCGCCGTGATCGGCCTCGGCGCCATGGGCGCCATGGCCGCGTGGCGGGCCGCCACCCGCGGCGCGTCCGTGATCGGCATCGAACAGTACGGCCTCGCCCACGATCGAGGCTCCTCGCACGGCGGCTCCCGGATCTTTCGCGAGACCCTGTTCGAGGGCGCCGACTACATCCCCATGGTGCGCCGCGCACGCGCGTTGTGGCACGACCTCGAAGCCGCGTCCGCGACCACGCTGCTGCACCGCTCGGGCGGTCTGTGCGTCGGCCCGCGCGAAGGCGGACTCATCGTCGACGCGCTGCGCTGCGCGGAGCTCGCCGGCATCGAGCACCACCTCCTCGAACCCGACGAACTGGCCGCCCGCTACCCCCAGCACGCGAGCATCGACGCCGACGTGGCGGTGTACGAGCCCGGGGCCGGCGTCCTCGACCCCGAGGGCTCGATCACCGCCGCCCTGCGGCTCGCCGGCGCGGCCGGCGCCCGGCTGCGCTTCGACACGCGAGTCACAGCCGTGCATCACGACGACCGCGGCGTGCGCATCGACACCGCCGACGAGAGCGTGCGCGCACGCCGCGCGATCGTGGCGACCGGTGCCTGGTTCACCGACCTCGTACCCGAAATCGCGCTGCCACTGCGGGTGCAGCGCTCCCTGCTGTCCTGGTTCACCGGGCCCGATCGCGACGCGTACCGACCCGATCGCTTCCCGGTCTTCGTCCGCGAGAGCGGGCCCGTCGACGGGTGGGGCATCCCCGACGTCGACGGACGCGGAGTCAAGATGGGCGCGGGCCCCGCCGCGATCAAGCCGTGGCTGGAGCACCCGCGCGACAACGACTATCCCGTGGACGAGCGCGACCTCGGGCCCGTCGAGGACTTCTGCCGGGCCGCGTTCCCCCACCTGAGTCCCAAAGCCGTGTCCGCCCGACCCTGCATGAATTCCAAGACCCCCGACGGAGACTTCGTCATCGGCATCCCCGCGGCGGCCCCGACACTCGTCCTGGCCGGCGGCTTCTCCGGACACGGCTTCAAACACGCCGCCGGCGTCGGCGACATCACCGTCGACCTGGCCCTGGACGGAGCCACCGACACCCCCCTGGACCGGTTCTCACCCGACCGGTTTCCCCGCACGAAGGGTTGACCATGCAATACCGCACGCTCGGCCGATCGGGACTGCGCGTCAGTCCGATCGCGCTGGGGACGATGAACTTCGGCCCGGTCACCGCCGAATCGGACGCGCACGTGATCATGGACGCCGCGTTCGACCACGGCGTCAACCTGTTCGACACGGCGGACGTGTACGGGGCCGACGCCAACCGCACCATCGCCGACCATTCCCCCGCCAAGGGACTCACCGAGGAGATCATCGGCCGCTGGCTGGGCGCCCGACCGGGCAGACGCGACCGGATCGTGCTGATCTCCAAGGCATACGGACGCATGGGCGAGGGTCCCAACGACATGTACCTGTCCGCCGGGCACCTGCGGCGGGCCTGCGAGGCGTCGCTGCGCCGGCTGAACACCGACCACCTCGACGTGTTCATGCTCCACCACGTCGATCGGGCAACCGGCTGGGCGGAGCTTTGGGAGGTCCTGACGGATCTGCGCCGCGAAGGCAAGATCCGCTACGCGGGCACCAGCAACTTCGCCGGATGGCAACTGGCCCAGGGCCAGGAGGCGGCCCGAGCACGGCAGTTGTTCGGCCTGGTCGCCGAGGAGAGCATCTACAACCTCATGGAACGCACCGTCGAACTCGAGGTGCTGCCCGCGTGCCGCGCCTACGGCATCGGCCTGTTGCCCTACAGCCCGCTCAACTCCGGCCTGCTCGGCGGGATCCTGGCCAAGGAGCGCACCGCGGCACGCAGCGCCAGCGCGCGGGCCATCGACCACCTGGCCCGTCGGCGCGAGCAGATCCGGGACTTCGAGACCCTGTGCGCCGAACTGGGCAGCCCGGCCGCCGTCGTCGCGCAGGCCTGGCTGTGCCATCAGGAGGGCGTCACGGCGCCGATCGTCGGGGCACGCACCCTGTCCCACCTCGAGGACGGCGTCGCCGCCGCGCGACTGACCCTGTCCCCGTCCGAACTGACCGCGCTGGATTCCATCTTCCCGGGACCGGGTCCCGCACCGGAGGCATACGCATGGTGACCACATCGTTCTCGCTCCCTCCCTTCCGGCCGTTCGCGCTGGAGAACTGGCAGTCGGATTACGAACAGTCGGTCGACTTCAACTTGTCCGACAGCACCATCGATCCGGTCTCGCTCCGCGAACTCCTGGGGTCCGAGGCCGACATCGAGCGCCTCCTGGGCACCGAGCTCTACTACCCCGAGGTCAACGGCGAACGCGCGCTGCGCGAGTCGATCGCCGCCCGCTACCCGGACGCCGGTATCACCGCGGACCACGTCCTGGTCACCATCGGCGCCTCCGAGGCGAACGCCGCCATCGTGGACGCCTACTGTCCGCCGGGTTCGCGGGTGATCGTCATGGAGCCCGGCTACCGCCAGGTCTGGGGACTGGCGCAAAACCGGGGCTGCGACGTGCGCGGGTTCACGCTGGACCCCGATCGGGGCTGGCGGCCCGACCTCGAAGCCCTCGCCGAGCTGGCGACCCCCGAAACGTCGCTCATCTACGTGTGCAACCCCAACAATCCCGTGGGCTACATCCTCACCGACGCCGAGATGGCCGAGATCGTGCGGATCGCCGAACGCTGCGGCGCGTGGCTGGTCGCCGACGAGGTCTACCAGGGCAGCGAACACGACCCCGCCGACCGCGCACGCACGTTCGTGGGCCGCTACGACCGCGTCATCGGCGTCAACAGCATGTCCAAGTCGTACGGGCTCTCGGGCCTGCGGATCGGCTGGGCGATCGGCTCGCCGCAGGTGATCCGCGACCTGTGGCGGCGACACGAGTACGCCGCCATTGCCACCGGCCGACTCGACAACATCCTCGCCGGCATCGCCCTGGAGGAGGCCACGTCGGCGCGCATCCTGGCCCGCAACAGGGCGGCGATGAGCGAGGGTTGGTCCCTGTTCGAGGACTGGCAACGATCGCTCGACGGGCTCGTCCGGGCCCATCGCCCGATGGCCACCCCACTGGTCTTCCTGCGTTTCGCCACCTCGCTCGACTCGGTGGAGGCCGGACACCGGATCCGCACGGGCGCGTCAACCCTCATCTGCCCCGGCGAGTACTTCGGTTTCGACGGCTACCTGCGGATGAACTTCGGCTTCGGCCGGGACTACGTCGCCGGCGCCCTGAAGGCGATGACACCCGTGGTCCACGCCATGGCCGAGGAGGCACCCTCGAATGCGTAGCACCGCCCCGTGCGTGAACCTGCGGCTCCTGCCCGAGTCCTATGCGGTCTGCCGCCTGGACCCCGCAGGCGAACACCGCCTGCCCGCCGCCGGATCGGGCTCGTTGTACTGCCTGACCCGAACCCCCGAGGAACTGTCCCTGGTGTGCGTCGAGAACCTGGTACCCCCGGACGTCGAAGTCGAGCGAGAGTGGAGCGCGATGGTGGTGGCGGGCCCCTTGGACTTCTCCCTCACCGGGATCCTGGCCTCGATCGCCGGACCACTCGCGGAGGCCGGGATCCCCCTCTTCGCGGTGTCGACCTACGACACGGACTACGTTCTGGTGAAATCGGATCGAGCGCGCGACGCGATCGCGGTGCTGGGGGCCGCCGGCCATACGATCGTGAACGAGTAATCCGGCGAACACAGTCCGCAGGCCGCACCCCCGACAACCCAGGTGAACATGAATCACGAACAGTCCGACGATCCGTTCCATCCGGTCATAGTCCGCAGCGCCGCCGCACAAGCCGCCGATCGCATCGTCGCCGCGATCAGGGACTCGCGCGTCGCCCGGTTCGAACGCCTGCCCTCGGAACGCGATCTCGCCCAACGCCTGGGGGTGAGCCGGCCGACCCTGCGGGAGGCGCTCGCGGCGCTCGAACTGGCCGGCATCGTGCAATCCCACCACGGCCGCGGCACCCTGGTGGTGGCGTCGGCGTCGAGGGTGGCGAACTGGGGCGTCGAGATCCTGCCCACCCAACTTTTCGAGGCACGCCTGGCCATCGAGCCGCAATTGGCCGAACTCGCTGCGGCCAAGTGCTACCCGGAGGACATCGAGCACCTCAAGACGGCCGCCCGACACCTGGAGGAGGAGTTCGAGGCCACCGGCCAATACGAGAGCGACCTGCCGGTACACCGGGCCATCGCCCGCGCCGCGCGCAACCCGATCCTGGAACACGCCCTCGAAGAGGCACTGCTGCACACCGAGTCCCCCCGATGGGTGACGTTGCGGTCGCGTGCCCTGATACCGGGACACACCCGGGAAGGGCACGTGGACGAGGTACGCCGGGTCATTCGCCACATCGAGAACGGCGAAGGCAAGCAGGCCGCCGACGTATGGCGGCGGCATTTGCTGTACTTCCGCGACGAGATGCTCACCGGGCTGAAGGAACGACCGCTGCCGCCCGACGCCGAGGTGAGCGGCTGACGCCCGTCGACGCTCGGGTTCGGTTCCCGGTGTCGGGGCAACCCACCCGACCCGGACGACCGCCCGCCACCACAAACGCGCCCCCGCGTCCCGTCGACCACCGCGCCGAGCACGCCTGCTCCCACCACGCACGCACCACCGCCGTGCCACCGCGAACACCGCCCCCACCCGCAACCCATCCGCCCCAGCACCCCGCACCACCCCCGCGATTTGCAGGGGGCAGCGGCCACCCAGGCAGTCCCGCAGTTCCAGGAACCCCACCGCATCCCCCGAACTGGGGTGTTGCGACGACCACTACTGCTAAGTTCCGCTTTGGGCAGGTAAGTAGTAGTCAAACAGTGCTGTTTCGGCTGCTCGGGGGCGAGTGTGATGCCGAAGTATCTGATGGCCCGTCAACCCGTCGACGGGGACGAGGAGAAGAAGATCCGGAGACTGGCTGCGGCGCGACACGCGCCGGCGGACTGGATCCTCCGCGCCGGGATCGTCGCGCTGAGCTGGGAAGGCCTGCACGTTCCGCAGGTCGCCACTCGGGCGGGGTGCGACGCGAAGACCGTGCGGCGGTGGCTGCACCGGTTCAACGAACAGGGCCTGGACGGGCTCGGCGACCGGCCCGGGTGCGGCCGCAAACGGCGGATCACCGAGGCCGAGCGTTCCCGGATCGTCGCCCTGGTCAAGCTCGTTCCGCCCGGTCGGTTGGAGATGCAGCCGTCCGACGAGTTGTGGGCGGCGGACGAGTCCGGGCCTCCGGAGTGGACGCTGGACGCCCTGGCCGCTGAGGCCGGGAGACTGGGCATCGTGGTGGGTCGAAGTCAGGTCCGCAGGATCCTGCTCGCGGAGGGGGTGCGGTGGCGCCGNACNCGGTCGTGGGTTCGGTCGAGGGACCCGGACTTCGCGGGAAAAGGACGCGGATCGTCGAGCTCTACACCGACCCGCCCGAAGGCGTCACGGTCGTGTGCGCCGACGAACTCGGCCCGGTGATCCCGCGCGCGTTCCCCCCGGCGCCGGGTTGGTCGCCGGACGGACACCGCATCAAGAACGTGCTCGACTACAGCCGTGGGCCGGAGAAGACCTGGGTCTACGGAGGCCTGCGCGTCCGCGACGGAACCGAGGTCACGATGACCGCCTCGGCCCGCAACAGCGCCTTCCACCAGCGGTTCCTCCAATTGGTCGAGGACGCGAACCCGGCGGGCGAGATCGTCGTCGTCACCGACAACCTGTCCTCCCACAACAGCTTTTCCACCCGGGAATGGCTCGTCGACCACCCCAGGATCCAACACGTCTTCATCCCCGTCGGAGCGTGTTGGCTCAACCTCCAGGAGGGATGGTGGCGCATCTTCCGCAAGGCAGCCCTGGCCGGTCGTTCGTTTTCCAATCCCGCCGACATCACGCAGGCCACGACCCTCGCAACCTCCCAACTCAACACCCGCGCCAAATTCTGGATATGGGGCAGACCCGCCCCACCGACCCGCACATTACGGCGCCGGTTCGTGTACACCCTTTGAGGAACGCTGCACTAGGCGTGTGGCTGCTTCCCGACCTCACCCGACTGCTCGACCTCGGCCACGTGCCGCCCATGACGCACGACATCCACCACGCAGCCGCGCTGACCGCGCAGGGCGACACCACCACCCCCATCCGCGTCCTGCGCCGCTGGGAGAACACCGGTGCCGCGGCCGCCCTCGCCCAAGTACGGCTACGGGTACAGCGAAGTCACCTATGACGAGGTCGACGGGACGATGTCGCAGAGCACGTGTGACGCCGGACCGAAGGATGGCTTGCGCGCCGTGTCCTTCCTGAGGACACCGACCGGGACCGTGCACACACTGCACGCCGCCGGCGGCTCCGGAAGCTGTGTACAAGCGGGATACGTGCTCAGGCAGGGGACCTACACCCTCAAGGTATGTCTGCGCAACGGGGCCACCGGGAGCGACATCTATTGCGGCTTCACAGAGGAATGGACCGTGTACTGACACCCAGTCCACTCCTCGGCCCCCGGCCCCGGGTGCATGAGCCGGCCCAGGGTGCGCTCGACGGTCCAGCGGGAGCCAACGTGCCTTCTTGGCCGGGACGATGAGGCTTGCCGGAGTCTCCCTCATTCCAGCAGGAAGGCACGTTCTGCGTGCGCACTACCTGCCAGCGCATGCCGAGCGTGTCCATCTCGGCGATGCGTTCGGCGGAGAGTTTCGCTCGCTGTGAGTCTTCAGCGTCGCGACAGTGGTCGGTCGTTGGCGGCGAAAGACAAAGACATCATTGCGCCTGTTTGAAGGTGTCGGATCGCCCCTTTGGCGGCTGACGCGATCCGAAGTCTCGTTGCGGTAGGGCGGGGATTGTGAACGTCTCGGTACGACGGTGGCCGTGCTGGTGTCGGCGGGATGCGCGGTGGCGGGTTGTTCGTCGGGCGGTGGGGACACGAGACCCGTGCCGAGTGCGTCGGCGGTGTCGCCGGCTCCCGACCCGCCGGTGATCTCCGAGGCCGAGGCCCGGGAGGCCCTGGAGCACTACGACACCGCGCCGATCCCACCGGAGCCGACGGCT
The DNA here is from genome assembly GCF_000372745.1 of Embleya scabrispora DSM 41855. Taxonomy (GTDB): domain Bacteria; phylum Actinomycetota; class Actinomycetes; order Streptomycetales; family Streptomycetaceae; genus Embleya; species Embleya scabrispora. The sequence goes on along the minus strand of NZ_KB889575.1, from coordinate 1,052 downwards.
TCGGAAGAGGGGCCGTCGGAGGTGGCACGGCGGCGCCGGGGGACGCCCGTTCGCCATGACGGGCGCAACGATCGACCCGATCGCGGAGGGCACGGCATCCCCCGGGACGGGTACGCTCCCGGTGCGACGATCCCGCCCGGGACATCGCCCGACGGGATGCGCGCGGCCGGCATCGATTCCCCGGGCCTCTGCCACGCACCGTCGACGCCGCAGGCGCCCGACGCACGCTGCGGATCCGGGGCCTCGACACGTCGCCCGGTGTGAGGATGTGGCGTCCGTGCCGGCTCGGGTTCGCAGGATCCCGGGCCGGAGATCACACCGACCGGGGACGCAGACGTCCGTGGAATGGGGACGTTGGCGATCCCCACGAGCCGCAGGATGCGGGGGCTGGGGGGTACAGCACACGACCGGCTTCCGGGGTGCTGCGCGCCTCGGGCGTGACTCGCAGACGCGGGGTCGCTAACGCCCCACTTCGTCGGCCAGGCGTCGGGCGGCGATCTCGATCGTCGCCTCGTGCTTGTCGATGCGGGCCGACGCCGCGTCGAACGGCTCGTTCGGCAGCCCCAGTTCCTCGACGCGTGCGACGCAGGCGCGTGCGGCGTGCAGCACGGACCGGGCCAGGGCCGCCGCGGTCGCCAGGTCTGCTCGCGCGGCCGGGTCGTCGGGGGACAGGGCGAGGGCCTCGTCGGCGACGCGCGCGGCCAAAGCGACCAGCCAGGAGGCGAGTTGCCCGGCTCGGCGAACTTTCACGGCGTTGTGTCGGGCCTGTCCCGACACAACGCCGTGCCGACGGTACGTGGACCACCCACCGCGGTGCGCCATTCGCGGGTGCGGCCCCCGGCGTTCACGCGCGCGGGCCCGGTCTCCGGCCTGTGCCGCGCCTCGCGTGGGTCCTGGCGACGGCCGGGGTGAGCGCGGTCGGTTGNGTACGTGGACGCGCTCGGTTGAGTAGGTCGCCCCTGTGGGTGTGCTCTCTCGCTCCGGCAGGGTGGGTGCATGCCAACGAAGACGGTGGGGCGGCGCGATGCGGTGGGCGGGACGCGAGCACCGGG
>NZ_KB889574.1 GCF_000372745.1 Embleya scabrispora DSM 41855 | reverse complement strand
CTGGTGTCGTCGCGGTCGATCAGCAGACATCCGAACGCGGCCAGGATCCAGAACATCAGCACCAGGTCGAGCAGCGATGTGCGGCTCATCACGAAGTGCAGGCCGTCGAGCGCCATCAGCAGGCCCGCGACGCAGCCCAGCAGCGTCGAGCGGAACAGGCGGCGGCCGATCCGGCACAACATCAGCACCGACAGGGTGCCGAGCACCGCGAGCGCGAAGCGCCACCCGAACGGCGTCAGCCCGAAGAGTTGCTCGCCCAGCGCGATCGTCCACTTGCCGATCGGCGGGTGCACGATGTACGAGCCCTGGGTCTGCAGCGTGTCGGTCCGACCGGCCAGGATCTGGTCGTTGGCCTCCTTGGGCCAGGTGCCCTCGTAGCCGAGCTTGAGCAGCGACCAGCCGTCCTTGGCGTAGTACGTCTCGTCGAATATCACCGCCCGCGGCTTGCCCAGGTTCCAGAACCGGATGAAACCGGCCAGCAGCGTCACCAGGACGCACGGCAGCCAGCCGCCGCCGGTGTACGGGCTGTTGTCGGTGTACGAGGGCACCAATCGCTCGCGCAACGAGGTCGGCGGCCGGTCCCGGTATCCGAATCGGGCCAGTGACCAGGCCCACCCGCGCGGCTCCGGACGTGCGGCCCCGGCGCTGCCGGGGGACTCCGCATCACCTCCCGGGGGGTGCTTTCGGGTCGGCTGATCGGTCGCCACGTCACTCGTCACCCGTGCATCGTATTGACGCGCGGGCCGACCGGGGCGCGTCAAAGGGGAGGATGGCGCAGTGGAACACGAACAGCACAGCACTCAGGGCGGCGTACTCGTACTGGCCGGCACCCCCATCGGTGACGTGAGCGACGCGCCCGCGCGGCTCGCCGTCGAACTCGGCGCGGCCCAGGTGGTGGCCGCCGAGGACACCCGCAGGCTGCGCAGACTGGCCGGCGCGCTCGGGGTGGAGGTACCCGGACGCGTCGTGTCGTACTTCGAGGGCAACGAGGCGGCGCGCACGCCGGAGCTGGTCCAGGCGTTGCGCGAGGGCAAGCGGGTGCTGCTGGTCACCGACGCCGGCATGCCTTCGGTGTCCGACCCGGGCTACCGGCTGGTCGAGGCGGCGGTGGCCGAGGACATCCGGGTGACCGCCGTACCCGGCCCCTCCGCGGTGTTGACCGCGCTCGCGCTGTCCGGGCTGCCGGTGGACCGGTTCTGCTTCGAGGGCTTCCTGCCGCGCAAGGCGGGCGAGCGCGGTCGGCGGCTGGCCGAGCTGGCCGCCGAGCCACGCACGATGGTCTTCTTCGAGGCGCCGCACCGGCTCGCCGAGTCGCTCGCCGCGATGGCCGAGGCGCTGGGCGCCGACCGTCGCGGCGCGGTGTGTCGCGAGCTCACCAAGACCTACGAGGAGGTCCGCCGGGACACCCTGGCCGAGCTCGCCGAGTGGGCGAAGCCGGGGGTGCGCGGCGAGATCACCGTCGTGGTCGCCGGCGCGCCGCCCGCCGACCCCTCGAAGATCGGCCCGGCCGAGTTGGTCGAGCGGGTGGCCGGGCGCGAGGCCGCCGGGCAACCCCGCAAGGAGGCCATCGCGGCGGTGGCCGCCGAGGTCGGCGTGCCCAAGCGGGTGGTCTTCGACGCGGTGGTCGCGGCCAAGAAGGGCTGACCGCGGGCGCTGCCGGCGCCCGATCGGCGACCGACGCGAAGGTTTCGGCACGCTGCGTACGGGCGGTGAGACGCAGCGTGGCCGTCGGGTCGTGATCGGCCCGAAGCCGGCCCCGAGTCGGCTCGCCTCGACCCGGACGGACGGTCAAGCGCATGCAACGCGGAGGTACGGCACAGCACTCGATTGGGTGATGAGTCTTTCCGGTTCTCCATATTCCGTGTTGGCGCCCGTCAAGGAACCGTATGTGCCGATACGGAAGACCCCCTTCGGGCATTCCATGGATACCGGTCACGGGAAGCCCCCTGAACGAGTCGGTGGGCGCGCCCGTGTGAGGAGGTCGTCATGGAGAACCCGACGGTGGTGCACGAGTCCTACGCCTTCGTTTGCATGTCGTGTGGTCGAGGCTGGGAGCGCGACTACGAGATCCACCACGCGACCGATCTGCACGGATTGCGACTCTGCCGGTACTACTCGGAGGGGGCGCTGGTCCCGTCCCCGTTCACCAAGCCCGCATGCGAGCACTGCGACGGCACCCGCCTGCGCATACTTCCGGCCGGCCGGGTCGCCTCGGCGGCCGGCACCTCGACGGCCAGGGCGGTCAAGGCGGTCGAGGCGGCCAAGCCGATCAAGCCCGTCAAGCCGGTCAAGCCGGTCAAGGCCGCGAAGGCCGCGAAGGCCGAGAAGCCGGCCGGGGTGCCCGCTCCACGCGGGGCCTCGCGGTGGCACCTGCCGTCACTGCACCGCTCCGCCTGAGCCCGCTTCGGGCCGCCCACCCGTCGCCGCCCGCCCCCGCCGATACTCGGGGGCGGGCGTCGTCGCGCCGGCCGTAGGATTCCGGGTATGGCGGCCACTGGAACCACTGACATCACTGCGGGCGAGCGCGAGAAGGCGTTCTATGTCACAACGCCCATTTACTACGTAAATGACGCCCCGCACTTGGGCCACGCCTATACGACCGTCGCAGGCGACGTGCTCACCCGTTGGCACCGCCAGCGCGGCGAGAAGGTGTGGTTCCTCACCGGCACGGACGAGCACGGTCAAAAGATCATGCGCACGGCCGAGGCGAACGGCGTCACTCCCCAGGAGTGGTGCGACAAGCTGGTCACACAGGCGTGGAAGCCCCTGTGGGAGCACCTCGAAATCGCCAACGACGACTTCATCCGCACCACCGAGAAGCGGCACACCGACCGCGTCCAGGAGTTCGTCCAGGACCTGTACGACAAGGGCGAGATCTACAAGGGCGGCTACGAGGGCCCGTACTGCGTCGCGTGCGAGGAGTACAAGGCGCCGGGCGACCTGCTCGACGGCGAGGACGGGCAGAAGTTGTGCCCGATCCACAAGCGCCCGGTGGAGATGCTCAAGGAGGAGAACTACTTCTTCAAGCTCTCCGAGTACGGACCCCGGCTGCTCGAGTTCTACGAGGCCAACCCGGACTTCATCCAGCCGGCCTCGGCGCGCAACGAGGTCCTCCAGTTCGTTCGCCAGGGGCTGCAGGACCTGTCCATCTCGCGGTCCACGTTCGACTGGGGCATCCCGGTTCCGTGGGACCCCAAGCACGTCATCTACGTGTGGATCGACGCCCTGCTCAACTACGCCACCGCGGTCGGCTACGGCGCGGACGAGGCGAAGTTCGAGGGCACCTTCCCGGCGGACGTGCACCTGGTCGGCAAGGACATCCTGCGCTTCCACGCGGTGATCTGGCCCGCGATGCTGATGGCCAACAGCCTGCCGGTGCCCGGCCGGGTGTTCGCGAACGGCTGGCTGATGGTCGGCGGCGAGAAGATGAGCAAGTCGAACCTGACCGGCATCTCGCCGCAGCAGCTCACCGACCACTTCGGCGTGGACGCCTACCGCTACTACTTCCTGCGCGCGATCCAGTTCGGCCAGGACGGGTCCTTCTCGTGGGAGGACTTCTCCGCGCGGTACACCTCGGAGCTGGCCAACGACTTCGGCAACCTCGCCTCGCGCGTGGCGGCCATGGTCGGCAAGTACTTCGACGGCGCGCTGCCCGCCTCCACCGCCGACGGGGACGCCGAGGGCACGCTGCACAGCGCGCTGATCGAGGCCGTGTCGATCGCCGACGACCGGGTCCGGGTGCTCGAATTCCAGGCCGGTCTGGACGCGGTGTTCGGCTACGTGAAGCTGGTCAACGGCTACATCACGGAGCAGGAGCCGTGGAAGGTGGCCAAGGACGACAGCCCCGAGGGCCGGGCCCGGCTGGCCACGATCCTGTACACCTCGGCCGAGTCGCTGCGCGCGCTCGCCGTACTGCTCAACCCGGTGATGCCGGCGACGGCGGAGAAGTTGTGGGACTCGCTCGGTGCCGAGCCGCACCTGGGCCCGCTGGCCGCGCAGCACGTGCAGGACGCGGGTCGCTGGGGGCAACTGCCCGAGGGGGCGACGATCACCAAGGGCGCGATCCTGTTCCCGCGCCTCGAAGAGCAGTCCGTCCCAAGCGAGAAGAAGGACTCCTGAGCCTTGAGCAAGCGCAAGCGTCGGGACGGCGGGGCCCGGGACACCACCCCGCCGCCCGTGCCCGAGCCGCTGCGGGTGCCCGTGTGGGACGCCCATACGCACTTGGACCTCCAGGAGGGGAGCGTGGCCGACGCGTTGTCGGCCGCCGCCGAGGCCGGTGTGGACACGCTCGTCCAGGTGGGTATCGACGTGCCGTCCTCGGTGTGGGCGGCCGAGACGGCCGCCGCCCACGAGCGGGTGCACGCCACCGTGGCGCTGCATCCCAACGAGGCGCCGCGGATCGTGCTCGGCGACCCGGACGGCTGGTCCGGGCAGCGCCGCGCGCCGGGCGGCGGTGCCGCGCTGGACGCGGCGCTCGCCGAGATCGACCGGCTGGCCGCGCTGCCGCACGTGCGCGGGATCGGCGAGACCGGTCTGGACTACTTCCGAACCGGCGACGAGGGTGTGGCCGACCAACAGGAGTCCTTCCGCCGGCACATCGAGATCGCCAAGCGGCACCGCAAGCCGCTGGTGATCCACGACCGCGAGGCGCATGCGGACGTGTTGCGGATCCTGGCCGAGGAGGGCGCACCGGAACGGGTGGTCTTCCACTGCTTCTCGGGTGACGCCGAGCTGGCGAAGACCTGCGCCGAACTCGGCTACGTGATGTCCTTCGCGGGCAACGTGACCTACCCGAGCGCGCAGCCGCTGCGGGACGCGCTCGCGGTCGCGCCGATCGACCTGATCCTGGTCGAGACCGACGCGCCGTTCCTGACCCCGGTGCCGTTCCGCGGCCGACCCAACGCGCCCTACCTGGTGCCGATCACCGTGCGGGCGATGGCCGAGGTCAAGGGCCTGGCCGAGGACGAGTTGGCCGGCGCGCTCGCGGCCAACGCCGAACGTACCTTCGCCCTCGCGTAGTTGCCTCGCCGTTGCCGCCCGTCGCCCGGACGACCGGGGGACGGGCGGCGCACGGTTCGCGCCGGTGTACAGTCCGATGCTCGTCGGGCGGAACAGCGCCCCGGCCCTCCCGGATCACCCCGGACCAGCCCCCTCGGAATCCCCCAGGAGCACCGTTGAGTCGTTCCGCCGGCTCCGCCCGCAGGCGCAACACCGCCCGGGCGGGCAGGGGCGGCAGTCGCCCCGGACCCTCTCTGCGCACCCTCGTTCCGCAGGCCCTCGTGGTCGCCGTCCTGGTCGGCGGCACCACGGCCTTCGTCGCCTACGACAAGACGGTGACGCTCGTCGTGGACGGCGAGGAGCGCACCGTGCACACGTTCGCCTCGGACGTCTCCGGGCTGCTCGGCCGCCAGGAGATCAAGGTCGGCGAGCACGACATCGTCGCGCCCGGGCGCAAGGCGGGCCTGGAGGACGGTGACCGCGTCGCGGTGCGCTACGGCCGACTGCTGACGATGACCGTCGACGGCCGACCCCAGCAGGTCTGGGTGACCGCGAAGTCGGTGTCCGAGGCACTGGAGCAGGTCGGCGTGCGCGCGGACGGCGCGTACCTGTCGGTCTCCCGCGATCTGCCGATCGGCCGGCAGGGGCTCAACCTGGACGTGCGCACCGAGCGGGCGATCACCTTCCTCGTCGACGGCAAGACGGTGCCGCTGCGGACCAACGCGGCGACCGTGCAGGCCGCGCTGGATCAGGCCGGGATCGCGATAGGTCCGCAGGACCGGGTGGACACGCCGACCGACTCCTACCCCCAGCAGGGCCAGACCGTTTCGATCCTGCGGGTCACCGGCAGCACGGTGACCAAGGACGAGAAGATCCCGTTCAAGACCACCAAGCAGGACGACCCGACCCAGTACAAGGGGACCGAGGAGGTCGCCACCAAGGGTGTGGTCGGGCTGCGCCAGATCACCTACTCGTACGAGACGATCAACGGGGTCAAGCAGGAACCGCGCAAGATCTCCGAGAAGGTGGTCAAGGAGCCGGTCACCCAGATCGTCAAGGTCGGCACCAAGGAGAAGCCGGACTCGGTGGCCGGGGCCGACCAGCTCAACTGGGGCGCGCTCGCGCAGTGCGAATCCGGCGGCCGGGCGAACGTGGTGGACGCGTCGGGGACCTATCACGGTCTCTACCAGTTCGACGCGCAGACCTGGCAGTCGATGGGCGGCAGCGGGGTGGCGAGTCAGGCACCCGCCTCCGAGCAGACATATCGGGCAAAGCTCATGTATGTCCAGCGGGGGGCGAGTCCGTGGCCGTTGTGCGGCAGTAGGCTCTTCTCGTGAGTGATCTTCCCGCGGGACCGGGTCTGCTCGGTGCCGCGGACATCCGCGCGCTCGCCGAGGCCCTGGGTGTGCGCCCGACCAAACAGCTCGGCCAGAACTTCGTGATCGACGCCAACACGGTGCGGCGCATCGTGCGCACCGCCGGCGTGCGACCCGACGACGTCGTCGTCGAGATCGGCCCCGGACTGGGCTCGTTGACCCTGGCCCTGCTGGAGAGCGCCGCGCGGGTGGTCGCGGTCGAGATCGACCCGGTGCTCGCCCGGCACCTGCCGACCACCATCGCCGCCCGGATGCCCGAGCGGGCTGCCGACTTCGCGCTCGTGCACGCGGACGCGATGACGGTGACCGAGCTGCCCGGCCCGGCGCCCACCGCGCTGGTGGCGAACCTGCCGTACAACGTGTCGGTGCCGGTGCTGCTGCACATGTTGCAGACCTTCCCGTCCCTGGACCGGCTCCTGGTGATGGTGCAGTCCGAGGTGGCCGACCGGCTGGCCGCGACGCCCGGCGGCAAGGTGTACGGCGTGCCCTCGGTCAAGGCCGCGTGGTACGCCGACGTCAAGCGCGCGGGCGCCATCGGGCGCAACGTGTTCTGGCCGGCGCCCAACGTCGACTCGGGCCTGGTCTCGTTCACGCGCCGCGAGCCGCCCGAGACCACGGCGACCCGCCAGGAGGTGTTCGCGGTCGTGGACGCCGCGTTCGCCCAGCGCCGCAAGACGCTGCGGGCGGCCCTGGCGGGGTGGGCCGGCTCCCCCGCCGGCGCCGAGCAGGCGCTGCGCGCGGCCGGGATCGATCCGCGCACGCGCGGCGAGGCGTTGGGTGTGGAGGCGTTCGCCAGGATCGCCGAGCACCGTCCCGGCTCGGCCGAGCGCACGGCGCCGGGCGACGCCGCACCCGAGGCCGGGCCGAACGAGCCCCGCGACTGAGGGCACGGTGCCGCCGTCGATACCATCGGCGACGGTGCCGAGGAGTTCGCACGGCCCCCGTCCGAAGAGGCCCGGCAGGGCCACGAAGGAGTTCCACGAGCCGTGTCTTCCGTCACCGTCAGTGTTCCCGCGAAGGTCAACCTGCAACTCGCGGTCGGTGGGGTGCGGCCGGACGGCTTCCACGAGCTGGTCAGCGTCTTCCACGCCGTGTCCCTGTACGACGAGGTCACCGTCACGCCCGCGGACCGGCTGAGCCTGGTCTGCGAGGGCGAGGGCATCGACGAGGTCCCGCTGGACCACAGCAACCTGGCCGCGCGCGCGGCGATCCTGCTCGCCGACCGGCTCGGCCGCGAGCCGAACGTGCGCATCCACATCCGCAAGGGCATCCCGGTCGCGGGCGGCATGGCGGGCGGCAGCGCGGACGCGGCGGCGACACTGCTCGCGTGCGACACGCTGTGGCGCGGCGACACTCCTCGCGAGATGTTGCGCCGCCTCGGCGCGGAGTTGGGCAGCGACGTGCCGTTCTCCGACCTGGGCGGTACCGCGATCGGTACCGGGCGCGGCGAGCGGCTGGCCTCGGTGCCGACCACGGCGCGCTTCCACTGGGTGTTCGCGCTGGCCGACGGCGGGCTGTCCACGCCGGCCGTGTACGGCGAGTGCGACCGGCTGCGCGAGGTGGCGGGCGAGGTGCTCGGGCGGCCCGCGCCGCGCGAGGAGCTGATCGCGGCACTGCGCGCCGGTGACGCGTACGCGTTGGGCGCCAACCTGGTCAACGACCTGCAACCGGCGGCCCTGTCGCTGCGGCCCGCGCTGGCCGCGACGCTGGCCGCGGGAATGGCCGCGGGGGCGGTCGGCTCGCTGGTGTCCGGGTCCGGGCCCACCTGCGCGTTCCTGGCGCCGGACCGGGAGACCGCGCATGTGGTGGCCGAGCGGCTGACCGAATCGGGCACGTGCCGGGCCGCGCGGGTCGCGTTCGGCGCGGTCCCCGGGGCCCGGGTGCTGCCGCGCCGAGTCGTTCCGGTGGAGCGCGAGAACACGGTCTAGTGTGGACCGTTAGAGTTGGTCGAATGCGAGCGTTGCGGTATGGCGGTTCGGTCTGATGGCGAACCTGGTCAATCTTGAGTCAGTCGGCAAGGCGTATGTCATGCGCACCCTGCTCGACGAGGTGTCCCTCGGCGTGGCCGAAGGCGACCGGATCGGGGTCGTGGGCCGCAACGGGGACGGCAAGACCACGCTGATCCGGGTGATGGCCCAGCGGGAGCCGGTCGATTCCGGCCGGGTCACCCACGTGGGTGGGCTCAGCCTGGGCATCCTGAGCCAGCAGGACGACCTCGATCCGGCGGCGACCGTGCGCCGGGAGATCGTCGGCGACCGCCCGGAGCACGAGTGGGCGGGCGACGCGCGCATCCGCGACGTGCTGACCGGGCTGTTCGGCGGACTGGCCATGCCCGGCTTCGAGAGCGGCATCGACTCGGTGATCGGCCCGCTGTCCGGCGGTGAGCGGCGCCGGATCGCGCTGGCGAAGCTGCTGATCGAAGAGCACGACCTGATCATCCTGGACGAGCCGACCAACCACCTCGACGTCGAGGGCATCGCGTGGCTGGCCGGCCACCTCAAGACCCGGCGCTCCGCGCTGGTCGTGGTCACCCACGACCGCTGGTTCCTGGACGAGGTCTGCACCCGCACGTGGGACGTGCAGGGCGGCAAGGTGCACGACTACGAGGGCGGCTACTCGGCGTACGTGCTGGCCCGGGCCGAGCGCGCGCGGATCGCGAGCACCGAGGAGACCAAGCGGCAGAACCTGGTCCGCAAGGAGCTCGCGTGGCTGCGGCGCGGCGCGCCCGCCCGTACCTCCAAGCCCAAGTTCCGGATCGAGGCGGCGAACGAGCTGATCGCGGACGAGCCGCCGCCGCGGGACACCCTGGCGCTGCGCGGCTTCGCCAACGCGCGACTGGGCAAGACCGTCTTCGAACTGCTCGACGTGCGGATCGAGGCGGGTCCCAAGACGCTGTTGGAGCACCTGACCTGGAACCTGGGCCCGGGCGACCGGATCGGCCTGGTCGGGGTCAACGGTGCGGGCAAGACCTCGCTGCTGCGCGCGCTCAAGGACGCGGCGTACGAGGAGAAGCAGCCGGCCGCCGGCAAGGTCGTGGTCGGTCGTACCGTCAAGCTCGCCTACCTCTCCCAGGAAGTGGTCGAACTCCCGCCCACGCTGCGCGTCCTGGAGGCGGTGTCGCAGATCCGCGAGCGGGTCGAGATCGGCAAGGGCAAGGAGATGACGGCCGGTCAGCTGTGCGAGCAGTTCGGCTTCACCGGCGAGAAGCAGTGGACGCCGGTCTCCGACCTGTCCGGTGGCGAGCGGCGCAGGCTGCAGTTGCTGCGGTTGTTGATGGACGAGCCGAACGTGCTGTTCATGGACGAACCGACCAACGACCTGGACATCGAGACGCTGACCCAGCTGGAGGATCTGCTGGACGGCTGGCCGGGTTCGCTGGTGATCGTCAGCCACGACCGGTACTTCGTCGAGCGCACCACGGACACCGTGCTCGCGCTGCTGGGTGACCGCACGCTGCGGATGTTGCCGGGCGGCATCGAGGAATACCTCAAGCGTCGCCGGGACGCGGTCGAGGCGGGGGCAATCGCCGCGCCGACCCGGCGCGGTGGCGGCGACACGCGCGCGGCGAAGAAGGAACTCCAGCGGGTGGAGCGGCAGTTGTCCAAGCTGGCCGATCGGGAGAAGAAGGTGCACGACGGCTTGGCCGAGCACGCCACCGACTTCGACAAGGTCTCCGCGCTGGACGCCGAACTGCGCGCGATCCGAGACGAGCGCGACGAGTTGGAGATGCGTTGGCTGGAACTCGCGGAGGAGACCGAGTAGCCGGATCCTCGGCCGGATCCTTCGGACGACGCGCGCTCCGGCGGTTCATCGAATCGATGGCCGGAGCCGGTCCCGATGTGAGGGTTACCCCGTACCCATGGGTCACATCCGCTATGTAGTCTGGGAAGACTGATACGGGTGTGCCGCGATGCGCCGCCTCGGAAGACGGGGCAACGTGCGGCGCGTTGGTAACTAGCTGCGTGGTGGCGGGTGAGGTATCGGCTCCACGCACGGGGGAGTGTGGCAGATGCTCATCGCGGATATCGGGGATGGTGGGCCCACGGGGGTCTCCTCGTCGGACATGCAGGCGCTGTCCGTCGGGCTGGAATCGATGGTGCAGTTCCAAAAGGACGTCCAGCGCGCGCTGGACGACCTGGACACGTCCACTGCGGCACCGCACAAGCTGGTCGACAACCGCGTCGAATTGGACGCCTCGGGCAACTTCGGGGAAGCGATCCGGCTGTGGTCGGCGTACGTCGGCGTGCGTCAGGAGCTGATCGATCTGTCGACGCAGCTCAAGCGCCAGATCGAGGCGATGCAGATGACCGTGCAGTACGTGCAGGGCACGTACGAGGGCAACGAGGCGGAGTTCACCGCCAAGTACAAGTCTCTGCAAGAGGACTACGCGAACAACGCGCCGGCTCCCGCACCGCCGGCGAAGAAGCCCTGAGCGGCTCGGGATTCGACCGTGACGGGAACTACGGGGACGGGGTGACGACATGCTGGATGCCGGTGGTGGCGGTGGCGGGTGGGGAAGTGGGCCCACCAACTTCGAGGAGTATTCGCACGAAGCGCTGAAGGCCATGATCGACGGCGCACGACCCGCCGAACTGACGGCATCGGGGAAGGCGTTGCTCGATGCCAAGGAAACGCTGGAGACGCTGACGACGGCGCTGGAGACGCGGATCAGCCGTCTCGAGTGGACCGGCAAGTCCGCGGAGAGCTTTCGTGAGTGGACCGGCAAGGTCATGGTCGCGACCCGCAAGTTCGCCGAGCACTCGGGCAAGGTCGGCACCGCGATGGACCACGCGGGCAGCGAGCTGAGCTTCGCGCTGCTGACCATGCCGGAGGTGCCCGCGAACGCCAAGCTGATCGTGGACAGCAACGGCGAGAAGCGGCTGGTCTGCCAGCCGGGAGACACCCCGGACAAGAAGGCCATGGTGACCTCGGCCAAGACCGAGCTGGAGAAGGCGCGCCAGGAAGCCATCCGCCGGATGGAGAGCCTGAGCAGCACCTACACGGTGACCACCGAGACGCTGGCCCAGGCGCCGGCGATCGACTTCCCGCCGTTGCCCGCGTTGCCGACCGTCTCGCACAGCGGTGGTGGCGGATCGACCAACGGCGGTCGTCGGACCACGAACAATGTGACGGTCAAGACCACCGGGGACAAGGACGGCGGCACGCTGATCCCCGGCCACGGCCCCACCGGCCGCGGTGGCGAGAACCTGATCGAAGGGTCCGACGGCTCGGGCGGCGTCGGTTCGGTCGGCGGTGGTGGCGGCTACGTGTCACCGAAGGACACTGGCCTGCTCGGTACCGGCCCGTTCCAGAACGGCCCCGCGACGTTGCCCGACCCCGGTCCGATGGTCACCGGTCAGGGCCCGATCGGCACTCCACCCAGCGGCGGCGGGCCCCGGGGCCTGCCCAACGGGCTGCCGATGTTCCCCGGCGGCAAGACCGGTGGCTTCCCGCCCGGCGGCAAGTCCGGTGGTTCCAAGGCCCAGTTGACCTCGAATCCGCTGAACAACCAGCGCGGCCCCAACGCGACCTCGAACACGGAAGGTCTCACCGGGGGTCGGCAGACCGGGCGTGGCCCGACCGGCGGTGGCGGCGGCCACAACAACTCCGGCGGCGGCACCGGTCCGCGCGGCGGTGCCGGTGGTAGGCGGTTCACCGGGCAGAACGGTGGCGTGGTCGGCGGCACCGCGCGTTCCGCAGGTGCCTCGGGCCAGTTCTCCTCCGGCGGCAGCGGCCTGGCCGGCCGGGCCGGAGCGGGCGCGGGCAGCCAGGTCGGCGGCGGTCGCGGCGCGGGCATGCGCGGTGGCGGTGGGATGGGCGCGGGCGGCGGTCGCGACGAGCGCAACCGGCGGCAGCGCGCGGACTACCTGCACGAGGAGGAGGAGACGTGGACGGGCGACCGCACGACGACTCCGCCGGTGGTCGACTGATCGGAATCGGCGGACCGGGATCGACCGGCCCGGTTGGCGAGGTCGAACAGCGGTAATACGGCAGGGATTTGTGGTCGGCCCCATTCGCGATCGTCGCGGGTGGGGCCGATTCGTCGTATCGCGGTGGTGGTTTGTTGTATCGCGGGGGCGATTTGCCGTGTCGGAGGGCCGATTCGCCTGGGCCGCGGGCGTGATCGGGGCCGCCGGGCCACTCGACACGTGTCCACCTCGGTGGGCGCGGTGGGTGGGCACGGCGGGATGACGGCACGGGAACGTGCCCGGAAAACCCCGACGATCACGGGATGATCCTTTGCGGACACGGAAAAGGCGAAGTTGCGGGTGTTTGGGCAAAACCGCGACGGGGGCCGAGAGTGGGCCGTACGCTGAATCCGGAGTGCCGGTGGTTGCCTGCGCGGTTGTTGGTTCAGGCGATGCGCTTGGGCCGCGAGTGACGCCGCGACTGTGGGACCACCGGGGTCGTGGGGGCAATTGGGGCAGTCGCGTACGACCGCCGGGTAGGCGTGGTGCGATGGGGGCGTCCCAGCCGCACCGGCGTGTCGGTGCCGCATGTGGTCGGTGCACGATCCGATGCCGATCACGCTGCACCTGACCGAGGGGGGCTTGATGGGTCGGAGTTCAGCAGCGACGGACAGTTCGGGAGCGGGTCTGCGGACCCTGGTCGTGGGGGCCGGGTCGGCGGGCAGCGCGTTGGCGCGAGATCTATTGCGGACACCCGATTTCGGGTTGCGTCCGATCGGATTTCTCGACGACGATCCCGACAAGGACGGGATCCGGGTCGCCGACGCGGACAACCCACAACATCTGCTTCCGGTTTTGGGCGGCCTGGCCGCCCTGACCGATGTGGCATTGGAGCATGGCATCGAGGTGGTCGTGCTGGCCATCCCGGGGCTTCCGCACGAGGAGTTTCGCAAAGTGGCCGCCGGCGCCGCCGCGATCGGCGCCGCCGTGCGGTATCTGCCGTCCTTCCTGGTCGCGTTGCGGCGTGACGTGGTCGGCAACGACATGCGCATGCTCGACGTCAACCGGCTGATCGGTCGGCAGGAGCTGCACGTGGTCTCGGCGTCGGTGCGCGAAGTGATCGCGGGCCGCCGGGTGTTGATCACCGGCGCGGGCGGCTCGATCGGCAGCGAGTTGTGCCGGCAGGTGTACGGCTTCGGGCCGAGCCGGATGTACATGCTCGATCACGACGAATCCAACCTGCACCGTCTGCAACTCGACGTGTGGGGCGAGGCGTTGCTCGACGACGAGACGCTGGTCATCGCGGACATCCGGGATCGCCCGCGGATCGAGCAGCTCTTCCACGACCTCAAACCGGAGGTGGTCTTCCACGCCGCGGCGCACAAGCACCTGCCGCTGCTGGAGCGGCATCCCTGCGAGGCGGTCAAGTCCAATGTGCTGGGCACGGAGAACCTGGTCCGCGCCGCGCTCGACGTGGGGGTCGAGCGCTTCGTGCTGATCTCCACGGACAAGGCGGCCGACCCGGTCTCGGTGCTCGGGGCGACCAAGCGGCTGGCCGAGTTGATCGTGCAGGCGAACACGCAGGCGCCGGGGGTGTTCGCGGGTGTCCGGTTCGGCAACGTGCTGGGCAGCCGCGGCTCGCTGCTGTCCGTACTGGCCGAACAACTGCGCGCGGGCGGCCCGGTCACGGTCACCCATCCGGACGTCACCCGGTTCTTCATGACGATCGAGGAGGCGGTGGGACTGGTCCTGGAGGCCGGCCGGATGGCCCAGGGCGGCGAGATCTTCGTGCTCGACATGGGCGAGCCGGTGCGGATCGTGGACTTGGTGCACAAGTTCGCCGAACAGGTGAACCTGCCGAACGTGCCGATCCGCTTCACCGGCCTGCGGCCGGGCGAGAAGCTCAACGAGGCGCTGTTCTCCACCACCGAGGAGCGCCTGCCCACCGAACATCGGCGGATCCAGGCGACCGTGCCGCCGGGCCAGGCCCTGGACGCGGTGGTGCGGCTGCCGGAGCTGTACGACGCGGCGGCGGTCAACGACACGAACGCGGTGCGCGCGCTGTTGTCCGAGCTGCTGCCGGGCTACGTGACGCCGGAGCCGGCCGGGGCCGAGGTGTTGTCGGCGCCGTATCCGGACGACTTCTAGACGATCTCCGTACACCTCGTGGACGGCGATCACGTGACCGGTGGGGCGAAGGGCGCAGTACGGTGGCCATGAGGCCCCTGTGCTGCGAAAGGCGGATCCTCCATGATCGACCCCGAACTGAGGACGGCTCTGGACGCGATGCTCGGCGATCCGGAGCACTGGGTGCACGTGGGCACGGTGACCCCGACGGGGGAGCCGCACGTGACGCCCGTGATGCTCGCGTACGACGACGAGTATCTCTACCTCAGCCTCACCGGCCGCACCAAGAAGGCGAATCTGGAGCACGACCCGCGCGTGTGCCTGTCGATGGCGCGAGACGGCGACATCGCGCACGTCATCGTGTGGGGCGAGGTTGCCATGCGCGAGGACGAGTGGGCCCAGGAGCGCTGGGAGTTCGCCATGCGGCACATCCTGGGCGAGGCGGGCCTGGCGCAACAGCGCCGCCCGCTCTCCCGGGAGGGCACGAGCCTGGGGGTGGTCACCCCGAAACGCTGGCGGGTCTTCGGGTTGGGGTTGGGGCCGGGCCCGGGGTCGTGAGGGCCGGCTGTCCGTTCGGGCGGGGGTCGTGATGCCGGGCCGGCCGAGTAGGCCAGGTCAGCCGGGTCAGCCGAGTCGGCCGTGGAGCGCTTCGTCGGCCTGCCGGTGGATCTCCGCCTGGGCGAACAACACCGAGGCCACGTAACACGGCAAGGCGATCAACGCGGCGACGAGCACGACATCCTCGGCCCGGATCAGACTCATGGCGACCCCGATCAGCCCGAGTGCCAGTGGCAACCACCGCCGCCAAAACGCGAGGTCATACATACGAGCCACCCGCGCGGCGCGCACGAGCACGACTCCGCCGATCCCGAACACCAGAACAATCGCCAGCAACTCCACGGCAGTACGGGGCCTTTCCGGCATCGGGCGCGACAGGGGAGCCTCCAGCAAACCAGAAGTGGCCTGAATGTGCGCCCCGTTCACGCCTCGGGGGTGCCGGAGAGCCCAGTCAGGTGGTGCCGAGAAGCCCCCGATCGGGGCCGTCGGCCCAGCCGGCTGCCATCGCCTCCCCTGCTCGGCGCATCATTTCGGCCCCTCCGAGACCCCGAGAGCGAACCAGATCCGCTTGCCGCGCACGAGCGATTTGCACCCGTGCGCCTGGGACAACTCGGCGAGCAGCGGAACACCGCGGCCGTGGTCGGCGAGCCCACTCATCGGCAGTCCGGCCCGCGTCGGCAGGGCCCGGCTGCCGTCCTCGACGTCGACCACGATCCGCGCGCCGGGGCGGTCGTAGGACACCCGCACCCGGACCCGCGTCCGCGGGGCGTGCCGCACGGCGTTGCCGAATACCTCGGTGGTGAGCAACTCGCCCAGCCAGATCACCTCTTCGTCCGCGATCCCGAGCCGAGTCAGCGCCGCCACGACGACCCCGCGCACCGCCGGGGCATACGGAGCGTCCGCCGTACATGTCAACGAGGCGATCGGCACGCAGCCCTTGAGGATGGATGTGGACATGCGCGCGTCTCCAATGGATCGATGCATGTCGCTTCGCGCAGAGTGGAAGAGTATCCACACAGCGTGAGCGGCTCCTTGGCTGGGACCATAACTGATGCGCATAAAGTCGCGCATTAGGTCTCACTCGTATTGATGTAGTCCGGGTGAATGGGGTTCACATCGCCAACCACGGCCGTACTCTGCCGCAGGATTCATCCGGACACAGAGGCGAGGGACAGCCCATGGCCACAGCTCCGACCTATGCGCGCCGAAGGTTGGGCGGGGAACTCAGACGCTTGCGGCTCAGGGCGGGTTTGACCGGCGAGGGTGCCGCCGAGGCGTGCGGGTGGAGCCAGACGAAGATCGTTCGGATCGAGACGGGCCGGGTTTCGCTGACACGCCACGACCTCCTCAAGTTGTGTGGTCTCTTCGAGACCTCGGAGGAAGAGACCGCACGGCTCACGGCTTGGCGCGAAGGCGCCACGGACTTCCGCTGGTGGCTGGAGTACGCCAACGTCGTCAGCGCCCAACTCCAGGAGTACCTGTCACTGGAGGCACAGGCTGCCGAGATTCAGTCGGCCAACACGAGTGTGATGCCCGGACTGATCCAGTCGCCGCGTTACATCGAAGCACTGTTCGCGACGTCGCCTTGGACTCCGGATCCCGATCTTGCCGCCTCACTCATCGAGGTCCGGCGCAAGCGCCAGCTTCTGCTCGAAGGTACGGCTGTTGTCTCCATCGTCATCGGCGAGTCGCTGATCCACGCAACGTTGGGCAGGGCCGATGTCCTGCGGGACCAGCTGCGTCACATGCTGGAACTGGCTTCGCGTCCCGGAACCTCTATCCGGTTGCTTCCTTTCGATGCCCCGGCGAGTCCCGTCGAAGGCGGCGTCACACTGTTGGACTTCGCGCACGACTACGAGCCCAGCGTGGCGGTGACGGAACACATGCGTGGCTTGGAGATCAAGGACGGCGCGGTCGAAGTACGCCGCTGCCAAAGGCTGTTGGACCACCTTGGGGGTCATACGCTGTCCCCTGAGGACACGAACAAGGTCATCGAGCAACGATTGCGAGACCTGGCATGACTGCGAATGCGCTTGCGTGGCGAACTTCCTCCTACTCGTCCGCCACCGACACGAACACCTGCGTCGAGGTGGCACCTACCGCCTCGGCCACCGCCGTACGGGACACCACATCGCGTGAGCGTGGCCATCTGTGCGTCCCCGCGGCGTCTTGGACCACGCTCGTGCGAACCCTCAAGGGTGAGCGCGGCCGCTGAGCGGCACACTCGGCCGGGCCCGGCAACCGTGGTCAGAACAGCGGTGCCAATGTGCGGTCGTAGCGCGGCTTGCAGGCTGTGCACGGGATCGGGCGTCCTTCGTGGTCTTCGCCGCGCCAACCGCCCTTGCAGCCGCAAGGGGGTGGCGCCGCCGGGGTGGGCGCCGGGTCTCCGCTCATGGATCGGCGGAACGTCTCGCGCATGGTGGTGTGTATCTCGATCGCCTCGTCGAGGCGGTACAGGAGGACGGCCAGTGGTGAGCGGATGCCGGGGCCGGTGAGTGGTCCACGGGTGCGGATCGTGTCCGCGAGGTCGTGGATCAGGACGTCGCGGTCGGCGCGTTGGGCGAGCTTGAGGGCGACGCGGTGCAGGCCGGGCATCAGGAATTCGTGGGACTCGGGCGGGAGTTGTTCGACCAGGACCTTCGCCGCTCGGAACGACGCGTTGTCCGGCGGGCTCGCGCGGGAGGGAGTGGGGGGAGACCCCGTTTCCTCCCTGATAGAGGTAACTACAGGGAGCGGCTCATCCAGATGAACCGTTGAGGCGCCGTGGTGAGCGGTTGAGCGCCTGCGGGTCGTGTCCGGTGAGGGGCTCAACGGCTCATCCCGGTGAGCGGTTGAGCCGGCACTCAGCGGTCCATCCGGATGAGCCGTTGAGGGGATGAGCAGGGCGTACTCGCTGGGTGATGAGGTGCCGTCCCCGAGCCGATGGCCGCGGTGGACCTGGAGCAGGAGCCCGCGTTGCTGCAACGTGTCGAGTGCGCGACGAACGGTGGAGAGGTGGAAGCCACCGTCGGCGGCGAGCATGGCGTGCGTGACGCGGATGCCGGTGCCGTCCGACTTCGCGTGGGATGCGAGCAACAGTGCGAACAGCAGCAGCGTTCGCTCGATCCCCGGATCACCGCGCACGACCTCCTGCCACCTGGCACGACGCGCATATGGGGGAATAGCGGGGGAATCGGTGGTCGGGAAGGAAGTGTTCAGGCATGCTTGTGCCTGAGGATGCGCCGTCACTTCGGCGTTGCCTTTCGGTCGATTCGCTGCCTGAACAGCGGGTTGACTAGCGGCGATCACCTTCTGAGGGGTGATCGCCGCTTTCCGTAGTCGAACCGTAACGGCCGTTTAATCGCCGATGCCCAACTTTCACCCGATCGAGCGACCAACCATTTTTTGACACCCCGTCACCGCTGAGCGCGGCGCCGATGTGTTCGCGGGGTGGGCGCCTGTATCCCTCGAACCACCCACGCAACGTGCCCAATTCGTGACTGTGTACCGGTGCGACCCATCAGCGCCCACGGCCGTTGTCTCCTGCGAACTCGCCTCAGAACCTGACCCCTGCTCCATGGCTGGTTCAGGGACTGCCGCGAATGTCCTTGCGGCGAGCTTGCATCGAGCATGGCGATTCACGCGCATACGCGACCGAACGATGGTTGGAGGAGCACCTTCAGCTCGGCCGAACCGAACCCGGTGTGTGGGAGGCGGTTGCTACGCCGGACCCAGTCGCGGCGAGCAGGAGCATCCTGCCGGGCGGGCGGCTGTCGGTCGTCGATCGGGAGCGGGCGGCGGCCGGAGAGGCCCTGACGCTTTGCGGCGTTCGCGGGTGGTCCTCCGGAGTGGGCAGATCGAGGAACACCTTGCCGTCGAGACGTTCGCGCGGATGCCGTCGGGCGGCAGACGCAGTACTTGAACATGTTGCCGCCGGCAATGCCTCGGATTTCCGTCGCGAGGCCAGCTGCTTGGCATTGCGCCGATCGAAGCGGCCGAGTTCGCGTGGAGAGGTGCAAAAATATTGCCCGGAATTTCCCAGGTCCAGGATTCCCGTGTGCCGCCGGGGCGTTTGCGCCACGCACCGCCCATGGCTTGATTATCGATGGGCGGCGCGTCGACGAGATTGCATCATTCTCCTATGAAACGTAGCAATCCGTAAGTACGGACGACCTCTTCTGCCGCGTTTCCGATATCTCGAATAATTTCCGTTGATTCCGCGGATGGAAGGGCTCTCAGTTCTTCGGCAAGCATTTCGGATTGAATTGGATTAAGCAAAGTCAGCCCGTACCTGGACACTCCTCGGCGGGTCGTTCCACGAGGAGCGGACTCGCATGCATGCAGAAAAGATTCGTCAGTGTCGTCCTGGAGAGTGCGAACGACCTGTTCGCCGCGATTTAGAACGTAGATTTCCATACCCCTTGCTCCTCCACTTTTCTATGAGCATGGCCTCGTGCCCGGGTGGGATGCGATCACTGTCCGGCGAACCGGAGAAATCCTCGCGTTTGGACGGCCTCATCCGCCGCAGCGCAGATGTCTTGAATTGCGGTGGACCACTCCGCTGCCGGCAAGGCTCTCAGTTCTTCGGCGAGCATTTCGCATTGAATGGGATTAAGGAAAGTCATCCCGTATCTGGATACCCCTCGGCGGGTGCTTCCTCGGGCGCCGGCCTCGCATGCATGCAGGAATGATTCGTCGTCGTCATCGCGGAGAATGCGAACGACTTCTTGTCCGCTATTGAGAAGATAAACTGTCATATTGGCACCCTCTTTCGGTCGTGGTGGCAGGAAGGGGTCAGCCCGGAACGGCGACCGGATACATGGTGATCACACTTCCCCACTTGTCGTGCACGATCATGACCCAACTGGTGGCACCACCGCCTGTCTTGCCGGAAGCTGTTCCGACGGTTTTCTTGAAGTCGAATATGCGCTCATAGTAGTTGGATTTGTTCATTGGCCCGGGGATTCCGTTTTTCATCCCGGTTTCGAAAATCTCATGGAGTTGCCCGTCTGTTACCGTCGAGTTGAAAACGCCCTTATTTACAGGGTCGCATAACGGGCCTCCGTCGAAATGATAATCTCGCACATTCTTGATGGACCATTCATCCAGTTCGGGAGGGGTGACATTCGCCGGTAGCTTCCATCCGTCCCCGTAATCGCCCGGTGCCAATCCAAGAGGATCGAATAGGATATGGGGATTTCGGGGGTAGGTATAATTATTTTCGGCGGGAGCCAGGCCCAGGGGATCCGGGCTGAGGAAGCGGCCCGTTTCCGGCTCGTAGTATCGCCAGGTGTTGAAGTGCAATCCGGTCTCGGCATCAAAATACTGACCCGGAAAGCGTAACGGGCACTGTATGGAACCGGTCTCCGGAAGAGTCGTCACTCCCCAAAGGCTCTTTCGCGCCTGCCAATTGACCCTGCCCGTTTCGTCCACAAGTCGAATCGGTGTGCCGACAAGGTCGGTGGCTACGGCATTAACGTGTTCCTGGGCCCCCCTCTCGCCTCTTCTGTGAAAGTCGGCTTGCAAAAGAGGATGAAAAGACCCTGGGCGGTACTCCCAAAGGGACTCATCGTTCTGCATTGTTGTTTGATATGCCAGGCGGGGTCCGTCCCAGTCGAAAGTAATTTCGAAACCGGCATCATCTGTGCGCTTGGCTACGCGCCGAGCGAGTGGGTCGTAGGTATAGTGCCACCGGGTTCCGTCGGGAGTGACCACGTTGAGCAGGCGGTCATCGGCGTCCCAAATATAGGACCACGTCAGCGATTTTCCGGACAGAGTTTTTCGTGAGCGACGGATGACGCGCCCCTGGGCGTCATGGGTGTAATGTGTACGACCAATCCTTCCGATCAATGTACCGGTGACATCGCTCGCGCCCTGGAAATCCTGATCCGGTCCAGGCCACGACGAGCGTACTTGATTTCCGGCCGCGTCATATGCGTAGTGTTCGGTCCAACCCTTGTTGCGAACGTCGGTGACCCGGCCGACTTCGTCCAGATCGTAAAGCGCGAGACCGGTTGTTGTCTCATCGATGGAGGATACGTATCCGTCGGCACGGTAGGTGTATGTGCGATTGTAGGTTTCGACGGATTCCAGGGTTGGATCCACCGTGAGAGCGAGTTTGCTGACGGGAAGGCCGACCCTGATTGCTTGACGTTCGAGTCGGTGAGTCTCGTTCCATTCCTGAGTGAAGGCGACCCGAGAGCCGAAGCGGCGCTGTACTTCGCGGTCGGCCGCATCATATGCGAACTCCAATGTATGGCCTGCCGCCGTCAGGGAGGAGGGCCGCCCTTTCGGGTCATAGGTCCATTCGCTCGTATGCCCCGACGGAGTGCGGCGGCGTATTCGTCGACCGAGCGCGTTGTACGTGCTGGAAAAGGTGCGGCCGTTACTGGACTCCTCGATGACGCGACCTAGCGCGTCTCGTGTGAAGACGAGATCCACATCCGCGTTGGTCGCCCGGATCAGGTAGCCTGCGGCATCGTATTGATGGGTGGTTTCGTGGCCGGTGGCTGCGTGTAGTTCGGCTGTCATCCTGCCCAGCGCGTCTCGGCTGTAAGTGATCACTTCCCCAGCGCCGTTGATGCGTTGTGTCAGCCGTCCCGCCGCGTCGTGGTGGTAGGTGAGTTTTCGGCCGTTGAAGTCGGTCTCGGCTAGCAGACGGCCTGCGGGGTCGTATTCGTAGTCCCAGGTGCGGCCCTGTGGGTTGGTGACCCGGGTCAGGCGTAGTTCCGCGTCGTAGGTGAACTCCAACCTTGCACCGTCTGGGTCGGTTCGGGCCGCGGGGAGGTCGAACCGAGTGCATTCGTAAGTGGTGATGAAGCCTGCCGCGTTGGTGTGCCGGCGGAGGGTGCCTTCACCATCCCAAGTCCAGGATTCTCGTGCGCCGTCCGGGCGTTCACGCCAGGCCGGTTTGCCCTCAATGGTCCAGGCCGTGTGGGTGGTGCCACCGATGGGGTCGACCGTCGCGATGCTGCGACCAAAGGCGTTGCGAATGACGGTGGTTGTCGCGCCGAGAGGATCAGTGATAGCGAGGGGAAGGCCGGACCCATCGGTGTCGACGGTTGTGGTGTGGCCGAGGGAGTTGGTGAGAACTGACATGCGACCGGCTTCGTCGTACATGTACGAGGTGACCGCGCCCAGTTCGTCGGTGGCCGTAAGGAGGTTGGCGCGCTCGTCGTACGTGTAGCGGCGCCGGCCGCCGTCCAAGCCCGTGACGAGGGTGGGGCGGCACAGCAGTGGGTCGAAGTCGGCGACGGTGAAGGTGCCGTTGGGGAGGACGACGCCGACCGTGTTGCCCAGGGCGTCGTACGAGTACCGCGTGGTGTGGCCGAGTTCGTCGGTGACGGCCACTCGGCGGTTGTAGGAGTCCCACTCCGTGGACCGGGTGCCGCCGAGGGGGTCGGTTTCGCGGATGACCTGGGACCAGTCGTTGTATTCGTACTCGCGGACCGCGCCGAGGGCATCGGTCATCCTGGTTATTCGGGCCGCGATGTCGTACTCGAACGTGTTGTCCATGATGCCGTCGACGCCCGAGCCGCGTACGCAGCGGCCCGCCTCGTCGTATTCGTACTGGTACCAGGTGCCGTTGCGGTCGGTCCACGACGTCATGCGGTGGTGCTCGTCGTAGGTGAAGCGGAGGGGGCGACCGGAGGAGTTGACCACTTCCAGCAGGTCGCCCGACTCGCCGTAGGCGAACGTGACCAGGTCGACCGAGGCCGTCGAGTCGTCGGACCTCATGTGGGTGACGGGGTCCGCGCCCAGCAGCCGAAACCCCGTGATCAGCCCGCCCGCCGTGTCCACCGCGACCCGATACCCACCCGAGTGGGTGACCTCGCACGGCACGCCCGCCTCGTCATACAGGTAGTCGATCCGGCTCCCGTTGCGATCGACCACCGCCCGCACCGGTATTCGCCGCGAGAGCACCTCCGGCAGTGCCGCGAACGACCAACTCCGTCCCCGCTGCGGATCGCTCACCGTGAACGTCCCGTTCGGCGCCCCGTCCCACACCAACGGCCACCGATACCCGCCCATCGGCATGACCCGCTCGCCCGGCCTGGGTACCGGATACCGCAGCACCATCCCGTCGGCGGCCGTGAACGTGACCCGGTCCGAGCCCAGTTGCAGGTACTGGTCGAACGTCGAGGCCCACCGCTCGCCGAACCACCGCCCGCCGCCGAACGCCGTCCGGTGATGCCGCTCCAGGACCAACGGCAGCGCGCCCGCCAGCGTCACATCGGTCTGCGGCAGCACCATCTCGCCGGTGACCACGTCGATCGGTTCGCCCTCGCGCGTACAGGCGTCCGCACCCCGGCAGCGCGGGTTGTCCCGCTTGGCGATGGCCTTCTCGGCGGGCGTCAACGCCTTGTTGCCACCGCGTGTCGCCAACGTCAGTGCCAGGTCGGGGGCGAGGTGGCCGAGGAAGCGCGCCGGGTTCTTCTTGAAGTCCTCCCACGAGGTGACGAGCGAGTCCTGGGCAAACCCGATCGGGTCCCGAGCCATGCCGAGCATGCCGGTCGCGATGTTCTTCAGGTCGGTCGCGTAGGCGGCCGGTTCGAGGTACGCCCGAGCCGGGTCGACGACCCCCGCGAAGCTCGCCAACTCGAAGAACGCGTCGGCCCCGCCCTTGAGGAATTCGATGCCCGCATTGCCCAGCGTCTTCCAGACGTCCGGGTCCAGATCCAACACGCCGACCGACTTCCGCAGCTCCAACATCGCGTGCGCGTCGGCCTTTTCCACCCGCTCCCGGACCCGCTTCAACTGCTCCTGGGCCTCGCGCAACATGTCGGCACCCGGATGCCCCTCGGGTTTGTGCGGTAGTTGCGGCAGGCACTCCTTGCCGACGCCGTTGGCCTTCTGTACGTCCTGATTGCGCTTCGCGAGGTCGTACGACTCCTGCTCGCGCGCCTGGGCCTCGATCAGCCAGAAGGCTTGCCTGGCCTTGGGGATGATCTCGTTCGCGCACTCGCCCTGGGCGAATCGGAGCACCTCGGCGAACTCGCGCAGCTTTTTGGCGACGCTCGGGTATTCCTTGCCGTGCAGCTTCAGGACCTCGGTGACCAGCTTCAGATCCTTGCGGAACCCCTCTGCGGCATCGCCCCGCCAGAGGTCCTTACCGTCGACCTTGCCGAGCCGATCCTTGGCCTCCAGCGCCTGGACCGAGAACCGGGTGAACACGTCGGCGACGGCGTGCAGTACCTCCCAGTCGCCCGGTATCAGACCCCGAGGCTGCGAATCGGGCGTGAGCGGTTCGCCTGACACCAACACGGTGAAGCCTCCGTCAGTCCGTCGTGCTCATGTCGTCGCCCGCATGGATCGAGGCCGCGCCGCCGGGCGTGAAGAACCTGGCCTCCGCGTCCCGTTCGGCCTCCTCGTACTGCTGGGCGGCCATCTCCAAGGTGATCGCGATGTTTTCGCCGAGGCTGACCAGCGCGGCCATCGCCTGCGCGGACTTCAGCACAATCTCGCCGGCCTGATACGGCGACGAGTAGTGCTTTTGCAGTGCCGCCAGTTGCGCCTGCAACGGCTGCTGCTTCTGGGCGATTTCGCGGGCGACCAGCAGTGCGTCGATCAACTCGGTACTCGCCCCGCGCACGAACGCGCTGTCGACCTTGAATCCGTCGTCACCCACCGGTGGCCTCCGTCTCCGGCTCGCCGTTCCACAGACTCGCCCGCAGCCGCACCGGTTGCGGGCCGGCCAGGTCCACCGCGATGTCGTAACCCGCCGGCAACAGCCGCAGCAGGTCCCCGCCCTCGCTCGCGAACCAGTCGCACGCCCCGCCGACGAACAGCGCCAACTGCTCCGCGGAGGTGAACACCGGTACGACCCCACCGCCGGGCGGTCCGATCGCGGCGAAGCCCACCTGCTCCGTGCGCTCGCAGTACAACCGGGCCGCGAGCAACGCGGCCAACAGCGCGGGCGGATCGCCGTCACCCGCGAGCAACCGGGAGATCTCCCGCTCCAGCGGCGAAGCGGCCCCGGCATCTCCGGCCGCCTCCGCCGCGCCCGCCGCCTCCGCGGCCCCCGCAATCCCGCCCTCCGGCTCGGTCATGTGTGCGCCCCCGCCTCTCGACCGAGCGTCACCCTAGCGAATTCGTTCACATTCGCGTCACCGACCGGTTGCCCACAGCTACCCGTTCCCGGGCGAACCGCGCCGTGCCCTGCTACTAGGCTGGCCGAGCAGACCAGCGTGCCCCTTGATCAAGGAGAAACTCGTGCCGTCCATCGACGTCATCCACGCCCGGGAGATCCTGGACTCCCGAGGGAACCCCACGGTGGAGGTCGAGGTCGTCCTCGACGACGGCAGCTCGGGCCGTGCCGCCGTGCCGTCCGGCGCTTCCACCGGCGCCTTCGAGGCCGTCGAACTGCGTGACGGCGACGAGACCCGGTACGGCGGCAAGGGTGTGCAGAAGGCCGTCGACGCGGTCAACGAGCGCATCTACGAGGAGATCGCCGGCACCGAGGCCGACGACCAGCGGCTGATCGATCAGGCGATGATCGACCTGGACGGCACCGAGAACAAGGCCGAACTCGGCGCCAACGCGATCCTGGGCGTCTCGCTCGCCGTCGCGCACGCCGCCGCCGAATCGGTGAACCTGCCGCTGTTCCGCTACCTCGGTGGCCCGAACGCGCACGTGCTGCCGGTGCCGATGATGAACATCCTCAACGGTGGCGCGCACGCCGACACCAACGTGGACATCCAGGAGTTCATGATCGCGCCGATCGGCGCGGAGACCTTCGCCGAGGCGGTGCGCTGGGGCACCGAGGTCTACCACTGCCTCAAGTCCGTGCTCAAGGCCCGCGGCCTGGCCACCAGCGTCGGCGACGAGGGCGGCTTCGCGCCGAACCTGGAGAGCAACCGCGCCGCGCTCGACCTGATCGTCGAGGCGATCGAGATGGCCGGCTACACCCCGGGCTCCGACATCGCGCTGGCCCTGGACGTGGCCGCGAGCGAGTTCCACTCGGACGGCGCGTACGTGTTCGAGGGCGCGAAGAAGACCTCCGCCGAGATGTCGGCCTATTACGCCGAGCTGGTCCAGGCGTACCCGCTCGTGTCGATCGAGGACCCGCTGGACGAGAGCGACTGGGAGGGCTGGGTCGCGCTGACCGCGCAGCTCGGCGACAAGGTCCAGCTCGTCGGCGACGACCTGTTCGTGACCAACCCGGAGCGGCTGGCGCGCGGCATCGAGGAGAAGGCGGGCAACGCGCTCCTGGTGAAGGTCAACCAGATCGGCACATTGACCGAGACTCTGGACGCCGTGTCGCTCGCCCACCGCAACGGCTACCGGTGCATGATGAGTCACCGGTCCGGCGAGACCGAGGACACCACGATCGCGGACCTCGCGGTGGCCACGGACTGCGGCCAGATCAAGACGGGCGCCCCGGCGCGCTCCGAGCGGGTGGCGAAGTACAACCAGCTGCTGCGCATCGAGGAGATCCTCGACGACGCGGCGGAGTACGCCGGCCGCGGCGCGTTCCCGCGCTTCGACGGCTGACCCCGGGTCGAGCGGAACATCGTCGGCGCCGAATCGAGGGAACGGCGGGAGGACGCGTGAGCGAGCAGCGCGAGGGGGGCCGCAGGACGGCCGCTCCGAGCAGGGCCGCCCGCGCGTCCCGGGCCGTCGCGCCGCCGCGTCAGGCGCGCGGTGACCGTCCGGCGGCACCGGCCAGACCGAAGGTCGTCGCCGCGGTCGGGTCCATCAAGGACTCGGCCGCGGCGGCGAGCCTGGGTCGGCTGCGCCGGCGCGGCGGCGGCAGGTGGATCGTGTTGACCCTGGTGGTCCTGAGCCTGGCCGTCGCGCTGGTGTACCCGCTGCGGCAGTACCTGGACCAGCGGGCCGCGGTGGACGACCTGCGCGAGAGCACCCGCAAGCAGCAGGCGGAGACCGAACGCATGCGGTCCGACCTGGAGCGCTGGAACGACCCGGCGTACGTGCGCCAACAGGCACGCGAGCGGCTGCACTATGTCTACCCGGGGGATACCGCCTACCTGGTGGTGCCGCAGTCGGGCAATCCGGGCAACCCGGCGCCGCCCACGCCCGCCCGGGCCGGTCCGCCGCCCTGGTACCGCAGCCTGTGGGACTCCACGCGCGACGCGGATCGGGCCGGCGCGCCGACCGCGAGCGCGACTCCCACACCCACGAGGACGCCGGCCGCGTCGATCGGGTAGTCGGCCGATTCCCCGGGTCGAGCGCGGCCGGGACGGCACCCGGATCGAACGTCGGTCCGAGTCACTCAGCGAAGCAGGAATACTTTCCTTCATGGATCAGCACGACATCGACGCCGTCAAGGCGCAGCTCGGCCGTACCCCGCGTGGTCTGCGCGGCGTCGCACACCGGTGCCCGTGCGGGCTGCCCGACGTCGTGGAGACCGCCCCGCGCCTGGAGGACGGCTCGCCGTTCCCGACGCTGTACTACCTGACCTGCCCGCGGGCGGCGTCCGCGATCGGCACGCTGGAGGCGAACAACGTCATGCGCGACATGAGCGCGCGCCTGGCCGAGGACGAGGACCTCGCGGCCCGCTACGCCGCCGCGCACGAGGACTACATCGCGCGCCGGGACGCCATCGAGGTGCTGGAGGGCTTCCCGTCGGCCGGCGGCATGCCGGATCGGGTCAAGTGCCTGCACGTGCTGGCCGGCCACGCGCTGGCCGCCGGGCGCGGCGTCAACCCGCTCGGCGACGAGACGCTGGACGCGCTGCCCGAGTGGTGGGCCAAGGGCCCGTGCGTGTGTGTGGACAAGCCGGCCGACGCCGAAGCCCCGGAGGACGAGACCCGATGACCCGACGCGTCGCCGCGATCGACTGCGGCACCAACTCCATCCGCCTGCTCGTCGCCGACCTGGACCCGGCCGCCGGGACGCTGGTCGACCTGGACCGCCGGATGCGGATCGTCCGGCTCGGCCAAGGCGTCGACGAGACCGGCCGGCTGGCTCCGGAGGCGTTGGAGCGCACCTTCGCCGCGTGCCGCGAGTACGCCAAGGCGATCGCCGAACTGGGCGCCGAGCGGGTGCGTTTCGTGGCCACCAGCGCGAGCCGCGACGCGGAGAACCGGGATGTGTTCCGGACCGGCGTGCGCGAGATCCTGGGCGTCGAGCCCGAGGTGATCTCCGGCGACGAGGAGGCCGCGCTGTCCTTCGCCGGGGCCACCCGGGAACTCGCCGGGACCGGCGCCGTGCAGACGCCGTACCTGGTGGTCGACATCGGCGGCGGCTCCACCGAGTTCGTCCTGGGCGACGATCGGCCCGAGGCGGCGCGATCGGTGGACATCGGCTGCGTCCGGATGACCGAGCGGCACCTGCGCGCGGACCCGCCGACGCAGGATCAGGTCGCCGCCGCGATCGCCGACGTCGAGGCCGCGATCGCCCGGGCCGCGGAGGTGGTCCCGATGGCTCGCGCCCGGACCCTGGTCGGCCTGGCCGGCTCGGTGACCACGGTCGCGGGCATCGCGCTGGAGTTGCCCGAGTACGACTCCACGGCCATCCACCACTCGCGCCTGACCCTCGACCAGGTCCGCGCGGTGACCGCCCGCCTCCTGGCGAGCACGCACGCCGAACGGGCGGGCATCCCGGTGCTGCACCCGGGCCGGGTGGACGTGATCGGCGCGGGCGCCCTGGTGCTGCGCACGATCATGGAACGCACCGGCATGACCGAGGTCGTGGTCAGCGAGCACGACATCCTGGACGGGATCGCCTGGAGCCTCGCCGAAGGCTGATCGGGTCGGCGAACGACCAGGGAACCATGTCCAACGTTCGGACACGGCGAAAAGTTTGTGAATCCCTTCACATGGTCGCGGAGGCAAAACTTGGCCATGTGGGGCCGTTTTCCTCTTGATGGGCCGGCCGGACGGGGGTATTGCCTTCGAACGCGATGGTCGCCGCCGGTTCGAGGTGGAGATCACATTGCGCCGTCCCCGGATGCCTCGGGCAGGATCGACGCAGGTCACCGGGACCGGGTCGGTGGACAAGCCGGCCGAATAGGGTCGAGTGGATCTTCCTCGACGGCACGCCGTGCACAAATGCACAAGCAAAAGGACGAAGGGTACCAGATGGCCCCTTCGGTACTGCGCGCGGCCTCAAAGCACCGGCGAGTTCGATCGGTGGATACTTCCAAACATGAGCAACACGGATCGCCCTCGCATCCTTATCGTCGGCGGCGGCTACGTTGGTCTGTACGCCGCGCAGCGCATCCTCAAGAAGATGCGCTACGGCGAAGCGACCGTCACGGTCGTCGACCCGCGGTCGTACATGACCTACCAGCCCTTCCTCCCGGAAGCGGCCGCCGGCAGCATCTCACCGCGCCATGTCGTGGTGCCGCTGCGCCGTGTCCTGCCCAAGGCCGAGATCGTCAACGGCCGGGTCACCTCCGTCGACCACGACCGCAAGGTCGCGCTCGTCGAGCCGCTCGCGGGTGAGTCCTACGAGCTCGGCTTCGACTACATCGTCATCGCGCTCGGCTCGATATCGCGGACCTTCCCGATTCCCGGCCTGGCCGAGAACGGCATCGGTCTCAAGACCATCGAAGAAGCCATCGCGCTGCGCAACCACGTGCTCGGACAGCTCGACCTGGCCGACTCCACCACCGACGAGGAGATCCGCCGCAAGGCGTTGACCTTCTGCTTCGTCGGCGGCGGCTTCGCGGGGATCGAGGCGCTGGCCGAGGTCGAGGACATGGCGCGCGACGCGGTGCGCTACTACAAGAACCTCAAGCGCGAGGACATGCGCTTCGTGATGGTGGAGGCGGCCAACCGCATCCTCCCCGAGGTCGGTCCGGAGCTCGGCGCCTGGACGCTGGAGCGCCTCAAGGCCCGGGACATCGAGTTCCACCTGGAGACGTCGCTCAAGTCCTGCGTCGACAAGCACTGTGTGCTCTCCAACGACGTCGAGTTCGACGCCTCCACGATCCTGTGGACGGCGGGCGTCAAGCCGAACCCGGTGTTGTCGGAGTACGGCCTGCCGCTCGGCCCGCGCGGCCACGTCGACACCCGCACCACCCTTCAGGTGGTCGGCATGGACAACGTGTTCGCCGCCGGCGACAACGCTCAGGTGCCGGACCTCGCCGCGGGCGAGGGTGCCTGGTGCCCGCCGAACGCGCAGCACGCGTTGCGGCAGGCGCGGGTGCTGGGCGACAACGTCGTCTCGGTGATGCGTGGGTTCCCGCCCAAGGACTACAAGCACAAGAACCTCGGTGCGGTCGCGGGCCTGGGCCTGCACAAGGGCGTCGCGGTGATGTTCGGCAAGTTCAAGCTCAAGGGGCTGCCGGCCTGGGTGTTCCACCGCACGTACCACGGGGCGATGGTGCCGACGTTCAACCGGAAGTTCCGGGTGTTCGCCGACTGGACGCTGTCGGCGTTCTTCCGGCGGGAGATCGTCTCGCTCGGAGCGATGGAGCACCCGCGGGACGAGTTCGCCGAGGCGGCGCTGCCGGCGCCGCGGCCGGCGGTCGAGCCCGCGGCGAAGGCCTGACTGTTGCGTTGGGGCCCGGTACGCACCGCGGTGCGTACCGGGCCCCTTCGCGTTTGTCCTCAGACGGTGCGGGTGGCTTCGAAGCGCTTCATGCGCTCCAGGACCAAGTCCGAAGTGGGGTCGTGCATTTCGTCGACGATTTTGCCGTCGGCCAGGAAGAGCACGCGGTCCGCGTAGGACGCCGCGTTGGGGTCGTGGGTGACCATCACGATCGTCTGCCCGCTTTCGCGCACCGATCTGCGCAGGAAGCCGAGCACCTCGGCGCCCGAGCGCGAGTCCAGGTTGCCGGTCGGTTCGTCGGCGAAGATGATCTCCGGCTTGCTCGCCAGCGCGCGGGCACACGCCACACGTTGTTGCTGTCCGCCGGACAGTTCGCTCGGGCGATGCGTGAGCCGATTCCGTAGGTCGACCGTCTCGATCACGTTGTCCAGCCATGCCTGATCCGGCTTCACGCCCGCGATGTCCATCGGCAGCGTGATGTTCTCCAGTGCGGTCAGCGTCGGCAGCAGATTGAACGACTGGAAGACGAAGCCGACCTTCACCCTGCGCAGCAGCGTCAACTGCTTGTCGCTCAGGGCGGACAACTCCACGTCGCCCAACCGCACCGAGCCCGCCGAGATCGAGTCCAGGCCCGCCAGGCAGTGCATCAGTGTGGACTTGCCCGACCCGGAGGGACCCATGATCGCGGTGTACTGGGCGCGTCGGAATCCGGCCGAGACGCCGTCGAGTGCGATCACCCGCGTCTCGCCCGTGCCGTAGACCTTGGTCAGGTCGGTGGCGACGGCGGCGAGCGCGCCGTTCGTCCCGGCGCCCGCGATGGGTTCGGTGGCGGTCACAGAAGACCTCTTTCGTCGCGATCGGATCCGATGCGGGGCGGCGTACGCACTCCGTCGTGCCGGGCGGCGAGGATCCGGGACCGGGACGACCGCGGTCACCGCGTGACGGTCGGCCCGACGGACTCTCGACCCCGTGGTCCTACCCGGGTTCGGCGGCCGAATGCGGCACGTCTCCTGCTCACCCGCCCCAAAACGCCCATTCGGCACCATCTATATCGCATGCGGACGGGTCGCCTCCCGTCGCTCTCCGCGATCGAACGTATCCGCGTAAGGGGTCTGCGGGGCCTCGAAACACTAGGGGTCAACCCGGTGCGCCGGGGCCGCTACGCTCAGCATCGCCCCCGGATGGTGGAACGCAGACACGAGGAGCTTAAACCTCCTTGGCCGCAAGGCCGTGCGGGTTCGAGTCCCGCTCCGGGGACAACTCGAAACGGCGGCTGACCTGCAAGAACGCCGTATCGTCGCGGACTCGCGACAGTGGGCCTCGGTGGTCTGGACCACCAACCGGATGATTTCCCGGGCCCGCGGGCCACCCTCACTCGCGCATAGCGCAGGGTGTTCCCGTGCTGACAGCGATCGGCTTCGCGATGGATTCCATCCGACTTTTTATGACCGGACAGTGACCACGGGCACAAATCGCGTGTCCGGACGCGTTGTAGGGGAAAGATGGAAGCCCCGAGCGCTTTACTCGGGGCTTACTCTCTTAAGCCACGACCCCCACCCGGGGGCATGGAGGAGATGACATGAGGAGCAGCAACCCGGTGCTCACGCGGCGGGGGGCGTTCGAGACCGGCCGGCAGGAGCAGGCCGGTTACGGAGCGCCGCAGCCCGGGCCGCAGGGCGCCCCGTACGGTGGGCCGCAGCCGCCGCCGATGCAGCCGATGACCCCCGAGCAGCTTCAGGAGATGTACCGGGCGCAGTCCGCCGGTCCGCTCCAGACCGGCCGGATGACCATCGACGATGTGGTCGCGCGCACCGCGATGACGCTGTTGACGGTGGTCGTCACCGGCGCGCTGTCGTGGGCCTTCCTGCCGTTCGAGAACTTCGGCTGGGCGGTCGGCGCGGCGCTCGCGGCGTTCGTCGTCGCGATGATCGTGACCTTCAAGCGTGAGGTCAGCCCCGCACTGGTGCTGACCTATGCCGCGCTCGAAGGCGTGTTCCTCGGCGCGATCAGCCACGCGTTCGAGCAGCAGTACAGCGGCATCGTGGTGCAGGCGGTGCTCGGCACGGCCTCCGTCTTCGTCGGTGTGCTGGTGGCCTACAAGTCCGGCTGGATCAAGGTGACGAGCCGCTATGTGCGGATCGGCATGGCGATCGCGATCGGCTTCGTCCTCCTCACGTTCGTCAACCTGCTCGCGATCCTGATCGCCGGTGGCGACGGCCTCGGCCTGCGCAGCGGTCCGCTCGGCATCGTGATGGGCATCCTCGGCATCCTCATCGGCGCCTTCTTCCTGTCGCTCGACTTCAACGAGATCGAGCAACTGGTCGCCCAGGGCGTGCCGCAGCAGGAGTCGTGGCGGGCCGCGTTCGGCCTGACCGTGACCCTGGTGTGGATCTACCTGGAGGTCCTGCGGCTGCTGTCGATCCTGCGGGACTGACGCGGCGCCGCATGACGGCCTGAAGCGCGAGTGGCGGTGCCCCCGAGAAGGGGCACCGCCACTTTCGCGTATACGGAGATGTGTGCGGATCCGCGGAGTCGACAGTGGTCAGCGTGGCAGGGGTCTTCGACGGTGGATCGGTGGCGCGGCGGCCTCGGGGCGGGGGATCAGCTGACCCCGCCCGGCGCGTGCCGGCGACGTTCGTGCTCGCGGACGATGGCGAGGGCGTGCCCGTGTCCGAGGTTGTGCTCGCCCTGGAGCCAGGAGACCCGGTCCTCGAACCGGGAGAAGGCCGGACCGGCCTCGATTTCCCTGAACCAGTCGGGGAGTTCGCGGCCGGTGCAGGCGGGCACCCGGGCCACGAGGTTCCGGTGGGTCTCTTCGGAGAAGTGCAAGGACATAAGCGCCTCCGGTGAGCGTTCCGTTACCCGAGCGTGCATGACGGGCGAACGGTTGGCAAGCGGTCGAAGCCGACCCGCACGCGGTGTGCGTACTGGGTACGCTCCGGTTATGTCGTCCCGCATCCCCATCCCACCGGTCGGGAAACCGTCCGTTTCCCTCACGGTTGACGTGGGCCCCTTCGTGAAGGAGTCCGGCGCGGTCGCCGATCGACTCCGGCACCTGTCCGAGGCCCGGTTGAAGGCGCCGCTGACCGCCCGTCAGGAGTCCTCGCCGACTCGGGCGGGCGCGGCCCTCGCGCTGGCCCAGTGTCTGGCCGACCTCGCGGCCGCGGTCGAGGGCGAGCCGCTGCGCGAGGTCCCGGATCTGGGTGTGTTCGTGGTGGGCGATCAGGTCGCGGTCACGTCCGGCGATCTCGCGTCGGCGTTGGGGGCGTTGGCCGAGGAGCACGCGCTGATCCTGCAGGACGGCGAGCCGACGACGGCCGGTGACGTGGTGCGTCGGGCGCGGGCGATGGTGCGCGAGTTGTCGGCGGCGATCTGAGTTCGCGGTGCGGCGAGGGGCGGTGCCGGGCGGTGCCGACCCACCGGATCCGGCGAGTGTGCCGGGCCTAAGCCGGCGGCCGCACGTACAGGCGGTCGGCCAGCGCGTACGTGGTGTCCTCGTCCGTACCGAAGGTCAGCGCCCAGCCGCCGCCGATCTCGGAGGTGCCGAGCAGGCGCACCGGCAGGCCCTGGGACAGCGCGACGTCGATCAGCGACGCCGCCTCCGGGTCGCCCGGCATCACCACGAGCGAGCTGCCGTCGGCGAAATCGACCACGTCCAGCCCGCCGGCGTCGCCGGGCGAGCCGGTGCGCACGCGCGTGATCGGGGTGGCGCCGGCGATCAGGCCGGTCAGGTAGCCGCCGGTGAGGTGGGTGGGCAGCAGCGGGGTCAGGTTCTCCGACGGGTGCGGACGCCGGCCGGTCGCGTCGTCGTCCGGGTCGACGTCGAGGAAGTCCTCGCGCCCGGTTCCGGGGACGGTCAGCGGTGGTCGCTCGGCGTCCCGGCTGCGGAAGAGATGACCGACGAACGCCTCGTCCCGGATCTCCGCCATCGCGCGGGCACGGCGTCGCCGGGTCAGTCGGCGCACGACGGCGGTCACCGCGACGGCGCACGCGGCGGTGATCAGGACGGGGACGATGTAAGCGTTCGGCATGACGTGATCCGCAACCCTTGGCCAACCCGAGGAACAGCTTCTTCATCCAGGGTCGCGCCGTCGGCGGCCTGCCGCCAGAGCGTGACGTCCCGACCGGGTGGGACTTCGGCACGACCCGATCGGGTGATGTGCGACGAAGCCCGCCCGGGGGTGTCCGGACGGGCTTCGCGCGGGTACCGGGCCGAGCCGGTGGGCCGGTCAGCTCAGGCGTTCGAGCACCATGGCCATGCCCATGCCGCCGCCGACGCACATGGTCTCCAGGCCCCACTGCTTGTCGTGCCACCGGAGCGAGTTGATCAGTGTGCTGGTGATCCGGGCGCCGGTCATCCCGAACGGGTGGCCGATCGCGATCGCGCCGCCGTTGACGTTGACCTTGTCCAGGTCGAAGCCCAGGTCGCGGTAGGAGGGGATGACCTGCGCGGCGAACGCCTCGTTGATCTCCACCAGGTCGATGTCGGCCGAGGTCAGGCCGGCTCGGGCCATCGCGATTCGTGATGCCTCGACCGGGCCGTAGCCCATGATCTCCGGCGACAGGCCGGACACGGCGGTGGAGACGATCCGGGCCAGCGGGGTCAGGCCCAGCTCGCGCGCCTTGGTGTCGGACATCACGATGACCGCGGCGGCGCCGTCGTTGAGCGGACACGCGTTGCCCGCGGTGACCGTGCCGTCCGGGCGGAAGACCGGCTTGAGCCCGGAGATGCCCTCCAGCGTGGTGCCCGCGCGCGGACCGTCGTCCTTGCTCACCACGGTGCCGTCGGCGAGCGTGACCGGGGTGATGTCCTCGGCCCAGAAGCCGTCGGCGATCGCCTGCTCGGTGCGGTTTTGCGAGCGGACCGCGAACTCGTCCTGCTCGGCCCGGGAGATGCCCTTGTGCTGGGCGAGGTTCTCGGCGGTGAAGCCCATCCCGATGTACACGTCCGGGAGCAGGCCCTGCTCGCGCGGGTCGGCCCAGGTCGAGCCCTTCTCGACGGCCTCGGTGGTGCGGGTCGCGGCCTCGGCGAACAGCGGGTTCCTGGTGTCCGGGATCGAGTCGCTGCTGCCCTTGCCGCGGGTGCTGGTGACCATCTCGACACCGGCGGAGATGTACGCGTCGCCCTCGCCCGCGCGGATCGCGTGCATCGCCATCCGGGTGGTCTGCAGCGACGACGAGCAGTAGCGGGTGATGGTGGTTCCGGGCAGGTGGTCGTAGCCGAGCATGACCGCGACGTTGCGACCCATGTTGAAGCCCTGCTCACCACCGGGCAGGCCGCAGCCCAGCATCAGGTCGTCGATGTCCTTGGGGTCCAGCGCCGGGACCTTGTCCAGGGCGGCGCGGACCATGAGCGCGGTCAGGTCGTCCGACCGCAGGTCCTTCAGGGAACCCTTGAAGGCGCGACCGATCGGGGAGCGGGCGGTGGCGACGATGACTGCTTCGGGCATCGGGACTCCTTGTTGGTCTTTGCGGCCGTCGGTACGAGGACCCCGGAGGGACTCTCGTCGGTGCGGAAGCGCAACTGACGCTGAAGTTACTGCCTGGTAGTCAAAAGTGGGAGGGGCGGATCGTGCGACCTGCCCCACGCCGTAACTGACGCCCAGTCAGATTTCTTCCGCCACATTACCCCGGGCGTCCTCGAACGGGGTTGGCGCAGTCCGCTCGACCTTCGAATCGCTCTCGGCGCCGTCCGGGTCGGCGCCCGACTCGGCATCCGGCTCCACCGTCGCGGGAGTCGGGATCTGCTGCCGCCGGCGGTGGCGCAACAATGCCCACCGGCCGCGCGGGCCGCGCTCGCGCCCGCCGACGTCGGTGCCGGTCACCTCGGTGCCACCCTCGGCGGCGGCCTCGATCGCGGCCTGGGCGATCGGCAGCACGCCCTCGCCGCGGAAGCTGTCCGGGCTCACCTCGTCCAGCGGCCACAGATCCAACGCGGCGCACACGGACGGCAGCGAGGCCATCGCGGCGGTCGCGTACCCCTCGACCGAAGGGTGGAAACGATCCGGACCGAACATCGCCTTGGGCCGGGCCAGGAACTCGGGCCCGAGCAACGAGCCGAGCGAGACGGTACGACCGCCCGCCTCGACCACGGCGATGGTCTGCGCGGCGGCCAGGTTGCGGCTCCACTGCCGGGCCAGGTAGCGCAGCGGCTGGGCGATCGGCTCGATCGTGCCCAGGTCGGGGCAGGTGGCCACGACGACCTCGACGCCGGAGGCGATCAGCCGGCGGGTGGCCTGTTCGAGGTGGCGCACCGACTCGGCCGGGCGCATCCGGTGGGTGACGTCGTTCGCGCCGATCATGATCATCACGACGTCGAGTTCGTGTTCGAGGGCGCGGGTGACCTGGCGTTCCAGGTCCGAGGACTGTGCGCCGGAGAGCGCGACGTTGACCAGTCGCACCGGCACCTCGGCGACGGCGGCCAGGCCGGAGGCGAGCAACGCGCCGGGGGTCTGCATCGGGTCCTCGACGCCGAGGCCGGCGGCGGTGGAGTCGCCGAGCACCGCGAACGTGATCGGCTCGCCCGGCAGGTCGCCGTACATCCCGTCGGCGGTCGGCGGTTCGCCGTCGGGTTCGCCCACCGTGCGGCGGGCCATCTTCGCCTCGGTGTACAACACCGCGAACATCGCCCCGGTCAGCACTCCCACGCCGCCGCCACCGAAGGCCGCGGCGGCCGCCACCCGGCGGGCCATCCGAGTGCGCATCATCGCCGGGTACCGCGGCCGGCCGTCGTGTACAAGACCTCGGGCTCCTCCCCGTCGCGAACTCCACGCCGACCCTAACCGAACCGTCGGGTTCGTCGGCGGACAGCCGGGGGCGTGGTGGGGGCGTGCGGCGTGGGCGCGGGTCGAGGCCGCGGTGTCGTGTCCGGCGCGAAAGCGCGGACTAGGCTGGGAGAAGTTAGCGCAATGTGAGGATTTTGGGCCATCCGGCCCCGGCTGATGCGCACTCATGGCGGAGGTTCCGTGCGGTACCACGAATCCATGCTCGACCTGATCGGGGACACCCCCCTCGTCAAGCTCAACTCCGTCACCTCGGGGTTGTCGGCGACGGTGCTGGCGAAGGTCGAGTACTTCAACCCCGGCGGCTCGGTGAAGGACCGGATCGCCGTGCGGATGATCGACGCGGCCGAGCAGTCGGGTGCGCTGCGTCCGGGCGGCACGATCGTCGAGCCCACCTCCGGAAACACCGGAGTGGGGCTGGCGATGGTGGCGCAGCGACGCGGTTACAAGTGCGTGTTCGTCTGCCCGGACAAGGTCAGCATGGACAAGATCAATGTCATGCGGGCCTATGGGGCCGAGGTGGTGGTCTGCCCGACCGCGGTCGACCCCGAGCACCCCGACTCCTACTACAACGTCTCGGACCGGCTGGTGCGCGAGACGCCCGGCGCGTGGAAGCCCGACCAGTACTCCAACCCGGAGAACCCGCAGTCGCACTACCTCTCCACGGGTCCCGAGTTGTGGGAGCAGACCGACGGTCGGATCACGTGCTTCGTGGCCGGCGTCGGCACCGGCGGCACCATCTCCGGGACGGGGCGCTTCCTCAAGGAGGTCTCGAACGGCGGCGTGCGGGTGGTCGGCGCCGACCCGGAGGGCTCGGTGTACTCCGGCGGCAGCGGCCGGCCGTACCTGGTCGAGGGCGTCGGTGAGGACTTCTGGCCGACCGCGTACGACAGCGGGGTGCCCGACGAGATCATCGCGGTGTCCGACCGCGACTCGTTCCTGATGACGCGCCGGCTCGCCCGCGAGGAAGGGCTGCTGGTCGGCGGCTCGTGCGGGATGGCCGTGGTCGCGGCGCTGCGTGCGGCGGAGCGGCTGGGGCCGGACGACGTGGTCGTGGTGCTGCTGCCGGACTCCGGGCGCGGCTACCTCAGCAAGATCTTCAACGACGAATGGATGGCCGACTACGGCTTCCTGGACGCGGACCCGAACGAGGCCACCGTGGCCGACATCCTGGCCCGCAAGCAGGGCGACCTGCCCGCACTGGTGCACGTGCACCCGGAGGAGAGCGTCGGCGACTCGATCGCGATCCTGCGCGAGTTCGGGGTCAGCCAGATGCCGGTGGTCAAGCCCGGTGCGGGCCACCCGGACGTGATGGCCGCCGAGGTGGTCGGCTCGATCGCCGAGCGCGACCTGCTGGACGCACTGGTGTCCGGCCGCGCGTCGGCGGGCGACCCGTTGGAGAAGTTCATGTCGGTGCCGCTGCCGGTGGTCGGCTCCGGTGAGCCGATCGCGCGCCTCGCGCGGGTGCTGGAGCAGGCCGACGCGGCTTTGGTGCTGGTGCACGGCAAGCCGCAGGGCGTGGTCACCCGGCAGGACCTGCTGGGTCACCTGGCGGGCTGAGTCGGCCGTGTTTCGCCACCGGGGCGGCGACGTCACCGGATCGGTTCGCTCCGGACACGCCCGCGTAGTCGATGTGTAACACCGCCTCGACACCGTGGGGGTTCGGCGGGGACGGACCGCGAGGGGACCGCTCCGGTGGCGAGAGGCGGTAGGGACATGACGGCGATGTCGATGCGGGGCCGGGCCAGGCTCACCGTGGTGAGTGCGGTCGGCGCGGGCGAGTGGCCCTCGCACGTACGGGTGCGGGTGGCTCGGGCCGAGGACGCCGCGCAGGTGCGCGCGATGCACGAGCGGTGCTCGCCGGAGACCCGTCGATTGCGCTACTTCACCTCGGCGCCCCGGTTGCCGGAGAGCGCGCTGAGCCGGTTGCTGGTGCCCGAACACGGGGTGAGCCTGGTGGCGGTCGCGCCCGACGGGGCGATCGGCGCGCTGGCCACCCTCTTCCACCCGGCGCACGAGTCGGTCGGCGAAGTGGCGCTGCTGGTCGAGGACGGGTGGCAGCGGCACGGGCTCGGCACCACGCTGCTGCGCTCGCTCGTCGAACACGCGGCCGCGCGCGGGGCGAGCGACCTGCGGGCGCACGTGCTGCCGTGGAACCGGCGGATGCTCGCCCTGTTCGACCGGGCCGGGCTGGTCAGTCGGCGCGGCTACGAGGACGGCGTGGTGCTGGTGGAGGCCGAGGTGCCGCCGGGCGTGCTCGCGTCGGGGCGCTGCGCCTGACGTGGGGCAGAGGGGCGGGGATTTCGACCCGTATATGCGCTATGCGCCGGATTGAAGAGGGCGAATTTGCCTCTGAGGCAAGTTTTTTGCCTCTCTGGTAGGGCCTGCCTAATCTCGAAGCATGGCCTCCTCCCAAAGCTACGACACCGACGAGCCGGAGCCGGCATCCGCCGAGGCGGTACCGACCGGGCTCGGCGACCGGTTGCGTGCGGCCCGTCGGGCGAACGGGTTCAAGCTCGACGAGGCCGCGCAGCTGACCAAGCTCTCCGTCGCCTACCTCTCCCGGCTCGAACACGAGCGCCGGCAGCCGTCGTTGCCCGCGCTGTTGACCCTGGCCCGGGTCTACAACACCACCGTCTCCGAACTCCTCGGCGAGGACGGTGCCTCGGCCGAGCCGGTGGTTCGGGCCCGCGCGGCCGAGCCGGTCGAGGCGCACGGCTGGACCTATTGGCGCGTGGGCAGTCCGCGCCGGGGCATGCAGGCGCTGCGTGTGCGGGTGCCGGCGGGCCGGGCGGACGGGCCCGGGCGAGTGCATCCGGGCGAGGAATGGCTGTACGTGCTGACCGGTCAGCTCCGGCTGACCCTGGACGGGGCCACCCACCTGCTCGCGCCCGGTGACGTGGCGCACTTCGACTCGGGTCTGGCGCATCGGATGGAATCCGCCGACGCGTATCTGCCCGTCGAGTTCCTGATGGTCCACGCGGCGCCGGCACTGGTCGCGTTCTCGCCGTGTCTGCCGGCTCATGTCTGAGCCGCTCGTCTGTGAGCGCGCCGGGGTCCGAGTCCGCCCAAGTCTGAGGAGTTCGCCGTGATGGAGAGCGAGAAGAGCCGGGCGACCGGGATGTGGATCCGGATCGCGATCTACATCCTCGGATTCTCCGTCGTCTTCGGGGCACTGATGTTCACCGCGGTGACCTACGGCCACCGCTGAGCGCCCGGCGCGTCAGCGCGCCGGCGGCCGGTCGCGGGCCCGTAGGCTCGCGCTCATGGAAAATGCGACTTCCTCCGACTCCACGACCCGCTATATCCGGCTCAACCTCGAAATCGTGCTGGAGGTCACCGACGCCGACGCGCTGCGTGCCGCGGCGTTGGACAGCGTCAAGGCCGACGAGGAGTTGTCCCCGGGCGACCGGGCCGACGCGACCGCCGCGATCGAGAGCGACCTGGCCGAGTCGGTCTCGTACCTGATCGACCCGTTCAGCCTCGTCGAGGACATCGCCGGCACGGAGCTGAGCGAGGCCGGCTGGCAGTCGGAGGGCGCCGAGTACCTGCCCGAGGACGATGACGAGGACGACGAGGACGCCTGACGTCCCGACGGTTCGTGCCCCGGTCGACCGGGCGCGGCCCGGCACTACCTTGCAGACCCTGCGCAGACCTGTTCGCCCCTTCGTCCCCCCTACGCCCCGCGGAGCCTCGGCTTTGCGGGGCGTCGATCGTTTTCGCGGTGGGGTGGTTCGCGCGGTGGAGTGGGAGTGGAGCCGGGGGTGCGCGGGCGCCTGTCACCGGCGTACGGCGCACGTGCGCGTCCTCGCATGGGTGAATCGGGAAGCAACCGAACGGTCGGGCGTTGCTCGTTGCAGCGGCCTTCGTTGTCCCATGTGCCGCATCCGTTCGTGCGGCAATGTGACATGGAGGAAATATGAACACGGTCAAGAAGGCGGCCATCATCACCGCTGCCGCCGGTGGCATCCTCGCCGCGGGCATGGGTGCGGCCAACGCGAGTTCCGATGCGGACGGTGCGGCCGTCGGGTCGCCGGGCGTGATTTCGGGCAACAACATCGAGGTTCCGGTGCACGTTCCGGTGAACGTGTGCGGCAACAGTGTCAACCTGGTCGGTCTGGTGAACCCGGCGTTCGGGAACGTTTGTATCAACCAGGGCTGAACTCGCACCTTCGGTGGGCGCTGTACGGGGTGACCGGTACGGCGCCCTCTGTGCGTCCTGGGTTCGCCTCGAGCGCCGGCGGGGCTGTTCGGCCTCAAGCGCCGGCCGGGCCGGGTTGCTCGGCCGGCGGTTCGAGGGGTGTTGGTGGGGCTTCGGGTCAGGCGTGTGTGCCGCCGTCGATGCGGAGGGATGTGCCGGTGACGAATTTGCCGTCGTCGGAGGCGAGGGCGGCGATCATGCCGGCGATCACGTCGGGGTGGGCCATGCCGTCGCCGATGATCGGCATCAGCTTGCCGAAGAGTTCCCAGTCGGCGTCGTCCGGGACCTGGTTCGGGGTGTCGTCGACGATGCCGCTGGAGATGCTGCCGGGTGCGACGTTGACCGCGCGCAGGCCCTGGCGGCTGTACTCGAGTGCGATCGCGTGGGTGAAGGCGTCGATCGCGCCCTTGCTGGCCGCGTAGGCCGCCATGTACGGGTGGGCGAAGCTCGCCGACGTGGAACTGAAGTTGATGATCACGCCGTTGCCGGTCTCCAGGAGCGGGGGCAGCGCGGCGCGGGTCATCAGGAACGTGCCCGTCAGGTTGACGGTGATGATCTGATTCCACTTTTCGAGCGGGAACGTGTGGGTGTGGCCGGCGCGCAGGATCCCGGCCGCGTTCACCAGCACGTCCAGGCCGCCCAGACGCTCGACCACCTCGGCCACGCCCGCGCCGACCGCGTCCTCGTCGGAGACGTCCAGCACGCCCGTGCTCAGCCGGGCGTCCACGCCCTTCTCCGCCGCCATCGCGCGGGTCTTCTCCAACCCGTCGGCGTTGACGTCCGCCGCGTGTACCGTGCCCGCCTCGCTCAGCAGCCGCAGCACCGTGGCCTGGCCGATGCCCGAGCCGCCACCGGTGACGATGATGCGCCGATCCTGGAACCGCTCCACAGTGTTTCCTCCTCGAACGGGGTGTACGGGTCCCATCACAAGCGGTTCCGACACGCAGGAGCAAGCCTCCTGAACGGTTGGCCGGGAGTGAAATGAAACATGTTCCAGCTCACTTTCGCGGCCGATCGGATTAATTCGCCCGGATTGCGTGACGAATCGATCGGGAAGGGGTCACTCCTCATGTGAGGGGAGCCCCATCCCTCACGAAGCGGCGAAAGGCGAGGTTCCAGCCATGGCAGACTCACCCGTCCACACACCCGACAAGAGCACCACCCGTTCGGTACGGGCCGAGCGGCCGGCGACCGGCTCCGGTCACCTCACCGAGGTGACCGCGCTGGCCACGGACCGAGGGCGGACCTCGATCGCGGACGGGGTGGTGGCCAAGGTCGCCGGACTGGCGGCGCGCGAGATCCCGGGCGTGTACGCGCTCGGCGGCGGGGTCTCCCGGGCCTTCGCGGCGATGCGCAAGGCCGTACCGGGCGGTCGTCCGGACGTGGCGCGCGGAGTCGGCGTCGAGGTCGGCGAGAAGCAGTGTGCCGTCGACCTGAGCCTGGTGGTGGAGTACGGCGCACCGATCGCCGAAGTCGCCGGGGCCGTGCGTGACCACGTGATCGAGTCGATCGAGCGCATGACCGGCCTCGAGGTGGTCGAGGTGGACATCTCCGTGGACGACATCCACATCGAGCAGGAGGACGACGACACCTCCTCGCGCAACCTGGCGTGAGACCGGGCCGGCGGCCCCGAAGCCGCGTGGGAAAGGGCGGGACCGGATCGCTCCGGGCCCGCCCTTTTGTGCCGCCGCGTCCGTCAGCGCCGTCGGCCGCGCAGACTCCGGCCGACCGCGCCCACCACGATCGCCACGATCGAGGCGGCGAACACCGACCAGGCCATCGTGGTCAGCGAATCCGTGAATACGTCGTAGATCGCCTCGATGCCGTCCCGGTTCAGGGTGTTCCGGGTGGCCAGTTCGTCGGCGACCGGTCCGCTCGCGGAGGAGACCAGGAGCAGCAGCAGGCCGCTTGTGACGAACAGGCCGACGCCGGTCATGATCAGCGCGCGGAAGCGGTTCACCGCGACCGCCAGGCCGACCAGCAGCAGCACCAGGGTCAGGATCGGCAGCCACTTGCCCGCGTCGTCGACGGCCTGGAACGCGTCCCGGCCCTGCTGGGCCTCGGAGGCGTGCGGCAGTTGGGCCAGGTCGATCGGGATGCTGGTGGGCAGGCCCGCCTTCGACACCGGGATGCCGGCCTTGTTCAATCGGGGCACGATCGCGTCGAGCGGGCTCTTGAGGTTGACCACCACCCGGTCGCCGTCCGTCGTGACGTTCTTGCTGTCCCGGCCGAGGATGGACGACATCACCACGTCGTGCGCGGTGGCGATGCCCTCCTTCCAGACCGCCTTGAACGAGGGCTTGCCGATCTCCTCGTTCACCGCGCTCTGCACCACGTCGCGCGGCACCTGACCGCGCACGGTCGTCGGGAGTTGCTTGATCAACTCCTCGG
Source organism: Embleya scabrispora DSM 41855 (assembly GCF_000372745.1). Taxonomy (GTDB): domain Bacteria; phylum Actinomycetota; class Actinomycetes; order Streptomycetales; family Streptomycetaceae; genus Embleya; species Embleya scabrispora. The sequence goes on along the minus strand of NZ_KB889574.1, from coordinate 202,715 downwards.
TCATCAGCCGGGCGACCTCACTACGGATCGCCGGCTCGTCGATCAGCGCCACCGCGTTGTCGGTGAACCCCTGCTCGGAGACCACCTCCCAGCGCAGCCACAGCGCGGACAGCGCCGGGATCGTCAGCAGCACCGCCAGCACCAGGCTGATCCCGGCGACGGTGCCGCGCAGCGCGCCGTACGCGGATCCCGAGGACTGCCGAGGCGGAGGTCCGTAGGAGCCGCCGCCGCCCGGACCGCCCGGTTGATACGGAGCGCCCGGATCGTATGCGGGCGGCGGGGCGGGCGTGGACGCATAGGGCGGGGGCGGGGGCGGGTAGCCGCCACCCTGGCCCGGATACGAGCCCGGGGACGAGTGCATCGCGCTTCCTCCGTCGTTGTGGTCGAACCGTCGTGGGATCGGTCCGGCATCCGAGAATCTCACCCGTATGCCGCTGCCACTGCCACGCGTGCGGTGTTGTGCCTGTTCGGTGACACCGGCCCGGGCCGATACCGGCGATCCGCGCACCCGGGCATAGCCTGCGGGGATGGACACTGTGGACAACGCGCCGCAACCCGGCCGCCGGCGACCCCGGGTAGGCCATATCCAGTACCTCAACTGCCTGCCCATCTACTGGGGCCTGGCCCGCACGGGTTCGTTGGTGGATCTGGACCTGACCAAGGACACTCCGGACAACCTCAACGACGCCCTCGTGCGCGGCGACCTCGACATCGCGCCGATCAGCGTGGTCGAGTTCCTGCGCCATGCGGACGACCTGGTGGTGCTCCCGGACATCGCGGTGGCCGCCGACGGGCCGGTGATGTCGGTGATGCTGGTCAGCCAGGTGCCGATCGACAAGCTCGACGGCGCGCGGGTCGCACTCGGTTCGCAAAGCCGCACGGGCGTTCGACTGGCCCGGCTGCTGCTGGAGGAGAAGTACGGCGTGCGGCCGGAATTCTTCACCTCGGCGCCCGATTTGGGGCTGATGATGCAGGAGGCGGACGCCGCGGTGGTGATCGGCGACGTCGCACTGCGCGCGACGCTGTACGACGCGCCACGCCTGGGCCTGCTGGTCTACGACCTCGCGTACGAGTGGAAGCAGTGGACCGGGCTGCCGTTCGTGTTCGCGGTGTGGGCCGCGCGCCGCGAGTTCCTGGCCGCGTACCCGGCCGAGGTGCACGCGGTGCACCGGGCCTTCCTGGAGTCGCGCGACCTGTGCATGCAGGAGGTGGACAAGGTCTGCGAGCACGTGGCCCGATGGGAGGCGTTCGACGCGGTCACGCTGGAGCGCTACTACACCGAGGCGCTGGACTACTCGCTCGGCGCGCGACACCTGCGGGGCATGGCCGAGTTCGCCCGGCGGACCGCGCACGACACCGGGTACCCGGCGGATGTGCGGGTGCGGCTGCTCGACGCCCCGCAGGTTCCGTGAGCGCGCCGGATAGGCTCGTTCACGAGCATTCGCACCGCGCCCACCCGCTGGGCGCTCGTTCGCTCGACGCGCACTCGTCGTACGCGCAACCGTTCCACTCGTATTCGTTCCATGCGGAGGCTTCCCCGTGATCAGCGATCTCCAGCCGGTCCTGGACCGGGCCGCCGGCGGTGGGCGGATCACGCCCGACGAGGCACTCGCCCTGTACGTGCACGCACCGCTGCACGCGCTCGGCCGCGCCGCCGACGCCGCGCGGCGCATGCGCTACGCGGACACCGTCGACATCGCGACGTACATCATCGAGCGCAACATCAACTACACGAACGTGTGCGTCACCGCGTGCAAGTTCTGTGCGTTCTACGCCCCGCCCAAGAGTGAGAAGGGCTGGGTCCGGGAGATCGACGACATTCTGCGCCGGTGTGCGGAGACGGTCGAACTCGGCGGCACACAGATCATGTTCCAGGGCGGGCACCACCCCGACTTCGGCGTCGAGTACTACGAGCGCGCGTTCGCCGCGATCAAGGCCGAATTCCCGCAGCTGGTCATCCACTCGCTCGGCGCCTCCGAGGTCGCGCACATGGCCAAGGTCTCCGGCGTGGGTATCGAGGAGGCCATCACGCGCATCCACGCGGCCGGCCTGGACTCGTTCGCGGGCGCCGGCGCGGAGCTGCTCCCGGAGCGCCCGCGCAAGGCGATCGCGCCGCTGAAGGAGTCCGGCGAGCGCTGGCTGGAGATCATGGAGACCGCGCACGGGCTGGGCGTGGAGTCCACCTCGACGATGCTGATGGGCACCGGCGAGACCAACGCCGAGCGGATCGAGCACCTGCGGATGATCCGCGACGTGCAGGACCGCACAGGCGGCTTCCGGGCCTTCATCCCGTACACCTACCAGCCGGAGAACAACCACCTGAAGGGGCAGACGCAGGCCACCCTGCTCGAATACCTGCGCCTGATCGCGGTCGCCCGCCTGTTCCTGCACAACGTCGCGCACATCCAGGGCTCGTGGCTGACCACGGGCAAGGAGGCCGGCCAGCTCACCCTGCACTACGGCGCGGACGACCTGGGCTCGGTCATGCTCGAAGAGAACGTGGTCTCCTCCGCGGGCGCCAAGCACCGCTCCAACCGGATGGAGCTGCTGCACCTGATCCGCGCCGCCGGCCGGATCCCGGCCCAGCGCGACACCACGTACAACCACCTGATCGTGCACGACGACCCGGCGAACGACCCGGTCGACGACAAGGTGATCTCGCACTTCTCCTCCACGGCCCTCGACGGGGGCACCGCCCGCACCGAACTCGAGGTCGTCGACGTCCGCTGAGACCGGCTTGGGATGATGGGCGCATGTCGTCGACCCTGCATGTTGCGCCCGTTGTGCTGTCCATGGTCGGGGCGGAGCCCATTCGTGACGGGGCCGTGCTCGTGGAGGACGGTCGGATCGTCGCGGTGGGCTCGCGGAGCGAGGTGCACTCGGCCGGGGCGCGGGAGCGGGTCTGGCGCGGGGTGCTGATGCCGGGGCTGGTGAACGCGCACGCACATCTGCAGTACACCGACTTCGGCGATCTCGCGCTGTCCGGGCTGGCCTTCCCGGAGTGGATTCGCACGTTGACCGCGCGGCGGGCCGACTTCTCCGAGGTGATGTGGCAGGAGAGCGCGCGCCGCGGGGTGCACCACATGTTGCGGTCGGGGACCACGGCGGCGGCGGACGTGGTCACCGACCCGTGCGTGCTCGTGCCGGTGGGCCGGTCGGGGCTGCGCGGGATCAGCTACGTCGAGGTGATCGCGGACGACGCGATGTGGGCGGGCGGGCGGCGGGCGGCCTTCCTGGACACGCTGGACGGGGCGAGCGGCGGGCGTGCGTTGGGCGTGTCGCCGCACACCCCGTTCACGGTCGGCACGGCGGTGTTCGAGGAGTGCGTGGCGATCGCGCGCGAGCGCGGGCTGCGGCTGCACCCGCACCTGGCGGAGACCGCGCACGAGGCCGAGTTCATCCGGCACGGCACCGGCCGGTTCGCCGAGTTGAACCGGGCCGTGGGGATGGCCCTGGAACTGCTCGACGGCGGCAGCGGCGGCGGCCCGGCGGCCTACCTGGCCGGGTTCGACGGGCTGGGCCCCGACGTGCACGTCGCGCACGGCGTGCACCTGGCCGCCGAGGATCGTGCGCTGCTGCGCGAGCAGGGCACGGCGGTCGCGCTGTGCGTGCGCTCGAACGCGATCCTGGCGGCGGGGGAGCCGCCGGTCGCCGACTACCTGGCCGAGGGTGCGCCGCTCGCGCTGGGTACCGACTCGCTCGCCTCCTCGCCGTCCCTGGACATGTGGGAAGAGGCGGCGGCGGTCCGCGAACTGGCGATCCGTCAGGGCTACCGCGCCGACGACCTGGACCGGCGCCTGGTCGAGGCGGTCACGGTCGGCGGTGCGGCGGCGATGGGCGGCCTCGACGGCGCGGGCGCCCTGCGCCCGGGCGGCCTCGCCGACCTCGCGGTGTTCGACGTGCCGACGCAGGGCGACCCGTACGCGGCGCTGCTCGCGCACGGCACCGGGTCGTGCGTGGCCACCGTGCTCGGCGGGCGGCTCGTGCATCGGCGGTGACGGCGGGCCCGAAGCAGTGACGCCGGTGGCGCACGGGGGTGGTGCCGGGCGGCGCACGATCGGTTCCGCACGAGCACGCATGGCCGCGCGGAGCCCGGGCAGGCGCCCGGTCGGAACGACACGGTTCCCCCCAAGGCACTTTTCCGACCCGGGCCCTGCCCGCTCGGGATGAGGAGGCACACCATGTCCGTCGCCACCCGCATGCGTTCCATCGTCCATGCCGTGACGCCGCGTCGTCGGGGCCGTCGCACCGGCGGCGGTGGCGACGGCGTGGGCATCGGCGCTCGCATCGGCCGCGTCGGCGGCGGTGTCGGAGCCGACAAGCGTGGCGTCGGCGGCGGCGTCGGGCGTCGGTGACCGCACGGCGCCGACCCGGCGGATACCGGGCGGGTCGCGTGCGTTACGCGACCCGCCCGGTGCGTTGCGTGCCCCCAGGGCCCGAGGGCGGGCCCGGGCGCGAGATGATGGCCCGGTGACCCGAGCCTCCCTGGACAAGCAACCGCGTGAAGTCGCGTCGATGTTCGACGCGGTCGCGGCGCGCTACGACCTGACCAACACCGTGCTGTCGATGGGCCAGGACCGGTCCTGGCGCAAGGCCGTCGCGCGTGCCGTGGACGCCCGTCCGGGAGAGCGTGTGCTCGACCTCGCGGCCGGCACCGGGACCTCCTCGTTGCCCTTCCGGGACGCGGGCGCGGAGGTGGTGCCGTGCGACTTCTCCGTGGGCATGCTGCGCGAGGGCAAGCGCAGGCACCCCGAACTGCCCTTCACCGCGGGCGACGCGACCAGGCTTCCGTTCAAGGACGCCACGTTCGACGCGGTGACCATCTCGTTCGGCCTGCGCAACGTCAGCGACACCGAGGGCGCGCTGCGCGAGATGTTGCGGGTGACCCGGCCGGGCGGGCGACTGGTCGTCTGCGAGTTCAGCCGGCCCACCTGGCGCCCGTTCGAGACCGTGTACGTGGAGTATCTGATGCGCGCGCTGCCGCCGGTGGCCACCGCGGTCAGCAGCAACCCGGACGCGTACGTCTACCTGGCCGAGTCGATCCGCGCGTGGCCGGACCAGGCGGGTCTGGCGGCGCTGGTGGGCAAGGCGGGCTGGGAACACCCGGCCTGGCGCAACCTCACCGGCGGAGTCGTCGCACTGCACCGGGGCTTCCGACCGTCCCGGTGACCCACGACGGGCCGGTCGGCACCCGGCCGCGGCTCCGGCGCCGTGCCGGCACCGGTGGCCACAGGCCGCCGCCCGCCCGCTCCTCATAGACTTGTCCGGCCGGAACCGTCCCGGTTTCGGTACTGCCGCAGAGACTTCCAGGGGAGTCGTCCGTGACCGACGCAGCGCCCGTCACAACCACCAAGCGCGCCGACTCGACGCATGAGGCCGACGTCATCGTGGTCGGGGCCGGTCCGGCCGGATCGACCACGGCGTATCACCTGGCCAAGTCCGGTGTCAGCGTGATCCTGCTGGAGAAGACCGAGTTCCCCCGGGAGAAGGTCTGTGGCGACGGGCTCACCCCGCGCGCCACCAAGCAGCTGATCGCGATGGGCGTGGACACCTCGGTCGAGGCCGGCTGGCTGCCGAACAAGGGGCTGCGCATCCTCGGCGGCGGCATGCGTCTGGAGCTGGACTGGCCCGACCTGGCCAGCTACCCCGCGCACGGCCTGGTCCGCAAGCGGGCCGACTTCGACGAGATCCTGGCCCGCCAGGCGGCCTCCGCCGGCGCCAAGCTGTACGAGCGCGCCAACGTCACCGGCCCGATCCTGGACGACCGGACCGGCCGGATCGTCGGCGTCAGCGTGCGGATGAACGGCTCCAAGGAGGAGACCGTCTTCCGCGCGCCGATCGTGGTCGCCGCGGACGGCAACTCGACCCGGCTCTCGCTCGCGATGGGCCTGCACCGCCGCGAGGACCGCCCGATGGGCGTCGCGGTGCGCACCTACTTCAAGTCCCCGCGCAGCGACGACGACTACCTCGAGTCGTGGCTGGAGCTGTGGGACCGGCGTGAGGGCCGGGAGAAGCTGCTGCCCGGCTACGGCTGGGTGTTCGGCATGGGCGACGGCACCTCGAACGTGGGCCTGGGCCTGCTGAACACCTCCTCCGCGTTCAAGGACATCGACTATCGCGACCTGCTCAAGGGCTGGGTCGCGGGGATGCCCGAGGAGTGGGGCTACACCGACGAGAATCAGGAGGGCCCGATCCGGGGTGCCGCGCTCCCGATGGGCTTCAACCGCCAACCGCACTACACCAAGGGCCTGTTGCTGGTCGGCGACGCGGGCGGGATGGTCAACCCGTTCAACGGCGAGGGCATCGCCTATGCGATGGAGTCCGGCGAGATCGCGGCCCAGGTGATCACCCAGGCGGTGGCCCGGCTCACGCCCGAGGGCCGCGAGCGCGCGCTGCACGACTACCCGCGCATCCTCAAGCAGACCTACGGCGGCTACTACACGCTGGGTCGGGTGTTCGTGAAGCTGATCGGCGACCCGCGGGTGATGAACTTCGCCACCAAGCACGGCCTGCCGCACCCGATGCTGATGCGGTTCGTGCTCAAGATGCTGGCCAACCTGACCGACCCGCGCGGCGGCGACGCGATGGACCGGATCATCAACGGCATGGTGCGGATCGCACCGGCGGCGTGATGCGCGCGTAGTGCGGGCGTAGTGGTGGTGTGCTTGGCTCGGCGGCGCACCATCACTACGACTTCGGAGGACTGCTCCCATGCGAGACGCCCGCGACATGCGCGACTTCATCGCCGGACTGCCCAAGTGCGAGCTGCATCTGCACATCGAGGGCACGCTGGAGCCCGAGTTGAAGTTCGCGCTGGCCGAGCGCAACGGGATCGAGCTGCCGTACTCCTCGGTCGAGGAGATGCGTGCCTCGTATCGGTTCGACAGCCTTGCCTCCTTCCTCACGATCTACTACGAGGGCATGCGGGTGCTGGTGCACGAGCCGGACTTCTACGACCTGGCCATGGCGTATCTGCGCAAGGCCGCCGCGCAGAACGTGCGTTACGTGGAGATGTTCTTCGATCCGCAGGCGCACACCGGTCGCGGCGTGCCGTTCGACGTGGTGGTGCGCGGGCTCACCCGGGCGATCGGGGACGCCCGGCGCGAACTGGGCATCCGGGCCCGGTTGATCATGTGCTTCCTGCGTGACTTCCAGGCCGAGTACGCGATGGCCACGCTGGTGCAGTCGCTGGCGTACCGGGAGTGGATCGTGGGGATCGGGCTCGACTCGGACGAGCGCGGAAACCCGCCGGTCAAGTTCGCCGCCGTGTACGCACGGGCGCGGGCCGAGGGCTTCCGACTCACCATGCACTGCGACGTCGACCAGGAGAACAGCGTCGAGCACATCCGCCAGGCGATCGAGGACATCGGCGTGGACCGGATCGACCACGGCTCCAACGCGTTGGAGGATCCCGGGCTGGTCGCGGCGATCAAGGAGCGCGGTCTCGGTCTGACCGTGTGTCCGGTCTCCAACTCCTTTGTGGTGGACGGGATCAAGGAGCAGGAGATCCGGCGGATGCTGGACGAGGGCATCCTGGTCACCATCAACTCGGACGACCCGGCGTACATGGACGCGTACGTGCTGGAGAACCTCGAACGCACCCAGGAGGTCCTGGGCCTGAGTCGGGCCGAGGTGGCCCGCTTCGAGTACAACGCGTTCGCGATCGCGTGGTTGCCGGAGGATGTGCGGGACGGGTATGTGGCGGAGTTGGACGCCTACGCGGCGGCTGCGGGCTGAATCCGAAGACGAGCCGAACTCCCATAATCTCTCTGGGAGTTTGGCTCATCGGGCGAACGGCGCGATCAGCGGAGCGGGGTGGTCCAGGTGTCCGGGGCCCGGCAGTTGCCGAAGGTCATCGACGCGAGCATGCGCTCGAGTGCCGCATGGGGCACCACGTCGGTGTCGGTGACGGTGATCAGTACTTCGCAGCCGTTCACCTTCGCGACCATGCTTGCGCCTCCTTCGGGCATGAACAGTCCGGCAGCGGGCCGGGTGAAGTACCAGGTGTCGTGTCCGGCGATCACCCGCGGCGCGCCGGACCGTTCGACCAGGCCCAGGTGACCGCTGTCCCCGGCCATGACCTGGATGCGCAGCGCGCCCTGTTCGGACAGGCTCAGCAGTGAGCTCCGCTTCGGCACGGGTTGCGCGGCGGCGCCGAAGACGAGCACGGAGTTCGCCTGGTTCGGGGTGCGGGTGTTCGAGCCGCCGTAGTCGAGCCGGAGGGTGTCCGGCACGAAGCCGAGCCGGTAGGGCGTGGTGGTGCCGGTCGGTTCGAGCCGGACCGCCTCGGCCAGGCGCAGCAGGTCGGTGCGCTGCCGGGGGCCGGAGACGATCACCCAGGAGCCGGTGGCCTCCCGCCAGGCGACCACCGACGCCCGTACGTCCGTGGGCGAGGCGGGCACCAGGTTTCCGTTCGCGTCGACCTCGCCCTTCTTGAGGGCGGAGGCATTCTCCGGACCGGTGTGGTTCGAGGCCGGATCGATCAGGTAGTTCTCGACGAGGCGGGCCGGATGCCCCTGCACGGTGATCGCCTCGCCGGCGTCCAGCGCGGCCACGTCCACGTCGGCCGGCGCGTAGACGCCGACGACCCCGCCCTTGTCGCCGACAGTTCGGGCCTCGTCGACCGGCCGAAGGCCGTCCGAGCGGATGGTGGCCAACGCGGTGCTTCCCGAGAAGCCCCGTTCCATGACGAACAGGCCCTCGGCCCCGTCGACGCCGATGGACACCGCGGGCGGCTTCACCGTGGGTGCGGCGGGGCCGGTCACGCGCTGTGGTTCGTTGTCGGTCAGCAGCGCGAATCCGCTCGGCGCGGCGGCGCCGATCGTGAGCGCGGCGGCCATGCCCAGTCCGGCCGCCACCCGGCGTCGTCGGCGTACCCGTCGGGCTCCGGTGTACGCGGCCTCGATCATTCCGTCGGCTGCGGGGGCGAGCTGCTCGTGGCGGGTGAACGCCTCTTCGAGGTCTCGAACGTCGGTCACGCCGGCTCTCCTTGGCTCATCGAGGGGATTTTTGGCACGTCCACGGTCAGTTCCACGCGCAGGGTGGCCAGGGCCCGGGACGCGTAGGCGCGGACGGTGCCGGGTCGGCATTTCAGGGTGTCGGCGATCTCGTCGTCGGTGAGTCCTTCGTAATAGCGAAGGACCAACACGGCGCGTTGTTGGCGAGGCAGGGCGAGCAGGCGCCGCCACAGGTCGTCTCCGGCGCCGACGGCGGCGGCGTGGTCCGGCACGCTGGGGGCGTCCGGGCCGCTGATCTCCTGGTGGGTCAGGGCCACCGTGCGCACGGCCTTGCGTCGGCGCAGGGACAGGAACTCGTTGGTGACCATCGCGCGGACATAGGCTTCCGGCCGGTCCAGGGAGCCGATGCGTTTCCAGCGCACGAGCGCCTTTGTCAGTGCTTCCTGGACGAGGTCCCGCGCCAACTCCCGTTCCCCGCACAGCAGCGCGGCATAGCGCAGCAAGGCCGGCAGCCGGGCCGCCGCGAAGTCCTCGAACCGCATCTGGTCGTCTCCTTGTTCGAAAGCCTTCTCCTCTACAAACGCGCGCGGGGGTCGATCCGCTGTGCGGGCCGCGCCGATATCGCGTTCGGCCGTGGGTTCCGTCACTACTACGCATTGCGTGGTACCGTGCAACGCACAAGAGCTGGAGGGGTCATGGATCCGAGTCAGTTGCTCAAGGGAGTGCTGGACCTCGCGGTGCTTGCCGTGCTGCGCGAGGAGGACGGCTACGGCTACGACGTACTGCGCAGACTGCGCAAGGCCGGCCTCGACGACGTCGGTGACGCGTCCGTCTACGGCACGCTGCGACGGCTGTACAACGCCGGGCTCCTCACGTCCTACGTGGTGGCCAGCGACGAAGGCCCGAACCGCAAGTACTACGCCTTGAACGAGCCCGGCCGAGAGCGGTTCCGGGAGTCCACCGACACGTGGAACTCGTTCGCCCGGACGATGTCGGAACTGGTGGGGGAGACCCGATGAAGGACACCGCACTGCACCCTGTCGCGGCGGACTACCGCGTCGAGGTGGCCCGCATTCTGGCCGACCTCCCGGCCTCCGAGGCGGAGGAGATCCTGGACGACGTCGAAGTGAACCTGAGCGAGGTGGTCGCCGAACTCGACGGCGCGGTCACCTCCGAGTCGCTGCGCGCACGTCTGGGCACCCCGCACGAGTACGCCGCCGAACTGCGTGCGGCGGCCGGGTATCCGCCGCTGACGCGGACCGGACCGGGCCGCCTGTCGAACTTCGGCAGGGCCGAACTCCTGTGCCTGGGACTGCTCGTGACGCTCGGGGCGGCGTTCGTGACCGGCATCGGGCTCGGTGCCGCGAAGGACGGGCAGGACCGGTGGTGGATCTTTCCGTGTCTGCTGGGCCTGGCTGTCGAGGCACTGAACGCACTGTGGTTGCGCGGCCGTGAGCCGGGACTGCCCGAGATCGCCGCGCTGTCGGTCGGCCGACGCGCGAGGGCTCTCGGGGAGTCCTTGCGCACGGGCCGATGGGCCGAACCGGTGCGCTTCCTGATGGGTCTGCAAAGCGCGTGGTGGGTGGCGCGGGCGCTGATCGTGGCCGTGCTGGCGTGGGTCGTGGCGGGCGGCGTGTGGTGGCCGGTGGGCGCCGGTGTCCTGGCCCTGATCGGGTCGTTGTGGCTGGGCCCGCGTGCGGCGCGCGATCGTCGACTGGTGTGGGCGGCGGTGCCGATCAACGCGCTCGTGATCGGGGCCGGCATCGGGATGCTCGGCGCGGGGCAACTGAAGCCGGACGCGGGCTCGATGGAGCATGTGAGCTACGCCCCGCAGTCGCAGTACCCGCCGAGCTTCCACACCCCGGAGGGTAGTCCGCTGGACCCCGGCTCCCTGCTGGGCACGCTGGACGGGCAACGACTGCAGAACATCTATCCCTTCGACGCGCAGGGTCGCCCGCTCAAGGACGTGCTGCTCTTCGACCAGAACGGCAAGCAACTCGGGCTCGCCGGGGCCGACCACGACTATCGGTGTGGGCCCGCGGGGTCGGAGCTGAACCTGGTGCCCAATCGGGAGAGCCTGCCGTTCCCGCAGCCCCGGTTGGTCGTCGAGCCGGGCGGAGCCAAGTGCCACGTCGAGGAGGGCACGGCGCCCTTCACGATTGCGATCCCGGTGCGACCGGGCAGGCAACCCTCGGCGAATCCGGGTGCGGTGCCGCCGCCCGGTACGCAACTGCCGCAGGGCGCACCGTCGACGGCCCCCTCGGCCGGCGCCTCGGGCGCGCCGAACCCGGCGAACCGGACCACCTTGCCGGTGCCGCCGAATTCGGCTCCGCCCGCCTCACCGGCGAACCCGAAGACCGCGGAGTCGGCGGAGTCGGCGACCGCGCCTGCACAGAGCGGGAGTTGAGGCTCGGGACCCGGGCCCCGATCCGGGTCCCGGGACCGACGGTCGTCGACCGTCCGGTCCCGGATGACAGGGCGCGGTGTCGGTGGGTGATGTGTGTCCGGCCGGCGCCGCGTTCGTGCCGGCCGGCGTCGCCCGCCCGGCTCGCGTTCGGCGAATCGGCGCCGGAGGGGCCGTTGTCGGGTGGATGGCGAGTGAGCGGTAGGACGACGGCAGGACGACGGCAAGGGTGTTCATCGGGCGTCGAGTGAGCGTTGAACACGACGTGGGACAACGGGCGGACGACTTCAGCCCCGGCCGCCGCTCGGTCGCTCGTGACGCATCAGTAAGGTCTCTTATCCATGCTGACGTTTCGTGTTCTGGGAGCGCTCGAGGCGTGGGACGGTGAGCGACCGGCCGACCTGCGCGGCCCGCGCCATCGGGCCGTTCTCGCTCGGCTCGTCCTGGCGCGGGGGCACGTCGTACCGGTCGACCGGTTGATCGAGGACCTGTGGCACGGCGAGTCGCCGCACCGCGCGCTCGGCTCCGTACAGACCTTCGTGTCGCACCTGCGCCGGGCGCTCGAACCCGACCGCGCGCCGCGCACACCCTCGACCGTGCTGGTGACCGCGCCACCGGGTTACGCCTTCCGGGTCGGCACGGACGAGGTCGACGCGTGGCGCTTCGAGGCACTGGTACACCGGGCCGGCGGCCTGCTGGCGGCCGGCGCGGCCGAGGAGGCGCTGCGTGAGTTGACCGCGGCGCTGGACCTGTGGCGCGGGCCGGCATACGCGCAGTTCGCCGACGAACCGTGGGCTCGGCCGGAAGCGGCCCGACTGGAGGAGTTGCGCCTGGTCGCGGTCGAGCGGCGGGCCGAGGCCGGCCTCGCCATCGGGCAGGCGTCCGGAATCGTGCCGGGCCTGGAGGCGCACGCGGCCGCGCACCCGCTGCGCGAGGAGAGCTGGCGACTGCTCGCACTGGCGATGTACCGATGCGCGCGCCAGGGGGACGCGTTGGCCGTACTGCGCCGGGTACGGACCGCGTTGCGTGAGGAGTTGGGGGTCGAGCCGGGCGCGCGGTTGCAGCGCCTGGAGGCGGATATCCTGGCGCACGCCGCGGAGTTGGACGCACCGACGGCGGTGTCGAGCGCGGCGGGGGCCGCCGCGCCGGCGCTTCGGGAGGCGCCGGGCGCCGCAGCTCAGGCCCCTCCCTCGATCTCCGCCGAGCACATGTCGGACCACACGTCCGACCACCTTTCCGAGCAGGGTTCCGAGCAGATTTCCGGCGACGCGACGGGAGGCGGGTTCGTGGCGCGCATGACCACCTTGATCGGTCGGGCCGAGGAGACCGCGACTCTGCTGGGCGCGGCGAAGCGCGCCGACGGGCGGCTCGCGGTCGCGCTGGTCAGTGGCGACCCGGGCGAGGGCAAGACCGCGTTGACCGAACACGTACGGGAGTTGCTGGCCGCCGAGGGCTGGCGGGCCGCGTGGGGACGCTGCCCGGAATCCGGCGGCGCGCCGGCCGGGTGGCCGTGGACGCAGATGTTGCGCACGCTCGCGGCGGTGAGTCCGCCGGACGAGGAGACCGCGCGCGTGCTGGCACCGCTGCTCGCCGACTCGTTCGTCCCGGTCGGTGATCAGGCCGCGGCGAAGCTGAGGCTGCATCAGGCAGTGGTGGGCTATCTGGCCCGCGCCACCGCGGAGACGCCGTGGCTGTTGGTCCTGGACGACGTGCACCGCGCGGACGAGGAGACGTTGGCGCTGCTGTGCCACCTGGCCACCGACCGGGACGCGGCCGGACGGGTGCTGCTGGTGGTCACCTACCGGCACAACGAGGTCGGCGACCTGCTCGCCGACGCGCTCGCCCGCCTGGCGCGCTGCGGCCCGGAACGCATCGAACTCACCGGCCTGGCCCCGGAGGCGGTCGCCGATCTGGTTCGCGGCGCGGTCTCGGCGCCGATCGACGAGGACACCGTACGAGCGATCGTGGACCGCACGGCGGGCAACCCGTTCTACGTCCTGGAGACGGCGCGGGTACTGGCGGCCGAGGGGGCGCACGCAGCGGTGTCCGAGGTCCCGGTCGGGGTACGGGACGTGATCCGGCGGCATGTCGCGGGTCTGCCGAAGGCCGCCCAGGAGGTGCTCAAGCAGGCCTGCGTGCTCGGCCGGGACATCGACGTCGACGTGCTGTTGGCACAGGGCGGCACCGACGAGGACACGGTGCTCGACGCGGTCGAATCGGCGCTGCTGACCGGGCTGCTCGTCGAGCCGGACGCCGGCCAGCTGCGGTTCACCCACGCGCTGGTCCGCGACACGCTCTACGAGGACCTGTCCCAGCTGCGCCGAGCCCGGATGCACGCCCGCACGGCCGAGGCGATCGAGGCCGTGCGTCCCCGGGACGTGGCGGCACTGGCGCACCACTACCTCGCGTCGGCGTCGCGCGCGACGGCGGCGAAGGCCACCCACTTCGCCCGCCTCGCCGCACTCGACGCGGAGATCCACTTCGCGTACCGCGAGGCGGCCGAGTTGTGGCGCGGGGCACTCGTGGCCTTCGAACGCTCCGGCGTCGCGGACGAGGCGGCCCGCAAGGAGATGGAGGCGGGAGTGGAACGCTCCCTCGCCCAATCGGGAGACCACAGCCACGACTGACGCCGCGAAGCCGCCGGCCGCCGGCCGTCGGAGGCACGCTTCACGACGCCTTCGAGCTCCGCGCAAACGCAGGGTGTCGTGGCCGCCGTTCGGCTCCGGAGGGTGCGTAGACTCGATGTCGCCATCCTTTGACAACGGTCATCCTCATGGTCGCTGTGTGATCGGGTGTTTCGGCGCCAGGGATGGTCCGGTGGGGGTGTGTTCTCGGCATGCCGACCGGTTGGGTGAACAGTGACCGAATAATTCTCCTTACCCTTGCCGCAGCCGGAGTGCTCACGATCGCCCTGTTCTCCATCAAGGGCATCCTGGACCAACTGCCCGAAGTGATCGCCTCGCTGGAGCGAGTGCGCAAAGCCTGGCGGAGGTTCAGGGGGCATCCGTAGCCGAACAGCGCCACCACAAGGCCCACTCGGGGAAGCCCGAGGGGCCTTGTGCACGACCGGGGGCGGTCGCGGTCCGGGGCGGTCGGCCCGCCGGCCCGGCCTCCGCTCCGGCCCGGGTCGGCTACGCGGGGATGTGGGGGGCGATGATCGTGGCGTAGTTGGCCTCGCCGCGGCGGTTGGGGTGCAGGGGGGCGGCCAGGTCGGTGGGGACATAGCCCTCGACCCACTTGGCGGCGGGAGCCTGGCACGCGTCGTGGCCCGCGCTGGGGCCGGCCACGTCCACGTAGTCGGCGCCGTGGGTGCCGGCCTGGGCGGCGATCGTTGCGTTGAGGCGGTCCACGCTGCCCTGGAGGTAGTCCGCGTCGACAGCGAGCACCGGCTGGTACGGCCAGCAGCCGCCGGGCCTGATGTACAGACCGTAGCCGGTGACCACGACCCGCGCGTGCGGAGCGCGCTGGTGGATGCCGGTCAGTACCGCACCGAGTTTGGGCGCGAACGCGTCGACGCGCTGGGCGATTTGGTCGACCCCGCCAGCCGTCCACCTGTCCCGGCACGGGGTCGCGAACGGGTTGAGCGTCGCGCATCCCTGGGCCACGCCCACCAGGCCCACGTCGTTGCCGCCGATGGTCAGGGTGACCAGCGTGGTGTGCGTACCCAGCGCGTCGAACTGCGGCGGCGCCTCGCCCATGTCGACGCCGGCCACCG
Source organism: Embleya scabrispora DSM 41855 (assembly GCF_000372745.1). Taxonomy (GTDB): domain Bacteria; phylum Actinomycetota; class Actinomycetes; order Streptomycetales; family Streptomycetaceae; genus Embleya; species Embleya scabrispora. Next base: position 187,639 of record NZ_KB889574.1, on the reverse strand, counting down.
ACAGATGCTGCGGCGACGTCATGTCGTCGCTGTCCGCGCCGCTGCACGTGACGTCCCGCAACTCGGCGACGTTCAGGCGCGTCGCGAGGACGTGTGCGTAATTGTTGGTGGACCGGCCGCACGCGAGCGGCCCGGTGATGTCCGGGATCAGCGGACCCGAGGCCATCGAGTCGCCGAGCGCGACGTAGACCTGACGATCCGCCGCGCCCGCCGGCGCGGTCGCGGCGACCAGTCCGGTCAGGGCCAGCGCGCCGGCCGCGATCGCCGCCGCGGTGCCGCGGGCGAACCCGCGCAGCCGACGGCGTGGCTTCCGGGGACTGCCGTGCAGCCGACTCCTCGTACGTGCAGCAGAGTTCATGACGACTCCCGCCGGTCGTGGAATGTCCCACGCGTCATCATGCAGACTCGGACACAGTGGCTTAACTGGTGAGTAACACAGACTTTCCGGGAGGTCTCTGTGACACGTGCCAACTCGCCGCGTGACCGGACGCCCACCACCCGCGCGGCGCCCCACGTGCCCGATACACCCGCCGCACCCGCCGCACCCGCCGCGCCCACGGAACAGGCCGCGCCCGCCGCGCAATCGCACCCCGATCGAGCGCGCCCCGGGCCGCTGCGGATCGGCGGCCGGCCGGTGGCGGCCCGATTGCGGGCCGGCGCGCCCCGGTTGACCAGGGAGGTGCTCGATCGGCTGCCCGCCGAGTTGCCCGCGTACGCGGCGCTGCCGGCCGAGGAACTGGGCGGGGACATCGCCGAGATCGTGCAGCACACGGTGCGGTTGTTCGCCGACGTGGTCGAGGGTCGGCTGGCGGCCTGCGATGCGGACCTCGCGCCGCAGTGCGCGTCGGCGGCCCAGCGGGCGGAGGAGGGCGTACCGCTCGACGCGATCCTGACCGCGTATCAGATCGGCGTCGAGATGTGCTGGCGCGAGACGACCGGTCAGGCGCGGCCGGAGGAACTCGGCGATGTTCTGGTCCTGTTCGCCGACCTGCTCGGGCTTCAGCGGGCCATCGTCGCGGCGGTCAGTGCGGCCTACCTGGAAGCCCGTCGATCGCTGGAGGGACCGGAACAAAGCGGCCGACACGCGCTGTTCGCGGCCCTGCTCGCAGGCGAGTCGGCGGATACGGTCGCCGGCCGGACGGGGGTGCGCCCGGCCGCCCGCTACCTGGTCCTGACCCTCGTCCTCGCCGCGCATCCGGACGAGGCCCGCCCGGGCCCGTGCGCCGCCATCGCCGCACGGCGCAAGCTGCGTCGGATCCGGCAGGCCCTGGACGGCTTCACCGGCCACCCCGCGCTGACCGCGCTCGACCCGGGCGGCGGGACCGCGCTGCTGCCGGTGGACGCCGCGCCCGACTGGCCGAAGGTACGCGCCCTGATCGCGCACGCCGCCGACGCGGCCGACACCGCGATCACCGCCGCGGCCGCGCTCACCGAGCCGACCGGCATCCCGGATGCGGTGGACCGCAACACCGAGGTGATCCGGCTGATCCGCAGCAGCGGCCGCGGGCCGGGCCTGTACCTGCTCACCGACGTGCTGCTCGACTACCAACTCAGCCGCCCCAGCGCCGCGTTGGCCGGCCTGGCCGGCCTGCTCACGCCGCTCGACCGCAGGCCCGAGCTGTTGCTCACGCTGGAGACGTACCTCACCCACGGCCGCGACCGCCGGGCCACCGCCGCCACCCTGCACCTGCACCCGAACACCGTCGACTACCGCATCCGCCGGGTCACGGGCCTCACCGGCCTGTCCCCCAACCGCGTCGAGGACCTGCATCGGCTGAACGCGGCCCTGGTCGCCCGGCGGACGTTGGGCGCGGGGACGCCGGGCGGCTGACGGGGCCGTCGGTGTGGTTGTCATGAGTGGTTCTGTGAACGGTTCGTCCCCCGACGACTCCGGTGCGTCCTTCGGCAACGCCTCGGCCCGCCCGGGAGCCGCCTCCTCGGCCGCCACGAGCGGCGCGATCGGCGCCCCGGGGGCGGTGGACGGCGCGGCGGGCTCGGCAGGCGAGGTGGGCGAAGCGGCGAGTCGCGCACGCCGTACGACGGGCCCGAAGGTGACACCTCACGTCAGGGTGCCGAGGGCCGGTCGGGTGGGTCGGTCGAGACCTCCTCCGCCGAGGCGCCTGATCGTCGCGCCGGTGCGTCCCGCGCCGCCCGCGCTCCGTCGGGCGACCGTGTTCGGTCGCGGCGACGCTTGCCGTGGTGGGGGAGAAATGGGCGCTGTTGGCCGTCCGCGAGCTGAGCTTCGGCAACCACCGCTTCGACGCGATCGTCCGCAACACCGGCGCGCCGCGCGACATCCTCACCACCCGGCTGCGCGCGATGGAGGCGGCCGGCATCCTGGAGCGCCGCCGCTACCAGGACCGTCCGCCGCGCTTCGAGTACCACCCGACCGACCAGGGCCGCGACCTCGCACCCGTGCTGCAGACGCCGGCGTCCTGGGGCGACCGCCGGCTGGCCGAGGAGCCACCGGTGGTGTTCCGGCACGGCGACCACGAACTCGACGTCGCGGTGATGTGCCGGACCTGCGGCGCGGAGGTCGAGCCCGACAGCGTGCGGCTACACGCCCACGCGCAAGGATGGGACCGGACCGGGCCGGTGGGCTGAGGGCCACGCGCCGGACCCGTCCCTGGCCCGCCCAGGAATGACCGGCGCCTGATCGGGCTTGCGCCGTTGCGGCCGATCGGGTCTCCAGGTCCCGGCACGGATGACCGGAACGGCGCCACGGAGCGGACGCGCGACCGGCCGCTCCGGTCCAGGCGAACCGTGTGCCGCCGGCATCCGGGCCGCGTCTGCCTCTCGGAGTGCACAACGGGCCGTGCTCGGTGCGGGCGGGTCGTGCGCTGCTCCGAGGCATGAACACCGAGCACGAACGAGAGGACCGCTCTCGAACCGCCGTCTCGGATACCGGTGAAGAGGTGGTGTTCCGGCCGTGCGCTCTTCGTTGTCCCTGAGCTTGATCCTTATCCTCGGGCCGGACCGGGGCTGCGGGAGAAGCAGGCCGTGAGGCAGGCGGTCTCCCTACGATGTCGCCATGACGAGCTCTGGGCAGGAACAGCCGCTGATACGTGTCCTGTACGACGAGTCCCGCCGTGACCTACGGGATTCGGCTCGTCCGCGGCCCGTCCGTCTCTACCTGTGGGAACCGGGCCATCCGCCGGCTGCGCCCGCCCCGCTGGTCGTCGTCTCGCATGGCACCGGAGGTTCGGGCAGCGACATGGAATGGCTGGTACGCCCGCTGTGCGAGGCGGGTTTCCGTGTGGTCGCCCTTGACCACCACGGCAACAACTTCGTCGACGGCTACGAGCCGGAGGGCTTCCTCCACGTGTGGGAACGGCCCCGGGATGTCTCCTTCGCCCTCGACGTGCTCGCTCGAGAGCAGCTCCTCGGTCCGGTCGGCGCCGCGGGCTTTTCCCTCGGCGCCTACACGGTGGTGGCGCTTGCCGGGGCTCGCCTCGATCCGCGGGTCCTGTGGGCCGTGTCGACGGGGGCGGTGCCCCTTCCTGAAATCCCCGAATTCCCCGGCGTGCTGGAGGCGTTGCGGACGAAATATCCGGACGATGAGTCGTCGCGGCGTGCGATGGACGGCGTCGGAGCGGAGCTTTCGGATCCCCGAGTGCGGGCGGTCTTCCAGGTGGCTCCGGGAGTCGGCGGTTTCGTGACCCCGGAAAGCCTGGCAACCGTGCGGGTGCCGGTTGGGATCCGGTGGGGTGGAGCGGACACGGTCAACCCGTACGAGGTCGACACCAGGCCGTACCTGGAGCACATTCCCACGGCGAGTGGCCGCTCGGCCGGCCCCGACGTTCGCCACGACGACTTCTTCGCGCCGGAACCTGCCGACCCGGCCGTCCGCGTCCGGGTCGGCAGGGAAGCGGCCGCCTTCTTCCTGCAGCACCTTGGCTGATCCTGCGTGGCTCCTTGTGCTTGAGGGCCGCGGGTAGCCGGCCCGGCTGCCCTGAGCCGACTTCTCGCGCGTTGCCGCCACGAGGCCGGCCGGTTCGCGCCGGCTCCGCGTTCGCCCGCTCGGCTCACCGACTCGGCACCCGTTCCGCGCCCGCCCGCCCCGCCCGTTCCGCGCCCGCCCGGCCACCCTGCCCTGTCGGGCCCGCCGTACCGCCCCGCCCGATTGTCCGCCCCCGCTTGACCCTGACACCGTGTGAGGCACTGCACTGGGAGGCGTCATGTTCACCATCGGAGACTTCGCCCGGCACGGTCGCGTATCGGTTCGCATGCTGCGGCATTACGACGCGATGGGGCTGTTGCGGCCCGCCCGCGTCGATCCGGACAGCGGCTATCGCTTCTACGAGGCCGGCCAACTCGCCCGGCTGAACCGGGTGATCGCGCTCAAGGACCTCGGCTTCACCCTTCACCAGGTGCGGAGCATCCTGGACGAGCGGGTGAGCGTCGAGGAACTGCGAGGGATGTTGCGCCTGCGACGGACCGAACTCGCCGCCACCGTGGCGGCGGACGCCCTGCGGCTGGCCCAGGTCGAGGCGAGGCTCCGGACGATCGAGGCCGAGGGGCGGATGTCGGCCGACGACATCGTGGTCAAGCGCATCCCCGCGGTCCGGGTCGCCGAGTTGACCGTCACCACCACCGCCGATGCCGACGGGCCGGAGGGGATCGGGCCGATCATCGACCCGCTGTACGACGAACTGTGTCACCGACTGGAGGCCGCGGGCGTGTCGCCGACCGGGCCGGGGATTGCCTACTACGAGGCCGCGCCGGACGAGGACGACACCGTCGTCATCCACGCCGGCATGACGGTCGCGACGGAGCCCCGCGCCGACTTCGACTTCGCGATCGTGGACCTGCCCGAGATCGAGTGCGCCGCCACCTACGTCCATCGCGGCTCCATGGACCATGTGATGACCGGTGTCCAGGCGTTGGCCGGCTGGATCGACGCCAATGGGTACCGCTCCCTGGGTTACGCCCGTGAGCTCTACCTCGAGTGTCCGGACGATCCGGAACAGTGGGTTACGGAACTCCAGGAGCCGATCGCCGCCGGCTGAATCGGGATGCCGGCGGGGTGATCGCACGCCGGCGGTGGCGCGTTCGTCGATCGCCGCCGTCACCCGCGTGGGGTCGCCTCACAGCGGACGGAACAGGCGGGCCGGGTCCGGCCCGGCGGAGGTGGCGGCCGGCGCCGCCAACGCCCGTCGTACGACGACCACGTCTTCCGCGCCGACCTCCTGCGCCAACCTGCCCTCGTACTCGGCGTGGAACTCACGTACCACCGCCAACATCGCGACGCCGCCCGGCGCCGGACGCAACTGCTTGGCGCGCTTGTCCGCCGGGTCCGGGCGGCGTTCGACGTAGCCGGCGGCCACCATCTCGTCGATCACCTTCGCCGCGCCCTGCGTCGTGATCCCGAGCCGTTCGCCGAGCCGCGTGGCCGTTGCCGCCTCCCGGTCCAGTGTGCGCAGCACGAAGCCGTACGACGATCCCACCGCCGGGAACCCGCGTTCCGCCAGGTGCGCGTGCAATGCCTGGACGAAGGTCTGGTGGGCGTGCGCCAACAACAGTCCGAAGTCCACCCTTGACGCCCTCTCGGCATTATGTTCAACTCGGGTTGTATACCTTGGTTGAACACTCTAGTGGAAGGAAACGCCGTGCCTCTCGTCAAAGCTGCCGACGCGCCGCTCTTCGAAGCTCCGTTGATGACCGCCACCGGCCTCGCCGCCCCGAGCCGCGGCTCGACGGAGAACAGCGTCTGGCGCTTCACCATGCACCCGGGCAACCCCGGTCGCGAACACGCCGTCACCCGCGAGGAGATCTTCATCGCGATCAGTGGGAAGGCCGTGGTCACCCTCGACGGTGAAACGCGCGACTTCCACGCCGGTGACGCGCTCATCGTCCCCGCGCACGTGCCCTTCGGCATCGCCGTCCCGGGCGACGAGCCCTTCGAGGCGGTAGCGATCCTGCCTGTCGGCGGCCAAGCCGAGATGGGCGGCGACCTGATCGATCCGCCGTGGGCTCAGTAGACCCGTAATTACTGTTTCTCTCTGCCTCCGCTTCTGCCCTCCGCTTCTGCCCCCTGCCCTTGCTCTCTGCCTCAAGGAGACGATCCCCATGCCGTTCATCGCCGCAGCCGAAGCGCCCGTCTTCGACAACCCGCACGCGACCTTCGTGGGCCTCGCCGCCCCGAGCCGTGGCTCCACCGAGAACGCCGCATGGCGGCTCACCCTCAAACCGGGCACGTCGTCCCCGCCGCACGCGCTCACCCGGGAGGAGATCTTCGTCGCGCTGTCGGGTCGGCTCACCGTCACCATGGACGGCGACACCTTCGACGTCGAACCGGGCGATGCGCTGGTCGTCCCGGCCGACACGTCGTTCGCCCTGGCCAACCACGGCACCGACCCGTTCGAGGCGGTCGTGGTCCTTCCGGTCGGCGGCCAGGGGCTCATCCCCGGCCAGGAGCCCTTCGTTGCCCCGTGGGCCCGGTAGCGCGTACAACTCCCGGCCCGCGCGCGGCGTTGCCGCGTCGAGCACCCGGCCGTGCATGTTGCGGACCGCGCTCCCGGGACGGAACTTGCGGCCCTCGACGAGCGGTTCGGCAGAGACGACGGCGAAGCTCAGCGGGGTCGGCGCGCCCATTCGAAATCGGTGCCCTGGGCGCGGGCCGCTCCGTTTCCGCCGCCCCCGCGTCCCCGTACGTCGCTCAGCCGCCACAACGCGCCCCACTGCCCTGCGGTCAACTCCTTGGGCAACGCATATGGCGAGAGTCGCTCGTCCCCGAACCACTCGCGCAGCGCCGGACCCGCGAACCGCCCCGTCCGGGTGAGGATTTCACGCAACCCCCGCCCCGGCCCGGTGAACACCTGCCGCACCAGCTCCTGGTACGGGCCCCGCCGTCCCTCGACCAATGGCGCGTCCCGACGGGTGATCGACAGCAGCCCGCCGTCCACCGAAGGCATCGGCCGAAACGCCCGAGCGGGCACCCGGGCGTGCAACGCGAACTCGTACCAGGGCCACCAGGCAGCCGTCAGCATCGTGGCCCCGCCCACCCCGGCCCGCCGCCGGGCCACCTCCCACTGCACCAGCAACACCGCGCTCTGCCAGTACTCGGTCTCCAGCAACCGCCGCAGCACCGACGTGGTCAGATGAAACGGCAGATTGCCCACCACGGTGTGCCGCTCGCGAGGAAAGCGAAACCGCAGCACATCGGCGGCCACGACGTCGACATGAGCGGGCACCCGCCGCGCCAGCCGCCGGGCCCGCTTCGGGTCGAGTTCCACCGCGGTGATCGGTCGTCCGGTTCGACTCAGCGGCACCGTGATGGCACCGTCCCCGGGCCCGATCTCGACGATCGGCCCGGATGTACGCGCGACAAGATCCTCGAAAAGTGCGATCACCGCACGATCGACAAGGAAGTTCTGACCGAGCTCATGACGTCCACCATGAGTGGGATAAGGCACGAGGGGGCTCCGCAAAGGCAGTTCGGAGCCGGGCAGCACGAAGAAGCCGCACCGGCAAGGGATCCGAAGTGCGGCGGAACCAGGAGAGAGAAGTCCTCAGCCCGCCGCTAGAAGCGGCGAGTCCTCGTGAAAGCGAAAGCGAACATCCCACAACCATAGCCGGCCGGGTCGCCCACGCTCATCCCGTTTCTATCCGCGATCGGCCCGGCGGCTGTCCAGGAAGGCTCCGATGCCGTGATCACACCAGTCACTGCGTGATCATTCCACTGCTTCAGGTTCTCCCTGCTCGAACGCGATGCGGCAGCGTTCCACCTGGTCGGCCACCTGCTCCATGAACCAGCGCATGATCTCGTAGGGGACCACACGATCGTCAGGGCTGTAGACGCGGACGGTCGGTCGCAGGTTCGGGTCCTCGTCCGGGACAAGCGCCACCAGAAAGGCAGCGCCGGGCAAGTGCGTCACCACGGCATCGGGGTTCTCGTCCCCCTCGGCCGGCGCAGGAACAGCCTCGCTCAGCTCCACGGCCCAGGCATCGTCGGGCAAGGCGTAGTGAAACAAGACGGCGTAGTGACGACCCGCATGTTCTTGCAGCTCCCATGGCATGTCAGCAGGCTGCCACGGCTGCCGTGTCGGAGTCTCGCGGGTATCCCGGCTCTCACCCGGGCACAGGCCGGCCGGCGTTTACGGGACAACCCTCAGCTTGACTCTGTCGGTGATCTTGGTATTTCCCGGTGCGGCAGGCTGATCATCGGGCATGCTCGGGCTGTTCCGAAGGCCGAATCAGTTCGAGGTGTCTGTCGTCCCTCCGCCCCCGTTCCGGTGAGCAGGTCCCTTCCCTGACCGCGCAGGTCGCGCGGGCGAGCAACCCGGGTGGCACGACGGCGATATGGGTGCGGGACCGCCTCGATGGGCTGTGGAACGACGAGGACTTCGCCGACTGGTATCCACGTGACGGTGGTCCGAGCCTCGCGCCTGCCCAATTGGCCACCGTCTGCGTACTGCAGTTCCTGCTCGGCTTGTCGGACCGGCAGGCGGCTGAGGCGGTGCGCTGCCGCATCGACTTTAAGCTCAGGAAAGCTCGTGACCAAAACCAACATCGCCCGCACCCAGCCCTGCGAGTTTGGCGACGTCGACGCGGTTGGATCCTTGGCCGGATCCATCGGCTCTGTTCCACACGGCAGTTGGGTGCTGCGGGTGAGGGTGGGACTGATCATTGCGTGTGTTCCATGTGGTTGGATCTCTTCCACTCAACCAGGTACGCGGGCGCAGGAGCGGGCCAGGGCTCGTTCGGATGTCCGTCCGATGGGTCTCCGTCAGCGGGAGAGCTTGATGGCTTCTGTGAAGATCATCCACGCCCGACGGTCGTACGTGTGAATGGGTCCCAACCCAACTTTGCTGTCCCTGACCAGGACACCGGGGATGTCGAGGGCGGTTTCGACACAACCACCGCCGTCGCTGTAGGAAGAGGTTCTCCACGCCGGCGTGGTGTTTGGCTGCGACATGTGATCTCCCAAACTAGGCATGCCTTTCCTCCATCATGGGACCAGGTCCGGACTCGCAGGGACGCGGGGTGGCCGATCCTGCACATGTCGTTGCGCGGTTCCAGTATCGACTGATGCAAGACGGTGGCGGAATCCACCTACCTCAAGTGGAACTCCTTTGCGCTTCGCAGGAATTCCAGGCTGTCGGCCGGCCCGAGAGACAGTGTTTCGATGCTGGCGAAGGCATCGGCAAAGCCCGCGACCTGATCTTCTTTGGTGAAGTACGTGCTACCGCTGAGGCTTTCCGTGTAGACGACGTCCGGCATCTCCGTTTCGTGCGGCAGCTTGAGCCATAGGAAAGCGTTGGTCAGTCCTCTGTGGGCTCCGGCCTCGAACGTGACCACTCTGATCGTGATGTTGGGCAGCGCGGCAAGGTCGATCAGGCGTGAGATCTGGTCACGCATGACGGTACGGCTACCGATGACGCGGCGCAGGGCGCTCTCGTCAATGAGCGCCAGCAGGCGCGGCGGAGACTCACGTCGGAGCAATTCCTGGCGACGCAAGCGCAATCGAACACGGCCCTCGACAAGCGACTGATCCGTGGTGTGCACGCTGATGATCTCTCGGGCGTACTCCTCGGTCTGGAGCATGCCGAACAACATTCCGCTGCTGACAGTTCTGAGTTCGTCGGCCGCCGTCTCGACGGCGAACAGCTGGCCCAGGCCCCGGGGGACGACGCCGGCCTCGTCTTGCCACCAATCCGGCAGCTTCGCCTTCTCCATCAGAGCGAGCGTGTCCTCGACCTCATTGGGAGTTCGCTCGTACAAGCGAAGGAGTTCGGCGATCTCGATGCGCTTGAGTGGCCACTGGCGACCGGTTTCGTAGCGCGAAATCTTGGGTGTGGAACCGTCGATCGCTTCGGCCGCCGCCTTTGCGGAAACCCCGGCTTCGTCGCGGTACTTACGCATGCGACGACCGAGTTGAACGCTGGCCACCGTCGGCTCCGGCCTGTTCTCCGCCAACACGTCTCCTCGACTGCACGTGCCCAGATGTTCGCCGTCATCTTGCCGCATGGTGCTTCGCAGCGATGCCTCGTCCAGAGACTGCGGCGGCTGAATCGTCGCACGGAGTCACTCTTCTCGTTGAAATTTCAGAGATAAGCCTTGCTCTGAGGATGTTCACTTGTACCTTGAGGTTACCTTCGCGCCACTGATCGTGATCATGCGGGAAGGGCAGTTTCGGGCGGGCAAGTCCCCCTGCTGCAAGGGAGTTCGAGATGACGTCAGCCCCAGCCCCTCACTTGTACCTGTCTAGGGACACGGTCGTGACAACGGCCGCTCGTGCATACGTGTTCGACGTGTGCACCGTGTTGGGCGTCGACCGAACCACCGAGGGCCACGCCGATTGGCTGGATGGCGTCCTCGTGGTCGCAACCGAGTTGGTTACCAACGCCTGGAAGCACACCACCGGCGAGATCGCCGTCCACTGGTGGGTCGACGGGCAAACACTGACATTCGCCGTCACGGACACCAGATTCGTAGAGCTCGTGTGGACTCGTGACTCGGACGCCGTGCCGGCGGATGGCGAAGCGGGACGGGGGTTGGGGATTGTCGCGAACCTCGCGGACCACTTGGCCTACGGGCCCATCTGCAACGACGGCCACGAGGGCAAGTGGGTCGCTGCCGGATTCACACTTCCCGAGGCCCCACACGCTGTGCGCCATCGGCGCCAAGCAAAGAGAACCGACCGATGTGGCAGCGCAACGTGACCCTGCCCCAGCGCGCCTTGGGCTCGGCTGCCGATTGAACGAAAGAGAAGGATGACCGGGGCGTCGAATGTCGCCTCTTCGACCGGCAGCGGCCGGGCGTCTCGATTCCAGGCGTGAGCCCGGCCGCTGCCTCCATCTATCCACCGTGAGGCGTGATGGAGATTCAAGAATATCGAGCCGATGCACAGCCGCCGATTCGTGTCGGTTGTCGTGTTCGGCACGTCGACGCACATGCCGACCTTCCGGAGGGGACCGTCGTGGCCCTTCCTCCGGCGCCGGAGCGTGTTGCCGTGGTGCAACCGCATCGGGCGGGGCGGTCGCCTTACCTGTGCCCGGTCGGGCACTTGGTGGCGCTCGACCTCGATGTGGAACTGGGCAAGGCGGTAAGGCGGTTGATGCGGGTGGACCATCTCGGGCGGGAACTCGGTGCGGTGTTGTTGTCGGTGACATCGATCGGGGTGCCTTGCCTCCGTCTGCCCGCGGAAACCGAATCGATTCGGGAGACGGGATGAGCAGGCGTTACGCGTGGCTCGAACTCCCCTTTGCCGTCCACGGGTTCATCGAGAAGACGGCCGGACCCGTGCTCTCGGTCGAACCCATCACCGGCCCGTACACCAGTTCTTTCGCCGCGACCGTCACCACCCCGACCGGCTCGGTGTTCGTCAAGGTTGCCGAGGAGGCCACCGCGCCGCTGTCCGCGCGGGCGCAGACGAGCGAGATCGCGGCGAGTGCCGTCACGGGTGTGTTGTCGCCGCGATTGTTGCGGCACGGCACGGTCGACGGGTGGCGGGTACTCGTCTTCGAGCACGTGGAAGGCCGCCCCCTCCGGCTGTGCCTGGATTCGCCCGACATGGTGTTGGTGGTCGGTGCCCTCGACCGCATCGGGCGCATCCGACCCGGCCGCAGCGCGGGTCTGCCCACCCTGGCCGCGCGGCTGCGCGAGCACCTTCCCCCCGGACGGACCGGGCCATTGTGCGGCAACACCCTGCTGCACACCGACCTGACCTCGGCCAACATGATCGTCCGGCCGGACGGGAGGTTGTCCGTCGTCGACTGGGGGCAGGTGGCGCTCGGGCCGCCGTGGGCGGAGGTCGGCTACCTCGGTGCCAATCTGGTGGACGCAGGCCACAACCTCGGCGAGGTCCGCCGCTGGATGTGGCGATTCCCCGACCGGCGTCGGGCATCCCCCACCGCACGGCGGGCGCTCGCGAAAGCGATGGTCGGGCACTCCGGCGACCACTCGACCTGGTGGACCCTCCTGGCCGAACCGCCGATCGTCGGCTGATCCTTCGAAGCCCGCGCCGAGTGGGGCCACCTCGACGGCGGCTCCGCTCGGCGACGGCTCCGTCGGTGCCGGCGCGCGCGCCGACGGGGATCCGAATGCCTCCCGTGGGATCGAAACGAGGTCGGGATCGATCCGGGGCGGAGTGGTGGTCGGGGAGGGCCGGGCGTCGCGGAGTGCGTCGGGGAATTCACGGTGAGTCGGTTCGGCGCTCGGTTCTCGGTTGCTCCCCAGGCGCGGGAGGCGGCCGAGCGGGTACATCGCGGCCGCCACGGCGGCGGCGTAGGCGGCGAGGTTCAGCCCTGCTGGGCCTGCGGTATCTCTTCACTCCCAGGTCCTGCACCGAGGAGAGCGGGTGCGCGACCACGTGGCACCAGGCCGGCGCGGTGATCCTGTTGTCCGTGGGCGTGGCACTGGTCTCGTGGGCGTGGCCGCACACGTGCCGGGGCACCCGCCGCCGACGCCGACGCCGGGCCCGGGAGGTCGGTCGCGCACAGGCGGGGGTGAGCCGGCTTCGGTGAGCCGAAGCGCCGGGTGCCGCCGATCAGGACGCGCCGACCAGGGCCACGGCCTGGAGGATGACGCCGATGCCCAGGACCGGGAGGCCGACCTGCCAACGGATGCGGCGCGGGAGGGTCACGGTGAGGAAGAGACTCAGGAGGGCCGCGAGGCCGCTGAGTTTGGCCAGGAGGACCAGGCGGTTGCCGGCGGCGGTGGTGTCGGCCGAGCACGAGGGTGCGCAGGTGTCGCCGTCGGCGGCGAGGGTCAGCAGCACGAATGCGTCGACCACGGCCATGGCGAGGATCGCGGCGACGACCAGGGCGACGAAAGTGACGATCGGGCCGTGGCCGGTCTTGTGGTCTCCGTATGTGGCTTGGGGCATGGCTCGACGCTAGGGAGAGACGGGCTGCGCCGGCGTGAGCATCGGTACTCATGTGGCGGCCCGAGTACGGACCGCAGCACCGGGTGAGACGCCCATGGGTCGCCGGTGTGGGTGGCCGACTCGGCGGGTATCGGAATCTCGTCGCGGGGTTACGGTCCCGCGGGACACCCACGCGAGTGGTGTGGTGGGTGGGGTGGTCGGTCCCGTTGGGTGCGAAGGGGCGCCGCCCGCCGCGACCGGGTCGGCGCGTACCGGGTCCCACGAAGGGCGCTCCTGACCCCGCCCCGGTCGACCCCGCGCCGCCCCTCGGGGCCGCTGTGGATTCGGTGACCCCCGGCGCGTCAGCGCCCACGACTTGATCGTCGACCCGTGATCGACGAGCGAGCGAGGAGAGCGGCCGGAGGCCGCCGGCAGCGCAGCGGCCCGCGCGCAGCGCGGTCTCACGGGAGCGGCCGGAGGCCGCCGGGCGGCGCATCCGCCCCCGCGCAAGGCGCGGATTTCCGGTTACGCACCGTACGCAACCGGCCGGATCATTTATCACAACCGATCATGCTCGGCCAAATTTGATGCCCCTTCGGAACCGGTGGTATAGGCGAATCCCATGATCAACATCGTCCGTGAGCGGCGGATCGTTTAGTCGGCCGAATTTCTCACCCTGTGTGATTTTTGCCTGCACGCAACCGTTTCTGATCGATCATCAGGTGGGGAAGATCACACCATGATCGTTCCCTACCCGTGTCGCAGATCACATCGGAAGGGGCCTAGGATGGGCGCCGTTCCGGCAGCTTGTGAACCCGGTCACATGCGTGACTCCGGGGGACTGAGAAGGGAGATGGGAGCGCGGTGAACCTGTACGCGCCGATCCTCGTGCTCGGGGGCATTGCCCTGGCCTTCGGAGTGGTCTCCCTGGTGATGGGGGCGCTCACCGGGCCCAAGCGCTACAACCGGGCCAAGCTCGAAGCCTACGAGTGCGGCATCGAGCCGACCCCGCAGCCGATCGGCGGCGGGCGATTCCCGGTCAAGTACTACCTGACGGCGATGCTCTTCATCGTCTTCGACATCGAGATCGTCTTCCTCTACCCGTGGGCCGTCTACTTCGACTCGCTCGGGATGTTCGGTCTCGTCGAGATGGCCATGTTCGTGGCCGCGGTCTTCGTCGCCTACGCCTACCTGTGGCGTCGCGGCGGCCTCGAATGGGACTGACCAACCGGCCTCGAATGGGACCGACCAAGGAGTAGGCAAGGACGTGGGACCGATGAGCCGAGACGCCCAGGCTTCCCCACAGGCTTCCCCCAACGATTGACGGAGAGAGGGCATCCGCGTGGGTATCGAGGAGAAGCTGCCCAGCGGCTTCCTGCTGAGCACCGTGGAAGGGCTGGCCGGCTACTTCCGCAAGGGATCCTTCTGGCCGGCCACGTTCGGACTCGCGTGCTGCGCGATCGAGATGATGGCCACCGGCGCCGGCCGCTACGACCTGGCCCGCTTCGGCATGGAGGTCTTCCGGGCCTCGCCCCGCCAGGCCGACCTGATGATCGTCGCCGGCCGGGTCAGCCAGAAGATGGCGCCGGTCCTGCGGCAGATCTACGACCAGATGCCCAACCCCAAGTGGGTGCTGTCGATGGGCGTGTGCGCGTCCTCGGGCGGCATGTTCAACAACTACGCGATCGTCCAGGGCGTCGATCACGTGGTGCCGGTGGACATCTACCTCCCCGGCTGCCCGCCCCGGCCCGAGATGCTGATGGACGCGATCATCAAGCTCCGCGAGGAGATCCAGGCGATGCCGCTGGGCGTCAACCGCGAGAAGGCGGCCCGCGCCGCCGAGCAGGCCGCCATGAAGGCGCTGCCCACCATCGAGATGTTGCCCGCGAGCGCCCGCCGAGGCGCGCACGAGCTCAACCCCGGCATCCCGGTCGGCCACGCGCCCGAGGGGGGTGCCCGATGACCACCCCCGCCAACGGCGCCCCGAACCCCACGCCCGAGGAAAAGGCGCAGCTGCCCGCCCCTCGCGACAAGCACGGCGTACCGATCGGCGAACCCATCGAGGTCCGCCACGGCATGTTCGGCGCGAGCGGATCGGGCGACACCTCCGGCTACGGCAAGCTGGTCCACACCGTCGCCTTCCCCGGCGCCGCCGCCCGCCCGTACGGCGGCCCGCGCGGTACCGCGGCCGGCGAGGGCGAGTTCGACCTGGTCGCCGACGAGCTCTCCGGCGCCCTCGCGGAAGCCGGCATCGAGTTCGACGAGGCGATCGAGAGGGTCGTGGTCGACCGCGGCGAGCTCACCTTCCACGTGCGCCGCGAGTCGCTGCCGCGGATCGCGCTGACCCTGCGCAACGACCCGGCCCTGCGCTTCGAGCTGTGCACCGGCGTCTCCGGCGTGCACTACCCGCAGGAGACCGGCCGTGAGCTGCACGCGGTCTACCACCTGCGCTCGATCACCCACAACCGGGCGGTCCGGCTCGAAGTCTCGGTCCCGGACGCGGATCCGCACCTGCCGTCCCTGGTGAGCGTGTATCCCGCGCTGGACTGGCACGAGCGGGAGACCTACGACTTCTTCGGCCTCGTCTTCGACGGCCACCCCGCGCTCACGCGCATCCTCATGCCGGACGACTGGCCCGGCCACCCGCAGCGGAAGGACTACCCGCTCGGCGGCGTGCCCGTCGAGTACAAGGGCGCCCAGATCCCGCCGCCCGACCAGCGGAGGTCGTACAACTGATGAGCGATCAGACAACGACACCCCCATCCGCCGCGCACGCGCGGGAGACCACCGAGGGCCGGATCTACACGGTCACCGGCTCCGACTGGGACGAGGTGGTCCAGGCCGCGGCGGACGCCGAAGAGCGCATCGTCGTCAACATGGGCCCGCAACACCCCTCCACGCACGGCGTGTTGCGCCTGATCCTGGAGATCGACGGGGAGAACGTCACCGAGGCCCGCTGCGGAATCGGGTACCTGCACACCGGCATCGAGAAGAACCTGGAGTTCCGCAACTGGACCCAGGGCGTCACCTTCGTGACGCGCATGGACTACCTGATGCCGCTGCACAACGAGACCGCGTACTGCCTCGCGGTGGAGAAGCTGCTCGGCATCACCGACGACATCCCCGAGCGCGCGCAGGTGATCCGGGTCCTGCTGATGGAGCTCAACCGGATCTCCTCGCACATGGTCTGCCTGGCCACCGGCGGCATGGAGATCGGCGCGCTCACCGTGATGACCTTCGGGTTCCGCGACCGCGAGCTGATCCTCGACGTGTTCGAGATGATCACCGGGCTCCGGATGAACCACGCCTACATCCGCCCCGGCGGTCTCGCCCAGGACCTCCCGCCCGGCGCCGTGGACAAGATCCGCGAGCTGGTGAACATCCTGCCCGGCCGCGTTCGCGAGTACGAGCTGCTGCTCAACGACAACGCGATCTTCAAGGGCCGCACCCAGGGCATCGGCTACCTCGACCTGGCCGGCTGCATGGCACTGGGCCTGACCGGCCCGGTGTTGCGCTCCACCGGGCTGCCGCACGACCTGCGCAAGACCCAGCCCTACTGCGGCTACGAGAACTACGAGTTCGACGTGGCCACCGCGGACTCGTGCGACTCCTGGGGGCGGTACCTGATCCGCATCGAGGAAATGAAGCAGTCGCTGCGGATCGTCGAACAGTGCCTGGACCGGCTGGCCCCCGGGCCGGTCATGGTCGGCGACAAGAAGATCGCCTGGCCCGCCCAGCTCGCGCTCGGCTCGGACGGCCTGGGCAACTCGCCCGCCCACATCGCGAACATCATGGGCACCTCGATGGAGTCCCTCATCCACCACTTCAAGCTGGTCACCGAGGGCTTTCGGGTACCGCCGGGCCAGGTCTACAGCGCGATCGAATCACCGCGCGGCGAACTGGGCGTACACGCGGTCAGCGACGGTGGCACCCGCCCCTACCGCGTGCACTTCCGCGACCCCTCGTTCAACAACCTGCAGGCCATGGCCGCGATGTGCGAAGGCGGTCAGGTGGCCGACGTGATCGTCGCAGTGGCGGGCATCGACCCCGTCATGGGAGGTGTCGACCGATGAGTACGGACCTGGGCATGCCGATGCCCCCGGCCAAGCCGGCTCCGCCGTTTCCGCCCGAGGTGCGCGCCCGCCTGGAGGTGGACGCGAAGGAGGTGATCGGGCGCTATCCGCAGGCCCGCTCGGCGCTGCTGCCGCTGCTGCACCTGGTGCAGGCCGAAGAGGGCTATGTGACCGGCACCGGCATCGAGTTCTGCGCCGACATGCTGGGCCTGACCGCGGCGGAGGTATCCGCGGTCTCCACCTTCTACACGATGTACCGGCGTCGCCAGGGCGGCGACTTCCACGTCGGCGTCTGTACGAACACGCTGTGCGCGGTGATGGGCGGCGACGAGATCTTCGCGAGCCTCAAGGACCACCTCGGGATCGGCAACAAGGAGACCACCGCCGACGGCGTGGTCACCCTGGAGCACATCGAGTGCAACGCGGCGTGCGACTACGCGCCCGTGGTGATGGTCAACTGGGAGTTCTTCGACGACGCGACCCCGCAGTCGGCCAAGGAACTCGTGGACGACCTGCGCGCGGGCAAACACGCGGTACCCACCCGCGGCGCGCGCCTGTGCACCTTCCGGGACACCTCGCGGATCCTGGCCGGCTTCCCGGACGAGCGGCCCGGCGCGGTCGACGAGGGCGGCGCGGGCGGCGCCGCGAGCCTGGTCGGCCTGCGCATCGCCAACGGCACGCAGGCCGACGAACCGGCCCGCCTCACCCCCGCACGTCGGCCGCCCACCGAGGACGTGGCGAAGGACGCCCCGGCGTCCCCGAGTTCGCACGACGCTCCGGCGCGCACCGCCGAATCCGACCCGGCCCACCCCGCGCCGCCCACCGGGCCCGCGACCGACCAGGACGGGGACCAAGCGCCGTGACCGAGCCATCCCTCCTCACCCCCGTGCTCTCCGCGAACTGGGACGAGCACCAGCCGTGGACGCTGGACACCTACCGGCGCGGCGGCGGCTACGACGGCCTGCGCAAGGCGCTGGCGATGCACCCCGACGAGGTGATCCAGACCGTCAAGGACTCCGGTCTGCGCGGTCGCGGCGGCGCGGGCTTCCCCACCGGCATGAAGTGGGGCTTCATCCCGCAGAACGACGGCAAGCCGCACTACCTCGTGGTCAACGCGGACGAATCCGAGCCGGGAACCTGCAAGGACATCCCGCTCATGTACGCCAACCCGCACGTGCTGATCGAGGGCGTGATCATCGCGTCCTACGCGATCCGCTCCGAGCACGCGTTCATCTACGTGCGCGGCGAAGTGGTCCCGGTGCTGCGCCGACTGCACAACGCGGTCCGCGAGGCGTACGCCGCCGGCTACCTCGGCAAGAACGTGCTGGGCTCGGGCCTCGACCTCGAACTCACCGTGCACGCGGGCGCGGGCGCCTACATCTGCGGCGAGGAGACCGCGCTGCTCGACTCGCTGGAGGGCCGCCGGGGCCAACCCCGACTGCGCCCGCCGTTCCCGGCGGTGGCCGGCCTGTACGCGTCCCCGACCTGCGTGAACAACGTCGAGTCGATCGCGTCGGTGCCGCCGATCCTGAACAAGGGCGTCGAGTGGTTCCGCTCGATGGGCTCGGAGAAGTCGCCCGGCTTCACGCTGTACTCGCTGTCCGGACACGTCAAGCGGCCCGGTCAGTACGAGGCCCCGCTCGGGGTGACCCTGCGCCAACTGCTGGACCTGGCGGGCGGGGTGCGCGAAGGACACCGGATCAAGTTCTGGACGCCCGGCGGCTCGTCCACGCCGATGTTCACCGACGAGCACCTGGACGTACCGCTCGACTACGAGGGCGTCGGCGCGGCCGGATCCATGCTCGGCACCAAGGCGCTGCAGATCTTCGACGAAACCGTGTGCGTGGTGCGCGCGGTGCTGCGCTGGACCGAGTTCTACGAGCACGAATCCTGCGGCAAGTGCACGCCGTGCCGCGAAGGCACCTACTGGCTCACCCAGCTGCTCACCCGGCTGGAACGCGGCGAGGGCACCGAGCAGGACCTGGAGACCCTGCTCGACGTCGCCGACAACATCCTCGGCAAGTCGTTCTGCGCACTGGGCGACGGTGCCGCGAGCCCGATCCAGTCCTCGCTCAAGTACTTCCGCGACGAATACCTGGCGCACTTCGAGCACGGCGGCTGTCCGTTCGACACCGCGGCATCCACCGCGTGGGCGAGCACAGCCCCCGCTTCAACCGGGGCAGGAGCGCACAGCTGACATGACAGTCACGACCAACACCCCCGCGGGTGGGCCGCCGGCCCCCAAGCCGGAGGACCTCGTCACCATCTCGGTGGACGGGATCGACGTCTCCGTGCCCAAGGGCACCCTGGTGATCCGGGCCGCCGAGCTGATCGGCATCCAGATCCCCAGGTTCTGCGACCACCCGCTGCTCGACCCGGTCGGCGCGTGCCGGCAGTGCCTGGTCGACGTCGAGGGCCAGCGCAAGCCGCTCGCTTCGTGCACCACCACCGTCACCGACGGCATGGTCGTGCGCACCCAGCTCACCTCGCCGGTCGCGAAGAAGTCGCAGGACGGGGTGATGGAGCTGCTGCTGATCAACCACCCCCTGGACTGCCCCGTCTGCGACAAGGGCGGCGAGTGCCCGCTGCAGAACCAGGCGATGGGCGCGGGTCGTTCGGTCTCGCGCTTCGCCGAGGTCAAGCGGACCTTCCCCAAGCCGCTGCGGATCTCCTCCGAGGTCCTGTTGGACCGCGAGCGCTGCGTGTTGTGCGCGCGCTGCACCCGCTTCTCCGAGCAGGTCGCGGGCGACCCGTTCATCGCGCTGATCGAACGCGGCGCACTCCAGCAGGTCGGGATCTACGAGAAGCAGCCCTTCGAGTCCTACTTCTCCGGCAACACGATCCAGATCTGCCCGGTCGGTGCCCTCACCTCGGCCGCGTACCGCTTCCGGGCCCGGCCGTTCGACCTGGTGTCCTCCCCGACCACGTGCGAGCACTGCGCGTCCGGGTGCTCGCTGCGCGCCGATCACCGGCGGGGCAAGGTGCTGCGCCGGCTCGCCGGCGACGAGCCCGAGGTCAACGAGGAATGGAACTGCGACAAGGGTCGCTTCGCGTTCCGTTACGCCACGCAGCAGGACCGGCTCACCTCCCCACTGGTTCGGGACGAGGAGAGCGGCGAACTGGTTCCCGCGTCCTGGTCCGAGGCGCTGGGTGTGGCCGCGCGCGGGCTCGCCGCCGCACGCGGCAACGCCGGCGTCCTGGTCGGTGGGCGGGCCACGCTGGAGGACGCCTACGCCTACGGCAAGTTCGCCCGGGTCGCGCTCGACAGCAACGACATCGACTTCCGGGCCCGGGAGCACTCCGCCGAGGAGGCCGAGTTCCTCGCCGCCAAGGTGGCCGGCACCGGACTCGGCGTGACCTACGCGGACCTGGAGAAGGCCCCCGGCGTGCTCCTGGTCGGGTTCGAGCCCGAGGACGAGTCGCCGATCGTGTTCCTGCGGCTGCGCAAGGCCGCCCGCAAGGGCCTGAAGGTCTACGGCATCGCGCCGTTCGCCTCGGCCGGCCTGGTCCGGACGAAGGGCACGCTGCTGCGCGCGGCCCCCGGAACCGAGACCGAGTGGCTCTCCGCGCTCGGCGACCCGGCGGTCGAGGGCGAACTCGCCCGCGGCGCCGCCGACCTGCTGCGTACACCGGGCACCATCGTGCTCGTCGGCGAGCGCCTGGCAGGCGTGCCCGGCGCGTTGGCCGAGGTCACCGCGCTGGCCGCACGCACCGGCGCCCGACTCGCCTGGATCCCGCGCCGGGCCGGCGAGCGCGGCGCACTCGACGCGGGCGCGCTGTACAACCTGCTTCCGGGCGGGCGACCGGTCAGCGACCCCGCGGCCCGGGCCGAGGTCGCCGCGGCCTGGGCGGTCGCCGACCTGCCCGGCGGCTACGGCCTGGACGTCACCTCGATGCTCACCGCGGTCCGCGAGCAGCGCCTGGCCGCACTCGTGGTCGGCGGCGTCGACGTGGACGACCTGCCCGACCCGGCCGGCGCGATCGCCGCACTGGACGCGGCCCGCTTCGTGGTCAGCCTGGAACTGCGGCACAGCGCGGTCACCGAACGCGCCGACGTGGTCTTCCCGGTCGCCGCGCCCGCCGAGAAGCCCGGCACCTTCGTCGACTGGGAGGGCCGCGAACGCCCGTTCGCCACCGTGCTGAAGAAGGACCAGCTCACCGGCGACCTGGCCGCGGTGATGTCCGACCTGCGGGTGCTCGACGCGATCGCCGAGGCGATGGCCGAACAGCGCGAGGGCACCCCGATCGACCTGCCCTCGCTCACCGCCGCCCGCCGCGAACTGCGCCGGCTCGGCCGGTGGAGCGGCGACCGGGGGCCGGCCCCCGAGGGCCGGACCCGCGAACTCCCGCGCCCCGGTGTGGGCGAAGCCGTACTGGCCACCTGGCGGCTGCTCCTGGACGAGGGCCGCGGGCAGGACGGCGAACCCCATCTGGCGGGCACCCGGCGCGCGCCGGTGGTCCGACTGAGTGCGTCCACGGCCGCCGAGATCGGCGCCGAGGACGGGGGCGGCGTCACCGTGACCTCGTTGCACGGGGAGGTCACGTTGCCGCTGCGCATCACCGACATGACCGAGCGCGTGGTCTTCCTGCCCGCGAACTCGCCCGGCTCCTCGGTGCGTCGCGCGCTGCGGGTGGGCGCGGGCGAGGTGGTCAGGATTCGGCCGGCCGTGGCGGATCTCGCCCAGGCGGAGGGTCCCAACGGAAAAGAGCACGAAATGCTTCCGAGCAAGGGTGGGGGCGGGCGACGGGCGGGAGAGCACGAAGTGCTTCCGAACAAGGGTGGGGGCGGGCGACGGGCGGGCGGCACCGGCCTCAACGGTCGGACCGCACACGTTCATGAGGAGGAGCGGTGACGGACAGCGGCATGCAGCTCGCCGCGGTCGGGTTCGGTACCGATGTCTGGTGGCTGATCCTGCTCAAGGCGGTGCTCATCTTCGCGTTCTGCGTCGTCATGACGCTGTTCGCGATCTGGTGGGAACGCAAGGTCGTGGCCTGGATGCAGATGCGCATCGGGCCCAAGTACACCGGCCCGCAGGGCCTGCTCCAGTCCCTCGCGGACGGCGTGAAGCTCGCGCTCAAGGAGGACATCACCGTCAAGGGCGCCGACAAGGCCGTCTACATCATCGCCCCGATCGTGGCGATGGTCCCGGCGTTCATGGCGTTCGCGGTGATCCCCTTCGGGCCCGAGGTGTCGATCTTCGGGCACCGCACGCACCTGCAACTGACCGACCTGCCGGTCGCGGTCCTCTACATCCTCGCGGTCGCGTCCGTGGGCATCTACGGCATCGTGCTCGCGGGCTGGTCCTCCGGCTCGACCTACCCGCTGCTCGGCGGGCTGCGCAGCTCGGCGCAGATGATCTCGTACGAGATCGCGATGGGCCTGTCGTTCGCGGCGGTGTTCCTCTACTCCGGCTCGATGTCCACCTCGGAGATCGTCGCCGCCCAGCAGGACACCTGGTACGCGGTGCTGCTGCCGGTCTCGTTCATCATCTACGTCGTCGCGATGATCGGCGAGACCAACCGCGCGCCGTTCGACCTCCCCGAGGCCGAGGGCGAGCTGGTCGGTGGGTTCCACACCGAATACTCGTCGCTGAAGTTCGCGCTGTTCTTCCTCGCCGAGTACGTGAACATGGTGGTGGTCAGCTCGCTGGCGACCACGCTCTTCCTCGGCGGCTACCTCGCGCCGTGGCCGATCACCGCGGTCTGGGAGGGCGCCAACTCCGGCTGGTGGCCCTTCCTCTGGTACTTCCTCAAGGTCCAGGCGTTCATCTTCGTGTTCATCTGGCTGCGCGGCACGCTGCCGCGGTTCCGCTACGACCAGTTCATGAAGATCGGCTGGAAGGTGCTGATCCCGCTCTCGCTGGTGTGGCTGATGCTGGTGGCCACCGTGCGCGCGCTCAAGAACGAGGGCTACGAGCAGTCCCGGATCGTGCTGTGGGTCGCCGGCGGTGTGGTCGCCCTGCTCCTGCTGTCGATCCTGTGGGACGCGGTCACGCCCAACCGGGACGAGGAGGCGGACGCGAAGGCGGCCGGACCCGAACCGTTCGACCCGATGGCGGGCGGGTTCCCCGTACCGCCGATGCCGGGCCAACAACTCCCGCCGGTGCCGCGCCGCAACGTGCGCAAACCCGAGCCGGTCGGTGCGCCGGCCGCGGCGGAGCTTCCGGCCGACCGCACTGAAGGAGAGGCATAGACCCGTGCCCAAGTTCCTCGGACCGGTCGCGGGGTTCGGTGTCACCTTCGCGACGATGTTCAAGAAGGCGAACACCGAGTACTACCCGTACGAGAAGAAGGTCACCGCACCGCGATTCCACGGCCGGCACCAGCTCAACCGCTACGCCGACGGCCTGGAGAAGTGCATCGGCTGCGAACTGTGCGCGTGGGCGTGTCCCGCCGACGCGATCTTCGTGGAGGGTGCCGACAACACCGACGAGGAACGCTTCTCGCCCGGTGAGCGGTACGGCCGCAACTACCAGATCAACTACCTGCGCTGCATCTTCTGCGGCCTGTGCATCGAGGCGTGCCCGACCCGGGCGCTGACCATGACCAACGAGTTCGAGCTCGCCGACACCAGCCGGGCGAGCCTGATCTTCACCAAGGAACAGCTGCTCGCGCCGCTGTACGAGGGCATGGTCCCGGCACCGCACGAGATGTACCCGGGCACCACCGACACCGACTACTACCTGGGCAAGGTCACCGCGGCCGCACCCGGCACGGTGACCCAGGGGCAGCCCCGCGACCCGGCCGAGGCGCACAAGCAGGGGACGGAGGCGGGCCGATGAGTCCCGGAATCGACTTCGCGGCCGAGGTCACCAAGACCTCCACCGGCGAGGCGCTGCAGTTCTGGGTGCTCGCGGCCGTCGCGCTGATCGGCGCCCTGGCCACCGTCTTCATGAAGAAGGCGGTGCACAGCGCGCTCGCGCTGGTCACCACGATGATGTGCCTGGCGATCTTCTACCTGGCCCAGGGCGCGGTGTTCCTGGGCATCGTGCAGATCGTGGTCTACACCGGCGCGATCATGATGTTGTTTCTGTTCGTGCTGATGCTGGTCGGCGTCTCCTCGGTGGACTCGCTCAAGGAGACGCTGAAGGGTCAGCGGATCGCCGCCGTCGGGCTGGGCCTGGGCTTCGGCATCCTGCTGGTGGCGGGCATCGCCAACGCGTCCATCACGCACTTCACCGCGCTGGCCACCAAGACGCCGGGCGGCCGGCCGGTGTATCCGGCCGAGACGAACGACGAGGCGCTGCGCGCGGCGTCCCAGGGCAACGTGCAGGGTCTGGCACACCAGATCTTCACCAAGTACATCTGGGCCTTCGAGATGACCAGCGCGCTGCTGATCACCGCGGCGGTCGGCGCGATGGTGCTCGCGCACCGCGAACGCCTGGTGCCGCGCAAGACCCAGCGCGAGTTGTCCGAGGAGCGGGTGCGCGAGAACAAGCAGGTCGCGCCGCTGCCCACGCCCGGGGTGTACGCCCGGCACAACGCCGTGGACGTGGCCGCGCTGCTGCCGGACGGCAGCGTCTCGCAGTTGTCGATCAACGGCACGCTGCGCGCGCGCGGTCAGATCCGCGACGTCAGCGCCGAGGCGGTGCACAGCGTCGCCGAGCTGGAGAGCGCGGGCGCGGACGCCGACGACGAGGCGTGGCCCGACGAGTCGGACGGCCCCTCCTCCGCACCGGTGCCCACCGCCCGGCAGGAACACGACGACGCCGACTCTTCGTCGGGCGGCGGCTCGGGCAACGAGGTTGCCGCCGGCGCAGGCTCCAAGGAGGGGCGCCCGTGAACCCGGTGAACTACCTGTACCTGTCCGCGCTGTTGTTCACCATCGGCGCGGCCGGGGTCCTGCTCCGGCGCAACGCGATCGTGGTGTTCATGTGCGTCGAACTGATGCTGAACGCGTGCAACCTCGCGTTCGTCACGTTCGGCCGCATGCACGACAACCTCGACGGCCAGATCATCGCGTTCTTCACGATGGTCGTCGCCGCGTGCGAGGTCGTGGTCGGACTGTCCATCATCATCGCCATCTTCCGCAGCCGCCGTTCGGCCTCGGTCGACGACGCCAGCCTCATGAAGTGGTAGGTCGGAACCGGTGATCGAAACCTCCTCCCTGGCCTCCGGCGTCGTGCTCGCCAACGAGGGCGGCGGCGGGCTGCACTCCGTCGCGGCAAGTGGCGCGTACTCGGCGTTGTGGCTGGTCGTGGGCCTGCCGCTGCTCGGTGCGCTGCTGCTGCTCGTCGGTGGCAAGCGCACCAACGCCTTCGGCCACATCCTCGGCACCGCGATGGCCCTCGGGTCGTTCGCGGTCGGCGTGCTGATGTTCGTGACCATGCTCGGCAAGGACGACGCGGACCGCTCGGTCGACCAGCACCTGTGGACCTGGGCGCCGGTCAATGAGTTCCAGGCCGACATCGGCCTGCACCTCGACCAGTTGTCCGTGGTGTTCGTCCTGCTGATCACCGGTGTGGGCTCGCTGATCCACATCTACTCGATCGGCTACATGGCGCACGACGAGAACCGTCGGCGCTTCTTCGGCTACCTGAACCTGTTCGTCGCCGCGATGCTGCTGCTGGTGCTGGCGAACAACTACCTTCTGCTGTACGCCGGTTGGGAGGGCGTGGGTCTTGCCTCCTACCTGCTGATCGGTTTTTGGCAGCACAAGCCCAGTGCCGCGACCGCCGCCAAGAAGGCGTTCATCATGAACCGCGTCGGCGACTTCGGTCTGGCCGTGGCGGTCTTCCTGATGTTCACCACGTTCGGCAGCTTCGACTTCGCCGACGTGCTCGGTGGCAGTGCGAGCGCGAGCGACGGCACGATGACCGCGATCGGCCTGATGTTGCTGCTCGCCGCGTGCGGCAAGTCGGCGCAGTTCCCGCTCCAGGCGTGGCTCGGCGACGCGATGGAGGGTCCGACCCCGGTCTCCGCGCTGATCCACGCGGCGACCATGGTCACCGCCGGCGTGTACCTGATCACCCGGTCCGCGGAGATCTTCAACGCCTCGCCGGACGCGCAACTCGCGGTCACCGTCGTGGGCGCGATCACCGTGCTGTTCGGGGCGATCGTGGGTTGCGCCAAGGACGACATCAAGAAGGCGCTGGCCGCCTCCACGATGAGCCAGATCGGCTACATGATCCTGGCCGCGGGCCTGGGTCCGATCGGCTACGTGTTCGCGATCATGCACCTGGTCACGCACGGCTTCTTCAAGGCCGGGCTGTTCCTGGGCGCGGGCTCGGTCATGCACGGCATGAACGACGAGGTCGACATGCGCCGCTACGGCGGGCTGCGCAAGTACATGCCGATCACCTTCGTCACCTTCGGCCTGGGCTACCTGTCGATCATCGGCTTCCCGCTGCTGTCCGGGTTCTTCTCCAAGGACAAGATCATCGAGGCGGCGTTCGCCAAGGGCGGCACCTCGGGGTGGATCCTGGGTGCGGTCACCCTGCTGGCGGCCGGTCTGACCGCGTTCTACATGACGCGCGTGATGCTGATGACCTTCTTCGGCAAGGAACGCTGGAAGGAGGCACCGGCGGGCGCCCCGGCCGACTGGCACGAGCCGCACCCGCACGAGTCGCCGACCTCGATGACCGGGCCGATGATCCTGCTCGCGTTCGGATCGGTGTTCGCGGGTGGGCTGTTCGTGCTCAACGAGTCGTTTGTCAAATGGCTGACGCCCGTCACCGGCTTCTCGCACGGCGACCTGCCGATGAGCGAGTGGGCGGTCACCGGCATGGCGCTCTCGATGGTCGCGCTCGGCTCGGCGGTGGCCTACGTGCAGTACGCCCGTCGGGATGTGCCCGCGGTGGCGCCGGCCGCGAGCCTGGTCACCGTCGCGGCGCGGCGGGACCTGTACCAGGACGCGGTCAACGAGGGCCTGGTGATGCGACCCGGCCAGTACCTGACCCGCCTGCTCGTGTGGTTCGACAACCGCGGCGTGGACGGATTCGTGGGCGGACTCGCGGCGTTCATCGGCGGCACCTCGGCGCGCGTGCGCAAGGTGCAGACCGGGTTCGTGCGTTCGTACGCGCTGTCCATGTTCGGCGGCACGCTGCTGGTCGTGGCCTGCACGCTGATGGCTCGGATGGCCTGAACATGACCATCCGGACACGACCCCAGATCGCCCACCCCGTAGGCGCCTTGGCGGAGGGACTTCGATGAACGGCCACTTTCCCTGGCTGACGACGCTCGCGGCGCTGCCGTTCGTCGGCGGGCTGTGCGTCGCCGCCGTTCCGGCCGGCAAGCGCAAGCTCGCCAAGAACGTGGCGCTGCTGTTCAGCCTGCTGACCCTCGCCGTCGCGATCGTGGTGGCGGCCAAGTTCGACAATGACGGCGGCCGCTTCCAGGTCACCGAAAGCTACAGCTGGATCTCCTCGTTCGGGGTGCGCTGGTCGCTGGGCGTGGACGGGATCGGCCTGGTGCTGATCCTGCTCACCGCGGTGCTGATGCCGCTGCTGATCCTGGCCTCGTGGCACGACGCGGACGACGCCCCGGTGGGCGCCGACGGCGCGGCCGGCACCGGCAAGGCCGCGCCGCGCAGCACGCACGCGTTCTTCGCGCTGATGTTGCTGGTCGAGGCCATGGTCGTGGTGTCCTTCGCGGCCACCGACGTGTTCATGTTCTACGTCTTCTTCGAAGCCATGCTGATCCCGATGTACTTCCTGATCGGCGGCTACGGCGGCCCGCAACGGTCGTACGCGGCAGTGAAGTTCCTGCTCTACAACCTGCTCGGCGGTCTGGTCATGCTGGCCGCCGTGGTCGGGCTGTACGTGGCCACCGCCAACCAGGGCATCGGGATCGACGGGAACGGCACCTTCGACTTCGTGAAGATCTCGCAGGCCGTGGCCACCGGGCAGCTGGACATCGACCCGACCGCGGAGAAGGCGCTGTTCCTGGGCTTCATGTTCGCGTTCGCGGTCAAGGCCCCGCTGTGGCCGTTCCACACCTGGCTGCCGGACACCATGACCGAGGCCACGCCCGGCATCGCGGTCCTGGTCACCGCGATGGTGGACAAGGTCGGCACGTTCGCGATGTTGCGGTTCTGCCTGGAGATCTTCCCGAACGCCTCGAAGTTCTTCGCCCCCGCGGTGATCACGCTCGCGGTGATCGGGATCATCTACGGCGCGCTGCTGGCGATCGGCCAGACCGACATCAAGCGGCTGATCGCGTACACGTCCATCTCGCACTTCGGCTTCATCATCCTGGGCATCTTCGTGATGACCAGTCAGGGCCAGTCGGGCGCGACGCTGTACATGGTCAACCACGGCTTCTCCACCGCAGCCCTGCTGCTGATCGCGGGCTTCTTGATCACCCGCCGCGGCAGCAAGACGATCGCCGACTTCGGCGGCGTGCAAAAGGTCGCCCCCATTCTCGCGGGTACGTTCCTGGTGGCCGGACTCGCGACCCTCTCGATGCCGGGACTCGCCCCGTTCGTGAGCGAATTCCTGGTGTTGGTGGGCGCGTTCACGAAGTACAAGGTGGCCGCGATCTTCGCCACCACCGGCATCGTGCTCGCCGCCCTGTACGTGCTGATGCTGTACCAACGCACGATGACCGGCCCGCTGCGGCCGGGCAATGAGAAGCTCCGCGACCTGGTGCCGCGCGAACTGGCGGTCGTGGTACCGCTGATCGCGTTCCTGCTCGTGCTCGGCGTCTATCCCAAGCCGGTGCTCGACGCGGTCAACCCGGTCGTGGACCACACGCTCAGCCGGGTGGAGCAGAAGGACCCGGCGCCCACCAAGCCCATCGAACAGGCCGCGGGCACCGAGGCGCACACCACTGGAGGCTCCAAGTGAGCATGAGCACCGCCGCAACGGCAACGCTCGCCGTGACGAAGGTGGACGCGCCCACCATCGAGTACGGCAAGCTCTCGCCGATCCTGATCATCGCGGGCGTCGCGGTGGTGGGCGTGCTGATCGAGGCGTTCCTGCCTCGGCCGGCCCGCTACCGCGCGCAGCTCACGGTGGCCCTGGTCGGCATGATCGCCGCGTTCGGCGCGGTCGTCTGGCTCGCTCGGGACCTGCCGGACGACCACCGGGGCAGCGTCACCGCGATGGGCGCGGTCGCCGTGGACGGCCCGTCGCTGTTCCTGCAGGGCACGCTGCTGCTGATCGGCATCGCCTCGGTGCTGCTGATCGGCGAGCGCAGGCTGGAACCGGCCGGCGGCGACGCGTTCGCCCCGCAGGCCGCGGCGGCGCCGGGCAGCCAGCAGGAGAAGGACGCGGCGGCGGCGGGCTGGACGCAGACCGAGGTCTACCCGCTGACCATGTTCTCGCTGGTGGGCATGCTGCTCTTTCCGGCGGCGAACGACCTGCTGATGATGTTCGTCGCGCTGGAGATCCTGTCCCTGCCGCTCTACCTGCTGTGCGGGCTGGCCCGGCGCCACCGGCTGCTCTCCCAGGAGGCGGCGCTCAAGTACTTCCTGCTCGGCGCGTTCTCCTCGGCGTTCTTCCTGTTCGGCGTGGCCATGCTGTACGGCTACTCGGGCAGTGTCTCGCTGGACAAGATCGGGGTCGCCTCGGCCGGTGCGATGGACAACGACGCGCTGCTGCTGATCGGGCTCGCGATGGTGGCCGTCGGCCTGCTGTTCAAGGTCGGCGCGGTGCCGTTCCACTCCTGGACACCGGACGTGTACCAGGGTGCGCCGACCCCGATCACCGGCTTCATGGCGGCGGCCACCAAGGTCGCCGCGTTCGGCGCGATGATGCGCTTCTTCTACGTCGCGCTGCCGGGCATGCGCTGGGACTGGCGGCCGGTGATGATCGGCGTCGCGATCGTGACCATGGTCGCCGGCGCGATCATCGCGATCACCCAGACGGACGTGAAGCGACTGCTCGCCTACTCCTCGATCGCCCACGCGGGTTTCATCCTGACCGGAATGATCGCGATGAGCGACGCGGGCGTGTCGTCCACGATGTTCTACCTTGTGGCCTATGGGTTCGTCACTCTGGGTGCGTTCGCGGTGGTCACATTGGTACGCGACGCCCGCGGCGAGGCGACCCACCTGTCCCACTGGGCGGGTCTGGGCAGGCGTTCCCCGCTGGTCGCAGGAGTGTTCGCGCTGTTCCTGCTCGCCTTCGCCGGCATTCCGCTGACCAGCGGTTTCTCCGGAAAGTTCGCGGTCTTCCAGGCAGCGGCGCGAGGCGGTGCGGGCAGCCTGGTGGTGGTCGGTGTGCTGTGCAGCGCGGTCGCCGCGTTCTTCTACGTGCGGGTGATCGTGTTGATGTTCTTCTCGGAGCCCAAGGTCGACGGTCCGACGGTCGTCGTACCGAGCGTGATGACCACCGCTGCCATCGCGCTCGGGGTAGCCGTTACCGTGGTCCTTGGCATCCTCCCGCAGCCGGTACTGGACCTCGCGGACAAGGCAGCCCTGTTCGTCCATTAAGCAAGACGCAGAGACTCTGCGTGATCGACAGGAGAGAACCGTCATGGCGATCGTGGGGCCCTTCGGGCTGAGCGTCACGGACGAGACTCTCGACGCCGATATCAGGGCGGGGATGGCCGCCGTGGAGCAGGAGCTCCTGGCGGCCACCAAGAGCGAGTTCCCCTATCTGACGCAGACCTCGCGGCATCTGGTCGAGGCGGGCGGCAAGCGGTTCCGGCCTCTGCTGGTGCTGCTCGCCGCCCAATTCGGCGACTGGCAGGCACCGGGCGTGGTGCCGGCGGCGGTGGTGTGCGAACTGACCCACCTGGCCACGCTGTACCACGACGACGTGATGGACGAGGCGCTGCTGCGGCGCGGCGCACCCAGTGCCAACTCCCGGTGGGACAACTCGGTTGCGATCCTGACCGGCGACTTCCTGTTCGCCCGGGCCTCGGAGATCGTCGCCGACCTGGGCAACGAGGCGGTGCGGATCCAGGCGCGGGCGTTCGCCCGGCTGGTGACCGGCCAGATCCGCGAGACGGTCGGACCGGGCCCGGGCGACGACCCGGTCGAGCACTACCTGTCGGTGATGGCGGACAAGACCGGCTCGCTGATCGCGGCATCCGGCCAGTTCGGCGCGATGTTCGCGGGTGCGGACGAGCACGTGGTGGACATCCTGACCCGGTACGGCGAACGGTTCGGCGTCGCCTTCCAACTGGCCGACGACGTACTCGACATCGCCAGCGAGGCGACCGAGTCCGGCAAGACCCCGGGCACCGACCTGCGCGAGGGCGTACCGACGCTGCCGGTACTGCACCTGCGGGCCGGCGTGAGCGGTTCGTCGCCGGCGGCCGACCGACACCTGCTCGCCCTGCTCGACGGGCCGATCACGGACGACGACGAGCACGCGGAGGCGCTCGGGCTGCTGCGCGCGCACCCGGCGCTCGCGAAGGCCCGTGAGGACACCCGACGCTATGCCGCAGCCGCTCGGGAGGTTCTGGCGCCGCTGCCGGAGTGCAGTGCGAAGCAGGCTTTGGCCTCGTTGTGCGAACTGGTCGTGGAGCGTAGCGCGTAGTTTTTGGTGCCGGCCCGCCCACCCGTGACGTCATGTGGGCGGGCTGCGGTCTACCGCGGGAGTGCTCGACGGCTGCTCCCCCGGGAGTAGCGCGTGAGATGCCGAGTCACCATCAAGTCCCGTGTTCGCACGTCGCGCACGTCCTGAGGCGGACGTTTTCCCGTGACGTACGGCCGACGCCGAGTGCCCGGTCGCGATGATCCCCTTGTGGTGTCGCATTCGACACCCGAATCAGGGGGCAATCTCCATGACTCGCACCACCCGCCGATCCGTTCCGTGGCGCTTCGCGGTGCCGGCCGCGATCGCGGCCGCGACCGTCGGTGCCGTGACGTTCGGCCCGAGCGCGTTCGCCGACGACTCGCATCCGGGCCTACCGGAACAGACCGCCGAGCAACTCGTCGCCAAGGTCGCCGCCGCCCGGGCCGACGCGCTCACCGGCACCGTCCGCATCGACACCGACCTGGGCCTGCCCGCCCTGCCCGGCAAGGCCGGCGGCAACGGCCCGCAGGCACTGCTGTCCGGCACCAACAAGCTCCAGGTGGCCCTGGACGGCCCGGACCGGCAGCGCATCGGCATCATGTCCGATCTGGCCGAATACAACGTCATCCACAACGGCCGCGACGTGTGGACCTACGACAGCCGCGCGCACGCGGTGACGCACGGCACGTTCGACCACGGCCGCTCCGATGTCGCGTCGCTGGTGCCGACCACGCCGCAGGACGCGGCCCGGCAACTGCTCGACCTGGTCGGCCCGACCACCGACGTCCGGGTCGACGGGACCGGTCGGGTCGCCGGGCACGACGTGTACAAACTGCGCTTCGCGCCCAAGGCCCAGGGCAGCCTGATCGCCGCCGCGACGGTGTTCGTGGACGCGAAGACCGGGGTGCCGCTGCGGGTGACCGTGGACACCGTCAAGGGCGGCAAGCCCGCGATCGACATCGGCTTCGAGAACGTCTCGTACGACAAGCCGGCGGCCGGCACCTTCGACTTCAAGCCGCCGGCCGGGGCCCGGGTCGAGGAGGCGACGCCGAACGAGGCGCGGCCCGAGGCACCCGGCACGCCGGGTACGCCGGGCACACCCGCGGCGCCGACCGGGGAGCGGGCCGAACCGGGCCTGCTCGGCGAGGGTTGGGCGACCGTGGTCGAGCTGCCCGCCGGCGGCGAGGCCAAGGACGCCACCGGGCTGTTGGGCAAGCTGGGCAAGCCGGTTCCGGGCGGGACGCTGATCAACACGCGCCTGCTGAACGTGCTCGGCACCGACTCGGGCCGGATCTTCGTCGGCGCGGTCGACGCGGACACGCTCCAGCGGATCGCGGCACAGCGATGACCGCGTCCACGGCGGTCGGGACCGCCGCGATCCGTACCGAGGGGCTGTCCAAGCGCTACGGCCGGGACCGGCTCGCCGTGGACGGCCTCGACCTGATCGTGCCGGCCGGTTCCGTCTTCGGGTTCCTCGGGCCCAACGGTTCCGGCAAGACCACGACCATCCGGATGCTGCTCGGCCTGATCCGGCCGACCGGCGGTTCGGTCACCCTGCTCGACGGCCCCATGCCCGGGGCCGTCGGGCGGGTGCTGCCCAGGGTCGGCGCGCTGATCGAAGGCCCGGCCCACTACGGCTTCCTGACGGGTCGGCAGAACCTGGACCGGCTGGACGCCGCCGATCCCACCTCGGACCCGCGAACCCGCGACGCCCGGGTGGACGAGGCGCTGGCCAAGGTCGGCCTGACGGCGGTGGCCGGTCGCAAGGCGCGGGCCTACTCGCTGGGCATGAAGCAGCGGCTGGGCATCGCATCCGCGCTGCTGCGCCCGCGTGACCTGCTGGTGCTCGACGAGCCGACCAACGGCCTCGACCCGCAGGGGATGCGCGAGATCCGGACGCTGATCCGCGAGTTGGCCGCAGACGGCACCACGGTGTTCCTGTCCTCGCACCTGCTGGACGAGATCGAGCAGGTGTGCACGGATGTCGCGGTGATGAGCCACGGCAGGCTGATCACGCAGGGCACGGTGGAATCGCTGCGCGCCGGCACCCGGGCCCGGCTGGTCGTCACGACTCCCGACGCGGAGGCGGCGGTCGTGGTGCTGGGCAGGCTCGGCGCGAGCGACATCGTCACCACCCGCGACGGCGTCGAGGCCGACCCGGCGCCGCTGGAGCCCGACGAGGTCTGCGCGGCGCTGGTCCGCGCCGATGTCCGCGTCCGCTCGTTCACCCTCGCGCGACCGTCCCTGGAGGACGCGTTCGTCGCCCTGACCGGAGAAGGCTTCGATGTCACCGACTGACGCACTGCCCAAGACGGGTGTCCTGTCGCCCGCGTTCCGGTACTCGGCGGACAAGGAGGCGTTCGGGTCCGAACGTCCGCCGCGGTTGCGCGGGTTGACGCGCAGCGAGTTGCGGTTGGTCTTCCTGCGCCCGCGCACCGCCGCGATGCTGGGCTTCCTGGCCTTCGTACCGGTCATGCTCGGGGTCGCACTGCGCTACTTCCACGACGGCGGCTCCTCGGGCGGGGGTGGTGGCGGGGGGTCGATGGACTTCGTGAACCAGGTCACCGGCAACGGGCTGTTCCTGGTCTTCGCGTCGCTGGCCGCCGCGCTGCCGTTCTTCCTGCCGATGACGGTCGGCGTGGTGGCGGGCGACTCGATCGCGGGCGAGGCGCACGCCGGGACGCTGCGCTATCTGCTGGTCGCGCCGGCCGGTCGGACCCGGTTGTTGCTGGTCAAGTTCGCCGGTGTGCTGGCGTTCTGCCTGGCCGCGACGCTCACGGTGGCGGTGTCCGCGCTGGTGGTGGGCGCCGCGCTGTTCCCGATGGGCGATGTGCCGTTGTTGACCGGCGACACGATCTCGATGGGCGAGGCGTCCTGGCGGGCGTTGTTGATCGCGCTGTGTGTGGCGGCCTCGCTGGTGGGCCTGGCGGCGATCGGGTTGTTCGTCTCGACACTGACCACGGTGCCGGTGGCGGCGATGGCCACCACGGTCGGCGTGGTCATCGTGACCGCGATCCTGACCGGTATCCCGCAACTGTCGGCGATCCACCCGTGGTTGTTCACCGACGGCTGGATGAGCTTCGGCGACCTGCTGCGGAGTCCGATCCCGACCGACGAGATCATCCGCAACCTCGGTGTCCAGACGGCCTACACGGCCATCTTCGGCGCGGCGGCCTGGGCTCGGATGACCGAACGCGACATCACCACGTGAGCGGAGCCGGGCCGGTCGCGGGCGGCGACTCGTCCGAGTGAATGTCCGGTTGGCTCGGGTGTCTCGTGTGTACGTACGCCCACATGAGGATGCGTGCGGCGATCGCGATGGTGTCGGCGGCCGCGGCCACGCTGTTCGGGTCGACGCCCGCGGCGGCGGGATCGGCCGACGCCGCTCCGGCGAAGACCTATTCGTATCTGGTGTTGACCCCCTCGGCCGGGACGGCGCAGACGATGCTCGCCGAGTCGGCGGTGCGGCGGGCCGGGGGTGTGGTGGTGTACGCGTACGGGCGGGTCGGCGTGGTGGTGGCGCACGGTGGGCCGGGGTTCGCGGCGGCGGTGCGCGGGCGGCCCGGGGTGGCACGGGTGGGGGCCACGCGCACGGTGCCGCTGCGGGTGCGGGCGACCGGGCGGCCGGCGGCTCGGGTCGGCGGGGCCGTTTCGGATCCGGCCGAGGCGGCGCAGTGGAATCTGGCGATGGTGCACGCGTACGAGGCGCAGCGGATCACCGAGGGCAGTGCGGACGTGGTGGTCGCGGTGGCCGATTCGGGTGTGGACGATCGGCATCCCGACCTGGCGCCGAACTTCGATGCCGCGTTGTCCGTGGACTGCTCGACGGGCCGGCCGATCCAAGCGGGCGCGGCGTGGCGGGCGGCGCGCTCGGATCACGGTACGCACGTGGCCGGCACCATCGCCGCGGCGCGCGACGGGCGCGGCGTGGTGGGGGTGGCGCCCGGGGTGCGGATCGCGGCGCTGCGGATCGGTGACGAGGACGCGTTGTTCCACGGCGAGGCGAGCGTATGCGGGTTCGTCTGGCTGGCCGAGCACGCGCACCGGGGCCTGCGGATCGCCAACCACAGCTACTACAACGACCCGTGGTGGCTGCTGTGTCCGGACGACGAGGACCAGGCGGTGATTCACGAGGCGGTGCGCCGGGCGGCGGCGTACGCGGCGGCGCGGGGCGTGTTGTCGATCGCGGCGGCGGGCAACGACGCCTACGACCTCGCGCACAAGACGGTGGATCCGCACAGCCCGAACGACGCCGTCACCGGGCGCCCGGCGCGACCGCGGCCGGTGACAAACGCGTGCCGCGAGCTGCCCGCCGAACTCCCGGGCGTGGTCACGGTCGCCGCGGTCGGCGCGAACGCACGGCGGGCGAGCTATTCGAACACGGGCCTGGGCGTGGTGGATCTGGCCGGGCCGGGCGGCGACGTCGCGGCGGGTGGCGAGGGCGTGTTGTCCACGTCGGGCGACGGCGGCTGGGCGCGGAAGCAGGGCACGTCGATGGCGGCGCCGGCGGTGACCGGGGTGGCGGCGTTGATCGCCTCCCTGCATCCGACCTGGGGGCCGGACGCGATCACGGCCCGGTTGTACGCGACGGCGAGCAGACCGGCGTGCGCGGCACCGTGCACCGCGGCGGGCGACATCGACTCGTTCCACGGCCACGGCCTGGTCGACGCGTCGCGCGCGGTGCAGCCGGCGAACCGACCCCGCGCGCCCACCGACCGCCGGTCGGCGCGCGGTCCCGAGCCGTCGAGGGCGATCCGATCACGGGCAACACCGAAGAGGTGAACACCTACGGGTGCGGTCTGTGGGTGCAGTCGGCCCCGCTCGGCACGGGCACGCGCACACTCGCCGTCCGCGGCTCCTCGGGCACCTCGACGACCGTCGTCGACTACACCCTGGTCGTCACCGCGCGCTGATCGGTGGTCGGTGGGCGCGCGGGGCGGTGATGTGTGTGTCGCGTGAGACGGGGCCGCCGAAGCGGAGTCGGTCGTAGGCGGTGAAGTCCGGCTCCAAGGCGTCGAGCTCGTCGACCAGGGCATGCAGTGCGGCGGCCTGCGCGGGGGAGCCCGAGTCGGCCGCGGCCAGCGCGGCGTCGATCGCGGCGACCAGTTCGCCCTTGCGGCGAATGGTGGTCGGGGACACCGTGCGCAGGCAGACGTACCGGCCGCTGAGATAGGCGTCCCACTCCTGTTCGCCCTCGTGCTCATCGGACCAGTGCCCAACGAACCAGGCCCGCAGCCGATCCGGGCCGCCGGCCGCGTCGGCGAGGGCGAACAGGTCGGCGGGCACCATCTGGGCACCGTCCGCGCGCAGATAGGCGGGCAGCGGCAACAGCCCAGCCAGCATCAGCTCGCGCACCTCGTCCGGATCACGCCCGACCTCGGTGCACAGCGCGTGCAACTCGACGAACTGCCGACTCACGTACGCGTCGTCCGCCGGCGTCATCGCATGGTCCCCGTTGACCTCCCGAAACCGCCCGGCCACGGCCCGCGCAGCCGCCGAATCCCCATCGCCTCGCCCCATCGCGACCCACCTCTCACTCCGCCCCCGACCCGTCGCCGAAAGCCCCACGTCGTGTGCCGTGGACGCTAGCCTCGCGACCCTTCGCCGTTCACCGAAGGGTTTGCGTGCCGGCCGGCGCCGACCTGTCACAGTGGTGAGATGGGGGCTTTCACGCGCGGTTACGGGTATGTCGGACCGGCGGACATCCGGGCCGAGGTCGTGCGGGCCGCTACCGAGGGCCGACCGATCCGCTCGGCGGCCGAGTTCGCGGCCTGGGTCGAGGCGCAGGTGCACGACGAACCCTTTACTTATGTGGTGGGACTGGACGGGGTGTTGCGGCTCGCGCCGCGGCGCAGTGAGCACGTGGCCTGCGCGGGTGGCGAGCGCCTGCTCGCCGCGGGCGAGATCGCGTTCGGGATCGAGGACGGAGTGTGGGCGGCGGTCGAGGTCGGCAACCAGTCGACCGGCTACTGCCCGGAGCCGCGCTCGTGGCCGGCGGTCGTCGCGGCACTCGCCCGGATCGGGGTGGCGCGTCCCGAGGGCTTCACCCACGAGTTCGTCTTCCGTCGGTGCCCGGATTGTGGTGAGCGCAACGTGGTCAAGGAGGCCGACTTCGTGTGCGCGTGTTGTGCGGCGGAGCTGCCGGCCGACTGGAACTTCGGGTGAATGCCCAGGTCACAGGCATGCGCTGACAGTCCGGGCAGGGTCGGGGGCGGCGCTGACAGCAAGCTGTGTGGGTGGTCAGCGGTCTGTGCGGGGGCTGCCGGCGGTGCGGCGGATGCTCTTGGACATGGACACCACGAGCACCACCACCGCCAAGGCCCCCGGAGTGATCGGCTCCTTCGTCCGCTTCGTCGTCTTCGGCGGCGGTGTCGGCCTCGCGAGCAGCGCGACGCTGGTCCTGCTGTCCGGCCACGTGCCGTTCGCCGCCGCCAACGCGCTGGTGACCGTCGGCTCGACGCTGATCGCGACCGAGTTGCACAGCCGGTTCACCTTCGGCCAGGACAAGCCCGGCAAGAGCGACCACGTCAAGGCGGCGCTGACGGTGCTGGTCTGCTACCTCTTCACCACGGCCGCGATGCTGACCCTGCGGGCGATCGACCCGAACGCGGGCGTCCTGGTCGAACAGGCGGTCTACCTCTCGGCCTCCGGCCTGGCCGGCATCGGCCGGTTCGCCTTCATGCGGCTGGTGATCTTCGCGAAGAAGGGCCCGAAGAGCGCGCCGTGTGTGCTCGCCCGCGAAGCGGTCGTGACGGCGGCCTGACCGGCCCGGCGACAGCCGCGACGACCGACGGGTCGGCTCGCGGGGAACGGCGACAGTGTCCCGCCGACTCCCCGTTCGAGCCGACCCGTCGTCGCGTCAGGTGACGAAGCGTCAGGTGACGAAGCAGAACTCGTTGCCCTCCGGATCGACCATCACCCGGAACGACCCCTGCTCGTCGGTGATCACGGGTCCGCGCGCACTCGCCCCGAGGGAGATCGCCAGCGCCACCGCCGCGTCCAGGTCGGCCACCCGCAGGTCCAGGTGCAGCCGATTCTTCCCGGCCCTGTCCTCGGGCACCGGCTGGAACGCCATCCGCGCCGAGCCGGGCGGTTCGACGTGCGACCAACCCCGCTCCCGATCCACCGGCTCCCCACCCAACACCCCGGCCCAGAACCGAACCAACGACCCCGGCTCCCGAGCGTCCACGACGATCTGATGCAGCTCCACACGCATACGCGAGACCCTAGGGCGTGCCGCTGCCCGATCGGGTGAACCGGATTGTGAGGGGTACTGCGGGTCGGGAGGCGAAACTAGGCTGAAGGTGTTGTCTCGGGGAGGGGAGGAGCGGGTGTGATGTCCGTCGAAGCCGTGTACACACATGATGTGGAAACCGACGACGATGCGATGCCGGATCCGTTGCAGGTGTTCTTCGCCCTGTCCGAGCGACTTCACGACTTTCGCGTGGAGTTCATCGACCGGGAGACCAGCGTGACACCACCGCCGGATGGCGATCACGAGACGTTCATTTGGCGCTTGGTCAGACAACTGGCGCGCTTCGACGTGGACGAGCGTTTCGATGCGGCGATGAACAAGGGGCTGGCGACCCCGACAGGCGCTCGCGTCATTCCGGACATCACCGTGACCCTGTCCGGCGCGATGCGAGACGCCGAGCCCTGGATGCCATCCGCCGACGTGCTCATGGTGGTCGAGGTGACGTCGACCGCCCCGGGGCGGGATCGGTTCACCAAACGGCAGGTCTACGCCGAGGCCGCGATTTCGCTCTACCTCCTGATCGACCGCTCCGAAGCCAAGGTCACGCTGTTCACCGATCCGGAGAAGGGCAGCTATACCGGCCGTGTCGAGGTCGGTTTCGGTAAGCGGCTGACGATGCCGGATCCGTTCGGGTTCGTGCTGGACACCGCCGCGATCGTCGACTGAACCGTGGGGAGGTGATCCCGTGTCGGATGTTTCGGACGAGGGCCTCAGCCCGCTCGCGCGGCGAGTGCTCGCGTGCATGTTGGCGGTGCCGGAGGGGATCAAGTTCACCGGCAAGGACGTGGCCGACGTAATGCCCGAAGGGCCTTATCGGGTGCAGAAGGCGTTGCGTGAGCTCGGTGCCACGGGGCATCGGACCGTGCGCCGGTTGAAACGGCCGAACGGCCAGTTCTATGTCGAGGTCGAGTACCACGCGATACCCGTCCGGGCCGACGACTCGTCGCTGGACTAGCCGCCCTCGATGCGGGTCGCGCTGCTTCTGGTTGTCCTGTTCGCCTCGCGCCCCCGAACTCGCGCCGACTCACCCTGATTTCGTCGCCGTCCCGAGCCCGAGCCCGAGCCCGAGCCCGATCGCGATGCCGAGCCCGAGACCGACGCCACTCGCGGCTCCGCTCCGACCCGACCCGACCGCCGTCGCGGTCCGCGAACAGCCGCTCACTAGGATCTCGATCATGGGGCGAGCGACGGTCGAAACAATGCGAGGCCACTTCCACGAAGCCGCGAACACACGCGGCTTCGTGCTCGATCCGGCGCAGGAAGAGGCCGCCGATCGGCTCGCCGAACTCGGCGCCGCGCTGAGCCGGGGTCGCGGGCACGGCCTGTTCCACCGCCGGCCGGCGGCGGGGCTCTACCTGTGGGGCCCGGTCGGCCGGGGCAAGACCTGGCTGCTCGACGCGTTCTTCGCGGCCGTACCACTGCCCGCCGAGCGGCGCACCAGGGTGCACTTCCACGCCTTCTTCCGGCGCCTGCACGAGGCGGTCAACCGGCACCGCGACGACCACGGCCACGAGCACAGCGCCGTCGACGCGGCCGTGTCCGAACTGGTCGGCGACGTCGACCTGTTGTGCTTCGACGAATTCCACGTGCACGATCCGGGCGATGCGATGCTGGTCACCCGGCTGCTGCGGGAGTTGCACGCACGCGGCGTCGTGCTGGTCTGCACGTCCAACTATCCGCCCGGCGGACTGCTGCCCAACCCGCTCTACCACCACCTGTTCGAGCCGACGATCCGCGAGATCGAGGAGCGGATGACCGTGGTCACCGTGGCCGGCCCGCAGGACTATCGGACTCTGCCCCGGGCCGAGACGCCGGCCACCGAGTTCGGCCGAGGCGCGGTGTTGTGGCCCGGCGATTCCGAGCAACTGCGCGGACAGGGCCTGGTTCCACCCACCCCCGACGAGGCGGTCACGCTGCGGGTGAACCACCGCGACCTGGCGGTCGAGGCGGCCCGGCCGGGCGAACTGTGGGGCGGATTCGCCGCGCTGTGCGAGGGCCGGACCTCGCCGCTCGACTACCTCGTGCTCGCCGAGACGTACCCGACCTGGGTGCTCGGCGCGCTGCCCGCGCTGAAGACCGCGAGCGCCGAGGCTCGGCAGCGCTTCGTGAACCTGATCGACGTCTGCTGCGACGCCGACGTGCGGCTCTTCCTGTGCAGCGACCACGCCTTGGCCGAACTCCTCGCCGGCGACGACCTGCCGACCGACATCACCCGCACCGCCAGCCGACTGGGCCTGCTCCGCCGGGTGGGCCGGTCCGACGACCCCGAAAGCACGTCACAGCCGTCGAGCACGCCCTGATCGCCCTCGGCCATCCGGTCGTCCCCGGGCGATCACAGCAGCGCACCTCAAGCGACACAAGCAACACGAGCGACACAAGCGACACAAGCGACACAAGCGACACAAGCGACCACAGCCGCCCTCACTCGTCCTCCGGGAGCAAGTCA
This sequence comes from Embleya scabrispora DSM 41855, assembly GCF_000372745.1. Lineage (GTDB taxonomy): Bacteria > Actinomycetota > Actinomycetes > Streptomycetales > Streptomycetaceae > Embleya > Embleya scabrispora. Next base: position 146,649 of record NZ_KB889574.1, on the reverse strand, counting down.
TAGCTCGGATCGGACATCGCCAAGTGTCCCTCGGCCTCGCCCACCACACCCTTGACCCGCATTCGGCGGCCCGGTTCCACGCCGGCGAGCTGTCGGCGGCCGTGGAAGAGCAGCAGGAGACCGCCGGTGCGGTCGTACAGCTCGACCTCCAGGGCCGGCCGAGCGGTCTCCGGTGACGGGGACACCGAACGGACCCGGCCGACCACCTCGGCTCGTTGCCGCCACTTGAGCTCGGCCACCGAGGCGGCCTCGGCTGCCTGGGTGACCGGCCCCGGTTCCGCGTCCATCGCCGGCAACAACCGGGGCACACACCTGGCCCCGGTCGGCTCGTCGGACACGGGCGGTCGATGCGCCATCGCCGCGGCCACGTCGAACGGCACGACGGTGGCGATCGCGTGCGGGACCCGGGTCAGCGCGGACGCGATCGAGTCGGTGGTGCGGCCGTGCAACAGCCGGCCGATCACCGGCGGGTAGGTGTGCCGAGGCAGCAGCAGGGTGATCCCGGACGCGCCGTCCGCCACCTCTCGCGCGGCCAGTTCCATGACCGCCCGGGCGAGCCGCCGGTCCGGGCACTCGATCAGCTCCAGCGGGATGTCGGCCGCCCGGCTCGCCTCCCAGCGCTTGCGCAGCACCTTGGCCTGCCGACTGTCCAGCACGAAGTGCGCCGCGCGCAGATCGTCGGCCCGCAGGGCACGCGCGTAGCGCACCGCCTGGAGCACCGCGACGTCGAGCGAGTCGACCAGCACCACCACCACCGACCGGTCCCGCAGGCCGAAGTCCGCCGTGGCCGGCGCCGCCGCGAGCGCCGCCGCCTCCTCCCGGTAGCGCCGGTTGACCCCGATCAGCGCCCACACGCCCAGCGGGAAGAGCACCACCACCAGCCACGCGCCCTCGGTGAACTTGGTGATCGCGAAGATCAGCACCACCACCCCGGAGACCACCGCCGCGAGCGCGTTGACCACGAACCCGGCCCGCCAGGCGCCGACGCGGTGTGTCCAGTGATGCTTCGCCAGTCCCGCGCCCGCCATCATGAACCCGGTGAACACGCCGATCGCGTACAGCGCGACCAGCGAGTCCACACTCGCCTGGGTCACCAGCAACAGCGCGACGGCGGGCACCGCGAGCAGGATGATCCCGTTCGAAAAGGCCAGCCGGTGCCCGCGCCTGCGCAGCATCTTGGGCAGGAACGCGTCCTCGGCGACGAAGTCGGCCAGGAACGGGAATCCGTTGAACGGCGTGTTCGCGCCGGTGTACAGGATCAGCGCGGTGGCCAGCTGTACGAAGATCAGCCCGGCCCGACCGAAAACGCCCCCGCCGAGCACCAGGTGCGCCTCCTGCGCGATCACCGTGGGATCGCCGTCCACGTAGGGGATCGCGTGCGTGGCGCGCGCGAGCAGCGAGATGCCCAGCACCAGCACCGCGAGCACCAGGGACATCGCCACCAGCGTCTCGCGCGCGTTGCGGCCCTGCGGTTCGCGGAAGGTGGACACACTGTTGGAGAGCGCCTCCAGGCCGGTCAACGAGGACCCGCCGTTGGCGAAGGCGCGCAGCACCACGAACAGTGATGCCCCGTAGAGCAGTCCGCCGCCCGACTCGCCCAGTTGCACCGCGCCGGCCACATGCACGTCCGCCTGGGGCAGTGAGCCGTCGCTCGCCCAGCGCACCAGCGCGACCGCGAAGACCACCGCCATCGCGCCGATGAACAGGTACGCCGGCAGCGCGAACGCCCGGCCGGCCTCCTTGACCCCGCGCAGGTTGCCGTAGAACAGCACCGCGACCACACCGACGCAGATCTCCGGCTTCCAGCCGCTGATGTCGGTACCCCACACCAGGTGCAGCAGCGAGGCGATGGCGTCGGTGCCGGCCGCCGTCTGCACCGCGACGGTGACCACGTAGTCGATCAGCAGCGCGACCGAGGCGATCTGCGCGACGCGCGGCCCGAAGTTGTCGCGGGCCACGATGTACGAGCCGCCGGCCTTGGTGTACAGGCCGACCACGTCCCAGTAGGACAGCGTCAGCAACAGCAGCACCGCGAGGATCGCGTAGGTGACCGGCAGCAGCAGGGTGAAGGCGGCGACGCCGATGTAGGGCACCAGCGCGCGCAACATCTGCTCGGTGCCGTACGCCGAGGACGAGATGCAGTCCGAGGCCAGGACCCCGAGCGCGGTCGGGTTGGACAACTTCTCGCCGCGCAGTCGCGAGCTGACCAGGGGCGGACCGAGCAGTCGTTTCTTGATGCGGTATCCGACCGTCTCGGGAATCCGGACATCCACGCTGAGCGGAGCGGGCGGGCCGAGGGGTGACTGCATGACCCCTCGCCTGCCCGTGCGTCATCCCGCACATGCCCACGCTCGGCCGAACAGGGGCGGGCGCCCGAGCGGGGCCCGACGAAGGATCCGTCGGGCCCCGCTCGGTGTGGATGTGTCCGGACGTCGGGGTCCCGCTAGTCGATCGTCCAGGTGTCGTTGCCCCGGATCAGCGAGGACAGGTCGCCGGCGCCGGCACTGCTCGCCGCCTCGGCCATCTGGGCCGACATCAACCGGTCGTAGACCGGGCGCTCGATGTCGCGGAAGACGCCGATGGGGGTGTGCGTGTTGCTGGTCAGGTCGCCCAGCCGGGTCAGCGCGAAGGCCAACTCCGGGTTGTCCGCGTGTGCGTCGTGCACCAGCAGCGCGTCCTCGCCGACCTGTGCGACCTCGGCCACGTCCAGCGAACCGCGCGCGCCGCGGATGACGCCGAACTGGCCCTGCGCGCCGAACCGGATCGGCTGCCCGTGCTCCAGCCGGATGGTCACGTCGTCCCGCCGCTCGGGGTCCTTGAGCTGCTCGAACGCGCCGTCGTTGAAGATGTTGCAGTTCTGGTAGATCTCCACCAGCGCGGTGCCCTCGTGGGCCGCCGCCGCGCGCAGCACCGAGGTCAGGTGCTTGCGGTCGGAGTCGATCGACCGGGCCACGAACGACGCCTCGGCGCCGATGGCCACCGACAGCGGGTTGAACGGGTGGTCGAGNGAGCCCNNCGGGGTGGACTTGGTGATCTTGCCGGTCTCGGAGGTCGGCGAGTACTGACCCTTGGTCAGACCGTAGATCCGGTTGTTGAACAGCAGGATCTTCAGGTTGACGTTGCGCCGCAGGGCGTGGATCAGGTGGTTGCCACCGATCGAGAGCGCGTCGCCGTCACCGGTGACCACCCATACCGACAGGTCCTCGCGCGAGGTGGCCAGACCGGTGGCGATGGCCGGCGCGCGCCCGTGGATCGAGTGCATGCCGTACGTGTTCATGTAGTACGGGAAGCGGCTGGAGCAGCCGATGCCCGAGACCCACACGATGTTCTCCTTGCGGAGACCGAGCTCGGGCATGAAGCCCTGCACCGCCGCCAGGATCGCGTAGTCCCCGCAACCCGGGCACCAGCGCACCTCCTGGTCCGACTTGAAGTCCTTCATGGACTGCTTGCCGTCGGCCTTCGGGATCAGCGACAGCGAAGGGAAGCCGCCGGCGCCGTTCGCAGACTCAGACACTCTCGATCACTTCCTGGATCACGTGAGCCAGTTCCTCGGACTTGAACGGCAGACCGCGAACTTGGTTGTACGACATGGCGTCCACGAGGAACTTCCCGCGCAGGAGCAGGGCGAGCTGTCCCAGGTTCATCTCCGGGACGATCACCTTGTCGTACGACTTGAGCACCTCGGCCGTGTTGGCCGGGAACGGGTTGAGGTGGCGCAGATGGGCCTGCGCGACCTTGCCGCCCGCGGCGCGTACCCGGCGGACACCGGCGGCGATCGGACCGTAGGTGGAGCCCCACCCGATCACGAGCACCTTGGCGTCACCGGTCGCGTCGTCGACCCACAGCGGCTCGATGTCGTTGGCGATGCCGTCCACCTTGGCCTGCCTGGTGCGCACCATCAGGTCGTGGTTGGCCGGGTCGTAGGAGATCGAACCGATCCCGTCGGCCTTCTCGATCCCGCCGATGCGGTGTTCCAGACCCGGCGTGCCGGGGACCGCCCACGGGCGGGCCAGCGTCTCGGGGTCGCGCTTGTACGGCCAGAACTCCTTGGTCCCGTCCGGCATCTCCTGGTTCGGCTCGGTCGCGAACTCGACCCGCAGGTCCGGCAGTTCGGACGTCTCCGGGAGCCGCCAGGGCTCCGAGCCGTTGGCCAGGTAGCCGTCGGACAGCAGGAAGACCGGGGTGCGGTACTTCAGCGCGATCCGGGCCGCCTCGATGGTGGCCGCGAAGCAGTCGGACGGGGTCTGCGGGGCCACGATCGGCACCGGCGCCTCGCCGTTGCGGCCGAACATGGCCTGGAGCAGGTCGGACTGCTCGGTCTTGGTCGGCAGACCGGTCGAGGGTCCGCCGCGCTGCACGTCGATGATCAGCAGGGGCAGTTCCAGGGAGACCGCGAGGCCGATCGTCTCGGACTTGAGTGCGACGCCCGGACCGGAGGTGGTGGTCACGCCGAGCGCGCCGCCGAAGGAGGCGCCGAGCGCGGCACCGATGCCCGCGATCTCGTCCTCGGCCTGGAACGTGCGCACGCCGAAGTTCTTGTGCTTGGCCAGCTCGTGCAGGATGTCCGAGGCCGGGGTGATCGGGTACGAACCGAGGTAGACCGGCAGCTCGGACAGTTGCCCGGCGGCCACCAGGCCGTAGGACAGCGCGAGGTTGCCGGTGATGTTGCGGTACGTACCGGCCGGCAGCTTGGCCGGGGCCACCTCGTAGGAGACCGCGAAGTCGTCGGTGGTCTCGCCGAAGTTCCAACCCGCCTTGAACGCCGCCACGTTCGCCTCGGCGATCACCGGCAGCTTGGCGAACTTCCGGCGCAGGAACGCGATGGTCGCCTCGGTCGGCCGGTGGTACAGCCAGGACAGCAGCCCCAGCGCGAACATGTTCTTCGCCCGCTCGGCGTCCTTCTTGGAGATCTCGAACTCGGACAGCGAGCCGACCGTCAACGTGGTCAGCGGGATCGCGTGCACGTTGTAGGCGTCCAGCGAGCCGTCCTCGAGCGGACTGTTCGCGTAGCCGACCTTGGCCATCGCCCGCTTGGAGAACTCGTCGGTGTTGACGATGATCTCGGCCCCGCGCGGCAGGTCGCGGATATTGGCCTTGAGCGCCGCCGGGTTCATCGCGACCAGGACGGTCGGGGCATCGCCCGGCGTCAGGATGTCGTGGTCGGCGAAGTGGAGCTGGAAACTCGACACACCCGGCAGGGTGCCCGCGGGTGCCCGAATCTCGGCGGGGAAGTTGGGAAGGGTCGACAGATCGTTTCCGAACGTCGCCGTCTCGGACGTGAAACGGTCGCCCGTCAGCTGCATTCCGTCTCCGGAATCGCCGGCGAACCGGATCACTACCCGGTCGAGCTGCTTGACCTGCTTGGTCACGGGGAAGGACCTCCTCGGCGCTGCGGCGGTTGGTCCGCGCACCGCGCGGATGTCGCAGTTTTCATCGTACGGCGGTACAGATGGGGGCCGTGGCGCCCCCCGGAGCGGGCGAGGATCCGCCCTGCGCGCGACGTGAGCGGCGTCACGCTCCGGACATGGCCCGCAGGGGGGCACATATCCACCTATATCCGAGCAAACCAAGAGCCCGCCCCGATGTGGGGCGGCGGCTCCGATCGACCGGATGATTGCATGGGTCCAGTAATTCGATCCCTACGATGTCAGGATCCGAGATACGCGAGTACCGCGAGGACGCGTCTGTGATCGGTGTCACTGGGCGCGAGACCAAGCTTGCCGAAGATGTTGCTGACGTGCTTCTCCACCGCGCCGTCCGACACCACCAGAGCCTGCGCGACCGCCGCGTTCGTGCGTCCCTCGGCCATCAGACCGAGCACTTCGCGCTCGCGCGGTGTGAGCTTTTCCACCACGTCGCGCTTGCGGGAGCGGCCGAGCAGCTGGGAGACCACCTCGGGGTCGAGCGCGGTGCCGCCGCCGGCGACCCGCTCGACCGCCGCGACGAAGTCGCCGACGTCGGCGACCCGGTCCTTGAGCAGATAGCCCACGCCGCTGGTGTTGCCCGCGAGCAGTTCCGTCGCGTACTGCTCCTCGACGTACTGTGACAGGACGAGCACGCCCACCTCGGGCAGGGTCGCCCGCATCCGCACCGCGGCCCTGATGCCCTCGTCGGTGTGCGTGGGCGGCATGCGCACATCCACGACGCAGACGTCGGGGCGCAGTCGCCCCGCGACGGCGACCAGTTGCTCGGCGTCCCCGACCTCGCCCACGACCTCGTGGCCGCGAGCGGTCAGCAGGCGGGACAAACCGTCTCTGAGTAGTACGGAATCCTCAGCGATGACGACGCGCACAGCGTTCACATCCCCCAAATCCGATAGCCGCACCCGGAGAGCGGGTGCGGCTACAGTCTTCCGGATTCGAGTCGATGCGGCGTACCGCGGGCGGGTGCGATCTCAGGATCGGCGGATCATCACAGCGGCAGCCACACGGTGACCCTGGTGGGCCCGCCCTCGGGACTGTCCACGGTGAGCGTGCCGTCCACCCCGCGCACCCGCTCGATCAGGCCGGCCAGGCCGGACCCCTTGCCCGTGGCGGCGCCGCCCGCGCCGTCGTCGGCGACGATCAGATACATCCGGCCGTCCTGGTGCCCCACCGTCACCCACGCGTGCGAGGCGCGCGCGTGCTTGGAGACGTTGGTCAGCAGCTCGGACGCGCAGAAGTAGGCGACCGACTCGATCGGGGCGGGCGGACGATCGGGCAGGTCCACCTCGACCCGGACCGGGACCGTGCAGCGGGCCGCGATCGAGGACAGCGCCGCGTCCAGACCCCGGTCGGTGAGCACCGCCGGGTGGATGCCGCGGGCCAGGTCGCGCAACTCCTGGAGGGCGAGCTTGACCTCGTCGTGCGCGGAGGAGACCATCCGCGCGGTCTCGGTGTCCTGACTCGTGCTCAGGTTCTCCTTCGCCATGCCCAGGTCCATCGCCAGCGCCACCAGCCGGGCCTGCGCACCGTCGTGCAGGTCGCGCTCGATCCGGCGCAGGTCGGACGCGGCGGTGTCCACGGCGGCCCCCCGGGACACGGTCAGGTCGCGCACCTGCTCGGACAGGAACGCCGGACCGAGCAGGCCGCGCACCATCACCCGATCCACGTTGGCCATCCCGCGGACCAGCCACGGGGTCGCGAAGAACAACACCACTCCCGCCGCCACGGTCAGCGACACCGGGCCCGGCCCGGCCAGGTAGTGGTCGGTGCCCGGCTCGTGCGGCCCGTCGCCCCGGAGCATCGCGCCCGGCATGTCGGCCCGGCGGTACAGCGACTGGGTGAGCGGATAGGTGATCGCGCTCAGCGAGGTCGCCCACAGTGCCGTTGTGACGGCGAAGGTGAAGACCCCCCAGGGCAGCTGCAGGAAGAGATAGAGACTGGCCCGCCACCCGGTCCGGTCGGTCAGGCCGGACCGGATCCACCCGGTGGGCCCGGGCCGGTGCCGAAGCGGCGCCGGCGCACGCACGTGCTCGTCCAGCAGCGCGCTCGCCCGGGCCCGTTCCATCCGGCCGAACAGCCTGCTGCCCATCAGGGTCAGCGCCAACAGCGGCAATCCCAGCAGGAACAGCGGGGTCAGGCCGACGCCGAGGGCAATGAACAGCACCGCGTAGGTGAAACCGATGATGCCGATGGGCAGATTGAGCACCAGATGGATCGTGTCGGTCCACGTGCGCACCGTGAACGGCGCGCGCAGGATGCCCGGCCGCGCTCGGGCCGGGGCATCACCTGTGGACCCGTCGTAGGCAGTCGCGGGTGAGGGCATGGACATGGAGTTGCCTCGCTGGGAGAGAAGCCGATCCGTTGGGTCAACTCTGCCCGGTGCTCCGGGCGGCTCCCATGGCGCGGGTAGGTGTCTTGGGGGTGGGGTTGTCCCTACCACCTTCGGCTCGGGAGCGGTATCGCCGATCCGGCCGGTCGGTCGCACTGGACACTGGGGACAGGTCCGGCGCAACCCCCCTAGACTCCCGTGCCACAAACGTACGCAACGACCACGCAACGTTCGGGCAATGTCGATCGGAAGGCAGACGCCAGGTGGAGGGCTACTACGGAACGTACGCGCTCGTGGGTCTGGTGCTGCTCGTCGCGTCGGCCTTCGTCGCGGTGGCATTCGCCGGTGGGCGACTGCTGCGACCGAGCGTACCCACGCACGAGAAGCTCATGACCTACGAGTGCGGCGTCGACCCGGTGGGGGTGGGGTGGGCGCAGGTTCACATCCGCTACTACCTCTACGCCTATCTGTACGTCATCTTCGCGGTCGACGTGATCTACCTGTTCCCCTGGGCGACGGTGTTCGACGCGCCCGGTTTCGGCACCGCGACCCTGGTGGAGATGTTCGTGTTCGTCGGCTTCCTGGCCACCGGACTGCTGTACGCGTGGCGGAAGGGCGTGCTCGCATGGACCTGACCCCCGCACCGGTGGAGCGCACACCGGTCGACCTCCCGCCGCCCCGGCTCGGGGTGCTCTCCCGGCTCGCGCCGGACCCGGTGCGGCTGGTGCTGAACTGGGGACGGCGCTACTCCCTCTGGGTGTTCAACTTCGGCCTGGCCTGCTGCGCGATCGAGTTCATCGCGTCCTCGATGGCCAAGCACGACTTCATCCGGCTCGGTGTGATCCCGTTCGCGCCGGGCCCCCGGCAGGCCGACCTGATGGTCGTGTCGGGGACGGTCAGCGACAAGATGGCGCCCGCGATCAAGCGGCTGTACGAGCAGATGCCCGAGCCCAAGTACGTGATCTCGTTCGGGTCGTGCGCGAACTGTGGCGGGCCGTACTGGGATTCGTACTGCGTCACCAAGGGCGTGGACCAGATCGTGCCGGTGGACGTGTACGTGCCCGGTTGCCCGCCTCGGCCGGAGGCGCTGCTCCAGGGCATCCTCAAGCTCCAGGAGCGGATCGCGGTGGAGAACCCGGCGGCGCGATACGCGCGCAAGCTGCCGGCCGCCGCGCTCGGCCGACCGCTGGTCGCCCCGCCCACGCCTCCCGCGGGGGATGCCCGATGACGCCGGAGGAGATCCGCGCGGGACTGGGCGAGGACCTGGTGCTCGCCGTGTCGGACGCGTACGGGTTGGTCACCGTCGACGTCGCGCCGCAGCACTGGGTCGCCGCGCTGACCGCCGCGCGCGACGGGCTCGGCTGCGCGTTCTTCGACTGGCTCACCGGGGTGGACGAACTCGCCGACGGGTTCGACGTGGTCGCGCACGTGTGCGCGATCCCGACCGGGCCCAGGCTGCTGCTGCGCACCCGCGTGCCGCGCGAGGCCGCGGTGCTGGCGACCGCGACCGGGGTGTACGCGGGGGCTCGCTGGCACGAGCGCGAGACGCACGAGATGTTCGGCATCGACTTCACCGACCACCCGGGCCTGGATCCGCTGTTGTTGCCGGACGGCTTCGAGGGACACCCACTGCGCAAGGAGTTCGTCCTGGCCGCGCGGGTGGCCAAGGCGTGGCCGGGCGCGAAGGAGCCGGGCGAGTCCGAGCACGGCGCCGGGCCGGGCCGCGCTCCGGGCCGCCGCCGTACCCTGCCTCCCGGCGTGCCGGACCCGGCGACGTGGGGCCCGCACAAGGAGGAGGCGGCGGCCGAGGCCGCCGCTTCCGAGGAACGCCCACGCCGCGCCCGCAGCGCCGCGGCCGGCTCGGCGAGCCAGGCCACGTCTGATGGTCCACCGGCTCGCCGCACCCGCAGCGCCTCGGAGGGTTCGGCGAGCCAAGCGCCACCGACGCCTCCGAGCGACCCCGGCCCGGCCACCGAAGGGGACACCCCGTGAGTCTCCTCGACGTGTGCCTCCGGCTCGTACTCGTGCTCGGGGCGTTCCTCGTGCTGCCCCTGCTGATCGGGCAGACCGAGCACAAGGTGATGGCGCACATGCAGGCGCGGGTCGGCCCGATCTACGCGGGCGCCTTCCACGGCTGGGCGCAGCTGGTCGCCGACGGCGTCAAGTTCGCGCAGAAGGAGGACATCGTCCCGGCCGGCGCCGACCGCAAGGTGTTCAAGCTCGCGCCGGCCGTCGCGCTGATCCCCTACTTCGTGGTGCTGATCGCGATCCCGATCGGGCCGAACGGCTTCGTCGGTCGCACGATCGACGCCGGCATCGTATTCGTGCTCGCGGTGATGGGCGTGGGCGTGCTCGGTTCGCTGATGGGCGGCTGGGCCTCGGCCAACAAGTACTCGCTGCTCGGCGGCATCCGCTCGGCCGCCCAGCTGATGGCCTACGAACTGCCGATGCTGCTCGCCGCGGCCTCGGTCGCGATGGCCGCCGGGACGGTGTCGCTGCCCGGGATCGTCGAGGGCTTCGAGTGGTGGTGGCTGCCCTGGCAGGCGATCGGCGGCATGGTGTTCTTCACCGCCGGCCTCGCCGAGATCCAGCGCCCGCCGTTCGACATGCCGGTCGCCGACTCGGAGATCATCTTCGGCGCCTACACCGAGTACTCCGGCCTGCGCTTCGCGCTGTTCCTGCTGTCCGAGTACGCCGGGATCCTGATCGTGTGCGCGCTGACCACCGTGCTGTTCCTGGGCGGCTGGCACGGACCGTGGTCGGACTCGGTCGGCTGGTTGTGGACCCTGCTCAAGATCGGCGTGCTCGCGTTCGTGGTGATCTGGCTGCGGGTCAGCTATCCGCGACTGCGCGAGGACCAACTGCAAAAGCTCGCGTGGACGGTGCTCGTCCCGCTCGCGCTCGGCCAACTCGTCCTGACCGGCGTGGTAAAGGTGGCGACCTGATGAAGGGCCTGGCCAAGGGTCTTGCGGTGACCCTCAAGACACTCACCAAGAGGTCCGTCACACAGTCCTATCCGGAGGTCCTGCCGGAACTGCCGCCCCGCTCGCGCGGGGTGATCGCGCTGTTCGAGGAGAACTGCACGGTCTGCATGTTGTGCGCGCGCGAATGCCCGGACTGGTGCATCTACATCGACTCGCACAAGGAGGTCGTGCCCGCCCGCGAACCCGGCGCGCGCGACCGCACCCGCAACGTGCTCGACCGCTTCGCGATCGACTACGCGCTGTGCATGTACTGCGGGATCTGCGTCGAGGTGTGCCCGTTCGACGCGCTGTTCTGGTCGCCGGAGTTCGAGTACGCGACCGACGACATCCTCGAACTCACCCACGAGAAGGACAAGCTGCGCGAGTGGATGTGGACCGTCCCGCCGCCGCCCGCGCTGGACGAGCACGCCGAGGACCCCAAGGAACTGATCCAGGCCCGCAAGGCCGTCGAGAAGGCGGAGAAGGCCGCCGCCGCGGCCCGGGCCGCTGCGGCGAAAGCGGAGGAGAACCCGTGAACCTCGCCGTCGCCGAGCACGGTTTCCTCTCGCCCACCGGCGCCGAGATCGCCTTCGTCCTGATCGGACTCGTCGTGCTCGGCTCCGCGCTGCTCGTGGTGACCACCCGTCAGGTCGTGCACGCCGCGCTGTGGCTGGTGGTCACGCTCGGCGGGCTGGCCGCCGAGTACCTGCTGCTCACCGCCGAGTTCATCGCCTGGGTCCAGGTGCTGATCTACGTCGGCGCGGTCGTGGTGCTGCTGCTGTTCGGCCTGATGCTCACCAAGGCGCCGATCGGCTACTCCGAACCGCCCGACTCCGCCGCCCGGATCCCCGCCGCCGTGGTCGCGCTGGGCGCCACCGCGACCCTGCTCACCGTGATCGTGGACGCGTTCCGCACCGCCTACCTGCACCTGGGCGACGACACCGTGGGCAGCACCGAGGTCACCGGGCAGAGCCTGTTCAAGGTGTGGGTGCTGCCGTTCGAGGTGTTGTCCGTACTGCTCCTGGCCGCGCTGATCGGCGCCATCGTGCTCTCTCGCTCCCGCTCGCGCGCGCACTCGGGCCGGAAGGACTGACCCCGCGATGCATCTGGTCTATCCGCTCGTCCTCGCCGTCCTGTTGTTCGGCATCGGGCTCTACGGGGTGATCGCGCGCCGCAACGCGATCCTCGTGCTGATGTCGATCGAGCTGATGCTCAACGCGGTCAACATCAACCTGGTCGCGTTCGACATGTACCTGCGCGACACGCTGCACGCCGGTCAGGCGCTGACCCTGTTCGTGATCACCATCGCCGCCGCCGAGATCGGCCTGGGCCTGGCGATCGTGCTGATGGTGTTCCGCAACCGGGCCACCACCGACATTCCGGAACTGCGCGAGCTCGCCGAGCACAAGGAGGGATCGGTATGACGGTCGCCGCCGCCACGGCCACCGGCCTGCCCGCGCTCGCGGCCCTGCTCGGGCTGTTCCTCGGCCGCCGGGTGCGCCCGGTCCTGATCGCCGTACCCGCTGTGCTGGTCGCGACCGGGCTCGCGATCGCCGTGGCCGCCGGCATCGGCGACGACGTGCACGAGTCGGCGGTACGGCTGACCCCCACCGGCGCACTGGACATCACGCTGGGGCTGCGCGTGGACGGACTCGCGGCGCTGTCCGCGGTGCTGGTCACCGTGGTCGCGCTGCTGGTGCAGATCTACTCGGCCGCCTACCTGCGCGAGGATCCGCGCTACTCGTCCTACGCCGCGCTGGTGTCGCTGTTCACCGCCGCGATGCTGCTCGTCGTGTACACCGGCGACCTGATCGTGCTCCTGGTCGGCTGGGAGGTGATGGGCGTCTGCTCGTACTTCCTGATCGGCCACCACTGGGAGACCGAGGCGGCCCGCTCGGCCTCGATCAAGGCGTTCGTGGTCACCAAGCTCGGCGACGTGCCGTTCCTGATCGGCATCCTCGTGCTCGGCACGGGCGCCGACTCGTTCCGCATTCGCGACGTGCTCGCCGCGGTGCCCGAGGGCGGCGCGGGGTGGGTCACCGCCGGCACCCTGCTGCTGCTCGGCGGCGTCGCGGGCAAGTCCGCGCAGGTACCGCTGCAGACCTGGCTGCCGGACGCGATGGCCGGCCCGACCCCGGTGTCCGCGCTGATCCACGCGGCCACCATGGTCGCCGCCGGAGCCTACCTGGTGGCCCGCCTGTACCCGGCCTTCCTGGCCGCGCACGCGACGCTGATCGTGCTCGCGGTGCTGGCCATGGTGACGATGATCGGCTCGGCCCTGGCCGCGCTGGCCCAGGAGGACCTCAAGCGGGTGCTCGCGTGGTCGACGGTCGGCCAACTCGCCTACATGACCGGTGGGCTCGCGGTCGGCGGGCGCGACGCGGCGGTGTTCCACCTGCTCTCGCACGGCGCCTTCAAGGCACTGCTCTTCCTCGGCGCCGGAGTGGTCATCCACGTCGTCGGAACCGGCGCGCTGGCCGGCATGGGCGGATTGCGGCACCGGGCGCCGATCGCGTTCTGGACCATGACCGCCGGGCTCGCCGCGCTCGCGGGTCTCCCGCCGTTCGCCGGCTTCTTCAGCAAGGAGGCGGTGCTCGGCGCGGCCGAGCACACCGCCGCCGGGCACGGCCCGGTACCGCAGACTGCAGGGTGGCTGGTCCTGGTGGCCGGGCTGCTCACCGCCGTGCTGACCGCGGCCTACGCGACCCGGGTCTGGCTGCGGGTGTTCTTCGGACCGGCGCGCGAGACGGCGCCCGGCGCGGAGGTGCCCGCGCACGCGGACGCGGCGGACTACGGCAGGCCCACCCCTGCGGGTGAGGCGCCCGCCGCGATGGTGTGGCCGCTGATCGTGCTGGCGGTGCCGACGGTGCTGTTCGGTTTCGTGGCCTTTTCCGGCCTGCCGTCCCTGGGCGGCGACCTGGGCTACGACGAATTGACCCCGCACTTGCCGACCACGGTGCTCGCGCTGGCCGCGTTCGTGCTCGGCGCCGGTGTGGTCGCCGCGTTGTGGCGGCGCGACCCGGCCGCCGATCCGGCCCGGGTGCTGGGCCCGCTGCGCGGCCCGGCGCTGCGCGGATTCGACGTGGACGGGCTGTACGCGGCGCTGGTCCTGACCCCGACCCGACTCGCCGCCAAGGCGGCGCGGTTCAGCGACGGGGCCGTCGTCGACACCTACGTCAAGGGCGCCGCGCAGAGCGCGTGGCTGCTCGGCGGCGGCATTCGCCGGGGCCAGAACGGCAACACCCGGCTCTACCTGACCGGCCTGTTCGCGGGCGTGGTCGTGCTCGCCGTCGCAGTGGCGGTGGGCTCGTGACCCGCCGTCGATCGTTGCCCCCGACGCCCTCTCATGCCCAGGAGACCTCCCGGTGAGCGTCGTGCTGATCCTCGTCGTGGCCGCGCCGCTGCTCGGCGCCGCCATGCTCCTGCTGCCCGGGATCGCGGATCGCGCGGCCCGGCTGGTCGGCGTCGGCGCGAGCGCGGCGACCCTGATCGGTGCCGTGGTGCTCGCGTGCGGCTTCGACCGCGGGCGCGGCATGCAGTTCGAGACCGACGTGTCCTGGGCGCCCTCGCTGGGCCTGCGCTTCCACCTCGGCATCGACGGGATCTCGCTGCCGCTGCTGCTGCTCAGCGCGCTGCTCACGCTGCTGGTCGCCGTCCACAGCCTGTGGAACATTCCGCCCGGCGGCGACTCCCGTGCGTTCGTCGCGCTGTTCCTGCTCCTGGAGACCGGCACACTGGGCACCTTCGCGGCGCTCGACCTGATCCTGTTCTTCCTGTTCTTCGAGGTCGTCCTGGTCCCGATGTACTTCCTCATCAACCGCTGGGGCAGTCCGGGCGAACGCGGCCCGGCCTCGTACAAGTTCATCCTGTACACGCTGCTCGGCTCGGCCGTGATGCTGCTCGGCTTCCTGCTGATCCAGGCGGAGACCGGCACCTTCGACATGGTCGAACTCGCCGACCGGCACGGCGCGGGCATGTCGCACGGCGTCCAGGTGCTGGCGTTCCTGGCGATCGGCCTGGGCCTGGCGGTCAAGGTGCCGATGTGGCCGCTGCACACCTGGCTGCCGGACGCGCACACCGCCGCGCCGACGGCCGGCTCCGTGCTGCTGGCGGGCGTGCTGCTCAAGATGGGCACGTACGGCCTGATCCGGATCGCGGTGCCGATGTTGCCGGAGGGCGCCGAGACGTTCGCACCGTACCTGGCCGCATTCGGCGTGGTCGGCATCGTGTACGGCTCACTGGTGTGTCTGGCCCTGCTGCGCGACCCGGACGGCGACCTCAAGCGCATCATCGCCTACTCGTCGGTGGGTCACATGGGCTTCGCCCTCCTCGGCATCGCCACGCTCACCCCGCAAGGGATCAACGGCGCGCTGTTCGTCAACATCGGCCACGGCCTGATCACCGGCCTGCTGTTCTTCCTGGCCGGCGCGGTCAAGGACCGGCACGACACCGCACTGCTGGGCCGACTCGGCGGCGGGATGTACGGGCGCACCCCTCGACTCGGCGCGCTGGTCGCCTTCGGCGCGGTGGCCGGGCTGGGGCTGCCCGGACTGGCCGGCTTCTGGGGCGAACTGCTCGCGATGTACGGCGCGTACGAGCCGGCGGCCGGGCTGTCCACCGCCGGCTACCGGACCTTCCTGGCCCTGGCCGGCCTGGGCACCGTGCTGACCGCGGCCTACATGCTCGGCCTGGTCCGCCGGCTGTGCATGGGCCCCGCGGGCGAGGCCCCGACGGGCCGGCCGGAGGTCGACGTGACCGGCCGCGAGGTCGTGGTGTGGACCCCGCTCGTCGCGCTCACCCTGCTCGCCGGCCTGTGGCCGGCCACCGTGCTCGCGATCACCGACCCGGCCGTGCGTGCCCTCATGGGAGGCAGCTGACATGCCGTTCGACGTCCAGTCGATCGACTGGCTCGCGATCGGGCCGGTGGTCGCCGTCGCGGTCGCCGCGCTCGTGGTGCTGCTCGCGGACCTGTTCCTGGAGGGCGCGCGCAAGGCCGTGCTGCCCTGGCTCACCCTGGCCGGACTCGGTGCGGCGCTGGTGCTGTTGTTGCCGCTGCACGCGGACGACCTCGACGCGCGCGGCACGTTCTGCTCGCCGTCGGGCTGCTCGTACGTGGTCACCGACCTGACCCTGGTGCTCCAGTTGGTGCTGCTCGCCTCGGCGTTTGTGGTCGTGCTGCTGTCCATGCCGATGTTGTCGGTGCCGAAGACGCGGCCGACCGAGGACGGCGACGAGGGCGAGGTGCCCGGTGGTGAGTACCAGTTCCTGCTGCTGTCCTCGGTGACCGGCGCGGTCGCCCTGGCCGGCGCGCGCGACCTGCTGACCCTGGTGATCGCCCTGGAGACGTTGTCACTGCCCGCGTTCGCGCTGGTGGGCCTGCGCCGGGACGGCCCGGGCGGCGAGGCCGCACTGAAGTTCTTCCTGCTGTCCGTGGCCGCCACCGCGGTGATGTTGTTCGGCGTGAGTCTGGTCTACGGGAGCACCGGCAGCGTGCACCTGGCCAGGATCGCGAGCGACCTGGAGCACCTGGACCCGCGGTTGACCACGGTGGCCGCGACCGGGGCGGTGTTGACCATGGTCGGGTTCGCGTTCAAGGTCGCGGCGGTGCCGTTCCACTTCTGGGTGCCGGACACCTATCGCGGCGCGCCGATCCCGGTGGCCGCCTACCTGTCCGTGGTCTCCAAGACCGCCGGATTCGCCGGCCTGCTCCTGGTCGCCGGCATCGCCTTCCGGCCGTACGCGCACATCTGGGGTCCGGCGCTCGCGGTGCTGGCCGCGGTGACGATGACCGCGGGCAACGTGGCCGCGCTGCGGCAGACCGACGCGGTGCGCTTGTTGGCGTGGTCCTCGATCGCCCAGTCGGGTTACGTGCTGGTCCCGTTCGGGACGGCCGCCGGGCACGGCGAGGACCTGGCCGACACGCTGCCCGCGGCGATCGCCTATCTCGCGGTGTACGCGGTGATGAACCTGGGCGCGTTCGCGGTGGTGACCCTGGTGGCGCGCGAGCGCGGCGGCCTGGTCTCCGATCACCGCGCGCTGTTCCGCTCGCGCCCGGTCGGCGCGGTGGCGATGGCGTTCTTCCTGCTGTGCCTGGCCGGCGTCCCGCCGGGTCTGGCCGGGCTGTTCGCGAAGGTGACCGTGTTCCAGGCGGTGATCGACTCCGGCACCGGCTGGCTGGCGGTGGTGATGGCGGTCAACGTGGTGATCGGTCTGTACTACTACCTGGCCTGGACCGCACAGTTGTTCGCTCCCGCCGCGCCGGGGTTGCCGAGCCCGTCCGGCGGTGCGGCCGGCTCGGACGGCGCCTCGGACAGCGGTGTCCACGGTGTCGGCGGTGGCGGTGTCGGCGGTGGTGTCGCTATCGGTGGTGGCGTTCGGACGCCGGCCCCGCTGGTCGCCGCACTGGTGCTCACCGGGGCGCTCCTAGTGCTGCTCTCGGTTGCGCCACAGGTGGTGCTGCACGTGCTCACGGTGCCGGGTCTGCTCGGCTGACCTGCGGTTCCGACCCGGGGGCGGGGGGTTATGCCCGCCCCGGGAGGGAACTCTGCGAGGCGTTGTCCCGTTGCGAAAGAAGAGACAACGGGCAGAGGGCGACAAGCCGGCGGATACTCCGCAGGGACCCGCATTGTCACCCCTGGGACGCTTGCGAGAGGACTCTGCCGTGCACGGCCAGCACAACGGACTGAAGACCGCCGTACTGCTCGGCGGCATGTCGGCGCTCATCCTGGTCGTCGGCAGCTTCTTCGGTCGGACCGG
Organism: Embleya scabrispora DSM 41855; assembly: GCF_000372745.1. Lineage (GTDB taxonomy): Bacteria > Actinomycetota > Actinomycetes > Streptomycetales > Streptomycetaceae > Embleya > Embleya scabrispora. The sequence continues at coordinate 129,178 of NZ_KB889574.1, read as the reverse complement.
GTTGATCATCGCCCTGTTCGTGGCCCTGGCCACGAACGGCTACGCCTACTTCAACAGCGACAAGATCGCGCTGCGCTCGATGCGCGCGCGCCCGGTCAGCGAGGCGGAGAACCCCGAGCTGTACCGGATCGTGCGCGAGCTCGCCAACGACGCCCGGCAGCCGATGCCGCGCCTGTACATCTCGCCCACCGAGGCGCCCAACGCGTTCGCCACCGGCCGCAATCCGCGCAACGCGGCGGTCTGCTGCACGACCGGCATCCTGCGCATCCTGGACGCGCGCGAGCTGCGCGGGGTGCTCGGACACGAGCTGTCGCACGTCTACAACCGGGACATCCTGATCTCGTCGGTGGCCGGCGCGCTGGCCAGCGTGATCATGTTCCTGGTCAACTTCGCGTGGTTGATCCCGTTCGGGCGCAGCAACGACGACGAGGGTCCGGGCCTGTTCGGCATGCTGGCGATCATGATCCTGGGCCCGCTGGCGGCCGGTGTCATCCAGTTGGCGGTCAGTCGTTCGCGTGAATACCAGGCGGACGCCTCCGGGGCCCGGCTCACCGGCGACCCGATGGCGTTGGCGAGCGCGCTGCGCAAGCTGGACGCGGGCACCCAGGCGCTGCCGCTGCCGCCGGAACCGAAGTTGCAGACCACCAGCTCGCTGATGATCGCCAACCCGTTCCGGCGTGGCGCGGGCGGGATGAGCAAGTTGTTCTCGACGCACCCGCCGATGGCGGACCGGATCGCCCGGCTCGAGGCGATGGCGGGGCACTGAGGCAGAGCGATGGGGGCGGGGCGGGACCCGGTGGCGGACCGGTGGCAGACCCGGTAGTGGACTCGGCGGCTGGCGGCGGGCTCGGGGCCGTCGGCTCGGGGGACCGTCAGTCCTGCGGGGGAGGTCAGGAGACGCCGGGCGGGGTAGAACAGCTCCGTGAAAACTGTCCTGAACATCATTTGGCTCGTGTTCTCCGGCCTGTGGCTGGCCATCGGCTACGCCGTCGCCGGCATCGTCTGCTTTCTGCTGTTCTTCCTCGTCGTGACCATCCCGCTGGGCATCGCGTCCATGCGGATCGCGGCATACGCCCTGTGGCCGTTCGGCCGCCGGGTGGAGTGGCGGCGCGACGCGGGTACCGGATCGATGCTCGGCAACATCCTGTGGATCGTGCTGTTCGGCTGGTGGCTGGCGCTCGCGCACCTGGTCACCGGCATCATCCTGTGCATCACCGTCATCGGCATCCCGCTGGGCCTGGCCAACTTCAAGCTCATCCCGGTCTCGCTCACCCCGCTGGGCCGCGAGATCGTCTCGACCGACGACCCGATGCACGTGGGCGTCTGAGCGGACCAGCGGCCCGGTGCTCGCCGATCGGGGTGCGCACCGATCGGGTGCCGGCCGGTCGGGCGGTCGCTGAGCCCGGACAGGCCAATCGCGTGATCTCGTACGGGGGAGACCCGGGCCAACCGCTGTAGCCGCGCCCCCGGTGTGTCGATATGTCCCGGTAGGCACGGGTAGATCCACTACAGCCCACACCGGGAAGCGCGGAGGTTGCCGTGGCGGCGACGGTCAGTGTCATCGTTCCGACCCGCGACCGCACGGCGCTGTTGGCCGATGCCCTGCGCAGCGTGGTTCTCCAGGGCATGCGGGACATCGAGGTCGTCGTGGTCAACGACGGCGGTGCGGACGTCGCGGGCGTGTTGCCGCTGGGCGTCCGGGGGATGACCGTGCGGCTGCTCTCCTTCCCGCGCTCGCGCGGCCCGGCGGCGGCGCGCAACGCGGGCCTGGAGATCGCCACCGGGCGCTTCGTCGCCTTCCTCGACGACGACGACATGTACCTGCCCGGCCACCTCGACCGGGCCTTGGCCGCGCTGGAGAGCACCGGCTCGGACGCGATCTACGCGGACTGCATCCTCAGCGGCGACCGGGCGATGCCGGGCGAGACGCCGGCCGGCCCGTACCACTACGACTTCCCCTACGACCCGGACATGCTCTCGGTGGCCAACTTCGTGCCGACCACCGCCGTGGTCGCGCGCAATCCCGCGCACACCGCGCCCGCGTCCTGGTTCCGCTTCGACCCCGAACTGCCACTGCTGGTCGACTGGTCGTTGTGGCTGCGCCTGGTGCACGACCGCGGCTGGTCGTTCGCCCGGCTGTCCGAGCCGGGCGTGGTCTACCACCGGGAAGCCGCCGATTCGAGCCTGTCCGGCGGCGCGGCGGCCCAACTCGACTCGCTGGACCGGTACGAGGACACCTACCGCACGATCGTCGCCCGCTGGCCCGTACCGCCCACCGGCCGCGTCGCCCGCTTCCGCCGGCACGCCCTGACCATGTTCGCGATCGCCCGCGAACAACTCTCCACGGGTGCTCACCTGGCCCCGTTCGCCTACGAGGACGCCCTCCGCGTCCTGCACGCGGGCTTCACCGGCCGCCTGGAGGAGGAGGACGTCCCCACCCGCCTGTCGGCGGTCCTGACGGGCGCGGCGGCCCCGACGATCGACGCGTGCGGGCCGTTGGTGGAGCGGGTGCAGCAGTAGCGGCGGGGATGGGGCGGGGTGGGCGACACGCACAAAGGGCACAGCGAGGACCCTGGACCCACCGTCGCCGGCGATCCGTCCTCGCTGTGCCCTCGACCCGGTACCACCGAGCCCGCCGCCACCGTCCCGCGCCGCCGCGCCGCCGCGCGTCACCGCAGGCCGACGGCCTCGATCAGCGGTAGTTCACGAACTGGAGCGCGAAGTCCAGGTCCTTGCCCTTGAGCAGCGCGATGACCTCCTGGAGGTCGTCCCGGTTCTTGGACGAGACCCGCAGCTCCTCACCCTGGATCTGCGCCTTGACGCCCTTGGGCCCCTCGTCGCGGATGATCTTGGAGACCTTCTTCGCGTTCTCCTGGGAGATGCCCTCCTGGATCGACGCGAAGATCTTGTACTCCTTGCCGGACGCCTTCGGCTCACCGGCGTCGAGCGACTTGAGCGAGATGCTGCGCTTGATCAGCTTGCCCTGGAACACGTCGAGGATCGCGTTCACACGCTCCTCGGAGTTGGCGCGCATCTCGATCTGCTCGCCGGTCCAGCCGATGTGCGCGCCGACGTTCTTGAAGTCGAACCGCTGCGCGATCTCCTTCGAGGTCTGGTTCAGCGCGTTGTCGACCTCCTGACGGTCGACCTTGGACACGATGTCGAAAGAGGAGTCAGCCAAGGCTCGGAATCGCTTTCTGTGGGAACTGAGTGGGAGGGAAGGCAACCCCTCCAGCCTAGAGCGTCCCCCACGACCCCGACTCCGACCGCATACCACCCACCCGATCCGATACCGAGTGGCGAAGCACCCCGGGTGGTCCGCTATTGTTGTCCCGTCGCGCCGCAAGGCGCACACGGCGGGTTGCCCGAGCGGCCAAAGGGAGCAGACTGTAAATCTGCCGGTGTATGCCTACGTTGGTTCGAACCCAACACCCGCCACACCGAGACGAAGGCCCCTGATCTGCGGAAACGCAGACAGGGGCCTTCGTCGTTCGAGCAAACGGGGCCGATGCTCGAAAAGTACGGCGTGTCTCGGCGTGTTGCGGGTGTGGATCAGTCGCTCAGGAACGTGGGATACCTCGTGCGATGATCAGCCTCCGTTCGTCGACTTCCCCGGCCGATAGTCGGGCGCCACCAGTCCGGAACGCCGCCACAGCGCCAGCCCGGGACCGCCCATGAGCCCGTTCTCCTCGTAGAACCCCACCAGGCGCCGCCCCCAGTCTTGCAACGCCCGACTCCGGTGCGGGTTCGTCCAGGCCTCGCGGGCGGCGGCCCGGGGATCCAGGCCCACCGCCGCGTAGACGCCCGGGTGGATCAGGTTGCGCGCGGTCACATGCGCCACCCGCGCGATGAGCAGCCGACACATGGCCCTCTGCGCCCGATTCAGGTTCGGCATGCGGCGCGCGACCTCCTCGCGGGCGTAACGGACGTGCCGCGCCTCCTCGATCACGTGGATGCGCGCGACGTCGCGAACCAACGGCTGGAGGGTCTCGTTGCGCATCATCTCGCGCTGCATGGCGTCGAGGATCTCCTCGGCGATGAGCGCGGCGGCGAACGGCTGAACGCCCGAGGCGACCGTCTTCAAGAACCGGCCGAGTGCGTGCGCGTGACGACCGGGACCGTAATTGGGGCACTCGAACTTCGTGATCATGCTCCCGAACATCGTGGAATGGCGACACTCGTCGGCGATCTCCGTGAAGGCGTACTGCACATGACGGCTTGTCATGTCCTGGTCATACACGTGTCTGACGAGCAGTTGCATCAGGATCACCTCGACCCAAATACCGACACTCGCCGTGCACGCCACCTCGTGGCGGGACAGGTCGATCCGCTGCTGCGGGCCGAGCCGGTCCCACATGGGAGTGCCGTACAGCGTGCACCGCTCCTCGTCGATGAAGAACGCGTCGGGGAGCAGTGGCGCTTCCCAGTCGATCTCGGTCAGCGGGTCGAACCAGTTCTTCGTGGACGCCGTCAGCAGGCGCTCCGCGGTGCGCTCACGGTCCTTGGTGTCGTCCTTGACTGGCATGCGCGGTCTCCTAGTCAATCCGTGCTGATCCAGCGGGTACGTCCCGCGCGACGCGAACAGGCGTCGGGAGGTAACAAAGTTACTTACAGTTATAATTCATGCTCATTCAGCTAATAGTGCAGGCGCGCCGAACCGCGCGTCCCGCATTTTCGGGTGGCATCCTCGGCGCGATCGACGACACTTCGACGCGGGCTCGGTATGGCGGCCGCGTCGGCCCGGTGGGGTGGATCAGAACTGGGCCGGGAGCTCGCGCGGTGGGGTGGTGGGCCCGTCGACGGCCTGGGTCGCGATGGTGTCGATCTCGTGCCGGGCGCCCTGGGCCATCGAGCGTTCGGTGGCGGCCGTCTCGGAGTCCCAAAGGTTGCGATTCGTCGTCCCGCCTATCCGGTTCGTGCGATCGATCGGCCAGGATGGGGCGGAACAACGGGCGGACGCGACGGGGGAGCGGATGAGTGGCAACGGCAATGACGAACCGGTATCGCAGGACCTGATCGACTACTGCGCGACCCTGCCGGGTGTGCTGGTGGGCGCCGGGGTGCTGCTGCGTGATCGGCACGGCGGGCTCGTGGTGGTGGAGCCCAACTACAAGCCCGGCCTGGAGCTTCCCGGCGGGACGGCCGAGCCGGGGGAGACCCCGCACGAGGCCGCCGGACGCGAGGTGCGCGAGGAACTGGGCCTGGACATCACCGTCGGCCGGTTGCTCGCGGTGTGTGTGACTGCGGCGGGGACGTACGGGCGGGTCGTCTTGGACTTCCTCTTCGACGGGCCGACGCTGACCGACGAGCAGGTCGCGGTGCTGGCTCCGGCCGATGCCGAACTGGACGCGGTGTACGTGCTCACCCCCGACCAGGCACTGCCGCGCTTCCCGGCTCCGACGCGGCGGCGGGTCTCGGCGGCGTTGGAGGCGTACGCGTCGGGGGCCTGCCTGTATGTGGTCGACGGGCGCGAGTACCGGCCGGCGAAGAAGCGGGTGTGGCACGAGGACGAGCCGATCCCGGACGGCATACCCGTCGGCCGGGCGGCGGGGTGGCTGTTCGATCCCGAGGGTCGGGTCCTGTTGGTCGGTGACCCGGACGGCGGGTACGCGCTGCCCGGCGGCGGCGCGGAACCCGAGGACGCGGACGCGTTGGCGACGCTCACGCGCGAGGTCGCCGAGGAGGCCAACGCGGTGCTCGGGAAGATCACCCACGTGGGCTATCTGTCCGACCCGGACGGCAGCGACGTCAGATCCCGCAGCGCCGCCCGGATCACCGCACTCGGCCCGCTCGCCCCCGACCCGGCGACGGGCTGGTCGTGGAGCCGCGCGCTGGTCACCCCGCGCCGCGCCGCCGCGCTCCTCGGCGACGGCTACGACGCGCGCCTGCCCCAGGCGCTGGCCGCCCAGCGCATTGCCCACGAACGCCTCGGCGTCCCGATCCTGGACGACGACAGCCGAGTCGACGTCCCCCCGGAGGGCATCACTTACGAGTAGGGCCCGGCCCCACTCGGCGGCCGCCCGGTCCACCCGGCAGCGGTCGCGCTCGCCGCGTCCGCCATGGCCGCGCTGTGGGCCGGAGCGCCGTGGTCGGTCGTCGGGGGGACGTTCGGACTGTTGTCCCTACAGCGATCGGTTCAGGTGGTGGGTCAGGTCTCCGACGTAGTCGGTGATCATGTGGCGCCGGGTGAACCGCCATGTTCCGTCGGCGCGTTCGAAGGTGTCGTGGTAGCGGCCGGTGAAGATCGGTTGGAGGGGGAAGTCGGGCAGGGCTTGGAAGACCGTCACGTAGCTGCGGCACGTGCCGGTGCCCACCTCGTCGTCCACGTCCAGGACCAGGTTCGTGGTGACGTGCCGGGTGTGCGGTGTGCCGTTGTCGGGGTAGCGGCGTGTCCACGCCTCGAACATCGCGCGCGCCCCCGCCGCACCGGCCACCTCCAGGTCCTGGCCCTCGGCGGTGATCACCGCGTGCGCGAACAACTCGCCCACGCCCGCGTAGTCGCCGGCGTCGATGCGCTCGGCGTACAGCCCGATCAGATTCGGAATCACGTGGTAACCGGACGGCATGACGGCGGCCTCCCGACCTCTCGACGGATCGTCCCTGCGGCAAGGCCGGCAGGCGGCGACCGCGGAGCAAGCAAAGCAGGACCGGCCGACGGTAACTGACATAGCGTCAGATGTCTTCGAACCGGACCGCATACGACAGGCCGCCCGCGACGTCCTCTGCCCCAGCCCCCAGCCCCCATCACCCCTCGCCGTCCACCCCGCCCCGGATGTCCCGCGTCAGCTCCAGCAACTCCGCCTCGCGGTCCGCGCGTTCCCGCGGCCACCCGAGGGCGTCCGGGCGGGTTTGCCATGGATGTGGGCCGTCCAGCGGCCGGTACTCCACGCCCAGTGCGTCCAGCCGGGCCAGATGTCCCGACGTCAACCGTGTCGTGAAGTCGGCGAAGTCGCCCGGCCCGGACCACACCGCCTCGGCGAACGCGCACAACCTCGGGAAGGCCATGTAATCGACGCGCCGGACCGAGTCCATGTGCTCGGTCCAGATCTGCGCCTGCCCGCCCAGTACTCGCGCGCCCTCCGCGGCGGACAACGCCGACGGCACCGGCCGGAACGCGTACACGTCCGCCAACGTCAGCAGCGGTCCGACCGGAATCGGCTCGTCCGCGCCCTCGCCCTGGCGGTAGTCGAGGTACACCGAGGTGTCCGGACACGCCACCACGTCGAATCCGGCCCGGGCCGCCGCGATCGTGCCGTGTTCGGCGCGCCACCCGCCGATCAGCGCGTCCGAGGGCACCGCCGCGCCGCCTGCCAGCACCTCGTCCCAGCCGAACAGCAACCGCCCGTGCGCGGCCAGCATCGCGGCCAACTCGGCCACGAACCAGCCGCCGAGCGAGCCCGGGTCGGGATGCCCCATCCGCTCCCACGGCCCGGTCGGCACCTCGTCGCCGCCCACGCACACATACCGGGACGGGAAGATCGCGCACACTTCGGCCAGCACGTCGCGGCAGAAGCCCAGCGCCTCCTCGGTCGGCGCGAGCACCCCGTCGGACAACCCGCCCCACCGGGTGCGCACCCCCTCCACCGGCACCGCGCCGAGGGACGGGTAGGCCGCCACCGCCGCCTGTACATGCGCCGGCAGGTCGATCTCGGGCACCACGGTGATGTGCCGATCGGCCGCGTACGCGACGATCTCGCGCAGGTCGTCGCCCGTGTAGTAGCCACCGTGCGGCCGCTCGTCGAACGTCTCGTGCTGCCGCGACCCACGCATGCTGCCCGTGCGCCACGCGCCCACCGAGGTCAGCCGGGGCCATTCCGGCACCTCGATCCGCCAGCCCTGGTCGTCGGTCAGATGCAGGTGCAGCACGTTCAACCGGTGCACCGCCATCAGGTCCACGAAGCGCAGCACGTCCTGCTTGGGCAGGAAGTGCCGGGCCACGTCCAGCATCACCCCGCGCCAGCCGAAGGCCGGCTCGTCCTCGATCACGCACACCGGCAGCGACCACTCGCCCACGCTCACCCGCGCGCGCCGGAACGCGTCCGCCGGCAACAACTGGCGCAGCGTCTGCAGGCCCGCGAACACCCCGGCCGCCGAGCCGCCGCGCAACTCGACCGTCGAGGCGGTGACCTCCAACCGGTACCCCTCGGCCGGCAGCGTGTCGGGGTCGAGCAGCAGCGCGATGCCCGGACCGGGGGCCAGGAGGCACCCGGTCGCCGGGCCCAGCGCACCGCGCAACCACGCGGCCTCGGCGGCCAACTCCGGCGCATGGGTCAGACCCGTGGCCGCCGTCAACACGAATGCCCCCGCAGCCGCGCCCGCCGTGACCCGAGCCGGCCGGGGCACCACACACACCGCCGCCGGCGTCCCGGAGGAACCGGCCGCAACGGACCCTGCCGAGAACGAAGCCGATGAAGCCGATGAAGCCGACGGCGAGGCCGACGAGGGCAGGGACGAGGAGGAGGTGGTCATGAGGGAATCAGTCCTTCACCGCTCCGCCGAGCCCCGAGACCAGGTGCCGCTGTACCAGCACGAAGAAGATCAGGACCGGAATGGTCATCAGGGTGGACGCGGCCATGATGCCGCCCCAGTCGTTCTCGTCCGGCTTGAAGAACACCATCAGCGCCGCCGGCAACGTCTGGTGGTCGGTGTCCAGGATGAACGTCTTCGCGAACACGAAGTCGTTCCACGCGGTGATGAACGAGAACACCGACGTGGCCGCGAGCCCGGGCGCTACCAGCGGGAACAGGATCCGCCACAGGATGGTGAACCGGTTCGCGCCGTCGATCCGGGCGGCCTCCTCCAGCGATTCGGGGATCGCCTTGACGAAGCCGCGCAACATCCAGATCGCGAACGGCAGCGAGAAGGCCAGATTGACCAGCATCAGCGAGCCGAGCGTGCTGAGCCCGAATCCGGGCGCGACCGTGCCGATGTCGCGGACCAGGAAGAACAGCGGGATGGTCAGCGCCTCGACCGGCACCATCTGGGCGACCAGGAACATCACCAGGATCGTGGTGCGGAACTTGAAGTCGAACCGGGTCAACGCGACCGCGGCCAGGAACGAGACCAGGCCGGAGAGTACGACCACCACGGTCGCCACGATCAGGCTGTTGAGGAAGTAGCCGCCGAAGCCGCTGACCCCGAACGCGTCGCGGAAGTTGTCCAGCGTGGGATGCCACGTCCACGGCCGCGGGTCGACCGAGTTGATCTCGCCGTCCGGCTTGAGCGCGGAAAGCACCATCCAGTACAGCGGGAACACGGTCAGCAGCGCGATCACGATCGCCGTCGTGTTGGCGATCCGCCGGGACACCTTGCGGTTCCCCTTCACGCGACGCGGCCCGACGGGGCGAACAGCGGAGGTACGGTTCACAGCTCCTCCCCGGAGCGACGCAGCGCGCGGATGTAGAAGACCGTGACGACGAGCAGGATCAGCGTCATCAGCACGCCGATCGCCGCGCCCAGGCTGTAGTCCGAGGACGCGAACGCCTTTTGGTACGCGTACACGTTGAGGACCAGGTTCTGGCCGGCGATGCCGCCGCCCCCGGTCATCACGTAGATCTGGGTGAAGACCTTGAAGTCCCAGATGATCGACTGGATCACCACGATGGTCAGGATCGGCCGCAGGATCGGCAACATCACGTGTCGGAAGGTGGTCCACGTGGACGCGCCGTCCAGGCGGGCCGCCTCCAGGACCGAGACCGGGATCGACTCGATGCCCGCGTACAGCGAGATCATCACGAACGGGAACGAGTGCCACACGACCACGACGCCGACCAGCGCGAACGCGGACCACTTCTCGTAGAACCAGTTGTGGCCCTGCATGCCCAGGACCTCGTTGACCAGCCCCAGGTTGGTGTCGAAGAGGAACATCCACACCGTCGAACCGGTCATCGCCGGAGCCGCCCACGCGCCGAGCGCGGCGAACAGCAGCAGCAGGCGCGGCCACTTGCCGACCCGGGTCAGCAGCACCGCGAGGGCCGCGCCGACCGCGAGGGTGGCCACGACGCAGGCCGCCGCGAAGATCACGGTCTGGGACAGCACGTCCCAGAACTGGTCGTCGCCCAGCAGGGTCGAGTAGTTGTCGAAGCCGACGAACTCCGCGACCTCGCCCGCCGACGCCTGCGGCTGCCCGAACTCCAGAAAGGAGAGCAGGCCCAGCTGGTAGAGCGGGTAGCCGAACAGCGGGATCAGGATGACCGCGGACGGCAGCAGCAGCCACAGCGGCATCCACGAACGGCGCCGCCCGGACTTGGTCTTGTTCGCGCCGCCGCGCGGGCGGACCGGGGCCGGGGCCGGCCGGTCCGCCCGCGCGGGCGTGGTGGTCGTGGTCACCGTGCTACTTCCCGGCGAACGCGTTGTCGATCGCGGTCTTGGCCTCGCCCGTGGCGCCCGAGACGTCGGACTTGCCGGTGACCACCTTCTGGAACATGGTCGGCACCACGGACTGCGCGTCGATCTTGGCCCACGCGGCGTCCTTGGGCACGAACTTGGTGCCCGCGTTCAGGGTGTCGATGAACGGCTTGAGCCACGGGTCCTTGGCGACCACGTCACCACGCGCCGAGGCGAGCGTGGGCAGGTTGCCCATCGCGTCGAACATCTGGAGCTGGTACTTCTTGCCGCCCAGGATCTTCATGAAGTCGACCGCGAGCGAACGGTGCTGCGAGGACTTCATCACGCCGAGGTCGTTGCCACCGGAGAAGGCCGGCGCGATCGAGCCCGGGGTGTTGCCCGGCAGCGGGACGACCGCGTACTTGCCCTTGGCCACGCCCGCCTCGACCGCGCTGCGCGAGGAGTTGGGCAGGATCGCCATGCCCGCGGTGCCGGCCGCGAAAGCCTCCACCGTCTTGCCGCCGGTGAGGTCGGCGCACTGCTGCGGGGGACAGATGTCCTTGCCGAACAGGTCGGTGTACGCCTTGACGCCGGCCTGCGACTGCGGCGAATCGATCGTGGCGACGTACTTGCCGCCCTGCTGGGTGGCGATGTCGCCGCCGCCCGCCCACACGAACGGCAGGCCACCGAAGGTGTACTTGCCGCCGACCGCGATGCCGAACATGTCCGGCTTGGCCGAACGCACCTTCTTCGCGGCCTCGACCAGCTCGGCGTACGAGGTCGGCGGCTTGATGCCGAGCTCGGTGAACACGTCCGTGCGGTAGTACAGCGAGCGCAGGCCCAGCCACCACGGCAGACCGTAGGTCTTGCCGTCGACCAGCGTGGTGTCCTTGAGGTCCTTGGGCAGGTCGCCCACCTCCGACCACGTGTCCAGGTCGGCGGAGATGTCCGCGAGGCCGCCGGCCGCGACGTAGCCGAACAGGTCGGTGTTGCCGAACTCGACCACGTCCGGCGCGCTGTTCGGGTCGTTGAACGCGCCCTTCATCTTCTCCGCGCGCGGGCCCGCGTCGGTCGGTATGTAGCCGACCTCGACGTTCACCTTCGGGTGCGCGGCCTTGAAGTCGGCGACGGCCGCGTTCACGACCTTCTCCTTGGGCGCGCGGTTCGCCTCGTCGTACAGCCACACCTTGAGCGTGCCGGTCTGTTCGTCGGCGGACTTCGACTTGGACGCCGTGCCCGGCGCGCACGCCGCCAGCGCGATGCCGGCCACTGCGACGGCGGCCAAACTCCGGATCTTCACGACAATTCCTCCTGCGGCGAGGCAGGCCGGAGCGACCGCGGGCGATGCCGCGACCCGAGGGTCGGCCTGTACGTCTGGACGTCTGCATCAATCGACACGAACGGGCCGCAAGGGGAAACATCCGGTGCGGCGTGAGCGGGACGTTAGAAAGCGGCGCCGCGTTCCGACAAGGCGTCCCGCCGAACGTTGTGCACTGCAAAACTGTGTGCTGCGAAAGTGGCACCAAGCGCTCACGGACACGTAACGTCCCTGCTCGGTCGCCCCGTCGCGGCCGGCGCACGGCAACAGCGCGTACATGGCAACACCGCGTACACGGCACCGCACACGGCGAAACCGCACGACACACGGCCCGACCCGGGACCCCGGGTCGGCCACGCACCGACACACCGACACACCGACACACCGGGGACACCGACACCCGGGACACGAGCGGACCACGAAGGGTAGGGAGGGCGCGCATGTACGACGTACTGCTGCGCGGCGGGCAGGTGCTCGACGGCACCGGCGCACCCGCCTTCCGAGCCGACGTCGCGATCACCGGCGACCGGATCGCCGCGATCGGCCGGCTGGACGGCGCACGCGCCCACACCGAGCTCGACGCGAGCGGCCGGTACGTGGCGCCCGGCTTCGTCGACGCCCACGTGCACGGCGACGCCGCCGTGCTCGACCCCGAGGTCCAGCTCGCCGCCCTGCGCCAGGGCGTGACCACCTTCGTGCTCGGCCAGGACGGCCTGTCCTACGCCCCCGCGACCCCCGCCGCGCTGGCCTACGCGACCCGCTACTTCGCGGCGATCAACGGCACCCACCCCGGCCTGGGCGAGGGCCCCGTCTCGGTCGCCGACCTGCTCGCCACCTACGACCGCACCACCGCGGTCAACACCGCCTACCTCGTGCCGCACGGCACCGTCCGGCACAGCGCGCTCGGCCCCACCGCGCGCGCCGCCGACGCCGCCGAACTGGCCGCGATGACCAAGGCGGTCGAACAGGGCCTGGACGAGGGCGCGTGCGGGTTGTCCACCGGCCTGGAGTACGTGCCCGGCCGCTACGCCGACGCCGCCGAGCTGGCCGCGCTGCTCGCCCCCGTCGCGGCCCGCGGCCTGCCGCACGTCTCGCACATGCGCGGCTACGAGGCCGCCGCCGGCCCGGCCATGGGCGAGATGCTCGACGTGGCCCGCGCCGCCGGCGTGGCCACCCACGTCTCGCACTACCACGGCCCGGCCGAAGAACTGATCGCCATGGTGGACGCGGCCCGGGCCGAGGGCCTGGACCTCACCTACGACGCGTACCCCTACCTGCGCGGCTGCAGCATCCTGGCGATGGTCGCGCTACCGCGCGCGCTGGATGATCCCGACCCCGACCGGGTGGTCGCCGCGCTGGCCGAACCGGCCACCCGCCGGCTCCTGGCCGGCGGGGTGGACCCGGCCCTGTGGCCCCGGATCACCCTCGCGCACGTGCCCGCCGCCGACTTCCGCTGGGCCGAGGGCCGGCGCCTCGTGGACGCCGCCGCCGAGGTCGGCGCGAGCCCGGCCGAGTTCTGCGCCGACCTGCTGATCGCCACCGACCTGGTGGCGAGCGCCGTGTTCGACCAGCCGCCGACCAACAGCGACGAGTCGGTCCGCGCGCTGCTGCGCCACCCCGCGCACATCGGCGGCTCGGACGGCATCTACATCGGCGGCAGCCCGCACCCGCGCGGCTGGGGCGCGTTCGCCCGACTGCTCGCCCGACACGTGGTCGAACTCGGCGACTGGACCTGGGAACAGGCCGCGGTGCACCTCGCGTCGCACCCCGCCCGCCGCTTCGGGCTGACCGACCGGGGCCTGCTCCGGGTCGGCCTGGCCGCCGACATCGCGGTGATCGATCCGACCCGGGTGGCCGACCTCGCCGACTACGGCGACGCCCGCCGACCCGCCGCCGGCATCGACGACGTGCTGGTGGCCGGTGTCCCCGTACTCTCGTCCGGAGCCCTGACGGGTCACACGCCCGGGCGCCCGGTCGGGCCGTCCTGAGGACATGCCAGTGAGCATCCACGAGCACGAGCGCGACGTCGACGACACGCCGAGCGAACCGGGCGCCGAGACCCGAGGCGGATCGCGCGCCGAGTCCCGGCCGGCGCCGCCGCGCAACCAGTCCGCATCGCTGCGCCGCGCCCTCGCCGTCCTGGAGCAGGTCCGTGACCACGCCGGCGCCGAGGGCCTGAACCTGACCGAACTGGCCGACGCGCTCGGCCTGTCCAAGAGCACCGTGCTGCGTCTGGCCCAACCGCTCCTGGACACCGGGCTGCTCGCCCGCGACCGCCGACACGGCCACTTCCGCCTCGGCCCCGGCGCGCTCGCGCTCGGCCAGGCGTACCTGGCCGGCATCGACCTGCGCACCGCCGCCGCGGAGGAGGCGCACCGGCTCATGCGCGAGGCAGGCGGCACCGTGCACCTGTGCGTGCCGGACGCGCCGCACATCGTCTACATCGACAAGGTCGAGAACGAGACCGCCGTGCGGATGGCCTCGCGGATCGGCAGCCGTGCGCCGATGTACTGCACGGCCGTCGGCAAGGCGATGCTCGCCTGGCTGCCGGAGGACGTGTTCGCCCAGGTGGTCGAGGCGGGCCTGCCCACCGTCACCGCCCGCACGCTCACCGACCCCGCGCTGCTGCGCACCGAACTGGCCCGGATCCGCAACCGGGGCTACTCCGTGGACGATCGGGAGAACGAGCCCGAGGTGCGCTGTGTGGCGGCGCCTATCTTCGACCACAACGACGTTGTGGTCGGAGCCCTGTCGGTCTCCGGTCTCACGTCCCGCGTCACCGCCGCGCGGGTCCGCGAACTGGGACCCGCGGTCGCGGCGGCGGCCCTCCGTGTATCGCGCACCCTGGGAGCGAACCGATGACCCTCGACTCGTACACCAAAGGCACCTGGCTGCCGTATGAGGAACTCACCGACGACGAACTCGGCGCTGCCGGACACAGCCTGTTCGACGGGCCGTTCACGTGGCCGGTGATGGTCGCGCGCAAGTCCGCGCTGCTCGCGAACGTGGCCACGATGGCCGAGTACACCGCGCGGCACGGCGTGTTGTTCGCACCGCACGGCAAGACCACCATGTCGCCCGAACTGTTCGCCGAGCAACTGGCCGCGGGCGCCTGGGGGATCACCGTGGCGACCGCGAACCAGGCGCTGGCCGCTCACCGGTTCCGGGTGCCGCGGATCCTCCTCGCCAACGAGGTCCTGGACGAGAAGGTGCTGCGCTGGGCCGCCACCCGGCCCGACCTGCTGTTCTACGTGGACTCGCAGGCCGGCGTGGAGGTGGCCGCCCGGGCGTTGGCGGCGGTGCCCGGTGGGAGGTTGTCGGTACTGATCGAGCTGGGCCGCACGGGTGGGCGGACCGGCTGCCGAGGCATCGTCGAGGGGGTCGAACTGGCCCGGGCCGCGGCCGCGGTGCCGGGGCTGACCGTGGCGGGTGTGGCCGGTTACGAGGGTGGCCTGCCGGACGCCGCCGCGGTGTCCGGATGGTTGCGCGAACTGGCGACCCTGGCCGACGAGATCGCCGACCTGGTGCCCGGCACGCCGATCGTCTCGGCGGGCGGCAGCGCGTGGTTCGACGCGGTCGTGGACGTGCTCGCGCCGGACGGCAAGCCGCTCGCGGACCGCACGATCATCCTGCGCAGCGGCGCCTACGTCTCGCACGACGACGGCCTGTACGCCCGCGTGACGCCGTTCGTGCGCCACCCCGAGGAGGGCTCGCTCGCGGGCGCCCTGGAGGTGTGGGCGCAGGTGGTCTCCGCGCCCGAGCCGGGACTGGCCGTGCTCGGCGCGGGGCGCCGCGACGTGCCCTTCGACCAGGACCTGCCGATCCCGTTGCGGGTGCGCGCGCTGGACGGGACGCTTCGCGAAGCGGGGCCGGCACGCGTGGTCAAGCTCGACGACCAGCATGCCTATGTCGACCTCGGCGACAGCACGATGGCCCCGGGCGAGCTGGTCTGCCTGGGGATCTCGCATCCCTGTACGGCCTTCGACAAGTGGCGCGCGGTGCCGGTGGTGGACGACGACCACCGGGTCGTGGACGTGCTGAACACCCACTTCTGAGCCGACCGCCGGACCCGAACCCGACACCCGGGCAAACCGGGCACCGGCTCCGAAACCGAACCACCGGGCACCCGGTCCCGGAACCCCCGCCCGACCCGATCTCGAACCGATCCGAACCGATCCGGGTCTACCCGGATCGACCCGGATCGACCCGGAATCCGATGCCACCGACGACGCGAATCTGGCGAGAGGACATCATGACCGCCGAACCCCGGGAAACCCCGGACGTGGTCACGCTCGGCGAGACCATGGTGCTGCTCACCGCGCCGCACATCGGCCCGCTGCGGCACGCCCGCACGCTCGACGTCGCCACCGGCGGGGCCGAGACCAACCTGGCGATCGGGATCACCCGCCTCGGCGGGCGGGCCGCCTGGATCGGTCGGGTCGGCGACGACGAGTTCGGCCGGCTCGTACTGGCCGTGCTCGGCGGCGAAGGGCTGGACACGCGCGGCGCGGTGGTCGACCCGGACGCGCCCACCGGGCTGATGGTCAAGGCCCGGCGGACCAGCGCGGCCACCGACGTGCGCTACTACCGTGCGGGCAGCGCCGGTTCCCGGCTCTGCCCCGAGGACGTGGACCCCGCGCTGGTGCGCTCCGCCCGCATCCTGCACATCACCGGCATCACGCCCGCGCTGTCGGCGACCGCGCGCGCGGCGGTGCGCGCGGCGGTGGCCGAGGCGAACGGGGCCGGCGTACCGGTCTCGCTCGACCTGAACTACCGGCAGGCGCTGTGGTCGGCCGAGCACGCGGCGACCGAACTGCGGGCGCTGGCCGCCGGTGCGGACATCCTGTTCGCCACCGAGGACGAGGCCCGCCTCGTGCTCAAGGCGCCGGCACACACCCCGGTGCTCGACCTCGCCCGCGATCTCGGCGCGCTCGGCCCCACCCAGGTGCTGCTCAAGCAGGGCTCGCGCGGCGCCGTCGCGATCGTCGAAGGCCGCGTGCACGAGGTGCCGCCGCACCGGGTCGACGCGGTCGACTCGGTGGGCGCGGGCGACGCGTTCGCCGCCGGCTATCTCGCCGAGCTGGTCGAGGGGGGATCGGTGGCGGCCCGGTTGGCCACCGCCGCCGCGGCCGGCGCGTTCGCGGTCACCGTGCCCGGCGACTGGGAGGGACTGCCCCGCCGGGACGAGCTGCGGCTGCTCCAACAGGACGACGCCGTCGCCCGCTGAACCATCGCCACACATACCGTCCACAACACCCGAGAACTCGATCGAGAAAGCGAACCACCATGGCCCACAAGGAAATTCGCACCGACGCCGCGCCCAAGCCCGGTGGCACGTACTCGCAGGGCATCGACGCCGGCGACTTCGTCTACACCGCGGGCATGGGCCCGATCGACCCGGCCACCGGGGCGACCGTCGGCGACGACGTGGCGACCCAGACCCGCCAGGTGTTGGACAACCTCAAGGCCGTGCTGGCCGAGGCCGGCCTGGACTTCAGCCATGTGGTGAAGGTGACCACGCACCTGGAGCACCTCAAGCGCGACTTCGCCGGCTACGACGAGGTCTACCGCGAGTACTTCACCGCGCCCTACCCGGTGCGCACGACGGTCGGCTCGGACCTGATGAACATCCTGGTCGAGATCGACGTGGTGGCCCGCCGCCCGTGACGTCGGCGGGAGCACGCGGTCACAGCGGCTGGAGGAATTCCAGCCGGTTGCCCACCGCGTCCTGCGCGTAGCACCGACGATGCCCGGGGAACTCGCCGTCGGGGACGACCTCGGTGCCGTTCGCGGTGAGCCGGGCGATCACCTCGTCCAGGTCACCGACCAGGATGCCGGGATGCGCCTTGCGCGCGGGCCGGAAGTCGGCCTCGACGCCGAGGTGGATCTCCAGTGTGCCGGCGCGCACCCACAGGCCGCCGCGCGCGGCCGACACCGGCGGCTTGGCGACCTCGGTCATGCCCAGGACGCCGAGGTAGAAGGCACGGCACGCGTCCTCGCTGCCGGCCGGGATGGCCAGTTGTACGTGGTGCAGGGCGAAGGATGTCATGCGCGCATCCCTACCCCGCCGCCGCGCCGGCGCCGACCCCGGTCCGGGCCCGGGCGCCGGGTTCGACAGGACCCGCCGTTCGGCACGGCACACATGGCACGGCCCCGTTCGATGCGTGGAAGAACGCACCGAGCGGGGCCGAGGTGTTTTCTCAGCGGGCGTTGATGCAGGTGTTGCCGAACGCCGGGTTGATCGCCGCGAAGAAGTTGACGGTGTTGCCGCACAGGTTGATGGGGATGTGAATCGGAACCTGGATGTTGTTGCCGGAGAGCACGCCGGGGGAGTCGACGGCCGCGCCATCCGCGTCGGAGCTGGCCATGGCGGGGCCCGCAGCGCCCGCGACAGCGGCGCCCACAGTGGCGGTCAGGACGGCGGCCTTGGCGATACGCGACATCTTGTGTCGGTCCTTTCGGTTCGTACAGGCCCACCCGCGGCGGGTGGGCCCTGCACAACGCGTCAAGGTGCCGTCGGATACGGCGACACGGCCGAACGATGGGTTGAACCGGTGGAATTACCCCGGATGGGCGGCGGCCCGCAGCCGCCGGGGGAAACCTCGCGGGCGGCCCGGGTGCGGTCCGCGGGCGCGGTCGCGCCCGGCGCCTCCGCCGCCGTCCCGCCACCGGCGCGGTGGCCGAACGTTGGTGCAACTGCCGCCGAGAGTTCGCCTGTCGGGCGCGATTTTCGGCCATCGCCCGCCGTTTCCCTCGGGGTTTCATCCTGCCGGGTGACGGCGCTGTCGGATTCGGCGGCTAACGTTCCCGCCAACCTGGTCACCGGCGCCGAGCGCCTTGTGCCGCTTGGCATTTGACGGGGTGTCACCGACATTCGCGGACAGCAGTGGAGGGAACGATCGTGGGATGGATTCCGGCGGGCGACTATGAGGTCGCCCTGCAGGACGGCAAGGTGGTGTGCCGCAATGCCAAGGGGCGGCAACTCAAGTCGGTGCCCGGAAAGCTCGGCGAGGACCCGGCAGTGGTGGGCCTGCGACAGCTCGTCGAGTGGCTGGAACGGCACGACCGCTCGTGCCTGGACGCGGTCGAGCGCTGGATGATCGGCTCGCTCCCGGTCCCGGTCGCGCTGCTCTCCCGAGTGTGGCCGGATCCCTCCTGGCAGCGGGTCCTGCGCGACCTGGTGGTCACTGCGGACGGTGCCGACGTGGCCGGATTCCTGCGCGGCGCGGACTCCGAGCGCGGCGTCGGCATCGTCGACCCCGACGGCGACACCGTCTACCTCGACGCACAGACCATCCGGATCCCGCACCCGGTGCTGCTGGCGGACCTGGAGGACCTGCGCGAGTTCGCCGTCGAACTGGGGGTCGAGCAGCGCGTGCAGCAGCTCTACCGCGAGGTGTGGCGCCGACCCGCGGACCTGGACGGCACCCGCAGCGGCGTCGAGGAGTTCGCCGGCGGGCGCTACGACCAGCTGCGCTTCCTGATCGGCCGGGCCACCCAGCTGGGTTACCAGGTGCGCGGCGGCCAGGCCGTGTGCGCGGTGCTGGACGGAGGCCGCGCGGTCGAGGCCCGGATGTGGCTGGGCGACTACGACGGCTACGAGTCGACCGAGACCGGCACGGTCACCTGGACCGAGGGCGGCAGCGCGCTGACCCTGGACCGGGTCCCGCCGGTGGCCTGGTCGGAAGGCATGCGCATGGGCGCCGCGCTGTACGCGGGCCGCACGATCGAGACCACGGAGGCCGCGGCATGAACAGCACCGGCATGAGCACCACCCCCGACACCTCGCGCGGCCTGCTGGACGCGGGCGGCATCCTCCCCGTCGGCACCCTGACCGGCGACGACATCGACACGCTCACCGTGCGCACCTACCTGCACCCCGTGTTCGAGGACCGCCCGATCGTGCGGCTGGTCCCGGCGACCCTGGGCGAGGCCGAGGACCTGGCGCTCGGCTTCCTGGGCCTGGCCCGCGAACCGGAGGCCCCCGAGGTCGGCCAGGTCCGCCGCGAGGCACTCGGCTTCCCGGCCTGGGCCCTGGTCAACGACCCGGCCAACGGACACCACGCGCTGGCCCTGGTCCGCGACATCGAGCGGCTGGACCGCCAGGCCAAGACCAAGCCGGGCGCGGCCAAGGACGGCTTCGGCGAACTGGCCGTGCGCCTGGGCCGGGCCGTACCGCACTTCCTGCCCACCTTCCACGAGCAGGCCGCGCGGATCTTCCTCAAGCACGACAACAAGACCTACGCGTCCGCCTTCTTCGGCAAGGCCCGCGAGGCCGAGCGGGTGCACAACCTGCCGATCGAGGAGGAGCGGCTGCGCGCGGTCTTCCTGGAGTTCGCCTTCGCCGGCGCGTTGACCGCCAAGGCGCTCAAGGAGCACGCCAAGGCGCTGGCCGCCCGACTGGGTCCCGCGCAGGCGTGGGTGCAGTTCCGCCAACTCGCGGTCGAGCGCTGCACCGCGGGCATGCCGCCGTACGCCGGACTGGCCGAGGACGCCCGCGCGCTGATCCGGGCGGCCGGCGGCGACGACACCGCCGAGGAGTTCGCGCTGCTGCGCGAACTGCTGGCCACGCCGGCGATCGGCCGCGCGCCGCTGTCCTTTTGGAAGGTCAACCGCAAGCCGCTGGCGACCCTGGCCGCCGCCGAGCCCGACACCCGAGCCCGCCTGCTGGAGATCCTGCCCACCCCCGGCGGCTCGACCCCGGACGCCGAACTCGACGACTTCTGGCTCGACCTGCTCGCCGAGGCCGGCGCGCTGGACCTGCTGGTCGACGGCGACCTCCCGGCCGGCGCCCGCGCGCAGTGGCTCACCCGCTGGGCCGCGCACTGCCGACGCGGCTGGCGGTACAGCCCGCGCAGCGAGCGCACCGCGAACCAGGTCGTGCGGATGGCCGCCGCGCTGCGGGCCGAGGCCGTACCGGTCAGCCTGTTCAGCGGCAACGGGTGGCACGCCGGCGTGGACGTCGACCTGCTCGATGTGGCGCTGACCGAGGGCATACCGCTGACCGACCCGGACCCCAAGGGCTCGTTCGATCTCAACGAGTGGTGGAGCGACCAGGCCGCGGGCCGTCGCGAGCTGGCCGCGATCGCCGCCGACGAGCGCCATCTCCCGCTGCTGTACCGGGCGATCGGCAACCTCAAGAGCACCCGCCACGCAGCCACCGCCGCGCATCCCGTGCTGCGCGGAGTACTCGCGAACTGGCTGACCGAGCAGGGTACCAAGGTCACCGCCGCGGCCGGGCTGCCCGACGCCGAGCGCGAGTTCAAGGTGCTCAACGAGTTCCGCGAGGTGGTCCTGGAGGTCACCCCGGACGTGGTGACCCGGGTCCGCGCGTTCGACGCGGTCGCGCTGCTGGCCGACACGCTGCGCGCCGGCGTCTACGACGAACTGGGCTGGTCCGCGCTGGACGAGGCGGTCGAACGCTTCGGCCGCAAGGGCGAGATCCGGCTCGACGAGGCATGGCCCGCGCTGGTGCTCTCCACCGACAAGCGCGCCGTCGTGGTCGGTCCCGAAGGCATCCTGCTCGAACACGAGCTGCGCCTGCCCAAGGAACGCGTCTCGTGGCAGCGCCCCGCCTTCCGTTACGTGGACGGACAACTCCTGGTCGCCTGGTACAACAAGGAATACGACTGGGAGGGGTACTGGTCCGGGCGCCCGAACGAGATCTTCCCGGTGACCGGCGAAAGCCCCAACAGCAACTCGGATGTCAATTCGACGTTCTCCCTCGCGCTGCCCGACGGCGGCCGCACCACCGGCGGTCGTCCGCTGTACGCCGGCGACACCAAGCTGCCGCCGCGCCGGGGCGTGCTCACCGACGGCACCACGCACTGGTCGCTCGACTCCGACCGCAGCGACCGCAAGTGGACCGAGTACGACCCGGCCACCGGGATTCACGGCCGGGCCTCGCTGCCCGCTCCGTTCGCCGC
The DNA here is from genome assembly GCF_000372745.1 of Embleya scabrispora DSM 41855. GTDB lineage: Bacteria > Actinomycetota > Actinomycetes > Streptomycetales > Streptomycetaceae > Embleya > Embleya scabrispora. Next base: position 107,608 of record NZ_KB889574.1, on the reverse strand, counting down.
CGCAGTCGCCGACGGCGGCGCGCTCGTACCCGACCGGTGCGAGCTGCTGCCGCTGCTGCCCGGCCTGGAGCAGAGCCCGTTCGGCACCGACGGCAAGCTGCTGGGCCGCTGGGTCCGGATCGACGGCGACACGATCACCGCGGGTTCGGTGGCCGGGCACACCGTGAGTGCTCCCGTGCGCACCCGGCGACACTGGGACCGGATGCCGCTGGAGGTGCCGATCGGCGCACTGCGTTTGCCCGGCGGCGCGGCTCCCACCGCCGTGTTGGAGAACGGCAACGTGTCGCTGTGGGCCGGCGACGTGCTGCTGGGCCACTGCGTGGGCGACAAGGGCGGCGTCGATCTGGCCCTGGGCAGCCGGATCGTCCCGCCGCTCGCGTTCTGGCACGCACTGCGACCGCGCGACGAGGCCGGCTCGTTGGCGCTGCGCGCGATCACCCACGAGCGGGCCGCCGAACTGGTCACCGAGGTGCACGCGGACCACGAGCGCGCGATGGCCGAGTACACGATCGCCAAGAAGTCCTCCGACAAGGCGGTCCGCCCGGACACGCTGCGGATCGACCCGGTGCGCCGGCTGCTGCCCGAACTGGGCCACGCCGGCCTGGTGCGCTGCGTTGCCGGGCTGGCCCGGGACACCGCCCGAATGGTGCGGCGCCTGCGCGACTTCGGCACGGTCACCGTCAAGGAGCAGAAGGCCCGCGTGGTGCCCACCGGCCCCGCCCACGGCCAGGACGCCGAACTGAACGGGGCGCTCGCCGGGATCGCGGGCACCAGCCGATACAGCTACTACGGTACGGGCACGGCCACGTGGAACACGGTGAACCACATCACCGCGGTGGCCGCGGCCCTGGCCCGTACCGACGGCCCGGCCGAGTGGACCACCGAGCCCGATCGGCTCGCCGCATCACACCTCTCCTGGCACGAACTGCTCGACCACCGGGCCGCGATGCTCGCCCGCGCACTGTCCCCGTTCACCTCCGAGGAGCACCGCGCGTCACTGCTGGTGGCGCTGGAGGCGCTCGCCGCCGGGCCGCTGGGCAGGCCCGCCGGGACACTGCGCAAGGTCGTCCTGTGCGAGCCGAGCGCCAAGAAGGGCAAGGACCGCAAGCGCCAGGGCCGGACCATGCGGCGCGGCGACCGTACGGTGTTCATCCTGGACAGCAAGTACCACTACGGCGACAGGGACCACTGGATCGCGCTCGACCACGACCCCTCGGGACGGTTCGAGGCGATCGACGGCTTCACCACGCACGAGGAACACCGCTACGTCGAACCGATGTCCCCCGAGCGGGTCGCCGCCGTGGTGCACGGGGTCCGCGCGAACGGACCCGTCCCGTGGCGGCCGGAGGCGGTGCCGACCCTGGTCGAGGGCACCGGCCTGGGCCGCGCCGAGGCGAGCGTGCTGCTGGCCGGCCTGATCGCGGGCGATTTGGACAAGGACCAGCGGGCCGTACTCGGGCTCAAGGCCGCGGAGGCGAGCAACGCCCGCGAGCAGTTGGACCGGCTCGACGGCACCGCGCGGGCCGGCGTCCTGGGCGCGCTGATTCCCGAGCGAGCCGAGGATGTCCCCGGCCTGTGGACGACGGGTCACGACCTCGCGGCCGGCTGCCGGGCGTGGGACGCCGCGTTCGGCCGGGTGCTGCGGTTGCCCGAGGAGGTCGCGGCGGACGCCCGGGGCATCTCCTCCGCCGCGTTCGAGAACGTGCTCACGCCGGAATCGCGCAAGTGGATCACCGGCACCTCCACCCACACGATGGACAAGAAGGACGGCCGGCTGCGCGCCTCCGACGCCGAGGCGGTGCCCAGCGGCAACGTCCTGCACGTCACCGTGTCCGCGCTCGCGTGGCTCGCCTACCGACTGCCCTACGGCGACCCGCTGCGCGCACATCTGCCGCACGTGCTCGGCCTGCTGCGCACCCGGCTGGCCGATCCGGGCCTGGTGTTCGACCTGGACATCGAGTACTCGGAGAGCGGCTCCACCGCCACCCGACTGCGCGAGGCGGTCGGACTGCCCGCCACCGGCGGCGCGGACCCGGACGGCGTGCTGCGGATCGAGGACCGCTTCTGGCTCCGGCCCTGGTACGGCGAGAGCGAGTTCGCCGAGGTCCGGCCCGCCGGCTTCACCGGCGCCGACGACCCGTGGTTCGACCGGCTGATCGCGCTCCGCGGCGCCGCGAACTCGACCCACCTGAAGTCCTTCCGCCGGATCCTGGACCCGGCCTTCGAGGAACTCCTGCGCGCCGACGGCCCGCCCGGCATCCAGCAGGACCCGGCGTACGCGGTGCCCGACCTGGTCGCCGAGGTGGCCAAGGCGCACGGCATCGGCGAGGACGCGGCGGTTCTCTACCTCCAGTTGCTCGCCCTGCCGGACCCCACGGACCGTCAGGTCGCCCGCTGGACCGGCTGGAAGCCCGCACGGCTGAAGAAGGCCCGCACCGAACTCGCGGGCACCGACTTGGTCGTCGAGGCCAAGCGCTCGCGCGCCGGTCGCACGCTGTTCCTGCCCGGCGGCTGGAGCGCGCTGAAGAACCCGGCGCTGCCCCTGGAGACCTGGAAGGAAGGGCTGTACGCGCAGCCCGAGCACTCCGCGATCGTGCCCGACTGCCCGGTACCCGAACTCTTCCGCCGAGCCTGGCAACGCGTCCTGGACGGCGATGCGCCAGGCTTCGAACAACTCGTCACCCGCACCCCCCGGAAGGGCCGCCGCTGATGGCAACCGCAACCGAACCCGCCGCGAGCGCGCGCCAGGTACAACCCCCCGAGGACCTGTACGCGCGGGAACTCGCCTTCCTGGCCGCCTACGACCGCGGCCCGCGGCCGCCGGCCTGGCGGCTGACCCCGCGCGCGGTGGTCACCTTCGTGATGGGCAGCGGTGACGAACTCAAGCTGCCCGAACCGGTCGACGGCCTGCCGCGCACGCTGACCATCGGCGCCAAGTTCGTCGGCGAACGTGCCCTGGTCGAACGCTGCGTGGTCACCCTCGCCGGCGAACGCGGCCTGCTCCTGGTCGGCGAACCCGGCACCGCCAAGTCGATGTTGTCCGAACTGCTGGCCGCCGCCGTGTGCGGCACCAGCGGGCTCACCGTGCAGGGCACCGCCGGCACCACCGAGGACCAGCTCAAGTACGGCTGGAACTACGCACTGCTGCTCGCCCAGGGCCCCAGCCGGGGCGCCTTGGTGCCCTCGCCGGTGCTCACCGCGATGACCACCGGCGCGGTGGCCCGGATCGAAGAGGTCACCCGCTGCCTGCCCGAGGTGCAGGACGCGCTGGTCTCGCTGCTGTCCGAGCGCCGGATCGCCGTTCCGGAACTGGCGGGCGGCACCGACGCACAGGTGCACGCCGTGCCCGGCTTCACCCTGATCGCCACCGCGAACCTGCGCGACCGGGGCGTCTCGGAGATGTCCGCCGCACTCAAGCGCCGGTTCAACTTCGAGACCGTCGGCCCGATCGGCGACCACGACGCGGAGATCGCGCTGGTCCGCCGTCAGGCCAGGGCCGCGGTGGAACGCACCGGGACCGCCTATGCCGTCGACGACACGGTCCTGGAGGTGCTGGTCACCGCGTTCCGCGACCTGCGCACCGGCCGCTCGGCCGAGGGCTGGGAGATCGAGCGCCCCTCCACCGTGCTGAGCACCGCCGAGGCGGTCTCGGTGGCCTCCTCGCTCGCGCTGGCCGCGGCCTACTTCCCGGGCGACCGGGACGTGCTGAGCCTGCTGCCGGGACACCTGCTCGGCGTCGCGAAGAAGGACGACCCGGCCGACGCCGCCCGGCTCCTGTCCTACTGGGACGCGGCGGTACGCCGCCGGGCGGAACACGGCTCGGCCACCTGGCGCACCCTGTGGGACCTGCGCGGAGTCCTGGAGGGCTGACGAGGTGTCGACCATACGTACGGACGGGCCCATCGACGAGGCCCGTCCGGCCGCCGCGCGCCTGGCCGCGTCCCGGCAGCCGTACCTGATCGGCGTGCGCCACCACGCCCCATCGCTCGCCGCCGCGGTTCCGACCCTGCTGGACGCGGCCCGCCCCGACGTGCTCCTCGTCGAACTGCCGCACGAGGCCGCGCCCTGGCTGCAATGGCTCGCACACGAGGACACCCGCGCGCCGATCGCCCTGGCCGGCACCGGTCCGGGCGGGCTCGGCTTCTACCCGTTCGCCGACTTCTCGCCGGAGTTGGCCGCACTGCGCTGGGCCGCGCGAAACGGCGTCCCGGCGATCCCGTGCGACCTGCCGCTGGGCCACCCCGGATGGGATCGCAGCGACCGCGCGGCCGAGGGGGACACCGACGGCGACGGGAAGGACGCGGTGGCCGGCGTGGGCGGGCTGCACGCCGCGTTGCGCGACCGGCTCACCGGCCGGCCCGGCGACGACCTGTGGGACCGGCTGGTCGAGGCCACCGCACCCGGCTCCGCCGCCGAGGCGATCCGCCGGGCCGCGCTCACCGTCGGCTGGGCCCTGCGCCGCGACGCGGGCACCGTGGACCCGGTCGACCTGCGCCGCGAGGCGTGGATGCGCGCCACGCTGCACGAGGCGACCGCCGACGGTGCGCGCGCCGCGGTCGTGCTCGGCGCATTCCACGCGCCGGCCCTGCTCGACCAGGACACCACCGCACCGGCCGCCGAGATCGCCGACGTCACGATGTCGCTGATCCCGTACACCTACCCGCTCCTGGACGCGCGCTCCGGCTATCCGGCCGGCATCCGCGACCCCGAGTGGCAGCAGTGCGTCCTGGAATCCGGCGGCGACCCGGCCGCGCTGCACGAGGCGCTGATCGCCGCGGCCGTGCGGATCTGCACCGACCTGCGCGGCCAGGGCCATCCCAGCGGACCGGCCGACGCCCGCGAGATCGTCCGGCTCGCGGGCGACCTGGCCAACCTGCGCGGACTGCCCGCCGCGGGCCGCGGCGAACTGCTCGAAGCGGTACAGACCGTGCTCACCCACGGCGAGCCGCTGGGCCGGGGCCGATCGGTGGCCCGCGCGCTCGAACGTGTCCTGGTCGGCAAGCGAGCGGGCCGCCCCGCACCGGCCGCACCACGCAGCGGCCTGGGCCCCGAGGTGGAGCGCCGGATCGCCGAACTCGGCCTGCCCGGCCCCGCCGACCCGGCCGAGCGCGATCTGCGCCTGGACCCGCTGCGCAGCGACCTGGACCGGCGCCGCGAACTGCTCCTGCAACAACTGACCACCTGTCGGATCCCGTACGCCGAACCAGTCGCGGTGGTCGGCGCGGGCGGCGCGGACGCGGTCACCACTCGCTGGCGGGTGCGCTGGACCCCGTCCGTGGCGGCCCTGTCGGACGCGGCCGGTACCCGGGGGGTGACCCCGGAACAGGCCGCCGAGGGCACCCTGCGCGCGCAGCACCGAGCCGAACTCGACGAGGGCGGCCCCACCGCGGAACAGATCCTCACCGGCCTGGAACGCGCCGCGGCGTGCGGCCTGACCGAACTCACCGCCACCAGGATGGCCGAGACCGGCACCACCTTGCCGACCATCGCCACCCTCCCGAACCTGCTCACCGCACTGACCCTGACCGACCGCATCCACGCGGGCCACCTGGGCATCGCCCCCGGGACCACACCCGGCCCGACCACCCCGCAGGCGGCCGCCCCCGCCTCGGCCGGCACCACACCGGCCCTCGACCCGAAGTCGGACGCACGTTCCGCCACCGACCCGGCCGCCACCGACCCGGCCGCCCCCACGGCGGCCCTCGACCCGAAGTCGGCCACGTCTCCCGGCGCCGGCGAGGACGTCACCCAGACCCTGCTCACCGCGGCCGTTCGCCACCTCGACGGCCTGACCGGATCCGACGACCCGGCCGACGCCCGCGCCCTGGCCGATCTGGCGGAGCGCGCCGACATGTTCGGCGGGATCCGGCTGAACACGGGATTGGCCCGGCTGGCCGCCGACGGCTCGCCGCTGATGTCCGCCGCAGCCGGTGCGGTCCGGGTCCTGCTCGGCCACGAGGACGCGGCCGGCCTCGGCGACCGGATCGGCTCGTGGATCGACACCGCGACCACCCCGCCCGCCCGGGCCGACCTGACCCGCCGGCTCACCGGACTGCTCACCGCGGCCGGCCCGCTCCTGCAGACCGGCGGCCCGGTCCTGGCGGCGCTGCTGAACCGCGTCGACACCCTCGCCGACCGCCCGTTCCTGGACCGGCTGCCGGCCCTGCGCGGCGGCTTCGACACCCTCAGCCCCGCTGCCCGCGACCGCGTCCTCGACGCGGTGGCCGACCACCTGGGCGACCGGGTGGACACCGACGCCGACCCGATCGACCTGGCCCGCTGGACCACCGCCGACCTGACCGCCCGAGAAGCCCTCACCCACCGCGGCCTCCTGCCCCCGCCCGACCCGACCGCCGCCGGCACCAAAACCGCGCCCGACCCGGAAGCCGAACCCGCCCAGGGAACCGAGCCCGTCGCGGAAGCCACCTCCGCCACGGACATCACCCCCCTCGGCAGGCCGTGCGGCCCCATCGCCTCGCCCGACGCGGAAATCCCGCAGCCTCCGAACCCCACGGAACGGGTGGTCGGGCGGGCACAAATCCCACCCGAGCAAACCGCGACCGCGACCGCGGCCGCACTCCCCACTCACGACCTCCCAACCACCCACCGCTGGAAGCTGATCCTCGGCCGCCGCTCCGACCACCTCCAGGGCAACGCCCGCAAAATGGCCACCGCGCTCGACGAGCTCTACGGCACCGGCCGCGGCGAAGGCTCCCGCGGCGACCTCGGCGACGGCAACGGCGGCGGCCGGGAGGCCCCTTACCCCGGCGTCCGGGAATGGTCCGAGGACCTGATCGCCCTCTTCGGCTCCGACATCCGCGAGGAGGTCCTGGCCGCCGCCGCGGCAGCCGGCCGTACCGACGTCCTCACCCACCTCGACCCCGCCGCGGCCCGTCCCTCGGTGGACCTGCTCAAGACCGTACTGGCCCACGCCGGCGGCCTCCCCGAGGCCAAACTCGCGCTGCTGCGCCCGCTGATCGCCCGGATCGTCGCCGAACTCAGCCGCGAACTCGCCACCCGGCTGCGGCCCGCGCTCACCGGCATCACCACCCCACGCCCCACCCGCCGCCCCGGCGGCGCGCTCGACCTGCCGCGCACCCTGCGCGCCAACCTCACCACCGCCCGCCGGACCGCGGAGGGCACCGTGGTCGTGGTCCCGGAGCGGCCGATCTTCCGTACCCGGTCCAGCCGCAGCAACGATTGGCGACTGATCCTGGTCGTGGACGTGTCCGGCTCGATGGAGGCGTCGACCATCTGGTCCGCGCTCACCGCATCGATCCTGGCCGGAGTCCCTTCGCTGAGCACCCACTTCCTGGCCTTCTCCACCGAGGTGATCGACCTCACCGAGCACGTGCACGACCCGCTCGGCCTGCTTCTGGAGGTCAAGGTCGGCGGCGGCACGCACATCGCCGCCGGGCTGCGTGCCGCCCGCGAACTGGTCACCGTGCCCTCGCGCACGCTGATCACCGTGATCAGCGACTTCGAGGAGGGCTACCCCCTGGGCGGCCTGCTCTCCGAGGTACGCACGCTGGCCTCCTCCGGCTGCCACGTCCTGGGCTGCGCGAGCCTGGACGACGCGGGCCGCCCGCGCTACTCCGCCGCCGTCGCCGGCAGCCTCGTCGCCGCCGGCATGCCGGTCGCCGCCCTGAGCCCCACCGAACTGGCCCGCTGGGTCGGAGAGAAGGTCCGATGAGCACGCAGGGCCTGCCACCCGTCGCGCCGGACGTCACCGCCGACATCATCGAGGCGCTCACCCCGCGCCTGCGCAAACGCCTGGACGCGGCGATCGCCAAACTCGCCGCGTGCCCGATCGCACGCGACGGCGACACCGTACGGATCACCGTCGGCGAGGACGCCGAACTGACCCTGTCCATCCCGACCGGATCGGTCACCCGCGTCGAAGACCTGCGCTGCTCGTGCCTGCTCGCACCGGCCTGCGTACACCGCGCCGCAGCCGCCGCCTCGGCCCCGGTCGCCGACGGCGCACCCGAACCCGCACCGGATACCTCGAACGCCCCCGACACCCCGGACACTTCCACCGAGACCCCCGACCCCGGCACAACCGCGGGACAAGCCGGAGCCACCGAACCCACCGCCGCCGAACGCGCCGCCGCCGACGCGTTGTGGACCGCCGGCGCCGCCATCGTGGACGCCGGCGTCGACACCGCCGGCGCCGTCCTCCAGGCCGGCCTGCTGCGCGCCGCACACACCGCGCGCCTGGCCGGGCTGCACCGCGCGTCCGCCGCCGCCGTCGCGGTGGCCACCGGCCTGCGCGCCGCCCGGTCCGGCGACCCCGCGTACCGACTCGCCGAACTGGTCGCCGCGCTGCGCGAACTGCTCGACGTGGCACACGCCCTGCGTACCTCGACGGGGGAGTCGGCGCAGGTCCTCGACGGGCTGCGCGGCACCTCCCGCCGGGCCTACGCACCGGCCGGCTCGTTGCGGCTGTACGGGCTGTTCACCGAACCCGTGCTGACCGCCCGGGGCTTCGCGGGCGCGGTGACCACCACCGTCGACCCGACCGGCACCCTGCGCACCATCGGCGACGTCGCCCCCGGTGGCGCCGACCGGGCGGTCGGCGCCGCGACCCGCGCGATCCGGGTCGGCGACACCTCCATCGACCCGGCCGCGCTCACCCGCGCCGGCCTGGTCGTCTCCGGCGCCACCGCGTCCGCGGGCGGCCGGCTCGGCGCCGGCCAGGGGGTGCGCGCCGCCCGGGCGAGCGGGGCGGCCTGGACCGAGGAGCCGCTCCGCGCCCTGTGGGACGTCCCGCCGGCCACCCAGGTCGACCGCGTCGTCGGCCACCGCGACCTGCCCACGGACGACCGCCCCGCGGGCGTCGACCTGCTCTTCCTCGACGTCACCGTGCTCGGCCCGACCCCCGGCGCCCGGGACCGGGTCCGCGCCGTCTGCGCCGGACTGGACGTGCACCTGCTCGTCGCGCACGCCGATCCGGCCTTCGCCTACCGCGACAACCTGCGTCTGCTCGCGACCTGCCCGGGCCTGCGATTGCGGCTGATCGGCCGCCTCGAACCCGGCGCCGATCGGGCGATCCGGGTGCTCGCGGTCGGCATCCCGCCGGGCGAGGGCCCCACACTGCGGCTGGCCGAGGACCGACTGGGCCGCGTCGACCTGGGCCTGGACCGCCTGCACCGCGCCGACCTCCCGGACGCCGCCGCGATCCCCGTCGCGACCGTCGCGGCCGAGGAACTCCCGGCCGGCCCGCTGTACCTGATGCACCGTCACGTAGAGCGAGCGATCAGCGGCGGTCGGCCGGTGCTCGCGCTGGCCGGTTCCACCGCCGCCGACACCGCCCGGCTGCGCCGGGTCGGCCTGGCCACGGGAGCCGGCCTGGTCGAGCGCCTCACGCACGTCGCGGCGGGCCGCGAACGGGATGTTTTCGGGCGTCTTCGCGCGGGCGACAACGACCTTTTGTCCGCTGCGTGGCTGGCCGCGGCCGTCTACGCGCAAACCGTGGAAGGGGCTCTGACCAGGGCTGTCTGGTCCGCCGAGTAGTCGAGCCGAGGGCGTTGCGCCAATCGATTTCCGATCGGTGACAGGCAGCGTGTATGGTTTTCCTGCTCGCCCCAATAGCTCAGTCGGTAGAGCGTCTCCATGGTAAGGAGAAGGTCTACGGTTCGATTCCGTATTGGGGCTCAGACGATGGGATCCCCGCCTGGCAGCAGGCGGGGGCCTCGTCGAGGCGGCGTAGCTCAGACGGTAGAGCAAGCGGCTCATAATCGCTGTGTCACCGGTTCAAGTCCGGTCGCCGCTACCAAGCGAGCCGATTCGGGGGAGACTCCGCATCGGCTGCTTCTGCTGTATTCACCCCTGACCGCAAGGAAGGCACTCCAGTGGCTGCCACCGACGTCCGCCCGAAGATCACGCTGGCCTGCGTGGAGTGCAAGGAGCGGAACTACATCACCAAGAAGAACCGGCGCAACGACCCGGACCGTCTTGAGATGAAGAAGCACTGCCCCCGCTGCAACGCGCACACCGCGCACCGCGAAACCCGCTAGGCGATTCGCACCACGACACCGACGAGGCCACTCCCCACCAGGGGGGTGGCCTCGTTGTCGTATTCTCCGCAGCGTTGCCCGCACCGGCCCGCCATCCACCAGGGAGAACCGCTTCATGCCGCTGGACGCGAAGTTCATCGGGCGGACGTATCCGCCCACCGAGCCGTACGAGGTGGGTCGGGAGAAGATCCGCGAGTTCGCCGCCGCGATCGGTGACCCCGATCCCGCGTACAACGACCCCGAGGCGGCCAAGGCGCTCGGGCACCCGGACGTGATCGCGCCGCCGACGTTCGCGATCGTGGTCACCATGCGCGCCGCGGACCAGGTCGTCCACGACCCCGAGCTCGGTCTGGACTACTCGCGCGTCGTACACGGCGACCAGAAGTTCACCTACACGCGCCCGGTCCGCGCGGGCGACCGGCTGACCGTGGTGACCACCGTGGACAACATCAAGTCCCTCGCGGGCAACGACATCCTCACCACGCGCGCCGAGGTGACCACCGTGGAGGGCGAGCACATCGTCACCGCGCTCTCGTCCCTGGTGGCCCGCGCCGCGGCCGACGACTCGGAGGCATGATCATGACCGCCAAGATCTCCTTCGACGACGTCGCGGTCGGTACCGAACTGCCCGCCCGCAGCTTCCCGGTCACCCGGGAGACCCTGGTCCGCTACGCGGGCGCCTCGGGCGACTTCAACCCGATCCACTGGAACGGTCGGTTCGCCGCCGAGGTCGGCCTGCCGGACGTGATCGCGCACGGCATGTTCACCATGGCCGAGGCCGCGCGGGTGGTCACCGACTGGCTCGGCGACCCGGGAGCCCTGATCGAGTTCGGCGTGCGCTTCACCAAGCCGGTCGCGGTTCCGGACACCGTCGAGGGGGCGACCATCGAGGTCACCGGCAAGGTCGCGGTGCTTCTGGACGACCGCCGGGCCCGGGTGGACCTGCTGGTCACCTCCGGCGGCGCCAAGGTCCTGGGCGTGCCCAGGGCCGTCGTCCAGTTGGCCTGAGTCCCGCACCCGTCGGGTGATGCGAGAATCCAACGGTGCAGCCTGAAACCGACGCGCCTCTCGCCTCCCTGACCACCCTCCGCCTCGGCGGCCCGGCTCGTCGGCTCCACACGGCCACGACCACCGACGCGGTGCTCGCGACCGTTCGCGCCGCCGACGAGCAGGGCACCCCGTTGCTCGTGCTCGGCGGCGGCAGCAACCTGGTCGTCGGCGACGACGGCTTCCCGGGCGACGTGCTGCGGATCGCCACCACCGGGCTGCGCGTGGACGGCACCGACGTGAGCGTCGACGCCGGCGTGCCGTGGGACGACGTGGTCACCGCCGCCGTCGCCGCGGGCCTGTCCGGCATCGAATGCCTCGCCGGCATCCCGGGCAGCGCCGGCGCGACCCCGGTGCAGAACGTCGGGGCCTACGGCCAGGAGGTCGCCGAGACGATCACCTCGGTCGAGGTCTACGACCGGACCGAGCGCGGCGTGCGCACGCTGACCGCCGCCGAGTGCCGCTTCACCTACCGACACAGCGTCTTCAAGGGCGACGACCGCTTCGTGGTGCTGCGCGTGTGCTTTCGCCTGCGCGACGACGCGGGCCGCTCGGCACCGATCCGGTACGCCGAACTGGCACGCACGCTCGGCGTCGAGCCGGGCGAACGGGTCCCGGTCGCGGCCGCCCGCACCGCGGTGCTCGGCCTGCGGCGCGGCAAGGGCATGGTGCTGGATCCGGGCGACCACGACACCTGGAGCGCGGGCTCCTTCTTCACCAACCCGATCCTCACCCACGACGCCTTCGCCGAGCTGAGCGCGCGGACCGCGCGGCATCTGGGTCCCGACGTCACCCCGCCGAGCTACCCGTCCGGCGCCGACCACGTGAAGACCTCCGCGGCGTGGCTGATCGAACGGGCCGGCTTCGCCAAGGGCTACGGGCAGGGCCGGGCGCGCATCTCCACCAAGCACACGCTGGCCCTGACCAATCGCGGCCAGGCCAGCACCGAGGACCTGCTCACCCTGGCCCGCGAGGTCCGCGACGGCGTCCACGACACGTTCGGCGTAACCCTGATCAACGAACCGGTCCTGATCAACGCCAAACTCTGACCCGAAGCGCCCGGCCCGGGCCCGGGGGCCCGATCCGCCCACCAGTGCCCGAAACCCGCGGCCCGGTCACCTCAGGCAACGGGCGGGCGGGCCGGAACCAAACCCGCCTCAACCGAAGCGCCGGGTGACGTCAACCACCCGTCCACCCCGTCCAGCAGTGCCCGCTGCACAGGCGCAGGCGCCACCGAGCCCAGGATCGACTGCCGGGCAAGCTCGGCCAGCTCCGTATCGTCGAAACCGTGTTCGTCCCTGGCCAGCTCGTACTGCGCGGCCAGCCGGGAGCCGAACAACAACGGGTCGTCGGCGCCGAGCGCGATCGGCACCCCCGCCTCGAACAACTTCCGCAGCGGCACGTCCGCCGCCTTGTCGTAGACACCGAGCGCGACGTTGGACGCCGGGCACACCTCGCACACGATCCGCCGCCGCGCGAGCAGCGCCATCAATTCGGGATCCTCCACCACCCGGATCCCGTGCCCGAGCCGGCGCGCGCCCAACACGTCCACGCATTCGCGGATGCTGCGCGGCCCGTCCAACTCGCCGCCGTGCGGGTTCGCGAACAGCCCGGCGTGTCGGGCGATCTCGAAGGCCCGCTCGAACGCGGGCGCCCGACCCCGCCGCTCGTCGTTGGACAGCCCGAAGCCGACCACGCCGCGATCGGTGTACTGGGCGGCGAGCCGGGCCAGCGTGCGCGCCTCCAGCTGGTGCTTGGTGCGATTCGCCGCGATCACCACCGCGATCCCGATCCCGGTCGCCTTCCGAGCGGCCTCCACCGCGTCCAGCACGATCTCGACCGCCGGCGTCAACCCGCCCAGGCGAGGTGCGTACGAGGTCGGATCCACCTGGATCTCCAGCCAGCCCGAGCCCTCGGCCCGGTCGTCCTCCGCCGCCTCGCGGACCAGCCGATGCATGTCGTCCGGGGTGCGCACACACGAGCGGGCGATGTCGTACAACCGCTGGAACCGGAACCAGCCCCGCTCGTCGGTGGCCCGCAATCGTGGTGGTCGACCCGAGGTCAGCGAGTCGGGCAGTCGCACACCGTGCAGATCCGCCAGTTCCAACAGGGTTTCCGACCGCATGGATCCCGTGAAGTGCAGGTGGAGATGAGCCTTCGGGAGGGCGCGGACATCGCGTGCGGGACGATCCATCCACAGATCATGGACCACCGGGCCCGCGCACGTGAGGGGTACCGCGGATGATCCCCTGAAGGTGAGCCGAAACTTCGGGGGCCGGCACGTGAACGACCCCGCCGGCGCGCCGGGGCCGCCGCACGGTCACCCGTACGACGGCCCGGATCCGGGTCGACTACTTCGCCTCGCCCAACAGCCGGGCGATCCGGTCGACCCCCTCGACCAGATCCTCGTCGCCGAGCGCGTAGGACAGCCGCAGGTAGCCCTGGGTGCCGAAGGCCTCGCCCGGCACCACGGCCACCTCGACCTCGTCCAGGATCAGGTTCGCCAACTCGGCCGAGGTCGCCGGACGCACCCCCCGGATCTCCTTGCCCAGCACCCCCTTGACCGACGGGTAGACGTAGAACGCGCCCTTGGGCTCGGGGCACCGCACCCCCGGGATCTCGTTCAGCATCCGCACGATCGTGCGCCGGCGACGGTCGAAGGCCACCTTCATCGTGTCCACCGCGGCCAGATCGCCGGTCAGCGCGGTGAGCGCGGCGGCCTGGGCGACGTTGCACACGTTCGAGGTGGCATGGGACTGGAGGTTCGCGGCGGCCTTGATCACGTCCCGGGGACCGATGATCCAGCCGACCCGCCAGCCGGTCATCGCGTACGTCTTGGCGACCCCGTTGACGATCACGCAGCGGTCCGCCAGCTCCGGCACCACCACCGGCATCGACACGAATTCGGTGTCGTCGTAGACCAGGTGCTCGTAGATCTCGTCGGTCAGCACCCACAGCCCGTGCTCGACCGCCCAGCGCCCGATCGCCTCGGTCTGCTCCCGCGAGTACACCGCGCCGGTCGGGTTCGACGGCGAGACGAACACCAGCACCTTGGTGCGCTCGGTGCGCGCCGCCTCCAGCTGCTCGACGGACACCAGGTAGTCGGTGCCCTCGTCGGCGACCACGTCCACCGGGACGCCGCCCGCGAGCTTGATCGACTCCGGGTAGGTGGTCCAGTACGGCGCCGGTACGAGCACCTCGTCGCCCGGGTCCAGGATGGCCGCGAACGCCTCGTAGATCGCCTGCTTGCCACCGTTGGTCACCAGCACCTGGGCCGGGTCCACCGCCAGGCCCGAGTCGCGCAGGGTCTTGGCGACGATCGCGGCCTTCAGCTCGGGCAGCCCGCCGGCCGGTGTGTAGCGGTGGAACCTCGGCTCGCGACAGGCCGCCGCCGCCGCGTCCACGATGTAGTCGGGCGTGGGGAAGTCCGGCTCGCCGGCGCCGAAGCCGACCACGGGGCGACCGGCGGCCTTGAGCGCCTTGGCCTTGGCGTCGACCGCGAGCGTCGCGGACTCGGCGATGGCACCGACGCGGGCCGAGATCCGGCGCTTCGACGCGGGCACGGACGGGGAACTGGGGGTGGGAGCCGTCATGCCGGCCATGGTCCCATTCCACCCCGGCGCGGGCACGTCGCCGCGGAGCCGAAGCGCCTACCCACGCGGCACGGGTTCGACCTGACGCACTCGACCCCGTACACTCGACGCTTGGCGGTCCCAACCTGCATCCTGCCGCGCCCGAAAATCTTGTGTTCTCGGGTCGGCGACTCCGCTAGGTTGATGACCACGTGAAGGGCACTAGCTCAATTGGCAGAGCACCGGTCTCCAAAACCGGGGGTTGGGGGTTCAAGTCCCTCGTGCCCTGCGATGTGCGACCGCGGTCGATCCCCGGATCGATCGTGACTCGTACGCAGTCAGCGCAAACTGTCGGCGCCGACAACCCCGTCGGTGATCCACGGTCGGACCGGATCAGGTGAGGACGAGTTGACGGAGGCCCACGGCTCCACGGCTACGCCTGAGCACAGCAGCTCTGATGGCCGCGGCTCCGACGACGAGCCCCCCGGCGGTCGCCGGGCGAATCGCCCGAAGGGTTCTTCGGGCAAGCCGGAGCAGAAAAAGAAGAACCTGTTCGCGCGGGCGGCTCTTTTCTACCGGCAAATCATCGCCGAGCTGCGTAAGGTTGTTTGGCCGACCCGTAACGAGCTGAGCACGTACACCACGGTGGTCATCGTGTTCTGTCTGATGATCATCGGAATCGTCTACGGACTCGACCTCGGCTTCGCGAAGGCCGCGCTCGCCATCTTCGGCTGAGCCCCACCCTTTCGTAGCGCGCCTGCAACGACCGTTCGACCCCCAGCCAGGAAGAAGCACCCAACGTGTCTGACCCGAACCTGTCCGCCGACAACTCCGCCGACGAGACGGTGGCCCTGTCGGAGCAGGCGGAGGCCGCAGCTCTCGAGGACGCAGCTCTCGAGGCTGCAACTCACGAGGACGTGGCCGAGGCCTCGCCCGTCTCCACCGATGACGAAGTGGAAGACGCCGAGGCCGCCGAGGACGACGCCGAGGGCGCGGACGACGACGAGTTCGAGGACGACGACGCCGAGGCCGGCGACGACGCCGAACTCGAGGACGTCCCCGAAAGCGACCCGGCCGAGGACTTCAAGGACGCGCTCCGCCGCGCCCCGGGCGAGTGGTACGTCATCCACTCCTACGCGGGTTACGAGAACCGTGTGAAGGCCAACCTCGAGTCCCGCACCACCTCGCTCAACATGGAGGACTACATCTTCCAGGTCGAGGTGCCGCAGGAAGAGGTCGTCGAGATCAAGAACGGCCAGCGCAAGACCGTCAAGCGCAACAAGTTCCCCGGCTACGTGCTGGTCCGGATGGACCTGACGAACGAGTCGTGGGGCGCCGTCCGGAACACCCCCGGGGTCACCGGCTTCGTCGGCAACGCGCACGAGCCCTTCCCGCTCACCCTCGACGAGGTCGTCAAGATCCTCGCTCCCGAGGAGGAGAAGGCGACCGGCGCCGGCGGCGGCGCCAAGAGCACGACCGAGGTCAAGGTGCTCGACTTCGAGGTCGGCGACTCGGTCACCGTCATCGACGGCCCCTTCGCGACGCTGCAGGCGACGATCAACGAGATCAACGCCGACTCGCAGAAGGTCAAGGGCCTGGTGGAGATCTTCGGGCGCGAGACGCCGGTCGAGCTCTCGTTCAACCAGATCCAGAAGAACTGATACTTCCCCCAGGTGGGACCCCGTTTCGCCGGGGTCGCATCCGGGTGGTGGACAAGGCGCCCTCACAACGGTGGTTATCGTTGAGTGGGCGCCGCACCGCGTGGCGGGCCCGAACACGTCCGCGCTCCGCGTGGTGATCGGGACGTACATCTCGTCGAAGGACCCGGAAAAAAATGCCTCCCAAGAAGAAGAAGCTGTCAGCGATCATCAAGCTGCAGATCAAGGCCGGCGCAGCCACGCCGGCCCCGCCGGTCGGTCCCGCTCTGGGCCAGCACGGCGTCAACATCATGGAGTTCTGCAAGGCGTACAACGCGGCGACCGAGTCGCAGCGTGGCGACATCGTCCCGGTGGAGATCTCGGTCTACGAAGACCGTTCCTTCACCTTCGTGACGAAGACGCCGCCGGCCGCGCGCCTGATCCTCAAGGCCGCCGGTGTCGAGAAGGGCTCGGGCGAGCCGCACAAGACCAAGGTCGCCAAGGTCACCCGCGAGCAGATCCGCGGCATCGCGCAGACCAAGATGGCCGACCTGAACGCCAACGACATCGACGCCGCGGAGAAGATCATCTCCGGCACCGCGCGTTCGATGGGCATCACGGTCGAGGGCTGATCGAGCCCCGCAGTCCGGCAGTACCAGAACCGACGCGAGGAAGTGCGCGCAAGCCCACGACCTCGCGGAGTGGAAGGGTCCGCGCGACCCGCTCCCACCACAACTCCTTTCGGAATTCCAGGAGCTTTCAGTGAAGCGCAGCAAGTCCTACCGCGAGGCCGACACCAAGATCGACCACGAGCGGCTCTACTCGCCGCTCGAGGCCGTTCGACTGGCCAAGGAAACCTCGCCCACCAAGTTCGCCGGCACCGTCGAGGTGGCCATGCGCCTGGGTGTCGACCCGCGCAAGGCCGACCAGATGGTCCGCAGCACCGTCATCCTCCCGCACGGCACCGGCAAGACCGCCCGGGTCCTGGTCTTCGCGACCGGTGACCGTGCCGAGGCTGCCAAGGCTGCCGGCGCCGACATCGTCGGTTCCGACGAGCTCATCGACGAGGTCGCCAAGGGTCGGCTCGACTTCGACGCCGTCGTCGCCACCCCGGACCTGATGGGCAAGGTCGGCCGCCTGGGCCGCGTGCTCGGCCCGCGTGGCCTCATGCCCAACCCGAAGACCGGCACGGTCACGCCCGACGTGGCGAAGGCCGTGAACGAGATCAAGGGCGGCAAGATCGAGTTCCGCGTCGACAAGCACTCGAACCTGCACTTCATCATCGGCAAGACGACGTTCGACGACACCCAGCTCGTCGAGAACTACGCCGCCGCCCTCGAAGAGGTGCTCCGCGCGAAGCCGTCGGCCGCCAAGGGTCGCTACATCAAGAAGGTCGGCGTCTCGACCACGATGGGCCCCGGCATCCAGGTCGACCCGAACCGCACCCGCAACCTCCTGGTGGAGGAAGAGGCGGTCTGATCCGCCCCGCACGCGAACGAGGCCCGGCACACCGCACGGTGTGCCGGGCCTCGGCACGTCCGGACACCCACCACGCCCGGGCGAAGGGGAGGGAGAAACCTCCTGACGCGCGGTACGGCCGTCGGTAGGGTCGCCACGATCGTCGATCGACGACATGCCACGGGGAGAGCGTTATGCGTACGCGAGCACACCGGACCCACCTCACCGCCGCCGTCACCGCGGCCCTGCTCGCGCTCGGCGGACTGACCGCGTGCGGCGACGACGGCGAGAGCACGCCGAAGAAGGGCGCTGGAGGGGCCAAGAGCGCCGCGGGCGCCTTCCTGGACGACGTGGAGAAGGCCACCGCCCAGAAGCAGTCGGTGCAGTTCTCCGGCACCACCTCGATCCCCGGCCTCGCCTCGGGCGGGCAGTCCCCGGGTGGACAGTCCCCGAACCCGCAACTTCCGGCAGGCGCCCGGATGCCCGGCGGCGGAAAATTCGAGGGCCGGATGTCGTGGGCGGGCGGCACCAACCTCAGCGAGGTCACCATGGGCGAGCTGAAGTGTGTGACGACCAAGGACGCCGCCTACATCAACATGAAGACGCCCATGATGGGCGGCAAGTCCTGGATGAAGTCGGGCACCGCGGGAATGGCCGGGCGCGACGCGATGGGCAAGCTCATGGCCGACGTGATCGCGACCGGGAATCCGGCCAAGAGCGTGGCGCTGCTGCTCCAGGCGGGTGACCTCAAGGAGGTCGGCACCGAGGACCGCGCAGGTGTCCGCACCCGGCACTTCGCCGGCACCATCGAATTCGGCAAGCTGATCGCGGACATCGACGCCAACCTCACCGAGGCGGATATCGAGACCCTGCGGCAGCAGCAGGCGGCGCTGGGCGTGACGACCGAGAAGATCGACGTGTGGATCGGCCCGGACAAGCTGGTCACCCACGTGGAGAACCACACCCAGAGCAACCAGGGGCCGATGGTCTTCGCGGGTGACTACACGAACTGGGGCGCGAAGTTCGACATCGCGCCGCCGCCGGCCGACCAGGTCTTCGACATGAGCGACCTCACCAAGGGCCTGCCGAGCATGCCCGGCATGCCGTCGATGCCCGGGATGCCGTCGCTGCCGGTCCCCCGGTAACCGATTTGCTCCGAACGAGTGCCGTCGCGTACCTTGGCACCAAGCCAAAGACCGTCGGTCGTTGTCGTCGTGCCGTAAGGCAGGGTCGGCAAACGAAGGTTCCGCATCGCGGACGACCTGCGCAGGTGTGAACGTGAGACGTTGCCCCCGAAGCACGCGGATTCCGCGTGATTCGAGGATGTACGCCCCGTGCGCCTGCGCCGGGGCGTTTTTCGTATGTGGACCCCTTCCGCCCTGCGGACCGGCGTATTCATCCGGCACACGGTCGACCGCCACGGTCGATCGGCAATCGCATCGCGGAAGGAGGCCAGCCCTATGGCGAGGCCCGACAAGGCGGCCGCGGTCGCCGAGCTCACGGAGCAGTTCCGTGACTCGAACGCCGCAGTGCTGACCGAGTACCGCGGGCTCACCGTCGCGCAGCTCAAGGAGCTGCGTCGTTCGCTCGGTGAGAACGCGCAGTACGCCGTGGTGAAGAACACGCTGACCAAGATCGCCGCCAACGAGGCGGGCATCGATCAGCTGGACGACCTCTTCGAGGGCCCGTCCGCGATCGCGTTCGTCACGGGTGACCCCGTGGAGGCCGCGAAGAGCCTGCGTGACTTCGCCAAGGCGAACCCCCTTCTCGTCATCAAGGGCGGCGTCCTTGAGGGCAAGGCGCTCAGCGCCGACGAGATCAAGAAGCTCGCGGACCTCGAAACCCGTGAGGTGCTGCTCGCCAAGCTGGCGGGTGCCATGAAGGGATCCATGGCCAAGGCCGCGGCGACCTTCCAGGCTCCGCTCTCGCAGTTCGTCCGCACCGCGGACGCGCTTCGGGCGAAGGCCGAGCAGGGCGGTGCCGGCGAGCCGGCTCCCGCCGCCGAGGCCGAGACCGCCGAGTAGTTCGGCAGTCGCGACCGACGTCGCCGGGGGCAGCGCCCCCGCCCATCCACACCACCCGGCACCCGCCGAATTGATCAGGAAGGACCGCCGATCATGGCGCTCACCCACGAAGAGCTCATCGAAGAGTTCAAGGCCATGCCCCTCATCCAGCTCGCGGACTTCGTGAAGCTGTTCGAGGACACCTTCGACGTCAAGGCTGCCGCTCCGGTCGCCGTCGCGGGCCCCGCCGGCACGGGCGCCGTCGCCGAGGTCGTCGAGGAGCAGGACGAGTTCGACGTCATCCTCACGGGTGCCGGCGACAAGAAGATCCAGGTCATCAAGGAGGTGCGCGCGCTCACGAGCCTCGGTCTGAAGGAGGCCAAGGACCTCGTGGACTCCGCCCCCAAGGCGCTCCTGGAGAAGGTCTCGAAGGAGGCCGCCGAGAAGGCGAAGGCTGCCCTCGAAGGCGCCGGCGCCTCGGTCGAGGTCAAGTAATTCGACGCCGCCCTCCGGGTGGCATCACCGAAGGCGACCGCCCGTCAGGGCGGTCGCCTTCGGGCTTTTCCGGAGCGGTTCACGGACCGCCCGCCGGCGCCGGGCAACCCTCGCGACGACCCGTACAGAGTCGGACATACCCCTCTCGGCCTCGCTCGAAAGGGTGATACTCCCAACACTCTCAGCGCTCACCGGACCCCCTCGTACCAGGCCGGTCCCGCCCTGCCGAGGGCGCGCGCCAGGGCGCGCGGGTCGCCCTGCGAGCGCCCGATCCGGTCGTTGTCGGACCGGCGGTCTACCGTGTTTTCCAGGCTTCCCGAGGTTCCCCGCGGACCCGGTCGGCCACTGTGACGAGACTCTCGTCGCAGGCCGCGGGATCAGGACCTACGTCCGGTTTTCTCGGGGCGCGGAAGGGTTCCGTCGGCTCTGAGGGGGAAAGCAACCCCTTGACGAACGGATCGGGGCGCGCAATTCTTCGGACGCACCCCTGAAGCACGGTTGCCGGATGGTTTCTGAATCCGGGTGGTGGACCGGCCCTTCAATAGGGGCTGGACAGCGGTGTGCCTTGTGGCTACACTGACCCTTTGCGCTGCCTATTGACTTCTCCCGGTGTATGAACCCGGGCCGTCCAGTATGCGCATAGTGAGTCCGAGCCCTCGGAAGGACCCCTCTTGGCCGCCTCGCGCACCGCCTCCGCTACCAACCCCGGCGCCGCCACTGCCCCGCTCCGCATCTCCTTCGCCAAGATCAGGGAACCCCTGGAGGTTCCGAACCTTCTCGCGTTGCAGACCGAGAGCTTCGACTGGCTGCTCGGCAACAGTGCGTGGAAGGCACGGGTCGAGGCCGCCCTCGCGGGCGGACAGGATGTGCCCACCAAGTCCGGCCTCGAAGAGATCTTCGAAGAGATCTCTCCGATCGAGGACTTCTCCGGTTCGATGTCCCTGACGTTCCGGGACCACCGGTTCGAGCCTCCGAAGAACTCCATCGAGGAGTGCAAGGAGCGCGACTTCACCTACTCGGCGCCGCTGTTCGTCACGGCCGAGTTCACCAACAACGAGACCGGCGAGATCAAGAGCCAGACGGTCTTCATGGGCGACTTCCCGCTCATGACGAACAAGGGCACCTTCATCATCAACGGCACCGAGCGTGTCGTGGTGTCCCAGCTGGTTCGCTCCCCGGGTGTGTACTTCGACAGCCAGGTCGACAAGACGTCCGACAAGGACATCTTCAGCGCGAAGGTCATCCCCTCGCGTGGCGCCTGGCTCGAGCTGGAGATCGACAAGCGCGACACCGTCGGCGTCCGCATCGACCGCAAGCGCAAGCAGAGCGTCACCGTGCTGCTGAAGGCGCTCGGCTGGACCGACTCCCAGATCCTCGAGGAGTTCGGCCAGTACGAGTCGATGCGGCAGACCCTGGAGAAGGACCACACCCAGGGCCAGGACGACGCGCTGCTGGACATCTACCGCAAGCTGCGTCCGGGGGAGCCGCCGACCCGCGAGGCCGCGCAGACCCTGCTCGAGAACCTCTACTTCAACCCGAAGCGCTACGACCTCGCGAAGGTCGGCCGCTACAAGGTGAACAAGAAGCTCGGGGTGGAGCAGGCCCTGGACGCCGGCGTGATGACCGTCGAGGACGTCATCGCCACCATCAAGTACCTGGTCAAGCTGCACGCCGGCGAGACCGAGATGGCGGGCGCCTCCGGCCAGGAGATCGTGGTCGAGGTCGACGACATCGACCACTTCGGCAACCGTCGTCTGCGCAACGTCGGCGAGCTCATCCAGAACCAGGTCCGCACCGGCCTGGCCCGGATGGAGCGCGTCGTCCGCGAGCGGATGACCACCCAGGACGTCGAGGCGATCACGCCGCAGACCCTGATCAACATCCGGCCGGTCGTCGCCTCCATCAAGGAGTTCTTCGGCACCAGCCAGCTGTCCCAGTTCATGGACCAGACGAACCCGCTGTCGGGCCTGACCCACAAGCGTCGTCTGTCCGCCCTGGGCCCCGGCGGTCTCTCCCGTGAGCGGGCCGGCTTCGAGGTCCGTGACGTGCACCCGTCGCACTACGGCCGGATGTGCCCGATCGAGACCCCCGAAGGCCCGAACATCGGTCTGATCGGCTCGCTCGCGTCCTACGGTCGGGTCAACGCGTTCGGTTTCGTGGAGACCCCGTACCGCAAGGTGATCGAGGGTCGGGTCACCGACGGCATCGACTACCTGACGGCCGACGAGGAAGACCGCTTCGTCATCGCCCAGGCGAACGCGCCGCTGAACGAGGACGACTCGTTCGCCGAGGCTCGTGTGCTCGTGCGTCGCCGCGGCGGCGAGATCGACTACATCCCCGGCGACGAAGTCGACTACATGGACGTCTCGCCGCGCCAGATGGTGTCGGTCGCGACCGCGATGATCCCGTTCCTCGAGCACGACGACGCGAACCGCGCGCTCATGGGCTCGAACATGATGCGCCAGGCCGTGCCGCTGCTGAAGGCGGAGTCCCCGCTGGTGGGCACCGGCATGGAGTACCGCGCCGCGGTCGACGCCGCCGATGTGATCACCGCGGAGAAGCCGGGTGTGGTCCAGGACGTCTCGGCCGACTACATCACCGTCATGAACGACGACGCGACGTACACCACGTACCGCGTGCAGAAGTTCATGCGCTCGAACCAGGGCACGTCCTTCAACCAGAAGGTCGTCGTCGACGAGGGCGCTCGGGTCGAGGCCGGCCAGGTGCTGGCCGACGGTCCGTGCACCGAAGAGGGCGAGATGGCCCTCGGCAAGAACCTGCTCGTGGCGTTCATGCCATGGGAGGGTCACAACTACGAAGACGCGATCATCCTGTCGCAGCGTCTGGTGCAGGACGACGTCCTCTCCTCGATCCACATCGAGGAGCACGAGGTCGACGCCCGTGACACCAAGCTCGGCCCGGAGGAGATCACTCGGGACATCCCGAACGTCTCCGAAGAGGTCCTCGCGGACCTGGACGAGCGCGGCATCATCCGGATCGGCGCCGACGTCGTGCCCGGCGACATCCTGGTCGGCAAGGTCACGCCCAAGGGTGAGACCGAGCTGACCCCGGAGGAGCGCCTGCTCCGCGCGATCTTCGGCGAGAAGGCGCGCGAGGTGCGCGACACCTCGCTCAAGGTCCCGCACGGCGAGTCGGGCAAGGTCATCGGCGTCCGCGTCTTCGACCGCGAGGCCGGCGACGAGCTGCCGCCGGGCGTGAACCAGCTGGTCCGCGTCTACGTCGCGCAGAAGCGCAAGATCACCGACGGTGACAAGCTCGCCGGTCGCCACGGCAACAAGGGCGTCATCTCGAAGATCCTGCCGGTCGAGGACATGCCGTTCCTGGAGGACGGCACCCCGGTCGACATCATCCTCAACCCGCTCGGTGTCCCGTCCCGAATGAACCCGGGTCAGGTCCTGGAGACGCACCTCGGCTGGATCGCCAAGACCGGCTGGAGCGTCGAGGGCGACGACGAGGACTGGAAGGGTCGCCTCCGGGCGATCGCGGCCGACCAGGGTGCCCCCGGCACCAACGTCGCCACCCCGGTCTTCGACGGTGCGCGCGAGGAGGAGATCACCGGTCTCCTCGACTCGACCAACAAGACCCGCGACGGCGTCCGTCTGATCGACGGCACCGGCAAGGCGAAGATGTACGACGGCCGCTCCGGCGAGCCGTTCCCGCACCCGGTATCGGTCGGGTACATGTACATCCTCAAGCTGCACCACCTGGTCGACGACAAGCTGCACGCCCGGTCGACCGGTCCCTACTCGATGATCACCCAGCAGCCGCTGGGTGGTAAGGCCCAGTTCGGTGGCCAGCGATTCGGTGAGATGGAGGTGTGGGCACTCGAGGCATACGGTGCCGCCTACGCGCTCCAGGAACTGCTGACCATCAAGTCCGACGACGTCCTCGGCCGCGTGAAGGTGTACGAGGCGATCGTCAAGGGCGAGAACATCCCGGAGCCGGGCATCCCCGAGTCCTTCAAGGTGCTCATCAAGGAGATGCAGTCGCTCTGCCTCAACGTGGAGGTCCTCTCCAGCGACGGTATGTCGATCGAGATGCGCGACACCGACGAGGACGTCTTCCGCGCTGCGGAGGAGCTTGGTATCGACCTGTCGCGGCGTGAGCCGAGCAGCGTCGAAGAGGTCTGAGGCTCCCTCCCGGGTCCGGCCGTGAGGCCGGCCCCGGGATTTCGACCCCAGTCCTGATGAAGACACACACTGGTGAGCACGGCACAGCCCCCGCCGTGACCGCCGGGACCAAACCCCGAAAGAGGGATTGACGAAACAGTGCTCGACGTCAACTTCTTCGACGAGCTGCGTATCGGCCTCGCTACCGCAGACGACATCCGCCAGTGGTCGCACGGTGAAGTCAAGAAGCCCGAGACCATCAACTACCGCACCCTGAAGCCGGAAAAGGACGGGCTCTTCTGCGAGAAGATCTTCGGCCCGACCCGGGACTGGGAGTGCTACTGCGGCAAGTACAAGCGCGTCCGCTTCAAGGGCATCATTTGTGAGCGCTGCGGCGTCGAGGTGACTCGCGCCAAGGTGCGTCGTGAGCGCATGGGCCACATCGAGCTCGCCGCGCCGGTCACGCACATCTGGTACTTCAAGGGCGTGCCCAGCCGCCTCGGCTACCTGCTCGACCTCGCCCCGAAGGACCTCGAGAAGGTCATCTACTTCGCGGCGTACATGATCACGTACGTCGACGACGAGCGTCGCCAGCGCGACCTGCCGTCCCTCGACGCCAAGATCTCGGTCGAGCGTCAGCAGATCGAGCAGCGTCGTGACGCCAGCGTCGAAGAGCGCCAGAAGAAGCTCGAGACCGACCTCGCCGAGTTGGAGGCCGAGGGCGCCAAGTCCGACGTCCGCCGCAAGGTGCGCGAGGGTGCCGAGCGCGAGATGAAGCAGCTGCGCGACCGCAACCAGCGCGAGCTCGACCGTCTCGACGATGTCTGGACCCGGTTCAAGAACCTCAAGGTCCAGGACCTCGAAGGCGACGAGATCCTCTTCCGTGAGATGCGTGACCGCTTCGGCACGTACTTCATGGGCGGCATGGGCGCGCAGGCGCTCCAGCGTCGGCTGGAGTCGTTCGACCTCGACGCCGAGGCCGAGAAGCTGCGCGAGATCATCCGTACCGGCAAGGGCCAGAAGAAGACCCGGGCGCTCAAGCGCCTCAAGGTCGTCTCCGCGTTCCAGCAGACCCGGAACAGCCCCAACGGCATGGTCCTGGACTGCGTCCCGGTGATCCCGCCGGACCTGCGTCCGATGGTGCAGCTGGACGGTGGCCGCTTCGCGACCTCCGACCTGAACGACCTGTACCGCCGCGTGATCAACCGCAACAACCGGTTGAAGCGTCTGCTCGACCTCGGTGCCCCCGAGATCATCGTGAACAACGAGAAGCGGATGCTCCAGGAGGCCGTCGACGCGCTGTTCGACAACGGCCGCCGCGGTCGTCCGGTGACCGGCCCCGGCAACCGGCCGCTCAAGTCGCTGTCCGACATGCTCAAGGGCAAGCAGGGTCGTTTCCGGCAGAACCTGCTCGGCAAGCGTGTGGACTACTCCGCGCGTTCGGTCATCGTCGTCGGCCCGCAGCTCAAGCTGCACCAGTGCGGTCTGCCGAAGGCCATGGCGCTCGAGCTGTTCAAGCCGTTCGTGATGAAGCGCCTGGTGGACCTCAACCACGCGCAGAACATCAAGTCGGCCAAGCGCATGGTCGAGCGCGCCCGCCCCGTGGTGTGGGACGTGCTCGAAGAGGTCATCGCCGAGCACCCGGTGCTGCTCAACCGCGCACCGACGCTGCACCGTCTGGGCATCCAGGCGTTCGAGCCGCAGCTCGTCGAGGGCAAGGCCATCCAGATTCACCCGCTCGTGTGCACCGCGTTCAACGCGGACTTCGACGGTGACCAGATGGCCGTTCACCTGCCGCTCTCCGCGGAGGCGCAGGCCGAGGCGCGCATCCTCATGTTGTCGAGCAACAACATCCTGAAGCCGGCCGACGGTCGTCCCGTCACCATGCCGACCCAGGACATGGTGCTCGGCCTGTTCTTCCTGACCTCCGAGCGGGAGAACACCAAGGGCGACGGGCGCGTCTTCGCGTCCACGGCCGAGGCGATCATGGCGTTCGACGCCCGTGAGCTCGACCTGCAGGCGAAGATCGAACTCCGGCTGCCGGCCGGCATGGTCCCCTCGCGCGGCTGGGTCGCGCCGGAGGGCTGGGAGCCCGGTTCGCCGCTGCGCGTGCGCACCTCGCTCGGTCGCGCGCTGTTCAACGAGCTCCTGCCGGCGGACTACCCGTTCGTCGACGAGGAGATCGGCAAGAAGACGCTGTCGATCATCGTGAACGATCTGGCGGAGCGGTACCCGAAGGTGGTCGTGGCGGCAACGCTGGACAACCTGAAGGAGGCCGGCTTCCACTGGGCCACCCGTTCCGGTGTCACCGTCTCGATCTCCGACGTCGTCGTCCCGCCGGCGAAGAAGGAGATCCTGGAGCGCTTCGAGGCCCAGGCCGAGAAGGTCCAGAAGCAGTACGAGCGCGGCCTGATCACCAAGGACGAGCGTCAGCAGGAGCAGATTCAGATCTGGACCAAGGCGACCAACGAGGTTGCCGAGGCGATGAACCTGAACTTCCCCAAGACGAACCCCATCTTCATGATGGTCGACTCGGGTGCTCGCGGAAACATGATGCAGATGCGTCAGATCGCGGGTATGCGTGGTCTGGTGTCCAACGCCAAGAACGAGACGATTCCCCGTC
The DNA here is from genome assembly GCF_000372745.1 of Embleya scabrispora DSM 41855. Taxonomy (GTDB): domain Bacteria; phylum Actinomycetota; class Actinomycetes; order Streptomycetales; family Streptomycetaceae; genus Embleya; species Embleya scabrispora. Next base: position 80,624 of record NZ_KB889574.1, on the reverse strand, counting down.
CCATCAAGGCGTCCTTCCGTGAGGGCCTGTCCGTCCTCGAGTACTTCATCTCGACGCACGGTGCCCGTAAGGGTCTGGCCGACACCGCGCTGCGTACCGCCGACTCGGGTTACCTGACCCGTCGTCTGGTGGACGTCTCGCAGGACGTGATCGTGCGCGAGGAGGACTGCGGCACCGACCGCGGTCTGGTCCTGTCGATCGCCACCCGCGGCGCCGACGGCGTGCTCCGCAAGGACGACGACGTCGAGACCAGCGTGTACGCCCGCAACCTGGCCGAGGACGTCGTCGTCGACGGCAAGGTGCTGGCCCCGGCCAACGCCGACCTCGGCGACGTGATCATCAACCACCTCGTCGCCGAGGGCGTCGAGTCGGTGAAGACGCGTTCGGTGCTGACCTGCGAGTCCAAGGTCGGTACGTGCGCCATGTGCTACGGCCGCTCGTTGGCGACCGGCAAGCTCGTGGACATCGGCGAGGCGGTCGGCATCATCGCCGCCCAGTCGATCGGTGAGCCCGGCACCCAGCTGACGATGCGCACCTTCCACACCGGTGGTGTGGCGGGTGACGACATCACGCAGGGTCTGCCGCGTGTCGTCGAGCTCTTCGAGGCGCGCACCCCCAAGGGTGTCGCCCCGATCAGCGAGGCGGCCGGTCGGGTGCGCATCGAGGACACCGAGAAGACCCGCAAGGTCGTGGTGGTCCCGGACGACGGTTCCGAGGAACTGGCGTACGCGGTCAGCAAGCGCTCGCGCCTGCTGGTCGACGAGGGCGACCACGTCGACGTCGGTCAGAAGATGCTCGTCGGTGCGGTCAACCCGCACGACGTGCTGCGCATCCTCGGCCAGCGTGCGGTGCAGATCCACCTCGTGGCGGAGGTCCAGCAGGTCTACCGCTCGCAGGGTGTGTCGATCCACGACAAGCACATCGAGATCATCATTCGGCAGATGCTCCGCCGCGTGACGATCATCGAGTCGGGCGACGCCGAGCTGCTTCCGGGCGAGCTCGTCGAGCGCGGCCGGTTCGAGACCGAGAACCGTCGGGTGATGTCCGAGAGCGGGCACCCGGCCTCGGGTCGTCCGCAGCTCATGGGCATCACGAAGGCGTCGCTGGCCACCGAGTCGTGGCTGTCGGCGGCCTCCTTCCAGGAGACGACCCGAGTGCTGACCGACGCGGCGATCCACGCCAAGTCGGACCCGCTGCTGGGCCTGAAGGAGAACGTGATCCTCGGCAAGCTCATCCCGGCCGGTACGGGCATGCCCCGCTACCGCAACATCCGGGTCGAGCCCACCGAGGAGGCCAAGGCCGCGATGTACTCGATGTCCGGGTACGACGAGGCCGACTACTCCGCGTTCGGCACCGGCTCCGGCCAGGCCGTCCCGCTGGAGGAGTACGACTTCGGCGGCTACCAGGGCTGATCCGCCCATGGCCGGGCCGATTCACCGGTAGTAGCGACAGGGCCGCCATCCTTCGGGATGGCGGCCCTGTCGCATGTCCACACCTTTGTGTACGCGTACCTCTCCACCGCCCGCTCCGATCGGTGCGACGATGCTCCCAACGCGCCGTCCCACTCCGGGAGAACCCCATGAGCACCCCTGGCGGGTCCGAGTACGGTCCCCACCGAGAGCAGCCGCACGGCGATGCGCAGAGCCCCTACGGCGAGCCGTACCCGCCCTACGGCTACGGCTACGGGCCGGGGGAGTCGCCCGCCCCGTACGGCTACGGCCAGGCGCCGCAGTACGGGCACCAGCCGCCGTACGGCTACGGCTACCACCAGTACCCCGGCTACGGCGGCTACCTGCCCCAGCCGGGCACCAACGGCCTGGCCATCGCGTCGATGATCCTGGGCATCGTCTGGCTGTACTGGCTGGGCAGCCTGCTCGCGGTGATCTTCGGCCACATAGCGCTGGCCCAGACCGCCCGCACCGGTCAGCAGGGCCGGGGCATGGCGATCGCCGGCGTGGTCCTGGGCTGGATCGGCATGGCCCTCCTGGCGCTGACCATCGTGGTGCTCGTGCTGGACTCGAACCACCACGACTATTCGGAGCACCTGAACCTGTTCGGCGCGCTGCGCGCGGTGTGCTGAGTCACGTTCGGGCCGTGCGGCGCCGGCCGGGCGCGTGCTCGTTCGCCTCGGGCCGCAATGCCGGGTACGGTGGGGCTCGGAGGGTGATGTACCGCCCTGAACGATTCGGTGCTCCACGAAGGTGAGAGCGCCGAATTCGATGTCGTGGTGGGGGTCTTTCTTTTCGCTTTGACCTCTGCTGCTGTGGTAGGTAGTCTCTCTCCTTGTGCCTGGGGTGTCCCCGGGCTCTTGTGCCTGCGCTCACCGCAATCCCGACGGGATGCGTGCGTGAGAGGGCGCGGGAGACCGACCCGCAGCCTCCCGAACAAGCACACTCCCAAGACCGGGCGACACGCCCGACCGCGGGGGTCGGATCTTGCGGTTGGCTCCGGCGTCGACCGGGATGCAGGCCGATTCAGACATTGCAGTCGCTTCAAAAAGACCGCTCGGCACGAAGAAGACGGAGACGCGGTGCCCACGATCCAGCAGCTGGTCCGAAAGGGCCGCCAGGACAAGGTCGACAAGGCCAAGACTCCGGCGCTCAAGGGGAGCCCGCAGCGTCGCGGCGTGTGCACCCGTGTTTACACGACGACGCCGAAGAAGCCGAACTCGGCGCTTCGCAAGGTCGCGCGTGTGCGCCTCACGAGTGGCATCGAGGTGACGGCCTATATCCCCGGCGAGGGTCACAACCTCCAGGAGCACTCGATCGTGCTCGTTCGCGGTGGTCGTGTGAAGGACCTCCCCGGTGTCCGCTACAAGATCATTCGTGGTTCGCTCGACACCCAGGGTGTCAAGAACCGCAAGCAGGCGCGCAGCCGCTACGGCGCGAAGAAGGAGAAGAGCTAATGCCGCGTAAGGGCCCTGCCCCCAAGCGACCGGTCATCATCGACCCGGTTTACAACTCGCCGTTGGTCACCTCGCTGGTGAACAAGGTCCTGATGAGCGGCAAGCGCTCCGTCGCCGAGAAGATCGTCTACGGCGCGCTCGAAGGCTGCCGCGAGAAGACCGGTACCGACCCGGTCATCACGCTCAAGCGTGCCCTCGAGAACGTGAAGCCGACCCTCGAGGTCCGCAGCCGCCGTGTCGGTGGCGCGACCTACCAGGTGCCGGTCGAGGTCCGTCCGGGCCGCTCCACGACCCTCGCTCTCCGCTGGCTCGTCGGCTACTCCCGCGCTCGTCGCGAGAAGACGATGACCGAGCGTCTGATGAACGAGCTCCTGGACGCGAGCAACGGTCTGGGCGCCGCGGTCAAGCGCCGCGAGGACACCCACAAGATGGCCGAGTCCAACAAGGCCTTCGCGCACTACCGCTGGTAGTTCCACCCGCAACGACGAGAAGCCGAGAGAAGACAAGCCACGATGGCTACCACTGCTCTTGATCTGGCCAAGGTCCGAAACATCGGCATCATGGCCCACATCGACGCGGGCAAGACCACCACCACCGAGCGGATCCTGTTCTACACCGGGGTCAACTACAAGATCGGTGAGGTTCATGAGGGCGCTGCCACCATGGACTGGATGGAACAGGAGCAGGAGCGCGGCATCACCATCACGTCTGCCGCGACGACCTGTCACTGGACGCTCGACGACGTCGATCACACGATCAACATCATCGACACCCCCGGCCACGTCGACTTCACCGTCGAGGTGGAGCGTTCGCTGCGCGTGCTCGACGGCGCCGTCACCGTCTTCGACGGTGTCGCCGGCGTGGAGCCGCAGTCCGAGACCGTTTGGCGTCAGGCCGACCGGTACGGCGTGCCGCGCATCTGCTTCGTGAACAAGCTCGACCGCACCGGCGCCGAGTTCCACCGCTGTGTCGACATGATCGACGCGCGACTGGGCGCGGTTCCGCTGGTGATGCAGCTGCCGATCGGCACCGAGATGGACTTCCAGGGTGTTGTCGACCTGGTCGCCATGAAGGCGCTGGTCTGGTCGGCCGAGGCGGCCAAGGGCGAGATGTACGACGTCGTCGACATCCCGGCCACGCACACCGAGGCCGCCGCCGAGTACCGAGGCAAGCTGCTCGAGACGATCGCCGAGTACGACGACCAGATGATGGAGCTGTACCTGGAGGGCGAAGAGCCCACCACGGAGCAGCTGATCGCCGCGATCCGTCGCGCGACCATCGCCTCGACCAAGGGTGAGAACAAGGGCAAGCCCACGTTCACCCCCGTGTTCTGTGGCACCGCGTTCAAGAACAAGGGCGTCCAGCCCCTGCTCGACGCGGTCGTTCGTTACCTGCCGTCGCCGCTCGACATCGAGGGCATCCAGGGTCACGCGGTCAACAAGGAAGAAGAGGTCATCGTTCGCCAGCCGAGCGATGACGAGCCCTTCGCGGGCCTCGCCTTCAAGATCATGCGTGACCCGCACCTGGGCAAGCTCACCTTCGTCCGGGTGTACTCGGGCGTCCTGGAAGCCGGCAGCTCCGTGCTGAACTCGGTGAAGGGCCGCAAGGAGCGCATCGGCAAGATCTACCGGATGCACGCGAACAAGCGTGAGGAGATCCCGTCGGTCGGCGCGGGCGACATCATCGCGGTGATGGGTCTCAAGGACACCACCACCGGTGAGACGCTCTGCGACCCGGCGAACCCGGTGATCCTGGAGTCGATGACGTTCCCGGCCCCGGTCATCGAGGTCGCGATCGAGCCGAAGTCCAAGGGCGACCAGGAGAAGCTGGGTGTCGCCATCCAGTCCCTCGCCGCCGAGGACCCCTCGTTCCAGGTGCACTCCGACGAGGAGACCGGCCAGACGATCATCGGCGGCATGGGCGAGCTGCACCTCGAGGTGCTGGTCGACCGGATGAAGCGCGAATTCCGCGTGGAGGCCAACGTCGGCAAGCCGCAGGTGGCCTACCGCGAGACGATCCGCAAGGTCGTCGAGCGTGTGGACTACACGCACAAGAAGCAGACCGGTGGTACCGGTCAGTTCGCCAAGGTGCAGATCGCGCTCGAGCCGCTCGAGGGCGACGCGTACGAGTTCGTCAACAAGGTCACCGGTGGCCGTATCCCCAGGGAGTACATCCCCTCGGTGGACGCGGGTGCGCAGGAGGCCATGCAGTACGGCGTTCTCGCCGGCTACCCGATGGTCGGCGTGCGACTGACGCTGATCGACGGTGGCTACCACGAGGTCGACTCGTCCGAACTCGCGTTCAAGATCGCCGGTTCGCAGGCGTTCAAGGAAGCGGCTCGGCAGGCCAGTCCGGCTCTTCTCGAGCCGATGATGGCCGTCGAGGTCACCACGCCCGAGGACTACATGGGCGATGTGATCGGCGACCTCAACTCGCGTCGCGGCCAGATCCAAGCCATGGACGAGCGCTTTGGTGCGCGTGTCGTCAAGGCTTTGGTCCCGCTGTCGGAGATGTTCGGCTATGTCGGCGACCTCCGCAGCAAGACCTCGGGTCGCGCGAGCTACTCCATGCAGTTCGACTCCTACGCCGAGGTTCCGAGGAACGTCGCCGAGGAGATCATCGCCAAGTCGCGCGGCGAGTAATCACCGCCACCGCGGCATCAGCGATACCAGGGGGACCCGGGGTCCGCAGGACTCCGGTGCCCCCGCCCCGGCTCACCCCCGATACCCGACGTCGTACGGCGTAAAGAACCAGTCCACAGGAGGACCCCAGTGGCGAAGGCTAAGTTCGAGCGGACTAAGCCGCACGTCAACATCGGCACCATTGGTCACATCGACCACGGTAAGACGACGCTGACCGCGGCGATTACCAAGGTGCTGCACGACGCGTACCCGGACCTGAACCCCTTCACGCCGTTCGACCAGATCGACAAGGCGCCGGAGGAGCGGCAGCGCGGTATCACGATCTCGATCGCGCACGTCGAGTACCAGACGGAGAACCGTCACTACGCGCACGTCGACTGCCCCGGGCACGCCGACTACATCAAGAACATGATCACCGGTGCCGCGCAGATGGACGGCGCGATCCTCGTGGTCGCCGCCACCGACGGCCCGATGCCGCAGACCAAGGAGCACGTGCTCCTGGCCCGCCAGGTCGGCGTTCCGTACATCGTGGTCGCGCTGAACAAGGCCGACATGGTGGACGACGAGGAGATCCTGGAGCTCGTCGAGCTCGAGGTGCGCGAGCTCCTCTCCGAGTACGAGTTCCCGGGCGACGACCTTCCGGTCGTGCGGGTCTCGGCGCTCAAGGCGCTCGAGGGCGACAAGGAGTGGGGCTCCAAGCTCCTCGACCTGATGGCCGCCGTCGACGAGGCGATCCCGACCCCGCCGCGTGACACCGACAAGCCGTTCCTCATGCCCGTCGAGGACGTCTTCACGATCACCGGTCGTGGCACCGTCGTCACCGGCCGCATCGAGCGTGGCATCGTCAAGGTCAACGAGACTGTCGACATCGTCGGCATCAAGGAGACCAAGACCACCACCACGGTCACCGGCATCGAGATGTTCCGCAAGCTGCTCGACGAGGGCCAGGCGGGCGAGAACGTCGGTCTGCTCCTTCGTGGCATCAAGCGCGAGGACGTCGAGCGCGGCCAGGTCATCATCAAGCCGGGTTCGGTCACGCCGCACACCGACTTCGAGGCTCAGGTCTACATCCTGTCGAAGGACGAGGGTGGCCGTCACACCCCCTTCTTCAACAACTACCGGCCGCAGTTCTACTTCCGTACGACGGACGTGACCGGCGTGGTGACCCTCCCCGAGGGCACCGAGATGGTCATGCCGGGTGACAACACCGGCATGGACGTCGCGCTGATCCAGCCGATCGCCATGGAAGAGGGCCTGCGTTTCGCCATCCGTGAGGGTGGCCGCACCGTGGGCGCCGGCCAGGTCGTCAAGATCAAGAAGTGATGAAATCCCGCCCGCCGGTCCACCTGGGTCGGCGGGCGGGGCTTTGTCCGGATCGATTCCACCCCCAAGGTGGGACCGGATATCCATTGCTCGGGGGCTCTCTCAAACCTGGGAGAGTCGCTCGATTGGCCAAGCCCGCCATTCGTGGGGCATACTAGCCAAGTTGCTCGGATAGACAACGGGCTGCGCCGTGCCTGTCGCACAGACGGAATCGGGCGCCGGCCTTGTTGACTCCGAACAATCGGTGGACTTCTGTCCTGCCACCCATGCAGCCGGCGTCGTCGCTTAGCGACCTCGTGTCGTCCTTTCGCTTGCCGCAGCGAAGGTGATGCCGAGAGTACGTTGCCCAGGCCCCCAGGCCGCCCGTAAGGGTTTCCAAGGGGTGCTTGTGAGCAACAGAGCGACACGCCCGACCGCGGGGGTCGGCGGGGAAGGGAAACCCCAACGGGTTTTCAGCCCAAGTCTTCTCCCCGTGTCAGCGGGGGTGATCCGCAGCGGTACGAGAGAAGGAATTCGAAGCAGCCATGGCGGGACAGAAGATCCGCATCAGGCTCAAGGCCTACGACCACGAGGTCATCGACAGTTCGGCGAAGAAGATCGTCGAGACGGTGACGCGTACTGGTGCGCAGGTTGCGGGACCGGTGCCGCTGCCGACCGAGAAGAACGTGTACTGCGTCATCCGCTCGCCGCACAAGTACAAGGACTCGCGCGAGCACTTCGAGATGCGCACTCACAAGCGGCTCATCGACATCCTCGACCCCACGCCGAAGACGGTCGACTCGCTTATGCGTCTCGACCTGCCGGCCGGCGTCGACATCGAGATCAAGCTCTGAGGACGCACCGACGATGACGAAGCAGATGAAGGGCATTCTGGGCAAGAAGCTCGGCATGACCCAGGTCTGGGACGAGAACAACCGCGTCGTTCCAGTGACTGTGGTCGAGGCCGGGCCCTGCGTCGTGACCCAGGTCCGCAACGCCGAGGTCGACGGCTACTCCGCCGTCCAGATCGCGTTCGGCGCGATCGACCCGCGCAAGGTGAACAAGCCGCTCGCCGGCCACTTCGCCAAGGCCGGGGTCACCCCGCGCCGCCACCTGGTCGAGCTGCGCACCTCCGACGCCGGCGAGTACAAGCTGGCCGACGAGATCACCGCCGATGTGTTCGAGGCCGGCCAGAAGGTCGACGTCATGGGCACCTCGAAGGGCAAGGGCACGGCCGGTGTCATGAAGCGGCACGGCTTCAAGGGTCTCGGCAGCTCGCACGGTACGCAGCGCAAGCACCGCTCGCCCGGCTCGATCGGTGGCTGCGCCACCCCGGGTCGTGTGTTCAAGGGCGTGCGCATGGCAGGCCGCATGGGTAACGAGCGCGTCTCCACCCAGAACCTGACCGTTCACGCCGTCGACGCCGAGAAGGGCCTGCTCCTGATCAAGGGCGCGGTCCCCGGTCCGAACGGCGGCCTGGTTCTGGTGCGCACTGCTGCGAAGGGTGTGTGAATTTCATGACCAGCATTGACGTTCTTTCGCCCGCCGGCGAGAAGTCCGGGACGATCGACCTCCCCGCGGAGCTGTTCGACGTCCAGGTGAGCATCCCGACGATCCACCAGGTCGTCGTGGCCCAGCTCGCCGCGGCTCGTCAGGGCACGCACAAGACCAAGACTCGTGGCGAGGTCCGCGGTGGTGGGCGCAAGCCGTACCGCCAGAAGGGCACCGGTCGCGCCCGTCAGGGTTCGACCCGCGCGCCGCAGTTCGCCGGTGGTGGCGTCGTGCACGGTCCCGTGCCGCGTGACTACGAGCAGCGGACCCCGAAGAAGATGAAGGCGTCCGCCCTGCGCGGCGCCCTCTCCGACCGGGCGCGTCACGAGCGCATCCACTGCGTTTCCGCGCTGATCGAGGGCGACAAGCCGTCGGTCAAGGCGGCGAAGACGCTGCTCGGCAAGATCAGTGAGCGCAAGAACGTGCTCCTGGTCGTCGAGAAGTCCGACACCACTGCCTGGCTGAGCGCCCGCAACCTTCCGCAGGTGCACTTGCTCGAGGTCGGGCAGCTGAACACCTACGACGTGCTCGTCTCCGACGACGTGGTCTTCACGAAGGCCGCTCTGGAGCGCTTCATCGCCGGACCGGCGCAGGCCGCCTCGGCGGTCGCGAGCTCCGACGAGCTCGAAGGGAGCCACGCGTGAGCACCGACACCGTCGAGAGCACGACGAAGGTCACCAGCAAGACCTACACCGACCCGCGCGACGTGCTGCTGAAGCCGGTGATCTCGGAGAAGAGCTACGGGCTCATCGACGAGAACAAGTACACGTTCATCGTGCACCCCGACGCCAACAAGACCCAGATCAAGCAGGCCGTCATCGCGGTCTTCGGGGTCAAGGTCGAGAGCGTCAACACGATCAACCGCGTTGGTAAGCGCAAGCGCACCAAGACCGGTTTCGGCAAGCGCAAGGACACGAAGCGCGCGATCGTCACCCTTGCAGAGGGCGAGCGGATCGACATCTTCGGTGGACCCGTCGGCTGACGGCCGCTGATACGGACGAGGACTAAGAGAAGCCATGGGCATCCGCAAGTACAAGCCGACGACGCCGGGCCGTCGTGGCGCCAGCGTCGCCGACTTCGTCGAGATCACGCGGTCCGAGCCGGAGAAGTCGCTGGTCCGCCCTCTGCACAGCAAGGGTGGTCGTAACAACCACGGCCGTGTGACTGCTCGCCACCAGGGTGGCGGCCACAAGCGCGCGTACCGACTGATCGACTTCCGGCGCAACGACAAGGACGGCGTTCCGGCGAAGGTCGCTCACATCGAGTACGACCCGAACCGCACCGCGCGCATCGCTCTTCTGCACTACGCGGACGGCGAGAAGCGCTACATCCTTTGCCCGAACAAGCTGAAGCAGGGCGACCGGATCGAAAACGGTCCGGGCGCCGACATCAAGCCGGGCAACAACATGCCGCTCCGGAACATCCCGGTCGGTACGGTCATCCACGCCATCGAGCTTCGGCCCGGTGGCGGCGCGAAGATCGCCCGTTCCGCGGGTGTCAGCGTGCAGCTGCTGGCGAAGGAGGGCGCCCACGCGACCCTCCGCATGCCCTCGGGCGAAATTCGCCTGGTGGACGTGCGCTGCCGGGCGACGGTCGGCGAGATCGGCAATGCCGAGCAGTCGAACATCAACTGGGGCAAGGCCGGTCGCATGCGCTGGAAGGGCAAGCGCCCGACCGTCCGCGGTGTGGCGATGAACCCCATCGACCACCCGCACGGTGGTGGTGAGGGTAAGACCTCTGGTGGTCGCCACCCGGTGAGCCCCTGGGGTAAGCCCGAGGGTCGTACTCGCCGGCCGAAGAAGGCCAGCGACAAGCTCATCATCCGCCGCCGCAAGACGAACAAGAAGCGCTAGGAGCAGTCTCGATGCCGCGCAGTCTCAAGAAGGGACCCTTCGTCGACGGCCACCTCATCAAGAAGGTGGACGTACAGAACGACAAGGGAACCAAGAACGTCATCAAGACCTGGTCCCGCCGCTCGATGATCGTCCCGGCGATGCTGGGCCACACGATCGCGGTGCACGACGGCCGTAAGCACGTCCCGGTGTTCGTGACCGAGTCGATGGTCGGCCACAAGCTCGGCGAGTTCGCGCCGACTCGGACCTTCCGCGGTCACGAGAAGGACGACCGGAAGTCGCGTCGTCGCTGACGCGGCGAATCGCATGGATATCGAGATGAGCAAGGGGACGTCGATGGAAGCCAGGGCTCAGGCGCGGTACATCCGCGTCACGCCCATGAAGGCCCGCCGTGTGGTGGACCTCATCCGTGGCATGAACGCCGCGGAGGCCCAGGCGGTCCTGCGATTCGCTCCGCAGGCCGCGAGTGAGCCGGTCGGCAAGGTGCTGGACAGCGCCATTGCCAACGCCGGTCACAACCACAACCTGGACACGAACATCCTGTACGTGTCCGCCGCCTACGTGGACGAGGGTCCGACCCTCAAGCGTTTCCGTCCGCGGGCACAGGGCCGGGCGTACCGCATCCGCAAGCGCACCAGCCACATCACCGTGGTTGTCGCCGAGAAGGAGAGGACCCGCTAGTGGGCCAGAAGGTTAACCCGCACGGGTTCCGTCTCGGCATCACCACGGACTTCAAGTCCCGGTGGTACGCCGACAAGCTGTACAAGGACTACGTCGGCGAGGACGTCAAGATTCGTCAGATGATGACGAAGGGCATGGAGCGCGCCGGGATCTCGAAGGTAGAGATCGAGCGCACCCGTGAGCGCGTCCGCGTCGACATCCACACCGCCCGGCCGGGCATCGTCATCGGCCGTCGTGGTGCGGAGGCAGACCGCATCCGCGGTGAGCTGGAGAAGCTCACCGGCAAGCAGGTCCAGCTGAACATCCTCGAGGTGAAGAACCCCGAGGTGGACGCCCAGCTGGTCGCGCAGGGTGTGGCCGAGCAGCTCTCGAGCCGCGTGTCCTTCCGCCGTGCGATGCGCAAGGCGATGCAGAGCTCCATGAAGGCCGGGGCCAAGGGCATCAAAATCCAGTGCGGTGGGCGTCTGGGTGGGGCCGAAATGTCCCGCTCGGAGTTCTACCGTGAGGGTCGCGTGCCGCTGCACACGCTGCGCGCCAACGTCGACTACGGCTTCTTCGAGGCCCGTACGACGTTCGGTCGCATCGGCGTGAAGGTGTGGATCTACAAGGGCGACGTCAAGAACATCGCCGAGGTCCGTGCCGAGAACGCCGCGGCTCGTGCCAGCAACCGTCCCGCCCGCGGCGGCGCTCCCGAGCGTCCCCGTCGTGGTGGCGAGGGTGGCGGCGGCGGTCGTGGCGGCGAGCGCGGCGGCCGTGGTGGCCGCAGCGGACGTCCGCAGCAGAACGACGCGCAGGCCACCGGTTCCTCGGACACCGGCTCCGCGCCGGCGGCCGAGGCTGTGAACTCGGCGCCCGAATCCGGATCGGAGGCCTGACCCCGATGCTGATCCCCCGCAGGGTCAAGCACCGCAAGCAGCACCACCCCAAGCGTGGTGGCCGCGCCAAGGGCGGTACGGAACTGGCGTTCGGCGAGTACGGCATCCAGGCCCTCGGCCAGGCGTACGTGACCAACCGTCAGATCGAGTCCGCTCGTATTGCCATCACCCGGCACATTCGCCGTGGTGGCAAGGTGTGGATCAACATCTACCCCGACCGTCCGCTGACCAAGAAGCCTGCCGAAACCCGCATGGGTTCCGGTAAGGGCTCGCCCGAGTGGTGGGTCGCGAACGTCAAGCCCGGTCGGGTGATGTTCGAACTGTCGTACCCGAACGAGAAGGTGGCTCGTGAGGCGCTTACCCGCGCCGTGCACAAGCTGCCGATGAAGTGCCGGATCGTCCGGCGCGAGGCTGGTGAGGCGTGATGGCGGCCGTTACCAAGGCGTCCGAGCTCCGCGAACTCGGTGACGAGGAAATCGTCGCCAAGCTCCGCGAAGCCAAGGAGGAGCTGTTCAACCTCCGTTTCCAGGCGGCGACCGGGCAGCTCGAAAACCACGGGCGGCTCAAGGCTGTCCGTAAGGACATCGCCCGGATCTACACGCTGATGCGCGAGCGCGAGCTGGGCATCGACGTGCAGGAGACCGGAGGCGCGGCGTGAGCGAGAAGACTGAGATGACTGAAGCAGCCCGGGGTTTCCGCAAGACCCGTGAGGGCCTCGTCGTCAGCGACAAGATGGACAAGACCGTCGTTGTCGCCGTCGAGGACCGCGTGAAGCACCCGATGTACGGCAAGGTCATCCGCCGCACGAACAAGCTGAAGGCTCACGACGAGCAGAACGCCTGTGGCGTCGGTGACCGTGTCGTCCTCATGGAGACTCGGCCGCTGTCCGCCAGCAAGCGTTGGCGCATCGTCGAGATCCTCGAAAAGGCCAAGTAGCGAGCGCCGGTCGCCCCACCAACCGTGGGTCGTGACCGCGACGTGACGATCAGGAGTTAGACGTGATCCAGCAGGAGTCGCGACTGCGAGTCGCCGACAACACGGGTGCGAAGGAGATTCTCTGCATCCGTGTGCTCGGTGGCTCCGGCCGGCGCTACGCGGGCATCGGGGACGTCATCGTTGCCACCGTCAAGGACGCGATCCCCGGTGGCAACGTGAAGAAGGGCGACGTCATCAAGGCGGTCATCGTGCGGACCGTGAAGGAGCGCCGGCGTGTCGACGGCTCCTACATCCGCTTCGATGAAAACGCCGCCGTTGTCCTGAAGAACGATGGCGAACCCCGAGGCACCCGTATTTTCGGCCCGGTCGGCCGTGAGCTTCGTGAGAAGAAGTTCATGAAGATCATCTCGCTCGCGCCGGAGGTGCTCTAACCAATGGCGAAGGCGATGAAGATCAAGAAGGGTGACCTGGTACAGGTCATCACCGGCAAGGACAAGGGCAAGCAGGGCAAGGTCATCGCGGCCTACCCGCCGAAGGAGCGCGTCCTGGTCGAGGGCGTCAACCGGATCAAGAAGCACACCAAGGTCGGTCAGTCCGCCAAGGGTGCCAAGACCGGTGGCATCATCACCCAGGAAGCCTCCATCCACGTCAGCAACGTGATGCTGGTGGTGGAGAAGGACGGTAAGAAGGTCCCGACGCGGACCGGCTTCCGGTTCGATGACGAGGGCAACAAGATCCGGTACGCCAAGCGGACCGGTGAGGACATCTGATGACGGTCACCACTGAGGCGCGCGAACTGCCGCGTCTGAAGCAGCGTTACCGCGAGGAGATCCTCGGCAAGCTGCGTGAGGAGTTCTCGTTCGAGAACGTCATGCAGGTTCCGGGCGTCACCAAGATCGTGGTCAACATGGGTGTGGGCGACGCCGCCCGCGACTCGAAGCTGATCGACGGCGCGATCAAGGACCTGATGGCCATCACCGGCCAGAAGCCCCAGGTCACGAAGGCCCGCAAGTCCATCGCGCAGTTCAAGCTGCGTGAGGGTCAGCCGATCGGCGCGCACGTTACACTGCGCGGCGACCGCATGTGGGAGTTCCTCGACCGTCTGCTGTCGATCGCTCTGCCGCGTATCCGCGACTTCCGCGGCCTCTCGCCGAAGCAGTTCGACGGTCGTGGCAACTACACCTTCGGTCTCACGGAGCAGTCGATGTTCCACGAGATCGACCAGGACAAGATCGACCGCGTTCGCGGCATGGACATCACTGTGGTGACCAGCGCCAAGAACGACGACGAGGGCCGCGCTCTGCTGCGTCTCCTCGGCTTCCCGTTCAAGGAAGCGTGAGCAGTCGGCTCGCCGACTGAGGAACGCAACAAGGAGACTGAGACGTGGCGAAGAAGGCCCTGATCGCAAAGGCCGCCCGCAAGCCGAAGTTCGAGGTTCGTGGCTACACGCGCTGCCAGCGCTGTGGCCGCCCTCACTCGGTGTACCGCAAGTTCGGCCTGTGCCGCGTGTGCCTGCGCACGATGGCGCACGCCGGCGAGCTGCCGGGCGTCACCAAGAGCAGCTGGTAGTTCGCGGCGGCCGTTTCGGCGGCCGACGCGACCCGGCAACATCGCCCGTCCCGCGGGGACGGGCGAGAACAGTAACGACGTCGTAGGTCCCGCACCGCAGTCGTCGCCTCGCCGCCCTCTCTCGGGAGGGCGGCGGGGCGAGGGATCGCACGCCGGGAAACCACGGCGAGAAAGGCCTTGAGGCCGTCATGACCATGACCGACCCCATCGCAGACATGTTGACCCGTCTGCGGAACGCCAACTCGGCATATCACGACGACGTCGTGATGCCGTTCAGCAAGATCAAGTCGCACATCGCGGAGATCCTCCAGCAGGAGGGTTACATCCAGGGCTGGCGCGTCGAGGACGCGGAGGTGGGCAAGAAGCTCACCGTCGTCCTCAAGTACGGCCCGAACCGCGAGCGCTCGATCGCCGGCGTCCGCCGTGTGTCGAAGCCCGGTCTGCGGGTGTACGCAAAGTCCACGAACCTGCCGAAGGTGCTCGGTGGCCTCGGCGTCGCGATTATCTCGACGTCGACCGGTCTCCTCACCGACAAGCAGGCGGCCAAGAAGGGCGTGGGCGGGGAAGTCCTCGCCTTCGTCTGGTAAGGGAAGGGAAGGAGAGCAATGTCGCGCATCGGACGTCTCCCCATCCCGGTTCCCACCGGTGTGGACGTCACCATCAATGGCCGCGAGGTTGTCGTGAAGGGCCCCAAGGGTTCCCTGTCGCACACCATCGCCGCCCCGATCGAGATCGCAAAGTCGGATGACGGCACCCTCGCGGTGACCCGTCCCGACGACGAGCGTCGCTCGAAGGCCCTGCACGGGCTGTCCCGGACGCTGGTGGCGAACATGATCACTGGTGTGACCCAGGGATACATCAAGAAGCTCGAGATCAGCGGTGTCGGTTACCGAGTCCAGGCGAAGGGCTCCTCGCTGGAGTTCGCGCTCGGATTCAGCCACCCCGTCGTCGTCGAGGCCCCGGAGGGCATCACCTTCGTGGTCGAGGCCCCGACCCGTTTCTCGGTCGAAGGCATCGACAAGCAGAAGGTCGGTGAAATCGCCGCGAACATCCGCAAGCTGCGGAAGCCCGACCCGTACAAGGCCAAGGGCGTCAAGTACGCCGGCGAGGTCATCCGCCGCAAGGTCGGAAAGGCTGGTAAGTAGGCATGGCTGTCGGCGTGAAGACCGGCAAGGGCGTCGCGAAGAAGTCTGTCGCACGCAAGCGCCGGCACATTCGGGTGCGGAAGAAGGTTTCCGGCACCCCGCTGCGGCCCCGTCTCGTCGTGAGCCGCTCCACCCGTCACATGGTGGCGCAGGTTATCGACGACATCGCCGGCCACACTCTCGCTTCGGCCTCCACGATGGACCCGTCCATCCGTGGTGGTGAGGGCGACAAGACCGCTCAGGCTCGCAAGGTCGGCGAATTGGTCGCCGAACGCGCGAAGGCTGCCGGTGTAGAGGCTGTCGTGTTCGACCGCGGTGGTAACAAGTACCACGGTCGTATCGCCGCCCTCGCGGATGCCGCACGCGGAAACGGGCTCACCTTCTGAGCCCGCTGCTCCGGACAAGCTTCGAACGACAGATGAGGACATTCTGATGGCTGGACCCCAGCGCCGCGGTGGCGGCGCCGGCGGCGGCGAGCGGCGGGACCGGCGGGATCGACGTGATGGTGGCGCAGCCGCCGAGAAGACCGCTTACGTCGAGCGCGTCGTCGCGATCAATCGCGTCGCCAAGGTCGTGAAGGGTGGTCGTCGCTTCAGCTTCACCGCGCTGGTCGTGGTTGGCGATGGCGATGGCACCGTAGGTGTCGGTTACGGCAAGGCCAAGGAGGTGCCGGCCGCGATCGCCAAGGGTGTTGAAGAGGCCAAGAAGCACTTCTTCAAGGTCCCCCGTATCCAGGGCACCATTCCGCACCCGATCCAGGGTGAGAAGGCTGCCGGCGTCGTGCTCCTGAAGCCGGCTTCGCCGGGTACCGGTGTCATTGCCGGTGGCCCCGTGCGCGCCGTGCTCGAGTGCGCCGGCATCCACGACGTGCTGAGCAAGTCGCTCGGTTCGTCGAACCCGATCAACATCGTGCACGCGACCGTCGCGGCGCTCCAGGGGCTCGTTCGCCCCGAGGAGATCGCGGCTCGTCGTGGCCTGCCTCTGGAGGACGTGGCTCCGGCCGCGCTTCTGCGGGCCCGCGCGGGGGTTGGTGCGTAATGGCACGTCTCAAGGTCACGCAGACCCGATCCAAGATCGGTGGCAGGCAGAACCAGCGGGACACTCTCCGTTCGCTCGGTCTCAAGCGCGTCCACGACGTGGTCGTCAAGGAAGACCGCCCGGAGATCCGCGGCATGATCGCGACGGTGTCGCACCTCGTCACCGTCGAGGAGGTCGACTGACATGGGTGCTGACAACCCGCTGAAGGTGCACCACCTGCGGCCCGCCCCGGGCGCCAAGACCGCCAAGACCCGCGTGGGTCGAGGCGAGGGCTCCAAGGGTAAGACCGCCGGTCGTGGCACCAAGGGCACCAAGGCTCGTTACCAGGTGCCGGCCCGCTTCGAGGGTGGGCAGATGCCGCTGCACATGCGGCTGCCCAAGCTCAAGGGCTTCAAGAACCCGTTCCGGGTCGAGTTCCAGGTCGTGAACCTGGACAAGATCGAGTCCCTGTACCCCGACGGTGGCGAGGTCACCGTCGAGGGTCTGATCGAGAAGGGCGCGGTTCGCAAGAACCTGCCCGTCAAGGTCCTGGGCACCGGCGAGATCTCGGTCGCCGTTCAGGTGAAGGTGCACGCCTTCTCCGGCTCGGCGAAGACGAAGATCGCCGCCGCGGGCGGTTCGGCCGACGAACTGTCGGTCTGACCCGTAGGCGTGGACAAGGTTTGACCGTCATGGCCCGTTCGGATCGGTACCGAACGGGCCTTGACGTCGTTGGAGGCTATAGCGCAGGGGCGTCACGCCGGTAAGGTGGTGACGCCCCTGTGATTTGCTGTGCCGTGGGGGCCGGCTCATTGCTCCACCCCCACACATGACTTGCTCTGTTTTCACCGT
The DNA here is from genome assembly GCF_000372745.1 of Embleya scabrispora DSM 41855. Lineage (GTDB taxonomy): Bacteria > Actinomycetota > Actinomycetes > Streptomycetales > Streptomycetaceae > Embleya > Embleya scabrispora. The sequence goes on along the minus strand of NZ_KB889574.1, from coordinate 63,296 downwards.
GTGTTGCGTCATGTCGCAGGAACGTCGGACCGGGGCGATACTTCCGGGCCGTCGGCGCTGTTATTGTCCGTGAGGTTCCCTGTACGGGACCTGACCAGTGGTCCTATCCGGACCGACGACTCGATCGACTCGCCCCTAAGACGGGCGGGGCGCAGGAGGCAGTGTGCTCACCGCGTTCGCCAGGGCGTTCCGCACGCCCGACCTGCGCAAGAAGCTGCTGTTCACGTTGGCGATCATCGTCCTCTTCCGGATCGGGTCGCATATCCCGGTACCGGGCGTCTCGTTCGAGATGGTGCGCTCTTGCGTGGAGGACTCCAACCGGAACAGCCTGTTCGGCCTCGTGAACATGTTCAGCGGCGGCGCGCTGCTGCAACTCACGATCTTCGCGCTGGGGATCATGCCGTACATCACGGCGAGCATCATCCTGCAGCTGCTGACCGTGGTGATCCCGCGGCTGGAGGCCCTCAAGAAGGAGGGCCAGTCCGGCACCGCGAAGATCACCCAGTACACCCGGTACCTGACCATCGCGCTGTCGATCCTCCAGTCGACCGCGCTGATCGCCACCGCCCGCAGCGGCGCGCTGTTCTCCAGCGCTCGCAGCGCGACCTGCGACCCGCAGGGCATCGTCCCGGACGACTCGCTCTTCCGGGTGATCGTCATGGTCGCCGTGATGACCGCCGGCACCTCGACGATCATGTGGCTCGGTGAGCTGATCACCGACCGCGGCATCGGCAACGGCATGTCGATCCTGATGTTCGTCTCGGTCGCCGCCGGTTTCCCGGCCGCGCTGTGGACCATCAAGGAGCAGGGCACCATCGGCGGCGGCTGGGTGCCGTTCTTCACCGTCATCGCCATCGGCCTCGTGATGGTCGGCCTGGTGGTCTTCGTGGAACAGGCGCAGCGCCGGATCCCGGTGCAGTACGCCAAGCGCATGATCGGGCGTCGCGCCTACGGCGGGACCTCGACCTACATCCCGCTCAAGGTGAACCAGGCGGGCATCATCCCCGTCATCTTCGCCTCGTCGCTGCTGTACATCCCGGCCCTCATCGCTCAGTTCAGCGGTGGGAAATCGGACTGGGCGGTGTGGATCGAACGCCACTTCGTCAAGGGCGACCACCCGTTGTACATGATCACGTACTTCTTGCTGATCGTCTTCTTCGCCTTCTTCTACGTGGCCATCACGTTCAACCCCGAAGAAGTAGCCGACAACATGAAGAAGTATGGTGGCTTCATTCCGGGGATCCGCGCCGGCAGACCGACCGCGGAATACCTGAACTACATCCTCACCAGGATCACGTGGCCCGGATCGTTGTACCTGGGCATGATCGCGCTGGTACCCAGCATCGCGCTCGTGCTCTTCAACGCCAACCAGAACTTCCCGTTCGGCGGCACGAGCATCCTGATCATCGTGGGAGTGGGTCTGGAAACCGTGAAGCAGATCGAGAGTCAGCTCCAGCAGCGCAACTACGAAGGCTTCCTCCGCTAAATGCGTATCGTTCTCGTGGGGCCTCCCGGCGCGGGTAAGGGAACCCAGGCCCAGTACATCGCCGCCAACCTGTCGATTCCCGCCGTCTCGACCGGTGACATCTTCCGCGCCAACGTGAGTCAGGGCACCCCGCTCGGCCGCGAGGCGAAGACCTACATGGACGCGGGCAACCTCGTACCCGACGAGGTGACCATAGGCATGGTCCGGGAGCGCCTGGCGCAGCCGGACGTAGCCGCCGGTTTCCTTCTCGACGGGTTCCCGCGCAATACCGCCCAGGCCAAGGTGCTCGACGAGATCCTCGCCGAGAACGACAGCGAGCTCGACGTGGTGCTCGAACTCAAGGTCGACGACTCGGAGATCATCCAGCGCATCTCCGGCCGCCGGCAGTGCCGGGCCAATGGGCACGTCTGCCACATCCTGACCGACCCGCCGAAGGTGCCGGGCGTCTGCGACGAGTGCGGCAGCGAGTTGTACCAGCGCGACGACGACCGCGAGGAGACCGTCCGGCACCGCTTGGACGTGTACAAGGAGCAGACCGAACCCTTGGTCGGCTACTACTCCGAGCGCCACCTCCTGCTGCCCATCCAGGCGACGGGTCCGGTCAAGGAGGTCACCGGGCGCGCGATGACCGCGCTTCGGGAGTTCGGCGCCTGATCGGGCGTCGACCGCGACAGACATCACACATGGGCGATCCGGGGAAACCCCGGATCGCCCATCGTGTTTTTCAGCCGAGACCATTCGGCCGGGACAAGGCTTCGGCCGAGCGAAGGCTTCGGCGATATACAGACGAGGACGGCCATGCCGGTGTTCAGGAAGCGGCAGATGCGAATCGAACGCAAGACGCCCGAGCAGATCGAGAAGATGCGTCGTGCCGGGGCCGTCGTGGCGAACACGCTGGAGTTGCTGCGTGAGGCGGCGAAGCCCGGAGTGACCACGGCCGATCTGGATTCGATCGCCGAGCGCTCGATCCGCGCGGCGGGCGCGATTCCCTCGTTCAAGGGCTATCACGGCTTCCCGGCGTCGATCTGCGCGTCGGTCAACGACGTGGTGGTGCACGGGATTCCGGACGAGACGCCGCTGCGGGACGGGGACATCATCTCGATCGACTGCGGCGCGATCCTGGACGGCTGGCACGGCGACTCGGCGGTCACCGTGCCGATCGGTACGGTGCGGCCCGAGGTGCTCGAACTGAGCCGGGTGTGCGAGCAGTCGATGTGGGCGGGCATCGAGGCCGCGGTGGCCGGTGGTCGGCTGACCGACATCAGCCACGCGGTGGAGAAGTCGATCCGGGCCAATCCGCTGCCGGGCGGTGCCAAGTACGGCATCGTCGAGGACTACGGAGGCCACGGCATCGGCACCGAGATGCACCAGGACCCGCACGTGCTCAACTACGGGCCCGGCGGCCGGGGTCCGCGCCTGGAGGTCGGCGTGTGCCTGGCGATCGAGCCGATGGTCACCCTCGGCAAGCCGGACACCTACACGCTGCCCGACGAGTGGACGGTCAAGACCACGGCGGGCGGCCACGCGGCGCACTGGGAACACTCGATCGCGATCACCGAGAACGGGCCCGTGGTACTGACCCGTCCCTGATGCCAGGCCCCCCGTCGATGGTGGGGCTGGCACCATGTACGACGCCTCGGGGCCTGCCTAGTGTCGAAGCCATGGTGAGGCATCCGACCATGCGGGCATCCGACGTCGACCGTGAAGCGGCGGTGACGCTTCTGCGCGACCACCATGCGGTCGGACGGTTGACGCTCGCAGAGTTCAACGAACGTATGGGGGCCGCCTTCGGGGCGGTCACGCTGGGGGAGTTGGCCCGGCTGATCTCCGATCTGCCGCCGCCCGAACACCTGGAGGCGGACGTCGAGGTGATCCGCGCGCGGATGGCCTATGAGGTGGCCCGCACCCGGGCCGCCCTGGGGCGGCCGGTCGCCCCGGAGTCGCCGGTGCTCGCGGCGCCCGCGATGTGGCCGGCGCCCAGGCCGGCGCCGCCGCCGGTGCGGGACCGGGTGCGCCGGGATGCGGGCCCGGCGCCGCGGGAGCCGCGGGATCGGGACGGGTGGGTGGCCGGGGCGCGGGCCCTGCGGGCGGCGTGGACCGCGCTGAACGCGATCACCGCGTTGAACGTGGTGATCTGGCTGCTGGTCGCGGTGGCCGGCCCCGGAGTCGTGTACTTCTGGCCGGTGTGGGTCTACGGTCCGGCCGCGGCGGTGTTGGGCTCGATCCAGATGTGCCTGCGGCGGCACGGGCGCCCCTCGCCCTGATGACCGAGCGCCGCGACAGGGCCTACGCTCGTGGTATGGACCGTGATCGAAACGCGCCCGCGACCCCCGCGGACCGCGAACGTGTGACCGCCGAGCTGCGCGAGCACCTCGCGTCGGGCCGGCTTGCGCTGTCCGAATACCGGGCGCGCCTGGATGCGGTCCGCCGAGCGGGTACGGTGGGGGAGCTCGACGCGGTCACGGCGCAGTTGCCGGGCCGCGAGGATCGGGACGACGCGGCGGGTGCGACGCCGCCGCGGGAGTACCAGCCATACGTCGACGCGCCTCCACGACCCGGTGCCTACGGTCCGGCGGAGGGGCGGCGTCCGCGGGTTTCCAACGCGACGTTGAACAAGGTCTGGTTGGTCGTGATGTCACTCGGCGTGCTGGTGTGGGCGCTGGTCTACTTCGTGAGGTAGACCCGAAGGTCCCGGCGGGAACGGAACCGGTGGTTCCGGGCCCGGTTTCGCTTTCATCGGCCGAGTGCCTTAGACTGACTCGTCGGCTCACATGTAGCCAGGTTTGGCGCGCCCGTCATCTGGGCGCCAAAAATTTGAGCTTCGTCATGTGCGCCGGGTAACGGTAGCTGACCCCGAGATACGAAGCGCGGAGGACATGCCCAAGAAGCAAGGGGCCATCGAAATCGAGGGCACCGTCATCGAGTCGCTCCCCAACGCCATGTTTCGCGTGGAGCTTCAGAACGGGCACAAGGTCCTCGCGCACATCAGTGGGAAGATGCGGATGCACTACATCCGAATCCTTCCGGACGACCGGGTCGTCGTCGAGCTGAGCCCGTACGACCTGACCCGCGGCCGGATCGTCTACCGCTACAAGTAGGCGAGCCCCAGCCCTGCCCACGCCGTGCGTGGTGTGCGGGGCTTGGACGCAAACCGATAACCGACTCGGCGACGGCGGCGTGCCCGCACGCCTTCGTCACACGTACCGGAGAAATCATGAAGGTCAAGCCGAGCGTCAAGAAGATCTGCGACAAGTGCAAGGTGATCCGCCGTCACGGCCGGGTCATGGTGATCTGCGAGAACCTGCGCCACAAGCAGCGCCAGGGCTGAGCAACACCCCCTTCGCACAACGAGCGATCGACGCGCGACGCACCCCGTAAGAGCCGCAGCACCCGACCCCCGCCTCGTGCGGGACGCCACCCTCGGCCGGAGGCCGAGGACCGAGGACATCTCCAGAAGGTGTGCCGGACCGGTGCTGGGCCAGACCTCCGACTAAACCAGGAGCCACACATATGGCACGCCTCGTCGGCGTCGACCTCCCCCGTGAGAAGCGGGTCGAGGTCGCTCTGACCTACATCTTCGGCGTCGGGCGCACTCGTGCGCTGGACACGCTGAAGAACACCGGTGTCAACCCTGACACCCGCGTCCGCGATCTCGCCGAGGACGACCTGATCAAGCTTCGCGACTGGATCGAGTCGAACTACCGCGTCGAGGGTGACCTCCGCCGCGAAGTTCAGGCCGACATCCGCCGCAAGGTCGAGATCGGTTGCTACGAAGGTCTGCGTCACCGTCGCGGTCTTCCCGTCCGCGGTCAGCGCACCCACACCAACGCGCGTACCCGCAAGGGCCCGCGTCGCGCGATCGCCGGCAAGAAGAAGCCGGGCAAGAAGTAGTCCGCGTACGACGGATCACGCGGTCCTCAATTCGTAGCGGACCGACGACCTCAGGAGTTTCCAGCAGATGCCTCCCAAGAGCCGCGCGGGCGCCAAGAAGGTGCGCCGCAAGGAAAAGAAGAACGTCGCTCACGGGCACGCCCACATCAAGAGCACGTTCAACAACACCATCGTTTCGATCACGGACCCCAGCGGCAACGTGATCTCGTGGGCCTCCGCGGGCCACGTCGGCTTCAAGGGCTCGCGCAAGTCGACCCCCTTCGCCGCGCAGATGGCCGCCGAGTCCGCCGCGCGCCGTGCCCAGGAGCACGGCATGCGCAAGGTCGACGTTTTCGTCAAGGGCCCGGGTTCCGGTCGTGAGACCGCCATTCGTTCGCTGCAGGCCACCGGCCTGGAGGTTGGCTCCATTCAGGACGTCACCCCCGTGCCGCACAACGGCTGCCGCCCCCCCAAGCGCCGCCGCGTCTGACCAGCAGCTGACTAGGAGTTAAAGAACAATGGCGCGTTACACCGGCGCGGACTGCAAGCGCTGCCGTCGCGAGAAGATGAAGCTGTTCCTCAAGGGCAGCAAGTGCGAGGGCCCGAAGTGCCCGATCGAGATTCGGCCTTACCCGCCGGGTGAGCACGGTCGTGGCCGTACCAAGGACAGCGAGTACCTGCTGCAGATGCGCGAGAAGCAGAAGTGCGCGCGCATCTACGGTGTGCTCGAGAAGCAGTTCAAGGGCTACTACGAGGAAGCGAACCGTCGCCAGGGCAAGACCGGCGAGAACCTGCTTCGCATCCTCGAGTCGCGCCTGGACAACGTGGTCTACCGCGCGGGCTTCGCCAAGTCGCGTGACCACGCCCGTCAGCTGGTTCGCCACGGCCACATCGTGGTCAACGGCGTCAAGACGGACATCCCGTCGTTCCGGGTCTCCGACAACGACATCATCGAGGTCCGCAAGGACTCGGTCGAGCTGACCCCGTTCGTGGTCGCCCGTGCCGAGGCCGGCGAGCGCACCGTCCCGGCCTGGCTCGAGGTCATCCCGGGCAAGATGCGCATCCTCGTGCACTCCCTCCCCGCGCGTCAGGTCATCGACACGCAGGTGCAGGAGCAGCTCATCGTCGAGCTCTACTCCAAGTAAGAGCTCAGCGGGATCGGGCGGACCGAGCCGGGTTTTCGACAAACCTCGGCATCGGTTCGCCCGTATCCTTGTTTCCACTGGCGTCAAATAGCGGGCGCCATCACCAGGAGGCATCCCCATGCTTATCGCTCAGCGGCCGACCCTGACCGAGGACGTCGTCGACGAATACCGTTCGCGGTTCGTCATCGAGCCCCTCGAGCCCGGCTTCGGCTACACGCTCGGCAACTCGCTTCGTCGCACGCTCCTCTCCTCGATCCCGGGCGCGGCTGTCACCAGCATCCGGATCGACGGCGTCCTGCACGAGTTCACCACCGTGCCGGGTGTCAAGGAGGACGTCACCGACCTCATCCTGAACATCAAGCAGCTGGTCGTCTCCTCGGAGCACGACGAGCCGGTCGTGATGTACCTGCGCAAGCAGGGCCCGGGTGTGGTCACCGCCGGTGACATCGCGCCGCCGGCCGGTGTCGAGGTGCATAACCCCGACCTGGTCCTGGCGACGCTGAACGCCAAGGGCAAGCTGGAGATGGAGCTGACCGTCGAGCGCGGTCGCGGCTACGTCTCCGCGGTGCAGAACAAGCAGGCGGGCCAGGAGATCGGCCGCGTGCCGGTCGACTCGATCTACTCGCCGGTGCTCAAGGTCACGTACAAGGTCGAGGCCACCCGTGTCGAGCAGCGCACGGACTTCGACAAGCTGATCGTCGACGTCGAGACCAAGCAGTCCATGCGTCCGCGTGACGCGATGGCCTCCGCGGGCAAGACGCTGGTCGAGCTGTTCGGTCTCGCGCGCGAGCTGAACATCGACGCCGAGGGCATCGACATGGGCCCGTCGCCGACCGACGCCGCGCTCGCCGCCGATCTGGCGCTGCCGATCGAGGAGCTCGAGCTCACGGTCCGCTCGTACAACTGCCTCAAGCGCGAGGGCATCCACACCGTGGGTGAACTGGTCGCGCGCAGCGAGGCCGACCTGCTGGACATCCGCAACTTCGGTGCGAAGTCCATCGACGAGGTCAAGGCGAAGCTCAACGGGATGGGCCTGGCCCTCAAGGACAGCCCGCCCGGGTTCGACCCGACCGCCGCCGCGGACAGCTTCGGCGACGAGGACGACCACGGCTTCGCGGAGACCGAGCAGTACTGAGCTTCGCCGCGAGGCGTAGCCACCACCCGGGCCGACCGGCCCGGGTGGACTGACGCCGGTACCTGACACGGCCGGCGCAGGAATATCTAGGAGAGAACATGCCCAGGCCCACCAAGGGTCCGCGCCTCGGCGGCGGCCCGTCCCACGAGCGGCTGATCCTGGCCGCTCTCGCGACGGCGCTGTTCGAGCACGGTCGGATCACCACGACCGAGGCCAAGGCGCGTCGGCTGCGTCCCGTCGCCGAGCGACTGATCACCAAGGCGAAGAAGGGCGACCTGCACAACCGTCGCCAGGTGCTCACGATCGTTCGTGACAAGAGCGTCGTGCACTCGCTGTTCGAGGAGATCGCTCCCCGGTACGAGAACCGCCCGGGCGGTTACACGCGCATCACCAAGATCGGCAACCGCAAGGGCGACAACGCGCCCATGGCGGTCATCGAGCTGGTCGAGGCGCTGACCGTGGCGCAGACCGCGGTCGGCGAGGCCGAGGCCGCCACGAAGCGCTCGGTCAAGGAGCAGGAGACCGCCAAGGTCGAGACGGCGAAGGCCGTCGAGACCGAGGAGGCGCCCGCCGCCGAGGCCGAGCAGGCCGAGGAGAGCAAGGACGCCGACAAGGCCTGACGGTCTCGTCGGATGCTCCACGCGTTCTGAATCACAGTGCGAGCCCGTTCCCCGTATTCCTACGGGGGACGGGCTCGCGCCATGCCCGGAGGTGGTTGACGTGGTGCGCTTGCGCATCGATCTGTCGTACGACGGCACCGAGTTCGCGGGCTGGGCCCGACAGCGCGAGTTGCGCACCGTGCAGGGCACGCTGGAGAGCGCCCTGACCACCGTGCTGCGGCTGGCCGAGCCGGCCCAGCTCACCGTGGCCGGCCGGACCGACGCGGGGGTGCACGCGCGAGGCCAGGTGGCCCATCTCGATGTACCGGACGAGGTCTGGGCCGCGGTGGGCGACGTGGCCCTGCGCCGGGTCACCGGGGCGCTGCCGCGGGATCTGCGGGTGCGCGACATCACCGTGGCGCCCGAGGGCTTCGACGCGCGGTTCGGTGCGATCTGGCGGCGCTACGCGTACCGGGTGTGCGACGCGCCGGGCGGGGTGGATCCGCTGCGGCGGGGCAGCGTGGTGTGGCACGACCGGCCGTTGGACGAGACCCGGATGAACGCGGCGGCGCGGCGGTTGTTGGGCGAGCACGACTTCGCGTCGTTCTGCCGCAAGCGCGAGGGCGCCACGACGGTGCGCTGCCTTCAGGACTTCTCCTGGGCGCGCGAGACGCCGACCGGGGCCGAGGTGGGTCCCGCGTTTCGGCCGGTGATCGTGGCCACCGTGCGGGCGGACGCGTTCTGCCACAACATGGTGCGCTCGCTGGTCGGCGCGATGCTGGCGGTGGGTACCGGGCGCAAGCCGGTGGACTGGCCGCTGGAGGTGCTCGGGCGCGCGGTGCGCGACTCGGGCGTGCATGTCGCGCCCGCGCACGGGCTCACCCTGGAGGAGGTGGCCTATCCGGCGGACGCGTTGCTCGCGGACCGGGTCACCGCGACCCGGCGGCGCCGCGACGGCGGCTGAGTCGGGGCGGCGACCCGGACCGGGTCAGCCCTGGATCTGCTCCAGGGCCTTGCGCTTGTTCTCCTCGTCGATCTCCTTGGACTTCGCCTCGCCGCGCGCGGTGAGCGAGTTCCACAGGAACTTGTCCACGTCGTCCTGGGCCTGGGCCATCGGCTTGTCGTCGCCGACCGGGTCCTTGCCGTTGGCGTACCAGTCGAGGGTGAACAGGGCGTAGCGACCGACGGAGTTGCGCAGCTTGCCGTGCTTTTGCTTCTTGGTGTCCAAGACCTTGATGCCGGGGCCGGCCAGTGGCAGGAGTTCGCCGCCGTCCTTGCCGTTCTTGATCGCGTTCGCCTTGTCCGCGGACGGGAAGGAGGCGACCGCGGCGGTGGAGACGATGCCGTCCGGGCCGACCACCGCGAGCCGGATGAGCTGGGTGCACTGCTGATTGCGCGCGGCCGGGCCGAGCTTGCCGTCGGTACCGTCCGAACAGGTGTTGTCCAGCTTGCTCGCGACCACCGAGTACTGCCGCCCGTTGACGGTGAACTTCGAGCTGGGGAACAGCGATTCGACCGTGAACGGCGCGTTGTCCAGGGCCGGGTCGGCGAGCACGTCCTGGGCCGGGGGCGGCGGCGGGACGGTGGGTGCGGGTCGGAAGGTCGGCTTGGCCGGGGCGAAGGACGTGGGGGAGGGGCCGGTCGAGGAGCCTGGTCCGGCGCTCTTCTTGTCGTCGCCGCCGGACATCGCCAGGGCCGCGGCGACCACGCCGCCGACCAGCGCGAGGCCGAGCACGGCGCCACCCACGGTGAACAGCAGCCGACGGCGCCGGGCCGCCGAGTCCCGCTGCTCCGCCAGCGCGTCCCAGTCGGGCCCCGCCGAACCGGCGAACTGCTGTTGCTGCGTTGGCTGTTCGGGGACGGGCCGGGATTGCGCGAAGGGTTGCTGGGGCTGCTGATGCGGTTGTTGCGCGTGTGGGTCGTGCGCGTGCGAGGGGAACGGGTCCCACGTGTGCTGTGGCTGACCCGGCGTGCCGGGCCCGCCCGGGCGCACGCTCCACGGTTGCTGCCCGTCGTCTCCCGGTGGTGTACCGACCCCCGACATACCCGCCCCCTGCAAGGAATGACCCGCCTCGGCTCCCCATCCGCCGATGCTCCAGTCGTTCGGCGCATCGTACCTATCCGCCGATCCGGTCAGGGCCGGCGTGGCATGGCGGGAGCACCCATGCCGATGGCTTACGCTGGGGAGGGGCATGAGCAGATCATTGCCCCCTTGCTCGTTTTGACCGGCACCCCCTTGACCCGGTATTGTGCCGGTTCGTTGTGCGTATTGGCTTGCTTGAGTGGAGTCGGTACGCCGGGCCGCCGGCCACCGGAGTCCGCATTCGGTTCGGAATCACTCCCGGACAGCCAGTCGGCATCCGTCAGCACACACTCACGAAGAAGCGAAGGCTATCGACCGTGCGCACGTACAGCCCCAAGCCCGGCGACGTCCAGCGTCAGTGGCACGTCATCGACGCGACCGATGTCGTGCTCGGCCGTCTGTCCACCCAGGCTGCTGCCCTGCTCCGGGGTAAGCACAAGCCGGTGTACGCGCCGCACGTCGACACCGGCGATTTCGTCATCATTGTGAACGCCGACAAGGTGCACCTGTCGGGCAACAAGCGCAGCCAGAAGATGGCGTACCGCCACTCCGGCTACCCGGGTGGCCTCCGCGCCGTCCGCTACGACGAGCTGCTGGAGAAGAACCCCGAGAAGGCCGTGGAGAAGGCCATCAAGGGCATGCTCCCGAAGAACACCCTGGGCCGGCAGATGTTGTCGAAGCTCAAGGTGTACCGCGGTTCCGAGCACCCGCACTCGGCGCAGCAGCCGGTTCCGTTCGAGATCACCCAGGTCGCGCAGTAGTCACGGCCACCGCCTGACGAACGAATAGTTTGAGGAGAACAGTGGCCGAGACCATTGCAGAAACCCCGATCGAGGAGACCGAGGGTCTTCCGCTCGAGAGCTACACGTCCGAGTCGCTCGCCTCGCGCTTCAGCGAGCCGCAGGCGGGTTCGGCCACGGGTCGCCGCAAGGAAGCCGTCGCGCGCGTCCGCATCGTGCCGGGCACCGGCAAGTGGAAGATCAACGGGCGCACGCTCGAGGAGTACTTCCCGAACAAGGTGCACCAGCAGCTGGTCAACGAGCCCTTCAAGGTGCTCGAGCTGGACGACCGCTACGACGTGCACGCCCGCATCCACGGTGGCGGCGTCTCCGGCCAGGCCGGCGCGCTGCGTCTGGGTGTGGCCCGTTCGCTGAACGAGGCCGACGTCGAGGCGAACCGTCCGGCGCTCAAGAAGGCCGGCTTCCTGACCCGTGACCCGCGTGCCACGGAGCGCAAGAAGTACGGTCTGAAGAAGGCGCGCAAGGCGCCTCAGTACAGCAAGCGCTAAACAGCCTCGCAGCACCCTCTGCGGCTGTGCACAGCGTCATCAGGCCCCGGGGGCACGGTTCGTGCCCCCGGGGCCTGATGCGTTTTCCGGCGACACTCCTGCGGGAGTGGCGTCGGGAGTAGTGTCCGAGACATCCGGAATGTATGCGGGAGATCCAACTGTGGGACGACTCTTCGGTACGGACGGCGTGCGTGGCCTGGCGAATGGCCGGCTGACCGCGGAACTGGCGCTCGATCTGGCGGTCGCCGCCGCGCGGGTGTTGGGAGCGCGCGGTCGCAACGGGATTCCGCAATCAGGGCACGGTCGCCGGCCGTTCGCCGTGGTGGGTCGTGACCCCCGGGCGTCCGGAGAGTTCCTGGAGGCCGCCGTGGTCGCGGGTCTGGCGGGGGCGGGCGTGGACGTGTACCGCGCCGGTGTGCTGCCGACGCCGGCGATCGCCTATCTGACCGGGCTGCTCGGCGCGGACATGGGCGTGATGCTCTCGGCGAGCCACAACGCGATGCCGGACAACGGGATCAAGTTCTTCGCGCGCGGCGGCCACAAGCTGCCGGACGACGTGGAGAACGAGATCGAGGCGCTGCTGGGCACCGCGTGGGAGCGGCCCACCGGATCCGGGGTCGGCCGGGTGCAGGACCACCCCGAGGGCCACGAGCGTTACGTCGAACACCTGTTGTCCTCGCTGCCGCATCGCCTGGACGGGCTCAAGATCGTGGTGGACTGCGCGAACGGCGCCTCCTCGGCGGTGGCACCGGACGCGTTGCGCCGGGCCGGGGCCGAGGTGATCGCGATCCACGCGGAGCCGGACGGCCTGAACATCAACGACAACTGCGGCTCCACGCACATGGACGCTCTTGCCGCCGCGGTGGTCGAGCACGGTGCGGACGCGGGCATCGCGCACGACGGCGACGCGGACCGGTGCCTGGCCGTGGACGCGCGCGGCGAGTTGGTCGACGGCGACGCGATCCTGGCGGTGCTCGCGCTGGCGATGCGCGACGGCGGGCAGCTCGTGGAGAACACGCTGGTGGCCACCGTGATGTCCAACCTCGGGCTCAGGCTGGCCATGCAGGCCGCGGGCATCAAGATGGTGGAGACCGCGGTCGGCGACCGCTACGTCCTGGAGGCCATGCAGGCCTCCGGCCTGTCGCTGGGCGGCGAACAGTCCGGCCACGTGGTGCTGTTGGACCACGCGACCACGGGTGACGGCACCCTGACCGCGCTTCGTCTGCTGGCGCGCGTCGCGGAGACCGGCAAGCCGCTGCACGAACTGGCCTCGGTGATGACCCGGTTGCCGCAGATGTTGGTCAACGTCGCCGGGGTGGACCGCACCCGGGTGCACACCACGCCCGAGCTGGCCCAGGCCGTCACGCTGGTGGAGGAGCGCCTGGGCGAGACCGGTCGGGTATTGCTGCGCCCGTCGGGTACCGAGCCGCTGGTGCGGGTGATGGTGGAGGCGCGGACGCACGACCAGGCGCGCGACGAGGCGACGGGCCTGGCCGAGATCGTGCGGACCCTGCTCGCGCTCGAATAGCCGAGCCGAACTCCCACGGCTTCAGGAAGACTTGGCGACCCCCGTCGACGGTGACGGGGGTCGCCGCTTGGCATGTGCCGCCTGCAGGCTCCACAGGCCGCGCTGGAGGAGCAGGGTGAGGGTGCCCGCGAGCACGATGCCGACCAGGTTCAGGCCGAGTTGGCCCAGTGAGCCGGCCGCCTGCGCGTAGTCGGTGTACCGGATCGCCACCGCGGCGTTCGCGGCGGCGGGCACGGTGGTGACCGAGATCAGGACGCCGATCAGCGCACCGGACTTGGCACTGGTCAGCGAGAGCATGCCCGCGACGCCGGCGAGCAGCGCGACCCAGAACGAGAGCCAGTCCGGCTGGAAGATGAACTCGGTCAGCGGGCGCGGGCGTTCGAGCATTTCGCGGTCGAACAGGCCGAGCACGTCCAGGAGCGCGGTGAACGCCATGGTGATCGCGATCGCCACCGGGAAGCCGACGAGCAGGGCGAGTGCACTGCGGCCGGCGAGTCGGGGCCGGCGCTGCACCGCGGCCACGCACAACCCGGCGAGCGGACCGAATTCGGGTCCCACCACCATCGCGCCGACGATCAGGATCGGGTTGTCGAGCAGTACGCCGCACGCCGCGATCATGGTGGCCACCGCCAGGAAGGCCAGGAACGTCACGGAGAGCACGGACTCCTCCGAGGTGGCCGCCTCGATCTCCTCCCACACCACGGAGTCGGCGCTGTCGCCCGGTGCGTTCCGCTCCGCTCGGTCCGCGGACCGGGACAACATCACGTCCAGGTCCTCAAGCGCGATCGAGCCGTCCTTGTGCAGGTCCAACGCGCGCAGTTCGGTGAGCACCGCACTGGTGGCCTCGCGCGCGAGATCGCAGGCGATCACGTCGCCCGCGGGCTGCACCGCGGCGCCAGGCCACACCACGAGGTGGGTGGCCGCGGGTTCGGCGAGCAGCAGGTCGCGGACCGCGGTGCTGCGGTCGGCGGGCACGATCAGACGCAGATGGAACATTCGGTGAAGGTACCCGGGGTCACAGCTTGCGCAGCCGCAATCTGCTCACCGAGTGGTCCGCGTCCTTCTGTAGCACCAGGGTGGCCCGGGCCCGGGTGGGTCGGATGTTCTGCACCAGGTTGGTCTCGTTGATCGTCGCCCAGGTGTTCTCGGCGTAGCGCAGCGCGTCCTCGGGGGTCATCACCGCGTATTTGCGAAAGTACGAGGCCGGGTCGCGGAACGCGGTCTGGCGCAGTTTGACGAAGCGTTCCAGGTACCAGCGGCGGATGTCCTGGGTGCGGGCGTCCACGTACACGCTGAAGTCGAAGAAGTCGGACAGCGCGAGCCGGGGCCGGCCGTCGGCGGTGGGCGACGCGGGCTGCAGGACGTTGAGGCCCTCGACGATGAGGATGTCGGGCCGATGGATGGTCAGTCGCTCGTTCGGCACGATGTTGTAGGTCAGGTGCGAGTACACCGGCGCGGTGACCTCGGGTTTGCCCGCCTTGACGTCCGCGACGAAGCGGACCAGGGCGCGTCGGTCGTAGGACTCCGGGAAACCCTTGCGGTGCATGATCCCGCGGCGTTCCAACTCCTCGTTGGGGTAGAGGAAGCCGTCGGTGGTCAGCAGTTCGACGTGCGGGTGGTCGGGCCAGCGGGCGAGCAGTTCGCGCAGGATGCGCGCGGTGGTGCTCTTGCCCACGGCGACGCTGCCCGCGACGCCGATCACGAACGGTATCCCCGGGTTGTCGCCGTTGCCCAGGAACGTGGTCAGCGCGCGGCCCAGGCCGCGGGTGGCGCCGACGTAGAGGTTCAACAGCCGCGACAGCGGCAGGTAGACGTCGGAGACCTCGTCGAGGTCGACCACGTCGCCCAGGCCGCGCAGGCGTTCGAGTTCGTCGGCGGTCAGCGGGAGCGGCGTCCCGGCCCGAAGCCGGGTCCAGGCGGCGCGGTCGAGTTCGACGAAGGGGGACAGGTCGCGAGCCGGCCCCTGAGCCGCGAAGGAGTGCACGCGCCTATTGTCCCGAGTGTGCGCTCGCGACCCGTCGCCGGGCCGTCGAACGCGTTTCCGCCGGCCCGATGGCGACCCCGTAGGCTGGCCCCCATGTGCGGGATTGTGGGATATGTGGGCGCTCAATCGGCGCTGGACGTGGTCATCGGCGGACTCAAGCGGCTGGAGTACCGCGGTTACGACTCGGCCGGGGTGGCCGTGCTCTCCGCCGGTGCCCTGGTGAGCGAGAAGCGGGCCGGGAAGCTGGCGAACCTGGTGGGGGCGCTGGACGAGTCGCCGCTTCCGGCGGGGACGTGTGGCATCGGCCACACGCGGTGGGCCACACACGGTGCGCCCAACGATGCGAACGCGCATCCGCACCTGGACAACGTGGGCCGAGTCGCCGTCGTACACAACGGGATCATCGAGAACTTCGCGGCGCTGCGGGCCGAGTTGGCCGAGCGTGGGCACAAGCTGGGTTCCGAGACGGACACCGAGGTGGTCGCGCACCTGCTGGCCGAGGAGTTCCCGGGCGCGGGTGAGGACCTGGCCGAGGCGATGCGCCGGGTGTGCCGCCGGCTGGAGGGCGCGTTCACCCTGGTCGCGGTGCACGCGGACGCCCCCGACGTGGTGGTCGGCGCGCGTCGCAACTCGCCGCTGGTGGTCGGCCGCGGGGTGGGCGAGAACTTCCTCGCCTCGGACGTGGCCGCGTTCATCGAGCACACGCGCGAAGCGATCGAGCTGGGCCAGGACCAGGTGGTCGAGCTGCGCCGGGACGCGATCACGGTGACCGACTTCGACGGTGCGCCGGCGGCCTTTCGCGAGTACCACGTGGACTGGGACGTGTCGGCCGCCGAGAAGGACGGCTACGACTACTTCATGCTCAAGGAGATCGCCGAGCAGCCCAAGGCGGTCGCCGACACGCTGCTCGGTCGGATCGGCACCGACGGGCGCCTGGTGCTCGACGAGGTGCGGATCGCGGACGAGGTGCTGCGCGAGATCGACAAGGTGGTGATCATCGCCTGCGGTACCTCCTTCCACGCCGGGCTGATCGCCAAGTACGCGATCGAGCACTGGACGCGGGTGCCCTGCGAGGTCGAGCTGGCCAGCGAGTTCCGCTACCGCGACCCGATCCTGGACCGGCAGACGCTGGTGGTGACCATCTCGCAGTCCGGCGAGACGATGGACACCCTGATGGCCCAGCGGCACGCCCGTGAGCAGGGCGCCAAGGTGTTGGTCATCTGCAACACCAACGGTTCGACCATGCCGCGCGAGGCGGACGCCGTGCTGTACACGCACGCCGGCCCCGAGGTCGCGGTCGCCTCGACCAAGGCGTTCCTGACCCAGCTGGTCGCGTGCTACCTGGTCGCGCTGTACCTGGGCCAGGTGCGCGGCACCAAGTGGGGCGACGAGATCACCGAGGTGATCGAGCAGCTCGCGGCGATGCCGGAGATGGTGGAGAAGGTCCTGGACACCATGGAGCCGGTGCGCGAGCTGGCCCGTTCGCTCAGCGACGCCGGTTCGGTGCTGTTCCTGGGTCGGCACGTGGGCTACCCGGTGGCCCTGGAGGGTGCGCTCAAGCTCAAGGAGCTGGCGTACATGCACGCCGAGGGCTTCGCGGCGGGCGAGCTCAAGCACGGCCCGATCGCGCTGATCGAGGAGGGCCTGCCGGTGGTGGTGGTGGTTCCGTCGCCGCGCGGGCGTTCGGTGCTGCACGACAAGATCGTGTCCAACATCCAGGAGATCCGGGCGCGCGGCGCGCGGACCATCGTGATCGCCGAGGAGGGCGACGAGGCGGTCGTGCCGTACGCCGACCACCTGGTGCGCATCCCGGTCACTCCGGTGCTGCTCCAGCCGCTGGTGTCCACCGTGCCGCTCCAGGTGTTCGCGTGTGAGCTGGCCACGGCCAAGGGCCACGAGGTGGACCAGCCGCGCAACCTGGCGAAGTCGGTCACGGTCGAGTAGTTCGACCTGCTCTTCGGCCGCCCCGCGCCTCCTCGAACGAGGGGGCGCGGGGCGGCTTTTGCGTGGTGGGGCCGGACGCGTCGGGGCCTTCGCGGCGGATCAGCCCAGGTGGGTGTCGCCCTGGGCGATCAGGAGCTTGCGCAGCAGGCCGTTGAGCTGGTCACGCTCGGCCCGGTCGAGCACGGCCAGGAAACGGCCCTCGTTCTCCAGGTGACCCAGCATGATGTCGTCCACGAGCCGGACCCCCTCGGGAGTGAGCCTGACCAGGACCGAGCGGCGGTCCTCCGCGCTGACCGAGCGCTCGACCAGTCCCTTCCCGGCGAGCTTGTCCACCCGGTTGGTGATCGCGCCCGAGGTCACCATCGCCGAGCGCAGCAGGGTGCCCGCGCTCACCCCCTCGACGCTGCCGGAGCGGCGCAGGGTGGCCAGCACGTCGAACTCGGAGAAGTCGAGCCCGTACCGGGCGAAGTAGGTGCGCAGCGTCTGGTCGATGTACCGGCGCAGTCGGTTCATCCGACCCACGGCCGCCATCACGTCGAGGCTGCTCGGATCGATGTCGGGGCGCTCGCGGTGCCATTGGTCCCATACGTCGTCGATGGCGTCGCGGGTGTCCACGTCGCGTGTGTCGCGTTCGGTCATGCCGCCAATTTATCTCAACGCTCATCTACTTGACGCTCGCAGATCCAGGGTATTTACTTATCTCAACGTTCAGATAGTCAGTGCTCGCAAAACTAACGTTGAGGTGAATGTCATGGTGGTTCAGGGTGGTAGCAAGGGACTCGGTCGCGTGGGCATGCTCCTGGCGACGGCCGTGGCCCCGGCCACGTGGGGGACCACCTACCTCGTGACCACGGAGATGCTTCCGGCGGACCGCCCGCTGCTCGCCGCCGGCGTGCGGGCGCTGCCCGCGGGCCTGCTCCTGGTCGCCCTGTCCAGGAGACTGCCGACCGGGGTGTGGTGGTGGCGGTCGTTCGTCCTCGGCATGCTCAACGTGGGGCTGTTCTTCCCGCTGATCTTCGCCGGCGCCTACCGCCTGCCCGGCGGGGTCGCGGCCACGATCGGCTCGGTGTCGCCGCTGATCGTCGCGGGCCTGTCGGTCCTGATCCTCAAGGTCCGGCCACAGGCACGAGTGCTGCTCGCCGGCGTCGGCGGCGTGGTCGGTGTCGCCCTGCTCGTGCTCAGCTCGCAGGCCAGGATCGACCCGATCGGCGTCGGGCTGATGCTGCTGGCCACCACCTTGATGGCGATGGGCGTGGTGATGTCGGCGCGCTGGGGTCGGCCCGAGGGCGTCTCGCTGTTGGCCACCACCGGCTGGCAGCTCACCGTCGGCGGCATGGTGATCGTCCCGCTGATGTTCGCGATCGAGGGCATGCCGCCGGTGCCCACCGGCCGCAACCTGCTCGGCTTCGGCTACCTGGTCCTGATCGGCACCGCCCTCGCCTACGTGCTGTGGTTCCGCGGCATCGAGCGCCTCGGCGCCGGCGTGGCGTCCTTCCTCGGCCTGGTCAACCCGGTGGTGGCCACGCTCGCCGGCCTGGTCGTGCTGAGCCAGACGCTGACCCCGCTCCAGGTGCTCGGGCTGCTCATCGCCCTGGGCGCGATGTTGCTCGGCCAGCGGCAGCCCAAGCGGCGCACCGAGATCCGGGTCGACCTGCCGGTCACCCTGGTCAAGGGCGTCCGGGAAACGAAGGAGCGCAACCGGGCCGAGGTCGTCGAGGCATCGTGACCCGACATCACGATCACGCGGTGAGCCCACCGGGCCGCATCCCCTCCGGGATGCGGCCCGGGCTCGTGTGTGCCCGGGCTCATGTGTGCTCGGGACCGGGGCCGGGCGCGCGGTGTTCGTAGACGGTGTTTGTAGGCTCTGGACGTGATCATCGGTGTGGGTATCGACGTCGCGGACATCGCGCGGTTCGGACAGTCGCTGGAGCGGACCGCGGGGCTGGCCGACCGGCTCTTCACCGACGGCGAGCGCTGGGTGCGCCCCGGGCAGGAACGCGGCGTCGCGTCGCTGGCCGCCCGGTTCGCCGCCAAGGAGGCGCTGGCCAAGGCACTCGGCGCGCCCTCCGGGCTGCACTGGCGAGACGCCGAGGTGACCACCGAGGAATCGGGCCGGCCGCTGCTCACGGTCCGGGGCACGGTGGCCGCGCGGGCCGCCGAACTGGGCGTGCGGCACTGGCATGTGTCGCTCAGCCACGACGCGGGCATTGCTTCCGCTGTCGTGATCGCCGAGGGCTGAGGGGGCGCAGCATGCGGGCAGCGCACGAAGTCGAACGGGTACGGGCCGCGGAGGCCGCGCTGATGGCCACGCTGCCCGAGGGCACGCTGATGCGGCGCGCGGCGGCGGGCCTGGCCAACACGTGCGTACGACTGCTCGGCCGGGTCTACGGTGCGCGGGTCGTACTGCTCGTGGGCAGCGGCGACAACGGCGGGGACACCCTGTACGCGGGCGGTCTGCTGGCCCGACGCGGGGCGCGGGTGGACGCACTGCTGCTCGCGCCGGAGCGGGCCCATTCGGGTGGCCTGGCCGCGGCACGGCGGGCCGGTGTCCGGGTCCGCGACGCGCGCGATCCGGCCCGAACCGAGCTGATCGACCTGCTCGGGCGGGCCGACCTGGTGCTGGAGGGGATCGTCGGGATCGGCGGCCGCGGTGCGCTGCGCCCACCCGCCCCCGAGCTGCTCGCGCACGTACGGGACGCGATCGTGGTCGCGGTCGACCTGCCCAGCGGCGTGGACGCGGACACCGGGCGGGTCGAGGGCGCCGCGGTGCGCGCCGATGTGACGGTCACCTTCGGCACCTACAAGCCCGGCCTGCTGGTCGACCCCGGCGCGGCCCACGCCGGAGTGCGGCACCTGGTCGACATCGGACTCGACCCGCACCTGCCGGACCCGCGGCTGACCGTCCTGCAACACGCGGACGTGGCCCGCCTGTTGCCCGCGCCCTCGGCCGAGAGCGACAAGTACTCGCGCGGGGTGCTCGGCGTGGTCGCCGGCTCGCCCAGATATCCCGGCGCAGCGGTGCTCGTGGTCGGCGCGGCCGTGCGCGGCGGCGTGGGCGCGGTCCGCTGCGCCGGCCCCACCGACGTGCTGGGCCCGGTGCTGGCGGCCTGGCCGGAGACGCTGGCCACCACGTCGGCGCCCGCCGATGCCGGTCGGGTGCAGGCATGGGTGGTGGGTCCGGGGCTGGACACCGACCCGGACGGCGAGGCGCGCTGGACGAGCGTGTTGCACGCGCGGGTGCCCGTACTGGTGGACGCGGACGGGCTGACCCTGCTCGCCCGGACGAAACCCGGCACCTGGTCGGCTCCCGTGCTGCTGACCCCGCACGCGGGCGAGGCGGTGCGTCTGTTCGCCGCCGCCGGCATCGAGACGACCCGCGAGCGGATCGAGGCCGAGCGGCTGGAGCACGCGCGCCGGCTCGCCGCGCTCTACGACTGCGTGGTGCTCCTCAAGGGCACCACGACGGTGATCGCCGCGCCCGACGGCCGGGCCCGGATCAACCCCACCGGCACCCCGTGGCTGGCCACCGCGGGCAGCGGCGACGTGCTTTCCGGCCTGGCCGGCGCGTTGCTCGCGGCGGGCCTGGAGGCGCTGGACGCCGGCTCGGTGGCCGCCTACCTGCACGGTCTGGCCGCTCGCGCGCTGCCGGGCCCGGTGACCGCGCCGGACCTGATTCGGGCGCTGCCCACGGTGTGGGCGGACGTCACAGGCACGTGACGGGGACGCCGGCCCGGCACGGGCCTGCCACACTGGGAGTCTTGAACTCCGGGATGCGGACCCGGATCCGTCCGGGACCGAGGTCCGGACTCTCGTCGCTGATCGTCGTCGGAAGGACCACCAGCCACATGCGTGCCGAGGCGCGGATCGATCTCGATGCGATTCGGGGCAACATCGCGGCCGTGCGCGCGCGCGTGGGCTCGGCGGCGGTGATGACCGTGGTCAAGTCGGACGCCTACGGGCACGGCATGGTCCCGTGCGCGCGAGCGGCCCGCGAGGCCGGTGCCACGTGGCTGGGCACCGCGGTGGTCGAGGAGGCGCTCGCGCTGCGCGCGGCGGGCGACACCGGTCGGGTGCTCACCTGGTTGTGGGCTCCCGGGGACGCGTTCGAGGACGCGGTGCGCGCGGATGTGGACATCTCGGTGAGCGGGCTCTGGGCGATGCGCGAGGTGGTGGAGGCCGCCCGCGCGGCCGGCCGGACCGCGCGCGTGCACCTCAAGGCCGACACCGGCCTGGGGCGCAACGGCTGCATGCCCGCCGACTGGCCGGCCCTGGTGGACGCCGGGCTCAAGGCGCAGGCCGACGGCTTCGTCGAGGTGGTCGGCCTGTGGTCGCACTTCGCCTGTGCGGACGAGCCCGGGCACCCCTCGGTCCCGGCCCAGTTGGCCGAGTTCACCGCGATGCTGGCGCACGCCGAGGGCTGCGGGGTCACTCCCGAGGTGCGGCACATGGCCAACTCGCCCGCGACCCTGTTGTTGCCGCAGGCGCACTTCGACCTGGTCCGGGTGGGCCTGGTCAGCTACGGCCTCTCGCCCGTGCCGGAGGTCGGCGGCCCGGCCGACTTCGGGCTGCGCCCCGCGATGACGCTGGCGGCGAGCCTGGCCGGGGTCAAGCGGGTGCCGGCCGGGCAGGGCGTGTCCTACGGGCATTCGTGGATCGCGCCGCGCGACACCACGCTCGCGCTGGTGCCCACCGGCTACGCGGACGGCATCCCCAGGCACGCGAGCAACGTCGGCCCGGTCCTGGTGGCCGGCCGCCGGCGCACCATCGTGGGCCGGGTCGCGATGGACCAGTTCGTGGTCGACCTCGGCGACGACGACGCCGCCGCGGGCGACGAGGCGATCCTGTTCGGCCCGGGCGACGAGGGCGAGCCCACCGCCGAGGACTGGGCCCGGGCGATCGACACGATCAGCTACGAGATCGTCACCCGGATCGGCGTGCGGGTGCCTCGCGTCTACACCGGAGCGACCGGAGCGGCCGCCGCCGGAACGGCTTCCACCGGGACGGGTGCGCCGTGACCACCCCCGTACCGGTCGGCTCCGGCGGCGGCCGAGCGCTCGGCCGTCGGGCCGGCATCCTGGGCGCCGCGGTCGGCGTGCTCGCGGCCGGTGCCGCCGCGGGCGTGGCGATCGAGCGGATGACCGTCGGCCGGGCGTTCCGCCGGCGTACCGAGGCCCAGTTGGACGCGCTGGCCGAGTTCGGCACCCTGCGCGGCGAACCGCACATCGTCACCGCCGCCGACGGCGTCGAGTTGTACGCCGAAGTGGACGGCAACCGCGACGCCGAGGTGACCGTGGTGCTGTGTCACGGCTACTGCCTGGACATGGACTGTTGGCACTACCAGCGGGCCGAACTGCGCGAGGAATACCGCCTGGTCCTGTACGACCAGCGCAGCCACGGCCGGTCCGGCCGCGGCGCGCCGGAGACCTCGACGATCGACCACCTCGGCGCGGACATGTACACGGTGCTGACCGAATTGGCGCCCGAGGGACCGCTGGTGCTGCTGGGTCATTCGATGGGCGGTATGACCATCATGGCGCTGGCCGATCAACACCCCGAGTTGTTCGGGGAGCGGGTGATCGGTGTCGCGCTGATGAACACCTCGGCGGGCCGCTGGGCGACGGTGACGCTGGGCATCCCCGCGGCCGGCGCCCGGCTGGTGCACCGGGTGGCGCCGGGATTGCTGCGCACGCTCGGCCGCCGGGCCGCACTGGTGGAGGCGGGCCGGCGGGCCGCCCGGGATCTGGTCTACCTGTTCACCGAGCGGTACGCGTTCGACTCCGAGGTGGACCCGACCCTGGTGCGCTTCACCGACCGGATGATCTCCGGCACCCCGATCGACGTGATCGCCGAGTTCTTCCCGGCCTTCGAGACGCACGACAAGCTGGCCGCGCTGCCGGCGCTGGCGCACGTACAGACGCTCGTGGTGGCCGGCGAGGGGGACCTGATCGCGCCGGCATCGCACAGCGAGGAGATCAAGGAGGCGCTGCCGGGCGCCGAGTTGCTGGTCGTGCCGCAGTCGGGACACCTGACCCCGCTGGAGCATCCGGAGGTGGTGAACGCGGCGGTGCGCGGGCTTCTCGCGCGCGCCGCGAGTGCGTCGAGGCGGCGCGGCGGGCGATCCGGTGGCACACGTGCGACGAATCGACGGCACAGGTCGGAATCGACGGACACCGGGATCCTGATGGACAGTGATCCCGAGCAGTGACCCCGAGTCGCGCCCCCGAGCACAACCGGGGCCGGCCCGGGGACGGCGGGCCCGAGGCGGTTCGGGCCGTGAGTTCGGTGTGGTGGGAGTGCTGAAGTGGTGCGAAGTGTGACCGTCACGGTCGCCGGCGGCGCGGACACGCGCGCGCTCGGCGCGCGCCTGGCGAAGCTGTTGCTGGCCGGCGACCTGATCGTGCTGTCCGGTGGGCTGGGCGCGGGCAAGACGACGCTGACCCAGGGCATCGGGGTCGGCCTGGGCGTGCGCGGCGCGGTGACCTCGCCGACGTTCGTGATCGCCCGGGTACACCCGTCCGAGGTCGGCGGGCCGGCCCTGGTGCATGTCGACGCCTACCGGCTCGGCGGCTCGGCGGACGTCACCGCCGAGATCGACGGCCTGGATCTGGACGCGTCGCTGGCGGAGTCGGTGACCGTGGTCGAGTGGGGCGAGGGCATGGTCGAGGAACTGACCGAGGACCGCCTGGAGGTCGCCATCGCGCGCGATCCGGCCGGCGCGGATGAGCTCGCGGAGAGCCCGACCGACTTCGCCGGCGACGAGGTGCGCACGATCGTGGTGACCGGGGTCGGCGCCCGCTGGGCGAGCGCCGACCTGGACGCGCTGACCGGCTGACGGCTGACCGGCGGATCGACGGATCAGCGGCCGGGTGTCGCCGCTGATTCGGGGGTGTTCGGGGCGTTGGGCGAGTTCGGGGCCCGGCTGGGCGGGCGGCTGGTTCCTCCTCCGCCGCCGGAGCCGGTCGGTGCGACCGACGTGGTCGGCGGACTGGTGCCGGTCGCCGGGGGAGTGGTCGGCGGCGCGGTGGTGCCGGTACCGCCGCCGGCCGGCGGGCTGCTGCTCGCGGTGGCCGGGGCGCTGGGTGTGGCGGTGGAGCTGTCCGGCGGTACCAGGCTGGTGTCCGGCCCGCCGAGACCACCCGAGGTGTCCTCCGGGAACTCGGCGACCGGCTGCCCGGCGAGCGCGGCCCGCATGTAGGTCGTCCACATCCGGGTCGGCAGGTTGGCGCCGTCCACCCGGGGCAGGCCGGCGACCCCGGACATGGACAGGAACGCGTGGGTGTTCACGTTCTCGCGGAACATCCCCATCGAGGTGGCCAGGTCCGGGGTGTACCCGACGAACCACGCCGAGCGGTTGTCGTCGGTGGTGCCGGTCTTGCCCGCCGCCGGGCGGTTCAGCGCCTGCGCGCGAAAACCGGTGCCGCTGTCCACGACCCCGCGCAGGACCTGGGTGACGGCGTTCGCCTGCTGGGTGTCGTAGGCGTCCTTCGCGTCGTGCTCGGGCAGGTCGACGGTGTTGCCCGAGCGGGTCAGCTTGTCCACCGGGTAGGCGTCACGCCGCTTGCCCTCGGCCGCGAAGGTGGCGTACGCCGAGGCCATGTCCAGCGCACTGGGCGTGGAGGTGCCCAGCGAGACGGAGGGCACCGGTTGCAGGCCCGGCGTGCTCGCGGGCAGTCCCGCGTCCACCGCGGCCCGCACCACCCGGTCGGGACCGGCGTCCATGCCGAGTTGGGCATAGACGGTGTTCACCGACTTGTCCATCGCCCGGGCCAGGCTGATCTGCCCGTAGCTGACGCCGTCCTCGTTGCCGGGTTGCCACGGCACCCCGTCCTGGAGCACGGGCTTGCCGTTCGGGTAGCGGATCACCAGGTTGTCGTTGCCGTTGTACACGGTGCGCGAGCTGATCCGGTCCCGCCCGCCGTCCCCGTCCTGCACGCCGTCGCGCAGCCCCGCCGCGAGCACGAACGGCTTGAACGTGGAGCCGACCTGCACATCGCGGCGGGTGGCGTCGTTGACGAACTGCCTGACGTAGTTCGGGCCGCCGTAGACCGCGACGATCCGCCCGGTGTCGGGCTCCACGGACGCGGCGGCGACTCGCACGCCGACGTCGGCCGAGCGTTGCGCCGGGTCCAGCGACTGGGCGAGCTGGTCCTGCACGGTCTGGTAGAGCGCCTCGGTCTTGCGTTTGTCGAACGTGGTGGTGATCGCATAGCCGCCGGCGTCGAGGCGGTCCTCGTCGACCACCTTGTGGTCGAGCAGATAGCGCTTGGCCATCTCCACCAGGTAGCCGTTGACGCCGGCCAGGTTGGCCGCCGGACGCGGGTCGACGGGTTCGGGGAAGACCATGCCGACGCGTTGCTCGGGAGTGAGCCACTTCTGCTTGACCATGCCGTCCAGCACGTAGTTCCAGCGCGCGAGCACCCGCCGGCGGCCCGCCTCGGTGGTGTTGCGCACGTCGTTGGCGCTGGGCGCGTTCAGCAGCACCGCGAGGTAGGCGCCCTGTTCGACGGTGAGTTGCCCGACGTCGATGCCGTAGTACGCCTGTGCGGCCGCCTCGATCCCGTACGCGCCGCGGCCGAAGTACACGCTGTTGAGATACCCGCTGAGGATGTCGTCCTTGGAGACGGTGCGATCGAGCTTGACCGAGATGATCGCCTCCTTGAACTTGCGCGCCAGCGTCTGCTCCTGGGTGAGGTAGACGTTCTTGACGTACTGCTGGGTGATCGTCGAGCCGCCCTGGAGCCCGCCCGTGCCGCCCGCGGCGTTGCGCAGCAGGGCGCGTACGGTGCCGGTGATCGAGACGCCGGAGTTGGAGTAGAACGAGCGGTCCTCGGCGGCCAGCACCGCGCGTTGCACATCGAGTGGGATGTCGGACAGCGGCACGGTCTGTCGGTTGGTGGAGCCGGTGCGGGTGATCTCGGTGCCGTCGCTCCAGTACCAGACGTTGCTCTGCTGCCTGGCCTGGGCGTTGACGCTGTGCGGGACGGGAGTGACCGCGTAGACCAGGCCGACGGCGGCGAACAGGCCGGAGAGCACCAGCAGGACGAGGGTGAGCAGGTGCTTGAACGAGGGCAGCCAGCGCCGGAGTCCGTGCCGATTGCTGCGTGGATAGTCGAACAGCCTGCGCCGGGGAGTCGGCCCCTGGACGTCGCCGGGACCGCTCGGGCCGGAGGACTCGTGCGCCACGCCCGCCACCATTTCCTCGGTGCCATTGCCCTGACGGGCCCTGTCCGGTCAGTCGCGGGTGCCCCGTCGGGGCGGTGTGACCGGAGGGATCATCGTCCTGATGATAGGTGGGCGATGGTTGGAAAAGGCCGCCGAGTGGGGCAATGGTGGGCGTGGCGTGGCATATCGGACCGCGAGTGGGTCAGGGCACCACAATGACCGGTGTGCCGACCGGGGCGAAGGCCCACAGGGCGGCGCCGTCCTCCGTGTTGGAGCGGATGCCCGCGCTCTGCTTGCCGGGCGCGGTGGAGATCCGCGGGCGGGCGGTGCCGGTGGGTGAGGGGCCGGTCTTGTGGCTGCTGTCGATCTGGTCCAGCGGGGTGTCGGTGGCCGCGAAACCCAGCGGGATGCCCTGCACCGCCCCGAAGCGCACGGAGTAGCTGATCCGCAGGTTGTCGCTGCCGGTCTGCGCCTCCTCCTTCTTCAGGGTCACCTGGTACGAGCCCGTCTGCGGCTTGACCGGCGCGTTCGCGACCCGGTACTCGCGCAACATCCGCTCGGCCTCGTCGACCAGCCAGACGTGGCCGTCCTTGAGCGAGTAGACGACCCGCTTGCCGGTGCCGGAGTTGGCGGGAACCGGCGGCGGGACGTAGACCGGAGGCGCGGGTGACCCGGACACGGGGGACGGTGTCGGCGTGCTGGTCCGCGCTATTCCTCGGTTCTCCGGCGCCGAGTTCGCGGCCTGCGCCGCGAGGAAGCCGACGCCGACCAGCGCGGCGATGGTGATGCCCGCGACGGCCACGCCCGGGTTGAGCCGCTTCGCCATTGCCTTGGGTCCCTCTTCCGCCGTGTGGTGGCTCCATGGTGCCGGCAGGTGCGGTCCGCGCGTTGGAGCCGGGTGCACTTTTCGCTCACCGCGAGCGCGATTCGTTCGCCGCGGGCGCCGACGATCGGGGGCCGCGGGTGCTCGGACGCCCGGTGCGGTGTCGTGCTGTGCGCGTGGGTGCGCCTGGTGAAGGAGCGGGAGTGCCGCGTGTGGGTCGGTAGCCTGGTCCGGTGCTGCTGCTTGCCTTCGATACCGCGACCCCGGCCGTTACGGTCGCCCTCCACGACGATTCCGGCGTACTCGCCGATTCCACCCGGGTCGACGCACGTCGACAGGGCGAACTGCTCGCGCCCGGCATCGTCGACGTGCTGCGGGCGGCGGGCCGGACCCGCGCCGAGCTCACCGACATCGCGGTCGGTGTGGGCCCCGGCCCGTACACCGGCCTGCGGGTCGGCATCGTGACCGCGCTCGCGCTGGGCGACGCGCTCGGCGTCCCCGTGCACGGCGTGTGCACCCTCGACGCGCTCGCGTACGCGGCGCGCCGGGACGGCACCGTGACCGGGCCGTTCGTGGCGGCGACCGACGCGCGGCGCAAGGAGGTCTACTGGGCGCGGTACGACGAGGCGGGTGCGCGGGTCGAGGGCCCGGCGGTGGATCGTGCGGGCGAACTGGCCGAGGAGGTCCGGGGGCTGCCGGCGGTGGGGGCGGGGGCCGCGTTGTACGCGTCGGAGTTCGGTGATGTGCGGTTGCCGGAGCACCCGGACGCGGCGGCGCTGGCGGCGTTCGCCGTGGAGCGGTTGGTGGGGGGTGGCGGGTTGCTTGCTGCGGAGCCGTTGTATCTGCGTCGGCCCGATGCGCAGGTTCCCGTGGGGTACAAGGTTGTCACGCCCGGTGGGCCGGGGGGTCGGGCCTAGCGTCGCTGTTCGGCCTCGAGCGCCGGCCGGGCTGGTCGGGGCATGTGTCGGTCGGCTGGTCGGGCGCTGTGGGGGCCGGGGGATCGGGTCGGTTGGGCGTTGGGGGTTGTCGGGCTGTCGATAGACTTCGGGGATGGAAAGCGGGTCTCGGCTGCGGCGGATGCGGTGGTGGGACATCGAGGCCGTCATGCGACTCGAGCATGAGCTGTTCGTCGAGGACGCGTGGTCGGCCGGGATGTTCTGGTCCGAGTTGTCCGAGCCCGAGTTGCGCCATTACGTGGTCGCCGAGGACGGGACCGGGGGGCTGGCCGGGTACGCCGGGCTCGCGGTGATCGGGGACGAGGGCGACGTGCAGACGATCGGGGTGCGCCGCGATCGGTGGGGCAAGGGCCTGGGCGCGGTGCTGTTGACCGAACTGCTCGATCTGGCGGTCGAACGCGGCTGTCGGGACGTACTGCTGGAGGTGCGCGTGGACAACGCCCGCGCACAGGCGCTCTACGAGCGCTTCGGATTCAAGGGGATCGGCGTGCGGCGGGGCTATTACCAGCCCGCCAACGTGGACGCGCTGGTGATGCGCTGCGATCTCCGGGAACGTCGGGAAGGAACGGCCACCGGTGGCTGACGAACCACTCGTCCTGGGCATCGAGACCTCGTGCGACGAGACGGGCATCGGCATCGTGCGCGGCACCACGCTGCTCGCGGACGCGGTCGCCTCCAGCGTCGACGAGCACGCCAGATTCGGCGGTGTCGTGCCCGAGGTGGCCAGTCGTGCGCACCTGGAGGCGATGGTGCCCACGGTGCGCCGCGCGCTCGCCGACGCCGGCGTCACGATGCACGACATCGACGCGATCGCGGTGACCTCGGGTCCCGGTCTGGCGGGCGCGCTGTTGGTCGGCGTCGCGGCGGCCAAGGGCTACGCGGTCGCGCTGGACAAGCCGCTGTACGGCGTCAACCACCTGGCCTCGCACGTGTGCGTGGACCAGTTGGAGCACGGGAAGCTGCCCGAGCCGTGCATGGCGCTGCTGGTCTCCGGTGGGCACTCCTCGCTGCTCCTGGTCCCGGACATCACCGCCGACGTGCGTCCGCTCGGGTCGACCATCGACGATGCGGCCGGCGAGGCGTTCGACAAGGTCGCGCGGGTACTCGGGCTCGGCTTCCCGGGCGGGCCGGTGATCGACCGGTGGGCGCGTGAGGGCGACCGCTCGGCGATCGTGTTCCCGCGCGGGCTGACCGGCCCGCGGGACGCGCCCTTCGACTTCTCCTTCTCCGGCCTCAAGACCTCGGTCGCGCGCTGGGTCGAGGCCCGGCAACGGGCCGGCGAGACGGTGCCGGTGGCGGACGTCGCGGCCTCCTTCCAGGAGGCGGTCGTGGACGTGTTGACCCGCAAGGCGATCCGCGCCTGCAAGGAGAACGGCGTCGAGCATCTGATGATGGGCGGCGGCGTCTCCGCCAACTCGCGCCTGCGCGCGCTGGCGCAGGAGCGCTGCGACGCGGCCGGGATCGTGCTGCGAGTGCCGCGGCCGGGTCTGTGCACCGACAACGGCGCGATGGTGGCCGCGCTCGGCGCCGAGATGGTCGCCCGGGACCGGGCCCCCTCCACGCTGTCCATCCCGGCCGACTCCTCGATGCCGGTCACGGTGTCGCAGGCACTTTCCTAGCGGCGACACCGCACACCCCCGCCGAGGGCCGCGACGCCCGGCTCCGCGTCCGCCCACGGGTGTCCCGCTGCGCTCGCCGCACCGCCGAAACGTCCGAGCACGCCGGTACGCGGATCCGATACGAGAATGTTCCGGTGGCACGCCGAGGCACCGCACCGCGCACCGGGACGGGGCAAAAGCCGGGTGCGGCACCAGCGAACGAAAGAGGCGAGATGGCGATCGCGGCGATGTGGGAGGCCCGGACCGAGGCCGGTCGGGGGGCGGAGCTGGCCGAGTGGGTGCATGCCTCGGCGCTGCCGGCCGTCGTCGGCGCGCCCGGCCTGGAACGGGTCGAGGTGTTCGCCGCCACGGGCGCGCGGGACGGCGATCGGGTGGTGGTGATCGCGCTGTGGACCGGGTCGCCGGTGCCGCTGCCCGACCCGCCGGCCGCGCTGGTCGCCCGGCCGCCGCACGCGTGGAGCTTCGAACGGCTCAGCGTCGGTTCCTGACGGGCAGCGGATTCGGGGCGCGTTCTCGTCCGCGCAACACTCGACCCGCATCCGTCGAGGAGGCCATTCGCAAGCCGGACGCGGGTCGAGTGCCGTGGCTGATGGCTGCGTGCCGCCGCACGTGCCATTGGCCTTGCCCGGAGTGTGCCCAGCTCATCGGCTGCTCAACAGTCCTTCGACAGTCCCTTGAACAGGGCTTGTCCGGACCGTGACAGGCCGCTGCGGCGCGTAGCGTGGGCTGGATCGGACCAGGCGAACGAAAGGCCCCGGCGACAGTGGTGCATCGAACGGTACAAAAGCGGCGCGGCGCGGCCCTCGCCTCGACCCGGGTCGTCGTGGCCGGTCTCCTGCTGGTCGCGCTGACCGGCTGCGGCGGCTCCGACGAAACCGCGACGGTCAAGGCGACCGAGCGGCCCACGGGCGGCGCGTCCACCGGGTCCACCAAGCCCACGCCGGCCGCGAAGCCGGACACCCCGGGCGCCGACGCCGCCGCGCTCGCCGCGAAGTGGAATCTGAAGCCGTTCGCCCCGCCGCCCGCCCCGCCCGCGGTCAAGCCGATCAAGGCAGGCGGAGCCAAGCCGCCGGTGGTGGAGAAGATTCCCACCCAGGAGAAGATCGTGTTCATCACGATCGACGACGGGGCGGAGAAGGATCCCAAGTTCCTGGACATGATGCGGGACCTGCGGATCCCGGTGTCGATGTTCCTCAACGACACCTATGTGCGGCAGGACCCGGAATACTTCCGCAAGCTCCAGGCGCTGGGCGCCACGGTGCAGAACCACACGCTGTCCCACCCGGACCTCAAGACCCTGAGCGCGGACGCGCAAAAGCACCAGATCTGCGGCCAGCAGGACCGGCTCGCCGAGGTCTACGGCAAGCGCCCGACGCTGTTCCGCCCGCCCTACGGCAACTGGAACGCGACCACGCAGACGGTGGCCGGCGGCTGCGGCGGGATCGACGCCATAGTCAAGTGGCAGGAGTCGATGCAGATCAACGACATGCAGTACGTCGGCGAGAAGAAGCTGCACCCGGGCGACATCATCCTGGCCCACTTCCGCGGGCCGAGTGATCTCAAGGGCACCACGATGACCGAGATGTTCGGCAACATGCTGCGCAAGATCCAGGCCCAGGGCTACACGATCGCGCGCCTGGAGGACTACATCGGCTAGGGCCCGTTCGGCGGATCTCGGCGGATCTCGGCGAACCCGGCGGTTCCTGGCGGATTTTCGCGGGCCCGGCGGAGCCGGGCCCGGCTCGGCTCCGTCCGGGACGGGGGAAGGAGCCCGCCGGCTATCGCGACTGCCCCGGCGACACCGGCTGCCCGATCAGCATCGTGGGTGCGCCCGCCACCCGGGTCAGCAGCACCGTGGCCGCGTTCGGGCCGCTCGGCCTGACCCGGCGGCGGACCTCCTCGGGCTCGACCGCCGAGCCGCGCTTCTTGACCGTGAGGTTGCCCACGCCGCGCTCGCGCAGCAGGGCCTTGAGCCGCTTCAGGTTGAACGGCAATACGTCGGTGATCTCGTACACGCTCGCGAACTCCGTGCCCACCAGTCGGTCCGAGGTCAGGTAGGCGATCGTCTCGTCCACCAGGTTGCCGTCCACCAACTCGCCGACCTCGGACACCAGATGCGCCCGGATCACCGCGCCGTCCGGTTCGTAGAGGTAACGGCGGACCGGGCCCACCGGCGCCGGGCGGGCCCGGCCCGAGGTCAGCGCCGCGCCGCCGGGCAGCACGGTGGCGCGCAGGCCGGTGCGCGCGAGCCGGCCCCACCACAGCACCGCCTCCTTGACGTCGCCGCGATCGGAGACCCACTCGGCCTCCATGCCCGCGGGCACGATCTCGTGCGGGATGCCCGGCGCGACCTTGGCCGCGCCGCAGGGCACCCGGGCGGCCAGCGCGCTCAGGAACGAGAACGGCGGCGAGTACGCCTCGGGGTCGAACGTGCGCCCGCGTGCGGTGCGCCGGGCCGGGTCGATCAGCGCCGCGTCGTAGCCGTCGAGGTCCACCTCGGTCACGTCCGCGCACTCGACCGTGAGCAGTTGCGCCAGACCCAGCGCGTCGGCGTTGGCCCGGGCCACCGCGCAGGTCAGCGGGTCCAGGTCGACCGCGTGCACGGCTGTCCCGGCGCGGGCCAGCGCGAGCGCGTCGCCGCCGATGCCGCAGCACAGGTCCACGGCCCGGTCGATGCCGCCGGCCGCGACCAGCCGGGCGGCCCGGTGCTCGGCCACCGAGGTGCGGGTGGACTGCTCCAGCCCGTTGGGCGTGAAGTACATCCGCGCCGCGTCCGCGCCGAACTTGGCCCGCCCGCGCTGCCGCAACCGGGACTGGGTGAGCGCGGCGGCCACCAGCTCCGGCGGGTGCTCCCGACGCAGCCGGGTGGCCAACGACAACTCGTCGCCCACCTGGTGGTCGGCGAGCAGGTCCAGCAGCGAACGACCCTCGTCGGTCAGCAGCGCGGTGAAAGCTTCGGTGTGCACGCGGCCATTCTCGCCGAGCGCGCCGAGGCGCCGATCCGACGACCACCGGTATGAACAATGCGGTCCGACGCGCTGAATCTGGCACTCTGGTTGACGGAGTGCTAACCGCCACCTAGTGTCTGTGCTGGCACTCTCCCCATGAGTGTGCCAGTGCGATACGAGCAGGTCCGGCACCCGCGACGACGGATCTGTCCCAATCGCCGACAGACATTTTTCCGTGAGATCTCCGAAGGGGGAGGTCGCATCGTGACGACCACCAACACCAAGGTTGCCATCAAGCCGCTCGAGGACCGCATCGTGGTTCAGACGCTTGAGGCCGAGCAGACCACCGCGTCGGGTCTCGTGATCCCGGACACCGCCAAGGAGAAGCCCCAGGAGGGCGTCGTCCTGGCCGTGGGCCCGGGTCGTTTCGAGGACGGTCAGCGTCTGCCGCTCGACGTGAGCGTCGGTGACACCGTGCTGTACAGCAAGTACGGCGGCACCGAGGTGAAGTACAACGGCGAGGAATACCTCGTTCTCTCGGCCCGCGACGTGCTCGCGATCATCGAGAAGTGACATCGCGCTGACGCGCCGGAACCGGTGACGGTTCGACGACCCCGCCCCGGATCGCCCTGCCCTCGCGGCCGGTGGACCCGGGGCGGAGTCGGTTGTACGACGTCGACTAGCAACCTTTAAGGACGAAGACCCTCATGGCGAAGATCCTCCAGTTCGACGAGAAGGCCCGACGGTCGCTGGAGCGCGGCGTCAACGCGCTGGCCGACACCGTCAAGGTCACGCTCGGCCCCAAGGGCCGCAACGTCGTGATCGACAAGAAGTTCGGTGCCCCGACCATCACCAACGACGGCGTGACGATCGCCCGTGAGGTGGAGCTCGAGGACCCGTACGAGAACCTCGGCGCGCAGCTGGCCAAGGAAGTCGCGACCAAGACCAACGACATCGCGGGTGACGGCACCACCACCGCGACGGTGCTCGCCCAGGCGCTGGTACGCGAGGGTCTGCGCAACGTGGCCGCCGGCGCGGCCCCGATGGACCTGAAGAAGGGCATCGACCTCGCCGTCGCGGCGGTGTCCGAGCAGCTGCTGGGGACCGCCCGCGCGATCGACGGCAAGGACGACATCGCCGCCGTCGCCGCGCTCTCGGCGCAGGACAAGCAGATCGGCGAGCTGATCGCCGAGGCCATGGACAAGGTCGGCAAGGACGGTGTGATCACCGTCGAGGAGTCCCAGACCATGGGTCTGGAGCTGGAGTTCGCCGAGGGCCTCCAGTTCGACAAGGGCTACCTGTCGCCGTACATGGTCACCGACCAGGAGCGTATGGAGGCCGTCCTGGACGACCCGTACATCCTGATCCACCAGGGCAAGATCTCGGCCATCGCCGAGCTGCTCCCGCTGCTCGAGAAGATCATCCAGGCCGGCGCGTCCAAGCCGCTGCTGATCGTCGCCGAGGACGTCGACGGCGAGGCGCTGTCGACCCTGGTCGTGAACAAGATCCGCGGCACGTTCAACGCCGTCGCGGTCAAGGCCCCGGGCTTCGGCGACCGTCGCAAGGCGATGCTGGAGGACATGGCGATCCTGACCGGCGGTCAGGTCATCGCCCCCGAGGTCGGCCTCAAGCTCGACCAGGTCGGCCTGGAGGTGCTGGGCAGCGCCCGTCGCATCACCATCACCAAGGACGCGACCACCCTGGTCGACGGCGCCGGCGACGCCGCCGCGATCGCGGACCGGGTCAAGCAGATCAAGCGCGAGATCGACGACACCGACTCGGACTGGGACCGCGAGAAGCTCCAGGAGCGCCTCGCGAAGCTGGCCGGCGGCGTGTGCGTGATCCGTGTGGGCGCGGCCACCGAGGTCGAGCTCAAGGAGAAGAAGCACCGTCTCGAGGACGCGGTCTCCGCGACCCGCGCGGCCATCGAGGAGGGCATCGTCGCCGGCGGCGGCACCGCCCTGGTGCACGCCGTCTCCGTGCTCGCCGACAACCTCGGCCAGACCGGCGACATCGCGACCGGCGTCGCGGTCGTGCGTCGCGCCGCGGTCGAGCCGCTGCGCTGGATCGCCGAGAACGCGGGCCTCGAGGGCTACGTCATCGTCAACAAGGTGCAGGAACTCGGCGTCGGGCACGGCTTCAACGCCGCCACCGGCGAGTACGGCAACCTGGTCGACTCGGGCGTCATCGACCCGGTCAAGGTGACCCGTTCCGCGCTGCAGAACGCCGCGTCGATCGCGTCGCTGCTGCTGACGACCGAGACCCTGGTCGTCGAGAAGCCGGCCGAGGAAGAGCCCGCCGCGCACGGCCACGGCGGCCACGGCCACTCGCACTAGTCCCACCCGCGACACCCGCGACACCCCGACGGGCCCGACCGCTTCCCAGCGGTCGGGCCCGTCGGCCTTTCCGGTGCCGGCCCGATCTGCGAGAGTGCCCGGAGCCGATAACTGACGGTCCGTCAGGAGCCTGGTCGGGCGACTGTCGTCCAGTGCCGTCGGTCGAGCACCATCGAAGGAGAAGCATGGGCACCTACGCGATCACCGGCGCGGCCTCGGGCCTGGGCGCCGCCACCAAGGCCCGCCTGGAGGCGGACGGTCACCGGGTGATCGGCGTCGACCTGCACGACGCCGACGTCGAGGTGGACCTGAGCACCGCCGAGGGCCGCACCGAGGCGATCACGAAGGTCACCGAGCTGTCCGGCGGCGCGCTGGACGGCTTCGTGCCCTTCGCCGGCCTGGCGGCGGCCACCGGACGCCCGGGCGGCCTGCTGGTGTCGGTGAACTACTTCGGCGCGATCGCTCTCCTGGAGGGACTGCGCCCGCTGCTCGCGGCCGGGACGAACGCGTCCGTCGTGCTGATCAGCTCCAATTCCACGACGGCTCAGCCGAACTGGCCGGTCGAGGTGGCCGAGTTGTGTCTGGCGGGCGACGAGGCGGGCGCGGCCAAGGCCACCGAGGCGTTCGGCGAGCTCGCCGCGATCCAGGCGTACCCGGCGACCAAGGCCGCGCTCGCCTGGTACGCGCGGACCAGGTGCGCCGAGTACATCGCGGACGGGATCCGGCTGAACGCGATCGCGCCGGGCCTGATCGAGACCCCGATGACGGCCGAGGGGCGCAAGGACCCGCTGACCGCCGAGGGTATGGAGATGTTCCTGAGCACGATCCCGGCCGGCCGGGGCGGTCGCCCCGAGGAGATCGCCGCGCTGGTGGCGTTCCTGCTCGGCGGCGAGTCGTCGTTCTTCGTCGGCTCGGTGGTCTTCTGCGACGGTGGCACCGACGCGGCGTTCCGGGGCAAGGACTGGCCCAAGGTGTGGGAGATGGACATGTCCGCCTTCCGGTAGGCGACCGTCGGCCGCACGTGGTGACACGTGCGTGACGAAGCTCGGCGGCCCGTCCCGAATCCGGGGCGGGCCGCCGAGCTTCGTCGGTGGTGGCCTTCGATGTCTCAGTGCCTCAGCGCCTCGGTGCCGCGGTGCGCCACGGCCGCCGCCCGTTCCGCGGCGACCCCGTGTCGGCGGTCGCTGTCGAGTTCGACTCGTTCGTCCTCGGTGAGCCCGCCCCACACGCCATACGGCTCGCGCACCTTGAGGGCGTGCGTGGCGCATTGGCGACGGACCGGACACCGCATGCAGACTTCCTTGGCCGAAGCCTCCCGGGCGACCCTGGCGGCGCCGCGCTCGCCTTCGGGGTGGAAGAACAGTGCGCTGTCGACTCCGCGACAGGCTGCCGAGAGCTGCCAGTCCCACAGATCGGCGTTGGGGCCGGGGAGTCGCGAGAAATCAGCCATGACTCGTCCCTCTTGCTTATCGCGTACGAGTTGTCGGTGAGCAGGGTTGCCACCTCTGGTGCGGACCGTGCAGAACAGTCGTGATCAAGCGATCAGAAGTAGGTGCGACTGTGTCACGAATTGATCAGTTCCAATCCTAATTCCCACTTATGCACGGAAAGCAGAAAAAATTACTCACTCTGGTGGCGTATGGGGTCGTATGGGGGCGTGAGCGGGCGTACTCCGGGCGGGATTCGGGGAGGGATCGCGGTGGAATGTGACGGTGGGTACGCGAGAGATCACCCGTGCG
Organism: Embleya scabrispora DSM 41855; assembly: GCF_000372745.1. Taxonomy (GTDB): domain Bacteria; phylum Actinomycetota; class Actinomycetes; order Streptomycetales; family Streptomycetaceae; genus Embleya; species Embleya scabrispora. Next base: position 26,651 of record NZ_KB889574.1, on the reverse strand, counting down.
TGTCCTCGGGCTCGGTCGTCTCGTTGTCGTAACGGCGGAGCGGAACTCCCCCCGTAACCCTTTCGAGTGATGCTCGTTGGGGTGGGTGAAGCGGTTGGCGATGAGGAGGGGCCGGGGTCGAACCCCGTCCACCGTCCTTCGGGACCACCGCAAAGGAAACGGTACGTACAGGCGTGGAGGCTCAACGTGACGCGGATCCACTGCGGAGGCCGGCGATGACGACCGTCCTGGTCTGCGACGATTCCCCGCTGGTCCGGGAGACCCTGCGGCGGGCGGTGGCCACGGTCCCCGGCGTCGAGAGGGTGACGACGGCCACGAGCGGCGAGGAGGTACTGCGGCGCTGGGGCGCGGAGCGGTCCGACCTCGTCCTCATGGACGTGCGGATGCCCGGGCTCGGCGGCGTCGAGGCGGTGCGCCGCCTTTTGGCCGGCGACCCCGGCGCACGGGTGATCATGCTGACGATGGCCGAGGACCTGGACGGCGTGGCCCTCGCGGTCGCCGCCGGGGCTCGGGGATATCTGCACAAGGACGCGTCGCGCGCGGAGTTGCGCGCGACCGTCTCCCAGGCGCTCGCCGACCCGACCTGGCGGCTCGCGCCCCGGCGACTGCGCTCGCCCGACATGGGCGTGGCGCCGACCCTGACGGCGCGTGAGATCCAGGTGCTCGAAGGCATGAGCCACGGGCGCAGCAACGCCGAGATCGGGCGTGAGCTGTTCCTGTCGGAGGACACGGTCAAGACCCACGCGCGCCGGCTGTTCAAGAAGCTGGGCGCATCCGACCGGGCCCACGCGGTCGCGCTCGGATTCCGGTGGGGACTCGTGCGATGACGCACGCACGCGAGGACTCCACCGGCCGTGGGGGCCCGGGGGGATGCTCCCCGGGTGGGCACGGTCGGTGGGGACTTGTGCGATGAGGCGCGTGCCGGCGGCCCCCGACGGGCGAGGGTCCGTGCCGTGATTGCCGTTGCCCGGGGGGCCGGATGAGTCCCCCGGGTCGGCATGGCCGCGATTCGGTCGCCGATCCCTGCATACTGAATGGCATGGGTGGGACCCCCGAGCGAATGCCGGACGAGCCGTACGAAGCACACGCGCAGGCCGACGACGGCATGCGTGCCGTCGTGGTTCGCGCGGTCCAGGGGGACGTGCAGGCGACCGACGAACTGCTCGCGTACGTCCGACCACTGGTGTTGCGCTACTGCCGGGCCCGACTGGGTCGGGTATCGGGCGCCGAGCACGCGGCGGACGACGCCGCGCAGGAAGTCTGCCTGGCGGTGTTGTCGGCGCTGCCGCGCTATCGCGACGAGGGCCGTCCGTTCGAGGCGTTCGTGTTCGGCATCGCGGCACACAAGGTGGTCGACGTGCAGCGCGCCGCGATGCGCGGCGCGGTGCCCACGTGCGATCTGCCCGAGGCGGTGGACGACCATCCGGGCCCCGAGGATCAGGTGGTGCGCCGCAGTGACGCCGCACACGCCCGGGCCCTGCTCGGCCGACTTCCCGACAACCTGCGCGAACTGCTCGTGCTGCGGGTCGCCGTCGGGCTCTCCGCCGAGGAAACCGGGCGGGCGATGGGCATGTCGCCCGGCGCGGTGCGAGTCGCGCAGCACCGTGCGCTGACTCGCCTGAGGGCGTTGGCGGGCGAGGAGAAGACCGCGTGAGCGGCGGCGGTGTGCGGCTCGGCGGCCGATCCGGCACCGCCGACCTGGGCCTGCTGCGGCAGGACGACGAACTCGTCGAGCAGTTGCGGCGGCGCCGTCCCACCCCCGCCCAGGACCGGGTCGCCCGGCTGTTCGGCGCGCTGCTCGCCGAGGTCGACGGCACCGCCGCGAACCGTCGCCGGGCGGTGCCCGACCGCTGCTGAAGCGGGCCGGGAATGGTGCGGACCCGGTAGGCGGTTGTGCTCACCATGGGCAAGCGGGCTCGAAGCACCGCGTGGGGCCAGTAGCATGAACCCTCAATCCACCCATCCGCTTGCCGAGAGCGCGTTCCGCCGTACCCGGGGGCCCGTCCCCGTCTTTTCGAGGAGCGGGCCGGCGGGGAGCGGGCCGACGGAGCGGTCCATCGGAATACCTTCGGAAGGTGTCATGAGTCTCACGGCCGACGGCGTACCCGAGAAGTTCGCGATGCTCGGGCTGACGTACGACGATGTCCTGCTGCTGCCGGGCGCGTCCGACGTCGTGCCGAGCGAGGTGGACACCTCCGCCCGGGTCACCCGCAACATTCGCGTCCGGATCCCGCTGCTGTCCTCCGCGATGGACACCGTGACCGAGGCCCGGATGGCGATCGCCATGGCCCGTCAGGGTGGTGTCGGCGTGCTGCACCGCAACCTCTCGGTCGAGGACCAGGCCGCGCAGGCGGACACGGTCAAGCGCTCCGAGGCCGGCATGGTGCTGGATCCGATCACCATCGGCGCGGACGCCACGCTCCAGGAAGTCGACGCGCTGTGCGCGCGGTTCCGGATCAGCGGTGTCCCGGTCACCGACGACAACGGTCGCCTGCTGGGCATCGTGACCAACCGCGACCTGCGCTTCGAGGTCGACCACTCGCGCCGGGTGCGCGACATCATGACCCCGATGCCGCTGGTCACCGGCAAGGTCGGCACCACCGGCGACCAGGCGATGGAACTGCTGCGCCGGCACAAGGTGGAGAAGCTGCCGCTGATCGACGACGCGGGCAAGCTGCGCGGGCTGATCACGGTCAAGGACTTCGTCAAGAGCGAGCAGTACCCGAACGCGACCAAGGACGCGGACGGCCGGCTCGTGGTCGGCGCCGCGATCGGCACCGGCGACGACAGCTACCGTCGTGCGCAGGCGCTGGTCGAGGCCGGCGTCGACTTCATCGTGGTGGACAGCGCGCACGGCCACTCGCGCAACGTCCTGGAGATGATCGCCAAGGTCAAGGCGAACACCAAGGTCGAGGTGATCGGCGGCAACATCGCCACCCGCGACGGCGCGCAGGCGCTGATCGACGCGGGCGTGGACGGCGTCAAGGTCGGCGTCGGCCCCGGCTCGATCTGCACCACCCGGGTGATCGCGGGCGTGGGCGCGCCGCAGGTGACCGCGATCTACGAGGCGGCCCAGGCGGCCCGCGCGGCGGGCGTGCCGGTGATCGGCGACGGCGGCCTGCAGTACTCCGGCGACATCGCGAAGGCGATCGCCGCCGGTGCCGACACGGTGATGCTCGGCAGCCTGCTCGCGGGCTGCGAGGAGAGCCCGGGTGACCTGATCTTCATCAACGGCAAGCAGTTCAAGTCCTACCGGGGCATGGGTTCGCTCGGCGCGATGCAGTCGCGCGGTCAGGCCAAGTCCTTCTCCAAGGACCGCTACTTCCAGGACGACGTGCTCTCCGAGGACAAGCTGGTCCCCGAGGGCATCGAGGGCCAGGTCCCCTACCGGGGTCCGCTCTCCGCCGTCGCGCACCAGCTGATCGGCGGCCTGCGCGCGTCGATGGGCTACGCCGGCGCCGCGACCGTCACCGAGCTCCAGGACAAGGGCCGCTTCGTGCGGATCACCTCGGCCGGGCTCAAGGAGTCGCACCCGCACGACATCCACATGACCCAGGAAGCGCCGAACTACCACTCGCGCTAGGTCGCATCGCACGCCGAGGGGCTTCGTCCGTACCGCGGGCGGGGCCCCTCGCCGGTTTTCCCGCCCCGTACCCTGGGACGCGGGGATTTTCCCATCCACCGATTCCAGCAGGAGAGGCGCAACGTGACTGAGGTCGAAATCGGCCGGGGCAAGCGTGGCCGGCGTGCCTATCACTTCGACGACGTCGCCATCGTCCCCAGCCGGCGGACCCGGGACCCCGAAGAGGTCTCGATCGCGTGGCAGATCGACGCGTACCGGTTCGAGCTGCCGTTCCTGACGGCGCCGATGGACAGTGTCGTGTCGCCGCAGACCGCGATCGAGGTCGGTCGCATGGGCGGCCTGGGTGTGCTCAACCTCGAAGGGCTGTGGACGCGCTACGAGGACCCGACGCCGCTGATCGAGGAGATCGGCGCGCTGGACGAGGACGCGGCCACCCGGCGGATGCAGGAGATCTACGCCGAGCCGATCAAGGAGGAGCTGATCGGCGCGCGGATCAAGCAGATCCGCGACTCGGGCGTGGTCACCGCCGCCGCACTGTCGCCGCAGCGCACCGCCCAGTACCACAAGGCCGTGATCGACGCGGGCGTCGACGTGTTCGTGATCCGCGGCACCACGGTCTCGGCCGAGCACGTGTCCGGCCGGGCCGAGCCGCTGAACCTCAAGCAGTTCATCTACGACCTCGACGTGCCGGTGATCGTCGGCGGCTGTGCGACCTACCAGGGGGCCCTGCACCTGATGCGGGCCGGCGCGGCCGGTGTCCTGGTCGGCTTCGGCGGCGGCGCGGCGCACACCACCCGCGGCGTGCTGGGCGTGGCGGTGCCGATGGCGACCGCGGTGGCGGACGTGGCCGAGGCGCGCCGCGACTACCTCGACGAGTCGGGCGGTCGGTACGTGCACGTGGTCGCCGACGGCAGCGTGGGTCGCAGCGGCGACATCGCCAAGGCCGTCGCGTGCGGCGCGGACGCGGTGATGATCGGCTCGGCCCTGGCCCGGGCGAGCGACGCCCCCGGCGCCGGTCAGCACTGGGGCTCGGAGGCGCACCACCCCGAGCTGCCGCGCGGTCGGCGGATGAACCTGGGCGCGGTCGGCACGCTGGAGGAGATCCTGCTCGGTCCCTCGCACGTGTCCGACGGCTCGATGAACCTGTTCGGCGCGCTGCGTCGGGCGATGGCCACCACGGGCTACTCGGAGCTGAAGAAGTTCCAGCAGGTCGAGGTCACGGTCTCGCCCGCGCACTGACCGAAATCCGCGAACGGCCCCGAACACCACCGGTGTTCGGGGCCGTTCGCGGTTGCGGCGACGAATCGCGCGGGCGCGGTGTCGGTGCCCGAACCCACCGGGAACGACGGAGCACGTGGTCCGGTCCACGGGCATTGGGTAGGCGGGGGAGGGGCGAGTCGCCCGATCGGTGTGGTCCGGTAGGTGAGGATCGGTTTCGGAGGTGGCTGATGCGGACCACGGCGATGGGACCCGAGGCGCGCACGCGGGCGCTGCGGCGGATGGCCGAACGCGAGTCGGACGTGGTCGTGGTGGGCGGCGGCGTGGTCGGTGCGGGTACCGCCCTCGACGCGGCCACGCGCGGCCTGTCGGTGGGCCTGCTGGAGGCGCGCGACTGGGCGTCCGGTACCTCCAGCCGATCCAGCAAGCTGATCCACGGCGGCCTGCGCTACCTGGAGATGCTCGATTTCGCGCTGGTGCGCGAGGCGTTGCGCGAGCGCGGGCTGCTGCTGCAGACGCTCGCGCCACACCTGGTCAAGCCGGTGTCGTTCCTGTATCCGCTGCGCCGGCGCGGCTGGGAACGGCCGTACGTCACCGCCGGGGTGACGCTCTACGACACGATGGCGGCCTCCGCCGGGCGCAGCCGCGGACTGCCCCGGCACCGGCAGTTGACTCGGCGTCAGGCGCTGCGCCTGGCACCGGCGTTGCGCAAGGACTCGCTGGTGGGCGCGGTGCAGTACTACGACGCGCAGATGGACGACGCGCGCTACACGATGACGCTGGTGCGCACCGCGGCCGGCTACGGCGCGCAGGTGGCCTCGCGCGCCGCGGTGACCGGATTCCTGCGCGAGGGCGAGCGGGTGGTGGGCGTGCACGTGCGCGACATGGAGACCGGTGGGACGTACGACATCCGGGCCGGGCAGGTGGTCAACGCGACCGGGGTGTGGACGGACGAGACGCAGGCCATGGTCGGCGAGCGCGGGCAGTTCCATGTGCGCGCGTCCAAGGGCATCCACCTGGTGGTGCCCAAGGACCGGATCCACTCCTCGACCGGCCTGATCCTGCGCACCGAGAAGAGCGTGCTGTTCGTGATCCCCTGGGGGCGGCACTGGATCGTGGGCACCACGGACACCCGCTGGGACCTGGACAAGGTGCACCCCGCGGCGAGCCGGGCGGACATCGAATATCTGCTGGAGCACGTCAATCGAGTGCTGGCGGTGCCGCTCACCCGCGAGGACGTCGAGGGCGTGTACGCGGGCCTGCGGCCGCTGCTGGCGGGCGAGTTCGACGCCACGTCGCAACTCTCGCGCGAGCACACCGTCGCGCACCCGGTGCCCGGCCTGGTGGTGGTCGCGGGCGGCAAGTACACGACGTATCGGGTGATGGCCTCGGACGCGGTGGACGCGGCCGTACACGGCCTGGATCGCAAGGTTGCGCCGAGTTGCACCGAGACGGTGCCGCTGGCGGGCGCGGAGGGGTATCCGGCGCTGTGGAACGCGCGGGCCTCGATCGCGGGCCGAACCGGGCTGCACGTGGCCCGGGTGGAGCACCTGCTGAACCGGTACGGCTCGATGATCGAGGAACTGCTCGCGCTGATCGCGAACGAGCCGGAGTTGGCGTATCCGCTGGACGGCGCGGACGACTATCTGGCCGCCGAGGTGGTGTACGCGTGCACCCACGAGGGCGCGCTGCACCTGGACGACGTGCTGGATCGGCGGACCCGGGTGTCGATCGAGATGTTCGACCGCGGCGCCCGGGCCGCCCGCGCGTGTGCCGCACTGATGGCTCGGGAACTCGGGTGGGAGGAGGAGCGGCAACGGCGGGAGGTGGACTACTACCTCAAGCGGATCGAGGCGGAGCGCTCCTCGCAGGAACAGATGGACGACCACACGGCGGACGCCGTGCGGCTGGGTGCGGAGGACATCGTGCCCGGCTGAGGGTGCGTCGCGGTCGGGAGCCGCCCACCCGGAGCCGATTCGGCCGCGGTGCGGGTCCGGGCGGTCGGGCCCGCAACGGTTGATCGCCGGGCGGTGTGGGCACCTTCCCGGGCGTCGCCGCGTTCCACCGATACGCCGGCCAGGTGTCTTTCGGCGATGTTCGTCCCCGAACCGGTGGACCCCGCGAGCCGCCGGACTGGAGTATGGGAATGGCAACCACCCGATCGCGGGGCGGGGCCGCGGCTGCATGGGGAGCGAGAGACTTGACCGACCCGGAAGCACCCGAGCGTTTGGTCGCGGGGCGATATCGCCTGGGTGACCGACTGGGCCGGGGCGGGATGGGCACGGTGTGGCGGGCCGTGGACACCATGCTCGACCGCGACGTGGCGGTCAAGGAGATGCGGCTGCCCCGCTATGTGGACGACGACGACCGCAGCACGCTGAGCGCGCGGATGTTGCGCGAGGCCCGGGCGGCGGCCCGGATCGACCACCCCAACGTGGTGACCATCTTCGACGTGGCCGAGGAGGACGGGCGGCCGCTGATCGTGATGGAACTGGTCCGCGGTCTCTCGCTGGCCCAGGAGTTGGACAAGGAGGGGCCGATCCCGCCCGAGCAGGTCGCCGAGTTGGGCCTGCGGCTGCTCGCCGCACTGGAGGCCGCGCACGAGGCCGGTGTCCTGCACCGCGACGTCAAGCCCGCCAACGTGCTGCTCGCGCGCAACGGCCGGGTCGTGCTCTCCGACTTCGGGGTCGCCTCGGTCGAGGACAGCGCGACCCTCACCCAGGCCGGCGCGATGGTGGGATCGCCCGAATACCTGGCACCCGAGCAGATCGCGGGCGAGCAGCCGGGGCCGGAGGCCGACCTGTGGTCGCTGGGCGCGACCTTGTTCGAGGCGGTCGAGGGCCGCCCGGCGTTTCGCCGCAACACGCACGCGGCGACGCTCGGCGCGGTCGCCGCGGGCCGCTTTCCGGAGATCTTCCTGGCCGGCCCGCTGACCCCGGTGCTCAAGGCGCTGATGGTCAAGGACCCCGCTCGGCGCGGCTCCGCGGAGGAGGTGCGCGATCTGCTCATGGAGGTCGCCGAGGGGGCGCCCACACCCGCCGCCGGTCTGATCGCGGAGCGCTTCGTACCGGACCGGACCCGACCGGGCACGGTCCGTCGGCACGGCGTGCGAGTGTCCGGCCGGTCGCAGCCGGCGGTCGCGCGGCGGGCCCCTCGCCCGCCGGGCAAAACCGGCACCGGTGCCTCTTCGGTGCGCCGGGGCAGTCTGCACGAGACCTCGCCCAACGTGCGGCTGCCCCGTGAGGGCGGCGTCTTTCGGGCGCGCTACCGGCGCTGGCCGCGCTGGTGGTTCCGACACTGGACGACCATCCTGACCTCGGTCGGCATTGCCACCGCCGCCGGCGCGCGCTGGCTGGCCGCGTTCGGCAGCTGGACCGGGATGTACACGATCGTGCTGCTCGCGCTCGCCTTGAGCGTGTGGCTGGTGCTGCCGCACCGGCGGATCTCCCGGTCCGTACCGGTCGCGATGTTGCTCGGAGTGATCGCCGGGGGCGCGCTGGAGGCAGCGCAGATCAATCCGAACCCGATCGTCGTGGGGGCCCTGATCGGCGGCTGCCTGGTGGTCGGCCCGCTCGTGGACAACAAGGTGATACCGCGACTGCGCCGACGGCGACGCACCGATCTCGGCTTCGCCCTGCCCGTCCCGGAGGGCTGGACCTGCACGGACAGCCCCAGCGGACTGACGGTGGCCGATCCGGACCGGCTGATCTCGGTGACCGTCACCGTCGACCGGGGCATCGTGATGGCCCCCGAGGAGTCCGTGGCGCACCGCGAGCACGGCAGCGTCGGCGGCCGCGAGCGGTTGGACGGCGAGGACTACGAACGCCTGCTCCTGCGGGCCACCGACTACCGCGGGCACGAGGCCGCGGAGTGGGAGTACGTCTGGCGTGGGCAGGACCTGACCACCTACCACGGCAAGGACCTGGTGGTCCGCACCACGTCCGGCGTCCGCTACTGGCTGACCGTACGCGGGCGGGACGACCTGTGGGGCACCGCCGGTGCGTACTACGAGCACGCGCGCGGACACCTGTCGATCGCGGGCTGAACCGGGTCGACCCGGAATCGATCGTGTCGAGGGGTCGGAATGAGTGAACGTGTGCTCGCCGGGCGATACCTGCTTGTCGAGGTGCTCGGACAGGGCGGCATGGGAGTGGTCTGGCGCGCGCACGACCCGACCATCGGGCGGGACGTGGCGATCAAGGAGCTGCGGCTGCCGACCTATCTGGAACCGGACGAGGTCGAGCGCCGCTCGGCGCGGATGCAGCGCGAGGTACGGGCCGCGGGCCGGGTGCGGCATCCGAACGTGGTCACCGTGTTCGACGTCGTGGTCGAGGACGGGCGCCCGTGGATCGTCATGCAACTGCTGCCCGGCCGGCCGCTCACCGCGCTGATCGCCGAGGGCCCGATGCCGCCGGCCCGGGCCGCGCGGATCGGCGCCCGGATGCTCGCGGGCCTGACCGCCGTGCACCGGGTCGCCATCGAGCACCGCGACGTCAAGCCCGCCAACGTCATGGTCGACGAGGACGACGGCGTGGTGCTGACCGACTTCGGCATCGCCACCCATCCGGATTCGCCGGCGGTCACCGAGACCGGCGCCACGGCGGGCACTCCCGAGTACATGGCGCCCGAACGCGCGATCGGGCAGGCGTCCGGGCCGGCCGCCGACCTGTGGTCGCTGGGCGTGACGCTGTACGAGATGGTCGAGGGGCGTTCGCCGTTTCGCCGGGACAATCCGCTGGCCACGTTGCAGGCGGTCGCGCAGGGGACGTGCCCGCCGCCCGAGCACGGCGGCCCGCTGGGCGAGGTCTTGGTCGGGCTGCTCACCCGGGATCCGGCCGCGCGGATGACGGCGGCGCGGGCCGCACCGCTGCTGGCCGAGGCGGGCGCGGAGCCGGCGCCGAGCCCGCGCCCACACGTCGAACCGACCGACGTGCGCGGGTCGCTGTCCGCGGCGCCGGCATCGCCGGGCGTGGCCGCGCCGCCGCCGCGGCCGACCGCTCCGCCGCCGGCGCCGGCCCCACCGGCGGTACCGTCGGTGCCGGTCGCGTCGCACCCGCCGCCCGCACGGGTCGGGCGCCCGACCCGGCTGTTCGTCGTGCTGGGCACGGTGGTGGCGGTGCTCCTGTCGGCCGCGGGCGTGACGATCGGCGTGCTGATCGGCCGGAACGGGTCGGGCGACCGGTCGGACCACCCGGGTGCGGTCGCCTCGGCGTCGGTGACCAAGTCGGCCGGCCCGGGCGTCGCACAACCGGACACGCCGGCCGGCGCGACACCCGCCATCGGCGCACCGGCAGGCGGCGGACCGGCCACGGCGGCCCCCGCGTCGGTGCCGCCCGCGACGACCGACGCACGGGTGGACACTCCTGTCCCGACGAGCCCACCGGGTGGCTTTCGCCGGATGACCGCGCGCGGCGCGTTCACCGTCCTGGTGCCGGCCGGCTGGTCGGTGCGCGACGCCGCCGGCGAACGGGTCTACTATCGCTCCCCGGACGACCTGTACCGCCTGGGCGTGCGCCCTGACGCGTCCGACGCGAAGGGCGATCCGTGCGGCGAATTGGCCGTACAGGCATCCAAGGGCCTGGGACCGGGCACCTTCATCGGAAACGGAACGGACTACCGCCAGATTCGTCTCGCCTGCACCACGGTGCACGGACTGGTCGCCGGTCTTTGGGAGTTCACCTGGAACGACCGGGGCTCCGTGCGCCGCTCGATCAACATGCGCTTCGTCGAGGATGGCCGGACCTGGGACTTCTGGGTCTCCGGCCCGGACTCCGGGTCGGCGCTGGTGCGTTCGGCGTTCGATACGGCCCGGGAGAGCTTCGCGCCGGGTGGCTGAACGAACCCCCTCGGGCGGAACCTTCGGAGCGCGCCGGACGTCCTACACGTGACGCCAATGACGCGCCGACAAGGCGGATCGGGAGGTGTCCACGGTCTTGGGGAGGACCTCGTGGCACACGACAGCGGCACGCATGGCCGCCTGGTGGATGGGCGCTACCGGCTGGGCGAGCCGCTCGGCCGCGGCGGGATGGGCACGGTCTGGCTCGCCTTCGACGAGCTGCTGCGCCGGGACGTCGCGGTCAAGGAGGTCCGGATACCGGACGACCTGGACGAGATGGAGACCCAGGGGCGCTGCGAGCGCGCACTGCGCGAGGCCCGCGCGGCGGCCCGGATCACCCACCCCAACGTGGTCACCATCTTCGACGTCGCCGAGGACGACGGGCGCCCGTGGATCGTGATGGAGCTGGTCCGCGCCCCCTCGCTCACCGACGTGCTGGACGAGGGCCGGATGGCCCCGCACGAGGCGGCCGAGGTCGGCTTGGCGGTGCTTGCCGCCCTGCGCGCCGCGCGGGCCGCCGACGTGCTGCACCGGGACGTGAAACCCAGCAACATCCTGATGGCGCCCGGCGGTCGGATCGTGCTGACCGACTTCGGCATCGCCACCGTGGCCGGTTCGGTCACGCTCACCGCGACCGGGATGCTGGTCGGCTCGCCCGAATACCTCGCGCCGGAACGGGTGCTCGGTCGTCGGCCCGGCCCCGCCTCGGACCTGTGGTCGCTCGGGGTGACGCTGTATCAGGCGGTGGAGGGATTCTCGCCGTTCCGGCGCACCGGTGCGATGGACACGCTCAGCGCCGTGCTCACCGACGAGCCCGCGCCGCCGCGCCGATCCGACGCGTTGTGGCCGGCGATCGAGGGGCTGCTGCGCAAGGACCCGCTGGAGCGGGTCGACGAGGACGAGACCGAACGACTGCTGATGGCGGCTCTGGTCGGCGGCGGTGCGCCGGCTCCCGAGGAGCCGGGCGTGGACCTGCCGATTCCGCCGGGCACCGCGACGGTGGCGGACCCCGGCGGGGTGCGGGGTGTCACCCACTCGTCCCGGCAGCCGGCGCCGCAGTCGATTCCGCAGACCCCGCAGACCCAGCCGGTGTGGCAGCAGGGGCCGCCGGTGACCCCGGCGCCGCCGTTCGGCGCGGTGAGTCGGGCCGACCCGGAGGGGCCGACCGGCGGCTACCCGATGACCGGGGCGCACGCGTACTCGCCCGCCGACGCGCTGCACGATTCGGCCACCGCCGACGACCGGCCCAACCCGGTACTGATCGGCGCGCCCACCGGCCCCTCGGTGCCGAATGCCGCGGCCAGGAAGCGGCGTCGAACCGTCGTGCTCGGCACCATGGTCGTCGCCGCCGTGACCGCGTTGGCGATCTGGGTGCCATCCGCGCTGGGCAAGCAGGGCGGTGGCGGAGCCGGCTCGGACTCGCCCGACAAGGGCGGCACGTCGCAGGGCGCCTCGGTGGCCCCGAACGGGCCGGGCACCCAGAGCCGCGGCGACGTCCTGCACACCACCGGCACCTCGGGCGGCGCCGGGCAGGTCGACACCGGGACGTCCGGCAACAGCAGCCAGGGCGGTGGTTCGACCCGCACCACGCGGCCGACCCACAGCAGCACGGGAACGGCCCGTCCGTCCACCACGGCCCCGACCACATCGCGGCCGCCGACCACCAGCCGACCGCCGATCACGACTTCGGCTCCGGTGACCACGCGTCCGCCGGTCGACTCGTCCAAGGGCGGCAGCGGTGGCGCGCAGAGCGGCGCACCGCGGGACCAGGGTGGTGCGAGTACGACGAACTGACCCGGTGCGAGCCACGCGCCGACCCGCCCCTCGGCCGACCCGACGGTCGCCGCGGGGCGGGCCGGCGGGCCATCGGCGCACCCGAGGTTTCGATCCGCCCGCCGAACCCGGGGCCGTCGCATCTAATGTGACGGGTTCTAGTCTGGTGATGGCCGGCGGAACAGTCGGTTGACGCGGGGAGGGTAAGTGGCACAGACCGGGGGCACGCGCGGCCGGATCGTCGGCGGGCGCTACCGGTTGGGCACCATGCTCGGCCGAGGCGGCATGGGCACGGTGTGGCGTGCCGTCGACGAAATGCTGCACCGCGACGTCGCGATCAAGGAATTGCGGCTGCCGGACCACCTCGACGACGAGGAGAAGGACCTCGCCCGCGAGCGCACGCTGCGCGAGGCCCGCGCGGCCGCCCGGATCGGCCACCCCAACGTGGTGACCATCCACGACGTGGTCGAGGAGGGCGGCATCCCGTGGATCGTGATGGAACTCGTCGAGGCCCAGTCGCTCGCCGAGATCCTGGAGACCCAGGGCACGCTGACCCCGGCGGACGCCGCCGAACTCGGTCTCAAGGTGCTCGACGCGCTGCTCGCCGCCGACGACAAGGGCGTGGTGCACCGCGACGTCAAACCCGCGAACATCCTGGTCACCGCGCACGGGCGGGTGGTGCTCACCGACTTCGGCATCGCCACCGCGACCGGCACCGCGACGCTCACCACGACCGGCATGCTGGTCGGCTCGCCGGACTTCCTGGCACCCGAGCGCGCCGAGGGCAAACGTCCGTTGCTCTCCGCCGACCTGTGGTCGCTGGCGGTCGTGCTCTACATGGCGGTGGAGGGCCGGAATCCGTTCCGCCGGGGCACGATGATCAGCACGCTGAACGCGATCTTGACCGATCAGGCCGATCCGCCCCGGCACGCGGGCGGGCTCGACGCGGTGATCGCCGGCTGGCTGGTCAAGGACCCGGGCCTGCGGATGGGCGCCGAGGAGGGGGCCCGGATCCTGCGCGAGGTGGCCGACTCGACGCCGTCCCGGCAGTTCGACGCGGTACCGCCGCCGCCCTCGCACAGCCCCGCGGCGCCCGAGCAGCCGACCACGCCGGCCGGCGCGTACGACCCGCACCAGCACGCGCACCCGGGTTCGGACAGCGGCGCGGCCCAGCACCCGGGCGGCAACACGCCGCCCGGCGCGTGGTCGCAGCCGGGGTATTCGCCCGCCGAAGCGGGGACGTCGGCGACCCGCACCGCATCGATGGCCGGTGGGCCGCCGCACCCACCGCAGACTCCGCCGGAGCCGTACCGCCCGGTGCCGGAGCCGCGCCGCGGCGGCACCGGGCGCATCGTCGCGGTCGTGGCGCTCGTGGTCGCGCTGATCGTGGGCGGGGTCGTGGTGGGAATCGTGGTCACCAGGAGCGACGGCAAGGACGACACGGCGACCACGGGCCCGTCCGCGTCGGAAAAGGTCACGACGCCGCCGCCGGGCCGGTCCCCCGAACCCACCGCGTCCACCGGCGCGTCCGCGCTGCCTCCGGCCAAGCCGCCGTCGCAGGGCAACCAGGGCGGCACGACCGCGCCGACCACGCTGCCGGGCTACGTGTGGACCAAGGACTCGGCGGGCTTCAGCCTGTTCGTACCGTCCGGCGCCAGGCGTGAGGTGACCGGGGCGCAGAAGGACCAGGTCGACTACCGCACCGCCGACGGCAAGGTGTTGATCCGGATCGGCATGACCAAGGTCGGCGGGAACCCGCTGGCCAACTTCCGCGCCAACGAGGGGAGCTTCAAGTCCGCCTACCCGACCTACAGGCAGGTCCAACTCAAGGATTACGCCGGATATCGGCCGGGTTGGCAGGCGGCGGTCTGGGAGTTCACCTGGAGCGGCGACCCGCTCGCCACCGGCACCAAGAAGCCGGCGCACGCCATGGACCTGGGCATCGTCACCGACCGGAGCACCGACTACGCGATCTATGTCGCGTCCTACGAGGCCGACTGGTCCACGGCACAAGACGCGTTCCAGAAGGTCGCGGCCTATTTCAAGCAGGACTGAGCCGGCGAGCACGGCTGAACCGCAAGCAGGACCGAGCCTCGGGCGGGAATGGGGCTTTCGACGCTTCGAGCAGGACGTCCACCGGGCGGCCGGCGCAAGCGAACGGCCGCCGACACCGGGCGTGCGGCGCCGACCGCCGAATCGGATCCCGGCGGGGTACCGTGCGAACTACCCGACCCACCCGGAGGTACCCGTGAGCCCGCAGTCCAGCGACCCCATCGACGTCGACGTGATCGTCCTCGGTCTCGGCGTGGGTGGTGAGGCCGTCGCCGGCAACCTGGCCACAGCCGGGCTCGACGTGGTGGGCATCGAGGACGGCCTGGTCGGCGGCGAGTGTCCGTACTGGGGCTGCATCCCGTCCAAGGCGATGGTGCACGCGGCCGGCGAGGTCCGGCACCAGGAGCATCCGGACTGGTCGAAGGTCGCCGCGCGGGTGCGTGAGCTCACCGCCGACTGGGACGACCGGGCGGCCGTGGACCGGCTGGTCGACAAGGGCGTGACGTTCGTTCGGGGCGCCGGCCGGATCACCGACGTGAACGTGGTCGAGGCGACCGACGCCGACGGCACCGTGCGGCACTTCCGGGCCCGGCACGCGATCGTGGTCGGCACCGGCACGAAGGCTTTCATCCCGCCGATCGAGGGCCTGGCGGACACCCCGCTGTGGACCAACCGCGAGGCGATCGAGGCCGACGAGGCGCCGCGCTCGCTCGCGGTGCTCGGCGGCGGCGCGATCGGCCTGGAACTCGCCCAGGTGTTCGCCCGGTTCGGCACGCACGTGACGATCGTGGAGTCCGGCGACCGGGTGCTGGCCGTCGAGGATCCCGAATCCTCGGACCTGGCCGAGTGGGCGCTGGGTGACGACGGCGTGGAGATCCACCTGCGCGCGCGGGCCGAGGCGGTCGCGCACGACGGCAAGACCTTCACCCTCTCGCTGTCCGACGGGCGCTCGATCGAGGCGGAGAAGCTGCTGGTGGCCACCGGCCGCCGGGTGGACCTGGTCGCCATCGGCGCCGAGGCGCTCGGTGTCGACCCGCACGCGCACGCGCTTCCGGTGGACGGGCAACTGCGGGTACGCCCCGGTGGCGAGCCGCCGGCGGTCTGGGCGGTCGGCGACATCACCGGGCAGGGCGCGTTCACCCATGTGGCGATGTACCAGTCGGCCATCGTGACCAAGGCGATCCTGCACAGGACCGGACGCGGTGCGGCCGGTCCCGACGCCGACCACAGCGCGCTGCCGCGGGTGACGTTCGTGGACCCGGAGATCGGCGCGGTTGGCCTGACGGAGCATCAGGCCCGGGCCGCCGGCCTCACCGTGCGGATCGGCATCGCCGATCTGGCCGCCTCCTCGCGCGGGCACATCACCGGTGCGCGGGGTTTCGTGAAGGTGATCGAGGACGTCGACCGGGGTGTGCTCGTCGGCGCGACCGCCGCGGGTCCGGCCGGCGGCGAGATCCTGGGCGCGCTCGTGGTGGCCGTCCGCGCGGCGGTGCCGGTGGCCACGCTGCGGGACATGATGTACGCGTATCCGACCTACCACCGCACGATCGAATCGGCGCTGGCGGACCTCGACACGGACTGAGCACGGCGGGGGCGGGCGTGGGCTTCCGGCCGCTCGTCCCGGGCGGGAGCGCGGATTGTGGCCCCGACGCGACGGGCGGTCCTTGTTACCGCCAAGTAGTGCTGTCTACGCTGGTGCCATGACGGACATCGCAGCGCCCGCCCCCGCAGCAGCATCCATCGTCGTGTCGAGCCTGCCTGCCGAGCGGCTCGTCCGGCGCGTGGTGACCGGACCCGTGCCGACCATGGTGACCACCCGGAGTCCGTTCGACGGGTCGCCGGTCGCCGAGCTCCCCGAGTCCACGCCGGAGAACGTGACCTCCGCGTTCGCCCGCGCCCGGCTCGCGCAGACCGCGTGGGCCAAACGTTCGGTGCGCGAGCGGACGGCGGTGTTCCTGCGCTTCCACGACAAGGTCCTGGAGCGTCAGTCGGAGATCCTGGACATCATCCAGACCGAGACCGGCAAGGCGCGCAAGCACGCGTTCGAGGAGGTCCTGGACGTCGCGCTGTGCTCGCGGCACTACGGCCGGCGGGCCGCGGGCTACCTGCGCGAGCGCCGTCGGGCCGGTGCGCTGCCGGTGCTGACGAAGGCGATCGAGGTACGGCACCCCAAGGGCGTGGTCGGCCTGGTCTCGCCGTGGAACTATCCGCTGGCGCTGTCCATCGGCGACGCGATTCCGGCCTTCATCGCGGGCAACGCGGTGGTGATGAAGCCGGACACGCAGACCGCGCTCACCGCGCTGTGGGCGCAGGACGTGCTGATCGAATGCGGCCTGCCCGAGGACCTGTGGCAGATCGTGCTCGGCGACGGCCCGGTGGTCGGCACCGCCGTGGTCGAAGGCGCGGACTACGTCGGCTTCACCGGCTCCACTCGCACCGGCCGCGAGGTGGCCCAACGGGCCGCCGCGCGCCTGGTCGGCGCGTCGCTGGAACTGGGTGGCAAGAACGCGATGATCGTGCTGGCGGACGCGGACCTGGACCGGGCCGCGGAGGGCGCGGTGCGCGCGTGCTTCTCCTCGGCCGGCCAACTGTGCGTCTCGATCGAGCGGATGTACGTGCACGCCGACGTCCACGACGCGTTCCTGGACCGCTTTCTGGCCCGGATCCAGACGATGAAGCTCGCGGCCGGTTACGCGTGGGACACCGACATGGGCTCGCTGGTCTCGCGCCGCCAGTTGGACGCGGTCACGCGCCATGTGGACGAGGCCCGGGCGGCGGGCGCGCGGGTGCTGATCGGCGGCACCGCGCGACCGGACCTGGGGCCGCTGTTCTACGAGCCGACGGTGCTCGCGGACGTCACGCCCGAGATGGCGGTGTGCGCGGAGGAGACGTTCGGCCCGGTGGTGTCGGTGTACCGGTTCACCGAGGAGGAAGAGGTCGTCACCCGGGCGAACGAGACCGCGTACGGGCTGAACGCGAGCGTATGGACGCGGAATACCCGGCACGGCGGCGCGCTCGCACGGCGGCTGCGGGCGGGCACGGTGAACGTCAACGAGGGCTACGCGGCGGCCTACGGGAGCGCGGGTGCGCCGATGGGTGGCATGGGCGACTCCGGGCTCGGCCGGCGGCACGGTGCCGAGGGCATCATGAAGTTCACCGAGGCCCAGACCGTGGCGACCCAGCGACTGCTGCCGATCGCGGCCCCCTTCGGGATGAGCGACGAACAGTGGGCCCGATCGCTGACCCTGTCCCTGCGGGTGATGAAGACCCTCCGCGTGCGGTGACGCTCCGCCGAGGTGGGTGGGGCCCACGGGGCCTGCCCGCTTCGGGGCGTGGGCCGGGGTGGGCGCTGCGTCGGTCGCGGGTGGTTCTCGGTGAGGGCTGCTCCCCGACCCGCGCTCGGGGCCGGTTGTCGCGAGGCTCCGCACGGGCACGGGCACGGGCGCGGGCACGGGCGCGTGAAGGCGCGCGGCGCGGTGCGCGAAGGCGCGGGGTGTGGCTCGCGGGGCGTGTGGGCGCGCAAGGGTGAATTCCCGGTGGTGGGTGGGGCCGGAGTGAGCGACGCCAAGTCGGGACAAAATGACATCTATCAACCGGTTAATGATCATCATTTGCGCTAACCGGACGTCTCCGGCCCGGGGGTGCGGTTCCGTGGAGCCACCGATGTGGGCCGGGAATCCCGCTATTCTTGGCGCTGCCGACGGCAATGGCGTGAAAGATCCGCTTTGCGGTGAATGCTTTGCGGTGAATGAGGCACGTCGGAGTTCGGTGCGTTCGGGGCGGTCCCTGGACCGGCCCAAGGCGCGGCGGCCGGTGTCGAGCGTCCTCGACACCGGCCGCCGGCGGGGTTGTGACCGGTTGCTGTCCCCTGCGTCCCGGTCACGACACCAACGCGAGGTCCCACGGCGCACTGATTGAGCGCGCCTCATCGCGTCGGCGGCCTTGCGTTGCCCGGCCCACGCATCAAGCGGGCCGGCCATCAGTCACAACGACGGCCGGCGCGGTGAGGTTACGCCTGCGGGCGGACCCGACCGCGGCACAGTTCGAGAAGTGTCAGCGCGACGGTCGTACCCGGCTTGCCCAACCCCTCGCGGTAGCGGGCGATGACCTCCATCTCGCGGGCCAACTGCACGCGCGCGCCGCCGGACGCGACGCGGACCCGCTGAATCTCCGCGGAGGTGTCCACCCGCTCGGTGATCAGCGCGATGATCCGTCGGTCGAGATCGTCGATGCGGGCTCGGCCGGCGCCGATCACGTCGGCGGGGGACTGCGGGTCGGTGGTGGTGTCTTCCATCGATGGCCTGCTCTCCGGAGGGGGTCCCTGCTCCGGGGCGTCGGTGGAAAACGCAAGACGCCCCGGGTTCCGGACCCGGGGCGTCTTCGTCTGCCTTGGCGGTACTCGTTCAGGCGATGACGGCGGCGCCGAGGATCCCGGTGCCATAGCTGAAGCTGCGCGTCACGTCGAACGAGGACATGGCGCAAGTATGCCGGGCCCGCCGGCGCGGATACCAGCCGGGGTCACCCGCGCGACGCCGGTAGAATCGGCATCCACCCCTTTTTTCGCTTCGCCGGAAGGCCCCTCGTGACCTTTGCCAGCCCGGACGGGGGCGGCACCGAGACCGTCCTCGTCGTCGACTTCGGTGCCCAGTACGCCCAGCTCATCGCTCGCCGGGTGCGCGAGGCACGCGTGTACAGCGAGATCGTGCCGCACAGCATGCCCGTCGCGGAGATGCTCGCGAAGCGGCCGGCCGCGATAATCCTGTCCGGCGGCCCCTCGTCGGTGTACGCGGACGAGGCGCCCAGCATCGATCCGGCGCTGTTCGAGGCCGGCGTCCCGGTGCTCGGCATCTGCTACGGCTTCCAGGCCATGGCGCAGACTCTGGGCGGCGTGGTCGAGAAGACCGGTCTCGCCGAGTTCGGCGCGACGCCGTTGACCGTGACCGGCACGGCGAGCACCCTGTTCGACGGGCTGCCCGCCGAGTTGTCGGTGTGGATGTCGCACGGCGACTCGGTCTCCGGTGCGCCGGCCGGCTTCGGGGTCACCGCGACCAGCGCGGGTGCGCCGGTCGCCGCGATCGAGAACGACCAGGCGCGGCTGTACGGCGTGCAGTACCACCCCGAGGTGATGCACAGCGAGCACGGCCAGGCCATCCTGGAGCGCTTCCTGAAGGTGGGCGCGGGACTCGCGGCGAACTGGACGATGGTCAACATCGTCGAGGAGCAGATCGAGCTGATCCGCGAGCAGGTCGGCGACAAGCACGTGATCTGTGGCCTGTCCGGCGGGGTCGACTCCGCGGTCGCCGCGGCGCTGGTGCAGCGCGCGGTCGGCGACAAGCTCACGTGTGTGTTCGTGGACCACGGTCTGCTGCGCAAGGACGAGCCCGAGCAGGTCGAGCGCGACTACGTCGCGGCCACCGGCGTCTCGCTCAAGGTGGTGAACGCGCAGGAGCGGTTCCTGACCGCGCTCGCCGGGGTCACCGACCCCGAGGAGAAGCGGAAGATCATCGGGCGCGAGTTCATCCGCGTGTTCGAGCAGGCCGCGGCCGAGGTGGTCGCCGAGGCCGGCGCGCACGGCGAGGAGGTCGAGTTCCTGGTCCAGGGCACGCTGTACCCGGACGTGGTCGAGTCCGGCGGCGGCACCGGCACCGCGAACATCAAGTCGCACCACAATGTCGGCGGGCTGCCCGAGGACCTCCAGTTCAAGCTGATCGAGCCGCTGCGCAAGCTGTTCAAGGATGAGGTGCGCGCGGTCGGCGAGCAGCTGGGCCTGCCGTCCGAGATCGTCTGGCGCCAGCCGTTCCCGGGCCCGGGCCTGGGCATCCGGATCATCGGCGAGGTCACCGCCGACCGGCTGGAGATCCTGCGCGAGGCGGACGCGATCGCCCGTGAGGAGCTGTCCCGGGCGGGCATGGATCGGGAGATCTGGCAGTGCCCGGTCGTGCTGCTCGCGGACGTGCGCTCGGTGGGCGTACAGGGCGACGGCCGCACCTACGGCCACCCGATCGTGTTGCGCCCGGTGTCCTCGGAGGACGCCATGACGGCCGACTGGTCGCGCCTGCCCTACGACCTGCTGGCCCGGATCTCCAACCGGATCACCAACGAGGTCCGGGAGATCAACCGGGTCACGCTGGACGTCACCAGCAAGCCCCCGGGCACCATCGAGTGGGAGTAGTCCCCGGGAGCAGTCCCCGGGAGTAGTCCCCACCGGTCGACCGCACGTGTTCGCCGCCGGCCCCCGTCCCGTCCCGGGCGGGGGCCGGCGGCGTTCGCGGGGTTCGTCGAGACCCGGCCGAGGGGCCGGCGGGTCGCCTTGTGGGGCACCGGGGTTGACGCCGCATCAGGTGTTCGGTCGACAAACCGTCCGGTCCCTCGACCGGGCCCATGCGACCCCCTCGGATGCGGCACAATGTGCCGCTGAACGAGCACGTTCGTATGTGGTGGTGGGGAGGGCGTGGCGAAGTGGCGCACGGTGTCGGTGTGCACGGACCGGACTGTCATTGCGTGGTCCGGGAGGAATACCGCAGGACCGTCGCCGATTTCGAGACGCTCAGGCGGGCACTGGCCCACAAGGAGGGCGTTCCCTCGGCCGTCGCCCACTCCGATGGCGGCGCACGCCAGTGGATCTCCGACGAACTGCGCGGCAGAGCGCAGGAGTTGGCGGCCATGCGGCGGGCCCAGGGGCGCGCCTGGCTGCAGGTGCTCGGTGGGCGCGCGCTGATCGTGTTGTGGCTCCTGGTCGCCGTGCTCGTCCTGGTTCAGGCCCTCACCGCGATCGGCGCCGGTTGGACCGGCTCGCGCACCGCCGGGATCGTGGCCGCCGTGGTGGTCGCCGGAGCGCTCAGCGTGGTCGGCTGGGCCGCCCGGGCGAGTGGTGGCGTGTTCGCGCCCGTACGCGGGCTGGACGGCCGTCTGTCCACCTCCAAGGCGGTCGCCGCGCTGTGGATGGTGGCGCTGATGTACTGCTTCGCCTTCCTGGGCATGCGGCTCGCCTCCGCCTCCGGGGACGGCGAGCGGGACCGGCTGCTGGAGCGGCTCGGCAACGTCGCGCTGGACCAGATCACCCTGGTGGCCGCGCCGCTGCTGGCCGCGGTCGCGGTCCGGCGCATCGTCGGCGACAAGGTCGGCCGGCGGGTGTTGCAGAAGCTGCGCGCCGACCAGGCCTCGCTGCGCGACCTGGTCACCGACGACGCCGGCCGGGCCTCCTTCGTGGACGCGCAGTACGTCCTGGTCAACCTGGTCGCGGTGGGCTTCGTGGTGGTCGGCCTGGCCCGCGACCCGGATCGGCTCCCGGACATCCCGGCCACGTTGGTCGCGCTCGCCGTGGTCTCGGTGATCACCTACCTCGCGGGCAAGCTGGCCGAGAACGACCGCCCGGTGATCCTGTCCGTGGTCCGCGTGCGCACCCGCGGCGACCTGGACTCCGCCGTCCGCCAGGGCGACGACATCGAGGTGCGCGGGATCAACCTCGCCGCGGGCGGCTCGCACGAGGCGGACCTGCTCGCACGCGTGGTGGTCAAGTTCGGCGCGGTACACGTGCACGCCCCGCTGATCCCGGCCGACACCGGCTTCGCCAACCCCTCCGACGCGTGTGTGGTCGTCCCGGTCCCGGTCGACGTCGAGCCCGGCCGGGTGGAGCTGTGCGTGGTCTCGGCGTCCGGCGTGGAGTCGGCGCCGTACGAGATTCAGATCGCCGGCTAGGTTCCCTCCGACCGGATACGCGGGTGGGGCCGGGCCGATTCACTCGGCCCGGTCCCACCCGCGTATCGACGGGTCCTGCGCTACAGCTTCTGCACCGGTGCGTAGCGCAGCAGCAGGGTCTTCTCGCCGCCGGCGCCGAAGTCGATGGTGGCCTTGGCCTTGTCGCCGGTCTCGGCCGTGGAGACCACCGTGCCCAGGCCGAACTTGTCGTGGGTGACCCGGTCACCCGGAGACAGCGCGACGATCGGCCGTTCCTTGATCTGCGCGCCCTTGCCGAAGCCGCCGCGCGAGCCGACGGTCGACTTGGTCGCGGACAGCGCCTTGGCCGCCGACGGGGACGTGCCGCGCCAGTCGACCAGCTTCTCGGGCAACTCGCCCAGGAAGCGCGACGGCGGGTTGTACGACGGCGCGCCCCACGCGCTGCGCATCTTCGCGAGTGTGACGTAGAGCCGCTCGCGGGCCCGGGTGATGCCGACGTAGGTCAGCCGGCGCTCCTCCTCCAGCTCCTTCGCGTCGCCCAGCGAGCGCATGTGCGGGAAGACGCCGTCCTCTAGGCCGGTCAGGAACACCGTGGGGAACTCCAGGCCCTTGGCGGTGTGCAGGGTCATCAACGTGACCACACCGCCGTCGTCGCCATCGGTGGGGATCTGGTCGGAGTCCGCGACCAGGGAGACCCGCTCCAGGAAGTCGGCCAGCGTGCCGCCGCCGCCCTCCTGGGCCTGGGCCTGCTCGAACTCCAGCGCGACCGCCGCGAGTTCTTGAAGGTTCTCGATCCGGGTCTCGTCCTGCGGGTCACTCGACGCCTGCAACTCGGCCAGGTAGCCGGTCTGTTCCAGGATCGCCTCCAGCACCGTGGCCGGACCCGCGCCGCCGTCCACGACCGCGGTCAGGTCGTCCAGCAGTTGCACGAAGCCCTTGACCGCGTTGGCGGACCGCTTGGCCAGACCCGGCGCGTCCTCCGCGCGGCGCAGCGCCTGGGCGAACGGGACCCGGTCGCGGGCGGCGAGCACGTCCAGGCACGCCTCGGCCCGGTCGCCGATGCCGCGCTTGGGCACGTTCAGGATCCGGCGCAGCGAGACCGTGTCGTCCGGGTTGGCCAGCAGCCGCAGGTAGGCGAGCACGTCGCGGACCTCGCGGCGCTCGTAGAAGCGCACGCCGCCGACGACCTTGTACGGCAGCCCGACCCGGATGAAGACTTCCTCGAACACCCGGGACTGGGCGTTGGTCCGGTAGAACACCGCGACCTGTCCCGGCTTGGTCTTGCCGGCGTCGGTGAGCCGGTCCACCTCGTCCGCGACGAACTGGGCCTCGTCGTGCTCGTCGTCCGCGACGTAGCCGACGATCGGGGTGCCCGCGCCGGCGTCCGTCCACAGGTTCTTCGCGCGCCGGTTGCTGTTGCGCTCGATCACCGCGTTGGCCGCGCTCAGGATGGTCTGCGTGGAGCGGTAGTTCTGTTCCAGCAGGATGGTCTTGGCGTTCGGATAGTCGGCCTCGAAGTCGAGGATGTTGCGGATGGTCGCGCCGCGGAACGCGTAGATCGACTGGTCCGCGTCACCCACCACGCACAGCTCGGCCGGTTCGATCTCGGCGAGACCGGCCTCGGCCGGGTCGACCAGGTCGCCGTCGATCGTGCGCCGGGGACCACTGCCCGCCGCGCCGCCGACCAGCTCGCGTACCAGCATGTACTGCGCGTGATTGGTGTCCTGGTACTCGTCGACCAGCACATGCCGAAAGCGCCGCCGGTAGTGCTCCGCGACATCCGGGAACGCCTGGAGCAGGTGCACCGTGGTCATGATCAGGTCGTCGAAGTCCAGCGCGTTGGCCTGGCGCAGCCGCTCCTGGTACATCGTGTACGCCTGGGCCAGTATCCGCTCGGTCTCGTTGATCGCCTTGGCGGCGAAGTCCTCGTGATCGATCAGCTCGTTCTTGAGGTTGGACACCTGCGCGTTGAACTTGCGCGGCGGGAACTTCTTCGGGTCCAGGTCCAGGTCGCGGCAGACCATCGCCATCAGCCGCTGCTGGTCGGCCGAGTCGTAGATCGAGAACGACGAGCTCATGCCGAGCTTCTTGTACTGCTGCCGCAGGATGCGTACGCACGCCGAGTGGAACGTGGACACCCACATGGCCTTGGTGCGCGGCCCGACCAGCGCCTCGACCCGCTCGCGCATCTCGGCGGCGGCCTTGTTGGTGAAGGTGATCGCCAGGATCTCGCCGGGATGCGCACCGCGGGCGGCGAGCAGGTGGGCGATGCGGTGGGTGAGCACGCGGGTCTTGCCGGAGCCCGCGCCGGCCACGATGAGCAGCGGGGACCCTTCGTGCACGACCGCGGCGCGTTGTTGTGGGTTCATCCCGTCGAGCAGCCGCGCCGGATCCACGACCGGGCGCGGGGCGCCGTTGCGGTAGTAGGCGTCGCGCGGCTCGGCCGGCGGCGCGTACTGCCCTTCGTACAGGTCGTCCGGATAGTCCTCCGGCAGGCCGTATACGTGGTTGTCGTCCGGCTCGGGCGGCAGCGGGATGTCGTCCGCGGGGCTCGTGGGGGACTTCTTGGCCGCGGTCTCGAAACCGGGCAGGGGGATGTCGTCGAAGAGGCTGCTCATCGTTCCCCGAGTCTAGGTGGGTAACAAGCGAGTCGTGCTCGGCCCTTTGTACAGAGCGGAGATCATTGCGCCGGCGACGGGTTTTCCCGCCGTCGTCGGATCGATCGGATCAAGGGAGTACATCGTGCTGGACGATCGCGACGTGGAGCGGGTCCTGGTGCTGGCCGCGCATCCGGACGACATCGACTACGGGGCGGCGGGAACGGTGGCGACCTGGACCGAGGCCGGCATCGAGGTGAGCTACTGCCTGGTCACCGACGGGGACGCGGGAGGTTTCGACCCGGCGGTGCCGCGATCCGAGATCGGCGGGATCCGCCGGGCCGAGCAGAGCGCGGCGGCGGCGCATGTGGGGGTGCGGCAGCTGTATTGGCTCGGTTACCCGGACGGACGGTTGGCCGCGACCTTCGAGCTGCGGCGCGACATCACCCGGGTGATCCGGCAGGTGCGACCGCAGCGCATGGTGATCCCGAGCCCGGAGCGGGACTGGGCCCGGCTCGCGCCCAGTCATCCGGATCATCTGGAGGCGGGCGAGGCGGCGATGCGGGCGATCTATCCGGACGCCCGGAATCCGTTCGCGCATCCGGAACTGCGGGACGTGGAGGGGCTGAAGGAGTGGACCGTGTCCGAGACGTGGTTGTCGCCGACGGGGGCGCCGGACCACGCGGTCGAGGTGAGCGCGGTGTTCGAGCGCAAGATGGCGGCGTTGTTGTCGCACGCGAGTCAGACGGGTCATCTGTCCGGGCTGCGCGAGGAGGTCTCGGCGATGCTCGCCCGCAACGCCGAGCGGTTCGGCCTGGGCGCGGGGCTGATGGCCGAGGTGTTCCGGGTGGTCGACACCCGCTAGCGCGGCGGGTTCACGGGGCTCGGTGGGATCTCAGGTCCACATGACCGCGATGGCGATGTTCGCCACGGTCAGCAGGCCGATCGCGCCGAGCACCTTCGAGGACACCCGGTCCGCGGCGCGGTTTCCCCAGACCAGCAGCAGGATCACCAACAGGATCACCAGCTTGGTGCCGATCTTGGCGTTGTCCACGTCCTTGTCCAGACCCGCCTGGACCACGCCGACCAGGGCCAGGCCGGTGACCAGCATGGTCAGCGCGCCGTGCGTCATCGCGGGCACGATCCGCCCGTCGCCGGTGCGCAGCGCGGACATCTGGGTGAGGAAGCCGCCGAGCAGGGACGCGATGCCCACGATGTGCAGGACCAGCAGGATCTGCCGCAGAACGTCCACGTCGTACAACTCCTCGTCGACCGTCGCGCGGCACCGGGAAGCCGCTGTCGTTGCCGGCCGCAGCTTAGCCGGCACCCGGGCGGCAGCCGCCGGTGGGTCATAGGCGAGCAATATTCGCCAAACTTCTCAAGATCGACTTTCGGTACGCGGAGTGCTTTTCCCGCGATAAGCAGGTGAAAGGAAACGGTGACATTGGTAAAGTTTCGGTAATGTGGAGGCCGATGGGGATGGTCTTGACACGCCTGTGACTAGTGTTCTCCGACAGGCGATCGGCTCGAGGTCGGCCACCCGGTCGACACGATCGCCTCCGCCGAATTCGGGGACGAGTTTCGGTGACGGTGGGTAACCGCGGTCATCGCGACGAGAAGCCGGAACCGGGGACCCTTGCAGTCCCTGGGGTGAATCGGTGCTTCGGCACCGTAGGGCGCCTTCTTCCGCCCGAACCCGTCAGCTAACCCGGTAGGCGGCCGAGGAAGGAGACCCGCCACCAGTGGCGTCCCAACGTCGACCCGGGCAGCACCGCAAGCCCAAGCCGCGCACCGCCGTGCGTACCGCAGCGACCGTGGTCACGGCCGCCGCGACGATGACCGGCGTGATGACCTTTGCCGGCACCGCGAGCGCGGATCCCGCGCAGTCGTTCCAGCAGACCAAGGAACGCGTCAA
>NZ_KB889573.1 GCF_000372745.1 Embleya scabrispora DSM 41855 | reverse complement strand
CCGGCGGCAAAGCCCCCTAAAAAGCCCCTTCCGGCAGCTCCATGATCGTGTTGTCGATCTGCTCGACCATCAGGCGCTGCGGCGTCAACAGCGGCAGGATCTCGCGGGCGAAGTGCTTCGCCGCGGCCACCTTGCCCTGGTAGAACGCCTCGTCCCGACCGGGCGTGCCGGCCAGCTTGGTCAGCGCCACCGCGGCCTGGCGCAGCAGCAGCCAGGAGACCACCAGGTCGCCGGCGGCGATCAGCAGTCGGGTGGTGTTCTGGCCGACCTTGTAGATCGAGTCGATCTCCTGCTCGGACGCCATCAGCTGGTTGATCATCGCGGCGACCATGCCCTGGACGTCCTCGGCGGCGGTCGCGAGCAGCTTGACCTCGGCGGCCAGTTCGCCCTCGGCGTGCGCGGCGATGAACTCCTGGATCTCGCCCGCCACCACGGTCAGCGCCTTGCCCTGGTCGCGGACGATCTTCCGGAAGAAGAAGTCCTGACCCTGGATGGCGGTGGTGCCCTCGTAGAGGGTGTCGATCTTGGCGTCCCGGATGTACTGCTCGATCGGGTATTCCTGAAGGAAGCCCGAGCCGCCGAAGATCTGCAGCGACTGCGCGAGCTGCTCGTAGGACTTCTCCGAGCCGTAGCCCTTGACGATCGGCAGCAGCAGGTCGTTCACCCGGTCCGCAGTCTCGTCGCTTTCGCCGGCGAGCGCGGCGCCTTCGATCCGGTCCTGCCACGAGGACGCGTACATCACGAGCGCGCGCATGCCCTCGACGTACGCCTTCTGGGTGAGCAGCGAGCGGCGCACGTCGGGGTGGTGGGTGATGGTCACGCGCGGCGCGGCCTTGTTCGTCATCTGCGCGAGGTCGGCGCCCTGGTAGCGCTCCTTGGCGTACTCGAGCGCGTTGAGGTAGCCGGTGGACAGCGTCGCGATGGCCTTCGTGCCGACCATCATCCGGGCGTACTCGATGATCTTGAACATCTGCGCGATGCCGCTGTGCACCTCGCCGACCAGGGTGCCCACGGCCGGGACGCCGTGCTCGCCGAAGGTGAGCTCGCAGGTCGTGGAGACCTTGAGGCCCATCTTGTGCTCGACGTTGGTGACGAAGGCGCCGTTGCGCTCGCCGAGCTCGCCGGTCTCCGGGTCGAAGTGGAACTTCGGGACCACGAACAGCGACAGGCCCTTGGTGCCGGGACCGGCACCCTCCGGGCGCGCGAGCACCAGGTGGATGATGTTCTCGGTCATGTCCTGGTCACCCGAGGTGATGAAGCGCTTGACGCCCTGGATGTGCCAGGTGCCGTCCTCCTGCCGGACCGCCTTGGTGCGACCCGCGCCCACGTCCGAACCCGCGTCGGGCTCGGTCAGCACCATGGTGGAGCCCCACTGGCGGTCGACCATGAAGCCGGCGACCCTGCGCTGCTCCTCGGTGCCGAGCGTGTGCAGCACCTGGGCGAAGTCGGGACCCGCCGCGTACATCCACAGTGCCGGGTTGGCGCCGAGCACCAGCTCGGCAACCGACCAGCGCAGCGAACGCGGGCAGTTGGTGCCGCCCATGTCCTCGGGGAGCGCGAGGCGCCACCACTCCGAGTCCATGTACGCCTTGTACGACTTCTTGAACGCCTCCGGCAGCGTGGCCGAGTGCGTCGCAGGGTCGAACACGGGTGGGTTGCGGTCGCCCTCCGCGAACGAATCGGCGAGGTCGTTCACGGCGAGGCGCTCGACCTCGGCCAGGATCGACTTCGCGGTGTCGACGTCCATTTCCGCGAACGGACCCGTGCCATAGACCTGTTCGCGTCCGAAGACCTCGAAGAGGTTGAACTCCAGGTCGCGGAGGTTCGACTTGTAGTGACCCATGACAGGCTCCGCCCGTGGTTGCGTCCTGTGGACTGCGCTGACTGAACTCTGAACCGGTCGACCGAACCGATCGACCGAACTGAACCGAAACCCAGTGTACTGGTCAGTAACATAATGATCGTACCCATGGGTAACTTTTTCAATGCCCCGGAGGTTCCCATCGGGTTACCACCAGGTACGTGTGACCGTCTCGACGCAGGGCTCAAACCAGGGCTCCGGACCCGCTAGCCTCGTGGTGTGTACGGCTACGCAACGGAAGAATCCCAGGCCCGCGCGGAGGCGCCGGCGCTTACCGACGCCGTGCGCGCGTTCGCCACGGGCGTCATGAACGGCGAGGACTTCCAGTCCATCTTCATAGCGTCGAAGGTTTTCTGTCCGAGGGGTGACCGCCCGGGGTTCCTGGCCCTGCACAACACCCCCGAGCCGGTGATCCCGATGTTCAGCTCGCTCGCCGAACTCAAGAAGTACGCCGGCGAGGAGTCGCGCCACTTCACCGTCACCGGCGCCGAGGTCTTGGACCTGCTGCCCAACGGATACGGCTTCGTGCTCGATCTCGACGGCGAGCACCGGGTGATGTTCGACGCGAAGGCCATAGAACAGATGATCGCCTTCGCGATGCGCCGGATGTACGGCTGACCCCACGCGGGGTCGACCGGCGCTCGCCGATGGTCGGGTGATCAGCTCGTCGGCCGACCGGACAGGGCTTGCGATGCGCCGCGCTTCATCGCCTCCTGGTAGTCCTTGACCGCGCCGAGCTGCTCGGCGTTCTCCTCGATCAGTCGGTTCTGATACGCGGCCTCCACCGCGAAGAGCAGGTCGACCAGCCCGGTCTCCCGGCGGCACGCGACATCGGCCCGGGCCGTCGCGATCTCCTTCGCGCCGGCCGACTCGCTCGCGAAGGCGGCGTCGTTGTTGGGGTCCATGTAGTTCTTGTACTTGTAGCCCGAACGCGCCATGCACGCGCTCCATCGGGCGTCGGCCTCCCGGGCCCTGGAGTCCGTCTCGGACCCGGTCGCGGCCCGGCCGGAGAGTTCTTGCACGAACCGACGGTATTCGGCCGGCCGCACGCCGCCGGCCAGGATGCGGTCGGCCTCCTCGCTACAACCACCGGGCGGAACCGTTCTGCCGTCCGGGGTCTGTCGGATCGCGCCGATCCAGATCTGTTGTTCCAGCGGCGTCGGGGTCCGGGTTCGCGGCGTCGGCGGCGGCTGCGCCGAGCCGGCGACGGCGCCCGGATACTTGAATCCCCAGCGGGCCGCCGTGTCCGGATCGAAGTTGCCGAACCTGCGGAAGTTGCGGCCTTCGGTCTGCGGTTGCGGGCCCATGTCCGGGACCGGCCAGTCCACCGAGCCGAGCCGTTTCATGCAGTCGCCACCGACCAGATAGCCGGCCCGGTGGGCGAGTTCGTTGTCCTGGGTGGTCGGCCAGTACGCGTCCAAGGGCAACGCGGTGTCCGCAGGCGTGCGGATCGCCTTGATCGGGCCCAGCGGGGGTTCGGCCGTCGGATCCGGGCGATCCGCCGAGGACGCACAGGAGACGGCGGTCAGCATCAGCGCGGCAACAGCCGGTAGTAGTAATCGCGATGGTCGTGACATGGGCATGACGGCAGCTCCTCGCGCGACGAAAACCCTGCGGTTGCCCGGAAGATAGCGCGTGCGAGAGCGCACCCGCGCCCGCTTTCGGCAGGCGGGGTGCGCTTGTGCCCCAATGCCGAGCCGATTCCGATACGGAATCAACGGCGTGTGTGGAAAGGGAGTTCGTGCATGACCGGCCGGTGGCCGTGGTCGGATCCGGTGTCTGCTCAGGCCGGGCGATGGCCGTGGTTGGCTCTGTTCTTGCGACGGGCCTTGCGCTTGCGGGTCTTCCTCGACATCGCGCCCCCTTCGTCGTCGTGCCGCATGCCTACCCAGGGCCGGCCCGTGCCCAAGCCCCGATCCGCGCGAATCAGCGGCGCAGGGCTTCGACGGGTTCGATGCGGGCGGCGCGCCAGGCGGGGTAGAGGCCGGCGAGGAG
Source organism: Embleya scabrispora DSM 41855 (assembly GCF_000372745.1). Lineage (GTDB taxonomy): Bacteria > Actinomycetota > Actinomycetes > Streptomycetales > Streptomycetaceae > Embleya > Embleya scabrispora. Next base: position 11,815 of record NZ_KB889573.1, on the reverse strand, counting down.
CCCGGTGGTGAGGCCGATCAGGGGGGCTGCGGCGACGGTGGTGGGGTCGATGACCGGGGTCCACTGCTTCGTGGCGGCGGTGGTGACGACGGTGACGGTGCCCAGGCTGGTGCCGACGAGGCCGCCGAGTGCGCCCAAGGTGGCGGATTCGGCGAGGAATTGGCCGGCGATGTGTCGGCCGCGGGCGCCGAGGGCGCGGCGCAGGCCGATTTCGGCGGTGCGTTCCATGACGGCGACGAGGGTGGTGTTGGCGATGCCGACGGCGCCGATGATCAGGCAGATTCCGGCGAGGAGGAGGAAGAGGGCGCCGAGGTCGTCGGTGACGTTGTCGCGCAGGCTCCGGGGGTCGGGGGGCGGGATGGGTTTGAAGGCGTCGGGGGCGTCGGGGCGAAGCGCGTAAGGGGCTTCGCCGGCGGTCTGGCGGGCGGCGCCGATCTTCGTGGTGACGAGCATTTTGGCGCGGTCGCCGGGGTCGGGCGGTCCGTAGATCTTTTCGGCGGTGGTGCGGGGGATGAGGACGGACAGCAGGAGGTCGGCTTTGCGGTCGGTGTCGGCGAGGATGCCGATGACGGTGAAGGGGGTGTCGCCGATGAAGATGGCGGGGGCGGTGTCGAGGGTGGTGATGCCCAGGCGGCCGGCCATGCCTTCGCCCAGGACGGCGACCTGTTCGGCGCGGCCGTCGTGGAAGGTGTCGTAGCCGCGGCCGGTGGCCCAGTGTGGTCCGGCGGCTTGGAGGAGTCCGGGGGAGGCGGCGAGGACGGGGATCTGTTGGCCGCCGGCGTCGCGGCCGACGGGGGCGGCGCGGACGGTGGTGCCCGGGGGGAGTTTGACGTTCCAGTGCACGCCGGCGTGTTCGACGCCGTTGAGGGCGGCGACGCGTCGGTCGGCGTCGGAGGTGAACATCAACGGTTGTACGGCGGCGTCCGGGCCGCCGGTGTCCTCGATGGTGACCTCGGTGGCGGTCAGGGCGTTGAAACGGTCGCCGATCTGCCCGGTGGCGGTGGCGGTCAGGCCCAGGATGGCGACGAAGGTGCCGACGCCGAGCACCGTGCCCAGTGCGGTCAGGATCGAGCGGGCGGGGCGTTGGAGCATGCCGGCGAGGGCTTCGGAGAACAGGTCGCGCAGGTGTTGGCGGGACGGGGTGATCCGCCGTCGCGGTTGGTCCGGGGGTTTCGGGAGTTCGTCCGGGCTCATGCCGGCGCGCCTTCCGACACGACGCCGTCGCGGATCGCCACGGAGCGTTGGCCGCGGGCGGCGACGGCGTGGTCGTGGGTGATGACCAGGATGGTCATGCCGTCCGCGTGCAGGGCGTCGAGGAGGGCCAGGACGTCGTCGGCGGTGGCGGTGTCCAGGTTGCCGGTGGGTTCGTCGCACAGGAGCAGGGAGGGGTCCGCGGCGAGCGCGCGGGCGATGGCGACGCGTTGGCGTTCGCCGCCGGAGAGAGTGGTGGGGGTGTGCTCCAGACGGTGTCCCAGGCCGACGCGGGTCAGGGATTCCCGAGCGCCGGCGGCGCGTTCGGCGCGGCTGCGGCGTCCGCCCTGGTACATCGTGGCGAGTTCGACGTTCTCCGTTGCCGTGCGGTGGGGCAGCAGGTGGAAGGACTGGAAGACGAAGCCGATCCGGGAGCCGCGCAGCGCGGTGCGGTCGCGCTCCTTCAGGGTGCCGGTGTCGATCCCGTCCAGCAGGTAGGTGCCCGTGGTGGGGCGGTCCAGCAGCCCGGCCACGTTGAGGAACGTGGACTTGCCCGACCCGGACGGCCCGGTGATCGTCACATACTCGCCCCGCCCGACGACCAGATCGCACGGCCGCAACGCGGCAACCGGTGGCGGACCCGGATAGGTCAACCCGACACCGACGAACTCCACCACCGGCGCGGGCCGTTCCGCGCCCGTCACGGCCTCGCCCCGGTACCGCCGGGCGTCGTGTCCCGGCGGTTCGCGCCGACCACGACCCGATCGCCCGCGGCGAGCGCGCCGGCGCCGGTCGGCGCCACCTCGACGTATCCGTCGCCGGAGGTACCCGGTCGGACCTCCACCCGCCGCTGCACGCCGCCCGGTTCCAGGACGGTCACCACGGTCCGGCCGTCCGCGCCGGCGGAGACCGCCGACACCGGCACGACCAGGACCGGACCACCCGAAGAGGCCGCCTCGACGGTCAGGCGCACGTCCTGACCGGCCAGCTTGGGATCCAACGCGGTGGCGGGGGCGACGATCACCGGGTAGCCCCGGCCGCCGGCCGCCATCGGCGCCGACGCGCCGCCCGCGCCCTGCGCGGCGGTGTCCTCGGTCTCCGGGGCGTCCGCGACCGAGCGGACCTCGCCCGCGGCCTCGATTCCGGCCAACTCCGCCAGGATCCGCACCTTCAGGCCGGGCCGCACCAGGCCCTTCTCGTGTGCGGCCAACTGCCCCTTCACCACCAGGTCCCCGGCCGACACGGTCAGGGCCTTGTCCTTGACCTCGCCACCCACGACCGCCTGCACCGCGTCCACCCGGGCCGGGAAGCGACTCAGGAACACCACCTCGCCGGCGGGCACCATCGCGCCGGACCTGGCCTTGAGCCCGGCGAGCGCGTCCTTGGCCCGGGTCAGGTCCTCGCTCGCGTAGCGCACCTGTTGCGCCGCGGCCCTGGACCCGTCCGCGGCGCCGCCGGTGGGCGGCGGCGTCGACCCGCCCGGCGCGCTCCCCCCGGAGGATGCCCCGCCCGCCCTGGCCGCGTCCCGCGCCTGGGCCAACGCGCGCTCCGCGCCCGTGACCCGGTCCTCGGCGGCCCTGACCGCGTCCTCCCCGCCCGCCGTCGGCGCGTCATAGCCGGTCGCCCGGTAGAACGCCGCAACGGCCGCCTTCGTCCCGGCCCCGTACGTACCCGCCTTGTCCGCACCGACCTTGTACCCGAGCCGCACCAGCGCGACCTGCAACTGCTCGACGTCGCGACCCTCGCCGCCCGGCCGCAGGTCCCGATACACCGGCAGGTCTCCCGGCAACACGAACACCGGCCGCCCGGACACCTCCAGCAACACCTGCCCCGCCGCGAGCACGTCCCCGGCCTTCACCCGAACCCCGGTCACCACCGGCTTCGTCGCCCCGGCGCCGTCCTTGCCGCCGGCGAGGGACACCTGCGGCGCCACCACGACCGTCTGTCCCGCCGTCACCGTCCCGCGCAGCACCACCGTGTCGGTGAGCACCCGTCGCTCCACCACCGCCGAGATCACCGACGGCGCGGGCGCTTTGGCCTCCGCGGCCTTCTCGCCGGGTGACTTGACGAACCGTGCGGCGAGCAATCCGCCGCAGGTCAGGATCAGCGCGATCACGACCAGCCCGACCAGCGCCCGCCGGCGTCGTGCCGCAGGGGTCGGCACGGGTTCGAACTCCGGTTCACGGGAGTCGAATTCGAGACCGGGAATGGTTCCGATGAGAGTCCTCGCTTCGATCACACCGACAAGGCCGCCGCCCGACCGCAGCCTCAGACTGCCAACGCTCGGGTATGCCCTGCAGGGGAAGTGCGATATGGCCGGGGAAGTCCGTCAGCGTCCGGCGAGCACCCGGGCGGCGTTGCGCGTCGAGTTGGCCAACCATGCCTTGTACGCGGTCAGTTCCTCGGCGTGCTGCTCGACCGCCTGCTGCTCGTAGGCGGTCCAGACCGCGATGCCCGTGTCGGACAGGTTGGTCTCCTTCTTGCAGCGCGCATCCGCGACGGCCGTCTGGATTTCCTGGCCGGTCGGCGTCGCCGTCGTCCACTTCGGGTCCGTCATCGCCTCGGTGGTGTCCTTGTACGTGTAGCCGGCGGTCTTCATGCACGTGCTCCACCGGGTCTGCGCGGCGACCAGACGGGCGTCCTGGCTCACCGGACCCAGCAGGCGAGCAGCGAGGTTGCGGGCGAAGGACGGATCGGCCGGCTCGGGCGGTCCGCCCTCGGCCAGTTTGCGCTTGGCCTCGCGCAGGCAACCACCCTCCGGCACCGGCGTCCCGCCGATCTCCTTCGGCCCGGTACCACCGATCAGGGCCGTTTCGGCCTCGGTCAGCGGCACTCCGCCCGGCGGCGCCGGCCGCGGTGCGCGGGTGCGCGGGCTGTGGTAGCCGGACGTTTGCGCCTCGGCGGGATCGGTGGGACCGAAGCGACCCGGATTGATCTTGCTCAGGAATGTGGGCGCATCGCCTTTCAGCGGTATGCGACCGGTGAATCCGAAGCGCTGGAGGCAATCGTTCTGGAGGGTGATGGCCGCGTTGTCCAGATCGCGTATCTGGTCGGGCGTCGTCATGTAGGCATCGAGCGGGAGCGCGTAGTCCCCGACGATTCCGGTCACCGGATCGGCCACCGTCACGGGGGGAATGGAGGCGGGCGGGCGCACGTTCCCTCCCGGATCGGCCGACTTTCCGTCGTCGCCACCACCTGAACAGGAGACACAGGCGACGACCACGAAGGCGATCGTCGGCAGAAATCTGTTCGTACGCATGCGCCTGCCCGTTCTGTGGATGCCGTGCCCACCGGTTCGATCGATTCGACGAGACCGGGAAAGAACCGGAAGGAGCCGGCCCGCCTGCCGTCCCGCTCGAATGGCGCGGGGAGCAGACGGGTCGGTGCTCCGGGTTTCCTAGTACCAGGAATGCGCCATCAGATTGTTCTTGTACGTTCCGTTGAGCACCGGTACCCCGGACAACGGGTTGAGCTGGAACGGGTCCGCGGGCTGGTTCCCGTACGAGTTGCAGTCCGACGCGATGTGGTTGATGAACAGGAAGGCCGTGTAGTTCTGCGTGGAGTTCAGGGCGCCGGCCTGTTGGTTCGGCACCGGGTGGCCGTCGCTGAAGTAGTGGCCCGTGTAGTTCGGGGTGCAGCCGAAGCCGCCCTGATTCGGCGGATAGTCGAATCCGGCCTGGCCGCCCGCGTAATTCGAATTATAGAAATAGCACAGCTTGTTTCCGCCCGCGCACGAGGTCGCGGCACCCGCCGATCCGGTGCCCAGAGTCATGCTCGCGAGAATCATGCCGGCCACGCCCAGGCTGCCGATGAGCTTCCGAGTACTCATTCTTCCTCTTTTCATGCGCCGGGTAGAGGTGTCCAGGTACTGATTGCGGCCGCTCGCGGGATGCGTCGAAGAAGTGCTTTCACGCACGCGTTTCGGGCCGGCCGGGAGGGCTCCTGCGGTACGCGTGTGCGGGTGATCATTTCCTCACATCGGGTGACCGCCGAGTACCTGAAGCAGTATCCGAAGGCCGGTGTGCCGGGTCAAGGCGATTCGGATACGGATAATCTCCGCGGATGGTCCGGCGTAACGGAATATGGAATTCCGACCATTGGAAATGCGCGGCCATCCCAGGCGTTTCGGCTCGGGCTGCGCGTATTCCAAGGCGATGTGTGTGCCGGCCCTTGTGTTCCGAGGCGACGACACGATTCGATCCTCGGGCGCCGGGAATGCCGGCTTTTCCATGATGTGGTCGATCTTTTGCCTCGGGTGAGGTGACCCGGATCTCATCCGGCCCCCGGCGCGAGCGGCGGGGGCCGGAGCGGAGCGCACGAAGGCGCCGACGATCGAGGGCCGCGGGGCGAGGGTGTCCGTCGCCCGGGGTGCCCGATCGTCGGCGCCGGGTGGGCGGCCGTGGCGGGGTTCAGCGTGCGCGGCGGCCGTGACGCAGGAGTTCGCCGCTGTGCACGCCGGTGGGTTCGTCGTTCTCGATGGTCACCCGGCCGTTGACCAGGATGTAGCGGTAGCCCTTGGCATCGATTACGGTGCGAAGTTGGCCGGCGGGCAGGTCGTGGACGAATGTCGGCTCACCGTAGGCGAGTTCGTCGTAGTCGTAGACGATGATGTCGGCCGCCGCGCCCTCGCTGAGCACGCCTCGGTCGGTGAAGCCCGCGCAGCGGGCGGGCAGGCCGGACAGACGCCAGTGGGCCTGTTCGAGCGAGGTCCAGGCGTGCTTGCGCACGTACTCGACGAGATACTCCGTGCCGTACATGCCCGCGCTCAGCGTCTTCAGGTGCGCGCCGCCGTCGGACAGGCCGGGCAACAGGTACTCGTAGTCGACCAGTTCCTTCAGCCCCTCCAGGGTCGCGTTGAACTGACCGGTGTGCACCTGCGTGGTCAGCCCGTCGGCGACGGTCACGTCGCACAGCACGTCCACCGGGTGCCGGTCCAGCCGGGCGCCGATCTCCTTGAACGTCAGGCCCTCGTACGGCTTGTACTCGTCGGTGAAGGTGCGGTGCAGCTTCATGTCCGGGTACAGGTGGTAGAACAGCGGGTCGAACTCCCGCAGTTGGGCCCGTATCGCCGGGTCGTTCAACATCGCGATCTTCTCTTCGACCGTCTCGGCCGCGAAGATGTCGGCCACCGGCGGTCGGGTGGACACGCCGCCGTACAGGAAGCTGAACGGCACCGGGACGTCGGTCGTCATCGCCTGCCCGTAGATCGGGATGCCGCGTTCCTGGCAGCGCCGCAGCCACTCGATCTTGCGCTTGTACAACCCGCCGCTGCGCGAGTTGGCGATCACCGCGTTCCAGATCAGCGGCCGGCCGCTGACCTCGACCAGGTGCTCGTACTCCTCCTCGGTGATCTGCGTCCCGGAGACCTGCATGAAGCCGCGGCCCTGCCGGCCCAGTGCCCGGGCCAGCGCGAGCCGGGTCTGCGGCCACATGATGTCGGTGGGCATCGGCGTGCCGTCGAAGTCGCCCTGCATCAGCCGGCCGTTCGGATTGCCCGGTTCGCCCAGGCACTGTGCCGACCAGCCGCATGCGCCGGCGTCCATCGCCTCCGCCAACAGGCGCGCCAGCTCGGCGTGTTCCGCGTCGGTGGGCTCGGCGCCCGCCTTCGCCCGGTCCAGCCCGAGCACCCAGATCAGCAGCGGGTTCACCGGCACGTACGGCAGCACGTTGACCGCCTTGGGCGTGCGGTCGACGCTGTCCAGGTAGTCGGGAAAGGTGACCCAGTCCCACGGCATGCCCTCGCGCAGGGTCTCGGTGGGGATGTCCTCGACGGCCGTCATCGACAACATCGCCCGCTCGCGCATGTCCTCGCGCACCGGGGCGAAGCCGAAGCCGCAGTTTCCGGTGACCACCGAGGTGACTCCGTGCGGGCCGGAGGTGGTCAGGTACGGATCCCAGAAGACCTGGCCGTCGTAGTGGGTGTGCAGGTCGATGAAGCCCGGCGCGACGATCAGTCCGCTCGCGTCGATCACCCGGTCCGCGTCCTGTGCCGGGATCCGTCCGATCCGGCTGATCACTCCGTCGGTGATCGCGATGTCGCCCCGGAAACGCGGGTTTCCCGAACCGTCGACGATGATGCCGCCCTTGATGACCACGTCATGGTTCGCCATGGCGTCCCCTCCTCGGCAGAGCCCTTGATCCAGTCGAATTAATGAGTGTGTTTAATACGAGGCCCACAAGGAGTCAAGGGATTCCGCGGCGGGGCGTCCGCGCGGGATCGGTGGGGGGTGTGGTCGGGTGCTCCGCGGTGGGGTCGATCCCGGCGGCTCAGCCGCCCGCGAGGGCGCCCGCGACGATCGTGGTCAGGTGGTCGTCGAAGGCATCGGGACCGAGCAGCCCGGTGGGCACGATCGCGTCCGGGCGGGCCGGCGCGCTGTGCCGCGCGGCACGGGCCGCACACAGCATGCCCACCATCTGGGTGACCAGGAAGGTGCGGGTCTGTAGCGCGATCGGGTGCAGTTCGGGCCGCGCCGCAGCGACCGCGTCCACCACGTCCTGAACGTCCTCGCCGCCGAGCAGTGGCGTCACCGGCGAGGTCGCGTCGCGCAGCAACTCCACCGAGATCTGCAGGTAGGCCCGGTCGGCGGGCGAGCCGTTGAGCAACTCGGTGATCGGCAGCACGATCGCGCGGGCGAATCCGGACAGGCGCTCCGGCTGCTCGCGGGCCGCGACCAGCAGCGCCTGGCGGCGCGCGTAGACGACCGGGACGTGCCGTTCGACGATCGCGCGCAGCAGTCCCTCGCGACCGCCGAAGTGGTAGTGGATCGCGCCGGCGTTGCGCTGCCCCGCCGCACGGGTGATGTCCTGCAACGGCACGTCGAGACCGTGCCGCGCGAACAAGAGCTCGGCGGCCTCGACGATACGGCGCCTGGTGGGGCCGGAGTCACGGGGCATGCGCGCAGCATATGGCCTGGGTGAGGACCGGGTTCGAACACGAATGGCGGTGCTGTCAAGTGCCTGTTTGGCCAGGTTTGGATACGTTTTGGACCTAATGGGACCTTCGCCCCTGTCCGGGTGTCACGCGCCACGTGACGATGGAGAGGGGCCGGTCGTCGGTCCGTCCCCACTGCGCGTCAACGAAAGGTCCCGATACATGCCTGCCATGGCCCTCCCCGCCGGCCGAGCCGTTCCGGTGGCAGCGGGTTTGTATGTGGCAGTGCTGCTGAGCCGGCTGCTCGCCCCGCCCTATTTGGACATGCACGCGGTGCTGATCGCCGTACCGGCGGTCGTGGCGATGGCCTACCGGCCATGGATGACGGCGGTGGCCGGAGCCATGGCGCTGGTCACGCGACTGTTGTTGCGGCCGGAAATGTACAGCGGCGACTACGCCGAGTACAAGAACACCACGGGCGTCTCGGCGGCGATCGTGATCGTCACCCTGTTCGGCTGCTGGGTCGGCTGGGAGCGGCGGCGTCAGGACGCCCGGCTGCACCGAGTGCAGTCGGTGGCGGAGGTGGCCCAACGCGCGCTGTTGCGGCCGGTGCCCAGGATGATCGGCCGGTTCGGCTTCGCGGTGCGCTATCGGGCGGCGGCCGAGGAGGCGTCCATCGGCGGCGATCTCTACGAGGTGCTGGAGACGCCGTACGGGGTGCGGGTGCTGCTCGGCGACGTGCGGGGCAAGGGCCTGGAGGCGGTCGACATGGCGGCCCGCACGCTGGGCGCGTTCCGCGAGGCGGCCTACGACGCGCCGACCCTGGACGAGGTCGGCACGCGGGTGGACCGCAGCCTGAATCGGCAGCTCGGCGGCGAGGACTTCGTCACCGCGGTGATGGTGGAGCTGTGCCCGGGCGAGGACGCGATGCAGGTCCTGGCATGCGGCCATCCGTCGCCGTTGCTGGTACGCGGCGGCACCGTCGGCGAGGTGATCGCCGAGGCGGGTCTGCCGCTGGGCATGGGCCTGCTGCCGGCGGCCACCGCACGCGCGGTGGAGCAGGTCCGCATCCGGCCGGGCGACGTTCTGCTGCTGCACACGGACGGGGTCACCGAGGCCCGGGACACCTCCGGCGCCTTCTACGCGCTGGCCCAACACTTGGCCGTGCACGCGCACAACGACGCCGCGGCGATGCTGGACGCGGTCGAGCAGGGCCTGCTCGCGCACGTGGGCGGCAAACTCGAGGACGACGCGGCCATGCTCGCGGTGACCCTGGCCGGCCCGCTGATGAAGGTGGTCAAGCCGACTCGGACCCTGCAATCACTGCGCAACCCGGCTTGACCCACCGTCCGGGCGGCGGGTCGGCCGCCGGACGGTCGGCCGTCAGGCGGTCGGGCGGCGGCGCCTGGTGAGCACGATCGTGGTGGTGCCGAGCAGGACGAGGCCGACCGCGGCGGCGGCGAGTGCGGGGGCGTGCGAGGGACCACCGGTCTTGGGAAGGGCGGCCGGCAGCGCGGCGGTGGCGGTCGGGGCGGACGGAGTGGTCTCAGCGGGCTTGGTGTCTTCCCGAACCTGGGCGGGCTTCGCCGGAGCGGGCTTCGTGGGCGTGGGCTTGGTGGGCGGTGTCGGCTGCGCGGTGGCCTGGCCGAGCGCGAACTGCCGGTAGACATTCTGGCCGCGAGGAACTCCCGCGGAGAGGTGCCCGTCGGTCACCTGAACGGGGGTGCTGGTCTTGATCGTGACCTGCATCGTGACGGTGGTGCGGCTGCCGGGGTGGCCGCCGCCGCTGATGACGAACCGTCCGCCGAGGACGGGGTCGCACCCGGGCTTGACCGGGAGGTTCTGCGGGGCCTGGCCGGGCAGTGTGTAGCGGATGGCCACGTCCTTCGCCCCGCCGTGGTGCAGACGGCCGTCCGGGGAGTTCTCCCCCTGGTCGATCAGGCCGAGGCCGACGCCCACCGGGATGCGACCGAGCTCGACCTTGGAGTTGTTGGTGACGGTGAGCCGGGCCGTGAAGGTGCTGCCTCGGGTGACCTTGGCCGGCACTCCGGACAGGGTGACGGACACCTTTTCCCAGTCCGTTTGGTCGGCCGTGGTCGCGGAAACCTGCTTCCCGTCGCCGTCCCCGCAGGCGTAGGCGGTTCCGGCCATGCCGGGCAGGATCGGGGTCAGCGCGAGGGTGATGGCGGCTGCGGCGGACACGCCGATCTTCTTCGTGAAACGGCTCATAGCGGGCATACGCATGGTGGAGTTCTCCCCTGGGCAACCGGTGTTTCGAAATGTCGACGCGGAGTGAGGCCGAGCGCGGTCTCCCGCTCCGGGGCTCCGCTGCCGTCTTCGTTGCTCTCAACCGTTAAGACGTCCATCCCCGAAGGGGGTTGCGGCGCGTTGCCAACCGAACGCCAATTTTTCCCAGGCACACGGATCGCCCACCCCGGCGCCGGCAAGGGGCAATCGGGCCAGGCACGATATCCGCATCGCCACAGCGGGGCCGGGCCTCGGCAGTGCGCGGGGCCTCGTTTGAAAAGAGGGGCGCGGGCCGCCCGGCCGATCCGCTCGGACCGGCGCGCCCGTCGATCGTGGCGCGGCCGTCGGTCCACTTTCCCGCATCCGCCGTGCCCGGATGGCGGTCTACCGTGACGACATGACTTCCCTGAGCCACGACCGCCACTGCTCCGAGATCGTCGCCCAGATCGACCTGCTCCGCGCCGCGATCGACGGCGCGGACCTGACCGTCCCGGTCCCCTCCTGCCCCGGGTGGAGCGTCGGCCAACTGCTGCGACACCTCGGCGGCGGCCAGCGCTGGGCCGAGGAGGTGGTCCGGACCCGGGCCGAGGGACCACTCTCCGACGAACACTTCCGTGACCTGTCCGCGTACACCCACGAGGACCCCGCCGTGGTGGGCCCCTGGCTCGCCGAGGGCGCCGAACGCCTCGCCGAGACCCTGCGCGAGGCCGGCCCCGACGCCGAACTCTGGACCCCCGTCACGGGCGGCACCACGGCCTTCTACGCCCGCCGCTTCACCCACGAGACGGTGATCCACCGCGCCGACGCGACCTTGGCGCTCGGCGCGAAGTTCACCCTCGATCACGAGGTGGCCGCCGACGCCCTCGACGAATGGATGGAACTGGGCTCCCTCCCGTTCCACTTCGAGGTCCACCCCTGGATGCGCGAACTCCTCGCCCCCAACCGCACCATCCACCTCCACGCCACCGACGCCGCACCCGCCGCTGCCGCGGAATGGGTGGTCGACCTGACCGGTGAGCAGATCACCTGGCGCCGCGCACACGAGAAGGCCACGGTGGCAATGCGCGGTCCGCTGGTGGACCTGCTACTGGTCACCTACAAACGCCTCACGCCGTCCGAGGCCGGGATCGAAATTCTCGGCGACGCCGAACTCCTCGACTTCTGGCTGGAACGAGTGAGCTTCGGCTGAACACACCCCTTGGTCGACTCGGATGTGCACCCAATCCGCGGCACGGGACCAACCCGCCCACTCGACATCCCCGGTGTGCCTGTCCACGCTTTGCCCGCCCGGCCGAACCAACCGACCAAGCTTCCCCGCCTCGCGGCCCCACCCCGGCGCGTCAGCGCCCCCGACCCGCGCCACCCCCAGCGATCGACGCGCGAAGCGCGGAGAGCGGCGGAGCCGCCAGTTTGGACTTCGTGGCCCGGAGCGAAGCGGAGGGACACGAAGTCCCGAGCGAGGGGCCGCCTTTTTCTCGGAGGAGCGAAGCGGGGGAGAGAAAAAGG
>NZ_KB889572.1 GCF_000372745.1 Embleya scabrispora DSM 41855 | reverse complement strand
GCAGTCCGTCGGCCGCACCGGTGTTTGTTGGGACAATGCCATGGCGGAGTCGTTCTTCGGAGCTTTGAAGAACGAATGGCTCCACCGCTACGTCTTCACCACGCACGCGAAAGCACGGGGCGAAGTCGTTCGATACATCGAGGGCTTCTACAACCGCCGACGCCTGCACTCCGGACTCGGCTATCGCACACCCTACGAAATCCTGCACCCAGAGCGGGAATTGAACCTCGTGGCATAGAACAACAACGATCACCCCGTCCGGAAAACGCGGGGCTCCTCAGACACACCCCACGGGCCGGCTTACGCGTGTCGCCACACACGGGCCCTGGAACACATCGCCGACCACCTCGAACTCGCCCGCTTGGTCGTCCCGCCCGACGACCTCCTCTGGGCGAGACTCCACCACCACCCGCCCTGACCGGCAACGACCCGCCCCCGGAGGGAGCCGACACCGGCCCCGGCGAAGCCCGACACCGGCCCCGAGACCTGCTTGCCCAAGACACGGCGCCACAACGAGAACCCGTCACCCTTCCCGACACCATCGCCGAACCCCGCAAAACACCAGGCCACAAAGCCGATCAGACCTGCGGACACCACCTGCGGCCACCCCGTACCGACACCCTGAAACCCGAGAAAAACCCGCGGTTACTTTACGACGCATCAATACATCACCGAGAAAACCCGGACCGTTCCCACGAAACCACGGAAACCCCAGGCCACCACCACCGGGCCGACCCCGCGAAACCCCCACCACCACACCCCGAAACCACCAACCCACCCGATGGATTCTCAACCAACACACGAAACCCCAGACCCGCCACCAACCCACCCCACCACTGAAATGCTCCGCCACACGGGAGGAGTGGCGGCCGATCCTGCGGTTCTCCACCCTGCGCGACCCCGTCGAGATCGCCCGCTCCGTCGAAATGCGCGTCGTCGACCCGCAATCGCGGAACTGGCTCCGCGGCCTGCGCGCCGCCGAGCGCTACCGCCGCAACCATCCCGACCTACGCGTCCCCCTCGACGCCGTCGACATCGACCACCACGACGTCAAGTTCCCGCTGGGCGGCTGGATCTCCGAACAACGCAGGGAATACGCCGCAGGGCGACTGAACACCAAACAGATCCAGAAACTGAACGAGTTGGGAATGGTGTGGTCGCTGCTCGACCAGGCCTGGGAGGACGGGTTGGCCATAGCGCGTGAATACGCCCGCGAACACGCCACGCTCGCCGCTCCGGGCGACGCGGTGATCGAGGGATTCCCCATCGGCAAGTGGCTGGAGACCAAGCGGGCCCAGGACCGCAAGAGCGGCCTCGACACCGCACGGACCCAGGCCCTCGACGCACTCGTCCAGGGCGAGCCGTGGAACCCACCGCACTGGCCCGTGTCCTGGCAACGACGCCTCACCTACACCGTCGAGTTCCTGGCCGCACGCGGCACCGGAGCCCGGTTGGACGACATCGCCCTCGACGTCGTCCACCGCGGCGAGACCATCGGACGGTGGGTCGCCCGGCAACGCGCCGGCTGGGACACGCTGGCCCAGGAGCAGCGCGAGCGCCTGATCGAGCTCGGGCTCACCCCACCCGGGACGGCCGAACCGGCGCCCACGGCGCAGCAGGCGGGTGAGGTGGTCGAGCCGGAGGGGCCCAAGCCCAAGCGGAGTCGGGAGCAGGCCTTCGCAATCGCGCTCAGCGCGGCGACCGCCTACCGGGAACGGGTCGGGCACCTCGAAGTCCCCCGCGGACACGTCGAAACCGTCGTCGCATTCGACGAATGGCGCGAAGAGGTTCGGCTCGGGGTGTGGATCACCACCACCAGAACCCGACGACCCAAACTCCCCGCCGAACGCATCACCGCACTCGACGCGCTCGGCATGCGATGGACATGAGACCGGATGTCGGGTTGGGTGTGCGGTCGGGGTCACATTCGGGCGGCGGTGTTCGTTGCGTTCGGGTGAACCACCCCCGCCGAAGGCCGGGTTGGTGTATCCGTGGGCAGGTGCCCTTCGCGGGGTCCACACACTCGCCTCGTGGCGTGTCGTGCGGGCTGTGCCCCGCGACACGCCACGAGGGGATGGCTCCGACCGCCGTGCGGTCGGAGCCATCCCGGGGTCGTCGCAAGGGTCACCGACCAGGGCAGGGATGCCTTCGAGGCAGTCCAAGACGAACGCGTTCAGGCTGGTGTTCAAAACACGGTCGATGGTTCCAGCGCGGGGGCCAGCGGCCGTTACGCAAGGAGCTCGAGGCGGTGGTACATCGCACGGAGTGCGTATGGATGGTTAGACGATGGTGTAGTTCTGCCATCCCCAGCCCGTTCGCAGGGAGCCGCTGAAGCCGTTCGGACCGCTCCCCCAGGTTATGTACATCGATCCATCGCCGGAATTATCGTAGGTCCAGAAGTCGGTTTTCCCGTCGCCGTTGGCATCGGTGGCGACGATGTACGGCTTGGTGGTACCCGGTAGTCCATCATCGATACGGACGCGATTGGGACCGACGCCCATTCCTGCTTCGGCGGTGTTGTGCTCGGCCCCGGCGTAGAGGAAAAGATCACCGGTGCTCTTGTCGCGAGCCCATAGGTCGGGGAACGTATCGCCGTTGACGTCGCCAGGGGCTGCGAGAGTCATCTGCTCCCAGCCGCTCAGGCCAAGAAGGATAGGCTCTCTGCCGGGGTAATCCATGATCAAGCCGGGACCCGAGCCTTGATAGAGCCACAACTGGCCGCCACTGCTGACCAAGAGGTCGGGGTATCCGTCACCCATCCCGGTGTCGTCTCCGGTGACGTTGCCGATCGCAAGGATCTGGTCGGCGTTCTGGAGGTGATCATTTGCCGGATCACGCAGGACGAAGGGCTGGACTCCATTGCTGCAGGCTACGCATATGTAGCCCTCGCCATTGTTCGGATGAACGTACAATTTGTAGGCGCCGGTTGCGGGGTCGAGGCGGCGGACCAAGACGTCCTCGTAGTCGTCGCCGTTCCAGTCACCACGGCGCGTCATCAGGTTGTTCTGCCAGTACTTGCGTCCGTCGGCATCGACAACAGTGCTCGCCGAACCCGGAGCGGCATGACCGCCGTCGCCGGTTCCAGGGTACATCTTGAGGTGTCCCGCAGGGTCAACGGCGAGCAGGTCGGTCTTGCCATCCCCGTTGAGGTCACCGGGTTTGTCAACGAAGCCCTGGGCATTGGCTCGGAAGTCGTAGGTTGTCACGTCGGAACGGTTGCCAGCTTCGTCCTTGGACTGGACGAACAGGGTGTGTGGGCCGTCGAGCGGTACTCGAATGTCCACGGTGCGGTCGCATCCGGCGCAGGGGGCCTCAGCATTGATGTGTTCCGGGTTCCAATCGGACCAGTACTCGTAGCTCCGGATGTCGGGTACACCGTTTGCGGAGAGGAGGAAGGCGCCGGTCTCGCGGGCCTTGCCGGTGGTGTTCTCGTCCGGGGTGAACTTGGTCGAGGTCACCTTCGGGGCTTCGGAGGGGTGATTGCGGTCGACGATGAAGTGGCAAATCGGAGTCCACGCGGACACGGCCCCGGAGGGGTCCTCGGCTCGGCTGAACCACGAGTAGGTGCCCGAGGGCAGTTTGTCGTCGGGGATCTCGACTTGGGCGGTACCGCCGCTGGAGACGGGTACGGAGGGGTAGAGGATGATGGGGTTGTCGCCGTAGGCCCAGATGCTGAAGCGGGCGTTGACCGTGCCGCCGTCGGGGTCTTCGACGCGCGAGCGCAACGAGATCCGTGCATCGCCGATGATCCCGAAGGGCGGGTCCTGGCCGCAGGGAGTCCAGGGACTGGTGGCGAAACTCGTGGGGGCCTTGGGCGGGGTGTTGTACTCGGTCGACATCACCGCGGTGGACGCGACGAACTTCGTCCAGGAGTTGACCGACGCCTCGTCATCGGCCCGTAGTCCCAGGGACCAGGACCACCAGTGGTTGGTCGCGGCCGACTGCGCGGCGGCGGTGACGTCCCATTCCACCGGTCCGCCGGGGCAGGAACTGCCCCCGCCCGCGCCGGTCTTGGCGGTGGAGATCTTGTTGCCCCACCAGGTGCCGTTGTTGGTGTTGTTCCATGTGACCGAGGAATTGATGGACGGGGTGTCGTAGACGGAGATGGCCTTCTTGGTGCACGACCACGAATGGTCGGCCCTGATCCTCAGGGTCGAAGAAACGACCCGGGTGTCCCACAGGGGCCGCGAGTCCATCTGGAAGAAGGACCGGGCGGTGCCGCCGGTATCGGTTTCATGGCCGACACGGGCCACGCTGGTCCACGTGTTGCCGTCTCCCTCGTTGAAGTTCGCGCCGTTCCAGTACGAGGTGTTCGGGTACGGCTTGTACGCGGTGGTCCAGTTCTGCATGGCGCCGCCGAACGTCGGATCGATCACGACCGGGAACACGGTGCTGCTCGCCGTGAGCAGGCCTTGGTCGGGGACCAGTTCGAGGGTTGTGCCTGAGATCTTGGCGGGGATCGGGGTGGTGGCCGTGGGCGCGTTGGCGCTGTCGCCGGTGACCGCAGCCTTGAGCAAACCTGTCATGGAGGGCGATTCCGGCGTCTTGCTGTCCCACATGTGTGGTTGCGAGCCTGAGAAGTAGGTTCGCCCCTTGTCGTCTTGGGCGCGCAGCGTCCCGTCCGGGCCAGTGCTCACCTCGACTCCCGTGGTATGGGTCTTGAATCTGAGTGTTGCCAGACGGGGGTCCCTGGCCGCTGCGGGGTTCTTGACGACCAACTGCTCGGAGAACGAGTCGACGTCGGCGGAGACGATGAGGTCGACTCCGGGCAGTACTTCGCTGTAGGTGGCGATGTTGCCGTTCAGTGTCGGCTTGGGGAGGGTGGTGTCCCAGGTGAACCCGAGCCTCCGGCCCTGGTTGTTCATCTCTACCAGCGGTTTGGCACCCCCGCCGGAGAAACTCATGCCGACGGTCGAGGCAACCGGCTGGACTGACCCGTCCGTGGCGAACCGCAGGGTGGCATCGGTCGGTACCCACTTGCCGGCTTTCTTGGTGCGTTGCGGGCGCAGGGACTGCTCGACAGTGAACGTGCCCGCAGGGTTGGCGAAGGTCTGCGTGCTCTCGGAACGTAGCGAGCCCACCTCGATCCGCCGTCCGGACCGCCGAGCCTCGGCTGCGGCCTCCGGTTGGGTGGCCTTCACGTTCGATTCGGTGGGCAACCCGGCAACCGTCTCGCGGGCGGACGGTGATGTGGGCGTGGGTGTCGTGGCTGTGGCGGGAACAGCGAGCAGGCTCACGCCCAGTGTCGCGGCCAGCGTCAGTAGGACGGGCGACCAGCGGTGCCTGGAAGGCGTGATGCGGTGCTCCGTTTTCAAGGGCACGGAGGGCTCCAGAGCGGACGTGAATATAGGGCAGGGAAAGTTAACTCATCTAAAGCCTTTCTGTGAATGTGCCCTGGATCACAACCCAAAGGAATTGATACAAGGCCACCGACCAAAAGGTTGCCCCGCTGGTTGCAAATTTTTCGAGCGATGGATTCGATGCAGCTGGATACCCATATGACTCGCATCACAGACGACCGAAATCGGTCATATAAGGAATAACGAATTGTGCACATGATCGACATTTTCCGCTTTTGCCATGATTGACCTGTGGCTGACATCACAGCCGGGTTACGTCGAACGATTAACAGGGCTTGTGAAGAGCCCTCGGCAATCAATAGCGTTCGGATTACTTTTCCGTTTCTTTCGACGACCTGTGCTGTTCCTACGCCAATCAGGCCTGCGTTGGGCCGCGAGGATTGGGACAGCCCTGGGATATGGGGCCGCCTTGTCCGTCCTCTTCGCCGGTCGCCCCGGCGGATCGCGTCGCCGTGCCCAAAGGTTCGGCCGCCTGAACTCACTCGTGTTGTCGATGCTCATGGCGTCGTCATTCCTATCCCCGGCCGCCACAGCCGCGACGGCCGACGACGGTTCGTCCGTCACACGCTCCGAGATGCCCAAGACCCCGCCCGTGCCGGTGAAACCCGTTCGCGGCAGCACGCCTGCGGGTGATACCGAGAAGGATTTCAAAGCCTCCAAGGTTTCCTGGCCCAAAGCCGAGAAAACAACCGTGGAACTGCTCGGCAGACCCACGATCGCCCGCGGAAGGACCGGGGCGCGAGATCCGGGCTGGGTACAGGCCGGGAGCCTGCCCGTCCGAGTCGGTTTGCTGGGGGACGGGATGCCGAAGCGCCCGGGGCTTCCGAGCAGCGTCGTGGTCGAGACGATGGACCGGAAGGCCACCGCAAGGGCCGGAGTCGACGGGCTGCTCGTGGAAGTCCGGCCTCCGATGGGAAGCGGTGGCCTCGCCGCCGTCGAGCTGGACTACAGAGGATTCGCGGCCGCGCACGGGGGCAACTGGGGAACACGCCTGACCCTCGTACAAATGCCGGAATGCGTACTCACCACACCCGACGTGCCCGAGTGTCAGACACGCACTCCGCTGCCTTCGCGCAACGACGCAAGCAAGGGCACCGTTTCGGCCGAGATCGACCTCGGTCGTGACGGCGCGCGATCTCAGGGCTTGATAACGGAAGCCGTGTCCCCCTTCTCGGCAAGTGGGATCCTCCTCGCAGCCGTGGCGGGACCATCGGGCGACAAGGGCGACTACAAGGCCAGCTCCCTCGCGGCGTCGGGCTCCTGGGCCGCTGGCGCATCCTCGGGCGGCTTCGCATGGACCTATCCGATACAGACCCCATCGACGCTCGCGGGTCCGCAACCAGTCCTGTCGCTTGCGTACTCCTCGCAATCCGTCGACGGTCGAACGGCGGTATCGAACAACCAGACCGGTTGGGTGGGTGACGGATGGGAGCTGGCCAACAACTTCATCGAACGCCGCTACAAGGGCTGCGCCGACGACATGGGGTCCGGCAGCGCCAACACGGCCAAGTCCGGCGACCTGTGCTGGTTCACCGACAACGCGGTCATGTCGTTGAACGGCACCACCACAGAGCTGGTGCCCGACGACGAGCATCCAGGGACGTGGAAACCGGCCCAGGACGACGGCGCGAGGGTCGAACGCCTCAGGGACACCGTCAACGGCGACGACGACGGTGAGCACTGGAAAGTCACCATGAACGACGGGGCGCAGTACTTCTTCGGCCTCAATCGACTCCCCGGTTGGACTTCCGGGAAGCCGGAGACGGCATCGACGTTCACGGTGCCGGTGTTCGGCAACAACGCGGACGAGCCCTGCCGAAAGAACGGCGACTACGCCGGATCTTTCTGTCAACAGGCGTGGCGCTGGAACCTGGACTACGTGGTCGACCCTCGCGGCAACGCAATGGCCTACTACTACGACCAGGAGAAGAACTTCTACGGCCGCAATGTCAACATGACCACCGGCAAAGCCACGGCCACCGAATACGTCCGCGGCGGTTGGCTGAACCGCATCGAGTACGGCCTCCGCTCCGACAACGTGTTCGCGCCGGCCCCCGCGCAAGTGAAGTTCGACGTCAGCGAGCGCTGCATTCCGGACTCCGCAGCGAAGATCACCTGCGACCCCTCACAGCTGAAGATCGATCCTGATCCGGCGAAGGACACCTCCAAGTACTGGCCAGACGTACCCTTCGACCAGAATTGCGAGACTGGTAAAGAGTGCAAGGGGAACTATTCCCCTACATTCTGGTCGCGTAAGCGGTTGACCACCATCACCACCCGCGTCCTGACCGGCGGCACCCACCAGGACGTCGACTCGTGGGTGTTCGGGCAAAAGTTCACCCCCACCGGCGACAGCGCGACCGAGTTCCCGCTCTGGCTCGAATCGATCGCACGCACCGGCAAAGCCGGCACGGGCGACCCGATAACACTGCCTCCGGTCACCTTCAACGGCATCCAGAAGGACAACAGGGTCGACGGCCTCAACGACGGCGCCCCACCCTTCATCCGCTGGCGCGTCAACGCCGTCACCACCGAAACCGGCGGCACGATCGCCGTCGTCTACACCGACAAGGACTGCACCAAGGACAACCTGCCCGCACCGGACACCAACGGCAGACGCTGCTACCCCGTCAACTGGCAAAAGCCGTCAGATACCAAGCCGACCCTAGACTGGTTCCACAAGTACGTCGTTACCCAGGTCCGCGAAGAAGACACCACCGGGGGCGCTCCAGCCAAGGTCACCGACTACGAATACGTCGGCTCCCCCGCCTGGACGAAGTCCACCGACGAATTCACCAAACCCGAATTCCGCACCTTCTCCGACTACCGCGGATATGAGACCGTCAGGGTCCGCACCGGCGCGAACGCCGACAAGCGCACCCTGAACGAGAACACATACTTCCGGGGCCTCGACGGAGCCCAAGTCCTCGACTCCCAGAACATCCCGAGCGACGACCACCCGGCATTCCAGGGGATGACCCGCGAGACCCGGTCCTACGACTACGACGGTGGGCCGTTGCTCACCGCGTCCACGACCGTACCGTGGCACTCACCCGCGACCGCGACCCACAAACGTGCTGGCCTCCCCGACCTCCGGGCATTCCAAGCGACGACCGGGAGCGAAGCAACGCGCACCCTCGTCGACGGCGGATCGTGGCGCCGAACCGCCAAGACCTCCGGCTTCGACGCATACGGCCTGGTCACCCAAGCCGACGACGCCGGAGACGTAGACGTCACCGGCGACGAGCAGTGCACCCGCTACGAATACGCCCGCAACACAGGCGCCAACATGGTCTCCCTCGTCTCGCGCGTGGAGAAGGTCGCCGTCGCCTGCGACAGCATGCCCACAAGGCCCAGGGACGTCATCTCGGACGAGCGCACCCGCTACGACGAAGGAGCGGTCGGAGCAACGCCGGTCAAGGGGCTCGTCACCGGCCGGGAGACGATCAAAGCCGACGGATCCGGCTACGACCTGACGAGCCGGACCTCCTACGACATCTACGGCCGATCGCTGTCATCCAAGGACGTCTTCGACGCGGAGACCACCACCGCCTACACCCCAACCACCGGCGAGATCCCGACCAAGATCGCGGTCACCGACCCCAAGGGCTTCTCCACCACCACGGAGTTCGACCCCCGCCGAAACGCCGCACCCACGGCGACGATCGACAGCAACCAGAAACGTTCCGACAGGGTGTACGACACCCTCGGCCGCCTCACCGCCGTGTGGGAGACGGGTTGGTCCAAGGCCGATCACGCGGACTACCCGAGCGCGAAGTTCACATACGACCTGTCCAACACTGCACCCACCGTCGTGACCACCCGGGTGCTGATGCACAACTCCCAGTACAAGGCCTCGTACGAGATCCTCGACTCTCAGCTGCGCCCCCGCCAGGACCAGACGCCCACCATCGGCGGCCGGCTGATCCGCGAGACGTTCTATGACACCCGCGGCTGGGTCTCCCGCGTCTTCAACCCGTACTACACCACCGGGGCACCCTCGCCGAGCCTGGCGACCGGCGATCCGTACGCGGTGCCCAAGTCGACCTGGAACGAGTACGACGGACAGGGCCGGGCCACCGCCGCCATCAACAAGTACCTGGGCCAGGAGAAGACCCGCGTCACCACCCTCTATGGAGGCGACCGCACCACCGTCCTCCCCCCACAGGGCGGGACCGCGCAGACCACCATCGTCGACGCACGTGGCAACACAACCGAATTGCGCCAATACACCAACGCCGATCGCACGACCTGGCACTCCACACGCTACGAGTACGCCGACCGCGGCCGCCTCACCAAGGTCACGGACGCGGGAAACAACGTCTGGACCAACACCTACGACGTCCGCGGCCGCAAGATCGCTGCCACCGACCCGGATCAGGGTTCCTCGACCAGAACCTACGACGCCGCCGACCGGGTCACGTCCATCACCGACGCCCGCAACGTCAAACTCACGATCGAGTACGACGCGCTCGGACGCAAAACCGCCGTCAAGAACGGCGACACCGTCCTCACCTCATGGCTCTACGACACGGTGATGAAGGGGCAGCAAAGCTCGTCCACCCGCTACGTCGACGGCCAGCCGTACATCTCCGCGGTCACCGCCTACACCGACCGATACCAACCCGTCACACAGACCGTCACCATCCCGGCGAGGGAAGGCCGACTCGCGGGCACATACACCTGGAAGCACTACTACAACGACCGCAACGGTGCGCCGGAGATGGTGGACCTGCCGGCCGTGGGGGGCCTGCCCGCCGAGACCATCCGCACGACCTACGACAACGCCCTCGGCCTACCCGTCGGTACCGCAGGGCTGGTGGCATACGTCCAGAACACCACCTACGACAACTACGCCTCCCCGATCCGGATCGACTCGTCGCTCCCCGGTAGAAAGGTCTACCAGACCTTCGGATACGACCCCCACGACCGGAAGATCCTGACGTCCAAGGTCACCCGCGACACCATCCCGGTCGACGTCACCGACACGTCCTACGGATACGACCCGGCAGGCAACGTCACCAAGATCGTCGAGAAGCAGGGCGCGGCCGCAGGAACCCCGCAGACCGACACACAGTGCTTCGGCTACGACGCGCTCCGCCGGATGACCGACGCCTGGACGGCCCTCGACAACTGCGGCACCGCCCCGGGATCGTCCCCGACCTCCGTCGTCGGAGGGCCGGACGCCTACTGGACCTCGTACGTCTTCGACGAAACGGGCAACCGCAAGACCGAATCCCACCACGGGATCAGCGGCGCAACGGACACCACCCGGACCTACCAGACGTCCGCACACCGACTCGACGGAATCACCACCACGGGGCCCGCCGGACCCACCGCCGAGTCCTATGGATACGACGCCGCCGGCAACACCACCCGACGCACCCTGCCCGGCAACGAACAGACCCTCGCCTGGGACCTCGAAGGACATCTCGCCAAGGTCACCGCCAACGGCAAGGAGTCCACATACGTCTACGACCCAGACGGCAGTCGCCTCCTGCGCCGCGAGCAGGACAAGACGACGCTCTACCTGGGCGAGGTCGAACTCACCTGGACCAAGTCGGACGACAAGGTCCTGGGCACACGCCACTACACCCACGGCGACAAGACCATCGCCGAACGCGTCGCCAAGCCGACCGGCGGCACCACCCTCACCTTCCTCGCCGAGGATCCTCACGGCACATCGCACACGGCGATCGACGGAGCGACGCAACAGGTCACCCGACGCAAGACCCTCCCCTACGGCGGCCCCCGCGGGGCCCAACCGCAACAGGGCACCGGGCCGGGACTCTGGCCCGACGACAAGGGATTCCTCGGGAAAACCGTCGACGCCACCGGCCTGCTCCACATCGGTGCCCGCGAATACGACCCCGCCGTCGGACGCTTCATATCCGTCGACCAGATCCTCGACCTCAGCAGCCCTGAACAGATCCACGGGTATGCGTACGCCGGCAACAACCCGGCCACCAACGCAGACCCCACCGGCCTCAGGCCGGATGATCACTTCGATCCCGACTGGAACGCCACCCACATGGCCGGGACGCCGGGTTGGGGGACACCGGCAGGCGGGACACCGGCAGCCGGGACGCCGAACGTCACCCCCTTTCCACCTCCCGGGTCCCAAAATCCCACCGGTGAGGCACTGCCGGGAGGAAGGGCCGGGGCACGACACAATCAGGCGGTGCGACTTGTCGCAGGGTATTTGAAATCGAGGTTTCAAAAGCCTGGCGTCATAATCATGATCGAAGTACCGGTACCGGGCGGAAACTACCACGGGACAAAATCCGCAGATGGAAAGGCAGACATCATCATGTATGAAGGAAACACCCTGTGGGTTTGGGAGGTGAAATCCTCCCTGACAGCCGAACCCGAGGGAGCAAGCCAGATCGCGACTTACGTCAGAGCCTTCCAAGCCCAAGAAGACACGTTTGGCACTGCTGGCAAGACGGTCAAGCCAGGCTTCAATATTCCGTTCCTCGCGACGGTGGATCTTGAAGAACCGAAAGCCGGCCCCGGCAAGAAAAAGGAATTCCTGATCGCTCAATCCACGAGAACACGACGCGGAAGCCCTTACACAGGCAAGGAGTACGAAGGAGTCGTCGGCTGGTGGACGAATAACACGGGAGGGCCCTCGGATCCGAAACTCAAGGAAGTCCCCGTTCGGGCACCGGCGACATTCAAAGTATTCGACTTCGTGGCGAATAATGGTGAAAATCTCGCCAAGGCGGCCGTCGTCACGGGCTTGGGATACATTCTCTGGGGAGCTGCCGCAGGCGGGGCAGCCGTAACCAATCCGGCCAACGGATGACCTCGAACCAGTAGTAGGTACGGCGTGGAGTGGGCGACGCGTCTAGCCCACTCCACGCCGCCACAGCAGCGAGCAACCCGATCCACGAGGGGACAATCACGTGAGCGAACACCATCTCACCGCCGAAGTGGTCGTCGCAACGGACGACGATAAAACAGCCGAGGACATCGCGCAAAAGTGGTTCGGCATTGCTATACGGCGCTTCTCGAACGAACCCGAACGATTCGCCAAGGAATCCCCGAAACCGTTCGACTTTCCATCCGCAAAATGGGGAGATCTCTCCAAGGTGTTCGGGAGTTGGTCGCGTTCACACCGAGACGCCATCCCCGTGGGCAGAGCTCCCCTCGGCAGGGAGGGAACAGCGGACGCGGCACGATTCCTCTCCCACGGCTACTCGGACCTGTCTCTGACCCTGTTCATTCCCGCACCGCCGGGAGAAACGGAATCCGACGGCCGCTGGGCGAAGTTCGACTTCGAGGCGGAGTGGCCCGTCTCAGGATCCTACAGAGTCTCGTTTTCCATCGAGGAGGATCTGTTGCTCGATCGCGAGCACGGTAAGGCGACACAGGATTTTCTCGTCGATCTTCTTCGGGAATTCAGTACGGGACTCGACACACGATTCGGCCAGATCGGCTACTGGCAGAGCCTCGGGAGGACGGGACTGGAAATGTCGCTTCCGTTTCCGTACGGCAACCCGGCAAGAAATCGGCTGGTCGACGACGAGATGATCAGGGGATACTCGTGGATCACGATGTTCCCGGAATCCATCGCGGATCGGCTCGGAGGTTTCGAGACATTCGCCGCAGAATCATTGCATGAGGTTTCCCGGATCCCCGGCGGTGGCATCCTCGTGCGTGCCTGTGAGGACTACCGGAACTATTATCCCGGTAGCATGCGCGAACTCTGGAGAATCCTGTCCCCCGTATTGCCGCCATCCACTCCAAGAGAGGCCCCCCTTTACCCGGGTGAGAGCCCCCTGGGAATCGTCTATTCACTCCCTGTGGGGCATGCGAAACCGTCCCCTTGAGCGACAGAAACCGAATGTTCGAATCAAGGAAATAGGGTCGTCATCAGTGCATCGACGGCATTGCCGAGCGACAGAACGTCGAGCGGGTTCCGAAGTCAGGCAACGACCTTGGACACGACCGCGTCGCCCGCCCTCGCCGCTCCGTCGTAGAAGTCCCTGAGTCGGTCGAGACCCCGCACGAGGCGATCGGCATCGTCCCGCTCCCAGGTGACATTGGCCTTGCCGACGAAGGCGGCCTCCGCGGCGTGCTCGGTGCCCCAGCCCCGAATCCACTCCTCGTAGGGGAGGCCCCGCAACGACTCTGCGGCCTCCCTTACCTGATCGGGCAAGCGTACGAACACTTCCACACCGATGAACCCGTAGTCCGGGTCCTCTTCGCCTTCGACCCGGGGCTCCCCGCCATAGACCGCGCAATCGTCCTGGTCGGTACGTCCGGGGGCCCCGCGGGTGAGCGTGAAGTGCATGAGCGCATCCAGGTTCACAACGCTCACGAGCAGCCCCCGTTCCGCCAGCAGCTCGTGCTCTTCGTCGAAGCGAGACGGAAGCAACGCAGCCAGCTCACGTGGCGAGCACTCGGACAGAACGGATTCGGGAACCCTGCGCCAATAGAAATCCACACTCACCAAAGAACCCCTTACTCGACCGCGTCCATGGTTATGAGCAACCGCGCCTGCGGAGCCGCAGCCGTATGGAGTGCCTGTGGTAGAGCAGACGCGAAGCCATCTCCGTGATCCTATCGAGCAGTCATGTCGGGGGACCCCTCATGGTGGCCGGAGCCGCAGCCGGCACTCCGTTTGCGTCGTCGTCACCGTGGCAGGGCGTGCGTCGTCCACCTCGCCGATGGTTGGTCCTCGCCTTCGTCACTTCGCTGGCCTCGGCTGCTCGACCTCGACGCCGTACCACGATCAAGGCTCGTGTGCCCCGAGAGCCGGGGCCAGCCAACACACCACTCCTCCAACGACGCTACCGAGGGCATGCTCCAGACGAACGACGGCTCCACCCGAGCCGGGGCCATCCTCGAGACCGTCGGACCGAAGCCCGCGCCACCTTGCATAACAAGGTCGCCCGCTGCGCGGCCGCTCGCGGACGCGGGCGGCATTCCCCACCAGGAAGAGTAGGCGGGCTTGATTTCCAGCGCATGAGCGTGCCATGGCCAACACGCGGGGCACCGGTACGTGGGTGGCTGCTGGGCCCACGCATAAGGGGACCGAAGCACTTCCGCGCGTCGGCGCCGCCTTGGCCGCCCGGCCTCACAGCTCCTCACAGCTGCCTCCCGGCGGCCGTCTGTGGGCCCGCGTACTCCGAACCGTCCCCGGCAAGGCCCCCGGCCGGGTCGGGGCACGGTCGCGTGTCACCGGCGGGCCATGGGGCCTCGGGTCCTTGTCGGCGTCGTCGACGGAGGTTGCGTGCACAAAAAGCAACGTCACAGCCACGCAGGGCTTCGCATGTCGGCTGCGGAGATAGCTCGACGTAATCGAGGTCGACGCTCGACGAGCACAGTTCGCCAGCGCGGCCTTCCACGACCCTATATAGACAATCGATAGACCTATGTAGAGTAGCTACACGGCCTGGTTTCTACTGGGAGGAAACTCGGGCGGTCGACATAGGGGATATAAATGCTCATTTCATGCTCAGAAGGAGGGACAGCGTGAGGGTCAACGTCACCACGACCGTGGCGAAGGTCCTTCGCGTCTTTGTAGAGGACCCGCAGCAGCCGCGGTACGGCATGGAGATCATGCACGCCGCGCACTTGGCGAGTGGATCGCTGTACCCGATCCTCGCCCGTCTGGAGAAGGCCCATTGGATCGTCGGTTCCACCGAGGACATCGACCCCAAGAAGGAGGGGCGGCCGGCCCGCCGCCACTACACCATGACCGGCGAGGGCCTCCAGGCCGCCCGCCAGGCCCTGGCGGAACTCCACGAACTCACCCGGGCCCCGGCGCCGTCGCCGGGAATCTGGCTCCCGGGACCACAGGTCAAGGGGGAACACGGATGACCGCTTCCCCTGTCCCGTCGACGCCTCTCGCGAACTCGCGTGAACCGCGCGTCGGTTCGCCGCTCGGGATCTCCTCGGGCGGCGCGAACAGGATTGGAGTACCCATCACATGAACCGGGCGCAGGACGGATGGGATGCCGTGTTCGTCGCGTCCCAGGGCGGGGGTCCCGCGTTCCTCGGGGCGACCAAACCCGAGTGGGTCGTGGGGATCGTCGTATGTGTGGCCATCGGGGCCGTGGGTGACCGGACCGAGCAGGGAGATGCCGTGGTTGTCGCGTGCGTCGATGACTTGCTCGGCGGTGACGTATGCGCTGTCGACGAGGTGCTCGCCCGGGCTCAGATTGCGCCGGGCGAGGCTGTGGTGGACCCGGTTGGTGGTGTCGATGTCCGCCTCGGTGGCCGGCACCGTTGCGACGTAGGTGATCANGTGCGGGCCGTCCTCGTCGCAGGTCTCGGTGAGTTGGGCCTTGTATCCGGTCCACCCGACGCCGCGCTTGGTGCAGTAGCGGGCGTCGAGATCGTAGGGCGAGACGATGGCGGTTCCGCTCGGAGGGCGACCGTGTTCCTTCCCGTCACGCCAGTGCAGACCGTCCGCGTCCAGGTGGT
>NZ_KB889571.1 GCF_000372745.1 Embleya scabrispora DSM 41855 | reverse complement strand
ACCCGCGCAGGCGTGGGGCCCGGGGGTCGCCCCCGGAACAGGCACAGCATTCTGGCGCGGCACGCGAATCGCGAGGTGGGCGACGTGCTGTGGGTGCCCGGCGCCAACCGCTGAGTACCGGCGACCGTCGAAGACGTGTGCGCCGCTAGGCGACGTTGACCCGTTGCCCCGGCGGCGCCGCTTCCAGCCAGGCCAGGAAGCCGGTCAACGCGTCGTCGCTGAGGGCGAGTTCGATCCGCGCGCCGTCGTGCTCGCAGACCAGGATGACCGCGCCCGCGAGCAGCGCCAACTCCTCCTGGCCGGCCGGTTCCCGGCGACCGATCACGTGGATCCCGCCGCGCTGCAGCACCCGGCGCGGGCGCGGCGCGTAACTGAACACGCGGAACCACTCGATCCGGTCACCGCTGTATCGGGCGATCCCGAAGACCCAGCCCTTGCCGTGGTCGGGATCGGCCGACGGCGCCGCCGGATCCCCCTCGGCACCACTCTGGGCCTCCTCCGGGGACGACGACGCGGCGCCCCCCGGGGCCTGCTGCCCGGGAGACGCCGCGGTGGTCGATCCGGCCTCGCCGGCCGGCAATACCGGTGGACGCATGCGAAGCGAACAATCGAAGGTGCCACCCGGTCGCTGGATCAGTCGGCGACGCAGCGCGAAGGCCGCGACGCCGACCACCAATACGACGACAACGGCCAGAATCACGCTCAGCACGACGAGGACCATCCGGATCGACCTCCTCGTTCGCGCGTTGAGCAGTGGTCCCGGCCGTGTATCGGTCCGGGCTCTGGTGCTGCGACTGGCTGTGGCTAGTCCCGCCGCTGGGCGGCGAGCAGCCGCGTCTCCGCGCGCCGCTCGGCGCTGGAGTCCTGCGCCGCGCCGGCGCGCTCGAGCGCCCGCTCCGCGCGGGCGACATCGATCTCGTCGGCCAGCTCGGTGATCTCGGCGAGCAGCGAGAGGTTGTTGTCCGCGAACGAGATGAACCCGCCGTGGACCGCCGCGATGACGACCGAACCGTCGGCCTGACGGATCGTCACCGGGCCTGATTCGAGCACTCCGAGAACCGGCTGGTGACCGGCCTGGATGCCGATGTCGCCGTCCGCGGTGCGTGCGATGACGATGGTGGCCTCGCCGGACCACACCTTGCGGTCGGCCGCGACCAGCTCGACGTGCAGCTCAGCCAACGTGGCTCCTCATGTCGGGTCGAAGACACGCTGGTCTTCGCCTCCGCCCTCACGGGACGGGTGGTGTTCAAGGATAGTGGCCCGGACGGGCCTGGCTCCAACCGGCTCAATCGCCGGCGGGTTTCCGGAAGGGCCGGACGGCCCTGCCGGGAACCGACACGAGGGGCGGACCCGTTCGGGACCGCCCCTCGTCGATCAGGCGATCGTCAGCCCTTGTTGAGCTCGGCGATCTTCTTCTCGAGGTCGTCCAGCCCACCGAGCATGAAGAATGCCTGCTCGGGAGCGTGGTCGTACTTGCCGTCGGCGATCGCGTTGAACGCCTCGATGGTCTCGGAGAGCGGAACGTCCGAGCCGTCGAGCCCCGTGAACTGCTTCGCCACGTGGGTGTTCTGCGACAGGAACCGCTGGATGCGACGCGCGCGGTGCACGGTGAGCTTGTCCTCTTCGGACAGCTCGTCCATGCCCAGAATCGCGATGATGTCCTGGAGGTCCTTGTACTTCTGCAGGATGTTCTTGACCCGCATCGCGCAGTCGTAGTGGTCCTGCGCGACGTAGCGCGGGTCCAGGATCCGGGACGTCGAGTCCAGCGGGTCCACGGCCGGGTAGATGCCCAGCTCGGAGATCGGGCGGGAGAGCACGGTCAGCGCGTCGAGGTGCGCGAACGTGGTCGCCGGGGCCGGGTCGGTGAGGTCGTCCGCGGGGACGTAGATCGCCTGCATCGAGGTGATCGAGTGACCACGCGTCGAGGTGATGCGCTCCTGGAGGGTGCCCATCTCGTCGGCGAGCGTCGGCTGGTAACCCACCGCGGAGGGCATCCGGCCGAGCAGCGTCGACACCTCGGAACCGGCCTGGGTGAACCGGAAGATGTTGTCGATGAACAGCAGCACGTCCTGCTCCTGCACATCGCGGAAGTACTCCGCCATGGTCAGGGCCGACAGAGCCACCCGCAGACGGGTGCCCGGGGGCTCGTCCATCTGGCCGAAGACGAGCGCCGTCTGGTCGTAGACGCCCGCTTCCTTCATCTCCTCGATCAGGTCGTTGCCCTCACGAGTACGCTCGCCGACGCCGGCGAACACCGACACACCCTCGTGCAGACGGGCGACACGGACGATCATCTCCTGGATGAGCACCGTCTTGCCGACGCCCGCACCACCGAACAGACCGATCTTGCCACCCTTGACGTACGGGGTGAGCAGGTCGATGACCTTGATGCCGGTCTCGAACATCTCGGTCTTCGAGTCGAGCTGGTCGAAGGCCGGGGCCTTGCGGTGGATCGGCCAGCGCTCGTTGACCTCGAAGGTCGCGCGGTCCACGTCGAGGACCTCACCGAGGGCGTTGAACACGTGGCCCTTGGTGACGTCGCCCACGGGGACGGAGATCTGCGCGCCGGTGTTCGTGACGATGGCGCCGCGGACGAGGCCGTCGGTGGGCTGCATCGAGATCGCGCGCACGATGCCGTCGGCAAGGTGCTGCTCGACCTCGAGGGTGAGCGTGCTCTTGCCCTCCCCCTCGCCCTGGCCCGTGAGGTCCAAGTCGACGTGCAGCGCGTTGTACATCTCCGGCATCGCGTCGACGGGGAACTCCACGTCGACGACCGGGCCGATGACGCGGGCGACGCGGCCCGTGGCAGCGGCCGTCTCAACAGTGGCAGTCATGATGTCTAATCACTCCCCGCGGTCGCGTCGGCCAAGGCGTTGGCGCCACCGACGATCTCGCTGATTTCCTGGGTGATCTCGGACTGGCGAGCGTTGTTCGCCAGACGAGAGAGGGTCCGGATGAGGTCTTCGGCGTTCTCGGTCGCCGACTTCATCGCCCGCCGGCGGGCCGCGTGCTCGGAAGCGGCGGACTGCAGCAGGGCGTTGAAGATGCGGCTTTCGACGTACCGCGGCAGCAGTGCGTCGAGAACACCCTCGGCCGAGGGCTCGAAGTCGTAGAGCGGGAAGGGACCGCCGGCCGGCGGCTCGTCCGTCTCCTCGACCGCCAACGGGAGCACCCGCACCGCGACCGGGCTCTGCGTGAGCATGGAGACGAACTCGGTGCTGACGAGGTGAATCTCGTCCACACCGCCCTCGTCGGTGGGCGTCACGAACGCGTCGATCAGCTCACCTGCCACCTTCTTGGCGTCGGAGTACTCGGGGCGGTCGGAGAATCCCTTCCACTGCCCGGCCAGGTCCACGTCGCGGAACTGGAAAAACCCGATGCCCTTGGACCCGATCACGTAGCGGCGAACCGTCTTGCCCTCGTCCTCGAGCAGCTTGGTGAGCTGCTCGGCGGCCTTGATGGCATTCGAGTTGTAGCCGCCCGCGAAACCGCGGTCACTGGTTACCAACAGCACCGCGGCCCGAGTGGGTCGCTCCACCGAGGTGGTCAACGGGTGCTGCGTGCTGGAGAAGGTGGCGACCGCGGAAACGGCGCGCGTCAGCTCGTCGGCGTACGGCTTGGAGGCCGCGACGCGCTGCTGCGCCTTCACGATCCGCGACGCCGCGATGAGCTCCTGGGCGCGCGTGATCTTCTTGGTCGCCGACACGGAACGGATCCGACGCCGGTAGACCCGAAGTTGGGCTCCCATTGGTCAGGGTTCTCCGTTCTTTACTCGGACTTGGCCACGTGACGGGTGATCTTCTCCTGGCCGACGTCTTCCTTCGTCAGCCCGGCAGGCGTCACGTCCTGGATCAACGGCTCGCCGTCGAACTTGGTGAACGTCTGCTTGAAGGAGTCCACCGCGTCGGTGAGCGCCATCACGGTGTCGTCTTCCAGCTTGCCGGTCTCGACGATCGCGGTCAGCAGGGCACCGTGCTTGTGCTGGAGGTACTCGTGCAGCTCCTTCTCGAAGCGACGAATGTCCTGCACCGGCACGTCGTCCAGCTTGCCGGTGGTACCGGCCCAGATCGAGACGACCTGGAGCTCGATCGCGAACGGCTCGAACTGCCCCTGCTTGAGCAGCTCGACCATGCGCGCACCACGCTGGAGCGAGGCCTTGGAGGTGGCGTCCAGGTCGGAACCGAAGGACGCGAACGCCTCCAGCTCACGGTACTGGGCCAGGTCGACGCGAAGTCGACCCGCGACACTCTTCATCGCCTTGATCTGCGCCGAGCCACCGACTCGCGAGACCGAGATACCGACGTTGACCGCAGGGCGCACGCCCTGCAGGAACAGGTCGGACTCCAGGAAGCACTGGCCGTCGGTGATCGAGATGACGTTGGTCGGAATGTACGCCGACACGTCGTTCGCCTTGGTCTCGATGATCGGGAGACCCGTCATCGAGCCGCCGCCGAGCTCGTCCGACAACTTCGCGCAACGCTCGAGCAGACGCGAGTGCAGGTAGAAGACGTCACCGGGGTACGCCTCGCGCCCCGGCGGACGACGCAGCAGCAGGGACACGGCGCGGTACGCCTCGGCCTGCTTCGACAGGTCGTCGAACACGATCAGAACGTGCTTGCCCTGGTACATCCAGTGCTGGCCGATGGCCGAACCGGTGTACGGGGCCAGGTACTTGAAGCCGGCCGGGTCGGACGCCGGGGCGGCGACGATCGTCGTGTACTCCAGCGCGCCGGCCTCTTCGAGCGAGCGGCGCACGGACGCGATGGTCGTGCCCTTCTGGCCGATCGCGACGTAGATGCAGCGAACCTGCTTCTTCGGGTCGCCCGAGCGCCAGTTGTCGCGCTGGTTGATGATCGTGTCCAGGCAGACCGCGGTCTTGCCGGTCTGCCGGTCGCCGATGATCAGCTGACGCTGGCCGCGGCCGATCGGGGTCATCGCGTCGATCGCCTTGATGCCGGTCTGCATCGGCTCGTGCACCGACTTGCGCATCATGACGCCGGGGGCCTGCAGTTCGAGGGCGCGACGGCCCTCGGACGCGATCTCGCCCTGGCCGTCGATCGGCTGGCCCAGCGGGTCGACGACGCGACCCAGGTAGCCGTCACCGATCGGAACCGACAAAACCTCGCCCGTACGACGGACCTTCTGGCCCTCTTCGATGCCGCTGAAGTCACCGAGGATGACGACACCGATCTCGCGGACGTCGAGGTTCTGCGCCAGACCGAGGGTGCCGTCCTCGAACTTGAGCAGCTCGTTCGTCATGACCGAGGGCAGGCCCTCGACCTTGGCGATACCGTCGTACGCCTCGGTGACGGTACCGACCTCTTCGCGCGCGGCCGTCTCCGGCTCGTACGAGGCGACGAAGCGCTCCAGCGCGTCCCGGATCTCCTCCGGCCGGATCGTGAGCTCCGCCATCTGGTGTCCCTGCTCTCCTAGGTGGTGGGGTTAACGGTCCGCTGTCCGTCGCTTGTCGTACGGAACCGCGGTGCTGCTGTGGGGGCCGCTGTGCCGCTCCGGGGGTTTTCCCCGGGCGGACGACGACGTCCCTGTCGTCCGGTGTCTCAGCCGGCGAGCCGTCGGCCCGCTTCTTCGAGACGTGTGGTCACGGTGCCGTCGATGACGTCGTCACCGATCTCCACGCGGACCCCGCCGATGACGTCGGCATCGATTTCCACGTTCAGGTGGACCTCGCGGCCGTACATCCGGCCCAGCGCCGCGGCCAAGCGAGTGCGCTGCTCCTCGGTGAGGGGCAGTGCGACCGTGACCAACGCGACCATGCGACGCCGACGATCGGCGGCGAGGCGCGCGTACGACTCCAGCCCGTGTTCAAGGTTACGGCTGCGCGGGTGTGCGACAAGCCTGGTGATCAGCCGCCGGGTGACGGGCTGGGCCCGGCCGTCCAGCAGTCCGGAAACCAGTTCCGCCTTGCGCGCGTTCGCCACGCTCGGGTCGGTCAGCGCCGAGCGCAGGTCACGCTCGCCGATCACGATCCGACCGAAACGGAACAGCTCGTCCTCCAGGTCGTCGAGCTTCCCGTCGCGCTCGGCGGCGATCAGCTCGGCGGACACCGAGAGTTCGTCGATCGCGTCGACCAGGTCGCGCGGACGCGACCAACGCGTGCGGACGAGTCCGCCGAGCAGGTCCGTCGTGCTACCGGAGATCTGACCGGAGAGGAGCTGCGCCAGGAAGGCCGCGCGGGCCTCCCCGGAGCGCGTCGAGTCGGTGAGGACGCGACGCAGCGACACCGTCTGGTCGAGCAGGATGACCACGGAGTCGAGCTCCTGGGCCAACTGGACCATGTCGGTACCGGTCGCGGTCGCGAGCGCGTCGAGGCGCTCACGAGCCGCGGCGAGGGATTCCCTGCTGGCGCCCTGCATCAGCGCACCTTCTCCGAGGTCGCCGTTGCGGAGGCCTTGGCCTCCAACTCCTCGAGGAAGCGGTCGACGACCCGACGCTGACGCGCCTCGTCCTCGAGCGACTCCCCGACGATGCGCGACGCGAGGTCGACGGCCAGCCGGCCGACGTCCTGACGCAGCGCGTTCTGGGCCTGGTTGCGGTCGGCCTCGATCTGGGTGTGGCCGGCGGTGACGATCTCGTCCTTGATCCGCTGGCCTTCGGCGCGCATCTCGGCGATGGCGACGGCACCCTGTTCGCGGGCGTCCTCCGTGAGGCGACCGGCCTCACGACGGGCTTCGGTGAGCTGGTCGCGGTAACGCTCCAGCTCGGCCTGGGCCTCGGCCTGCGCCTCTTCGGCGCGCTTGAGACCGCCCTCGATGGCGTCCGTACGGTCCGCCAGCGTCTTGGCGATCTTGGGAAGGAGCATCTTCCACAGGAAGCCGAAGACGATGAGGAACGCCACGCCACCGATGATGATCTCGTCGAGCGGCGGGAGAAGAGGGTTCATCTTCTCTTCGCTGTTGGCGAGGAAAATCACGGTGTGAGGACCTTCCGTCCGTAGCGGGTGAATCAGGTGCCGTAGACGAACGGCATGACGACGCCGATGAGGGCGAGCGCCTCGGCGAGGGCGAAGCCGAGCAGCATGTTCTGGCGGACCAGACCGGCGGCCTCGGGCTGACGGGCCATCGCCTGGACACCGTTACCGAAGATGATGCCGATACCGATGCCGGGGCCGATCGCGGCGAGGCCGTAGCCGATGGAACCGAGGCTGCCGTGAACGCCGTCGGCTGCGAGGTTCATCATGGGAATTGATCCTTTTTTCGAGGCCGATGGACGATCCACCGGACGACGGTCGAGGAGGGAAAGGTCTGCGGGTCTCTCAGTGCTCGGCTTCGAGCGAGCTGGAGATGTAGGAGGCCGCGAGCAGCGTGATGATGTACGCCTGCAGCGCCTGGATCATCAACTCGAAGGCGGTCAGGATGACGACCACGAGGAACGAGGTCGCCGAGAAGAGCGCCCCGATGTGGAAGCCGAGCAGATACCAGGCGCCGACGCTGAAGGTGACGATCAGCATGTGTCCGGCGAACATGTTCGCGAACAGTCGGACCGCCATGGTGAACGGCCGGGTGATCAGACCCTGCAGCAGTTCGATCGGCGCGAGGAGGAAGTAGATCGCCTTCGGCAGACCGGGCGGGAACATCATGTTCTTGAAGTAACCGACGAAGCCCTGGTTCTTGATGCCCAGGACCAGGTAGGTCACGTACACGACGCCGACGATCGATGCCGGGAAGGCGATCCGCGAAGTCGCGGGGAACTGGGCGAACGGGATGATCGCCATCACGTTCATGACCCAGACGAAGAAGAAGATCGAAAACAGGAAGGGGACGTAGGGGTCGCCCTTCTTGCCCATCGTCTCCCGCGAGATGTTGTCGCGAACGAACAGGTAGCCCAACTCGCCGACGTTCTGCGCGCCGCGCGGCACCATCTTGGGCTTGGCGAAAGCGCTCCAGAAGAAGCCGATCACCAGCAGCATCGAGATGAGCGCGAGCAACATCGGCTTCGTGAAGTCGAAGGCCCCGATGGAGAAGATCGGCTTGAACTCGAAGACGTTCAGCCCGGGCGAGGGGAAGCCGCACCCGGAGAACAGGTGACATCCGCTCTCGCTGGCGAGCGTCTGGACGTCAGCAGTCACCACCGACTCCTTCGTCGTGAAGCATGATTTCGGCTACCTCGATGTGTCGGCGTGGCGAGGGCCACGGAGCGGCACGCAACAGGGCCCGGTCAGGAGGACCTGCCGTGGCGGACAAAGACAAGAACCAGGGACAGAGCGATTCCGACGACCAGGCCGATCGGCAGGAACAGGGCGGAGTGGCCCGTCCACCGGTCGATCAGCCAGCCGATGCCGCCGTAGAACAGCATGCCGCTCAGCAGGTAACCGACACTCGACCATGCGGCACCGTCCATCGCCCGATTCTCTCGGTCCGGTGGACGGGGGCCTCTCTCGCTCATGACGCCCCGGACATTAGCAGTACCTGCGTCGCCTCTACATACCCGGTCCGCGAACCCCGCGCCGCTCTCGACCGACGACGTGCGTATGTCATCGCTCTCCGTCCGGTTCGACATAGGCGATCTTCAGCCGGGTGAAGACCCAGACCTGCGAGGCGACCCAGACCAGCGTGGCCCCGAGAATCGTGAGTCCGAACACCTTCGTGTCGAATGCCTTGGTGTCCTTGAACAGGAACAAAACCAACCCCAACAGCAGGATCTGCACGATGTACGTGAAGAGCGCCATGTTCATCATCATGAGGGGGTTGTCGCGCGAGATACGCCCGATCGCCAACTGGCCGATCGCGAAGAAGGCCAGGACGACGACGGTGGCGAACACCGCGCCGAGCAGTCCTTTGCCACCGGCCGCGAAGAAGGCCGCGATGGCCGCGATTCCTCCGGCTGCGGTCGTGCACACGACCGAACCACGGAGAAGGCGGACGTCATTGGCCTGCATGTCGGTAACTCCGGCATCAGTGGGGGGCAAGGGGCGAATCAGCCGCCCGAACACACGCTCGGGACGACGCAACGCTCGGGAATGGCCGTGGGGGGTCAGAACCCTCGTTGCTGGGGGTTCATCGGCCGTTGATCCTGGTTCGTGAACGGTATCACAAACTATTTGAGCAGAGCTTTACCCGTTCGTGTGTACAAGCTCACAGCCTTCCACCACCCTTTCGCGTCCCCCTGCCGACCGGCAAATGCCCAGGTCGGGAGGGGTCTTCGGGATTTCGCGAGGAGCCTGTGACGGGTGTGGCGGATGCTCCGTTCAGCCGTACGCCGTCTGATTCGCCGGGAACCATCGCGTCGACCGGAACGTTCGCGCCGCGCCCGCGCCGACGGAGCCGGCGATAGCGCGGTGGAACCACGTTGTGCAGCTCGGTGGGCACGTGCGGCTTGAACCGCGGCAACATCAGGATCACCAGTCCCAGGGCGATCAGCCCCAGGCCCGCGTAGACGATCGGACGCCGTTCCGGGCGCACCGAGATGAGCACGGTGAACGACGCGATCAGGCCGGACCAGAAGTACATGATCAGCACCGCACGACTGTGCGAGTGGCCGATTTCCAGGAGTCGGTGGTGCAGATGGCCCTTGTCCGCGGCGAACGGCGAACGACCCGCCCAGCCGCGCCGGCCGACCGCCATCACCAGGTCCATCAGCGGCACCACCAGCACCGCGAACGGCAGCACCAGCGGGATGTAGACCGGCACCAGCTTGTGCGTGGTGAAGGTTCGCGAACCGTCGTTCTGCACCATGATCGCGCCCGGGTCGATCCGACCCGTGACGGTGACCGCCGCGGCGGCCAGCATCAGGCCGATCAGCATCGAGCCGGAGTCGCCCATGAAGATCCGCGCCGGGTGCAGGTTGTGCGGCAGGAAGCCCACGCACATCCCGATCAGCAGCGCGGTGAACAGCGTCGGCGCGGCGGCACCGGAAACGCCGTAGCCGAACCAGAGCCGGTAGGAGTAGCCGAAGAAGGCGAGCGCGGCGATGCACACCATGCCGGCCGCGAGGCCGTCCAGGCCGTCCACGAAGTTCACCGCGTTGATCGTGATGACCACTATCCCGATGGTCAGCAGCGTGCCCTGGGTCGGCGTCAGCCCCACCGTGCCGTAGCCGGGGATGGGCAGCCACAGGATCACGATGCCCTGCCAGACCATCACGCCCGCGGCGAGCGCCTGACCGAGCAGCTTGATGATCGCGTCGACGCCCCATTTGTCGTCGATCACCCCGAGCACCGAGATCAGCGCGCAGCCGGACAGCAGTGCCTGTACGTCGGTCGAGGAGGTGAACACGTCCTGAAGCACCGGCAGATGGCGTGCGACCAACAGACCCGCACACAGGCCGCCGAACATCGCCAACCCGCCCAGGCGCGGCGTCGGCTCCTTGTGCACGTCGCGCGCCCGGATCTCGGGCATCGCGCCCGCGGCGATGGCGAACCGGCGGACCGCGCCCGTCAGCAGGTAGGTCACCGCAGCGGCGACGAACAGCGTGAGCAGGTATTCGCGCAAGACTCAACCGTCCCCGGCTTCGGCACATCCCAGCGGCAGCACGGGCATCAGACTAGACGTGCCGCCGCTCCCCGGGAGAATCACACGTCTTCACCGGCGAGGGACGATCGCACAATGCTCGGTGGCGCCGCCACCGGCCCGTCGCCCCACACGTAACCACAGTCACCCCGGTCCCAGCCACCCCGGGGCCGGATTGCCTGATCCGGGCCTCACCGGCCCGGGTAGGCCGGATGGGTCGCGACGAGTTCGCCGACCGCCGCGCGCACCTCGCGCAGCACGCTCTCGTCGTCCGCGCGCACCGCCCGCCCGATCAGCAGGGCGATCTCCTTCATGTCCGTCTCGGTCATGCCCTGCGTGGTCACCGCGGCCGTGCCGACCCGGATCCCGGACGCGATCATCGGCTTGACCGGGTCGAACGGGACCGCGTTCTTGTTCAGCGTGATCCCCGCTCGCCCGCAGCGGTGTTCCGCGTCGCTGCCGCTGACCCCGATCGGTCGCAGGTCCAACAGCGCGAGATGGGTGTCGGTGCCCCCGGAGACCGCCCGCAGGCCCTCCGCCTGCAGGCCCTGCGTCAGGGCCTGCGCATTGGCCACCACACGACGCGCGTACGCCCGGTACGCCGGCGTCGCCGCCTCGCCCAGCGCGACCGCCTTGGCGGCCACCGCGTGCATGTGCGGGCCGCCCTGGCTGAACGGGAACACCGCCCGGTCGATCCGGTCGGCGAGTTCCTCGCGGCACAGGATCAGCCCGCCGCGCGGACCGCGCAGCACCTTGTGCGTGGTGCACGTGACGATGTCCGCGAACGGAATCGGCGAGGGCACCGCGTCGCCCGCGACCAGGCCGATGAAGTGGGCCGCGTCCACCATCAGGTAGGCGCCCACCTCATCGGCGATCTGTCGAAAGGCCGCGAAATCGACAAGTCGCGGATATGCCGTGGCGCCGCACACGATCAGCCGCGGCCGATGCGCCCGAGCCAGGTCCCGGACCCGGTCGTAGTCGATGCGCTCGTCGCTCTCCCGGACCCCGTAGGCGACCGCGTGGAACCAGCGGCCGGAGAAGTTCACCCGGGAGCCGTGGGTGAGATGCCCGCCGTGCGGCAGCGACATGGCCAGGATCGTGTCGCCCGGTGCCAGCACCGCCGCGTAGGCCGCCAGGTTCGCGGCGGTGCCCGAGTGCGGCTGCACGTTGGCGTGCTCGGCGCCGAACAGGGCGCGGGCCCGGCGGACGCCCAGTTCCTCGGCGCGGTCCACCTCGGCGCAACCGCCGTAGTAGCGCCGTCCGGGGTAGCCCTCGGCGTACTTGTTGGCGAGCGTGCTGCCGAGTGCGGCAAGCACCGCCGGGGAGGTGAAGTTCTCGCCGGCGATCAGTTGCAGGCCGCCGCGTTGTCGGGCCAACTCGCCCAGGAGCACCTCGGCGATCTCCGGATCCGTCTCGTGGAGGGCGGCGAAGTCCGGTCCCCAGAAGGGAGTTGACGTGGAGTCGGGAGTGCCCATGGGATTGCTCCTCAAGGCCGCAGGGACGTCTCCACCATATGCCGGGGGTCGGGACACGGACAGGCTCTTCCGGGGCCCAATCAAGCCCGTTGCCGGCCGCGCGGCGCACCTGCTCGCGACCCGCGCGCCGACCCGTCGTTCAGAGGCTGTGCGCGGGGTGTCCGGTGAGCGCGGTGAGCACCGGATCCAGGGCCGACCCGATGTCGGAGGCGCAGGCCCGGAAGACGCTCAGCGGCGCGCCGTACGGATCGGCCACCTCGTCCCACTCGGGATCGGGCGCGGCCAACCGGCCGCGCAGCGCCGCGGCGGCCCGCACCAGCGAGCGCCCGCGCTGGACCAGATCGCGCTCGGGGTAGGGCGCCCGCTCCAACACCGCGACCAGCCGGGTGAATTCCTTGAGCGTGAACGTACGAAGGCCCGAGGCATGCCCCATGGACACCACGTGCGCGCGGTGGTCGAGCGTCGCGGTGAGCACCAGATCCGCCTCGGCGACGTGCTCGTCGAGCAGCTCGCGGCCGTGGAAGTCGCCCGGGTCGGCGCCGTATTCGAGCAAGACCTCGGCCGCGTGCGGCTCCATCGGCGCGCCCTCGTGCCCCCAGGTCCCGGCGCTCTGCACACTGAGCCGGACCGCGTCGTCGGCGGCGAGCCGGCGCTCCAGGCCGAGCCGCGCCAGCCGCTCGGCGATCGGCGAGCGACAGATGCTCCCCGTGCACACGAACAGGATCCGAAACGAGTCGGGCGCGGACCCGTACGGCCCGTAGGAGTGCCCCACGGGTGGTGGCGGGGTCAATTCACGCCCTCCAGGTCGGGGACGACCTCGCGCAACGTCTCCAGCGACAGGGCACCCTCACGCAGCAGCCGGGGGCGGCCGGCGGTCAGATCGATGATCGAGGACGGGGCGGTCGAGGGGCACGTGCCGCCGTCCAGGTACACCGACACCGAGTCGCCGAGCTGGGCCTCGGCCTCGTCGACCGTGGTCGCCGCCGGATTGCCGGACCGGTTCGCGCTGCTGACCGCCATCGGGCCGGTCTCGGTGAGCAACTCGATCGCGACCGGGTGCAGCGGCATCCGCACCGCGACCGTGCCGCGCGTATCGCCCAGGTCCCACATCAGCGACGGTTGGTGGAACGCGACGATGGTGAGCGCGCCCGGCCAGAACGCGTCGACCAGTTCCCAGCCCACCTCGGGAAAGCCGGTGACCAGCCCGTGCAGCGTGTTCGGCGAGCCGACCAGCACGGGCGAGGGCATGTTGCGGCCCCGGCCCTTGGCATCCAGCAACGCGTGCACCGCGTGCGGGGTGAACGCGTCGGCGCCGATGCCGTACAGGGTGTCCGTCGGCAGCACGACCAGGTCGCCACGCTTGATCGACCCGGTCGCCTCACGCAGCCCGAGCCCACGGTCCATCGCGTCGGAGCAGTCGTAGCGTCGGCTCATCGGACACTTACCTCCTGAAGCGGTACGGGCGGTACTTGCCGTACTGGCGGTACAAACGGTGCGAACGGTGTGGGCAACGCGGGTGTGGCCGGCGATGCGGGGCGCGCGACCGGGGCGAGCGGTGCGCAGGTGCGGGGCGCGCGGTTCACGCGCCTTCCTTGCGTGCGGTGGTGAAGCGCGGGCGATTGGTCAGGTCGCGGTGGTCGGCCGCGTCCACCCAACCGGCTTCCTCGTTGAAGATCCACGGGACCGCGCCGCCCTGGGTGTCCGCGTGCTCGACCACCACCAGGCCGCCCGGGCGCAGCAGCCGGTAGGCGGTCTTGGACAGGATTCGGATGAAGTCGAGCCCGTCCGGCCCGGAGAACAGGGCCAGCTCGGGATCGTGGTCGCGGGCCTCGGGCGCCATCTCGTCCCGCTCGTCCAGCGGGACGTAGGGCGGATTGCAGATCACCAGGTCGACCGTGCCGTCCAGCTCCGGCAGCGCGGCGAGCGCGTCGCCCCGGTGCAGGATCACTCGCGAGCCACTCGCGTTGCGCGCGGCGTAGCGGTACGCGTCCGGGTCCAGCTCGACCGCGTGCACGACCGAGCGCGGCACCTCCTGGGCGACCGCGAGCGCGATCGCACCGGAGCCGGTACACAGGTCCACCACGAGCGGCTCGGCCACGTCCATCGCGCGCAGCGCGTCTATCGCCCAGCCGACCACCACCTCGGTCTCCGGGCGGGGCACGAACACGCCCGGGCCCACCTGGAGTTCGAGGTAGCGGAAGAACGCGCGCCCGGTGATGTGCTGCAACGGCTCACGGGCCTCCCGCCGCGCGATGGCCTCCCAGAACCGCGCGTCGAAATCGCCGTCGGCGACGGTGTGCAGCGCGCCACGCTTGACGCCGTGCACGAACGCCGCGAGTTCCTCGGCATCGAAGCGCGGAGAGGGAACGCCCGCGTCGGCCAGTCGCAGGGTGGCCTGAGCCACCTCGGCGAGCAGCAGATTCATCTCGTCTCCGTTATTGGTGGGCGAGCCGGGCGGCCATGTCGGCGTCCACACACGCCTGGATGACCGGATCGAGATCGCCGTCGAGCACCTGGTCCAGGTTGTACGCCTTATAGCCCACGCGGTGGTCGGAAATCCGGTTTTCGGCGAAGTTGTACGTCCGGATGCGCTCCGAGCGGTCCACCGTGCGGACCTGGCTGCGACGCACGTCGGAGGCTTCCTTGTCGGCCTCCTCCTGGGCCGCGGCGAGCATCCTGGCGCGCAGGATGCGCATCGCCGACTCCTTGTTCTGGAGCTGGCTCTTCTCGTTCTGGCAGGAGACCACGATGCCGGTCGGCAGGTGCGTGATGCGCACCGCGGAGTCGGTGGTGTTCACCGACTGGCCGCCGGGGCCGGACGAGCGGTACACGTCGATGCGCAGGTCGTTGGCGTTGATCTCGACCTCGACGTCCTCGGCCTCGGGCAGCACCAGGACGCCGGCCGCGGAGGTGTGGATGCGGCCCTGCGACTCGGTGGCCGGCACCCGCTGGACGCGGTGCACGCCGCCCTCGAACTTCAGCCGGGCGTAGACGCCCTCGCCGGGCGCCGGGTTGCCCTTGGTCTTGACCGCGACCTGAACGTCCTTGTAGCCGCCGAGATCGGACTCGTTGGATTCGAGGATCTCGGTCTTCCAGCCGGCTCGCTCGGCGTAGCGCAGGTACATCCGCAGCAGGTCGCCGGCGAACAGGGCCGACTCCTCGCCGCCCTCGCCCGCCTTGACCTCCAGGATCACGTCCTTGTCGTCGGCCGGGTCGCGCGGCACGAGCAGCCGGCGCAGCTTCTCCGCGCACTCCTCGCGGCGCTGCTCGGCCTCCTCCGCCTCGGCGGCGAAGTCCGGGTCCTCGGCGACCAGTTCGCGTGCGGCCTCGACGTCGTCGGCGGCACTGGACCACTGCCGGTAGGCGTCCACGATGGGCCCCAGTTCGGCGTAGCGCCGCCCGAGATTGCGCGCGCGCGTCTGGTCCGTGTGCACGGCCGGATCGGCGAGCTGCCGCTCCAGGTCGGCGTGCTCGGCGAGCAGGTCGTCCATCGCCTCGAACACTGGGGCTCCTCTGGGTTATGGCCGCGAACTCGGCGGGATCGGTAACGCGGTGGCGGGATCGGCGGGACGCCGGACGGGCGGACAAACGAACGGCGCCGGAGGGGCGGGACGGACCTTGGACAAGGCCCACCGCTCCTCCGGCGCCGCGGGGTCGCTACTTGCTGCCGGCCACCGGCTGCTTGCCGAAGCGCTTCTCGAAGCGCGCCACACGGCCACCCGTGTCGAGGATCTTCTGCTTGCCCGTGTAGAACGGGTGACACTGCGAACAGACCTCGACGCGGATCTGGCCGCTGGTCGCGGTGCTGTGCGTGGTGAACGTCGAGCCACAGCCACAGGTGACGGTGGTCTCCACGTACTCGGGGTGGATGTCGGGCTTCACAGGAGTCTCCTTGGGTTCGGGAGGGCGCCGGGTCGTACACCCGAGTGGGCGTCACGTGAACCGGGGCCGACAGAGCAGTCTGCCAGGAGGGGGCGACCGGACCCAAATCCGGGTCTGTACCGCCCAACCACGACCGGGGTCGTGGCATTCCCTCCTGGCCGACGCTGTGTCTGGTCTTGCGTTTCGTGTTCCTTACGACCGGCCCGAGGACCTGGTCGCTCGGCATCGGCGTGGTCTTTTGACCGTGCTGATCCGGGAGCGACCCCCGGACCCCACGCCTGGGCCCGAC
>NZ_KB889570.1 GCF_000372745.1 Embleya scabrispora DSM 41855 | reverse complement strand
GTACTGGTCCCGTTCGCCGGCTACGCGTTCAACAAGTCGCACTCCGCCGCGTACGGCCTGGTGTCCTACCAAACGGCCTATCTCAAGGCGAACTTCCCGGCCGAGTACATGGCCGCGCTGCTCACCTCGGTGGGCGACGAAAAGGACAAGATGGGCATGTACCTGGCCGATGCCAGGTCGGCCGGCATCCGGGTGCTCTCGCCCGACGTCAACGAGTCCGTGGCCGACTTCACCGCCGTCGGCTCCGACGTGCGGTTCGGCCTGCGGGCGATCCGCAACGTGGGCGACAACGTCATCAACGACATCGTCGAAGCGCGCACGAGCAAGGGGAAGTTCAACTCCTTCGCCGACTTCCTGACCAAGATCGGGCTGCCCGCGTGCAACAAGCGCGCGGTCGAATCGCTGGTCCGCGGCGAAATGCGCGGTCACCACCTCCAGGACCGGGTCCGAGCCGCCGCCGTCGATGCCGGGGCTCGTCCGCAGGGTGGTCTTCGGGAGCGGCGCTCGCGCGGTGACGACGGCGAGTTCGGCGGTGTGCTGCGCGAGGTCGCCGACTGTGCCCGGCCGTCGGACGTGGGCCGGCCGAGCATCGAGCACATCGCGTCCAAGTCCGCGCGGGCGTGGCCGTCGTCGATCTGGGAGCGGTCGTTGACCCACTGCAGCCGCAGTCCGGCGGTCGTCTCCACGACGAGGGTCAGGGCGTGGCGGGTGCGGCCGCCGTACGAGCGAACCGGTGTCCGGGACCGGAGAACCCCGCACCGGTGAACACCTCCGCCTCAGCGCCGGGAATCCCCTGCGTCAGTACGCCCTGACCTGCTCGTCGCACCGGCCCCAGATAGTCCCTGATCAGCTCGCCCACCGCGGCGTGCGGCACCGCCGGGTACGGAAGGCCGTCGACGGCGCGCTTCTCGATCTCCAGGTTCGAGACGTGCACGAGCACGCCACCGGGCCGGAGCATGTCCATGACGGTCGCCGCCACCCGCTCCCGATCCATCCAGTGGAACGACTGCCCGAACGTCGCGACGGTGAACGTGCCGAGATCCGCGGGCAGTTCCTCCGCCCGGGCCCGAATCCAACGCGCCTTCCCGGCCACCCCGCCTCGGCGGCCTCGCGCCGGGCCTCGGCGATCATCTCCCGGTCCGGGTCGACGCCGACGACCTC
Organism: Embleya scabrispora DSM 41855; assembly: GCF_000372745.1. Classification (GTDB taxonomy): domain Bacteria; phylum Actinomycetota; class Actinomycetes; order Streptomycetales; family Streptomycetaceae; genus Embleya; species Embleya scabrispora. The sequence continues at coordinate 15,562 of NZ_KB889570.1, read as the reverse complement.
ACCGAACGGGTGCGCCAGCCCCACGGCCAGGATGCCCGGCCCACATCCCACGTCGATCAGGCGCCCGTGCCCGTCGAGTTCGAGCACATCGGCGAGCGCGTCCGCCCATCCCGGGGCATAGGGGATTCTCCCACGCCGGTAATAGGCGGCCGTGCCCAGGAACAACGTGTCGTCCCACTCTCACCCGGCGATCACGTCCACCCACCACCACTCACAGAGGAATACGCGTACGTGCCCACCCGACATCCGATGATTCCACGGCCCGGATCCGGGAGGCGGGCGATCACGCGGATGTCGAGCGTGTGATGGTGGTGAGGGCGTGCCGGAGGGGCGCGTTGCCCGAGGGGTGGTTGCGCCAGCGGGCGGCGATGTGGCCGTCGGGACGGACGAGGAGCCCTCCGTGCGGGCCAAGGCCGCAGACGTCGAGGTGTTCGACGGGCAGGGCCTCGATGCGCAACGGCGTTGATCCGGTGGCGTGTTGCCGCCATCGGGTGGGGTCCGGGGTGAGCAGGGTGAACCATGCGCCGACGGTGTCGAGTGTGGAGCGTTCGGTGGTGAGCCGGAGGTGGGGCAGACGGCGTCCGGGCTCTGCGGTGGGGATGTAGGTCGTGCCCGATTCGGAGGGCTCGGATGGGGTGTTGCCGTCGGTGAGGACGGCGGCGGAGTGGTAGGTGGCCCCCAACACCAGGCCGAGTTGCGCGAAGTACTGTTCCGACCATGGCAGTTCGATCCGCGCCGTCGCCGCGTCGCCGCTGCGCAGCCGATCCCGGCGGCGGTTCTGGACTTGCACCATGAGCCGGGCGTTGGCCACCGCCTGCTGGAGCGTCCGGTGGGCGACGGGTTGTCGTTCCGTCTCGTAGGTATCCAACAGGCCCGGTTCGGCCCACCCGTGCAGCACGCCCGCCAGCTTCCAGCACAGGTTGTGCACGTCGGCGATGCCGGTGTTCATACCCAGGCCGCCGGTGATGGGGATCGCGTGCGCGGCATCGCCGACCAACAGGATTCGGCCGTGGCGGAAACGTTCGGCGACGAAGGCATTCATGACCCAGTGCTGAACCCGCGACACGTCGGCCCGTACGTCGGCGCCGAGGCCGAGGGCGCGCGAGACGAGATCGGGCCAGTCGGCGTGTTCGGCGTCTTCGGGGGTCGGGCCGAACCAGGCCCAGCCTCCTTCCGGGTAGAGCGGGAGGAAGGAGCCGTGCGCGGTGACGTAGACCCCGGCGGGCCGGCGGGCGCACCAGCGGTCGAGGTCGGCGTCGAACACGACGGTGGTGAAGTCCCCCAATGCCCCCGGGCCGGTGCTGCCGACTCCCAGGAGGTGCCGGACGGTGGAGTTCGCGCCGTCCGCGGCGAGTACATATCGGGCGCGGAGTCGGCTCTCGTCACCACGTTCGTGGTCCAGGAGCAGGGCCGTGACGCCGTCGGCCGCCTCGGCCACGCCGACGACCTCGACACCGAATCGCACGGGTGCGTCCGCCGCGGCAAGCAGGGTTGGTTCCAGACGGTCCTGCGAGGTGACCACGCCGATCACGGGGCTCTCGGGTACCGGCGCGTGGATCCCGACCATCGCCGCCGCGGCGAAGTCGCGGTCGTACAGGGTGTCCCGGAAGCGGATGTGGCCGAACTCGGGCGCGAACGCGGCGGCAGCGATCCGGGTGTCGAGGCCGAGGTGACGGTAGATCTCCATCGAGCGCACGTTGACCAGTCGGGCGCGCGGGAAGGGTGACAACTCGCGGTGTTTCTCGACCAGCAGTACCCGCACCCCCCAGCGTTCCAGGAGCGCCCGGGCGGTGAGCCCGACCGGCCCGCCGCCCACGATCAAGACCTCCACCTCGGCGTCCGCCACGGGCATGTCGAGTTCCTCCTGCTCACTGGGATCCGTCGGTGCACTCGGTGACGGCGCCGGGGCGGGGCGGGCGATCGCCGACTCGCCGTCGCACGCCGGCCAGGGGGAGTACCCCGTAGGCGGGCGGGCGCACACCCGGGCCGCCCCGATCTCACTCCGGTCCGAGGACCGGCCCGAGTACCTCCGGAGCGGTCAACGCGCGCGCGGCGTCGGCGAAGTACTGCTCGGAGGCCACGTCGGCCGGCCCGAGCAGGAGTCCCTGGCCGAGACCGACCAGCAGAGCCCTGAGCGCGATCGCCAGTCGCCGCGCCTGGCCGGCCGAGACGATCGTTCCCCGGTGCGCCCGCCCGGCGAACAGCGCCGTCAACCGCTCCTCGTGCACGCGCAGCGCGGCGGCGAGCGCCTCGCGGAGCGCGGGATCGCGCAGTGCCAAGTCCAGGAGGCTGATCTCGAAGGACAGGTGGCGAAGCGCGTCGGGGTCCTCACAGACCCGCCGGTAGTACCGGGCGAACGCGTCGACCGCGTCGGTCAGCGACAGGTCCGCGACGACCACCTGCTCGATCCCCGCGTAGTGCGGGCCGAGGTGATCCGCGACCAGGGCGCTCATCAGGCCGTTCTTGCTCCCGAACAGCGAGTACACCGCACCGGTGGTCAGGTCCGCCCGCGCGGCGATGTCGTCCAACCTGGCGCGGTAGCCGTCCTGTGCCACGACACCGCGCGCGGCGTCCAGCAGCGCACGGCGGTTCCGCTCCTTGGCCTCGGCCCTTGCAATTCTCATAATCCCATTATTACCGTAACCGTATTATGAAGGTGATCCCGAACATGACGCAGGTGCCCGACCACGCCGCGTTCCCGACCGTCGACGCCATGCACGCCGACCTCGACGCAGCCGCCGCGGCCCACCCCGACCTGGTCGTGTACGCCGCATCGGCACATCGCGGCTGGGCGAACCGCTGGGCGCGCTGACCATCGGCGACGGCGCGAAGGACGTGGTCGTCGTCGGCGGACCACACCCCAACGAGCCGGTCGGGGCACTCACGGTCGCCGCCCTGATCGCCCTGTTGTGCCGGGACTCCGCGCTGCGCGCCCGCCTCGACCGCCGCCGGCACCTCATCCCGTGCGCCGATCCGGACGGCGCACGCCTGAACGAAGGTTGGTACGACCGGCAGGGGCAACGCCGCGCGTACGCCGAGCACTTCTACGCCCGGACCTGGCCGACCAGGTCGAGTGGACGTTCCCGCTGGAAGGCGAGCGCTACACCTTCGACCGATCGCTCCCGGAGACCACCGCGCTGATGGCGCTGATGGACGCGGTGGAACCCGCGCTCGTCTGCTCGCTGCACAACGGCGAGCGCCAGGGCGCCTTCTTCCACCTCAACCGCGACGACCTCGACCTCGCCCGGCGGCTCGCCGAACTCCCGGAGCACGAAGGCCTTCCCGTGCACCACGGTGCGCCCGAACTGCCCGGCTCCCGATTGATCACGCCGGGCGTCTACTCGACACCGGACGGCGCACCGACCTGTTCGAGGTCTGGTTCGCCGAGGCTACCGCCGAGTCCCCGGGTTCCCCGATCGAACTCCGCAAGCTCGCCGCGGTGCAACTGGGCGCCATCCTGCTCGCCGCCGCGCACGCCTGATCCGGACGAGGCCACCCGCGTGGGAGCTGGGTGGTGGTCGGCGGCCGGCACGGCCCGAGCGGAGCGTGGGTTCACACGCCGATCGCTCCGTCGATACGTTCGCGGAGCAGGTCGGCGTGGCCGTTGTGGCGGGCGTATTCCTCGACCATGTGCACCAAGACCCAGCGCAAGGACACCGTTCCGCGCCAATCGTCTTCGCCCTCGACGTCGAGATCGGGCGCCTCGACGGTGAAGCGCTCGGCGAAGGCGACCTCCGTACGCCACGCCTGCCAGGCCTGCTCGACGATCGCGGTGTCGGGCGCCGCGCCCTCGAAGTCGCCGTCGGGGCAGGCCCGGGAGGAGAACAGGGCCGGCGCGTCCTGGCCGCCCAGACCCCGCCGGAACCAGCGGCGCTCGACGTCGGCGAGGTGGCGCACGATACCGAGCAGGGAGAGCGTGGAGGGTTCCACGGATCGCCGGGCCAACTCCGGGCCCAGCCCGGCGCACTTCAGTTCCAGGGTCGTGCGCTGGGCCGCCAGGATGTCGGTCAGGATGGCGAGTTCGCCGCCCGTGGTGGGGCCCTCGAAACGGCGGTCGGCGTCGACGCCGACGAACAGTTCGCCTCTTCTGGTCGGATCGGTCGTGCCTGTCATGGTCTTCCATCACGATCTGCCCGGTCGGGCGTGGGAATTGTCGAGGACTCGGGACTCGGGACTCGGCGCCGCGCCCTGTCGACGAGGTGGCGGGGTCGGGGTCGGGTCGCGACGGCGCGCAAGATTCGCATGCCGGTGCGTGTACGAACGGACACACCACCATGACCACCGCGGCAACGAACTCTCCGGCCCGGGCGACGCTACCGTTTTCGTTCAGTTGCATCTTGCCACCTGTATGCCGTCTTCGAGCTGGATCACCCTCGCCCCCAGGGTAGTTCAACCTGCGGGGGTGGATCGCGTTCAAGTCGAGCGGGGCATCGGGTGGTTACCCCGAGTAGGCAGACCGGATCCGACGAGTTCGACGAAGGCGACGTACTCGTCCGGGGCGGCGATGTCGGGACGGCGCTGCACCCAGCGCAATGGCAACGTCCCGCCTGCGCGGGGCCAACTACGAGGAGTGCCCGCCCGGAACATCCCCGCCTTCGCGGGGCCGACGCGTGGGCCCAATCGTCCGGCGCGGCCTCGTGGGAGCAATCCCCGCGTTCGTGGGGCCGACACGCTTCTAGGCTAGTCCTGTGCCTTCCCGCTGGTGAGACGCGAGACCATGAGCGAGACCAGGATGATGCCGCCGTAGATCGCCTGGATCCAGAACGGCTTGACCTGGGCCAGGGTCAGCAGGTTCTGCACGACGCCGAGCAGGAGCACACCCGTGAGTGCGCCGGTCATCGTGCCCTTGCCGCCGTCGAGGCTGATTCCGCCGATGACGGCCGCCGCGAACACGGTGAAGATCATCCCGTCGCCCTGGTTGGGGCTGATCGCGCCGACGTAGCCGGTGAGGACCAGCCCGCCCAGGGCCGCGAGTGCGCCGCCCACGATGTACACGCCCATCAGCACGCGATCCACGCGGATGCCGGCCGTGCGCGCCGCGGCCGGGTTGCCTCCGATGGCGTACAACGCGCGGCCCACCCGGTGGTGGCGCAACACGAATCCCGCGATGGCGAACGCCGCGGCGGCCAGCCACACGGATAGCGGAACCTCCAGGAACGTGGAGGTGGCCAGGGTGAAGAACGACTCGGGCATCTCGAAGAGGGTCTTGCCCTCGGTCATGCCCACCTGGAGCCCTCGCAGTACGATCAGCATCGCGAGCGTGACGATGAACGCGTTGAGTTGGAGCTTGACCACCAGGAATCCGTTGACGGCGCCGATCACCGCACCCGCGACGAGCATGATCAACAGGCCCACCGCGGACGGGAGTTCGATGCCGAATCCGGCGGCGGAGGCGGGCAGGACCACCATCGCGCCGAGCGCGGGGGCGATGCCGACGGTTGATTCGAGGGACAGGTCGAACTTGCCGCCGATGAGAATCAGGGACGCCGCCAGTGTGACGAGCGCGAGCGCGGCGGAGGAACCGAGGATGCTGATCAGGTTAGCCTTGGTCAGGAACGTATCGTTGACCAGTCCGCCGAGCACCACGAGCGCGACCAGGGCCGGCACGAGGGCCAGCTCGCGGAACCGGCGCAGGAGTGCGGTGCGTGCGCCGCGGAACGTGGTCGGCTGGGTCGACCTCGGGCTTTCGGCGAGTGCCGAGATGTCAGTCATGCGTCGTTCCTTCATCGCTCATGCCTTCGATGGCGGCGACCAGATCGTTGTCGCGCCAGCCGGCAGGGTGTTCGGTGGTCACGCAACCGTGCCGGAGGACGAGCACACGGTCGCACGTGCGCAGGTCGTCGAGTTCGTCGGATATGACGACCACGGCGGTCCGGCGCTCGCGCATGTCGTCCACGAGGCCGAGCAGGGCCTCCTTGGACTTCACGTCGATACCTGCGGTCGGATTGATCAGCACGAGCAGCCGCGGGTCGGTCGCGAGCGCACGGGCCATGACGACCTTCTGCTGATTGCCGCCGGACAGCGCGCTGACCGGTGCTTCGACGCCCGGCGTCTTGATGTCGAGGTCGGCGACGACGCGACGCGCTTGTCGGCGTTCCCGGGCGGGCGAGATGGTGCCGAACCGGCCGGCTCGCACCGAACGCAGCGTCAGTGCGGCGTTCTCGGCGACCGAGAGCCCTGCGACCAGCCCCTGGTCATGGCGGTCGCGCGGGACACAGGCGATGCTCGAGGCGATGGCCTTGGGGACGTTGCCGAAGGGGATCGGGATGTCGTCGAGGGTCGCCGTGCCCGACTTCACCCGGCGCAGGCCCACCAGTGTCTCGGCCAGTTCGATCTTGCCGCTCGCACTGCTGCCCGCGACGCCCAGCACCTCGCCTTGGCGGACCGCCAGGGACACACCCGAGAAGGCGTCGCCGGCGAGGTCCGACACCTGAAGTCGGACCGGGCGGCCGGTGAGGTCGCGCGGTTCGGCGGCGGTCTTCTCCGGCATCCATTCGCCGGTCATCGCCTCGACCAGTTCGGTACGCGGCATCAAAGCCACCGGACGGGTGGTGATCCACCGGGCGTCGCGCATCACCGTGACGGACTGGCAGACCTCGTACACCTCTTGGAGGTGGTGCGAGATGAACAGGAACGTCACGTCGGCGGCCTGCAGCACCCGCATCCTCGCGAACAGGCGCTCGATCTCGCGGCGGTCGAGTGGTGCGGTGGGCTCGTCGAGGATCACGAAGCGGGCGCCGAAGGACAGCGAGCGGGCGATCTCGACGAGTTGCCGGTCGCCGACCGACAGATCGGCGGCCGGCGTGTCGACCGGGATGTCGACTCCCCACTGGTCGAGGAGTTCGCGTGCCCGGGTCCGCATCCGGCGCCATGCGATGAAGCGGCCGGGGCCGGTGGGCTGACGATTGAGGAAGACGTTCTCGGCGACGGTGAGCTGCGGGATGATCGTGGACTTCTGGTACACGCACGCGACCCGGCGCCGCCAGGCGTTGCGATCGGCGAGGGACGGGGCCGGTTCCCCGCCGAAGAGGATGCGGCCCGAGTCCGGGCGGGCGAGCCCGGTGAGGAGCGAGACGAGCGTCGACTTGCCCGCGCCGTTGCGGCCGACGAGCGCGTGCGACTCGCCCGGGACGACCTCCAGTTGTGCGTTGTCCAAGGCCACGGTGGGCCCGAAACGTTTGACGACGTCGACCGCTTGGGCCAGCGGAGGGCGAGCGTGCGTTCCCGCTCCCCCGGCCGAGGGCGTCGGGGATCCGACCGACATCCGACTCACCTTCCGAGAGAGTTGCCCCAGAGGGTGGGGTCGTCGACGTTCTCCTTGGTGACCAGCGGGGCGGCGAGCTGGTCTTCCAAGTTGCCGTCCGGGTGCTGAATGATCGTGCTGTTGTGATCGGTCGGGCCGGGTTCGAAGGTCTTCCCTTCCATCGCGGCCTTGATGTAGTAGAGGCCGTACTTCGCGTAGTCGTCGGCGGGTTGCGACACGGTCGCGTCGATGTCGCCCCGGCGGATCGCGTCGAGCTCCTGCGGGATGCCGTCGTTGGAGACCACCGTGATGTGCTTGGGGTCGCCGACCGGATGCAGGAGGCCCTTGGCCTTGAGCTGCTGGAGCGTCGGGGCGAGGAATACCCCGCCCGCCTGCATATAGACGCCCTTGAGATCGGGGTTCGCGTTGAGGATCGTGTTCAGCCCGGCGGCGGCCCTCTCGGCCTTCCACTCGGTCGGGATCTCGAGCACCTGGATGCTGGGGTAATTCTGCTTCATGCAATCGCGGAACGCCTCCGACCGATCCCGGCCGTTGATCGAGGACAGATCGCCCATGATCTGCACGACCTTGCCGGTTTTGACCTTGTCGCCCATGTACTTGCAGGCGAGCGTCCCGTACGCGCGGTTGTCGGCGCGGACGATCATCGCGACCTTGCCCCTGTCCGGGGCCACGTCCACCGCGACGACTGGAACGCCCTTGCGCTCCGCCTGGTCCAGGCCCGCGGCGATGGCAGCGCTGTCGATCGGCGCCACGACCAGGCCCTTGACGCCTTGGTTGAGCAGGTTGTTGATGTCGGTGATCTGCTGTGCCGCGTCGGAGTTCGAATTGACGGTCGGCAGCGTGGACACGCCGAGTTCCTTGGCCTTGGCCGGCACATAGCCGTTGTAGGCCTGCCAGAACGGTGAGGTCAGGAAGGGCAGTACGACACCGGTCTTGCCGGCCTTCCCGTCGCCGGTCGCGGTGTTTCCCTTGCTGTCGCCAGTACTGCCGCAGGCCCCGAGCAGGACCAGGGAGGCAGTCACTGCGGCCGCGGTGGCAGCGGTTCGGCGGGGAAGGAGGATCCTGATGGTCACTGTGGACTCCTCGACGAGGTGGGTGACGCTCCACGAATGCGAATGTGGAAGTCGGGCGGTGACGCGGGAACGGGGCCGGGTTGCGGCGGGCGGGCTAGGTGGGGCATGGGCGGAGTCCTTGCATGCCACCGTCGACGGCGAGCGAGGTGCCGGTGGTGGCACGTGCGGACGGCCCGGCCAGGTAGGCGATCGCGGCTGCGACCTCCTCGGGGGTGACCAGGCGTCCGATGGGTTGACGCGAGTTCAGCAAGCGCTTCTCCAGTTCGGGATCGGGGGCCGCATCGAGGAGCCGGCCGACCCATGGGGTGTCCACAGTGCCGGGGTTGACGCAGTTGAATCGGATGCCCTCTTGGATGTGGTCGGCGGCCATGGCGAGCGTCAGCGAGAGCACGGCGCCCTTGCTCGCGGAGTACAACGCACGCTGCGGGACACCGGCCGTGGCGGCGATGGAGCACAGGTTGACCACCGCCGCGTCGGACCCTTCGGCCGCGGCCCGGCGCAGATGGGGCAAGGCGGCGCGAGTGGTGCGCACGATACCCAGGACGTTGACCTCCAGGACGCGCCGCCATTCGTCGTCGTCGTTGTGCTCGACGGTGCCCTGGGCGCCTGTGCCCGCGTTGTTGACCACGACGGTGAGGCTGCCGAGTGCGTCCGCCGCTCCGTCGACGCCGGCACGGATCGAAGCGTCGTCGGTGACGTCGGCCCGCAGCATCAACAAGCGCGAGTCCGCGGCTCGGGTGCCGCACTCCGAGTCGAGGTCCAGACACGCCACGTGGGCGCCGCCATCGGCGAGTCGGCGTGCGGTGGCGAGGCCGATTCCCGACGCGCCGCCGGTGACGACCGCCCGGACGTCCGCGAATTCGTGGCCGTTCACCGGACCACCTCCGCGTGCCGCGACCAGGCCGCGCCGTCGGGAAACGCGTACGCGGCGAGCGAGTCGGGGCGCATCCGCGCGGAGAACCCGGGGATGCTCGGGGCCAGGTAGTACCCGTCGCGGATGCGCACCGGGTCGACGAAGTGCTCGTGCAGGTGGTCCACGTACTCGATGACCCGGTCCTGCTTGTCGGCGCTGACCGCGAGGTAGTCGAACATCGACAGGTGTTGCACGACCTCGCACAACCCGACCCCGCCCGCGTGCGGGCACACCGGGATGCCGAAGTGTGCGGCGAGCAGCAGGATCGCGACGTTCTCGGTCACTCCGCCGACCCGGCACGCGTCCAACTGGAGGATGTCGATCGCGCCGGCCTGGAGCAGTTGCTTGAACACGACCCGGTTTTGCACGTGTTCCCCGGTGGCGACCTTGATCGGGGCCACGCCCGCGCGTACGGCGGCGTGCCCCAGGACGTCGTCCGGCGAGGTCGGTTCCTCGATCCACCACGGTTGGTACGGGGCGAGTTCGCGCGTCCACGCGATCGCCGCGTCGACGTCCCAACGCTGGTTGGCGTCCACGGCGATGCGGATGTCGGGACCCACGGCCTCGCGGGCGAGTCGCATGCGGCGCACGTCGTCGCCCAGGTTCGCGCCCACCTTCAGCTTGATCTGGGTGAAGCCGTCGGCCACCGCCTCCCGGGTCAGGCGCACCAGTTTGTCGTCGCTGTAGCCGAGCCACCCGGGCGCCGTGGTGTAGGCCGGGTAGCCGTGGGCGTGGAGTTCCGCCTCGCGCTCCGACCGCCCCTCCCGCGCCTTGGTGAGCAGGTCCAGGGCTTGATCGGGCGTCAGCGCGTCGGTCAGGTACCGCCAGTCGACGAGGTCGACGATCTCGCGGGGGGTCAGGTCCGCGAGGTAACGCCACAGCGGCTTGCCCGCGGCGGTGGACGCGAGGTCGAAGGCCGCGTTGATGATCGCCGCCGCCGCCATGTGGATCGCGCCCTTCTCGGGGCCCAGCCACCGCAGTTGCGAGTCGCCGGTGAGATCGCGGGCGAAGCCGCCGAGGTCGGCCAGGGTCGCGTCCAGGTCGCGTCCCACCACCAGGTGTTCGTGGGCCCGCAGCGCGGCGACACAGACTTCGTTGCCGCGTCCGATGGTGAACACGAACCCGTGTCCGGCAAGCGGGTTCCCGTCCGGTCCCGGCGCGTCGGTGCGCAGGACGACATACGCGGCCGAGTAGTCCGGATCCGGGTTCATCGCGTCGGACCCGTCGAGTTCGATCGAGGTCGGGAACCGGATGTCGTGGGTTTCGAGTGCGGTGATGCCGGCCATGTTCACGCCTTCCCGAGGCATTGCCGCCGGCGGCCGATTGGCGCGTCGTTGCCGCCGATCGCCGGCTCGACGATGTCTCCGGGTCGCGGGCACGGGTTGCCTAGGCGGGCCGCCGGGGCCTCCCGCGTCCGGGCGATCCCACCGCCAGCCGGAAAGGCGCCGTCGACGTCGGGGGCGATCGCGGTGATGTCGTACGTCCGACCGTTCCCGTCACGCACCACCGGGCGTCCTCGACCGGGATCTCCCATGCGCAGAAACCTCACGTACATCACTCCCGATCCGTCCAAGGAGTCGCCAGGACAGCTAATCATCGGATTACTATACATTTTAGACACATCGTGAATGCGACTAAATTGGTTTATATTCCTCAATATTCTCGATCATTTAATTTGAGTGATCCGATGTATGTCAAGCGAACGAGCGGCCGTGGCCGTTGACGCGTTCCAGGCCGCCGTGCGCGTAGTGCACGAGGCTGCGGTGCTCGACGGCGACCCCCTTGGGTGTGCCGGTGGAACCCGACGTGAAGATCACGTATGCGAGGTCGCCCGGGGCGGCCCCCGCGCTCGGACTCGTCGCGGGCAGCGTCTCGTCGGCCGCGGTCTCGCCGATCACGGTGCGCCGCGGGGCGGGCACACGTGTCGCGAGATCGGCCTGGACGAGCAGGTCCTCACTGCCGGCCGCGGCCAGGGTGGCCGCCGGCCGCTGGTCCGGGTAGGACGGCTCCAACGGTACGAAGGCCGCCCCCGCCTTGAGCACGCCGAGGATGGCGACCGCCAGGTCGAGGCCGGGCTCGGCGAGGGCGGCGACCGGCGCCTGGGGCCGCACTCCGCTCGCAAGCAGCCGGTGGGCCACCCGGTTGGCCCGGAGGTCCAGTTCGGCGTAGGTCAGCGAGCTTTGTACGCGGCTTCGTAGTCGCCGAGGTCGATGTTGGTGAACACCTTGATGCTCGCCGTGTCGGGGTACGCGACGCCGATCTTGATGGAGTCGGCGGTGACGCCCGGGGCAACGGCCGCCGCGCCTGCTGCGGGGCCGTTGACCGGGGTAGTCGGCTTGTCCTTTTCTTCGACGGTGCAGCCCGCCGCAGCGGCGGTCAGGGCTGCCGCGGTCAGGGCCACGGGCCATCTGTGTCTGGTGACGGCACGAACGGTCATGCGAGACGGTGGACACCGCCGGCAGCAGGCCCCGCACCCATGGCGCGCCGACGCCGATGACGGCTGCCGGCGCGGCGGTGACCGGGGACGCGACGGCCACCGCAGTGGGGAAGGTGAGGCGTTCGACGACGAGGACCCTGCCGCCGCCGATGTGATGTGTCTGTGCGTGCGGACGGGCCCGGTGGTGCCTCGTGGCTGGACGACGCCGTGGTGTTCTACCACGTTCGGGTCGAACGGCTCTCGGGACGACTGGAGCGGTTGCGCGCGGAACTCGCCTCCGTGGAAGTGGAGTTCGAGCGGGTGCGGGCGACACGGGACCAGGTTCGGGCGGACCGGGACCGGAGCATTGTCGCCGGTCCCGTCCCCGCCCCGACCCCGGGCGGAGAAGACGCTTTTGGGGACGACGTGCCGGCGGGCGCCGGCCTCGCGTCCCCCGGGGAAGCGTCGCAGGCACCCTCGCCGAGGCCGGTCCGGCAACCGCGGGGGCCGTTGGCCGAGTCGGCCGTACGCCTGCTCGCCGCCGTCGGTCGGCCGATGCGGGTGCGCGAGTTGAACGAGGCCTTGGGGCGTCCGGAGATCAGGACACAGCAGGAGACGTTGCGCACCACATGCAATCGCCTGGTGCGGGAGGGTGTCCTGACCCGGGTGAAAACGGGCCTCTACACCGTCGCCCGCACCGATTCGGGCCGGGAGGGGGTCGCCTGACGCGCCGCTGCCCGTGCACAGGAGAACGGCCCTCCCCGAAGGGAGGGCCGCGGCGCCGATCGAGGATTACGGCCTCGCCGGTGCCTTCAAAACGCGGTCCCAACACGGCGCTCGTTTCCCCCCGAGACTAGAGGAATCTCTCGCGTTGGGCCTGCCGAACAGCGCACAGGTGACGAGGGCGTCGCCGCCCCGCTGCGTGTCCGGGAAGAATCCCAGGTCCGTCGAGCCGACGTCCCCGCTGAGCATGAACCGGACGTCCAGGCCGAGCCTTTCGAGGTGCGCGACCAGCTCTACCGCCGCTTCGGAGGATGGGCGGCCGATGAGCCGGATCCCCTCCATCACCACCTGCGGACCACTGCGGGCGCCGACGACGACGCACGTCAGACCGATCGTGTCGACGAAGTACGCGAGGACGTCGTAGCGAGGTGCCCGCGTCGTCGGCGACGAGCTGGGCGTCGCGGGCGTCGGCCCTGGCCTCGCGGGCGGCGGTGCGCGCACGGGAGTGCCGGGTCGTGATTGGGCCGGCGGAGCCCGCGGCTGTGCTCGGTTGCCGAACACGGGGCGCACGGCGTCAAGGCGCGACCGGCTCCGGCATCGTGAGGACGGGCCCTCGGCAGCCGATATCGGCATCCCCCGCCCACACGAACTGCTCATCTGCGGTAATCGTGATGCCGTGGTCCCAGGGCCGGATTGTCAATGGCCTTTTGAGTTCTGGGTCTTCGGCGATTGCCGTGAAGCGGATCATGGCGTGGTAGTCGTGCCGGGTGCTCGGGGGTCAAGTCGCTGAACTGCTGCGAGTCCTGTTTCCGCATCTCTCGCCGGTGGCGGTCGAGGCGGTCATCGCTGTCGGTAAATCGGTCCGGATCAAGGCACGTTGTACCGATTCGGAGGCCGCATGCCCGGGGTGCGGGTCACCGTCCCGGCGGGTGCACAGCCGGTACGCGCGGATGCTCGCGGACACCGCGGTCTCAGGTCGCCCAGCCGCGATCGAACTGCAATTGCGTCGGTTCTTCTGCGACGAAGTCGCGTGTGGCAGGGGGACGTTCGCCGAGCAGGTCGACGGTCTCACCGTCCGGTACGGTCGGCGCACCCCGGCCGCGCAGCGGCTGCCGGAGCGCGTCGCGCCGGCCCTCGGCGCCCAGGCGGCGAGCGGCTGACAACACACATGGCCGGTGCCGGCCGGGAGCCGGGTGGCCACGTGGTCCACGATGTCGGCGAGGTCGAGATAGGCGTGCTCGTCGATTTCGTACTCGGAGCGGGCGAGCAGCAGGAGGCCGTCGATCAACCACTCGTGCCGGGCGTTGATCTCCAACAGGGTGCCGCCGGGTCGAACGTGTCGGCGAGCTCCTTGATCTCGTCGGGCCGGCGATCCAGCGCGATGCGCTCGTGCAGGCTGCGGTCGGCGGCGGGCGCGTCGACGATCCGCTGCGCGGTCGCGGTCATGTGGAGCGTGTACGGGTGCGTACCCGTACACCGACGCCGGTACTCGTGCCTCTCATCCGTCAACACTCGGCGGCTCCGATTGGACGGCAGGAGCCGGTTCGGGGACGGTGGACGAGGACAAACGTCGGAGGGTGGGAGTCGGCGACGGTCGGAAGGTCCGCCGGCACGCAGTGCAGAGCCATACACGGCACGGTCGACGTGGTGGCTCGACTCAGGAGAACTGTGCCGTGAAGAGCGCGGACACCGACGCCGCCGACACGGTCGCTCCCGCCCTCTCGTGGAAGAGGCGGCGCGCGTACGCGCCGGTCCACACGCCGTGCTCGGCCGTGATCATCGGTGCGCAACAGGGCGTAGTCGCGGGCCACGGCCCGACTGCCGCCATCCCGCCCCCGAACACCTGGGCGCAGCGGGGAACATGACCATCCCAACAGAGCGCGAACGATTGTGCCGGGCCGGCAAAGCGTAAGGACTCAGGACTCGTCTCTCAGTTCTCGGTCGAGGCGTTCCACGGCTTCGCTACGCATCTGATGATCGGCGGACGGCTGATCGGCCACAACGACCCGGACTACCAGGAGAGTCGTCAAATTCAACGAGCTGATCGCCAACTGTGCGATCTACTCCATCGCGCTGGACATTATCGATGCCGCCAACGCCTTCGCCGCCGAGGGCCATCCCGTGGACCCCGACGACCCGGCCACCGTCAGCCCGCTGATCACGCGCACCATACGCCGCTTCGGCGACTGGCACTTGGACCTCACCCCGCCCAAGGACGTCGTCGCCACCAGGTTGGATCCGGCCCCCGGAACGCTGTTTCCCACCGCGCCGGTATAACGCCCGGCGGCCTGGCTAGGCTGAACGGATGACTAATGCGGCAGGACGGGTCGAGCCGTCCGGGGTGTGGGCCACAGCCGTGGGCGTGGCCCGGGTGAGGGCAATGGAGACGGCACGCGAGCAGCCACTGTTCCAGGACCCGCTGGCGCTGGCCTTCGCCACGGCCGGCGGGAGAGGCCCCGGGACGCCGTCGCCCCCGCTCGCGGACGAGGCGGCGCGGCGCCGCCGGCTCGGTGTGGCCTTCTCGATCGTCATCCGGACGAAGTTCCTGGACGACCTGCTGGACCGGGCGGTCGCGTCCGGCGTCCGGCAGGTCGTGCTGCTCGGAGCCGGGCTGGACAGCAGGGCCTTCCGGATGGACTGGCCTGCGGAGACCCGGCTGTTCGAGGTCGACACGGCCGAACCGCTGGGCTTCAAGGCCTCGGTGCTGCGTCAGGAGCGGGCCGTTCCGCGCTGCGAGCGGATCACCGTCCCGGTCGACCTGCGCGAGGACTGGCCCGGCGCCCTGGCCGCGGCAGGGCACGATCCGGCGCGGCCGACGGTGTGGATCGCCGAGGGACTGCTGATCTATCTGCCCGAGGACGCGGTCCAGTCGCTGCTCGAACGGATCGGCGCGCTGTCCGCCGCAGGCAGCAGGATGGGCCTGACACTGGGCGCGCGCGGTGTGATCGAACGCTTCCGCGAGGACGCCGCTCCGGGATCGCCGGCGTCGATGTGGGTCTGGGAGACGCCGGAGGACCCGGTCGGCTGGCTGGACGGCCTCGGCTGGGAGGCGGAGACCTTCACCCTGCGTGAGCGCGCCCAGGCCTACGGGCGTCCGGTGCTCACCCCGTCGCCGCAGGACGAGGGCACCGGCGGACTGGTCTCGGCGGTGCGCGCCGCGCACTGAGCACGAC
>NZ_KB889569.1 GCF_000372745.1 Embleya scabrispora DSM 41855 | reverse complement strand
GGCGGCATCGCCGAGGCCATCTCGAACCGATCCGGATCGCCCACGGGTGTCTCGGCGGGCGACCCCTCCGCCGCGCCTTCGGCGGGAGCAGACGCCGCCCGTGTACCGAAGCGAGCCGGATCAGCCCGACGTCGCCCGCTCGCCGACGTACCGTCCTTGCCCTCGTCGGCGCGCGGCAAGTCCCCGCCCGCCATCGCGTCACCCCCCACCCAAAGCACTCGACGCCGGGCGCTTCGCCGGGGAGCCCCAGCCGCGTCACCCACACCCTCCAGGGCGCCTGGGGAGCCCCCGCTCGCCTCCACGTCCGAGCCGGCCCAGACCACGCGCCGGCCGCCGCGTCCGGCGGGGGCCGCGATGGTTGTGGCCTCGTCCTCGGGTCCACACGCCGAATCCCGACCCGCCTCCGGGTTCGAGCCGGCCCGGACCACCTGCCGCCGGCCGCCTCTGCCGGCGGCCGCGACGGCTGCGGCCTCGTCCTCCGGGCCCCAGGTCGAATCCCCGCCCACCTCCGGGTCCGTGGCCGCCCACGTCGCGCGCCGTCGGCTGCTCCGCCGCCACGCGTTCCGGGGCCGCCACCCTCGTCCGTTCCGAGGGGGCGTCGCGGCCGGTGCAGCGTCATCCGCGTCCGGGTGGGCCCGCTCGCGGTCCGTGCCGGACGCACCCTCGTCGTGTGCTCGGTCCGCGCGGGACGGGTCCCGTGGTCCGTGGTCGCTCATCCGGCCTCCCCCTTCGATCCCGGCCGGGTCGCCGGGCTGCGTCCTGTCCGTGGCGGTGCTCCGCGGCGGTTGCCCCACCCACGGGAACGGCGCGTGCGTCGCGTGTACGGACACCGCCGAGCACCAGGCCCACTCGCCGGTACGACCCTCCACCGAAGCCCGCCCCGACCGCTCGGCCGCACGAACTCCCGCGTCCCCGCCCGATCCCGGCCCCTCGGCCGCCGTTGAGGCATCCGCCGGCGCGGCTCCTTCTTCCGCCGCCGCCGTGTCTTCCGGCCGCTCGCCCGGGACCGCCCGCGCGGCGTCCCGTCCCGCTGTCGTGTGCCTCGTGGGCTGCTCGGCCGGAGCACCCCGCGTCACGTCGCCCGCACCGCGCCCGACGTCCTCACCCGCGGTCACGCGCCTCGTCGGCCGTCCGGCCGAGGCGTCCGGTGCCACGCCACCGGTGCCGCCCGCAGCCTCCCCTCCCGCCGTCGCGTGCCCCGTCGACTGCTCGGCCGATACCTCCCGCGCCCCGCCACCGGTGTCGTGCGCAGCGGCTCCTCCCGCCGTCGCGTGCCCCGTCGACTGCTCGGCCGAGGTGTCCCGCGCCACGTCACCGCCATCGCGCGCGGCCGCGCCTCCCGCCACCTCGCGCGGTGACGGTGTGCGTGAGGTGCCCCATGTCGTGTCGCCGGCCGTTGGCTCGCCGACCGGTTCGTTCATGCCGCCGCGTCCCTCATCGCTCCGCTCCCGCTCCCGCTCCAGCGCCCGTGCCCGCGCCCGCAGGTGGGTTGTTGGCGGTGAACACCGCGCGGTAAGCCGGGTCGCTCCACAGGTCCGCGTGGGTGCCGATCGCCTTGATGCGGCCGGCGTCCAGCCAGACCACGGAGTCCGCGTCGGCCGCCGCGGCCGCGCGGTGGGCGACGACCAAGCGGGTGCGGCCCGCGAGGCCGGTGCGGAATGCCTCGTGGATGCGGTGCTCGGTGACCGTGTCCAGCCCGCTGGTCGCGTCGTCCAGCACCAGCACCCGCGCATCCTGGACCAACGCCCTTGCCAAGCCCAGTCGTTGCACCTCGCCCCCGGACAACGCGAGGCCCTCGGTACGGGTCGCGTAGCCGGCCGGCAACCGGCGCACGAAGTCGTCCGCGAACGCCATCTCGGCCGCCCGGGTCACCGTCTGCGCACTTGCGCCGGGCCGCCCGTACGCGAGTGCCTCCGCCAGGTCCGCGCCCACCAGGACCGGCCGCGGAAACGCGTAGGCGACCCCGCGCCGCAACTCGCCGCGCGCCAACCGGGTCACCGGCAGGCCGTCCAGGAGCACCTCGCCCTCGTCCGGCTCGCGCAACCTCCCGGCCAGCGCGGCCAGCGTCGACTTGCCCGAACCGGAGGCGCCGACCAGCGCCACGCACGTGCCCGCGGGCACCGTCAGGTCGATCCCGTCCAGCAGCACCCGGTGCGCATCGGCACCGGACTCCGGCACCCGTACGCACACCCCCCGGAAGGTCAACTCGCCGCGCCCCGGCGGCAGCGTGCGCGCCGTCCCGTACCCGGCGGGCTCGACCGCGAGCAACTCCGCCGCCCGGGCCCGCCCGGCTCGTGCGTGGGCGACCGCGACCAGCGCCTCGACCTGCTCCAGGAAACCCAGCCCGAGCGCCGCGTACCCGGCCGCCGCGACCAGTCGACCGGGCGGGATCCGGCCGTCCGCGAGCAGCCATCCCGCGGTCGACAGGACGGTCAGCTCGACCATCGGCGCGAGCAGCAACACCTGGGCGACCGCGTTGCGTTGGGCCCGCCACAGGCCGTGTCCGGCCGCCGACAACTCGGGCAGCGGGGCGAGGATCCGGGCGATCTCGCGATCGTGTGTGCCGCAGGCCCGGATCGTCCGGGCACCCGCGAGCGCGTCGGCCAGCCGCGCGGCCAGCCCGCTCTGCACCACCTGATAGCGGGTGAACAGGTCGGTCGCGCGGGTCATGAACAGCCGCACCACCAGCAGCCCGGGCAGCAGCCCGCCGAGGAAGCCGACCGCCAGCCACGGATCGATCAGCGCCAACGCCACGATCCCGCCGATCGAGGTGACCAGCGCGCCGAGAGTGCCCAGCAGCGCGGGGACCAGACCGGCCGCGTCCGGCGCCGCGCCGACCAGCCGGGAGGTGACGTCGCCGGCGGCAAAAGGATTCCGCGCTCCGGTGCCCAGGTCGGTGACCCGCATGGCCAGTTGTCGACGCAACCGTGCGGTCGACTCGGCGGCCAGCCCCGGCCCGGCCACCTCGGTCAGCAGACCGGCGAGCAGCCCCAGTACGAGCACCGCCACCAGCCGCAGCGTCGGCCCCGACGCGGAATCGCCACGCACCACCGCGTCCACCGAGCCGGCCACGGCCGCGGGCAGCAACAACGCGGCGATCGAGCCGGCCGGGACGGCCAGGGCCAGGGTGACGGTCGGCCCGGGCGCGGTCCGCAACGCGGCACGCAGGCCGGTGCCGGTGCGATCCTCCCGGCTCGGGGTGGCCGGCGTCGCTAGCGGAACATCGGCCACAGCGTGACTCCTCGGATGCGCGGACCGTTGAACGGGGCGGCGCCCGAACAGCGCCGTTGCGTACGAAAAGGAAATGCGAGGGAGGAGGCGCCACGTACAACGAAGCACGAGGAACGAAGACAGCGCGACGCGGCACGAAGCGTCACGGAGCGCGAGCAAGAACGCACCGCGACCGACGGAGAACGAAGCACCGGCGGCGTGCCGCCTGCCCGAAACCGTGTGCGGTTGCCATGCTGAGGGTCGGCCCGAGACCGGGAGCTCCTGATTCCGGCAGGAACTCCCGGTCCCGGGTTCGTGCTTGCCGGGTCGGTCACCCGTGTACCACCGCGAACAGCGGCGCACCGGGACGGACACCGGCCCGTCGACGCGCACACCGGCCGACCGGCCGGACGCGCGGCGCCGGAACTAGCTGATCGTGAAGATCAGGCAGGTGACCAGCAGACAGGTGAACTGGCACCCGTTGCCGCCGTGACCGCCCAGCTCGACGGACTCGGTCTCGGGGAGCTGCTGCAGGGCCGCGAGGTCGGTCTCGATGTGCTCCATGATGAATCTCCTTCGGGACGGTGCTGCCGTCGCGCGCGGTTGCCCGCGACGGATGGTGCGGGGCGGTTCCCCCCTGTGGTCACACCCGGCCGGTTTGCAGGAAATCGGTCAGGCGGGAGTGGAGATCGGGTGCCCCATCCCCGGTCAGGACCTCGTGGCCCAGACCGGGAAGCTCCAGGTAGCGAAAATCGGTGCCCTCGACCCGGCCGCGCCCGAGAAGGGTGTGCCGCAGGGTCCTGGACTGGCCGACCGGGATCGTGTCGTCCCGGTCGCCGTGCACGAACAGCAGTGGTACGGCGATCCGTTCGCACACCGCGACCACGTCGCGTGGCCCCTGCTCGTCGGCGTACTCGGTGTCGCCACCGAGTCGGGTCATCAGCGCGCGGATCGGCAACGATGCCTCGGCGATCAACCTCGGCCCGGACAGGAACGGCGCCACGGCCAGACACCTCGACCACACGTTCGGCGCCAACGACGCGGCCAACAGCGCGAGATAGGCGCCGTAGCTGACTCCGAACAGGGCGGGCGGGGCGAGCCCGAACGCGGCCCGCTCGGCGCCCAGGGTGCGGCCGATCGCGGTCACGTCGGCGAGATCCGGGCCGCCCCACGCGCCGTGCAACTCGCGGGCGAAGCGCGCGCCGTAGCCGGTGCTGCCGCGTTGATTGGGCGCCACCACCGCGACGCCCGCCGCCGCGAGCCGTTGCAGGAGCGGGTCGAACTCGAACCGCCAAGCCGCCGCCGGACCGCCGTGCAGGGCGAGCAGCACATGCTGCGCGGCGCGCCAGTCCGGACCGCCGTACACGATCGACTCGATCGGCCCGGCACCGCCGACCAGCAGCTCCAGGTGGGCCGGCTGCCACACCGGACGGGTCGCGTCGTCGAACCCGATGAACGGGCCCGGCTCACCGTCCTGGCGCCACGACCCGGGCTGCTCCGGGTCCAGCCGGGCCAGGCAACTGGGCCGATTCGGGGCGGAGTACGGGATCCGCAGCCCCTGTTCGGTCCACCGGCCGACCGCGCCCAGACAACCGTCCGGGGTGGCGACGTCCACCAGCGTGCCGTCCTCGGGGGCCCACACGGCCAGCCGGGAGATCGCCCCGCGGTCCAGTTGGAGTGCGACCCGACGGCCGTCCGGCGCGATCGCGATCGGTCGCACCTGCGCGTCCGGCAGGTGCACCACTTCGGGAAAACGCACCCGACCGGGCAACTGCGCGCGATCGGCGGGCAGTCGGATCCAGCCGAGCCGGTCGGCGCCCGGCGCGTCGCTGGCGATCACCAGCAGGCCGCCGACCGGATCGGCGAGCAGCAACCGGTCGTTGCTCTCCTCGGTCAGTTCCAGGAAGGGCCGCACCGTGGCGGTGTCGAAGTCGAGTGCGACGGTCTTGACCCGGCCGTCCCGCACCTCGTCCAAGGCGAGCCGCCGACCGTCCGGATCAAGCCAGACCCCGCCGCTGTACAGCCCCGACAACTCCGCCGCGGGGTCCAACCGGCCGTCCTCGCGAACCAGCCACACCGTCGTCGAGGGTGTCGTGTCCGCCCCGAGCGCGAGCGCGAGCGCGTCCGTTCCGGGACAGGGCAACAACCGCAGCCCCGGCAGCCGGACTGTGGCCAAGTGCCGCTCGCTGCCCGCGTCGTCGGCCTCCAACAGGGCCAACTCGTGCCGCCCCGGCTGGTGTCGGCAAACCAGCACCCGGCCGTCCGGCAGCGCGAGCAACTGGCTGTGCAGCCGCTCGGGCGCTCCGGTGCCCACCGGCAGCCCGCCACCGGCCCGTCCCGGCCGCAACGACCAGGACTCGACCCGCCACGTGCCGTCACCGGAGGTGGCCAGGCACGCGGCCTGCCCGCCGTCGGCCGCGAACGACCAACTGATCCGCCGCAGCGGCCGCGTCGTCACCCTCGTACTCACGCGTCCTCACCGTCCAACCAGAGCCGAGCGCCGCCGTGGCCGAGCCGCAGCAGGAACCCGAGGACCCCCGCCGTGCCGGTGCCGTACGAGGCCGAGACGCCGATCGCGCTCTCGTCGGCGGGCACCCGCAGGCCGTCGATCAGCGCGGTCCGGGCGCGCAGTTGCTCGGCGAGGTCGGCGGCGCGCGCGCGATGGGTCGAGTCGTCCAGCGCCTCGGCCAGATCGAGCAGGAACTCGCCGTTGCCCGCCAGGCCGTGGCACGCGGTGGTGCCGGAGTGCCAGCGGGCGCGGTGCACCGCCGCACCCGCCTGCTCGGCCAACTCGCGGTGCTGCGGATCGCCGTCCGCCTGCCACAATCGGATCAGGAAGGTGCCCACGCCGGCCGAACCGCTGCACCAGTGGGCCAGCCGTACGCCCGCCGGATCGCCGGGGCCCTGCGGCCACCACGCGGTGTCGCCGTCGGTGCGCACGGTCCGGGTCAGCGTGCGCGCCGCGGCCCGCGCGCCGTCCAGGCAGCCCTCACGCCCGGTGGCCAGGGCCGCGTCCAGCAGGAACGCGCCGACACCGGCGACGCCGTGCGCGAAGCCCAGGTGCGCCGCTCCGGCCAGGCGCGAATCGAAGTCCTTCGGGACCGGCCACAGGGTCAGATCGCCCGCCTGCCGGGCCGCGCCCGACAGCGCGTCGGCGCAGGCGAGCGCGCGTTGGCGAAACCGCTCGTCACCGGTGGCCCGCCACATCCGCACCTGGAGCAGACCGGCGCCGGCCGCGCCGTGACACACGTCCGGATTGGGCCACACGATCGGTACGCGAAGCGCCGTCTCGATCGCCGAGGCGGCCAGTGCCTCGTCACCGAGCAGGGCCGCCGCGTCGTACAGTGCCCACGCGGTCCCGGACCGGCCGAAGTGCAGGCCGGGCAGCACCACCGGTTCGGCCGCCGCCCGGTCGCGCAGCCAGACCGCGCCGTCCTCCACCGCGCGATGCAGCGTGTAGCGCAGCCGCGGTTCGAGCGTCGTGGTGTGCGCGGCACGGGCCAGCACCCCGAGCACCCCGGCCGCGCCGTACTGCACGCTGCACGGATCCATCGCCGCCGCGCCGGCCGTCATCGGCCACAGCCGATCCACTCGCCCCGGCGTCATCGTCGCGACCAGATGCGCGAGCCCGTCCAGGAGCAACACGTCCTCCTCGGGCGGCTGCGGATGCGGCGGCACCTTGTCGCCCTCGGTGTCCGGATGCGGCCGCGGCCCGTCCGGCGCGTCCTGCCGCCCGACCACTCCGAACCCCGGGCCCGGACCTGTACCCGAGCCTGCGCTCGCACCCGTACCTGTACCGGTACCCGAGCCTGCATCCGTACCGGAGCCGGTACCCGCACCCGCATCCGGGCCCAAGCCCGCCCCCGCGCCACCGCCGACCCCACCATCGCCGTTCGCGATCACGCCGCCCCCACCGGCCGCGCCATTCAAGGTCCCGCCCGGCCCCGATCCCAACCCCGGTTCCGACCCGGCCCCCACCGCACCAGGTCCCCCGTCGGTCGCCCCCACGACGAACCCGCGCACCCGTTCCAGCGACCAGCGTGCCGTCGGATCCTCCTGCCACAGGCCGCGGATCGCCGGCGCGAGGCGTCGTGCGGTCTCGCCGTGTCGGGCGGCCGACGCCAGCCACGCGCCCAGGCGTTCCACGGTGCCGCGGCTCGCGCTGACGTCCTCGGGCAGCGCCGGGTCGGCGCCGGTGGCCAGCAGGAAGAACAGTCCGCCCAGGCTGTACAGGTCGGCGGTCGGGTGTACGAGGTGCCCGCCGTCCGCGGTCGGGCGCTGCTCCGGTGCCCGATATCCGGGCGTGCCGGCCGCGCCGGCCAGGGAGCCGATCTCGGCGGCCAGTTCCAGGTCCACCAGGCGCACCGAGTGGTCCGACGCGACCAGCACGTTCGTCGGCGACAGGTCGCGGATCACCAGGTTCTCGCCGTGCACGGTCTCGACCACGCGGATCAGTTCCCGGACGACGGGTCGGGCCAGGGCCCACGGCACGTCCGGGGCCTGCGCGTGCCGGCCGACCCAGGCGCGCAGCGGCTCGCCCGGCACTCGCTCCTGGGCCAGGAAGACCGTCTCGGCCTCCTCGACCAGCGCGACGTGCCGAGGGGTCAGGCCGGTGTGCGCGAGTCGCCGCATCACCACCGCCTCGTGCCGCAGCGCGGCGCACGCGTCCCGCCCGGAGCGGTCCACCTCGATGTGCGCGCGGGCCTGCTTGACCACGACGGCGGTGTCGTCGGTGGTGTCGCGGCCCAGGAACACACCGCCCTTGGCCGAGTGCCGCAGCGCCGAGGTGACCGCGAACCGACCCGCGATCAGCACGCCCGGCGTCGAGGACGCGGCGGGCCTGGCGGGGTGCGTCGAACGGGCCCGCTCGGCCAGCGGATCGGGCGCCCACGCCGGCGGGGTGAACCATGCCTCCCGGGCGTCGTCCACCGCCAGCCCGTCGGGGTCGGTGAGTACCGCGCGGTAGCCGCCGTCGTTGCCGAGCACCGCGCGCCGCCCGAAGCCTCCGTAGCGGTAGTGCACGACGCTGCCCGGTCGGCACGGCCGGTCGGAGAGGATGCCCGGCCCGGTGAGTTCGCGCGTCACCTCGTCGAGCGCGTCCACCAACTCCATGAACTGCTCGTCGTCGTTCGGGTAGACCGTGATGAACTTGCCCGCCGAGGCCCGGTCGGCCTCGCGGGAGTTGAGCATCCGCAACCGCTCCAGGTCGCCGGCGAACTTGAACGCCACGCGGCGCGGCAACAGCACGTCGCAGACCCGGCCGAGCACGTGCGGGGCGTCCCCGGTCCGCGCGCTGACGTGGATCTTCCAGCCTTGGGCCCGGGCCGCGTGGCCGGGCGGTCGTACGGTGCACCAGAAGTCGTCCGAACGCACGTCCCACTCGGCGTCCGCACCTGACGCACCTGACGCGCCGCCGGACGCACTCGACGCACTCGACGTACCCATCGCACCGGACGAACCGGGTGAACCGGACCCACCCAACGCACCGGACCCACCCAACACGCCGGCGGCATCCGCCCGCCGCGCGCCCCGCCCGTCGTGATCCTGCTCCCGGTGATCCTGTTCCCGGGCACCGACCGCAGCGCGATCGAGCGCGGCACGGACGCGGTCGACCAGGTTCGTCCCCGGCGCGCCGTGGCCGCCGGTGCGCTCCGCACGGTGCCCACGCGTCGTCGTAGCCATCCCTGGACTTCCCCCTCGACTGTGCCCTCGCGCCCCGGTCGACGAGATGTGTCGCGCTCGTCGACCGATGCCCGGAAACGGTTGTCGAGCGACCGGGTGATCCGGTCGCCGACGTGGCCGCCCCGCCTCGGATCGCTCCCCCCGACGGGACGGCATGACCGTACGCAGCGCGTTCGGGCCACCTCAACGAGTTGCGACAGCCTTCACCCCTTCGAGTGAAGTGACCCGTATTGAAGGCTGGTTGGTCAGTTGATCTGCATATTTCCGAACCACCGGTATTCGTGCAGGTCAACGCGAGGACATGGAGACAACCATGCGGCTGGGGATGGGCTGATCGGGTTACTCGCCGATTCCGCGCTGCTGGGCCAGAATCGCGGCTTGGACCCGGCTGCGCAGACCCAGCTTGGTGAGGATCCGGCTCACGTGGGTCTTCGCGGTGGCCTCGGCCATGTCCAGGTGCTCGGCGATGCGTTGGTTCGACATGCCCCGGCCCAGGCACGCGAGCACGTCGCCCTCGCGCGGTGTGAGCGACGCGAGCGCCTGTGCGCCCACCTCGGGTCCGTCCGCGGGCCCCGACCGGGGCGGGCTCGCGAACGCGTGGATCAACCGGCGGGTGACCTCCGGCGCGACGAAGCCGTCGCCGCGCGCGACCAACCGGACGGCCTCGACCAGGCGTTCGGCGTCCACCGTCTTGAGCAGGAAGCCGGCCGCGCCCGCGCGCAGCGCGCCGAACACGTACTCGTCCAGGTCGAAGGTGGTCAGCACCAGGACGTCGAGGCCCTCCGCGGTCAGCTCACGCGTGGCACTGATCCCGTCCAGCCGCGGCATCCGCACGTCCATCAGCACCACGTCCGGGCGCAACGACCGGGCCAGCTCGACCGCGGCCTCACCGTCGGCGGCCTCGCCCACCACCTCGATGCCCGGCGCCGCGTCCAGGATCAGCACCAGGCCCGCCCGGACCGCCGCCTGATCCTCGGCAACCAGCACCCGCAACGTCTCGACGTCGCTCACCCGGTCCCACCCTTCGGCCCCGTCGAGGCATTGTTTTCGGCACCTCGCACCACATCGTCGCCGCACGGGAGTTCGGCCCGTACGTGCCACCGGCCCTCGCGCGGGCCCGCCTCGAACACGCCGCCGAGCAGCGACACGCGCTCCGACATGCCCACCAGGCCCGCGCGGGCCCCGGGCAGCCGGGTGACGTGCTCGGGATCGATCCCGTTGACGCCGGTGATCACCACATCATCGGTGCGATAGGCGAAGACCATCCGCAACTCCTGTGGCGTGGCGTGCTTGAGCGCGTTGGTCAGCGTTTCCTGGACCACCCGGTAGGCGGCCAGGTCGACGGGTGTGGGCAACTCCCGCACCACCCCGGTGACCTCGATGTCGACGATCAGCCCGGCTCGGCGCACGTGCTCGACGAGGCGGTCGGTCTCCGCCAGGCGGGGCACCGACACCGGTTCCTCGGGCGTGTTCTCCGAGCGCAGCAGGCCGATCATCCGGCGCATCTCGGTGAGCCCCTGCAGGCTGCTTTCCCGGATCACCTCCAGCGTCTCGCGCAATCGAGCCTCGTCCAAACTCTTCACCGACAGCGCGGCGGTGGACTGGACCGCCACCGCGCTCAGGTGGTTGGCGATCACGTCGTGCAACTCGCGTGCCATCCGGGCGCGTTCGGCGACCACCGCGGCCTGGTGGTCGAGTTCGGCCAGGCGCGCCGTCTGGGTCGCGCGCAACCGTTCCACCTCGGCCTTCTCCCGGTGCTCGCGCACCGAGAAGCCGGTGAGCACGGGGGAGACACCGACCAGACCGATGTAGAAGATCGACAGGACGAACACACGGAACTCACGGGTCACCGCCCAGACCGTGCCCGCACCCACGACCAGCGCCGCCACGTTGCCGTACAGCAGGCGAAACGCCAGCCGCGAAGTGCCGTACACGCATGCCGCGTAGAGCACGTCGGACCACATGACCAGGCCGCCGATGGAGGGCCCGAGTGCGATGTCCACGCTTTCGCAGGCGATGGCCAGGAACACGGCGAAGCGCGGTGACGTGCTGCGATGGCACTCGGCGACGACCAGCAGCAGCAGTGGCGGCAGGCGCAGCCACACGCTCGGGTTCCACACGCTCCAGATCACATAGGAGTGGGTGGCGAGCAGGACGAGCGCGCCCGCGAGCACCACGCCGCCGATCGCACAGTCGCGGCGGATCGGCGGCGCGAGGCCGGGTAGACGAAAGGGCAGGGGACGCTGCCAGGCGGAGGTCGGATCGCTCACGCCCCCATCCCAACATCATTGGGGCGGCCCCGCCGACCGTCGGCACCGAACGACGCGACGATCGTCCTGATTCGCGACGGTTCCCGCTACTTCGGCTGAAAGCGAATCCCGCCGTCGAGCCGGATCACCTCGGCGTTGAGGTAACTGTTCGTGAGCAGTTCGTACGCGAGCGAGGCGAATTCGTCCGGCACGCCCATGCGCTTGGGGAAGAGCACCTGCTGTCCGAGGGTGTCCTTGACCGCCTGCGGCGCGGCGGCGAACAGCGCGGTGTCCATGGTGCCCGGCGCGATGGTGTTGACCCGCACGCCGATCGCCGACAGGTCGCGCGCGACGGGCAGCGTCATGCCGGCCACGCCGGCCTTGGACGCACCGTAGGCGGCCTGGCCGATCTGTCCGTCGAAGGCGGCCACCGACGCGGTGCACACGATCGCGCCGCGCTCGCCGTCGGCCTGCGGCGGGGCCGAGGCCATCGCGGCGGCGGCCAGTCGGATCGCGTTGAAGGTGCCGATCAGGTTGAGTCGCACGATGAACTCGAAGGAGGCGAGCGGGTGCGGCGAGCCGTCCCGGGCCACCGTACGGGCGCCCATCCCGGTGCCGGCGCAGGAGACCAGCGCGCGCAGCGGCGCGAGCGCGACCGCCGCGTCCACCGCGGCCTGGACCTGCTCCTCGTTCGTGACGTCGGTGGCGACGAAGGCGGCGCCGATCTCGGCGGCGACGGCCTTGCCGCGCTCCTCGTTCTTGTCCGCGATCACCACGGAGGTGCCGCCGGCCGCGAGCCGGCGCGCGGTGGCCTCGCCGAGCCCGGAGGCCCCGCCGGTGACGACCGCGGACGCGCCTGTGAGGTCCAGCATGAGCGTTCTCCCCTCGCCTGTTCTTGACTGAGGCAAGCTATTGCATGGGGAGGGGAGTCGACCAGGGGATCTGATGAGGCGTCAGTTTCGCCCGGCCTCAAAGGCGTGCGTCGCCGCGCTCGACGTCACAGGTGATGAGGCGTCAGTTGCGCCCCGCTCCGGTCGTGGGCGCCGTCACACTCACCGTCACGGTCGTCCCGACCGGCACCACGTCACCCGAGTTCGGGTCGGAGCCGGAGACCACGTCGTTCCGGGAGGCTCCGGAGGGCAGTGCGATGTTCAGCCGGGCATTCCTCAACGCCGTGCCGGCATCGGCGACGGTCAGCCCGGCCAGCGGTGGAACCGTGGTCGTCGCGGTCGGGGAGGGCGAACCCGGGTCGGTGGGCGGCGGCGAGGTCGACGGCCGGGTGACCGGCGGTGTCGTCCTGACCCCCGACATCACCACGACGATCTCCGCCTTGTCCCGGTCCACCTTCCGCCCGGCCGCCGGGTCGGTGGAGGCGATGGTGCCGCCGCCGCCCCTGACCGTGCCGCGGAAGCCCTTCTCACGCAGCAGTGCGACGCCCTGCGCCTCGGTCATCCCGACCACGTTCGGCACGGTCAACTTCCCCGGCGCGCTCGTACTCGTGCTCGGCGAGGCCGAGTCGGACGGATCCGGCGTGCTGGTCACCGGCGCCTCGGTGGTCGGCACGGCGGCCGACCTCGTTTCGGTCGCGGACGGACCGGCCCCGGTCGCAACGCTCCTGGCGGCCGGCCTGGTGCCGTCCGAACCCGCCATCGCCATGCCGACCAGCACCGCCACCACGATCGCGGCCACCGTCGCGAGCACGGCGGCGACGACCCTGCTCCGGCGCTTGCCGTCGCGGCGCTGCCGATCGTCGGGATACGGATTCGCCGGCACGCCGCCCGCCCGCCCGCCGGCGTCGTCGAGGTCCGTGGACACCACCCGGATCGAAAACGGCGCGCACGCCGCGACCCGCATGTCCCGGGCGGAGACCACCCGTATCGGGACGTCGCTCTCCTCGACCACCCGGGACGCCTCCTCGAAGGCGCTGCCCCCGCTGCCCGCGCCCACTTCGCCGAGCCCGAACAGCCCGCTGGGCGGGACCTGGTCCGCGATGTCCGGGGGCACCGTGTAGACGATCGTCCACACCCGCGTCTCGCCCGGATACACGTCGGGCGGGCCGGGCCGGTCCAGACCGATCCGCCGGCCGGCGTCCCGGGGCAGTTCGTCGTCGTAGCGGTCCGGCGCGCTGCCCGCGTTGCGCAGGGTCAGCGTCACCATCACCGTCTCGCCGGGAGCCGCGGTGCTTCGACGAGGCTCGCACCATGCCTGCACCGCGCACTCCGGATCGCCCATGCGCTGCCCGTGCAGGTCGGTGCCGCATTGTTCGCCCGGGCAGTACGCGTCGGTCTCCAGATAGGGCGTACCGCACAGCAGACAGTGCACCATCGTCGTCGTCCCCCTCGTCGTCGTACGACAGTGCGAGCCTGCCTACCGCACAAACGCTTCGGATGGGATCGACTTCACACAATCCGAGGGCGCTGCGGTGCACTGTGTCACCACCCGTCCGGGATGCCCGAATCCGGGGTGGCGACTCGGAGAGGTAACCTCCCTTCGTGCCCAAGCTCTCCGACGTCGTCAGCGCCCTCGAACGGATCTACCACCCCGGTTGGGCCGAATCCTGGGACGCGGTCGGGCTGGTCTGCGGCGACCCGGACGCCGAGGTGCGCTCGGTGATGTTCGCCGTGGACCCGACGCAAGCGGTCGCCGACGAGGCGCTCGCCCGCGGCGCCGACCTCCTGGTCACCCACCACCCGCTGTTCCTGCGCGGGGTGCACTCGGTCGCCGCGACCGGCTTCAAGGGGCGCGTCGTCCACACCCTGATCACCGGCGGCTGCGCCCTGCACGTCGCGCACACCAACGCCGACTCGGCGGCCCCCGGCGTCTCGGACGCGCTCGCCGCCGCCCTCGGGCTGACCGTGACCGCGCCGCTCGACCCGGCTCCGGCCGACCCGAGCGAGTGTCGGGGGATCGGCCGGATCGGCGAGTTGGCCGTCCCCGAAACGCTCGCCGCGTTCGCCGCCCGGGCCGCCCGCGCGCTCCCGCGCACCGCGACCGGTCTGCGGGTGGCCGGCGACCCGGACCGCCCGGTGCGTACCGTGGCGGTGTGCGGCGGCGCGGGCGACAGCCTGTTCGACGCGGTCCGCCGCAGCGGTGCCGACCTCTACGTCACCGCCGACCTGCGCCATCACCCCGCGTCGGAAGCGCTGGAACACGGCGGCCCCGCGCTGCTCGATGCCCCACACTGGGCCACCGAGTGGCCGTGGCTGGCGTACGCGGCCGACGAACTCACCCGTGCGCTGGCCGCAACCGGTACTACGGTGGAAACCCACGTGTCGGAACTAGTCACGGACCCATGGACGTTCCACACCCCGCACCCCTGAGCACCGCGACGGGGGCACGAGGTCCGACCGGCCCACCAGTCGCCCGCAGAACCCGAACCCACCCACCGAAAACGCACCGGGTGGGCGGGTGGGAAGCAATCTCCCGCCCACCCGAGCCGCATCCAAGGAGCCCCCGCTGAACGCCGCGCCCGCCGACCAGCTCCGCCTGCTCGACCTCCAGGCCCTCGACTCGCGAATCGATCTGCTCGCCCACAGGAAGCGCACGCTGCCGGAGAACGAGGAGATCGACCGCCTCGGCTCCCGGCTCGCCCGGTTGCGCGACCTGGTGGTCGCGGGCGAGACCGAGGAGAGCGACGCGGCTCGCGACCAGACCAAGGCCGAACAGGACGTCGACCAGGTCCGCAAGCGCGCCGAACGCGACCAGCAGCGCCTGGACTCGGGCCACGTCACCTCGCCCAAGGACCTGGAGAACCTCCAGCGCGAGGTGGCCTCGCTCGCCAAGCGCCAGGGTGACCTCGAAGAGGTCGTCCTGGAGGTGATGGAACGCCGCGAGGACATCCAGGGCCGGCTGACCAAGCTGGTCGCCGAGCGGGACGAGGCGCAGAGCGCGCGCGACGCCGCCGAGTCCCGGCGGGCCGCCGCCGAGGCGGAGATCGACACCGAGGTGGCCGCCACCACCAAGCAGCGCGCGGTGATCGCCGCGGCGGTCCCGGCCGACCTGATCAAGCTGTACGAGAAGATCCGCGAGCAGTCGCACGGCGTGGCCGTGGCGCCGCTGTTCCAGCGTCGTTGCGAGGGTTGCCGGCTGGAGCTGGGGATCACCGACCTCGGCGCGATCCGCGCGGCCGCGCCGGACGCGATCGTGCGCTGCGAGAACTGCCGGCGCATCCTCGTCCGCACGGCAGAGTCGGGCCTGTGAGGCTCGTCGTCGAGGCCGACGGCGGCTCCCGGGGCAACCCGGGCCCGGCGGCCTACGGTGCACTGGTGCGCGACGCCGAGACCGGCGAGGTGCTGCACGAGGTGGCCGAGGCGATCGGTGTGGCCACCAACAACGTGGCCGAGTACCGCGGCCTGATCGCGGGCCTGACCGCGGCGCACACGATCGACCCGAGCGCGACCGTCGAGGTGCGGGCCGACTCCAAGCTCGTGGTCGAGCAGATGTCGGGGCGCTGGAAGATCAAGCACGCCGACATGCGCGACCTGGCGACCAAGGCCCGGGGCATCCATCCGCCCGGGCAGGTCACCTACACCTGGATCCCGCGCGAGCAGAACAAGCACGCCGACCGGCTGGCCAACGAGGCGATGGACGCGGCGGCCAAGGGCCGGTCGTGGACCCCGCAGGAGTCCACCGCGTTCGCGACCCCCAAGGCCGCGGAGGCGGTCGCGCAGGAGCCGGTCACCACCAAGGTCCGCCCGACCGCCCCCGGCTGGGGCCCGGACCTGGGTCGCCCGACCACACTGGTCCTGCTGCGGCACGGCGAGACGGTGCTCACCCCGCAAAAGCGCTTCTCCGGCACCGGCGCCGACCCGGACCTGTCCGAGCGTGGCCGATGGCAGGCCGCGCGGGCGGCCGAGGCGTTCGCCGAGCGCAACACGATCGAGGCGATCGTGTCCTCGCCGCTGGGCCGCTGCCGGCAGACCGCGGAGGCGGTCGCGCAACGGCTCGGCCTCAAGGTGCGCGAGGAACCCGGCTTCCGCGAGACCGACTTCGGCGCCTGGGAGGGGCTGACCTTCGCCGAGGCGCGCGAGCAGACCCCGGACGCCCTGGACGCGTGGCTGACCTCCGCGGACGCGGCGCCGCCCGGCGGCGAGAGCTTCACCGAGGTGGCCCGTCGGGTCGAGGTGGCCCGGGACAAGACCATCGCGCGACACCCCGGCAAGACCGTCCTGGTGGTCACCCACGTGACGCCGATCAAGACGCTCGTGCGGATCGCGCTCGGCGCGCCGCCGGAGTCGATGTTCCGGATGGAACTGTCGGCGGCGGCGATCAGCGCGGTCCAGTGGTGGTCGGACGGCAACGCGTCGCTGCGGGTGTTCAACGAGACGGCACACCTGCGCGGAGCCTGACCCGGACGGCACGATCGAACAAAAGTTTGACCCCGCCGCCGTGATGTGTCATAGTCGGCAGTGCCTTCAGCGTGCCCGCCAGTAGGAATCCGGGCGGACCACGCGGAGGACCAAACTTCCGAAAGCCCCGAGCCGCCCGGGCAGATTCCAGGGGTCGTCGCAACACGTGGTTGGTTTTTCAGGCCGCGAGTAGTTTATGCAGGCGCTCGGCTGGGGTTGCCCAGTCGAGCGTTTTGCGTGGTCGGCCGTTGAGTTCGGCGGCGACGGCGTCGAGGTGTTCCCGGGTGTGGGCGGACAGGTCGGTCCCCTTGGGGAAGTACTGCCGGAGCAGGCCGTTGGTGTTCTCGTTGGAGCCTCGTTGCCAAGGACTCCCCGGGTTGCAGAAGTAGACCGGGATGCC